>CAYSFR010000045.1:0-79643 GCA_964430625.1 uncultured Solibacteraceae bacterium
CCGCCAGCAACACCAGACGCCGAACAACCCCTCGGGGGATAGCCGGGGCAAGCACAGACACCTCGACCGCGCACCCAAGCAGCACGGCTGTCCCCCAAAGACGCCGAACCCCACCCCAGCCTAGCCCGCCAACGCCCGCCCAAGCCCCCGCCCAGCCACGTCCCGCAGTCGTTCCCCGACACTACCCTAAGCGCCCCAGCCGAAGCCCTCATACCCGAGCGTTGCCCGCCGCGGTTCGCGGCCAGGGCACAGCCGTGGCGGGCTAACGGGTTTCCAATATCGACTGGTCCTCGATCGCTTCTGCGCGCTCTGCCGGGCGGACGGCGTCTCGCCGGCCCCCCAGCGTACCCGCAATGGTTTGCATTAAGTGGTTTATATCTAGTGGTTTAGATACGTAGGCGTCCATTCCGGCAGCGAAACACTGCTCATCATCCCCCTTCATCGCCCGCGCCGTCAAAGCGATAATGGGAATTCGTTTTCCAGTCCCCTCTTCGGCTTTCCGAATCAGACCCGATGCTTCGAAGCCACCCATCTCCGGCATCTGGACGTCCATCAGAATCAGGTCGAAGTGCTCCTTCTGCCACAGTTCGACCGCTTCCCGGCCGTTCTTGGCCACAGAAACCGTATGGCTCCTCTTCCGCAGCAGGCTGATCGCCACCATTTGATTGACCGCGTTATCCTCAGCGAGCAGAATGTGCAGCGAACGGTCTGGAATAGACGCGGAGCGCTCCGGCGCATTGCCGCCTTCCTTTTCTGGCCCCCTGCCAGCCATTACGGCAGCCACCGCGTTTCGCAGCTCACGGATCCCGACCGGCTTCGTCAGATACGCCGCCACACCCAACTCCCGGCACCGCCGGGCATCGTCGAGCCGAGCCGCCGAACTCAACACCATCACCGTGCAGTTCCCCAGACCAGGGAACCGCCTCATCCGCTCCCACAGCGCAAACCCATCGGTGCCGGGCATGCAGACATCGAGCACGATGAGGCCGAACATCTCCCCAACGTCGCGCGCTCGACTCAGTTCCTTCATCGCTTCTTCCGCGCCACCCGCCGCCGTCGGAATCATGCCCCATCCGCTCAGCATCCGGCCGAGAATCGTCAGGTTCGTCTGGTTATCATCTACCACCAGCACCCGGACGCCAGCCAGTTTGCCGAGATCGGGCGCCGGTTGGGGCTCCTTACCCTTCTCGGTCAGTCCAAAGGTGGCCGTGAAGTGGAACGTGCTTCCTTGATCCGGAACACTCTCTACCCAGATCCGCCCGTTCATCATCTCCACCAGTCGCCGCGAGATCGTCAGCCCTAGCCCGGTCCCCCCATGCTTCCGGGTTACCGTGCCGTCCGCCTGCGAGAAGGCGTCAAAGATCTGCGCCTGCTTGTCGGCGGGAATGCCAATCCCGGTATCGATCACCGAGAAGTGGAGTTTGATCAAATCGCTGGAGCGGGATTCCTCCTCCACCCGAAGTACGACCTCTCCGGTGGACGTGAATTTGATGGCATTTCCCACCAAATTCACCACAATCTGGCGCATGCGAGCCGCGTCGCCTACTACCAACTCCGGAAGATCTCCGTAGATATCGCAGGCCAGTTCCAGCCCCTTTTCCGCCGACCGGACAGAGAGCAGTTTGAGCGTTTCCGCGAGGGCTTCGCGCAGGTCGAACTCGAGCGCCTCCAGTCCGAGTTTGCCCGCTTCGATCTTGGAGAAGTCCAGAATGTCGTTGATCACCGCCAGCAACATCTCGCCGGAGGACTTGACGATGGAAAGGAACCGGCGCTGCTCGCGGTCCAGGTTTGTCTCCAGGACCAGATCCGTCATCCCGATGACCCCGTTCATCGGGGTGCGGATTTCGTGGCTCATGTTGGCCAGGAACTCGCTCTTGGAGCGGCTGGCCTCTTCGGCGCGGTCCCGGGCCTCGCGCAGTTCCTCGTTCACTCGCCGGATGGGGGCAATGATGTAGCGGCGAATCGTCATATGGACCAGCAGGCTGGCGATCAGCAGGGTGACCACAAAGACCCCGGTGACGAGCGTCCGCTGGCGCCGGGAGTTCTCCTCGGCCGTTCGCAACCGCTGGTGCAGGCTGGCGGAAATGGATTGGTGCAGATAGCTCAGACCGCCCTTCAGTAGGTCGGTGCTGGCCGCCAACTCGATCATCTTCCGCTGGGTGCTTATCGAAAGCGCGCCCTGGCGCGCGAGCGCCTCGCCATAGGTTTTGTGGGCATCGGAGAGAAACGTCGCGACGCTGGCATCCAGACGGCGGGCTTCGCTGACGCGCGCACTCTCCAGCCCCGGTATCGACGCCAGAGCCGCCAACTCGGTCCGAACCGCGGCGCCCGACTCCATCGCCGTGGTCAACTGCGAGCTATCCTGCATCAGGATCGCCTCGCCAAAATCCTTGATCGTCCTTCCGAAGGCGGCCTCGGCCCGTTGGCTGGTCTCGGCGGCTGGATAGATCACGTTGGAAGTTACGTGAAGGGTCTTCTCGGTCTCGATGTTCTGGACCTGCTGCAGGCCCATCGAAATGCTGAGGCCCACAACGAAGATTCCGATACTCAGCCAGATTCTGGCCGTTGTTTGCAGGTTCTTCACAGGAATTCTCGAGAGCGAGAGCCAGCCGCGGCTGGCGGAGTCATGGCCGCCGGACACAGGCCGCCAATTATCCTGTATATCGGCGGAAATAGAGGGGTACAGTAGGGCGGATTGGTCGAATTATTCCCATAATCTTTTTTTGTGCCCTGGCCGATAGAAGGGTGTGGTCGAGGGAGGCTGGCCTGCGAGAAGCAGGAAGTTTCCCGCGGGAAATTGCCCGAAATCCGCCGAGTTCCCCGCCGGACCGCCAGGTTTTTCATGAACGCAATCCTCAAAATCGCCGCGGTCATACTGCTCGTTGGAGCCAGTGTGCCGGTTGCTCAGGCGCAGGCCCGAGCCAGCAAATGGCCTATCCAAGTGCACGGTTTCGCCTCGCAGGGCTTTGCCGTGTCCGGTAACAACAACTATCTGACGATGCGAACCAGCGAAGGCAGCTTCGCCATGACCGACGGCGGGATCAACGCCACGGCCCGGATCACCAGAAACCTCCGTGTTGGAGCCCAGTTGTATGTCCGGAACATAGGGACGCTGGGTGAGTGGCGCCCGATCATCGACTGGGCGGTGGCCGACTATAAGGCGAAGGACTGGCTGGTGTTCCGTGGCGGCAAGGTGAAGACGGTCTTTGGGCTATACAACGACAGCCAGGATATGGAGGCGCTACATACTTGGGCCATATTGCCGCAGTCCATTTACTCGCTCGACCTCCGGTCCTCGACGATCGCCCACATGGGCGGCGACGTTGCCGGAGAGATCGCCCTGCCTGAGAACATGGGAAGCCTCAGCTACACCGTCTTTTCCGGCCGCCGATCGGACGACAAGTGGGGCGGGTATCGGAATGTGACGCTCCAAAATGGGGTGCGGATGGATACGGTCCGCGGCTGGATGGCCGGCGGCGACCTTCGATGGACCAAGGTGAATCCCGGGATCACGGTGGGCTTCTCGCGCCTGGAGATGCCATTTCAGGGAATCGGCAAGCTGACCGCGTTTCCGCTGCCGGTGACCTTTGACGTTCATGCCAAAGCCTACATCTTCTACGCGGACTATATGCGGGGCAATCTACACCTGAATGCCGAGTATTCTCGCGGAAGCGGTCTTGCCAAGATAACCGGCGTACCGGGAACGCCGGAGGTCAGCGAACCATTGCTGGGCTGGTATGTCTCGGCGGCCTACCGGGTCTCCTCCCATCTCGAGTTGGGGACATACCACTCGCGCTATATCTCCAATGTCGACAAAGGGTGGGACGATCCGGCCAATCATATCTATGACCAGGTGATCACGGCGCGGTTTGATATCAACCGATACTGGAGCGTAAAGGCTGAAGGGCACTTCATCGATGGATACGGCAGTGTCTATTCGGCGCGCGGGTTCTACCTGGGGCAGAATCCGAACGGATTTACGCGGAAGACAAACATGTTTGTCCTTCGGACTGGGTACACGTTCTGATGCCTCGCCTACGCCGACAACACGCCATTCGCAACTGGACCCGGAGCCTCCTGGTGCGGTTGCTGCTTGGCGCCTGGATTGCCGGGGCGGCCGTGCCAGCCGCGGATATCAAGATCATAGTGAACGCGAGCGTGAAGGTCTCGGCGCTTTCGCGGGAGCAGTTGCAGCGGGTGTTCCTGCTCAAGTCGAACTCATTGCCGGATGGGACGCAGGTGGAGCCGGTGCTGACCACCGGGAGCCCCGCCTACCAGCTGTTTCTGAAAGAGTATCTCGGAAAGTCGGATGCGGCATTGAGCACCTACTACCGGAGCCTTGTTTTCACGGGGAAGGCGCTGATGCCCAAGACCGTCGATTCCGACCTGGAGGTGGTTGCCTATGTGGCGCGGACCAAAGGGGCGGTGGGGTTTGTGAACGCGTCGACACAGACCGAAGGAGTCCGGTCGGTCATGATTCGGTAGGCTGTCAGGCGCCTGCCTGGGCGGCGCGCCTTTTGTGCAGGGTGTGTTGGCGGAGGTAGAGTGCCTTGAGCAGGTCCTCTTCGCTGATGATGGCCGGGCCGCCTGAGCGGCGGGCGGGCAATGCCTGTGCTTGGCGGATGGCATCGCCGACGGGCCCGCGAGCCCAGTCCCAGGAGCGGATGGCCCCGATGACGAGGTAGTCGAGTTGTCTGGTGACCGAGGGGGAACAGGAGGCTCCTTGCTGCCAGAGATCTTCCTGGCAGATGGCGGCGCCGCTGAGGAAATGGCCGGCCAGGACGAACTCCTTCCTGGGAAAGAGGATCTCGGGTGCGGGGGAAGAGAAGGGGATTGGGGCCGGCGCGGCGTGGGCGGGGACGGCGGCGCCGGCGATGTCCTCAAGGAGTGCGGTGAGATCGCTGATTTCGGCGGCCGAGAGGGCCTCGCCGGAGAGGCAGCGGCTGAGGCGGCAGGCGATGACCCCGGCCGGCCACTCGTGGGGGTGGATGGCGTTGTCTGCGCACCAGCGGTCGAGGAGGGAGGCTTCGACGCGGTCGACGCGTGCCTTGGAGACGAGTCCGAGAATCAGGGTGACGATGAGGTCGTAGGAGCGCTGGCCCGCGGCGCCCGCGAGTGGCGGGGCGAGGGGAAGGTCGGCGGACGGGCTCTCTTTGCTTGGGGCTTTATCTGGATCGCGGAGCGGTAAACCGCAGCTGTCCCAGCCGAAAAACTGGACCATTATTGGCTCGATTCAATGAAATTATGTGGACGGTAGCGCCGGTCAGATGTCGGTGGTGGCCCACATAGCCTAACACACGCGCCATTCCTGAGAATCCGGACTGCGCATAACGTGGCGGTCGTTTTGGTAAATGCGCCCTTATTTACAGTGATTATACGCTGAAATGTGTTGCAATTCAACGAATTAGGTGAGAGAGCGGGGGGGGCAGGGATTGACCGGGGAGGCTGGCGTTGGGGTGCGCCTATTGGGTGGATGGGAGTGGCGGGTTGAGCCGCTTGCGTGCGGCGGGGATGCGGCTGGATAGGATCTGCGGGTTGGGCGGGATGGAGTTGGAGGAGACGGACGGTGCGGCGAGGTGCGGGCGGTCGGGAACAGCGGGTGGTCTGTCCGGCGGCCGCAGGGGCGGATGGGGTGGGCGACCCGGTGGGTAATGCCGTTGTGAGCATCGTCGGGTCGGGCCGGGACCTGGGGGTTGTGGGCCTGGCGGCGACAGGGGCGGATGGGGCGGGCGACTGGGTGGGTGGTGCTGTTGCGGGCTTCGTCGGGCGCGGACGAGACCTGCCGGTTGCCGGGCTGGGGGCGGATGGGGGGCTGGTGCCGTTTGGGGCTTTGTCTTGTGTGGGCGGGGCTCCGGCGGGGGCTATTGGGGCAGGGTGTAGGCGACGATGGCGTCGCTGGTGACGGGGTTGTTGAAGAAGCCTCCGCCGGTGGCGGTGATGACGACGTACTGCTTGCCGTCCCTTGCCTCGTAGGTGATGGGGGTCGCTTGGGCGGCGCCGGGGAGACGGACCGTCCAAAGCTCCTTGCCGGATCGGGCGTCGAAGGCGCGGAAGCGGGCGTCGTCAGTGGCACCGACGAAGATCAGGCCGCCGGCGGTGGCGATGGTGCCGCCGTTGCCGGGGCGGCCGGTGTTGTTCTGGCCCTCGGGGAGGTTGTCGGTTACGCCGAGGGGGACCTTCCAGGCGATGTCGCCGGTGTTGACGTTGACGGCGACGAGTTCGCCCCACGGGGGCTGCTGACAGGGGAACTGCTGGGGGCCGATGCCGCGGATGCTGAAACGGCCGCCGCCGGGGAAGCCTTCGTAGGGGCCGCCGGGGTCGACGCGGTTGCCTTGGCCGGCGGCGATGGCGGGGCCGGCTTTGGGGTCGTGATCCTTGAGGCCGGAGACCTGACCGAGTTCGTTGACGTTGGCGAAGAGGAGGCCGAGTTGGGGGTTGACGGAGACGCCGCCCCAGTTGACGCCGCCGTGGTTGCCGGGGAACTGGACGCGGAGGCGGTTATAGGCCGGGGGCAGGTATGGCCCGCCGGTCTGCATGCCCTGGAGGAGCTTTTTGCAGGCGGCCTCGATTTCGGGGGTGACGGTGGCAACCTCGGCGGGGTTGAAGGTCATGCGGGAGAGGGGCGGGGGCTTGAGGGGGAAGGGCTGGGTTTTGGCGGCGCGTTCGAGGGGGACCTGGCTGGGGGGTACGGGGCGTTCCTCGACGCCGTAGATGGGTTTGCCGGTGACGCGGTCGAGGAGGAAGAGGAGGCCGTTCTTGCTGACGGCAGCGACGGCGGGGATGGTCTTATTGCCGTGCCTGATGTCGAAGAGGGCGGGGGCGGCGGTGAGGTCGACGTCCCAGATGTCGTGGTGGACGAGTTGGAAGTGCCAGAGGTACTTGCCGGTGAGGGCGTCGGCGGCGACGAGGCTGGAGCCGAAGAGGTTATCGCCGGGGCGGTCGCCGCCGTACTGATCGACGGAGGGGGCGCCGAAGGGCATGTAGACGATGCCGCGTTTGGGGTCGATGGTGAGGAAGGTCCAGACGTTGACGCCGGAGCGGTTCTTCCAGCTGTTATTGGGCCAGGAGTCGTGGAACTTCTCGCCGGGTTGGGGGACGGAGTGGAAGGTCCAGACGAGTTTGCCGGAGCGCATGTCCCAGGCGCGGACGTCGCCGGCGGGGCCGAGGGGCGGGTTTTCCTGGGTAGTGCCGCCGGTGATGACGAGGTGTTTGAAGACGATGGGGGGGCTGGTGAGGGCATTGCGGCCGGGGAGGCCGTGCATGATGGCGTCGGTATTGAGGTTGATGACGCCGTTATCGCCGAAGTTGGGATTGGGGCGGCCGGTTTTGGCGTCGATGGAATAGAGCTTGCCGTCGGAGGAGCCGAAGACGAGTTGGGGCGGGGTGGAGGAGTCGCCGGGCCAGTATTCGAGGCCGCGGGTGGAGGGGGAGCCGGAGGGGAGTTGGAAGGCCCAGATTTCGGCGCCGGAGAGGGGGTCGAGGGCGGCGACGCGGGAGTAGGGGGTGGTGATGTACATGACGCCGCGGATGACGAGGGGGGTGACTTCGCTGGGGCGGAAGCCGGAGCCGAACTGGACGCGAGGGCGGGGTTCGGGTTCATCGCCGGCGGGGGCGTTGGCGGCCTGGTTGCGGCGCTGGGGCAGGGGCGGGGCGGAGAAGCCTTTGGGGCGCATGTGGTAGGTCCAGGCGACCTTGAGGTTGGCGACGTTGGCCGGGGTGATTTGGGCGAGGGGGGAGAAGCGCATGGCGCCGGGGTCGTGGGCGTAGGTCTGCCATTCGCGGGCGGGGTCGGAGGGGTGGCCGGAGGTGGGGAAGGGGGCGGTGGCGTTGGTGGTGGCAGGGGTGGCGGTGGGGTTGGCGGGGTTGGTGGTGGGGGAGTCGGCGGCGGGGCCGGCGGCGCCGTAGTGTTTGACGAGGTACTGGAGGACGGCGTTGAGCTCGGATTCGGAGCCCTGGGCGCCGAGGTTGACCATTTTGGAGATGGACTCGGTCCAGCCGGCTTGGGAGAGGCGGAGGGAGACGGCTTGGTCGAGGGAGTGGCACTTGCCGCAGAGGCGGACGGTTTCGGCTTTGCCGGGGCCGTCGGGGAGGACGGCGGCGAGGGAGGCTGGGAGGATGGCGAGGGCCAGGGCGACGGGGCGGAGCATGGGAGGAATTGGGACTATTCTATCTGGTGGATGTGTTGGCCCGCGCGGGGCGGGGAATTCCGTAATTGCGGAATTCCCCGGTAAGCAGCATCCAGGGGAAGTCTGGGTTAGGGGGGGCTTTTGCGGAGGACGGAGCGGACGAATTCGCGGTTCGTCAGATAGTCCGAGGGCTGCATGAACCTGCATTCGAACTGTTGGGCGTACTTCGTCGGGCTTGCCTTCCTTAACATCGCCAGATAGTCGGGGTCGATCTCCGGACAGTCGGCGACTGGGGAGAACACCTTGTGGAACCCGTTGTCGGGGTCGTGCCAGTAGTTGTAGAAGAAGCCGGCCTGGCGGGCCGGGGTTGACATCATCCAGATTCGGCCGTGCGTTCTGGAGATGAATGCCGCCACCGAGAAGTAGACGGCGTCCTTCACGACGGCGGCTTCGTCGACGATCAGGACGTTGGCCGTGCGGCCGAGACTCGTCGTTTCCGTGTGCGGAATGGCGATGATCCGGCTTCCGTTCGGGAGCGCCAACGAGAAGCGGCGGCCGTTGTAGCGGGGGGTCTTCATTCCGAGGAGTACGGCGCATTCGATGGCTCGTTCGACGATCATCGCCGCTTGCTCGACGGCGCGGGCGAGTACGATGACGCACTGCCTGGGGTGATGCAGGCAGTGGTGGAGGGCCTTGACGGCGATGGTCGTCGTTTTGCCCCACTGGCGGTTGCAGCAGAGGATCATGTACTTGGCCTCCGAGTCGAGGACTTCGGCTTGCTTGGGGCTGGGGGTGAAGGAGACCTTCTCTTTCGCCCATTGGGAGACTTTGGGAGTCTCCGTCTCCGCTTCCGGGCACACTTCGGCTGTGGGCGGGCAGTAGGAGCGGAGAACAGCACGGCCGAAGGCGTAGATCATCGGATTCTTACGCCGCCTTTCGCGGCGGGAGGGGGAGTTGGTCGTCCTCCGGGAGGCCGAGAGCCACGAAATCGGGCGGGAGGATGAGAATCGGGCGGCCGGGGAAGTTCTGCCGGCAGGCTTCGATGACATCGGGCGTCGATTCGGTGATGACGACGGGTGGTTCGTTTTTTGCAATTTCAGCGGCCTGTTGGTCCGTAAGTTGCGTGTTTTCAACAGCGGCCGGTTCGGGCGGCTGGGTTCGTTCTGGAAATTTCGTTTGGACGAAGAGGAGACGGCGCTCGAGACGGGCGATGGTCTGGTGGAGCCGGGCGACTTCGCGGTTGAGCCGGGCGATGAGGGCGGTGCCGGCGAGCAGGCCGTTGGCGGCCTGGACACATTGGTGCATCTCTTCGAGCTCTTCGTCGGCATGGGCGGAGGGCTTGGCGAGTTGGGCGAGCAGGGCGGCGTTCCACTCGGCGGTGATGAGATGCTGGCAGCGTTCGACCTGCCAACGGGCGGCGGCGATGTCGTCGACGATGGCCGTCGTTACGGGATTGGCCGGGCGGTAGAAAGCCCGGAGTTCGGCAATGAGATTGTCGTATGCCGGGATGGACTCGTTGCAGAGGACGGCGCGATGGGGCGGGAAGAATTTGTGGGCGTGTTCGCCGGTCTTTAGAGCGTTTTGAGAGGACCTCGCTTTGCCCTCTTCGGTGACGGGGCCGTGGGATTTGGCACCGTTTTCGCGGGCGATGCGGGCACGATCTTCGGGAGACATATTCGATCCTCATTCCTTGGAATAGAAATAGAAAAGGCCCTCGTTTGTGGCGAGGGCCTTTGGCGGGGCGGGAGTGTTCCCGACCCGATTTCACGCTAGCACGGCGGGGCAAGCGAAAATGGGGGGTGAAAAATGGAAGTGATTGAAAACGTTTGAAATAAAAATCCTTTTTCAGTGGGAACGGGTATTTTTGCCGGGCGGAAAGAGGTGGTTTTATGGTTGGAATCGGGCCGGGCGATCCCGGGCTCGCTGCAGCGGCGGCGGGTGTGAAGAAGACCCGGGTGGTGGTCGTGAGTCCAGCCACGGCCGAAGTTACGCATTCTGTCAGGATTACCTCTCCTGGATCGGCACCGTCCTTCGGGGACCCCCACGCTTACGTGAGGAGATGCCGCGAAACGTGTTGGTTGTTGTGCCCACCTACAACGAACGGGGAAACCTGCCGCCGCTGGTGGCGGCCATCGCCGCCTCCGGAGCTTTCATCCATCGAATCCTGAAGGTCGTTGACGGGCGCCCCGCCGGCAACGCCAACGTCGCCCGCCGACTCCCCAACGTCCAGGTCCTCGAACGCGCCCCTCCCCTTGGCTCCGGCCACTCCATGCGCGCTGGCCTCCAACTCGCCCTAGGCGCCGGTGTCTAATGTCCCTTGAGGCACGAAGCAAAATGAACACGAAGACTGCGGCATTGCCATGGGGAGGTTGGGCAACTGATGCGTCGCCGATTATGGCCGTATGGGCTCGGCTTACTGCTACCGACTATTGGTTTCGTAGCTGGCAAGAAATTTGGAAAAGGGTGCAGGATCGCTTTCGATGAGACTCCGATATGGTTTCAGGCGATAGAGCGGTTAGATGTTGTTAATCCCGGGAGGTACGATTTCGTTTTAACCGGAGTGTGGAGCGACGATGGGTTGGGGACGCTAAGCCGAGTCAGAACCCCCGGTGGATCGAGTCGTCTCTACCGACTCTCTGGTAGCCGCCATCGGCAGTGGCGGGATGCTAGCCCGCACCAACGGCTGCCGGCAGGCACCACGCTGGATCGGACATTCGGAGTCGGTATACAATGACCCGGAAGGCAACTCCCCAAGAGGCAACTTCAAGATGCGGCTCGCAGCATTCGTGTCATGCCTGACCTCCTTCCACGCACTCGCTCAGGGCGTCGTGACTACCGTCGCCGGCGCAGATTGGGTGTTTCCATTGCGATCGATTCCCGCGCTCGCCGCCCCGCTCGCTTCACCAACCGGACTCGCCCTTGCACCGAACGGGGACCTCTACATCGCCGACTGCGATAATCTCGCGATCTTTCGGCTCGATACCAAGGGCGTTCTCAGCATGGTGGTAGGGACAGGAGTTCGCGGCATTACAGCGTCTGGTCCTGCCGCGTCCTCCAGTATTCGCTGTCCGGCAAATCTGATGTTCTCTCCCTCAGGAGATCTTTACTTCGCCAGCGGCGGGATCAAAAAGGTCAGTCCAGACGGTCACATGACAACGTTAGGCGGAGAAGGCTCGCGAACCGGCGAAGGGATTCCATTCGTTGAGACGGGCGAATACATCGACTCGTTCGCCATGGATTCAAAAGGAAACATATACTACTCTCAGCCACGGAAGCACCAAATTCGCCGGGTGACGCCCGACGGCATTGTGCGAACGTTCGCCGGTACGGGTGAGAACGGATTCTCCGGCGATGGCGGCCGAGCCCTCGATGCGCGATTCAACCTTCCCGTTCATGTCGCGGTGAACGAAAATGACGAAGTCCTCGTGGACGACCAGTTGAACCGCCGCATCCGCCTGATCGATCGGAACGGTGTCGTCCGCACGATCGTCGGCAATGGTACGTTGGGTGATCGATCCGACGGTATCCCCGCCCTAAACGCTTCGATTGGAGTGATCGGCGGTCTGTTGCCCGAACCCGGCGGCGGGCTCCTCATTGCGGATGACTTTCAAGTTCGAAGAGTGAGCGCCTCGGGTATCATTACCCGGATCGCCGGTTCCGATCGCGGCTATTCAGGCGATGGCGGCCCAGCCCGATCCGCACGGTTCGGCCGTGTTTCCGCGCTCGCCAAATCCCCCTCCGGCCAAATCTGGATCGGTGACCAGTTCTACGGACGAGTGCGCACGATGCTGCCGGACGGTTTCGTTTTGACCGTTGCCGGCGCTGACGGTTACAAAGCCAATCCCGATGCCTCGAGTCCTTTGAATGCTTGGTTCGATGGGCCCCAATACATCGCGGTTTCTCCCACTGGCCTCGTCACCTTTGTGGCCCGTGGCGCCGTGTCCGTTTTGTACCAGATCGGCGCGGACGGCCTTATGCGCCGGCTCGCCGGAGGCGTCCTCGAGACAACAAACCCGAATTTCGCCAGGACGACCTCGATGTTCATTGGGGGTGTCGCATTCGATGCGAACGGCGATCTGCTGATCGCAGCTGAAACTCAAATCCTGCGGATTGCCGCCGACGGTCGCCTTTCCGTCGTCGCCGGATCGGTGCTGCCGGGATCCTCCGGCGACGGGGGCCCGGCCTCGCGGGCCATGTTCACAAGCGTGCAGGATATCTTTGTCACTCGGTCCGGCGAAATTTACCTGACCGATCGTTTCAATCACCGGGTGCGTCGTATTCGGGCGGACGGCATCGTCGAGGCGGTCGCCGGGAATGGCACAGCAGGTTATTCGGGCGACGGAGGCCCCGCAACGCAGGCTCGCCTCAATTCCCCAATGGGGGTCGCCGTCGATGCCGCCGGTGCCGTCTATATCGCGGATACCTTCAACAATCGAATTCGCCGGGTGACGCCGGACGGGCGCATCGAAACCGTAGCCGGCGACGGGCAGCCCGGATTGTCCGGTGACAACGGGCCCGCCGTCAACGCCAGGTTGGCGGATCCTTGGCAGATCCGCTTCGACAACGCCGGTAACTTGCTGATCGCAGAATCCGAAGCGGCGCGCATCCGCATGCTCCGCAAAGATGGAACGATCACCACGTTCGCCGGCGGCGGACGACTCCGGGGCGATGGCTTGCCGCCCACCGCAGTGGCGTTCAATGGCCCCAGAGGCGTCGCCGTCGATGCCGCCGGCCGCGTTTACGTTACCGAGCTGGTCGGCCACCGGGTCCGCGCCATCCTTCCAAATCCTCCTGCCTTTACGACAAATCTCAGTGAACTGACCCTCTCCAATACCGCCGAAATTGTGCTCAACAGTCCTGTTTCCGGCCTGCCATTTACCGCCTCGGTCTCGCCGGCCGCACCCTGGCTCCGGATCTCTCCGGCGTCCGGAAACCTCCCGGCTTCGATTACCGTAACGGCTTCCCCCGTTGGGCTCGGACCCGGGCGGTACTCCGGTTCGATCAATATCAGCGTTCCCTCCGCAAATCCACCATCGCGACAGGTGACCGTCAACTACGATGTGCCCCTCCCAACAACCACCGGTCGCCTCCAGCCCGGCGCTTCGAATCTGACTTTCGCCGGCCAGCAGGGGGCAGAACCGCTCATTGCCACCCTCAGCTTGTCCCACTCCGCATCCGTCCCGTCGCCCTTCTCCATCACGGTCCGCGACGCTCCATGGCTGGCTGCCTCTACCGTGCAAGGGCAAATCACGCCAGGGACGCCATCGATAATTCAATTTACCGCGACCCCTGGCTCGCTCGCTCCCGGCTCGTACTCGGGTTCTATCCAGATCACCTCCGGACAGGAAACGGTGACGCTCCCGGCTACCTTGTCGATTACTTCGCAGCGGGGCAAGATCCTCCTCTCGCAAATCGGCTTGACGTTCATCGGCGTCGAAGGAGGCGGATCCGTGTTGCCTCAAAAAATTGGTGTCCTCAACGAAGGCTCGGGCGTACTCGACGTCACCGCGACCGCGTCGGTTTTCAAGGGCGGCAACTGGCTGCAACTGGCAAACACCCGCCTCCGGATTGAAAACCCCTTACTTGACGTACAGTTCGTCGATGTCTCGGTCAACTACACCGGCTTGCCTGCCGGCGACTATTACGGCGAGGTCCGATTCAGCTCACCCGGAGTCCAAGTCCAAGTTGCTACCGTCTATCTGCAAGTCCTGCCTCCGGGGTCCAACCCCGGTCCCGAAGTCATTCCCTCCGGACTGATCTTCATCGGCGAACCCAATGCGCCGTCCCAATCGCAAGATGTCGTCGTCAGCAGTCCACTCAAAGCGCCAACAGCTTATGCTTCCGCCGGTGTTACGACCGACGGCGGGCGATGGCTCTCCCACGTCCCGGCGAACGCGCTCATTTCGCCGAACGAACCGCGCCGCATCGTCGTCGAGTCGGCATTCTCCGGCCTTACGTCCCGGGTCTATCGCGGTAGCGTGTTTCTCCTATTCGAGGATGGCTCCTCTCGTTCGATAGCGGTGCTCTCAGTCGTTGCTCCCGCGCCAGCCGCGGATAAATCCTCGCCTCGCCAGGCGGCGAGTTGCCCGAATCCCGCTCTTGTCGGTGAATTCCTGGCTCCTCTCAACGGGGCCGCCGTATTAATCGGCCAACCCGTCTCCATTCAAGTCAAATTCGCCGACCAATGTGGCAACCTGCTGAATACCGAACGCGGCTCGGGGTCGGGAGTTGTCGCGCAGTTTGGCAATGGAGATGGTGACGTTCCGCTCGTGTCGATCGGCGGCGGCGTCTGGACAGGTACATGGAGGCCGTTGAACACGTCGGCTGGGCCGGTCACGATTCGCGCGGCCGCCGCCTACGCCCGAGGCCTCGTGATTCAAGCCGGCATCGCGGAACGCTCGGTTCGCGTCGGCCGGCAAGGCTCGGCTCCGATCGTTCGCCAGGGCTCTTTGACCCACGGCGCCACCCAGAGAAGTGATACCCCGATCGCACCCGGAACTCTCATTTCAATCTACGGCGCCAATCTCGCGGAGGCCCAGTCATCGTCAAGGGGCGCGCCACTCCCAACGAACCTTGACGGCGCCGAAGTGCTGCTCGGCGGCGAGCCCCTGCCACTCCTTTTCGCTAGCCCCGGGCAGATCAATGCCCAGGTACCCTACTCCCTTCCCACCAATACCACCCATCAAATTGTCGTCCGTCGAAACGGTGCCGTATCGGTTCCCGAGGCGTTTGCCGTGGCCGACGCCCAGCCCGGCATTTTCACGGTAAACCAGCAAGGTGTCGGCCAGGCCGTCGTCCTCGGCCCGGATCAACTCAACATCGCCGATCCCGCCCATCCTGCCCGGAGAGGTCAGCCCATCGTCATCTACTGTACAGGACTTGGCCAGGTCTCCGAGCGCATCCAGCCTGGACAGTCTTCGCCCTTCAATCCGCTTGCCTCCACCATTTCTCAGGTTGCCGCAACCGTCGGCGGACGCTCCGCACAAGTCCTGTTTAGCGGGCTGACGCCCGGTTTTTCGGGGCTTTACCAGGTCAATGCCATCCTCGCATCCGATACACCGGTCGGGGATAGCATCCCCGTCGTGATCACGGCGAACGGACGCACCAGTGAGGCAGTTACAATTGCCGTGCGGTAAGCGAAGGCGGCCTCGCGTTGCTCCGGAATCCACATCAGCCGCAGGCCCGCGGCAACGATCGGTCGCAGATCCGGACCGCAGGCCGCGACGATGCGAATCCGCTTCATCCTGTTTCCGGCAGTGAAACACGTTCAGGAGCTTGAAAGCAGGTCACCGTTCCAATCTCCCCGTCTTGCCAATCCCGCCAGACTCTGCCAACGGGAGAGCGAGCACCTGCGCAGCCGGGCGCGCCTTCACCCGTTCGGCCCCCGCAAAGTTCCAAGGCAACAACTCCTGAATCCGATGAATCGGATGATCCGCATTCCGCTCCAGCAAAAACCGCAAATACACAGCCGGGTCCACCCCGTTCAGCTTCGCCGTACCAATCAACGTAGAAATCGCCGCCGCCCGTTCCACAGCTGGGCCAAACGCGTGCTCCGCTCCTCGACCCTGGAAGACACCATCGGTTAGCCCAAACTATCTGCCCCGGTCCCACATAATGAAGGGATCGATGGCCCAACGCTATGACGTTTCGCTGAAGAGCCTTTTCCTTCGCGAAGGGGACGGCATCATCCGCCGCCAGCTATTCGGCGGCAGAATCACCGAACATCTTTCCACTGAACAGCCGCAAGTCTTCAACCATCGTGCCGACATGGTGGTCCGCACCAAAGACGCCTCGCTTGGCCGCGGGTAGCGGTTTTGCACGGGAACACGGCGACACCGACGACCCATATGTTGAAATGGGGTTTGCCCCGATTTGTCCTGACCGCGGCCGGCCGAACGGGTATGGCGACGACGGTTGGGGTTGGTTTAAGGTGGGCACCTTTACATGAAGTTCATGGGTCTGTAACGTCTTTCCTCTCTAGATCCTCGAAGTTTGAACGATATATTTCCTATGGCAATTAGCCGGCGAGGCGCCACGACTATCCTTGTGATCATTTTGGGAGTTTTGGTGGCCACGGTGGCGGGGTTGGTGGCAGCGGGTTTAGAAAGGGCGGCGCGTGAGCAGGAGATAAGTGCCGCAGTGGACAACCGGATAGCTGCGTTTAAACACGAACTCCAATCCGAACAGGCGCGACTAGAGATTGTAGCGGCGCATGTGGCGAGCGAGAGCCACCTGGAGGCTGAGAAGCTGAGAGTGTTCATGCGGGCGGTGGTGAAGGCGGTGAGTGCGAGAACCCACTATTTTTGGGTTCCAAGTAAGGGCGTGGTGATCCCTTCGAACGAAACAGATGGCCCTGAGGTGGCGCGAGCTGAGATACAAGAAGCCGCGGACCGGGCGGTCTCCGGATCCGGCATGACGCTGAGCCGGCAGATGGGCGAAATGGTTGCCCTCGTGATACCGGTGGCGGGTCGAGGCATAGTCGTGGGTGTGTTTTCCCCGAAGGAGGTTATGGAGCGAGCGTTTCAGTCGTTGCGGCCATTTGGAATAAATGCGGCCGTGTATGATCTGGATGCGGAGGCAGGGAGTAGGCCGCTAACGTTCCACCACTCCCGGCGAAGCGTAAGGGTTCCGGCACCGTCACCGTGGGAAACGCTACCAGCCGGAAACGGGTACCGCCAAGTGCTTACGGTATCTGGAAGGCGCTGGCTGGTATGGTGCGAGCCGATTTCGGAGCTGCAGTACGCGCGGCCGTCGTGGCCTATAGTCGGACTGACGATGGCTGGGTGCACGGTGTCGCTATTGGCTGGGGTGCTGATGCGACGGGCCGAGGCGCGGCGAATGGAGATTGAATCCGTCGTCGAACGGCGAACGCGACAACTCGCCGAAGCGCGGGACGAAGCCTTAGAAGCGGCGCGGCTGAAGTCGCAGTTTGTAGCCAATGTGAGCCATGAGTTGCGGACGCCGCTGCACGGCATGTTGGGCGTGAACGGATTGTTGCAGGATAGCGAATTGACTGCAGAGCAGCTGGAGCACTGCGAAACAATGCGAACGTGCGGGAAAGCCCTGCTAACGCTGGTGGAGGACTTGTTGGATGTGTCGCAAATGGAAGCGGGGGTCTTGCGCATAGTAGTGGAGAATTTTGGATTGAGGCAGGTTGTATCGGAATGTGCAACGATCGCTTCGGGAGCAGCGGCGAGCAAAGGGTTAGCCTGGACCGTGACGGTGTCGCCGGAGCTGCCCGATGGGCTGCGCGGTGACGGGAGCCGGGTGCGGCAGGTGCTGGTGAATCTGGTGGCCAACGCAATTAAATTCACGGATGCGGGCGGAATCATATTGCGTGTGGAAAGGGAAGGGCCCGCAGGATTGCGCTTCTCGGTGGAAGATACCGGCTGCGGGATTCCTGAAGCTGCGCAAAGGCGAATATTCACTCAGTTTGGGCAGGTAGACGGGACGACGACGCGGAAACACCGCGGATTCGGCTTGGGCCTGTCGATATCCAAGTATCTTGTAGAACGAATGGGCGGAGAGATCGGGTTCGTTAGCCGCGAAAATGCAGGGTCGACATTCTGGTTTACCTTACCGCTGCAGCTGGCCGATCCGGTGGCGCCGCCGGAGACTAAGGTGGATCCGCCGGCACAGTTTTGTGGGTCGCGTGTGCTAGTGGCTGAGGACAACGTGGTCAATCAGCGGCTGGCAAAGCGGATGCTGGAGCGCCTTGGGTTCGAGGTAGAACTGGCCAACGACGGGAGCGAGGCGGTGGGGAAGGCCAGGGATGCGTCCTTTGACCTGATTCTGATGGACCTTCAGATGCCGGAGATGGACGGATTGGAGGCGGCGCGGAGGATACGGAGCGAGGAGCGAAATGGCCGCCGAACGCCGATTGTGGCATTCTCGGCGAACGCGAACGAAAGTGATGTGGTGGCGGCATTGGCCGCGGGGATGGACGATCACCTGTCGAAACCGGTGGATCTGGCGCGACTAGACAGCGTCTTGCGCAGGTGTCTGGAGCCATCAAATGTAGGAATCCAGGAAGAGGCAACTGTACGGCTGGTGTTGAAGGACGGGGAGCACGTGCTGGGAACCGGGCGGGTGTGAGTGGTTTTCCGTTACGTTACGCGGAGCAGGGATGAACACGGCGCCGGGATGAACGGGATGGCGGGGGAGCCTGGTTGCCACAAGAGTGCTGAGGCATTGACGACGCGCCTGCCACGGAGCGCTACATCGACGACGGCAACGGTAATATTTTCGGCGAGCGGAACTTGTTTTGGAGTTCCTTTCCGGTCCCCGATGGACTTGGTCCCCGATGGACCCGAGTTGAATTTCCATCTCCGCCAAGACCTGTTCGTGGATAGAACTCCGTGGATAGAACCCGGGCTCCCTTTCACCGCGCACCGCCAGTGGTGGCGACACGGATCGCTTTGCAGAATACAGTCCAACAGGCGTTGCGCGAGGTGTGGGGCAGCGGTCTGTTTCCTAGTCTTTAGGGACCACGATGGGTTCCCTGGAATGAAACCTGCCACTGGGCTCGCTGCAAACAAAAATCCAAAGAACCCGAAGATGGGGCGAAGTTCTGTAAGGTGGGATTGCAGGAGCCGGCGTCTTCATCCAGCAGGCGGAATCGTTCGTCCCCATCGCAAACCGGCTCGGCAGCGGGATGGTGATGGGGTTTCCACTGATACAGACTTGCCAGAATTCTCATTACGGCACTTGGGCCGCCCATTCCATGAGTCTCCGTCCGCCGCAATGACGACAGTCCCCAAACGGCCAACTGGTCTTACAGCGCCCTGACGTCATGGAGTCGCTATGCGAGATAGTGAAGGAGGATTGTGGCACTCCGTCGGCGGTCCGGCTGGATCTGGGCCGACATAGGGAGATTCTCCTTAACCAGATGCAGCAAGTCCCGGTGAAGGCCTCCAACGCCTCGATCAGCGAACGCAATTCGCGCTTCCTGCCAGGGATCGTTGCATGGAATTCACTGCACCTAAGGTCCACGGGCGGGGCGTTACAGATAATTGGGAACCATTTCCCGCCAGTACCGGGCACGGTGGGCCTCGCCGGGCCAGATGGCCAGTTGGTGCCGGATGTCTTTCGCCGTTAAGACTTGGCTCAGTTCCCGGTTGCTCTCATGAAACGGGTCTGCCTCGCCGACGGCGAGCGTTATCTCCATCCGCCGCAAAGGTTCCAGGAAGCGGGATTCGTTCAGGTTCGGAAGAAAGTGGTTTGGCGTTATGAAGTAGACGTCCTGGTCATAGTATCCGCCGAAGAGATCCTGAAATACACCAAAGTTGCGGGTCAAGTCATATCTTCCGCTCAGTGCGACCACCTTGCAGAACAGCGAAGGATGTTTGAGGGCAAGATTTACCGCGTGGTAAGCCCCGATGCTGCAGCCGTGGACGACCAGGGATGGTACCCCGTTCTCGGAAAGCATGAAGGGAATGGCTTCCTGCAGGATGTAGCGTTCGTATTGACGATGACGTTCGACGCGTGCGCGCGGTGTCGCCGTCCGGCAATAGAGACTCTCCGAATCGACGCCGTCCACACAGAATAGCCGGATCCTGCCCCCATCAACCGCTTGGCGCAGTGCGTCGACCAGCCCCCAGTTTTCATAGTCGAAGAATCTTCCCTCGCGGGTGGGAAAGACGAGGACTTTAGCGCCCGCGTGGCCGAATACAAGAAGTTCCATATCCCGGCCGAGATTCTCGCTGAGCCACTTGTGGTACTGCCGTTTCACCTATCCACACAATATGGGAAACACATTCCAATCAGACGATTACTCGATGCAAATCTGGTTTCGATGTGACTCCAGCAAGTGGCTCCAGACCCGATAACCCTCGCGACTGAGGTGAAGGCCATCGGCAAGGAACAATTCTGTGCGCGGTTTGCCTACGGAATCGAGCATGGCCGGGAACGCGTCGACGAAATAGGCAAAAGGACGGGACTCGATTTCCTGCCGAATCATCTCATTGGCGCGGCGGATTCGGTCCAAGATCGCGAAGCGCGCCGGACTGGGTTTGATGGAAAGAAAGCCGAAAGGGACGGGGCCCAGGCGGGACTCGACTCTATCCGCTAGCGAGCGAAACCAAGTGAGCACCTGTTCTTCGCTCCGCCCGTCGCCGAGGTCGTTGTCTCCCGCGTAGAGAAGTAGCGATCGCGGGTTTACCGGCGGTACAAGCCGTTCGAAAAAATGATTGCATGCCTCTAATGTCGAGCCGCCAAAGCCGAGGTTTATTACGCGGGGGTCAACATCCTCAGAAAGGGTTGTCCAAAGGCGTATGGACGAACTCCCGTAAAAAACCGGCGGCCGGCTGTGATCGACATTCCTGATCGTCGCATGTTCAAGATCCCGCACTTCCGCCTCATACCATTCCATTAGTCAAGCGTACCGAAAGTGGGTTGTTCTCATGGACCGAGTTTTCCATGCCAAATCGCAGAACGAATCGAGTGGGGATTTCCTGACACCCGTCGGACGAACGTGCGGAATGTTAGCCAAGCCGTCATCGGCGATCGGTCCGACCCAACGCGATTGGCAGCATTCCGACGCGGGAGTGGGCTAAGCCTCGCTGAAAGTGTGAGAGCCTTCGGCGGCGCGGGTGGCGTCGGGGACGTAGGGGTTTGTCACGATTCCTTGCGGATACCCGGAATCCGCTTCAGCAACTGCGCCAGCGATTCGATCCACGGCTTGTCCGCGGCGCGTTCCAGGCCATGCGGGCCAAAGTTCGTTCTCAGGTGAGAGTCGCACCGAATGGGCCAGACAGCGCTGTCCGGAGTCTTGCTTCCTGAGGACCAGGCGGATACGGTCGAGGAGGAGGCTGGAACTAGTGGTCGTAATGAATGCGTGAGCCCCGATCCGGTCGCCGGCATCTGATCTAGAGTAGGGAATTGCCGGTAGACGCCCTCGGTGAATCCGGGATCGCCATCCGGCCCGGTGGTGCTCTTGGGAACGATTCCGGCTGTGTCCCGGAACGCCCAACCGGTTCCACCTTCCACAAACACGTTGACGTTTATTGGTTTGGAGTCAACGGGGAACGCAAGCACTTTGATCTTGTGTCCGGAGGCAGCAACGCCCGACCCGGCCCGCGGTGGCATGGGGTTCGAAAAGCCCGTCAAGTCGAGGCAGCGACGCAAATCCTTCACGCCGTCCCCATCCCAATCAACCGCCTCGGCGGACGGGAAACGGTTTGGCCAATCGGCGCCGTTCACGGTGATGCGCAGCGGCGCATCGATCGGGATCGTGCGCGCCTTCAGAATCACGTCGATCCGTTATCCGATAAGATGAGGGTTCGCTCCGGCATCATCCGGGTGGGCGTCCAGCCAGACAGAGGGGACGGGAGTTAGAGGAGAAGGAAGCGTGGCATGAGCGAGCGATGATCCTAGGTGTTTGCCGGAGGATCGAGCTTGCCCAGGCAGATGATCCATTGCCACCATCCTCCGTACGCAGGACGGATGGCGAGTTGCGGCAGGTGCATGCAGCTGGCCTGCAGTTCGGAAAGGATCTGGCGGTCCATTCGCACATGGTTCACGCCCATCCAGCGGCGGAACCATTCGAACGGAGTATCGTGAAAATCGACGATCGCCACGATGCCCGAGGGCGCGAGGTCTTGCCGGCATGTTTGCAGCACGTGGGCGAAGCCCGGATTGATCATACTGAGGCAGTACGAAAAGACGATCAAATCAAATGGCGCGCCGGCATTGACCGGCTCCTGATAGGCGGCGTGACGAAACGAGACGCGCGGCGCGAGCGAGGCTGACTTCTTGCGGGCCAGATTCAGCATGTCCTCGGAAAGGTCTAGGCCGACGATCTCCGCCTCCGGAAACGCCCGCGCCAGTCGCACGAGATTTGTGCCGGTGCCGCAACCCACTTCCAGAATGCGTTTAGGGCGGACACGACTGGCGAGCAGATTCACAAGCTCTCTGCGCCCAAAAAGGAAAGCCCACCGGGTCCAATCGTAGACAATGGAATGCCAGCGATAGTAGCGCGCTAAGGGTTCTGAGAGGGACGGGCTGGTCAACAGACCTCCGCAAGCAAAGTGGACCCATAGGTGCCTACGCGGTCCTGCTGGTGGAGGCGGTTTGCCAAATCCGGGAAGAGACGCAGGCGTGCCTGCGCCGTTGCGGGAATGAAATCGATCGTAGGGCTGGCGGACCGCATGAGGATGCGTGTACCGGGACGGCTATTTTTGAGCACTAAATCCCATTCCTCCTCCAGCCCAGCGGTGTCGTGCGCGGCGAGCCAATCCTGGTGGTCCAGCAGGATGTAGTGCGAGTACTGACCAGGATGATTCCGCAGGAATTGGGTGACGGTGGAGGTATGCGCTTTGACGCGCGAGGTCCCTCGGCGCAGAGAGGGGAGGTTCTCCGGACGAAGATAGTTGGGGCAGCACTCTCTTGTGTAGCGGCCAGTGGCATACACTCGCCAGAAGTAGTTGTCGTGCATGGGCAGCCTGGTCAACACGTATTCCATCTTGTGTTGTATGTAGCCGGCGATGCCGCCGGGAAACTGGTGCTCAATCAAGCGAATCTGAGGCCGCGGCACGCCCAGCATGGCCATCGTGATGGGCTGGGAGACCAGCCATGAGTTGAAGGAATTCCAGAGCGCGGGCCGCATACGCTCATACAATGCACCCTGTTCAGCCAGCGATCGGGCTTCTAGCAACTGCTCCATGAAATGCCGAACACCCCGATTCGTCCGTACGAGGCTTTGTAATACGACCCAAGCGATCTGCCCGGCCGCCCCTCGATAGTAGAAGGACGGGTTTAGGCGCGTGGATTCAAAATATGTGTGCTTGGCCTCCCAGAATCGTCGAGCATACGGCCGCAGGCGAGGTGACAGTTGTTTGAGCAACTCCCGGAAGCCGGGGCGGGCGCCATCGCCAAAGAGCCGGAACAGTTCGGCGTGATCGCCGTGCTCGATCACGGCCAGCTTCAGTTCCAGCAAAGCGTTTTGCCGGGGATTCATGTCGACGGCGTGGATCTCTTGCGGCTCATCCAGCAAGTAGTCCAGGGCGTTGCACCCCGCGCTGGTAATCATCACTACGCGGCTGTCTGGCCGCAGTCGCAGCATCTGGCGGTCCAGGCGGGGGTCCTCCCAGCACGTGTTGTAGATGAGCGTGCTGGAGTGGACCCGTCGGAAGAGAGCATCGTGTGCCCGATGAGTGAGTGTCATTTTAGGTCCAAAGAACAAGAGGCGGGCCAGTTTTGCAGTGGCGGAAATCGCCGGAGGCCAACGCCTCCAGGCGCGATATGGTGCCGGCGCAAGAAGAGTTCACGTGCCCGTGAGTTTACGTTGGGAGTGTTGCAACCATGTGATGAGTCGCTGAACTCTATGTGACGGTTCTTTGAGTGACCGCGCTATGGACGGCATTCTTCCAGTAGTCCGGTGGCAAAGCGAACAGGAGGGAGCTGGGACGAGGCGCGCATGATGTGGACGATGGCGACAAACGTGCGGATGAGCGTTGGTTCGCCGTTGGTCCAGTACTCAGAAAGGGAGCGGGCCTGACCAGGAACAACTTCGTAGAAGACACGGTCTGACCAACGGCTCCAGCCGAGGGCGTGGCCGGGAGATTCACGAAGGATCTCCATGAGATTGTCGGCAATGCGCAGGGCATAGGGCGTCTTGTATTGCGGCAGGAAGTGGATGTGGCTGCGGCGCTGTCGGCGGATCTCGTCGACGAATTCGTCGAAGGAGGCGGCGTTGGTGAGATTGATGTTCGCGTTGGGTTCGGTGCCGTGGCGGTCACCGCCGCTGATGAGTGGAATTTGCAGGCGGATGGATAGGTCGATGACAGCCCTATTTTCCTTCCATGGACGGAGGCCGTTGAGTTCAAGGGCGTGGACATCGCAGGGGAACTCTGTAATGAACTGTTCGACCATGGCGCGGTGAGTGTGTTTGCCGATGCCGGCTTCATCCCAGAGCGGATGGTTGAAGACGAGGAGGGCGTTGGGAAACTGACGTAGCCAGGTCATCAATTCGGCGGGGCGGTCTCCATAGGCCAGAACTTCATGGGCGCGGGCATGCGGAAGATTGTGAATGCCGAGGTGGATGAAGGAGGCGGGCAACTTAACCGTGAGTTCGACGGAGGCGATGTGGGATTCGTAACGAGAGGCTTCAAGGTTGTCGTGATCGGTGAGGGAAACAAGCGGGGCGAGGCCGAGATCGGTGATCTGTGAGCTTTCGAGGCGGACGGCGGAAAGGGGGTCGAGCGGCGGGGTCCACCAGCCGCTGTTGAAGTTGATTGGACGCCCGTGAAAGGCCTCAAAACGGCTCGAAAGGCGGGCGATTTCTCCTTGCAGCGCCGGAACTTTGGCTGCCATCCGGGGGATGAAATCCAAGAGTTCCTTGGAGTGCATGGTGTGGCTATGCAAAGACACACCGGTGCGAAATTGTTTGACGGCTGTCTGGTCCTTCCAGTGGAAGGAGAGGGGGAGGTGGAGGTTGTTAGACAAGTAAACTCCTGGCCGCAGGATGAATGCCGGAGATTGCACTGGGATCTCGGGAGAATGAAAATATCGGCACAGGGCCAGGCATACGGCCGGCTTTGATGAGAATTTGCCGCGGTGACACACCGCATTCACGCGGCTGCAACGGCGGGTTGCTAGTTTGCTAACTACACATGCCCTTCACCCGACGACGATTTGCGCAATCGCTGGCGACGGTAGCCACATCCGTATCGATGACCGCCCAACAAACCGGCATTTTCCGGCATGGGGTGGCGAGTGGAGACCCCCTGAGCAACCGCGTCATGCTTTGGACGCGAGTAACGGTGGGGGCAGAGGAAGAAGCGGTGACGGTAGAGTGGATGGTGGCCGATGATCCGGCGATGCGGCGGGTGTTGCAGCGCGGTGTTACTTCGACCAACGTGGCCTACGATTACACAGTAAAGGTGGACGTTGCGCGGCTGGATCCGGGCCGCACCTACTACTATCAGTTCGTTGCCAAAGGGGCCAGCTCTCCTGTAGGGCGAACGAAGACGCTTCCGCTAGGGAACGTGACGCGGAGCCGGTTCGCCGTGGTGTCGTGTTCGAATTTTCCCTACGGGTTTTTCAACGCGTACCGCAACATTGGCGCACGCGCGGATCTGGATTTTGTGACGCATCTGGGCGATTACATATACGAGTATGGCAACGGGGATTACGGGGACGGGGCGCCGCTGGGACGAGTTCCCTCCCCAAACAAGGAGATCTTCTCTCTGGCCGACTACCGGCAGCGGTATGCACAGTATCGGAGCGATCCGGACCTGCAGGAGGCGCACCGGCAGCACCCATGGATTTTGATTTGGGATGACCATGAATCGGCGAATGATTCATGGGTGGACGGAGCGCAGAACCACACGCCAGCGACCGAGGGAGAGTGGAGTACGCGGCGAGCCGTGGCGGCGCAGGCGTGGTTTGAGTGGTTGCCGGTGCGGGAGAATCCGTTTCTGGGGGGACAGATTTACCGGACGTTTCCGTTTGGCGATCTGATGGATTTGACCATGCTGGACACGAGACTGGCTGGGCGAACGCAACAGGCGGCGCCAACGAGCGCGGCACTGCTTGACCCGAGCCGGACGCTGTTAGGCGACGAGCAAGAGGCGTGGTTGTTTCAACAGTTGAACTCCTCCAGAAACCGTGGAACCAAATGGCGGGTTATAGGGCAGCAGGTGATGATGGGGCAATTGCTGAACGCGGACGGCACGCCGTTCAACGCGGACCAGTGGGACGGGTACCCTGTGGCGCGAGCGCGGTTCCTATCGTTTCTATCAAGCAACCAGATAGGGAATGTCGCGGTGTTGACGGGGGACATTCACTCCTCTTGGGGGAATGAACTGGCGGTGAATCCGTTTGTGCCGGGATATGCGGCCCAGGCGGTGGAGTTTGTTTGTCCGGCGGTGACTTCACCGGGAATTGACGACCGGGCGCAGGCAACAGGATTGCAGTTGCAGATCGGCGCGACGCATCCGCATGTGAAATATGTGGAGCTATTCCGGCGGGGTTACCTGATGATGGACGTAACTCCAGAACGAATCCAAGGGGAGTGGTACCACGTGCGCACAATCCTGGAGCGAACGGGGGATGAAGAGCTGGGCAAGGTATTGTTCACCGCGGTGGGGGAGAGCCGGCTGCAGACCGGAACGGCGAGCCAGGCGGCGGCAGGGGCGCCGGTGGCGCCCTAGGCGGGTTGACTGCGTTCATGACGACGCTCGATCAGGTGGCGGTTCCACTGTGCCGGGAGCCCTGCGAGTTGCTGATACGGCGGTGGAATTGGAAATCGGCGCTGTCGAGTTCGATATGGCGGGCATCCATCTTTCTGGCGGCGAATATGCGGTCAGGATAGGATTCGGTGCAGGGGCCAAGTTGGCGGAATTTTCCTATCGGGTGATGTTTGCCGGATTCTATGGAACGTTGACACGGTCGTTCCGGCAGGTGCAGCCGAAGTGGAAAGGATTGAAGGCGGCGGTTGAGACACTCTGGCAGTGGTGAGCCAGAATTCAACTCGTCGATACCGAGAACCGGTAGCGGTGTTCAGTGCCTTACGGTGCGAATCGGGGCATCAGGCGATTGCCCAGGCGGTGGATTCATCGCCGTGGCCGCTCTGTTTGGCGAAGCATTTCAGGCCAGAAGGTAAGGTTTTGCTCCTCCGTACGATGTTGTCGTGCGGGTCGATTTCCACGTGGAGCAGGGGGCGGAGAGCGTCCGCGATTTCGTAAATTGCGTGACGCCGCTCTCCTTGCGATGGCGCGCCTGCTTCTCGACAAGATCCGCGAGATCGCGGGTGGGTGTTGCTGGCGGGCACCCGTAGGTCCCAGCGCTTCGGCCGCCGTGAAAGCGATATAGCGCCTGGGGTACGCACCCTGACTGGTTCCTGCGGCCATCGTGCCGGCGCGCACTGGGATGCCGCCGGGGGGCGATCGGCGTGGGTGTTGCCTTGCCCGGCGTTGGCGGTGATGGATAAAATCTCCAGGTGGGATTCCGTTGCCAGGCGCTCGTTTTGTGCCGATCGCGTGCGTCTGGCGCGAGGTTGCGTCCGCTCCGGGCCGGGTTTCGGGCCGGAACGGGTGGCGATGCGAGATTCGGTGAGGCCGCCGGGCCGTGTTCGTTCCGTCGCGAGAGGCCGCGTTGCCGCGCTGTGTGATTACGTTAGGGGTGAATGGCGCGGTGCCATCCGACCATCCGGCGGCGGAATTCCAGGACTACTCGCGCGGGATTGCGCGGATCCGGGACGGACTGCGCCGGACCGGCTACCGGGGAGGATTCCTGGCGTGGGACCAACGTTACCCGGCCGGCGCGCCGAGCGGAGGGGAAGCCTTTTGCGGGTTCAAGCCGTTTTGTTTTGCCGAGGCGCAATCGCAAGGCTACCGGCTGGTGCTTTGGATGGACGCGGGCATTCGGATTCGGGGAAGGCTCGATCCCCTGTTCGAATCGATCGAACGGAGAGGTTACCTCTTTTTTCCCGAGCGACACTCGGTGGGAGAGTACTGCAAGGACGAAGCTTTGGGGCCTCTTGGCATCACGCGGGACGAGTCCTTTGCGATTCCCTGCTGCTGGTCCGCGGTGGTGGGGCTGGATTTGGGATCGCCGAAGGCGGTGGAGTTTCTTCGACAGTGGCAGGAGAGGGCGACGGACGGGGTGACGTTTCCGGGTCCGAAGTGGAGCGGGGTACACGGCTGGCCACCGAATGCGTCGGCGGACCCGAGGGTGAAGGGCCACCGGCATGACCAGACGGCGGCGAGCGCCATCGCCTACCGGCTGGGGATGAACGAATGGGAGTCCCGGGAACTGTTCGAGCGGACGCTGGAGGCGGATCCGGGGTTTGTGCGGCGGTATCGGGGGGAGCCCCGGCATAGGGCGGTATTGGACGCGCTGCGCGCTGGCGAGCGGTGGGCGCGAGGACGGCTGGGCTTGGGGAAGACGGGCGTATGAATGGAGGCGGCGGGGGGCGGCGGGTGGTGGTGATCCTGCAAGGCGGAATCGGGAACCAGCTGTTTCAACTGTGCGCTGGGGAGACGATCCGGAAGCGGACCGGATGCGACGTTGCTTTCGACTGCGAGCTGGGCTTCCGGAACGATGCGTCGGGGCGGCGATTCGAGCTAGCTTCGCTGATTCCGGCGGAGAGGCGGGCGCGGCCGGCCGCGGCTGGGGGGAGGTGGCGAAACGCGCTGCAGGAGCGGCTGGCGGTGACGGTGGAACAGCGGCTGCTTTTCCGGCGCGGGATCTGTTCGCTGCCGATGGGGGCGGCGCTGGGGATGGTCCGCTGGTGGCCGGGGCCGGAGGTGGTTTGCCGGAGCTGTTTTCAGTTGCTGGAGTATGTGGATGGGGACACGGTAGGGCGAATTCGTGTGGCGATGGGGCCTGGCGCGGCGGGCGGGGCGGGCGAGGTGGCGGTCCATCTGCGGCAGGCGCGGGACCTGGACCGGAACGGGGAGAAGATGCCGGAGCACGCGGGGACGGTGCTGGGGATGGGCTACTATCGCCGGGCGCTGGCGGCGGTTCGGGCGGAGGTTCCGGGGGCGCGTTTCCGGGTGTTCAGCGATTCGGGCCGGATTCCGGAGAATCTTTTCGAGGACGGGGACAAGGTGGTGGTGGATGAGCCGAAGCCAGGGGAGGCGCCGGCGCGGGTGCTCAGCCGCATGGCCGGCTGCGGCCATTTTGTGATTGCCAACAGCACATTCAGTTGGTGGGCGGCGTACCTTGGGGAGGCGGCAGGAAAGCGGGTATATGCTCCGCGGGAGTGGCTGTTTCACCGGCAGGCGCCGGCACAAAGAGGCATCTTCCCGGCGGACTGGCACCGGTTATAGGGCCGACGGGAGGTAGCGGATGGGCTACAGGGCGCGGCGGGGGGTAGCGAGGCTCCGCAGCCGGCCGCGCCGATGCAGGAGGTCGTGATAGCGGCGTTCCAGGCGGTGAACGGAATCTTCCGCGTCAAAGCCGGCCTGGCGCAGGAGGGCTTGCGCGGCGTGGGGCTGGAGGCGCTGGCCGCGGAGACGCTGGAGGGCGGCGGCCCAAGCAGCGGGGGAGTGGGAGACCGGCAATACCTCGACGGCCGGAAGAACGCGGGCCTCGACGGGGATACGATCGGAGATCAAGGCGGGCAGGCCGGCGGCCTGGGCCTCCAGATAGGAGATTGGCAGGCCTTCGGCGAGGGAGGGCAAGAGGAAGGCGTCGAAGAGGCCGAGGAGGAGTTCTGGCACATCATCGCGGGCGCCGAGGAAGCGGATGCGGCCGGCCAGGCCGAGTTGGAGGGCGCGCTGTTCCAGGGCGGGGCGCAAGTCGCCGTCCCCGACGAGGACAACGCAGGCGTCGGGATGGGCGGCGGTGAACGGGACGGCGAGTTGGAGGATGAGGTCCTGGTTTTTGACGGGATCGAAACGGCCGACGTGGCCGATGACAAAGGCGTCGGGAGGGATGCCGAGGCGGTGGCGGAGGGCGAGGCGATCGACGGGAAGGCGGAACGGCGTGAGGTCCAGGCCGCAATAGTGGACGGACCAGTCGCGGCGGTTCCGCCAACCACGGTCAAAGAGGCAGTCGCCGGCGGCGTGACTGCAGGCGAGACCCTGATCGGCACAGAGGCGTTGGATGCCGGCGGCGAGCCAGGTTTTGGGCCGGGTTCCCCAACCGCTACCCGCTTCCCAGGCGGCGGTGTTCAGGTGACTGTGAACGACAATGGCCGGGACGCCGGCGAGGCGGGCGGTGAGGGCGGCATGGGCATTGCCGCGATGCATGTGGCAGTGGAGGATGTCGTAGGGGCCATGCGCGGCGAGGATGCGGCGCAAGTTGCGGCTGACCTGGAGGGGCTGGTAGGTGCTGGGGCAGGAGAAGACGCGGGCACCGAGAGCCTCGAACTTGCGGCGCACGCGCGGATCGATGGTGCCGGTGACGGCGAGATCCATCCGGAAGCCGCGGGGGGTGAGGAGGCGCACGACCGAGAGGAGCCAGTTTTCGACGCCACCAAAGACCAGTTCGGCCGCGATGTGAAGAATGCTCCCAGCCGGGTCGGGTCCGTGCACGATTGATGGTACCATCGCAACTTATCGAAACAGCGAAGCCGCCGTGCCTGGTACACCTCTCCTCCTCTACACATTCAGCGCGGGCCGCTTTGGCAATCAGTTACTCCGCTTTTTCCACTGGACGGCGTGGGTGAGGGAACTCGAGGGCAGTTGTTCGGTTCTGCACTTGCCGTTTTGGCCGTATGCGAAGCTATTTTGCGAATGGAGGGAGCGCCCGGCGTGCGTTTCGCCCGGCGGGGGCGGATGGGTGAACGCGGTGGCCCGGATGGCAGACCGGTGGCCCTGGGGAGGGGAGTGGGACACCAACTGGAAGCTGCAGCGGGCCCTGTTGCGAGCTTCGCGGCATATGGGCTGGCTGGGCGTGGAGTTGCTGGAAAAGCCGGTGGAGGGGGTGGTGAACCTGGAGGATCCGGCGTTTGTGGAGCGTGCGCGATCGGCGCGATATCTGGTTTGCGCCGGATGGGAGTACAGTTGCTGGTCGTGGCTGGAGCGCCATGCGGGGGAAGTGCGCGGCTGTTTTACGCCGGTGCCGGAATACGGGGACGTGGCGTCGGCGTTCATTGCGGATCTGCGCGGGCGCAACGACGTGCTGGTGGGGCTGTTCGTGAGGCGGGGGGACTATGAGACGTTTTTCGACGGTCGATTCTACTATTCCTGGAGCGAGTATGCGCGATGGGTTGGCGAGGTGGTGGCGCATTACCCGGGGAAGCGGGTGGTGATTGTGGCGGCCGGCGACGATCGGTTTCCGTGCGAGGTATTCGACGGCTTACCGGTGGTGTTGGCGACGGGCAGCGTCAACAGCGGCGGGCACTGGCTGGAGAGTTTTCTGGAACTGGCGCTGTGCGACATCCTGGTGGGGCCGCCGAGCACGTTCGTAGCGTGCGCGGCGTTCTACGGGGACAAGCCGTGGTGGCCGCTCCGTTCGGCCGGCCAGAGCCTGTGCGCGGAGCAGATCCTGGTCCGGCACATTTTCGAGGCGGCATGCGATGCTGAACTTGCGTTAGCGGTGCGATGACGAACGCCATGCTACCGGTTGTCCACATACATCTGGGTCCCGCCCTGCCGCCGTACTTCTGGGAGACCGTGCGGCAGACCCGCCGATTTCATTCGGGTCCGCTATTCTGCGTGATTCCCCGGGGAGCGATGGGTGCGGGGGAGCTGGCAGCGCTTTCGGCGGAGGGGATCGTCAATACACGATGGGATGGCGCGAGCGCGGTGCGGCGGCTGCGCGGGCTTTCCTGGCTGGATGACCTATATGGCGCGAACGGGTTCTGGCACCACACCCTGGAACGCTTGTTTGTGCTGGCGGAACTGATGCGGGACAAGGGAGTGCCGAGGGTTCTCCATGTGGAGAACGACGTCACGATTTACTTCGATCCGGCGCAGATGGCGGGGACGATGGAAAAGTGTTTCGGAGAGGCGTGCGCGGTGGCGCCATTGGGGCCGGGCGAGGGCTGCACGGCGGCGATCCTGTATGCCGGGTCGCGCGGGGCGCTGGATGCCGTGTGCGGGGCGATACTGCAGCTTTTGCCGCTGGGGGAATGGAAACTGCGTTCGATGTTGCGGGCCGGGATGGTGAACGAGTCGACGCTGCTGGGGATTGTGCAACGGCAGGAGCCGGCGCTGTTGGGGAGTTTTCCGATCCTGCCGAGCGCGCCGAGATGGCCGGCGATGATTCCGCGGCGGTGGCCGCGGCCGGCGGCGCGGCTGCTGGAGGTGCTGGACCGGGTGGCTCCGCGGATTGCCCGGGAACTTCCTCCGCACGGGCTGTCGAACGGGCTGCAGGAGTTCGCCTCGCTTTTCGACGGTGCGTCGTGGGGGCAGTATGCCGGGGGCACGCCGAACGGGCATCCGCCGGGAGTGGCTTTCCGGCACCACTGGGCCGGACCTGATCTGCTGAACGGACGGTTTCGGCTGGAATGGCGCACCGATGATTGCCGGCGGGCGTACCCGGCGGTGATTGACCAGTGCGACGGAGGAAGGGAGTGGAAGCTCAACAATCTGCACGTTCATTGCAAGAGAATCCAGGACTTCGTCTGATGCGGGCACCGGCACTGGCCGCATGGTTTGCGGCGGACTACATCCACGGTGACCGGTTTGCGGCCCTGGCCGACATCCGGATCGATACGGATTCCGGAGCGATTCCGGGCGAGGTCCTGGAGGCGGGCCGGATTGTGTACTGCATGACCGACCGCGTCGCCGAGTTGTTCCGGATGATGGAGAGGCGCAGGCGCCCCTGCATTCTGATTACACATAATGCCGATCAGGGTGTGGATGCGGCGCTGCTGGCGTTGCGGCCGGCTTGTGTGCGGCACTGGTATGCGCAGAATGCGATGGTGGAAGATCCGGCGGTGACGCCGATTCCGATCGGGCTGGAGCGGCCGGCGGCGAGCGGGGGGCGGAGCTCGCCGGAGGCGTTTCGAACCGCCGCTGCGCGGGCTACGGGCGTTACGAATCTCGCTTATCTGAGCCACTCGGACTGGACGAATCGATGGGAGCGAATGCCGGTGCGGTGGTCGCTGTGCTGGCGGGACTGGGTGACGGCCCGTAGCCGGCCGGTGCCGTTTGCGCAGTATCTCGAAGAAATGGCGCGGCACCGAAGCGTGGTGTCCCCGCGGGGGAACGGGGTGGATTGCCATCGAACCTGGGAGGCGCTGTATCTGGGAGTGGTTCCGCTGGTGGGGGACGGTCCCGCGATGCGCGTATTTGCCAGGCTGTTCCCGATCGCCGTGTTCGACCGGCTGACGACGCTGACGCGCGTTGGCGTGGAGCGAGAGATCGGGAGAGTGCTCGACGAGGCGAGCGTGGGGTGGCAGGAGCGGTTGCGGTTCTCGTGGTGGGAGCGGCAGATCGTGGGGATGGGGGAATCGTTGGGGGTGGGGTAGAGCATGCCCCGAAGGCGGGGACATTGCCCGCTGCTTTTCCCGCCTGAGGCGGGAGCAGACCAAGGGGCGACGGCGCGATTTTCTGTTGACAGGGGGTGCGTACCCGTCTAGTATTAACCATGTGGTTAATTAACCAATTGGTTAACCGATGACGGACTCCCTGAGCCAGACCTTTGCGGCACTTGCCGATCCGACGCGCCGGGCGCTGCTGGCGCGGCTGGCGCAGGGAGAGGCGAACGTGGGGGAGTTGGCGGAGCCGTTTTTGGGGAAGATGAGCCTGCCGGCGATTACCAAGCACGTGCAGGTACTGGAGCGGGCGGGGTTGATCACGAAGACGCGGGAGGCGCACTGGCGGCCGTGCCGGCTGCGGGGTGCGGGGCTGCGGGAAGCGGCCGGATGGGTGGAGCAGTACCGGGTTTATTGGGAAGAGAGTTTTGACCGGCTGGACGCGTATCTGAAAGAGACGACCGCGAAGAAACGGAAAAAGGGGAACGGCGATGGCCACCAAGAGTAGTTCGAATGAATTGAAGATTTCGCGGGTGTTTGACGCGCCGATTGAGGCAGTTTGGGACGCCTGGACGGACCTGGAGCAGGTAGCGCAGTGGTGGGGGCCGCGCGGGTTCACGATTACGACGCACAGCAAGGATCTGCGGCCTGGGGGGACGTGGGTCTACACGATGCACGGGCCGGACGGGACGGATTATCCGAACATCACCACCTATCTGGAAGTCCGGGAGCGGGAGGCGCTGGTGTACGACCACGGGGCGAGCGAGGGGCGGCCGCCGTTGTTCCGGGTGACGGTGTATTTCCGGGCTCGCGGGGAGCAGACGGAGATGGACATGACGATGACGCTGGCGACGGCGGAGGTGGCGGCGGAGATCAAGAAGCACATCAAGCGGGCAGGGGGCGAATCGACGTGGGACCGGCTGGCGGAGTATGTGGAGAAAGCGACATTGGGCCGGGAGGTGTTTGTGATCAACCGGTCGTTTGCGGCGCCGGCGGAGGAGGTATTCGGGATGTGGACCGATCCGGGGCAGTTGGCGAAGTGGCTGCCGCCGGAGGGGATGGAGATGGAAGTGGCGGGGGGCGGGATTGCGGCGGGCGAGACGCTGGTGTCGCGGATGTTCGGGGCGGGGATCGAGTTCTACTTCCGGCTGTGTTTCCGGGAAGTTGGGGCGGGGAGGCTGGTGTATACGCAGGAGTTCTGTGAGAAAGACGGGCGGGTATCGCGGCATCCGTTTTCGCCGGTGTGGCCGGAGACGATGTTGATTGAAGTCCTGTTCACGGAGGAAGGGGAGGGGCAGTCGCGGGTGACGCTGCGGTGCGAGGCGAGCGGGGCGGTGACGGCGGAGGAGTTGGATGTCTTCCTGCGGGAGCGGGGCGGGATGACGCGGGGGTGGAGCGGTTCGTTCGACAAGATGGAGGAGATGCTGGCGGGGTGAGGGGGGCGGGGACGCTTCGGTAAACTTTCGCTATTCCTGTGGGAATGCCACAGGAGTTCTGTTACGCTTTGTGTGGGAATACCACATGAGCAAAATGGAGCTGTTACAAGGGACGCTGGACGTGATGGTGCTGCAGACGCTGGCGACGATGGGAGCGCTGCACGGCTACGGGATTGCGCGGCGGATCGAGCAGGTAAGCGGGAACCAGGTGCTGCTGAATCAGGGGACGATTTATGCGGCGCTGGTGCGGCTGCAGCAGCGGGGGTGGATTGCGGCGGAGTGGGGGGTATCCGAGAACCACCGGAAGGCGAAGTTCTACACGATTACGGAGGCGGGCCGGGAGCAGTTGGCGGTGGATGCGGCGTACTGGCGGCAGTTGAGCGAGGTGATGGGGCGGATGCTGGCGCCGGAGGAATCGAAGTGAGGTGGCTGCGGGGGCTGCGGGCGGTGCGGGAGCGGGAGGCGCTGGACCGGGATCTGGACGAGGAACTATCGGCGCATCTGGAGATGGCGATGGAAGAGAATCGGCGGAGCGGGATGAGTGAAGCCGAGGCGCGGCGGGCGGCGCTGGCGGCATTGGGCAGTGTGGTGGCGGCGCGGGAAGAACACCGGGAAGCGAGAGGATTACCCCTTATGGAAACGATCTGGCAGGACGTGCGGTACAGTTTGCGGACGCTGCGGCGGGACGCGGGATTTGCGGTGATGGCGGTATTGATTGCGGGACTGGGCGTGGGGGCGTGCGCGACGGTATTCAGCGTAGTGCACACGATCCTGCTGCGGAGTTTGCCGTTTGCCGAGCCGGAGCGGCTGGTATGGATTGCCAACGGGCGAGGGCCTGGTATGTCGGCGCGGACGGTGCAGGTGGGGCACTTGCAGGGGATGCAGAAGTCGACGGCGAGTTATGCGGAGGTGGCGGGGTACTTTGCGTTTTACAGCCCTGGGGACCTGAAGATGACCGGGAGCGGGGAGCCGGAGCGGCTGACGGGGGTGCCGGTGACGGCGAACTTCTTTCCGGTGCTGGGGGTAGGGCCGGCGCTGGGGCGGGGGTTCCGGGCGGAGGAGGCGGTGCCGAACGGGCCGCGGGTGGTGATGGTGAGTCACCGGTTCTGGGAGCGGCGGATGCAGGGGGACCTGGGGGCGGTGGGGCGGAAACTGGTGCTGAATGAAGAGCCGTATGAAGTGATCGGGGTGTTGCCGGCGAGTTTTGATTTTGGGACGTTGTTTGCGCCGGGATTGCAGGTGGACGTGTATCAGGCGTTTCCCTTGAGCGAGCAGACGAACCGGTGGGGGAACACGATGTCGCTGGTGGGGCGGTTGCGGCCGGGGGTGACAGTGGAAGCGGCGGCGGCGGAGACGCGGGTGTTCGCGCAACGGTCGACGGCGGAGAATCCGCGGTGGAACGAGTTTACGCCGGTGGTGGAGCCGCTGGGGGAGTATGTGCGGGGCGGGGTGAGGCCGGCGATGGTGGTGCTGGCCGGGGCGGTGGGGCTGGTGATGCTGATTGTGTGCGCGAACCTGTCGAATCTGCTGCTGGCGCGGGCGACGGCGCGGCAGAAGGAGATGGCGATCCGGGCGGCGCTGGGGGCGGGGCGGGGGCGGCTGATCCGGCAGATGCTGGTGGAGAGCGTGCTGCTATCGGGGGCGGGGGCGGTATTTGGATTGGTGCTGGCGGCGGGCGGGACGCGGATGCTGGCCGGGCTGGAGACGAAGATCCCGTTGCTATCGCAGGTGACGCTGGACTGGGTGGTGGTGGGTTTTACGGTGTGTATTGCGGTGGTGACGGGGCTGGCATTCGGTTTGGTGCCGGCGCTGCGGGTGTCGGCACCGCAGAATGCACGGGGCGCGTCGGCGGGGCGGGAACATGCGCGGGTGCGGGGGGCGCTGGTGGTGGGGGAGGTGGCGCTGGCGTGTCTGCTGCTGGCGGGGTCGGGGCTGTTGATGCGGAGTTTTTTGCGGGTGATGGAGGTGGATATGGGTTTCCAGCCGCGGCAGGCGCTGGCGCTGCGGATTGATCCGGGGCGGCGTTTTGCGAGCAAAGAGGCGCAGAACGCGTATTTCCGGGAGGCGCTGGGGCGGATCCGCGGGGCGGGGGGGATTGGCGAAGCGGGGTTGACGGACTCGTTGCCGCTGGGAAAGAACCGGACGTGGGGGGCGGCGGCGAAGGGGAAGGTGTATACGCGGGAGAACTACCCGTTGGGGTACGTGCGGATTGTGAGTGACGGGTATTTCGAGGCGATGGGGATCGGGCTGGTGAAGGGGCGGTACCTGCGGGCGAGCGACGACGTGGGGAGCGAGAATGTGATTGTGATCAACGAGACGCTGGCGCGGCGGCTGTGGCCGGGGGAGGAGGCGGTGGGGCAGACGATGCGAACGGACACCGACCGGGTGGTGGTTGGGGTGGTGCGGGATGTGCGGCACCTGGCCTTGGAGCAGGCGGCGGGCGGGGAGTTCTATTTGCCGATGTGGCAGACGCGGGATTTTTCGATGGTGGACCTGGTGGTGCGCGGGGCGGGGGAGCGGCAGAATCTGGAAGCGATTGTCCGGAGAGAGCTGCGGGCGATGGATCCGACGCTGCCGGTGACGGCATTCCGGGGGCTGGAGACGATTGTGGAGCAGTCGGTTTCGCCGCGGCGGCTGATGGTGGTGTTGCTGGGGGGATTCGCGGGGTTTGCGCTGTTGCTGGCGTCGCTGGGGATCTACGGAGTGATTTCGTATTCGGTGACGCAGCGGAAGAAGGAGATGGGAATCCGGATGGCGCTGGGAGCGACGGCGGGGGCGCTGCGCGGGGAGATCCTGTGGCAGACGATGCGGATGACCTTGGCCGGGGTGGCGGCGGGGCTGGCGGCGTCGTGGGGGTTATTGCGGCTGCTGGAAGGGATGCTGTACGGGGTGACGGCGAGCGATCCGTTGACCTTTGCCGGGGCTTTGGGCGTGCTGCTGGCGGTCGCGGCGGTGGCGGGATATCTGCCGGCGCGGCGGGCCTCGCGGCTGGATCCGGTGGAAGCGTTGCGGATGGAGTGAGTGAGTCAGCGAAAAAAGAAAACCGGATAACCGGCCGGTGAATCTCTCCCAATGCGGGGCCCGAGTGGCCGCCTCCGAACCTGGCAGGCGGCCGGTCCGCACTGACAACCACTTAGGAGACTCACCAATGAAGAAGTTACTTGCGGCGGCTACTTTCGCCGTACTTACCTCGATTGCCGCGCTGGCCCAGATTCCGTCTAACACGGCGTGGGTTCGTGTGGTGCACGCAGCGGCGGATGCGCCTGCTGTGGACGTGCTGGCGAACGGATCGCTAGTGTTTCAAGGAATCAAGTTCAAGGGGTTTACCGAATACACCCCTGTGCCGGCGGCGACTTACTCGCTGGCGGTGAATGTGAGCGGGACGGGAACGACGGTAATGACGCTGGGCCCGACGCCATTAATGGGCGGGCATGCTTACACGTTTTTTGCGTTTGGGAAGCTGGCTGACGGGACGTTGCAGTTGATGGGCGCGGGCGATGAAGTGGATGCGCCGGGGATGGGAATGGCAAAGATTCGGGTTGTACACGGGGCGTCGACGGCGCCGGCGGTGGATGTGTATGCCACGACGCCGTATGCGCCGCTGCCGGGAACGCCAGCGTTGTCGCGGGTGCCTTTTCCGCTGGCGAGCGGGTATTTGACGGTTCCGGCGGGCGTCTATCAGGCGCGGGTGACGGTGGCCGGGACGAAGACGGTGGCGATTGATTCCGGGCGTTTACCGCTGACGGGGAACACGACACGGACGGTGGTGGCGCTGGATCCGGCCACGAAGGACGGCGGGTTTGAACTGCTGGTGTTGCCGGACGTGAACTAACAGGGCGGAGCGGCACGTGCTTTGGGGCGTGCCGCGAGCCGGTGGGGCGTGCCGCAACCCGGGTAGAGCGATTACTGCACGGCGGCGAGGGTGGACCCGTTGGAGGGGACGCGTTCGCCGCCGGCCGTTTCGGCGGTGATGATCAGTTCCGGGAAGGCGCCGGGGGCGATGCCGGCGGGGACCTCGAATGAGACGAGGTAGACGCCGATGAGGCCGGGGGCGGTGATGGCGGAAACGAGGCGGGCCGGGGTGCCGGCGACACGGACCTGGACGGAGGCGTTCACCGACTGGTTGGCGACACCTTCCCGGTTGGTGACCGAGATGGGGTTTGTCTGGCCGAGACCGGTGACGGCGACGCGGACGGTTTCGCCGCGGCGGGCGGGGTTGGACTCCGAGACGTAGGATCCATCGGGACGGGTGACGCCGGCGAAGGGACGGGCGCCGCCGGTGGTCTCAAAGATGCCGGGAGCGGCGGCGAATACCTGCACGTTGTCGACCCGCTGCTGCGCGCCGGGGGTGCGGATGATGACCTGGGCGCGGCCGGGGGCGGGGAGGTCGCAGGGGGCCTGGACGATGATTGACTCCGAGCCGTTCTGGTTGGCCAAGGCCATGATGGGGGCACGGAGGCCGCCGATTTCGACTTCGAGGCCGTTGTAGCTGAGCGGGAGGCTGCCGACGTTGCGCGGGTTGGTGGAGACGACGCCGGTGACGCCGGGGGTGATGGCGGTACCGGCGAGGGTAGTGAGGGCGCAGGGGGCGATGCCGGGGAGGTTGCGAGCGGTGGTGGTAATGTTCGCGGCGGCGACGAGCGGACCCTGGGCGTAGGAGTTGAGGGAGAACGTCAGGGTCTGGGTGCCGAGGGTGGCGCGGACGGTGATGTCACTGGGGGTGGCGCCGGCGGAGACGGCGACCGAGGCACGGCCATCGGCATCGGTATTGGATGACGCGGCCGAAAGGGTGGCGGCGCCGTTCAGGACGGTCCACTGGACCAGTTGGGCGGGGACGGGGTTGTTGTTGCCATCGCGAAGTTCGACGACGAGCGGGGCAGGGAAGGCACGATTGACGTAGGCGACCTGGGCATCGCCGGAGACGCGGGAGAGGCGGAGGCCGGCGACGGTGACGGTGAACTGGAAGGTTTGTGTAAAGGAACCGGCGCGGACGCGGAGTTGATGGGTGCCGGCGACATTGCCGAGGGTACCGAGGGCGGAGACGCGACCGGTGGGGTCCGTGGTGGAGACGACGTTGGCGAGGTTAATGGTGCCGGGGGTCACGATTTCCCAAGAGGCGGACTGGCCGACGACGAAGAGGCCGTTGGCGTCGACGAGTTGGGCGACGAAGGCGAGGGGGAGTTGCTGGCCTGGGGCGCCGGACTGGTTATCGCCCTGGGCGATGCGGAGGGCGGCGGGGGCGCCGGGGAGGACGGGCACGACCGGCGCCGGGCTGACGGTGAGGGCGCAGGTGCGGGAGGCCGTCTGGACGGGGTTGGAGGTATCGGTGACGGTGAGGGTGAAGTTGGAAGTGCCGGGCGTGGTGGGACCGCCGCCGATGACCCAATTGCCGTTCAGGTTGCGGAGGTTGATCCCGGCCGGGAGGGCGCCGCTGGAGATGGAGAAGGTGTAGAGGCCATTACCGCCGGTGGCAGCCAGGAACTGCGAATAGACGGCGCCGGCCGTAGCCACCGGGAGCGGGCAGGAGGTGGCGATGGCGATGGTTACCGGGGCCGGGGTGACGTTGATGATGACGGTGTCGACGGTGGTGAGTCCGACCGAGTTGGTGGCCGAGAGAGTGATTTCATGGCGGCCCGGGACGAGATTGCGGGCGACGATCTGGGCACCGGAGCCGAGGATACCGGAAAGGGAGGAGCGCCAGAGGAGTTTGCTATCGGGGATGATATCGTCCTGGACGTCGAAGGCTTCGCCATTGAGGGGGAGATCCTTGCCGGCGACGAGGGTAGCGGGGGTGTCGTCGATATAGACTTCGGGGGCCTTGTAGGGCACACGGAAGGCGACGGATTCGGCCGAGGCGGAGCGGACGCCATCGGTGGCGGTGACGCGGATGCGGGCCTGGGGACCGCCGGGGAGGGTGGAGAAGTCTTCCTGCCAGGAGGCATCGGTGAGGTCGTCGGCGAGGACCATCCAATCGGCGGGGTTGGTACCGGGGTTGTATTCGACGAGGTAGGTGAGCGGGCCGGGGCCGGTGGGGGTGGCCGTCCACTGAATGGTGTGGGTGGCGTTGAGGGTGGTGCCGGTTGCGGTGGGGGAGACGCCGGTGATGATCGGGTCGGTGGGGTTGACCGCGATGGTGGACCGGACGGTGCCATTGGCGACGATTTCAAAGCGGGCGGTGTTCTCCGGGAAGCGGATGACACCGTCGAAGGGGGACCAGTCGATGTGGCGGGGGGGATTGGTGAGGGTGTTGAACTGGGTGGTGATGGCCTGGGAGGAGAGGGTGTTGCCGGCGGCGTCGACGGCGCGGATCAGGATGGACCCGGTGGTATCGGGGACGACTTCCGAGGTAATGAGGGTATACCAGGGGTCCTTGTCGACTTCGAAGGCTTCATTCAGGAAGCCGGAGTAGTGGATGACGCGTTGGGCGAAGGGGGTGGCGCGGGGGGCGTTGAGGGATTGCTTGATGGGGTTGACGGGGTCGAGGGAATCGAAGAGGCGTTTGTAGACGTCGGGGGTGACCCAATAGTCGGGGGACTTGCCGCCGGAGCCCATGAAGCAGGCTTTCTCGCCGAGGGCGCCGCGGCCGCCGACTTCGTAGGCCTGTGCTTCGGCGGGGATGAGGGTAGCGGAGACGTTGGGGAATTGCTGGCGGCCGGCGGAGCAGGAGGTGGTTTTGTCGCGGTCGTCCCAATCCTTGCCGGACATGCCATTGGGCGCGGGGTTGACGGCGCACCGGATGGCGCCATCGGCGTAGGTGTCGCCGGCGCCGTAGATGTGGGCGATTTCGTGGGCGACGGTGGATTCCATATCTTCGTCGCTGGCGACGACGATGTTGGTGGGGCGGCCCATGGTGAAGCCCTGGCCGGTGCCGTTGGGGAAGCCGAGGTTGCGGCTTTGGATGAAGCCGACGATGAGATCGAAGCAGCCCTCGGCCTTGTTGTTGGCGGCGCAGTGCTGGGGCATCTGGTTCGTGAGCGCTTCCCAAAGGGCCCTTTCGCCGGCGGGCGTTTCCAGGTCGTATTTGGCGTCGGAGGCGTCGAACTCATCCTGAATGACCCAGGTGATCTTGTCGGCGGCGACGGGGTAAACGTGGCGGACGTATTCGACGGCGCGGCGCCAGCGGTCGCCGGTGACGGACTGGATGGTTCCCTTGTAGTGGGCTTTGACGGGGCGGACGAGGATGCGGAGTGCCTGGCGCTCCTTGAAGATGATGGTACCGGGGGCGGTGGAGCGGGTTTCCCCGTTGACGGTGGCGGAGAAGGTGTAGGAGCCGGCCTGCCAGTTGCCGCAGGCGGCGCGGGTGGGGCAGAGGAACTCGACTATGTTCACCGCGTCGGTATAGGGGCGGGGGGCGAGTTCGGTGACGGTGTTGCCGTCGCGCTGAATCACCAATTTGGTATTGGCGGGATCAATGGTGGCCGGGGCGGCGAGAAAGGCGCGGATGGCCGTATCCTTGCCGGCGACGAAATCGAGGGCGCCGTTGAACTGTTTGCCGAGAGCTTGATTGACTTCGACTTCGGTAATGGAAGGGGCTTGCGCGAGGAGGGTGAGAGAGCCAAAGAACAGAACAGCAAGGGCCGGGCGGGTGAGCATTCGGATAGGCTAGCAGATTTATAGTGGAGACCGGCACCGATACAGGTACCGGGACTAAAATTTTCCGGGTAGGAAGATTTAGTAGACTCGACGTCGAGGCAAGGATGCCGGAGGGAGGGCACGAGCGTGGAAGAAGTGAAGAAAGATACACGATTGGCCATTAGTGAGGCGGAGTTTTTTGCGCATGAGGCGCTGAGCAAAGCGGACGCGGGGAGTAAGTGGAGTCTGGCTATATCCGGAGGCGGAATCCGGAGTGCGACGTTTGCGCTGGGTGTAATCCAGAGTCTGGCGCGGGAGAAGTTGCTGGGCAGGATGGAGTGTTTGTCAACGGTATCCGGCGGGGGGTATATCGGGACGTGGCTGAGCCTGTGGGCGCGGGAGGCCGGGGGGATCGGGAAGATCGAGAAGCAACTGGTACCGCCGCCGGAGCCTGGCGCGGCGACCGAGGAGGCGGACGAGATCCGGTGGTTGCGAACCTATGGCAACTTTCTGGCGCCGGAGAATGGAGCGTTGAGTCCGGACAGCTGGCTGATCCTGGCAATCTGGGGGCGGAACACGCTGCTGAACCTTTTGGTGCTGGTGCCGTTTCTGGCGGCTGCGCTATTGACGCCGTATCTGTATTTGACGCTGATGAAGTTCCCGGAGGTGGAGTTTGCGGGTTGGCTTTGGCCGGTGGCGGGATTGGCGAGAGAGCCGATGCTGTGGCTTGGGGCGGCGCTGGGGACGCTGCTGACGGCGATTGTTGTGTATGTGGCGCTGGGGCAAGGGGGGCGGGAACGAGGGGTTTATCCGGGGGCGCTGCTGTGTTTGGGGTCGATATTCCTGGCGCACGTGTTTCAAGTGCGGCCGGCGGCGGCAGAGATGGAGTTGATTGTCTGGTGGACAGGGGGCATCGCGGGGCTGGCGGGATTTCTGGGTGGCTGGAATGTGCGGCAGAGGGACGGGCTGCACGGCAAGCTCGAGTGGGGATTCTGGGGGCGGGTGGTGGCATGTGCCGTGGTGTGCGCGGGTACGCTGGCGGGAATTGTGGCGATTTGCGCGGCGCGGGCACCGCTGCACACGCACCTTATGGAGACGATCTGGGCGGCGCCGCTGATTTCGTCCGGGTGTTCGCTGGCGCTGATTCTCCTGGTGGGGACGATGGGGCCGTACGTGCGAGATATAGACCGGGAGGGGTTCAGCCGGATGGCGGCGTGGACGGGGATCTTCAGCGCGGTGGGGATTGTGGTGAATACGACGGCGATGTACGGGCCGATCGTGGTGGGATTTCTGTACCGTGCCGGGGGGCTGGCGATCGCGACGGGGACGTTGTGGGCAGCAATCACAGGGCTGGGGCTGGTGCTGGCGCGGAGTCCGAGGACGTCCGGGAAGGATACGGGAAGACTGGACAAGGTGTTGCCGCTGACGGCCTATGTGTTTCTATTTGGTCTGTTGGGGCTGATTTCATTTGGGGTCCAGATGGGGATGGACCGGTTCCACCCTGGAGGGAAGTTACCGGAACTGCTAGCGCAGGGACCGCAGGTGCAGTATTGCGACAGTTGCCGGAAGGAGGCCGCCCCGGTGGACTGGGTGGCACTGTGGCGGGAGACGGCGGCGGCGGGGACCGAAGACGCGGGCCGGCTGGCGGAGACCTGGTGGCCGCTGGCTGGGCTGGGGGCCACGCTACTCGTGTTCCTGGTGGTGGGCGTGACGTTACCGGTGAACGAGTTCTCGTTGTTTCCGTTCTACAAGAACCGGCTGGTGCGGGCCTACTGCGGGGCGTCAAACCGGGGCCGGGGGACGGACGGGGAGTTAGTGCCGTTCACTAACTTGTCGAGCAGTGATGACCGGTTGTTGAAGGACCTGAAGAAGGAGGACAATGCGGGGTTCCTGCACATTCTGAATACGGCGGCGAATCTGGGCCTGGGGGATACCGGGCTGGCGGAGAGGCGGGCGGTGTCGTTCGCGTTCACCCAGCATGGGTGCGGTTACCGGATGCCGAAGGCGAAAGGGAGGCCGGAAGAGTATTTCCGGATCTTCGAAAAAGGGGCCCTGTTCTCGTTCGGGGATGCGATGACGATATCGGGGGCGGCGGCGTCGCCGAACATGGGGTATCACAGTTCACCGGCGCTGGCGTTCCTGATGACGATCTTCAACGTACGGTTGGGGTATTGGTTCACGGACCCGGCGGCGGAGTGGACGGAGAAGGACGGTTGGCGGCCGCAGGCGCCGCGGTGGGGAGTGCTGTGCCAGCTTTACGATCTATTCGGAGTGCCGAGCCGGTCGGCGGGGTCGATTTACCTGAGCGATGGCGGGCACTTTGAGAATCTGGCCGTATACGAGCTGATTGCCCGGAAGCGGAAGCTGATCCTCTGTATCGATGGCGAGGAGGACAGCGGATTCCGATTCGAGGGGCTGGGCGGGCTGGTACGAAAGGCGCAGGAGGATTTCGGCGTTTGTATCGACATCGACAGCGGGGATATGGAGCAGGACCCGGAGACGGGGTGGAGCCGGTCCCACGGTACGGTGGGGCGGATCTGGTATCCGGGGGACCCGGTGTGCGGGTATCTGGTCTACGTGAAGCTGTCGGTGACCGGGGATGAGTCGCAGGACGTGCTGACGTACCGAAAGGCAAATCCCCTGTTTCCGCACCAACCGACGGCGGACCAGTTCTTTAGCGAGAGCCAGTTTGAGAGTTACCGGAAGTTGGGGGATCACGCCGGGTTCAAGATGTTTCGGGGCTACGGCGGGGGCGATCTACGGGGCTACTTCGAGTCGCTCTATCAGGCGTGGAAGCCGTTGCCCCGTTCGCTGCGGGAGATGTTCTCCAAGTCGGCGGCGGCTTGGGACGTCTTCATGAAAGAGCTGCAGAGCGAGAAAGAGCTCGCCGGGTTGGCCGCGCAGTTCAGCGGCGGCGCGAACGCACCCCTACTGGATATCAATGACCCGCGGGACGTGCGCGCGGTGACGTTCTGCCTGCGGATTATCCAGCTGATGGAGAACGTATTCTACGACCTGCGGCTGTCGACGACGTTTGAGCATCCGGCGGTGGCGGGGTGGATGAACCAGTACCGCCGCTGGTTCGCCTCGCCGCTGCTGCGCGCTGTCTATGACCGGGACTTTGCCCTCTACAGCGAGACATTCCGGGTGTTCTGTGACCGGGAGTTCCCGCCGAAGAAGCGGTGAGTTGTCCCGCCGCGAAACTTTTTTCCATAACTGTGATCGAAATCGGCGCAGGTTCTCACCCTACGTTTCGGATGACGCGAGGCCGCTAAGGCCGGCGGGATCCGCATACGCAAAATACGGGAGAAACCTATATGTTTCGTTGTTGGATGGCAGCCGCGCTGCTGGCGGCCTGTTGGGGAACGGGGACGGCGCACGCACAGACAAACCGTCAGCCCTGGCAGATGACGTTCGTGAAGACGTCTCACATTGGAGACACCTCGCGGCTGATTATGGACCTGCCGCAACCGCCGCCGGGGAGGATACTGACGATCGAACGGGTGGCGGTGACACTCGGGCCGACACTCAGTATCTACGGGAAGCTGCTGAGTTGCGAAATCGAGTCGTCCCATCCACGGGTGATGAAGGCGGAACTGGCGGCCGATCGCGTCCGGTTTCCGCTTCCGTTGCCGGTGGTGCTGCAGCCCCAGAGCAAGACCTGGACGGTGCTGAACGGGCAGACGTTGATCTATGCCGACTCGAACGCCGAAGGCACATTGCGGGTCTCGTGCGAAACCGACGCGGTGGCGCACAGCGACCGGTTTGTGGTGAGTGCGTCGGGCTACACGACCGACAAATAACAAAGCGATAACGGAGAAAAGTTATGAGCAAGACTATACTGGCAAGACTATTTTTGAGCGCTGGACTTCTGACCGTGTTCAGCGCCGCCGCCGCGGATTATCAGGTGGTGAGCGAACAGACAGTGAGCATCGATTTGCCTCTTGGCGAACTGAAACTGACCAATACGGTGGTGCAGGAGGGTCCGGCGGCCATCAACCGGTTCCAGATGCATCGCCTGCGGCGGCCGAACATTCCCCACCGGGGGACGATTCTGCTGCTGCCTTCGCTGGGAAACAACTTCCGCGGGTATCTGTACAGTGAGGACGGCAATGCGGCGAAGTCGTTTGCGGGGTTCTTCGCGTTTCTCGGCTATGACGTTTGGGGGTATTCGCCGCGGGAGACGGGGATCGGGCCGGGGCAGTGCGGCGGGGCGCTGAACTGTGCTCCGGCACTGCAGTGGAGCATGCAGACGGTGGTGAAGGACGCGGGTTACATTCGCGGGCGGATCCGGGCCATTCACGGAAAGAAGTTGCCGGTGATTGGCGGGCTGTCGATGGGTGCGATTTCGGCGCTGGCGGTGGTCAATGAGACTCCGGGTGATTATGCCGGCCTGCTGGCCTGGGAGGGTTCGCATGTCACCAACGACCCGGCGGTGAAGGCGCACACGCTGCCGTTCTGCAATCAGTTGAGCGGAATGGTGGCGGCGGGGGTGCCGGTGGACGATCAATCGCTGCCGTTCGTGAAGTTGGTTGCGGAAATGGCCCGGACGGCGCCGAACGCCCCGTTTGCGATTCCGGTTCCGGGTTTCCCGCCGGGGTTGACGAATCGGCAGGCGCTGGTGTTTGTGCTGGCAACGCCGAATCCGTTCGCACCGTCGCCGCGGCCGGGGTTTATTTCCGCGGCCGGCGATGTGGGGAGCGGGCAGTTGCTGTTCTCCGACATCGACCGGCTGACGGGGAGTATCGCGCTGTTCAACGATGTGACGGCGAACCGCGTGGTGCGGGATCTCTACTGCAGCCTGGCGGGCGTGGAGACGGCGTACTCCTCGAAGCTGGGGAACTTCAAGGCCCCGGTGATGATTATCAAGGCGGGCGCCGGATTCGGTTCGGTGATGGATGAGTTACCGGCCAAGCTGGGTTCGACGGCGGTGACTTTCCAGCAGATCCATAACTTCGGTCACATCGATCACTTGGGATCGCCGAACCACGCCTTCCTGCTGGAGTTGCCGGTTTCGCAATGGCTGCGGCAGGTGTTTCCGTAACGAAGCGAGCGGCGGGCCGGGGGGATCGCCCCCGCCCGCCGCGCTATAATTCCGCAAAGGTTACCGGCATGGCCATAGACGCTGACGTGACTCGATTACTGAGTGAATGGAACGCGGGGAACGAAGGAGCCAAGGATGACCTGATCCCACTGTTGTATGGCGAACTGCACCGGATGGCGGCCCACTACATTCGGAATGAGCGGGCGGCGCGGACATTGCAGCCGACGGCGCTGGTTCATGAGGCGTATATGCGGCTGGTGCAGCAGAAGCTTCCGGACTGGCAAAGCCGGTCCCACTTCTTCGGCGTGGCGGCGTATCTGATGCGGCAGTTACTGGTGGAGAACGCGCGGCGCCACCGGGCGGCCAAGCGCGGCAGCGGGGTGGCCAATGCCAGTCTGGACGAGGCGCTGCGGTTTTCGGCCGAGCGGAGTGACGGAATTCTGGAACTGGACGACGCCCTGCAGGCGTTGGCGAAGTTTGATGAACGGAAGTGCCGGATCATTGAGCTGCGATTCTTCGGGGGCATGACGGTGGAGGAGGTGGCGCAGACGCTGGGGATCTCAACGGCGACGGTGGGCCGGGAACAGCGGCTGGCCGAAGCCTGGCTGCACCGCGAGATCCGGGGCGAGAGCCGATGACGGGAGGGCGCTGGCGTCGGGTGGAGGAGTTGTTTGGCGGTGCCATGGAGGTGCCGGCCGCCCGGCGGGAGGCGTGGGTGCGGGAGGCCAGCGCGGGCGACGCGGAACTGGCCGAGGAGGTGTTATCGCTGTTGGCGAGTGATGCGGCGGCGGGCGAAGGGTTCGTGGCCGGGCAGGTTGCGCCGGCGGTGGCGAAGCTGATGGAGGGCGGCGGCTTGATGGGGGCCCCGGTGCGGGTGGGGCCCTACCGGCTGGTGAGCGAGTTGGGGCGGGGCGGCATGGGAACGGTGTATCTGGCCGAGCGCGACGATGACCAATATCAGACGCAAGTGGCCATCAAGCTGGTGCGGCGGGGGATGGATACGGACCTGATTCTCCATCGTTTCTACCGGGAGCGGCAGACGCTGGCGCGGCTGCAGCACCCGCATATTGCCCGGCTGCTCGACGGCGGAACAACGCCGGAAGGGCTGCCCTACATCGTGATGGAGTATGTGAAGGGCACCCGGATCACCGATTACTGCCGGGAGCGGGGATTGCCGGTGCGCGCGCGGCTGGGGCTGTTTCTAGATGTCTGTGACGCGGTGGGCTACGCGCACCGGCAGTTCGTGATTCACCGGGACCTGAAGCCTGGCAACATTCTGGTGGACGAGGCCGGGGCGGTGAAACTGCTGGACTTCGGCATCTGTAAGCTGCTCCATGCCGAACCGGTGCTGGGGGAAGAGACGATGGAGGCGGGTCCGGCGCCGCTAACGCCGGAGTACGCCAGTCCGGAGCAGATTCTGGGGGAGCCGACCAACATCGCCTCCGACGTCTACTCGCTGGGCGCGGTGCTGTATGAGCTTCTGACCGGGGCCAAGCCGCACCGGATCGCCGATTACAGTTTGCGGGGCATTGAGGCCGGGATCTGCCAGGCGGAGATTGTGCGGCCGCATCGATTGGTGAAGAGCCAGGCCGGGGACCTGGATAACATCGTGATGCAGGCGCTGCAGAAGGACCCGGCGCGCCGGTACGCGTCGATTGAGCAGTTTGCCGAGGACATCCGGCGGCACCTGACGGACCAGCCGGTGAAGGCGCGTTCGGATACTTGGCGCTACCGGGTGGGGAAGTTTGTGCGGCGGCGCAAGGGCCTGGTGGCGGCCGCCGCGGCGGTGCTGGTGACGCTGCTGGCCGGGGTGGTGGTGTCGGTGCGCTCGGCTCGGAAGGCCAATGAGAACCTGGGGCTGGTGCGGCAGCTGTCGAACACCTTCGTTTTTGATGTGTACGACGCGGTGCAGGAGTTGCCGGGCTCGACGAAGGCGCGGGAGTTAATTGTCCGGACCGGCCTGGAGTATCTGGATAACCTGTCGCGGAACGCCGGCGGAGACTCGGAGTTACAGCGGGAGTTAGCGTCGGCGTACCGGCGGATCGGCGACGTGCAGGGCAATGTGAGCGGGGCGAATCTGGGAAAGACGGAAGAGGCGCTGGCGAGTTATCGAAAGGCGCTGGAGTTGCTGGATGCGGTGGTAGCCCGGGAGGGAGCGAACCGGAAAGCGGAGGCGGAACGGGTGACGGTCCACGGGCGGATAGGGGCGCTGCTGACGGAAACGAAGGATGCGGCGCAGGGGATGGCGAGTTATGAAAAGGCGGAACAGCTGGCCGAGCAGTTACTGGCCCGGTATCCGGAGGATGCGCGGGAGCGGCGGCGGGTGGCCGAAATTCAGGAGATGGCGGCGCACGCGGAACGGAGGCGCGGGCGGCTGGAGGCGGCGCGGGAGCGCAACGGCAGGGCGTTGGCGCTGTTGAAACCGCTGTTCGCGGCAACGCCGGAGGACCCGGAACTGCTGGCCGTCATGGCCTCCGCCCATTCGGGCATGGCGCTTTCGGAGCGGCAACTGGGGCATTTGGCCGAAGCCAAGGCGGAAAATGCCGCCGCGGTGGCGATCATGAAACGTCTGGCCGAGTCCGATCCTTCGAACATGACCCGCCAGCGGGAACTCATGATCGGGTATTCGAACATGGGGGATGTGCTGGGAAATCCGAACCTGCGCAATCTGGGAGACCGGGCGGGCGCGGCGGAGGCCTATGGACGGATGAGGGATCTGGCGTTGCGGATTTTCCAAGCCGATCCGGCGGACCAGCGGGCCAAGAGTGACTATGCCATCGCGCTGGTTCGCCTGGCCACGGTGACGCCCGACGCGGACGTGGGACGGCGGACGGAACTGCTGCAGCGGGCGGCCGGGTTGCAGGAAGAGTTAGCGCAAGCCAGTCCGAACAACCGCGCCAATCGTGCGGAGCTTTTGTTTACCTACAACTTTCTTGGCGATGCCTATGCCACGGCGGGGAACCCGGCGGTGGCGGAGAAGACCTGGCGGGCGGGTTTGCGGCAGGGCGAACCGATGCTGGACTCCGGGTCCATTACGGTGGTGACGGCGTGCGTATTGCTGTACCGGAAGTTAGGGGAGGCGGCCGCGCTCCGCGGCGACCGGACGACGGCGCTGGCGCTGGCCGGACGGGTGATGGAGTTGACCGATCCGGCGGGCAAAGGGCGGTCCGAAGCGGTGCAACGGCTGCTGACCCCCCGCGGGACCGGGGCGATGGGCCTGGTGTATGCGGCGCTGGCCCGGAGCGAGCCGTCTAACCGGGCGGAGGCGCGGCGGTGGCTGGAGAAGAGTTTGGAGCAATGGAGCAAGGTGGCCAAGCCCGGCGCGGTTTCCGAGGCCACACGGCGAGAAATACAGGCTCTGGAAAAGGCACTGGAGGGTGTGAAATGACACCGCGGGAAAAGCAGTTGATTCGGGAGAGCTTCGTGAGTATCCGGGAGGTGGCCGGGCCCTTGTCGCTGCTGTTCTATGGCCGGCTGTTCGCCATGGAGCCGGGCGTGCGGCCGCTGTTTCAGAACGATATCTCCAAGCAGGGCATGAAGCTGATGGAGATGCTGACGGCGGTGGTGGAACATCTGGACCAAGTGGAGGAGTTGACGCCGGTGCTCCACGCGATGGGGCAGCGGCACGCCGGATATGGAGTGCTTCCGGCGCACTACGCCATGGTGGAGGCGGCGTTGCTGTGGTCACTGGGCCAGGCGTTGGGCGTGGCGTTCGATGCGGAGGTGAAGTCGGCGTGGCGAACCGTGATCGGCGCCGTCAGCCAGGCGATGCAGGAGGGCGCGCGCGCTAACTAACGCTGGACGCTGGCGGTGAGGTACTCCTCGGTAACGCCTTCGTGCGAATCCGCGGTGACTACCTTGCCGCGTTGGAGGATGATCGCCTGGGGGGACTCGTGGGTGACGCCGGTCCATTCGGCGACGCGGCGCGACATTTCCCGGTCTTCCTGAACAACGATGGTGTAGACGGGAACCTCCGGGTGCTTTTCGGTGAAACGGCGGACCTCGGCCTGGGCGGCCCAACTTACCGGGCAGGTGCGGCTATGTTTGAACAGGATGGCGCGCTCCTGCTGCGCGATGGCGTCCAGATCCAACTTGGGTGTTGACGCAACCGTGGCGTCGCGGCCCTTTCCCAACCACGAGAACATGATGTTTCGGTCCCTCTCCCTTTGGCGTCTTTCCTCATTATCGCATTGCGGGACTGGCTAATCCTGCAGTTGGAGGGATCGGACGGCAAGGCCGAGTTCGCGATTGTCGCCGCGGAGAGGGCGTGGCAGCGTTCCGCACGGCATCGCTGCCACTGCCAGGGAGGGCCTATCTGCGAAGAAAGTGCAAAATGAGGTTCTGGGAGACCCAGGGTACAAGAACCGGGCCGCGAAAGGAACTAACGCGGAGCCGCGCTTGGCGGAGGAATCCGGTGCGGTACGGCCTCTTTGTCGAAGAGCCGCTCATAGTCCTCCCAGTGCGCCGCCATGATCTTCACCTTTCGGCGTAACTGGCTCGCCAGGTCCGGTCCCAGCACGCGGATACTCTCCTCGGCGCTGGTCTTTGCCGTGTCGATTAAACCCGCTGGATTCCGCTCCAGCAGTTCCGCTAACTGGATGCTGTTATCCATCTCCCGGCGGCCGATCTCCTTGATGGTCCGCCACTCGGTGATGTCGGTTAGATGCTGTTGAAACTCCACCGGCCGTTTCAGTCGTCCACCCTTCATGAAATCGAGCGCGTATTGGTACTGCAGTGCGTTCCGGCAGTTCTCCACCAGGTGTCCGAACACCTGAATCCGCTTTTCCATCCGGTCCAGGCGCTGCTTCCACGCCCCCGCGGCGGGCGACGCGCCGATCCGGCGCAGATCCTCCTGCGCCCGGGCAAGGTCCGCCTTCATCCGCACCAGCAACTGCCCGCTTACCGCCATTCCCCCCAACCCCTCATACTGCCGGGTACCCTGTATATCGCCCAGGTCCCGCGCCCGGTCCTCCCCGCGCGCCTGGAAGAGAAATGGCCGGTAGTAGCCGATCTCGGCATCGGTCAACTCTTCCGGGAACGGAACGAACGGCCGCGTCAGCCACCGCTGATGGACGGAGGCGATGTAGAAGAGTGTTCCCCCGAAATTGAGGATATCGGCATCCCGCTGGATGCGGTTCAACGCCATCCAGGCATCCACCAGGGCTCCGGCATTGGCCTCTCCCACGCGTGCGGCGGCGATGCCCCGCAGCAGTAGCATCCGGCTGGCATCGTCGTGCGTGGGTTTCTTTTGAAAGGTGTCGTAGATCTGGAAATACAGCTCGGAGTCGTAGCGGTCCCCAAGCAGATAAAACAGCCGCGGTGCCTGGCTCTTCGAGGCCTCCTCCAACTCCTCCAGATACCGCACGGGAAGCGGCAGGCCCATGGCCGGATAAAAGGGGTAGAAGTAGTCGAGCAGGAAACCGACGTCGGCCTTGTACCCGGTGGCGCCCGGCCCCTCCAGGTTGGCCACGGCCATGCCCGGGCCGAGTTTCCCGGCCACCAGTTCCGGCGCGGTCTCCCGAACCCACTCAGCATCAATTTCCAGCGGTCCGGTCCGGGCGTCGGCGGCCCCCGCCTGCAACGCCCCGAAAAAGTCGCGGTAGCGCTCGTGCATCTTCCGTTCCTTGCCCACCGCGCTTCCGTTGGGCCCCTGATAGAGCCCGCCACTCCAACTCATCCCTGACCCGGAATCGTTGGTGTGGAGCGACAGAATCTCAATCTCCGGGCAGACCGCCAGCAGGTTCCGCATCGACTCGCGGTAGAGCGCCAGCACCTCCGGGTTGTCGATGGACGGGGCGAAGCGAGGCACGCGGGAGCGCAAGGGATGATCCACCTGCGGCCCGCGCCATAGCGGATGCGCCGTGTACACCGCCTCCGGAAGGATCTGCGGTTCAAAGGTCGTAAACGCCGCCTTCAGCCCCAGTCTGCGCAGCACCTGGCAGCGCTCCTTCAGCATTCCCATCACCGTGTCGGAATAGGCCCGCGGCAGGAACGGCCGCAGCGCCTCCGGGACAGAAACCTTCAGCAGCCCGACATTGGACACCGCCCACGCCGGATACGGATCGCCGGGCGTATCCATCTGCCACATGGCCCACGGCAGGTCTTCGGCGGTGATGACGATATGGGTGGCGCCGGACTGTTTCGCCTGGGTGGCGAACCGGGTGAAACTTTCCAAATTCTCCGAATACCGCCCGAAGATGATCTTCTGAAACCGCCCATCCGCCGTTGCCGCCGCCAACAGGAACGCAATGCACAACCAGGCCGACCGCATAACCAACCACCTCCAGTCCGCAGGACGCGGAGCCCGAAGCCGGGCGTCTGCCTACAGCCTACTCCCGGCGGCCTCCGGCGGAAAGCCCCCGTGCGTCAGGCACGCCGGCTAGAGGGCGGGCGCCTGCGGATACTCGATTTCCGGCTTCAGTTCGCCCTTTTCCAAATGGCGGATCATGGTGGCGTACTCGGCTGCATGACGGTCATGCGTCACCATGATGATGGTCTTGCCGAAGTCCTTGTTCAGCTTGCGCAGCATCACCATGACGTCCTTGGCCGACTGTGCGTCCAGGTTCCCGGTGGGCTCGTCGGCGATGAGAATATCGGGGTCGGTGGCGATGGCCCGGGCGATGGCCACGCGCTGCTCCTGCCCGCCCGAAAGCTGCCGCGGGAAGTGGGTTAGCCGGTCCCCCAGCCCCACCAGTTTCAGCGCCGTCTCCGCCTGCCGCTGCCGCTCCGCCGACTTCAAATTCGTCAGCTTCAGCGGCAGTTCCACGTTCTCCAGTGCCGTCAGCACGGGGATCAGGTTGAACTGCTGGAAGATGAAGCCGATGTGCCGGTTCCGCCAGCGCGCCAGTTCGGCGTCGTCAAGCGCGGAGAGGTCCTCGCCCAACACGGCGATGCGGCCGGAAGTAGCGCGATCCATGGCCGCGATCAGGTGCATCAGGGTCGACTTGCCCGACCCCGACGGCCCCATCAGCGCGACGAACTCGCCGCGGTGGACCTCGATGTCACAGTTGTCCAGCGCGTGCACCTCAAACTCATCGCGCTTATAGATCTTGGTCAGTTTGCGGGCTTCAATGACAACATCGCTCATGGTTTGCTCCGTGCCGGCGCGCCGATCTTCAGTCCGGCGGGGGGATCGAGTATCAGGGTCTCCCCGCCGGCCAGGCCCTCCACCTTTACGCCCGCCGAGTTCTCCCCTTTCGGGCGTATCAATCGCTTCTGCGCCTTGCCGCCTTCGATGATCCAAACGGCGTTTCCGCGCACGGCCGATTTCGGCACCACAACCACCGGCAGACCGCCGGTGTCGCCCGCCACGGTCTCTTTCTTCTGGTCGTCCTGGAACTGCACGGTGGCGTTCATCTCCGGCCGCAGGTAGTCGTCGGGGTTGAGGATCTTTACCTTCACCTGCACCGTGGCCTTCTGGCGGTTGGCTTCCGGCGAGATCTCGGAGATGGCCCCGTTGTACTTGCGGTCCGGATAGGCGTCGGTGAACACAATGGCCTTCTGGCCGAAATGCAGTTTGGCGAAGTCGGACTGGTTGATGTCGAGTTCCACTTCGATGTCGTTCAGGTCGGCCAGGGAGACGACGAAGCCTTTGGGCCCTGATGCACCCGAAAAGCCGGTAGTGACAAACTCGCCCTTCTCCACATTTCGCTCCAAAATGGTGCCCGTAACGGGAGCGCGGATCACGGTGTTGTTCATCTGCGTCTGCGCGAACTCCACGCGGCCCTGCGCCTCTCGAATATTCCCCTGGATCGCGGCGATCACTTCCTTCCGCGGTCCCAGTTTGGCCAGTTCCAGTGTCCGTTCCAGGCTCCGCACGCGGTTCTCAAAGCCGTCCATCCGCGCCACCGAGTCGTCCAGCGCCTGGCGCGCCAGCACGCCTTCCTCGGCGAGTTTTCGCGTCCGGTCCAGCGTGATCTGTGCGTTCTTGCGGTCGGCTTTGGCCTGGTCCAGGTCCGCCTGTGCCCGCTGAATCTCTTCCGGCCGGGAACCGTTCTTGGCCTCCTCCAGCCGTGCCTGCAGCGACTCCAACTGGCCGATCGCCGTGTTCAAGCTCGCCCGGTACTCCTCGTCCTCCAGTCGGACGATCACTTGCCCTTCCTTCACGCGATCGCCCTTATTGACGCCAATCCACGCCACTTTGCCGATCACCTTGGAGGCCACTTCAATCTTGTGTGCCGCCACGATGTAGCCGGTTGCGTCCAACACGCTGGCCGCCGCCGATGGCGCGCCTGTCGCCGCCGAGGGCGCGCCCGCCGCCGCCGGTGCCGGCACGCGCGTCACGGCAAACTCCTGCGGCGCATCGGCCCAGCGCTGGTAGAGCGCGGCGGCGCCGGCCAGCAGGAATATGGCAACGCCGGCCAGAATCCAGCGGGTGGCCCACGACGACTTCCGCGCGGCCCGGCCGCGATCGATTTTCAGACTCTTCAGTTCGGCGTCCATGCTCATGGGTTAGATATCGCGCAATGCATCCAGGATCTGTTTTCTCGCTGCCGACGCGGCGGGCAACAACCCGCCCAGCGCGCCCATAAAGAGCGCAAAGCCAATCCCCGCCGTGAGGATCTCCGGTGTGATCTTAAAGCTGAAGGCGACCTCGGAGAAGGTGGTGAGACTGCCGATGCCCGTGGTAAATCCGTTCAGCGGCAGCACCAGCAGGCAGCCGATCGCTCCGCCCAGCAGCGCCAGCAGCAGGCTTTCCAGGAAGAAACTGACCAACACGGAGAACCGCGAAAAACCCAGCACCCGCAGCGTCCCGATCTCCCGCGAACGGCGCGCCACGGCGGCATACATGGTGTTCATCGCCGCAAACGAACTGCCCACCGCCATCACAATGGCAATGAAGATGCCGAGAAACTGAATGGGCGCCGCCGAAGAGGACTGTTGCTCGTAGTAGAGCTTTTCGGTCATCGCTGTCACCTTCAGCCGCTGGTCGTCCTTCAACTGTCGAATGAAGGGTTCGGCGCTGGAGACGGGGTCGACGCGCAGCAGCGCCGAGGAAAGCGTGTCGCAGCGGTTGTCGTCGGAACAGATCTGGTCCAGGTCGCCCCAGATCTCCGAGTTGGCGGCCGAGTCCCCGGCATCGAAGACGCCAACCACGCGCCACAGGCCTTTGCCAAAGCGCAGGTCGTTGCCCAACTGCGCCTCCGGGTTGCGCTTGGCGATATTCTTGCCCACCGTCACTTCCCGCTTGCCGGCCTCAAACCAGCGGCCCTGCTGAATGGCGATGGCCGGCCGCAACCGCAGGCCCGGATCGGGTTTCAAGCCGCGAATGGAGATGTTGATGCCGGACTCATAGTCGATGCTCTCCAGCAGAATGGTGGAGACCATCTCGAGCGAAACCAGCGGTTGGCCGCGCTCGTCCCGCGCGATGCCGTTGCGCAGTTTCAGGTCCTGGAACTGCGCCCGCGTGAAGTTGGAGCTCAGCTCACTTTCGGCCGATTGCCGCAGCACCAGCACGTTGCCCTCCACGCCGGTGGAGGAAAACGCCGACTTCAATCCGGTTACCAACGCCAGAACCGAAAGCAACACCGCCACCGTCAGGCCAATGCCCAGCGCGGTCATCAGCGTGGTGGTGCGCCGGACCCACAGGTTGCGCAGATTGTAAGAGAAGGGCAGCCGCATGCAAGATTAACCGGAGTACCTCATCGCTTCCACAATCGAGGTGCGCGAGGCGCCCACCGCGGGCACAATGGCGGCCAGCGTGCCCATCCCTACGGCCGAGGTAATCACCGTCATCCACATCCACGGCGCCAGCGTCATTCCTTCCAGATTGGCGAACCCGCCGGCGCTGGAGGCCACGCCCTTGCACAGCACCCAGGCGATGGCGCACCCGAGCGCCCCACCCAGGAACGAGATCACCGATGCCTCTCCCAGGATCATCCCCAGCACCTCGCCATTGGTGAATCCCATGGTTTTCAGAATCCCCACCTCGCGCACCCGTTCGCGCACGCTCATGGCGATGGTGTTACCGCAGACCAGCAAAATGGTGAACGTAATGGCCGCGGAGATGGCAAACAGGTACAGCTTCACATTGCCGAGGAACGAGACGAAGGAGGCCGCGAAGGCGGACTCGGTCTCCGTCTTCGTCTGTACCGGCGCATTGCGGAACAGGGCGTCAATCTGCTGGGCGATGGCCGGCGTATCCTCGGTGGATTGGGCGAGCGAAAGGTAAGTTCCGGCGAAGTCGCGCTGATCGGCCGGCAGCGACTTCCACAGATAGTCGATGTTGAACCACATCACCTCTTCGTTCTTGTCGACGTCGAAAAGGCCGCGGACATTGAACTCCATGTCGACCGGGAAGATGTCGCCCTTCAACGTGATCTTGTCGCCCACTTTGATGTTGAACTTTGCCGCCAGGTCGCGGCCGAGAACGGCTCCGGCGCGGTCCTTGATAAACGCGGCCTTTTCTTCGGGAGAGATCTGATAGTCCGGGTAGAGCTTGAAGAGTTGGTCCGGCTCGCAGGCGAAGCGCGCGAAGAAGTTCTTCGGCTCCTTATAGACGCCTCCAAACCACTGATAGGCCATCACCGCTTCCACCCCCGGCACCTGCCGGATCCGCGCCAAATAAGAGATCGGCATAATCTGCGTCAGCGAAATGCGGTTGCGCGTCACCAGCCGGCGCGAGCCCGCCGGGCTGGTATCGGTGGTCAAAAACAACGCCACGTAGATGGCCAGCAGCACCCCCAACAGGCAAAACGAGGCGGCAATACTGGCAATGGTCAGCAGGCTGCGGCGGCGGTTGCGCGTGGCGTTTTTCCACACGAGAGAGAGAAATTTGAGCATCCGTGGAATCGGCCCCTGAGGCCATTTCAGGGTAGCGTAGCCGGGGGGAGGGCGGCAACGGCGGAAGTTTGTTATCTACTGGAAGTACCCATGTTGACGGTGCACGATTTCAACGGTGAAGCGGACCGCTACTCCGCCCGCAACGCCTACTTCCTGGCCGATGCCTCCGCGGCCGCATATCTCGACGGAAACGGCATGCAGGGCTGGGCGGCGAACGCGCGGTTCGCCGAGTGCCACCCCTTCGCCGGTGCCGCCGGCACCCTGCTGCCCGGCCATGTGGAAGGCTTCGTGGCCAAGTCGGATTCCGTTCTCCTGGTCAGCTTCCGCGGCACGGACCTGAACCTCGCCGATTGGCTCCTGAACTTCCGCACCGTGCCCGTGCAGGATCGTCTCGTGCGGGGGCGAGTCCACAAGGGGTTTGCCGCAGGGTTGGAGTCGGTGTGGGCGTCGGTGCGTCCCCATCTGGACGCCCGGGGGAATCGCCGCGTCTGGCTCACCGGGCATAGCCAGGGCGGGGCGCTGGCGGTGGGTTGCGCCGCCCGCGCCACCTATGAAGGCGCGCCCGTCGGCATCCGCGGCATCTACACCTACGGGCAACCGCGCTACGGCAACAGCCAGTTTGCCCGCGCTTGTGCGGAAAAGCTGGGCTCGGTGATGTTCCGCCACGTCAACAACCGAGACCTGGTGGCTCGCGTGCCCCCTCTTTCCCTGGGTTTCCGCCACTGGGGTACGGAGATCCTCTTCGACGACGGCCAGGCGCCGCACCGCCACGACGGCCCTGTGGAGAGTTCGGGAACCCTTTGGTGGCGCCTGCTGGCCAACCGGCCGAACCTGTCCGCCTGGACCGCCGCATTCACCAGCGGTGACGAACAGGCCGCGCTGCGACGAATCTTCGAACAGGCCTACGACCCGGCCACCGACCACTTCATCCGAACCGCCTACCTACCCTTATTGCAGCGTGCCGCGGGGCTTCCATGATCCGTCTTTCCTTCCTCCTCTTCTCCCTTGCCGCACTCGGCGAAGAGTTCACCAATTCCGTGGGAATGCGCATGGTGCGCGTCCCTGCCGGCGCTTTCGAAATGGGCGAAACGGCCCGCGTCACCGACGAGTTGCTGACGCCGCTCACCTACCCGCGCCGCGATGAAATGGCGCGCCTCTATCCCAAGGTATCCACCTTCGCGCTCCCCTTCGAAGCAGCGCGCAATGGCGATTTCGATGAACGCCCCGTCCACCGTGTCCGCATCACCCGCCCCTTCCACGTCGCCGCCACGGAAGTGACCAACGCGCAATACGAGCAGTTCGACCCCTCCCATCGCGCCCTGCGCGGCAAGGCCGGCTTCTCCCGCGGGGACGACGAAGCCGTCGTCTTCGTCTCCTGGTACGAGGCCCGCGCTTTCTGCCAGTGGCTTTCCCAGCGGGAAGGCAAAACCTACCGGCTGCCCACCGAAGCCGAATGGGAGTACTTCGCCCGCGCCGGCACTCGCGGCCTCTATTCCACCGGCGACGCCTTGCCGCCGGCATTCCTGAAGAACGCGCGCAACACCGAATTCGACTCCCCGGCCGACGTTGTTCCCCTGCGCGTCGCGCAGACTCCGCCCAACCCGTGGGGCCTCCATGACGTTCACGGCAACGTGGAGGAGTGGACGGCGGATTGGTATGGTCCCTATGTTCCCGGCGCGCAATCGGACCCCGCCGGCCGCGCCGCCGGCGACTTCCGCGTTACCCGCGGCGGCAGCCATGGTACCGATCCCTACTACCTTCGCTCCGCCAATCGGCTTGCTACTCTCCCCGACACGCGCAACTTCCTGGTCGGCTTCCGCGTGGTGCAAGGCGAAGCCCCCCGCACCGCGCCGCTGCCGGCCATCGATACGCGCGAACGGGTCGCCGATTCCTACGTCGCGCCGCGGAACCCGGCCAAGCCCTTCTTCCGCGGCCCGCTCCCCTACGTAAAGATTCCGCCCGGCTCCCACGGTCCGCTGTACTCCTGGCACAACCACGACACCGCCATCGCCGAATGTCCCAACGGCGACCTGCTCGCCATCTGGTACACCTGCGAGCAGGAACGGGGCAGGGAACTCGCCGTGGCCAGCGCCCGCTTGCGCAAGGGCGCGGCGCAGTGGGAGGCGGCACGGCCGTTCTGGGACGCGCCTGACCGCAATGATCACGCCCCCGCCCTTTGGTTCGACGGCAACAAAACGCTCTATCACTTCAACGGGCTCGGCCTCGGCGGCCGCTGGGAACCGCTGGCGTTGGTGATGCGCACTTCCACCGATAGCGGCGCCACCTGGTCCCGCGCCAAACTCATCGCTCCGGAATACGGCTATCGCAACATGCTCGGCCAGCCCGTCTTTCGCACCAGCACTGGCGTCATCGTGTTTGCGGCCGATGCGCAGGGCGGCTCCACGGTGTGGGTGAGCCGCGACAACGGCGCCACCTGGACGGACTCCGGCGGCAACATCCGCGGCATCCACGCCGGCGTCGCCGAAACCTCCGATGGCCGTCTGGTCGCGCTTGGCCGGGGGCAGGACCTCTCCGGCTTCTCCCCGCTTAGTATCTCCGCTGATATGGGCAAATCCTGGACCTCTTCCCCGAGCGGCATTCCGCCTTTGGGGGGCGGCCAGCGGCTGGTCCTGATGCGGCTGAAGGAGGGTCCGCTGTTCCTGGCCTCCTTCGCCGAAGACATCGAGAACTTCGCTCCCCAGCCCAACGGCATGCGCCGCCGCCCGTTCACCAAGCTCTTCGGCGCGCTCTCCTTTGACGACGGCAAAACGTGGCCCGTGCGCCGCGTGATCCCGGACGCCGTGCCCGCCGGTATGGCCACCATCGATGGCGGGTGGATTGCCGGGCCGGAGGCCCAGGGCTATCTCTCCGGTACCCAGGCCCGCGACGGCGTCATCCACCTCATCAGCAGTTGGAACCACTATGCGTTCAACGTCGCCTGGCTCCGCGCCGGCTCCGGCAAATCGGTCAGCGGCCCCGCCAAAGTCGAACTCCCCTCGCGCCCACTCCGTGTCGGCGGCACGTTTGTCCCCGCTCAAGGCGCGGCCTTTGCCTTCGCCGGCCCCGGCGAGTTTGTCTTCTCCGCCCGAACGGGTCCATTGACCGCCAATCGCTATCGCGTGCGCATCGCCGCCGATGGCGTCAGCTACTGGCGCGACGGCGAATTCCGCCGCGTCGCTGCCGGCACCCGCGTGCACCTCGCCATCCGTCCGGACACCGCCGCGCAGATCTACATCGATGGTCACCTCGCCGCCATCGAGCCGGCGGAGTTGGTGATCGATTGGCGCATCCCCGCCCGCGGTACCCATTGGGAGTTCACCGGCGGCGCCGTCCAAGCCGACTTCACCGGTCCTGCTGCTCCCTGACCCCCCTGGGCTTTACAACGCCCCCCGCGGCGCGCAATATGGAGCTGAAAACCGGTGTTCTCCGGAGCACCGGTTCGCCGCCGGCCCGCAATCCGATTGCTGATGCCCGTGGCACCGCCAACAGGCAGCGCCGCCGGCGGCACCGCGAGGTGCGACATGAAGCGCATGATGTGGATGGCCCTTGGGGCGCTGTGGTGTGCCGGCGCCGCGCCGGTTGTGGAATCGGTACGGAATGTGGCCAGCGGGTTGCCGGTTCTTGCACCCGGTACGCAGGTGACGATTCGCGGCTCGGCCCTGGCCACCGCGACAGCCAAAGCCGGGGACGGGCCGTTACCGCTTACCCTCGGCGGCGCCACTGTGCTTTGGCAGGGGGCCGACGAATCCACCGCGCCGGTCGCCCTCCTGGCCGTGGGTCCGGAGGAGATCGTCGCCCAACTGCCCTGGACGGCGCTGGGCCCCGGACGCCTGAAGGTTCGCACCGCCGGTGAGGAAGGCACATTCGCGGTCGAGGTCCTGCCTGTAGCTCCGGGCGTGTTTCCCTGGAAAGAGGGAGAGACCGCCGCCGCGGGGACAACCGTGGATGGCCGATTCACCGGCCTCGGCGCCGTCGATGCCGACGGCGTCGTGACGGGTGCCGTCCGCCTGGAGGTCTGCGATCTGGAGGCGCCCGTTACGCGCGCTGTCCACACTCTCGGCGGGCTCTATCTGGTCTCCTTCCGCCTGCCTGACGACGCACCCGCCGGCGAATGCGCCGTTGTCCTCCGCATGGGGGATGCCTCGTCGCAGCCTGGTGTCCTGCTTCTCGTCACCGCCCGAACGGAGGCCGCTGCCACCACCACCATCGGTCCGGACGGCGGCGAGATCGCCGTCGACGGCATGGTGCTCACCGTCCCGCCGGGTGCCGTGTCCCAAGCGGTCGAGGTAAACGTCTTGCGCAGCTCTCCCCTGGTGGGTTGGACCCAGGGAGTCGCCACCCGCAGCTATCGTGTGGAAGGGCTGCCTGTCCCGGTGCAATCTGCCTATTCGGTTCAGCTGCCGATGACCGCGCCCGCGGCCGAGTCCGGTGACACCTGGCTGGTGGTGGCGGGAGATGCCGCTGGCAGGCCCGGCTCTGTCTGGTTGCCGGCCACTATCGCCAATGGCGCCGTGCAGGCCAGTCTCCAACTTCCCAATGCCGAAACGCCCGCCGAAACGCCGAAGGCCGTCCGCGCCGCTGATGGCCTCAGTGACCGTCCGGCCTTCACCATCTGGGCCATCTCCGGCTGGTATTCCAGCTTCAGCAAGAACAACCAGTTTCAGATTCTCTATCCCGCCATCGACCTCGCGCAGGGAGCCTCCGAAGAACTCGCGCTCGGGTTGGAGGCCGCCTGGGCCCGCCTCTCCGCCATCGGCTTGGACACTGGCCGCCGCCGGGGCGTCATTCAGGTGGCTTTTGACACGCTTCCCACGGGCGAACGGATGCGCTGGGCCGAAAACCGCCGCTCTTCCCTCGGCGTGCAGTACCAGAGCGTCGCCATCAATCGTGCCCTCATCACCAGCCAGGGGGAATGGCCGCAGATGCGGATGAGCGCGGCGCATGAGTTGATGCATGTGATGCAGCGCCACTATGATCCCCGCACGGCCCCCCAGCAGGCGAAGTTCGCCAGCGCCTGGCAATGGTTTGAGGAGGCGGCCGCTGTCTGGTTCGAAAAACGGATGGCCGCCGACCCGGCAACTTACCTGGCAGAAGATATGGTCACCCATCGAAACTTCGCCCGGACCCATGCGCTGGAGTTCACCACCGGCGACGCCACCGAGCGCCAGGATCACGGCTACGGCGCCGCCGTCGTTGCCGAATATCTCTCTATGACAAAAGGGGAACCGGCCATCGGCGCGATCCTGAAACTCCAGGAACTGCGCGCTCCGGGACTGATCCCCGCCCCGCTCATGGTGGCCGCGGACGCCTTGGACCGCACCGTAATTGGCATCGCCGGATTCTGGCGCGCCTTCGCCCGTGCCTATGTTGACCACCGCATCTTCCGCGATTTCCCCACCCGTACCCAACTCTTCGAAAACCCGCGCAAGAACGTGGCCTTCACCAGCGATACCGAACTGGTGAAGACCGTCGCCTGGGATGCCCCGGACCTCACCCTCCAATTCGTCATGGTGACCACCACCGTAGCCTGGGCCAGCGGGAGCACACTGGAAATTACGCTTAATGACCCGGGCGGCGAGGCCGAAGCGCTCATCTACCAGCGCACCGATACAAGCCTCTCCTACCTCGGCAGCGCCCGGGGCGCTACCTACATTTGGGACAAGTTGGACCAGTTTTTGCCCCAGGGGGGCGCGCTCCTGATCGTGGTCGCCAATGGAAACGGGCGCGCCCCGTTCCAGGGCTCCACCGCATTGGAGTTGAAGCTGGAAGTGAAGAAGTCGGACTTACTCGTCCAGTTACAGCGCTTCGCCCGCGCCGGCGCCGCCGTGCTGCGGGGCGATGCCGTCTGCTATCACTCCTTGGACAAGAAGGAGGTGCCCTGCAAGAGCTACGACTCCCACACCACCGGCAGCCTGAATGCCACCACCGGCATCGCCTCGCTCCGCTGGACGGGCGCCAAGTTCGCCGTATCCGCCACCGTCGGCACCGGCACCTTCACCGTCGATGGCAGTTTCGATCCGGCAACGAAGACCGTCAGCGGCCTCTTTCGGGAAACCTGGGAAACCAGCACCGGATCCAAGTTCACCTGGGAGTTCACACTGCGCAACATCCCCCTTGGAACCCCGTCGAACTTCGACACCGGCAGCAAGGTGCTCTTCCGCGGTCCCGCCGGCCTCGCCGACGTGAAGTTCGTGATGAACGCCATCCAGCGCGTCAGCGGCAAGGAAACGCCCTATACCGTGGAACTCCGCACCATTCCCGCCGGTTCCTTCGTGGAAGTCTACCTGATGAAGGCCGGAACGCTGTGGAATCAGCCCTGAGCCGCAATCAGGGAGTCCTGCGGATACAGACTGTCGATGTTACTCCGCGTGAGGACTTTCATCTTCGTGAACAGGGCCGGCGGCGCTGGCCGCTTCTCCAATAGCTGCGTGGCCAGCGTCCATAACTGGTCGCCGTAGTTCTCCGGGCCGAACCCGATGGCGCCGAACAGCGGGGTCGCCGCCCGTCGCAGTTCCTGCCGGATGTCAAGCGCGCCACCGAAACTCCACACCAGCCAGTCTCGCGCCCGGCCCGCTTCCTCAATCGCCTGCACCGCCCCCATCGCCCCCGGGTCGCTCACGCACACGGCAATGCCCCGGCGCCGCGCCGCGGCCATCCGCGCCCGCAATAGCCGCAGACTCGTCTCCAGGGAACCTCGCGAATCGAGCGAGGTCACTTGGATCGCCTCAAACCGCGGATAGTACTTCTGGAACGCGCTCAGAAACCCCTGCAGGCGCGCCGCGGGCAAGGAACCGAACCGTGTGTTCCCTACCAGCACTAACTCTTCCGGCCTCGCCGCCCCTGTCTCCGCCATCGTCCGTGCCATCGCCCGGCCCGCTGTCAACCCCGCCGAGTAATTGTCCGCGCCGAAGTAACTGGCCCCCGCAATCGCCATGTCGATCGAGATCAGCGGCGTCCCGGACTCATGGAAGAGTGTGGAAAGCTCCGGGCCGGTGGAGGATTCGGCTTGAAAGATGATCGCCAGATCCACCTTCTCCCTCAGCATCCGTTCCGCATTCCGCACCGTCTGCGCCCGGCTTCCCCGGTTGTCAAACAGCAGTACTTCCACACCGTGCGCCGCCGCGCACCGCGTCACCGATGCGGTCACCGCCCGGGGGAACGGTAACCGGTTGTCCCGCGACGAGTATCCGATCCGCCTTGACCGGTTGTCGGAAAATCGGATCGCCGCCCGGTATCGCCCCGGCGCCGGTTGCACCACCCACCCGTGATGCTCCAGCGTCCGCAGAATCCGCAGCACCGTCGTCTTGTTGATCGCCGTCTGCCGCGCCAGTTCGATCAGAGAAATCGACTCGCTGTGGGTGCGCTGCAGATGCTGCACCACTTCGATGGCGCGCGAAAGCGAATCCAGAAAATAGGAGGAGGGCATGGTTCCCTGAGAGAACCAATCTAACAAACTCGCAGACCCGTGTGAACTGGTGAACTCCGCTAAACCAAAGGCCGATAGCGATTACATCCGGTTCTGCTGGAGAACCACAATTTCCATTGCAACGAACCACGGCCTCTGATACTGTTCCCGGATGCTAACCAGCACCCCCACCCGGCGCCAGTTCCTCCGGGCCACCGCCGCTGGCGGTTTCGCGGTCCCCGGCTACAGCCAGCCGTCCCGCCCCAACATCCTCTTCATCCAGACCGACGACCAGCGCTGGAACGATCTCGGCTGCTACGGCAACTCCGCCATCCATACCCCGCACATCGACCAACTCGCCAAGGACGGCATCCGATTTACCAGCCACTTCGTAACTACAGCCATCTGCTGCTGCAACCGTGCCTGCGTCCTCACCGGTCAGCATATGCGCCGCCATGGGATCCGCGACTTTGAAACCCCTCTCTCCGCCGCCCAGATGGCGGAGACTTACCCGGTGCTCCTCCGCAAAGCCGGCTACCGGACCGCCTTCCTCGGCAAATTCGCCATCGGCGCCCCAACCCCCAAACAGAAGAACCTCTCCCTTCCCGAGGACCAGTTCGACTATTGGATGGGCTTCCCGCAATCGATCAACTTCAAGCAGACCGTTGACGGCAAGGTGCGCCACCTGACGCCGATGTTGACCGATGGCGCGATCTCGTTTCTGGAGTCCACCCCGGCGGGCACTCCCTTCTGCATGTCGCTCAACTTCAAGGAACCGCACGGTCCGTTCAACTACTTCGACCCGGACCGGCCGAATCGGTACAGCGACGCCACTCCGAAACCGCCGGAAACCTACACGCGGGAGGCCTTTGAAGCCTTGCCGGAGTTCCTCCGCAAGTCGCTGAACGGCGTCGCCGACGGGAAATGGCCCGCTGACCCGGACAAGAAGTTTCTCGAAGATGTCCGCATCTGCTATCACCTCGTCAGCGGCGTCGATGCCGCGGTCGGGCAGGTGATGGCCGCCCTGCGCCGCCTCGGCCGGGATTCGAATACTGTCGTCATCTTCACCTCCGACAACGGGTCCATGCGCGGCGCCCATGGACTCTGGGGGAAGTGGATTCCCTATGAGGACTCCATCCATGTCCCGCTCCTTATCCGCGACCCGCGCATGCCCGCCTCTACCCGGGGTGGCACCCGGGACGAGATGACCCTCAGCATCGACATTGCCCCCACCATCCTCGCTCTCGCCGGCCTTGCCCCCGCCCCGCGCATGCAGGGCCGCGACCTCGGTCCCTTGGTTCGCAACGAAAAGCCCAAATGGCGGCAGGAGTGGTTCTACGAACACACCTACCAGACCCCTCCCTCCCGCCTCCCCATCCCGCAGAGCGAAGCCGTCCGCACCGGGGACTGGAAGTATGCCCGCTACACCAGCCAGACGCCGGTGTATGAGCAGTTGTTCGATCTGAAACGTGACCCGGCCGAGCGCCACAACCTCGCCGCGGAAGCGAAACACAAAGCCACGCTCGCCCGGCTTCGGGGCCGCTGCGACGCCCTCCGCGCCCAGGCGCAATAGATTCCACGACCGGGGAGAGTCCGATGAAATACCTTCTGCTTTTGCTCGCCGCCCTGCTTCCGGCACTGGCCCAGACCATCACCGGCACTATCGTCGGCACCGTGCAGGACCCCTCGTCGCTGCCGGTTGCCGGTGCCGACGTCACCCTCACGAACCCGGCCACCGCCCTCATCCGCGAGGCGAAGACCGATGGCCAGGGTGACTTCCGCTTCACCAATGTCGCGCCAGGTACTTACCGCATTACGGTCAAGGCGGAAGGCTTCAAGGCCGCCGAACGCACCGGCGTCCAACTCTCCGCCTCGGAAACCTTTCCGGTCGGCGAGATCCGCCTGGCCGTCGGAGCCGTCACCGAAACGGTGAGCGTCGTCTCCCAGGGCGCCGTCGTTCAGACCGCTTCCAGCGAACGCAGCGGCGTCATCACCTCCAGCCAGGTGGAAAACATCCAGATCCGCGGCCGCAATGTCATGAGCCTGTTGACGCTGCTTCCCGGCGTCGTCAGCCCCAATGAGCCGGATCTCGTTGCCCGCAACTGGTCCGGCAACGTGAACGGCAACCGGACCGACTCCAACAGCCTCTCGGTGGACGGCATGGGCCTCAATCAGATCGGCGCCGGCCGCAACCTGCTCATGACCGTCAGCCAGGATTCGGTCTCGGAGGTGAAGATCCTCCTCAGCAACTTCCAGGCCGAGTACGGCCGCTACTCCGGCGCCAACGTGCAAGTGGTCACCAAGTCCGGCACCAAGGATTTCCATGGCTTGGTCAGTTACTTCAAACGCCACGAGCAGTTCAATGCCAATAACTTCTTCAACAACCGCCTCGGCAACCCCAAACAGAAGTACCGTTACAACACCTGGAATTACAACATCGGCGGCCCCGTCACCATCCCCGGACTCTTCAACCGCAACCGGGATAAGCTCTTCTTCTTCTGGAGCCAGGAGTTCTGGCCCATTCAGGCCACCAACGCCGGCCGTACCGTCACCATGCCGACGGAACTGGAGCGCCGCGGCGACTTCTCCCGCTCCGTCGACCAGAACAACGCCCGGATCAACGTCGTCGATCCCGTCACGCGTGTCCCGTTTCCCGGCAACATCATCCCAGCGACTCGCCTCGATCCCAGCGGCGCGGCGATGCTCAAGATCTTCCCGCTTCCCAACTTCTTTGATGACCGCATCTCCGCCGGACGGTATAACTACGTCTTTAACTCCGCCAGCGATCAGCCCCAGAAACTGGGTACCCTCAAAATCGACTTCAACTTACACCCCAAACACCAGGTCTTTGCCAGCTACCTCTTCCAGACCGATACCAACACCGGCTACCAGGCGCCGGCCGGTGGCGGCGCCAACTGGAACCAGACCGCGCTCACCTACAAGACCGACCCGCAACAAGTCGTCATCCGCTACCAGGGTGTCTTCACCCCGACCCTCGTCAACGAACTTAGCGTGGGCGTTAACGGCCGCGGCGAGTGGCACAGCATTGAAGATGCCGAACTCGCCAAGATCCAGCGCTCCAAGGTCGGCTTCACGGTGGGCCAACTTCAGCCAGGCATGAATCCCTTTGACGTGATGCCCAACCTCACCTTCGGCGGCATCACCGGTGCCGTCAACCTCGTCTTCGATTCCCGCTTCCCTCTCACCGGGTCCCGCATGTTGACCATGTTCTCGGACAACCTCACCAAGACCTTCCGCCAGCACATCTTCAAGGCGGGCCTCTCGGCGGAACGCGAGTTCTCCACAGACGGCGGTGCGGGCAGCTTCAACGGCAACTTTGACTTCTCTCGCAACGTCAACAATCCGCTCGACTCCGGTCACCCCTTCGCCAACGGGATCCTGGGCGTCTACTCCACCTATCAGGAGCCGACGCGCAAGCCGTTCAAGACCGTCTGGAATACCATCTTCGAGTGGTTCGTCCAGGACAACTGGAAGGTGAATCGCAAACTGACCCTCGACATTGGCGCCCGCTTCTACTGGATCGGTGCCCGCGTCCAGCGCGGTGACCTCATCTCCGGCTTTGACCCGTCCCGCTATGATGCGTCAAAGATGGCGGCGCTCATCCGCCCGGCGACCGTTGGGGGCCGCCGCGTCGGTGTCCACCCGCGCACCGGCGAGGTCTTCCCCGCCGCCGCCATCGGCGCCCTCGCCCCCGGCGCCGGCGATCCGGCCAACGGCATGGTGATCCCGGCTACCGATAGCAGCATTCCCCGCGGCCTCTATAACACCCCCGGCATCGCGACCGCCCCCCGCTTCGGCTTTGCCTATGACCCCTTCGGCAAAGCCAAAACGGCCATCCGCGGCGGTTTCGGCATCTTCTACACCCGGAACGATAACTCATCCGGGCCGTTCATCCAGATTCCGATTACCAGCACGCCCACGCTCTTCTACGGCACCCTCGCCACCCTGCGCTCCTCGGCCGGTCTTGACTTCCCGCAGGCGGTGAACGGCATCGACCGCAACCCCAAGCCCGCGAACTCCATGAACCTCTCCTTCTCCGTCCAGCAGGATATCGGCAAAGGAGTCATCGTCGACGTAGGCTACGTGGGCAACCTGGGCCGCAACCTCCTCTGGCGCCGCAACCTGAATCCCGTACCCTTCGGCGCCAACTTTCTGGCCGCCAACGCGGACCCCACCAACACCCGCGTCCCTCTCCCGCAACCCTTCCTCCGGCCCATGGTCGGCTACACCGACGTGAACATGGTGGAGTGGGCCTCCAGTTCCAACTACCACTCCATGCAGGTGACCGCCAACCGCCGCTTTGCCAAGGGCCTCGACTTTGGCCTTGCCTACACCTGGTCGAAGGCGCTGAACTACCAGGATGACGATGACGCCGCCATCAGCGCCCTCGTCTCGCCCCGCGTCTGGCAGTACGGCCTCGCCGGTTACGACCGCGCCCACGTCATGAAGCTCAATTTCGTCTGGGCCGTCCCCCAGTCCCCGTGGAAGAACCTGCTGGCCCGCTACACCATGAATGACTGGCACATCTCCGGCATCGCCACCATGTCGAGCGGCGCGCCCACCGCCATCGGCTACTCCTTCGTCAACCCTGTCGACATCACCGGGACCGCGTCGCAGGGGGCGCGCATCTCTCAGACCGGAGATGCCAACCTGCCCGCCAGCGAGAAGACCTTCTCCCGGAACTTCCGCACGGAGGTCTTCATCCCTCCCGCCGTCGGGACCATCGGCAACGCTGCCCGCACGTCGGTGCGCCTGCCGGGCTTCCAGAACTGGGACCTCACCGCCGCCAAGGCCTTCCCTATCGCCGAGCGCGCGCGGCTCCAGTTCCGTGCCGAGTTCTACAACGCCTTCAACCACACCCAGTTCTCGACGTTTGATACCGCGGCTCGCTTCGATGCCCAGGGCCGGCAGGTGAACGCCCGTTTTGGAGAAATGACGGCCGCCCGCGCCGCCCGCCTCATTCAGTTGGCGCTGCGCCTCACGTTCTAGGTAAAGTAGTCCCCATCATGCCTGTCCAACTTGGCAACGAGTTCACACTCGAGTTGCCGCGCCAGTACAGTGACGAATCCACCTACGTCCTTGCGCTAGAGCCGCGCGGCGGCTTCCGCCCCTCGGTGGTGGTGAAGACCGAACAACCGCCGGCGCCCGTGGATCTCGCCGTTTACGCCGCCGAACAGCGCGGCAAGATCCGCGAGGCCTTCGACGATGTCGTGGTGCTCTCCGTGGACCCGGTGGTCCACGGAGAACTCGCCGCCGAGGAGTGGGTGTATGAGTGGGGGCCGGCCGCCGGGCGCGTGCGACAGGTGCAGCGGTTCGTGCTGCTGGCGTGCGGGTCGCGCGTTGTCACCCTGACGGGCACTGCGCTGGCCGAATCCTTCGACGAACTGGCGACAGGGTTCTCGGCGACCTTTTCTTCCTACCGGAGCCGGATCCCTGGCTGTGTATAATGTGGGGCACCAATCCCACTTCGGTGTTCCCGTATGCTGACCATTCGCAAGGCGCAGATGGACGCTTTGGCGTCCGAGGTCGTCCTCGATTTTGAAGAGCGGGCGCTAACGCATTTGTGTCAGACGTCGCCGGAGTGGAGTGAAGCGATGGAGGCCGATCCGTGCGAGGAGTTCGTCCGCCATGGCCTGCGCCGCGCCCGCCGGTATGGCTTTGAGACCGAGTTCGATGTCATGCGCTATCTCCTGGCGATGCAAGCGCTGGGAATGCGCTTCGACGAGTCCCCGGAACATGAATGGGCCGCGGCTCTGCTGGCGCGCCGTATGCCCCCGGGGCAGAAACTGGACCGCCTCCTCGACGCGGTTCACTATCAACGGGAGGCCCGGCGCATCCGCCATGTCGACTAAGACTGTTCCTCCTCCCGACGTCTTCTGCACCTCCAAGGCGCCTGACGGTACGGCTCAGAAGTGTGCTTTTTCCGGGCGGAAGGTGGTGAGTCTGCAGTGGAATGCCGACACCGTCTGGTGCTCCGACACCGCTCCCATCACCGGTACCACGAGCAACTACGGCGACGGGGAGTCGGTCCCGGTGGCGATCTCCGGCGCCGGGGCGGATAAGGCCGCCTTTACCTCGCTGCCCGGAAAGGTGAACGCCAGCGCGATCAAGGAGAGATGGAAGGTGGTGGATGTCCTGCCGGAGCGGAAAGGGACGGCCGGCTTTTCGCCCCGCCGTGAGGTGGCCGGGCGCGCCGACAATGCCCGTACACCCAAGCCATTAAGCGTCCGCTTTGTCGTCAACTACCCGAGATACAGCGCGCGCGGCCGCAAGATCACCTACAACCGTACCGAGACCGTCACTGTCACCGAAGGGGGGAAGACGGTCACCAAGACCGAAAAGAAGCAGCCGCAGGTTGAGTGCAACTTCGAGATCGATCTCACCAACAACCTGGTGACGTTGCGGGGCGACCTGCGCTACGTCCGCGGGTGGGGCAAGGAGTATCTCAATCTTGGGGACGCCACGTTAACCGGTGGCAGTTTCAAGTACAACCCCTTTTCGGCGATCATCAATCACTGGGGCAGGCAGGACGCTGCCGGGGCGTGGAGCTATTGGGATGGCACGGCATGGCAGCCGACGCCGGCGTCCTGGAAGGCCGACGAAAGCAATCACTTCTCCGCCGCTTTCTACAAGGTGGGACTGGGTTGGGTTTGCCGGAACAATCCCCTTTTGACCTACCCGGAGGCGCTGCCGGACTGGCCGGAATCCTGGTACAAGGGCGCGGGGAACATGACCACCACCAAACTCGATGTGTGGAAAAAGTCGATCGAGAACGCCTGGACCGATCAGTTCGACCTGAAGCGCGCCGGGTGCCTGTCGGCACTTCCGGAGTGCTGCCGGTATCGGGTCCGGGCGGAAGTCACGTTTACCGAGACCGGCTTTCTCGGCGCCCACGATCTGATTCTGGCGCCGGAAAAAGTCCGGAGCGACGCTACGATGTGGGCCCTCGGGGATGATCGGGATGATTTCCTGGCGCCGCACGAGTTCGGGCATCTGATTGGCGCTCCCGATGAGTACGCGGGCGTCTTCAGTACCCAGTTAGGCGTAAACGACTCCGACGGCATGAAGGACGGTGTCGATGGCAGCGCGCTGATGGGGGGCGGCAAGACGGTAAAGAAGCGCCATTTCAAAGGTATTTGCGAGGTGATGCGGGACGCCGTGCAGAAAGAGTTTGGACGGAACTACCTCTATGAGGCCGTTCCCAAGGGTTCCACCGCGGCGCTGCCGCCGGAAACGCCGGTGGTGAAGGACGACGCGACGGCGCGGGCGAAAACCACAGCCATGGTCATCGGAGGACTCGCCGGGGCGGCGCTGGGGGCGATGATCGGGGGTAAATTGAGCGGCTGGCAGGCCGATAAGACGGCGCTTGGCGGGGTGCTCGGGGCGGCGGCGGGGGCGGGCATCGGCTCGTTGTTTGTGAAGTAGGGAACGAAAGGACTGGATGCCCATTTTCCGTGGTAGCGATTTCGAGTTGCAGACTCCGTGGGAGTACGTGGACCTGTCGACGTATGCGTACACGTTTCCCGCGCGCGGCCCTTTCCAGCCCTCGCTTGTAGTGAAGTGGGAGCGGGTGGCGGAGGAGACCGGAATTGCCTCCTATGCGGCCGGGCAGATGGATCAGATCCGTGCGGCGTTGCCGGAGGTGGAGGTGGTGTCGGGCGCGGCGGCGCGACATCGGGAGTGGCAGGCGTACGTGTATGTCTATAGCTTTGGGGAAGCGCGGCAGCGGATGCGGCAGATGCAGCGGCATATTCTGGTGCCCGGCCCGCCGCGGGTGGCGACGCTGACCGCGACGACGCTGGAGGAGCTTTATCCGCAGACGGTGGCGCTGTTTGAGGCGGTCTTCGACTCGTTCCGGGCGGTGGAAGGAGGTGGGGCATGATCGCCGTGCCGTTGCCGCCGCGCTGGGAACTGCCGCCGTGGCCGCGGGCCGGCGGCGCCGACTTCTTCTTTTCGGTCCGTAGTGCCGGCGGCGCCACTTCCGGCAACGGCGTCCACGAGTTCGATTGGACGATGGAGGTGGACGGGCGGCGCGGGATGGTGACGCTGGAGTCCTTCCGCAGCGATAGCGATGCGCCGGGCGAGCCGATTGGGGTGTTCCGGCAGGCGCTGCCGGATGGGGAGTTGCGGGAATTTCTGGAACTGGCGAGGGGGGCGAACCTTGGCGGACCGGCGCCGGCGATGACGGAACATCCTGGCTACACGAGCAGCCAGTATCTGCTGGACGACGGAGGGCGGAAGAGCACGGTGGTGGTGAACAACAGCGACCGGGTGCGAGGCGAGACGCTTTCCGGGTTGCGGCGGCGGATGGTGGCGCTGTTTGTGAGTGTGTTGCGGTATCCGGAGCGGTCGGTGCGGCTGGACTTGGCGTTGGCGCGGGCCGGCGGCGGCGAGTTCTTCGCGCTGACGGTGGCCAACCACGGGACGGAGAAGGTTTGTTTCGGCGATCCGCGATCGCTGGGCGATGGGGGACGGATGAGCCGGGGGGTGGTACGGATGGCGGAGTATGGCGGGAGCGGGCCGCTGGTATTGAACTGGCGCCATCTGCCGCTGACGCCGCCGGGTCCGCGGGACGCTCCGTTAGTGACGCTGGCGCCGGGTGCCATCTGGAAGGCGATGGCGCCGCTTCCTGGGCGTACGGCGGGGACCGGGTATCTGGCGGAGTTCTCCTGGGCCAACTACGGCGGGCCGGCGTTTGAAGGGGATTCCTACCGGTTGCGGGGGCGAATGGCATCGCCGCGGCTGATGATTGACGGAGGCGCGGCATGAGTGCGCAGGTTCGCGGGTATCACTTTTATCACCGGGAAGAGGTTCGGTCCGGCTGGAACTATGAGACGGCGCTGGCGTTCCTGCGCGGTTTCCGGGAGGATGCGGTGGCGCTGCGCTCGCTCCGGGAACTGGCGGGGCGGGGAAATCTGGATTCCCCGATGGGTGAGATGACCCCCGACCGGCTTCTGGAACAGGTGGCGCGGATGCTGGAGCGCGGCCAACTGGTGATGGCCGCTCCGAAGCAACGGCGGCGCGCGGCGACGAACTATGGAGGAACGCCGGAGCCGGCCCCGATTCCGGAGCCGATCCGGCGGGTGGCGGCGTTTGTGGTGCCGGAGGATCCGCCGACGCTGGGGCCGAACCTGCACGCGCTGCTGCAGGCGGCCACGCTGCTGGCCGCCTCCGAGCGAGGCCTGCCGTTCTGTGAGGAGTGCCTGCGCCTGGGGAAGAAGACGGCATGAGCGCGGAGATCAAGAAGATTCTCTGGCCGACGGGCGCCGAGGACGACATCTGGGCGCTGGTAGACGGTGCCCGCGATCAGAAGGTCTACTGGTCGCTGGTGAACTCCTATCTGCAGTTCAGCTGCCTGTTTGCCGGGTCGTTGCCGGAGGTGGTGGAGCGGGTGGCGCCGTACCTGATCCAACTGGACTCCGACGATGGATTCACGGACCAGTTACTGGCGGGGTGGGGCAATCACCTGTGTGTCTACCTGCAGTGCGACCGGCCGCTGGCGGAGTTGCGACACCACCTGCGGAAGTTCCTGACGGTGGTGGACCCGGCCGGGGATAAGCTACTGTTCCGCTATTACGATCCGCGGGTGATGCGCGCCTATTTACCCACCTGTCAGGTGGACGAGTTGCGGACGATCTTCGGGCCGGTGACGGCGTACTGGATGGAGTCGCGGGACAAGAAGAAGCTGCTGGAGTTCCGTTTTAACGGCCGGGCGTTACAGCGGGCGGAGTATGTTCTGGGCGAGGGCTAGGGCTTGCGGATTTCGTCGAGCAACTGCTGAATCCCCAAGCGGCTGCGGGAGACGGGTTCGCCCTCGCGCTGGGGCGGCTGGAGTTGGAGGGCCGTTTCCAGTTCGGTGACGGCGCCGGCTTTATCGCCGCGGAGAAAGGCGATGCGGCCCGCGAGTTCGTGGAGGGCAAACTCCTTCGGCGCCAACTGGAGGGCGCGTTCACAGAAGGCCTTCGCCGCCGTCAGGTCCTGCAACTCGGGGATGGGGGCGAAGGCGCACATCTGGGCGGCCTCAAAGAGCTGGGAGGGCGACGCATTGGGCTGGCTGGCGATTTCGCGGATGACCCGTAGTGCTTCCTTGAGGTTTTGGCGCGCGGCCTCTTTCTGGCCGAGTTCGAGTTCGATTTTGCCGATGCGGTTCAGCAACTCGGCGCGGTAGACCTTGCTCATCGAGCGCGGGTCCTGCTCCAGCAGCCGTTCATGCATGGTGACTGCGCGCCGGTAGTATCCGAGGGCGTCTTCGCGCCGGCCGGCGTAGCCGGAGACAATACCTGCGGTGCGGAGAGTGCCGGTCTGGTCAAACTGGAAGGAGGCGTTGCGGGGGTCGGCGGCGATCGCCTTGTCCATCATTTCGATGGATTGGTTGAGGATGCGCAAGGCGTCGTCATAGCGTTGCAGTTGGCCCAGCGTCCAGCCGTTCTGGCTCATGAGGTTGGCGCGGAGGTGCATGTTGACGGGTTTCGCCTTCTCCTCCGGGGAGAGCCGTTCCAGGGTTGCGAGGGCCTTGGACTCGTACTGTTCGCTGCGCACCGGATCGGCGGAGCCCATGGAGGCGCCGATGCGGAGATAGACCGAGGAGAGGGTGGAGACGGCGACGGGGTCGGCGGGCTTGAGTTGGAGGGCGAGTTCGAGTTCGGCGACGGCCGCGTCGAGGTGTTTGCGGGCCTCGCTGGAGGTGACGACGAAGCCGCCGGCCTGGCTCATTTGACCGCCGAGGGCATAGAGCGCCTGTGCGAGATTGAGGTGGGCTTTATAGTCGCGGGGGCTGGCGGCGGCGATCTGTTCGTAGATGGCGGCGGACTTCTTCAGGTTGTCGATGCCTTCCGGGCGGCCGGTGATGGCCTGGGCGGAGCCAAGGTTGAGCAGCAGTAAGGCGCGCAAGGAGCGGATGGCGGGGGTGGCATCGCCATCGGCGAGGGCGAGGCCTTTCTTGTAGGTCTCGATGGCGCGGGGGGAGTCGCCGAGGCTGGCGAGGTTGAGGTTGCCCTGTACATCGCCGAGGCGGATGTAGCCTTCGATGACTTCCTTGCGGAGGTCCGTATCGCCGGCGGCATCCTTGGCGAGGGCGTCGAGGTAGGTGAGGGAGTTTTTGACGATGTCGGCGCGGAGGGGCGTAGAGCCGGGGACCAGGGAGGCGCTGTCGTAGAGGTCGAAGAGCAGGTATTTGGCGAGGTGGCGGACATCGGCGAAGCGGCGTTCGGCCACCTGTTTCTGGCGGTAGGTGGCGGCGGCGCCGGTGAGGATGGAGATCAGCAGCAGGGCGGCGCCGGTGAGGGGGAGCCAGTGGCGGCGGGCGAACTTGGAAGCGAGGTAAGAGAAGTTCCCCTGGCGGGCGAGGACGGGGCGGCGCTCGAGATAGCGCTGGATGTCCTGGGCGAAGTGTTCGACGGAGGGGTAGCGGCCGGCGGGGGCCTTGCGCAGGCACTTCTGGACGATGGCGTTGAGGTCCGTGTCGACGATGGCGGGCAACGGGGGCGCATCGCGCATGAGGATGGCGTAGAGGAGTTCGCCGCTGGTGAGTTCGGCGAAGGGCCGGCGTCCGGAGAGCATCTCATAGAGGAGCACGCCGAGGGAGTAGAGGTCGGAAGAGGTGGAGACGGGGCGTCCGGCGGCCTGTTCGGGGCTGGCATAGCCGGGGGTCATCATGGCGCCGGTGACGGTTTCGGCGGTTTGGCCGGCGCCGGTGGCGTCGAGGAGTTTGGCGATGCCGAAGTCAAGGAGTTTGGGTTCGCCTTCGGCGGTGACGATGACATTGGCCGGCTTGAGGTCGCGGTGGATGATCAGGTGCTGGTGGGCGTAGTGGACGGCGTGGCAGACCTTAAGGAAGAGGTGGAGGCGGGCGGGAATGGCGAGGGGGCGGGTGCGGAGGAACTGGTCAAAGGGGAGGCCGTCGACGTACTCCATGACGAGGAAGGGGGCGCCTTCGGGAGTGACGCCGCCATCGAGGAGGCGGGCGATGTTGGGGTGCTCGAGGGTGGCGAGGATCTGGCGTTCATTGCGGAAGCGGCGGGCGGCGTCGTCGAGCAGGCCGGTGGCATGGACGATCTTGAGGGCGACGAGTTTGTCGTATTCGGCATCGGCGCGACGGGCGGCGTAGACGACACCCATGCCGCCGCGGCCGATTTCGCGATCGATGGAATAGGCGCCGAGGCGGTCGCCGGGGGCGAAGTCACGGCGTTTGGCGGGCTGGGCGAGGAGTTGGAGGGCTTCGTTGGCGAGGGTCTGGTCCCCGGAAGCGTAGTGGAGCGCGGCGGCGGCGTGGTGTTCGGGGGCAACGGCGCGGACGGCGTCGGCAATCTGGCGCAAGAGGGCGGCGCGATCCATGGAGACTTCCGTTGTAGCACAGGGCTAGAGGAGGAGGGGCGGGGCGGATTGGCTTCGAATTGGTGACGGGGATGGGGCCTCCGGGGCCGGGGCGGCTCCTTTCCGGCTGGCTATTTTTGGACACACTCCGAGTGTTCTCCCTTTTGGTGCTGGTGCAAGTTGTCAAAGACCGGACCTATCGGGGATGGCGATGAACGGGTCAAGGCCGGCCGATTGGGTTCGAGTTGGTAATTGGTGCTGGCCTGCGGTTGGGCGGGGCCAGAGGAATCTGCAGTTGCGGGCATTTCCGGTAAGCAGCATCCAGGAAGAATCCTAGGTGGTGCAGGGGAGTTTGGGCAGGAGGCCGTCGAAGGGCCTGAAGCCGTAGTTCCGGTAGAGGGCGACGCGGTCGAACATGCCGCGCGACTGGGAGGCGACGGTGATTTGCAGCGGGGGGCGCACCATGGCCGGGATGTACTCGGCCTCCTCCTGCCACATATGGAGTTCGCGATAGAGGCGGGTGGTCTGGAATTCGCGGAGGGTCGAAATGGCCCGGTAGATGATGGCCTCGGCGGCGGCGCGGTAGCGGCTGAGTTGGCGCACTTCGGCGGCGGCTTCGGGGACCACGCAGGGAGCGTCGTTGTACTTCTGGCAGAGGGCATCCATAAGCAGTTCGACCTTATGCAGACGGGCGTTGCCGTCGAGGTATTGCTGGAAGGCCTCCTCCTCCATTACGCCGGAGGGCAGGAACTCGGGGCGCATTTCGGCTTCGAATTCGTGGAGCCAGGCGGACTCTTCGGCGTTCATGGCGAGGACGCCGAGGGTGAGGCCGTGTTTGAGGCTGTTGCGGGAGGCGCGGGCTTTGCCGGCCTCGGTTTTGGGCCCGGTGGACTGCTGGGCATTGGCCTGATTGGCGAGTATTTGAGCAGCGGTAGCCATATTTGTTCTCCTTTTGGGCTAGGTGCGTGAGACGGGGAGCGCGGCGGCGTCCGCGAGAGGCGCGGCGGCGGCGCGTTTCTGGTGATCGGGCGAGAGGCGCGCGGCGCGGGCGACGCGGGAGGCCTGCAGGCGGGTGAGTTCGCGACGGGCGCGGAGCCAGTTCCGGTTGGCACGGGCATAGGTGGCGTTGAGGAGCGCTTCGGCTTCGGTGACGTTCTTGTTGAGACGGACGGTCTCCATTTCCCAGGCGGCGATGGCGACCTGGCGGACCAACCAGCACTCGAGGGCGTTGATGGGTTGGAGGGCGGCGGAGACTTCCTTGAAGATCTCGGTGCGGCGGTTGGGTTTCGGCAGTGACATGTTGACTTCCTTTCGATTGCGGAACGGCGGGCCGCAAAAAGAAAAACCCGGAGCGCGGCTCCGGGTGTGGTGAGTTGGGGGCGAGGCCCGTTCTCTACTTCTATTATACGATTTTGTCTAGTGTTTCCGAGCTTTTCGGGGGATCGAAGTCTTTGTAACGTATTGGAAATACGGATGTTGCAGATATTTTGAAAGTGTGGGAACGGGTTTTGGGAGCCGCTGGTTTTTTGCGAATTGGGGGGCTGGGTTGGGGAGATCTAGAGTCCGCCCTGGCGGCGGGGAGGCGTGGGTGTAAAATGCCGACATGCCCTTGACGTCTGTGACGCATCCGGAGTTGGGGACGACAACAGGGACGCGCCGCGCGATGGGGCAGACGACGCAGGTGGATGCGACGAAGGATGGTAACCGGCTGATCCGGTTGACGTTGAGCTATCTATCGAGTGGGAACAACGGGAACTTGAGCGGGCAGACGATAGAGACGGGGACGCGTACGTTTCAGCAGTTTTATGGATATGACGGGGCGAATCTGAGTACGGCGACGTGCGGGTCGATTCAGGGGAGTTGGCCAGCGGGGGAGTGGTGTGTGCAATACGGCTACGACGGGTTTGGCAATGCGTGGAGCAGCCGCGAAGGAGTGGTGAATGGATTGGTGGCCAATGGTGCGAGCTGGTACCAATTGCCGGGCCCTGTGGTGACGAATCGACTAAAGGATGTTTCGTATCTATGATCTTGTCAACCGAAAAATGCAGGGATCGGGAGGATGGGTAAGGAT
>CAYSFR010000046.1:0-76907 GCA_964430625.1 uncultured Solibacteraceae bacterium
GCCACCGTTAAGACGCTCTATGGCAAACAGGAAGAAGCCCGCGTTGGGTATAACCGTGCGCCTGAATGGCGCAGTTCATCAGTGGGTGAGAGTCCCACCCCAGGAGGAATCGGTATGACTGGGTAGCTAGCGAGCGGCTCAGCCGGGTAACGGGCTGGGTCGAAGCCTCGTGACAAGGTCCGCTACAGGCGGATCGGCGAATCTGCAGGCCGTAATTTACGTGAAGCTTGAGCAGGCCTCGAAACATAAGATGTGGATGCCGACCGGCCGGTTGTACCGGGAAGGCCAGCGCGGTGAGGGAAGAGCCAGGCGCGGGATCGCGCCATTGACGAACCGATACGCACCGAACCGATCCACCGGGGTAGGGAGCGCGGCATGTAGAGAAGGTGAACTGGGTTAATCAGGGAAGCCCGGAGTCAGCGGGATAGCATCCCAACACCGTCATGTTGGGCGGTGGCTGGCTTGGGCCTCGGAAAGGGTCATAGTAGCGATGAATCTGCGTAATGGCGGGGGAGCGAAGGGCCCTTACTTCAGACAAGCAAACCAGCGCAGTAAGGGATAGGTGATTGACGATGAGTCTAACAACGCCACTTCAGATTCAGACGCTGCAATGGAAGCTCTACGAGAAGGCGAAACGGGAACCGGGCCGCCGATTCTATTCGCTCGCTGACAAGATCATGCGCGACGATATCCTCGCCCACGCCTACGAATGTGCGAAAGCCAACAGTGGAGCGCCGGGTGTCGATGGAGAAAGTTTCGTGATGATCGAACGGCAAGGACGGATGGACTGGCTGAACGGTCTGGAGCGAGAGCTCCGTGCCCAAACGTACGAAGCAAAGCCGGTACGGCGAGTGATGATACCGAAACCAGGTGGGGGCGAGCGGCCATTAGGGATTCCGACGATTCGGGATCGTGTGGTGCAAACCGCCGCCAAGCTGTTGTTGGAGCCAATCTTCGAGGCGGATCTGGAGCCGAATGCTTTCGGCTATAGACCTGGTAGGAGTGCGCTCGGCGCAGTGGATCAGGTGCGGTTTCTGCTTCGCTCGCGGTACACGGATGTGGTTGATGCGGATTTGTCGAAGTACTTCGATACGATTCCCCATGCGGAACTTCTGCGAAGCGTGGCGCGGCGAGTTGCTGATGGCTATGTGTTGCATCTGATCAAGATGTGGCTGACGGTTCCGGTAGAGGAGCGAGAAGAAGGTGGGCGACGGCGATTGCATGGCGGGCAAGGTCAGAAGCGAGGTACGCCGCAAGGCGGCGTCATCTCACCTCTGCTGGCGAACGTCTACATGAACCGGTTTCTCAAGCACTGGCGACAACAAGGGATGAACGATCAATACCGGGCGCGCATCGTTAACTATGCCGATGATTTCGTGATCCTCAGCCGCGGACACGCAGCCGAGGCACGGGATTGGGCGCAGGCGACGCTGGAACGGATCGGACTGACCCTGAACGAGCAGAAAACTGTCATCCGGGATGCCCGGACTGAGACGTTTGATTTCCTCGGCTATACCTTTGGACTTCGATATTGGTGGGAGGGTGACGTCTATATGGCGGCCTGGCCATCGACGAAGAGCTTGGTGCGAGTCCGGGGGAAAGTGAGTCAGGTCCTTCGTATTGGGCGAACTGAGCCCTGGCCCGAGATTCGGGATGAGCTCAATTTACTCTTGCGAGGTTGGCAGAGCTATTTCTGCTACGGGACACTGGCTGACGCGTACGGAGCGATCAATGAGCACGTGCAGCGGCGAGTTCGGCAGTTCCTGCAACGGCGGCACCGCTGGACCCAGGGACGGGGGACTGTGAGTTGGCCCAAGGCGACCATCTACGGCCAGCTCGGAGTCCACTGGCTAGCCCGCTCACGACGTGTGAGCCTGTCGTGAAGTCTGTCGGAAAGCCGGATGCGGGAGATCCGCACGTCCGGTTTGATGAGCGGGGATGGGAAACGGGCGACTGCCAGTAGGTCTCGCACCGCGCCTGTCCTCGACTCTACCGATGAAGCCTGGGCGGCCGTCGCATGTCTACCATGCCTACTGCATCGCCCGGTTGCGGATGCTGCTGAACGTGGATGTTCAGGCCGGCAACCAGACGGCTTCCGAGTATGCGCATGCCGGCCTGTGGGGCTGGCTGGATGCCCGGCCCAGAGAACAGTGGCCGGCGATGTTGCGCGGCGACATTGCCTGGGGGACGGAAAAGACGATGTGCGAGTGTGAGGCTCGCCAGTTGCCGTATTTGTTCAAACTACGGCAAACAGAGGGTGTGGTGAAGCATTTGGTGGAGATCGCGCGCCGGCGCGAATGGAAATACGCTGGAGGCGACTGGCGCGCGGTCACCAGTTCATTGCAATTGCAGGGATGGACGAAGAACCGGCGGGTGATTGTGATGCGGCGGGCGCTGGAGGTGAATGCCGTCGGAGCCGAGACGGAAACGGGCACGGGACAGAAGGTCCTGACTGGAATGGTGGTGTTGCCGAAGAACCAGCGGTTGTTTGAGTATGCCGTGCTGGTGACGTCGCTGCCGGAGGAGGATCTGCTGACGATCGCGCAGCAGTATCGGGACCGCGGCGATGCAGAGAACATCTTCGACGAGCTGAAGAACCAGTGGGCGTGGACGGGCTTCACAACCCACGATCTGCAGAGAAGCCAGTTGATGGCCAGGATCGTCGCGCTGGTGTTTAACTGGTGGAGTTTGTGGGTGAGGTTGGCGGTACCGGGCCGTCATACCGAAGCGGTGACGAGCCGGCCGGCGCTGGTCTATGGAGTTGCCAAACGGACCACGCACGGAAACCAGTCGAAAGTAACGATCACGAGTTGCCATGGCAAGGCGGAAGTGATCGCAAACTTACTCGATAACGTCAATCGGTTTCTCCTTCGGTTTGCAATCGCTGCGGAGCAGTTGAATCGGAAACAACGCTGGGCCCGGCTGATTCGCATTATTCTGCGCGAGTTCTTCCCGCAGAAGCCTCAGGACCCCGCGCCGATGCTCTGTTGAACGTGTTCAACTGCCGGATTTAGGTTTATCGAAGAGGACGAAGCCGGTGGGGACGAGGCGGGAGAGGATTCCGGCAGCGATGATGGCGGCGATGCGGATGACCCAGGTGCGGCGCGAGGGGAGAGGGGGGGACACGTCCTCTATGTTACGAGCGGTCGCATTGACAGAGGGTAGCGGGCAACATAGGATGGCCGTGGTGATGCGAGAGGGAGAGGAGAAAACTGTGATGAATCGACGGCATTTTGTGAGTTCCGGTTCGCTGTTGACGGTGGGGGCGGCGACGAACGCGCCGGTTGCGGAGGCGGCCAAGCCGAAGCGGGTCCTGATGAAACTGGGGGCGACGGTGCGCGGGGGCGGCGGCGAGTTTGGGGAACGCCGGCGCGGACCGGGACCTGGGGGACCGGGGCCGGGCGGGCCGCCGGCCCGGGAGGGCGGCGGAGGGCGACGCGCGGGTGGCCCGCCGCCGGACTTGGACCAGGGTTTCCGGTCGCTGGGGCGGTGGGGGATCAAGAATGTTGTGGCGACGGCGCAGATCGCCGATGGACGGCTCTACGCCACGGTGGAGGAGTTGAAGAAGCTGACTGATGTGGCGGACAAGTATGGGATGTCGGTGGACATTCTGAACCCGCCGTTTTTGGCCTCGACGCATATTGACCGGGAACGCAATCCGGCGATTATGCTGGGGCAGAGTCCGCAGCGGGATAGGGACATTGAACAGATTCAGACGATGATCAAGAACTGCGCGGCGGCCAAGATTCCGTGCATCAAGTACAACATGAGCATTCTGGGGGTGCTGCGAACGGGGCACGTGCCGGGGCGGGGGGACTCGAGCTACAGCGCCTACCGGTGGAAGGATGCAAAGGCCGATCCGCCGCTGACGCGGGCGGGGGTGGTGGATGCGGACCGGTATTGGGAGCGGATCACGTACTTTCTGGAACGGGTGATTCCGGTGGCCACCGAATACAAAGTGCGTATGGCGTGCCATCCGAATGATTCGCCGGTGCCGCCGGAGGGGTACCAGGGAGTAGTGGCGGTATTGGGGACGGTGGAGGGGTTGAAGAAGTTTGTCTCGATCAAGGAGAGTCCGTACCACGGGTTGAATTTTTGTCAGGGAACGGTGGCGGAGATGTTACAGGATCCCGGGAAGGAGATTTATGACGTGATCCGGTGGTTCGGGACGCGGAAGAAGATCTTCAACGTCCATTTCCGGAACATACGGGGGCGGCGGGACGACTTTATGGAAGTGGCGCCGGACGAGGGGTCGGTGGACATGTACAAGGCGATGCAGGTTTACCGGGATGTGGAGTTTCCGTATATGGTGCATCCGGACCATGCGGTGGCATCGCCGAGCGAGACGGGGGGCGAGTATTACGCCTTTGTGTATGGCTACATACGGGCGATGATGCAGGCGCTGGACCGGGAGAGCTAGTTGGCTGAGGCGGCCGGTTGATAGACTGGTTTCGGCATGATGAAGAAAAGTTTAGTATTGGCCGCCCTCGTTTTGAGTGTCAGCGCGGGGGAGCGGAAGGCGAAGAACGTGATTGTGTTCCTGGGGGATGCCGGGGGAATCCCGACGCTGCATGCAGCGAGTATTCACGGGTACGGTGCGCCGGGGAAGCTGTTTATCCAGACGCTACCGAACATGGGGTTGTCGGAGACGTCGCCGGTTGGGGGATGGGTGACGGATTCAGTGGCGGAGGCCAAGGAGGTGGTGGCGCTGTTTGAAGAAAGGTTGATTCGGAGCCGGTGGTGGAGCCGGCGATCGAAATCGGCGAACTGCCAGACGGAGAGAGGCCGGGGCCCTTCGGACGGCCGAGGCTATGCCATCGCATGGCAACGAGGCAGCACCGGGTACGTGCTTGCTCCAGGGCTGCATCGGCTGCGCGAGGGTGATCGCCGGGATCCTGGTGTTCCTATTCCTAGTGGTAAAGCATGGTGTTCAGAAGTGCGGATGGCGGACGTCCCGAGGGAAAAGCTGTGGTGGATTTGAACGCGGAGGCGGATCCTGGAAGAGGAGACAGGGGTGAAATGTCTTTGGCGGCCACCGCCGTTCCCCGCACGAACACTATGCCAGCCTACAGCGGTTCAAGGCCCACTAACTCCTGATGTCCGTCTACCGTGCCACAGAAACCGATGCAGCTTACCGGTTTGTCTCGACGACGGCTCGGATACCCAAGTTGCCGATACCAAGCGGGGCAAATGCAGCGCCATCGGTACTGGCGTAGGACCGGTTTCGGTTCGGCGGGGTGGAGTCCACCGAGGCGGGGAATGTTCCCGCGGGGTTGGCCGTCATAAAGCCCACCAGAAAGTCGCCCGAGGTGATGGTCACGTCGGGGACCGTGTACTCGACGAAGCGGCCGAAGCCGACGACAGTTGACGACAGAGCCCGGAACTGGCCGCCGGCGAATGTCGCCGATCCGCTGGGACTGGCGGCGTAGAGGATCGTGACCGGCTGGGTGGCGGACAGACCGCTCTCGGGCAGCCAGGCGATCTGCACCGACTTCAAGGTGGCCGGATACGTCGCCGGGGTAAGGCGGTTCATGAAGTAAGCCGTCGCCGTCCCATTTGGAAAACCGGCCGATTGCTCATAAACAGAGTCGTCTACCAGCAGGACCGAGCGGACCGTAGCCTCCGTCGTGCCTTCGCCTCGCAGCGAAACAACGGCACTCGGACGGGCGGGATCGTTGGTGGCAAATGTGAGACTCCCGGTGACCGTTCCCGAAGCGGAGGGCAGGAAGCGAATGGAGACGACGCGCTGGGCCGCTGGCGCGACATCGATCCGCGCCTCCCCTTGGGGGAGAGTGAAGCCTGCGCCTTCGATCCGAAACGAAGTCAGCGTAAGCGATCCCGTCCCGGTGTTTTGCACCACCAGCGGAATCTCCCGGCTCTGGCCCGACGCGATCCGGCCGAAGTCGAGCGTGGACGCGCTCAGGCTGAGAACTGGTGAAGCAACCGGGGCTGTGGAAATCCCCGTCAGGTCCACGGTCGCCACAGGCGCATTGCTGGCGAATGTGAGCGTTCCGGACTGGACACCCGCGCCGGAAGGTGTGAATCGAATTTGGATCGATTGCACGGATCCAGGCGCAAGGACAATTGGCGGCGGCGGTATCGTGACGCGGAAAGCGGGATTCGAACTGGTAATCGTGTTGATGGTGAGGTTGGCGTCTCCCCGGTTGCGGGCCTGAAGGGTGAGTTCGCGGCTGGACTCGCCAATCGCGAGCGTACCGAAGTCGAGCCGTTGGGGAGTCAGTTCCAGGACCGGCCCCGACCCACTGGGCGGCACGCCCGTCCCGGTGAGGGAAATCGAGACCTGCGGATTCGCCGGATCGTTGCTGGCAATCGTAAGTACCGCCGAGACCGTTCCGGCGGCCGACGGAGTGAAACGCAGACTGAGGGGCGTGGTCTGCCCCGGTGCGATCGTGGAACTGGCGCCGCTGATCAGTTGGAATGGAGCAGCGACCGCGGCCGGTGTGATGTTCAGCGGACCGGCACCGGTATTGAAGAGGACGAGGCGGGCGTCGGCGGCCTGGCCAATTGGAACAAGTCCGAAGTCCAGATTGCGGGCGACCGAGATCGCCGGTGCCGCCGGCGGAGGGCTGCTGGAGCCAGTGTTGAGATCGACACCGGCAACAAGCATTGCGTCGCGATCCAGCGCCGGGGGACCGATTAGAGCAACGGCGGTTAGGCTGGCGCCCTGGATCAGAATGTGCCCGCCCGTCTGGTTCGTGGACGCCGGCAACAGGGTTGCCAGCGGGGCAATGAACCGGCCGCGGCCGGGTATCGGTACGTGGCGCGTTCCCGTTACAGAGCCATCCGGCCGCAATACCCGTACTTCCGCGGTCGTTGGGCTTGGCGAACTGTTGCCGAGGGAGAGAATGGTTTCGCGGCCATTGCCAGAGGCGATGTAGGGAATGAGCCAGGAGCCGGAAGCGCGGGCGAGCGGGGCGAACGCTTTCATGCGGCCGGCGGTATCGCCAAATAACACATCGCCGGCCACCTGGCCTTCGACATCGATCAGGATCGAACCTGGCGTCGCAGTCGCGGGGGTGAGGCCGAAAGCCGTGCTGGCGCTTCGCGAGTAGCTGCCGGAGGCGGGGATCCGGGCCGAATCGGGCTGACCAATTACGGACCCCGCTTCGCTGAAGGCGCGTATCGTTACTACGGCTTCCCTGCGGCCGGTGTTGACGAGGTGGAGCTCCGTCTCGGCGCCGGCGCCGAAGAGCAGTGGCGCCGAAAACGTCTGAGCCCCGCTGGGAATGGAGTCGGCGGTTTGCGCGGCAAGGGCGGCCAATGTTCCGGGCGAGCCGAGTAAATGGGCGGCCGCGATCGGTTGCGTGGCATCGATCACGATGTAGCCGTCGATGGGGGCTTGCAGGTCCGGGAAAAGGGTCAGCACCCGCTCTGTGCGAGACCGCCGGGAGGCGAGAGGGAACGTCGCGGACCCGGTGGTCTGGCCGGCGGCGGAGACGTAGCTCAGATTCACAACAGCGCCGAAGTTGGTGGCGTTCAAAACGTGGACCTCGCTGGCGGGTTGAATGCCGGTAAGGAGGACCCGCATGGAGCCCTGGCGGGGGAGCGGCAGCGCGGCGGCGCCCCGAGCGCTCGAGAGCAGTGCCAGGGTGTGGACGCCGGCGGTATCGGATCGCCCATGGGTCGCGGGGGCGGTATGCGTCGCCTGGGCCGAGGGTGGCAGCACGAGTTCCGCCGGCTGGCCGGCTTCGTCCGTGATGCGGACAGGCGCGGGGGACGAAGCGGTGTTCGTGATGGCCAGGGCCTGTTGGTCGACGTATCCGCCGGAAGTGACAGGCGGAAACAGGCTCGAGCCGAGCGGGGCGCCCACGACACCGATGGAGTACAACTCCTGGATCCCCTCGATATTGGCGGTTGCGGTCCCGTTCTCCGCGTCGATCACCGTCGCGTAACTCTCGAACCGCCCCGAGGCGGCGTCCACGGAAACGATCTTCATGTCTTCCTCACGGAATCCCGGATCGTCAGGAAGAGCCCATTTGGGGTATCGGATCGTAATCTGGGACCGGAATCCGGACGAGGCCGGAGTCGGCGGCGAAAACTGCCAGACTTTACTGATGCCTTGGAAATCGGCCGGGATGACCGCGGCGGCGCGAGCGAGGGGAGTCGTCTTCGTACCGGGCGACGGGGCCGGCGGCCCGCCAAATGGCGACAAAGACTGGTCCTTTTCCACTAGAAAGAAGGGCTCTGCACTGTCGCCGGAAGTGACATTCCCGAAAGACACATTGCCGGCAAGCAGCGTGGAGGCTCCAATCGGGAAAGAGAACCGAGGAGTGGTGACAATGTAGTCGATCGAGTCGGAAGCGAGTTCGCCGGCTGCGCCTTTCATCGTACAGTGGAGCCGGACGGTTTGGCTTTCCCGCAAAACGGGGCCTTGGAGGTCAACGGTGGTCTGAGCGAATCCGGCGTTTTCGAACCTAATCGGGGAGGTCGGAGCAGCCGTCGCCAGCCGCGTATAGACCGGATCGCCGATCAAGTTGGAAGGGCTTTGGTTGACCCTTTCGATCTTGTCTAATTGGCACTCGATATCCGCAGGATTGCTGGTGCCGTTGCGGAGCAGGATCGGAATGCGGAAGAAAGGTGCCTTGCCGGCGACGAGGTCGCCACCGGTGGTGATGGTGTCGGCCTGAACCTGGACACCGCGGATGTTGATCTCATTGGTCAGAAAACTGCCACCGGTTCGTGGCGATTCTTGACCCCATTGATTCTGGAGGTGAAGCGTTAAGTGAAGGTTGAGTTGGCCGAAGGACAGCAAGGGGCTGACCACGCGAAGCTGCGTCTTGGTGAAGAAGACAGCGGTTTGCGGGCCGGAGAATCGGGAATCGAGGGAATGTTGGCGGTATTCGCTGGAAATGCCGCCCGAGGAATTTCCAATTCGGAGGTCCAACAAGAACGGGTTTGGGTACTGCCGGAAGATCAGATTTGCGGGCGCAAAGGAAGAAACGGTCTTAACACGGAAGGCGATATCAACAATCTCCAAACCGCCGCGAATGGGAGTATTGGCTGGAAACGGCTCAAAGATACCGCCCGGCGAGAGACGGCCATACTCGACGACGAGTTGAGGGTCCCTAACGCGGTACTGGACCGGAGCCGATCGGAATGTCTCGCTGCCTGTAGCGGCATCGATCATGACCGCCACGAGGTCAACTGCGGTGGCCGAATCGGGGATACTCCCCTTCGGCGCCATGAAGAGGGCGCGGGATTCGATAGGAGCGCCAGCTGCCACCGGACCGCCGTCTATCGCCTGGAGGACGGTGCCCGACGCATCGAGCAGGCGGAGTTCAAGCTTGCCCGCCGGGAGGCCCCCGAGGCTGAACGAGGCCGTGGCCGTAATGTCGGGAGGAGTACCGGAGTAGAGTTCGGCACCGTCGGGTGGGGTAGCGGCAGCGATCAACAAGAACGGGCGCGCCGTAAGCGCATAGTCGGTATAGTCACCGGCCTTGAGGAGCGTGGGGCCGTCCGTAAGCAGAGCGCGAACGCGCACCTTGCCTGCGTTGGCCGGGACGGTGAAGTTGAGTAGGAACGGTCCAGCGGTGGCCGTGCCGCGGTTGACCCGGACCGCGGCCGTAGTCGCGAGCACTCTGCCGTTGGCGTCGGCGGCTTCCAGCGAGAGATCGGCCTGGTCACGGGAGCCAAGACTGTAGTTCACTTCGCCCGAGATACGGGCCGGATCTCCCGCGGCAAGACCCTGAACCGGAGGTGGGCCGAGGTTGACCAGCGACACCGTGTCGGGGCCGGTGTTGGCGGCGCCGACGACCGCGGTCACCGCCACCTCGTTGGTGGCGATCGGGGAAAAATTGTTATCGCTCAAAATGCGAACGCGGCCGGTGAAGGTCGCTGGCTGGCGCGCGTTGGTGGTATCGAGCGTAAACGTCGTGGTGGCGGAGGCGTTGTTGAGAAGGCCGTCACCGGAGGTAGGGGCGGTATTCAAAACAACCGATCCGGCCCCGGGAGTGGTACTCACGATAGTCGACGAGGGAGACGCCATCCGCCAATCCAGCAGCCCGCCACCGGTGTTGCGAATCGTAACGATGCCGGTTCCCGCGTCGGCCTGGCCGAGCGGCGCGGCGATTTGGACATTCGACGGGGTGATCTCCATCAAGGGCTGGGCGATCTTCCATTGACTGCGGATCGTGAAACTGCCGCCGCCGCCAGGAGTAATGCTGGTATTGCTCCCAACCCAGTTTTCGCTGGCCGAATACTCCACCGTGGTCAGGATTTCCACAAACTCCCGCGATGCGCCGAAGCCATGGTTCTGCGATGCGAACTGCGTGCGGAGAAAGGAACTTGTACAGACCGGGGTAAGCGCGAGGCTCACGGTGCCTTTCGGTTGGCGCGTCTTTGCATCGGTTCTCGCTTCGCAGCCGGTGCCGGGGCCGGACTGGCCGGTCTGCGGCGTCGCGGTCAACGTGACGTCATAGGTGGAGGCAGGGGTACGGGAAACGCCCGGAACGAAGGAGAGCGCGACCGCGGCTCGGTGGGGAAAGGAGCCGTCGGGCACTTTGTTGCTGGGGCCGTCGTAGGTAATGATCGGGGTGTTGGCAGGGGCATCCAGATTGACCGAGCCGTTGAATGTGGTCGTGGCGAGGCCATTGGCGAGGGTGCAATCCGAGCGGAAGTTCACCGTGGCGCTGGCAGAGAGCAGCGTGACCGTGGCGCTGCCACTGAGAACCTGCCCGTTGATGCTGAGGCGGCAGCCAACGCCATCCTGGCGGTGTGAGACCACGTGCTGCCAGAACGGACCGGAACGGGTTAGCGGATACCTGGATTGGGCAGAAAGAGAAAGTACGAGTGCGGGCAGGCATAGAACGGGCAAGGCAAATCTCATCGGGCTCTCCCTTGACAATTACGACATGGCAGGAAAAAGCGGCTCACCGGAGAGACGAAATTAGGGATTGGAAATCGACTCGCCGATACCGGCTCGCGGGAACCTCCTCCGCGTCTGCCTGCTGTCCGACCGCGTGACCGGCGCATCGTCGGGTGACTGTTTCCCTTCTTGGCGCGCTTCCGAATCGTCGTTTGGGTGATTTAGGCTCTGAGCGCGGCCTGAGACCGGGCACGTGGACGGATAAGCAGGAGAGGTAGTTGGGGCACCTCGCGATCCGTTCGTTGCAGAGGAATAGGCGGGTGCGCCGCATGTCAAGCTCCTGACAAATCCTGGCCCATGTTCGGAAGATCGTTTCGGCGAATTGGCGCGTAGCCGATTACCACGGGGACTGCCGCCAAACCTGCATAAGAGGAAAGCCGAATTCTTCGACGTAATCAAAACGGACCCGCCCTGGAGCCTCTCCGGCTCAGGCCGGCTCTCAACCGGGAAAGCCTTCGCCCCCCATTCCCAGTACCTGAACCTCGACCCATTTTCCCGTGCAGACACCTGTTTTGACGCATGAATCCCCGCCTGCTTTCGGCCGCGCCTCCGCAATGCAACGATCTTTCCACCTACAGTTACTTCAGGCGGTATCCCAGAGGAGATTGAGGCAACGCTTCCGCTATGGATCGACCTTGTCAAGCTCTCGAAACTTGACAGGGTCAGAGATCAGGCCCGGCGAGCTCAGAGAGGCGAGCCGAGCTTTTCCTTTTAGTGGAACAGCAGAGCAGATGGCAGGAGGAAACTGGTGTGACGAGAGTGGGGCGGACACTTCCTCTCTCTCACGAGCGGCCGGATTGATTTCGCATGCCCGGTGCCATGGGATAACCTTGCTGATGCGGGTGGGCGGGGAGCGTTCGATTTCAAAGAATTCCCGGACGGCGGGACGACTTCCTGGCATTGGCGCTGGACCGGGAGAGTTAGTAGCGCCGGCGGCCGGTTGATAGACTGGTTTCGGCATGATGAAGAAAAGTTTAGTGTTGGCCGCCCTCGTTTTGAGTGTCAGCGCCGCGGAGCGGAAGGCGAAGAACGTGATTGTGTTCCTGGGGGATGCCGGAGGAATCCCGACGCTGCATGCAGCGAGTATTCACGGGTACGGTGCGCCGGGGAAGCTGTTTATCCAGACGCTACCGAACATGGGGTTGTCGGAGACGTCGCCGGTTGGGGGATGGGTGACGGATTCAGCGGCGGGAATGACGGCGATTGTGACGGGGCATAAGACGAAGAACGGGGTGATTTCGCAATCGGCGGAGGCGGTTCCGGGGAAGGCGGACGGGGCGACGCTGAAGACGATCTTGGAGTATGCCGAGGAGCACGGATTATCGACGGGGGTGATCTCCAACATGTCGATGGCGGATGCGACGCCGGCGGCTTGTTATGCGCATGCCAACCACCGGCGGAAGTATGCCGAGATTGTGGCTCAAATTGCGAATCCGCGGTTTGGGGACGGGGTGGATCTGGTGATTGGCGGGGGGCGGAAGGGCATTCTGGAGGCGACGGCGGCGGCGGGTTACGACTTGGGGACGGCGCTGAGCCGGAAGGGATATGCGATGTATGACCGGCCGGAGGCGATACCGGCGGAGGCCAAGCGGGTGGTGGCGCTGTTTGATGAACGGTTTGATCCGGCGCCGGTGGTGAAGCGGGCGATCGAGATCCTGGGGCGGAATCCGAAGGGGTAGTTTCTGATGGTGGAGTGGGACATGCACACGAACAACCTGCAGAGGGGGTTGGACCAGGCGGTAACGATGGACAACCTGGTGCGGCAGACGGCGGGGCAGGTGAACGGGCGGGAGACGCTGATTCTGTTTACGGCGGACCACTCGTTTGACCTGCGGGTGCGGAGCGGGAAACCGGGGCAACCGCTGGTGCCGGCGGCGAACGCGGAGGAGGCGACGACGGCGTTGCGGATGAACAACACGCATACGGGGGAAGAGGTGCTGGTGGCGGCGGTGGGACCGGGGGCGGGGCGGGTGAAGGGGTATATGCCGAATACGCAGATCTTCCACATTCTGATGGCTGCGTACGGGTGGAAGGAGACGGGCGCGGCGGGGAAGTGAGGCTGCCGCGCCCGCAGGCCGCTAGTTCTTGCGGAGTTTTTTGGCGGCCTTTTCGACGTCGGCCCAGACGCGGAGGAGGTTTCCGCCCCAGAGTTTGGCGATTTGGGACTGGGTGTAGCCACGGCGGACGAGTTCGAGGGTGACGTTGAAGGCATCGGCGGCGCTATCCCAGCCATCGATGCCGCCGCCGCCGTCGAAGTCCGAGGAGATACCGACGTGGTCGATGCCGATGAGTTTGACGGCGTAATCGATGTGGTTAACCATGTCGGCGACGTTGGCGCGGGGGGCTGGGGGGAATTTGGCGTCGATTTCGGCCATGCGTTTGGTGTACTCTTCGCGGCGTTCCGGGGGGAGCAGGTTGAGGAAACCGGCGGTGCGGCGGGGTGCGGGGGCGGCGGAGGCCGCGGCGGCGGGCTTGGGTTCTTCGATGGCGCAGGAGCGGGCGGGGCGGCGGAAGGTAGGGCCGCCGGCGCGGGGGCCGCCGCCGAAGCCGAAATCGGAGCGAAGGGCGGCGAGGGCGGCGGCGCGCTCTTTGGAATCGACTTTGAGGTAGGAGGCGAAGCCGACGATCTGGACGACGCCACCGGTTTTCTTGAGGGCGAGGAGTTGTTCATCGTCCATGTTGCGGCTGTGGTCGGCGAGGGCGCGGACGGAGGAGTGGGAGGCGATGACGGGGGCCTTAGAGAGGCGGATGGCTTCGAGGTTGGCGCCTTTGGAGGGGTGGGAGAGGTCGATCATCATGCCGAGGCGGTTCATTTCGGCGATGACTTCGCGGCCGAGGGGGGAGAGGCCGTTGTTGTGAAGGTAGCCGGAGGCTTCGCCGGTATTGGAATCGGCTAGTTGGGAGTTGCCGTTGTGGGCGAGGGACATGTAGCGGCCGCCGCGGTCGTAGAACTCTTTGACGCGTTTGATATCCGTTCCGATGGGGTAGGCGTTTTCGACGCCGATGACGGCGATGCGTTTGCCTTGCTTATGGAGGCGGCGGACGTCTTTGGGGGTGAGGGCGAGGCCCATTTCGTTGGGGGCGATCTTTTCGGTGAAGCGGTGGACGGCTTCAAACTTCTCGATGGCCTGCTGGTAGGCGATGTCGTAGGCTTCGGGGGTAGGGAGGCCCTGGCCGACGTAGACGATGAAGAAGGCCACGTCCATGTCGCCGTCGGCCATTTTGGGGAGGTTGACCTGGGTGGTGAGGCGTTTGGTGTAGTTGCACTCGGGGGTGAAGTTGGCGGCGTCGATGTCGTCGTGGGTATCGAGTTTGAGGACGCGGTTGTGAATGGCTTTCGCTTTGGCGAGGAGAGCGGCGTCCGGGGCTTGGGCGAGGCTAAGGTGAGTGACGAGTGCGGCCACGGTAAGGGCACGATGGATGGTAGTCATGAGTATCTCCGGCCTCGGGCGCGAGGCGACAGTAGTGGAATTGGCGGAAGAAAAGGGGGGACCGACGAGGGTCGCGGAGACGGGCGCCGCGGTGGGGGACGGGTAAACCGGATTATAGCAATGCCGGTGGAATGGGAATATGTTCCACTGATTTTATGCGACTGCCGGGAATTGGGTTGGGGTTGATGGCCGTGGTGCTGAGCGGATGTGCGCAGCGGAATGCGGGGGTGGAGTTGCCGCCGGTATTTGGGGGGAGCGGGAAGGCGGTGAAGCCGATGCCGGCGGGGGATCAACCGGACAAGGCGGCGGAGTTCTATCTTTTAAAGCGGGTGGGTAGCGGGACGGGGGAGTTGCCGTTGGAGAGGTATGAAGCGGCGCGCGGGCGGATGGAGCGGATGGCGGTGGTGACCGTAGGAACAGGGGCGAAGGTGCGGAAGGGGGAGCGGGGAATCGACCTGGGGACGTGGGAGGCGTTGGGGCCGGGGAATCAGGGCGGGCGAACGAAGAGCCTGGTGGTGCATCCGACGGATCCGAAGGTGATGTATGCCGGGGCGGTGACGGGAGGAGTGTGGAAGACGACCGATGGGGGAGCGAACTGGGCGCCATTAACGGACCTGTTTCCGACGCTGGGGCTGGGGGCGCTGGCGATGGATCCGGGGAATCCGGAGGTCTTGTATGCGGGAACGGGATTCTGGTTCAATTCGTTATCGTCGACGTCGGCGTTGGGGTCGGCACCGCGGGGGACGGGTATCTTCCGGACAGAGAATGGGGGCGGGACGTGGGAGTTGGTGGGCAATCCGGGGGGGACGCATTTCCGATGGGTAAACGACATCATCGTTTCGCGGGGAGATAGCCGGCGGATCTATGCGGCGACGTGGACGGGGGTGTTCCGGAGCACGGACGGGGGGGCGAGTTGGACGCAGATTTTTAACCGCGGGGCGGCGGGGCAGAACGGATGTCAAGATATGGTGGCGCGGACGGACCAGGGAACCGATTATCTGTTTGCGGCTTGCGGAACAACGGCGGCGGGGGATGCGGCGATTTTCCGGAACACGGATGCCGGGGGAGATGGGAAGTGGGAGAAGGTGCTGCAGGTGGGGGCGATGGGGAATACGACGCTGGCGCTGGCGCCGTCGAACCAGGGGGTGATTTATGCGCTGCTTTCGAGCAACGGGGCGGACAAGGAGGAGTGGCGGAGTTCGCTGCATGCGGTGTACCGTTCGACGACGAACGGGGATCCGGAGACGTGGGAGGCGCGGGTGACGAACCAGAGTCCGGAACGAGTGAATACGGGGCTGTTGTCGACGAATCAGGGGTTTTACGCGGACCTTTGCGCGGCGAACGGGCTGAGGACGATTGGGGGGCAGGGGTGGATTCATAACGCGATTGCGGTCGACCCGCAGGATCCGGACCGTGTGTACGTGGGGGGGATTGATGTTTACCGGTCCGATGATGGGGGAGCGAACTGGGGGATTGCGTCGTTCTGGCAGTCGGCGGACGGGCCGGGCGGGGCGCATGCGGATGTGCTGGCACTGGTGTTTCCGCCGGACTATTCCGGGGAGGGGAATCCGCGGTTGTATGCGGCGACCGACGGCGGGATTTACGTGACGGATACGGCGCGGGCGGCGCTGGCGACGGGGGAGCGGGCGGGGTGCACGCCGTTTCAAAACCGGGTGACGTGGCGACCCTTGCATACGGGGTACCAGAGCACGCAGTTCTATTCGGGAGCGGTGACGCCGGGGGGCGGGGCGTTTTTCGGGGGGAAACAGGACAACGGGACGATGCGGGGGACGCTGGCGGGGAAGGGGACGTGGGTGCGGATCCGGGGCGGGGATGGGGCGGCGGTGGCGGTGGATCCGCGGGATCCGAACACGCTGTTTGTCTCGACGCAGAACTTTTCGCTAACGCGGTCGCGGAACGGGGGGAAGACTTTGACGGCGGTGAACCGGGGGATTACAGAGGCGAGCGCAAACTTTGCCTTTATTGCTCCGTTGGGGATGGATCCGCGGGAACCGGACCGGATGTACGCCGGGGGACGGCGATTCTGGCGGACGGTGGACCAGGCGGACAATTGGGAGCCGATTTCGACGCTGCTGCCGACCGGGCAAGGGAGTGTATCGGCGATTGCGGTATCGCCGGTGGATGGGCGAGTGCTGATGGCGACGAGCCAGGGATTTGTGTTGCGGACGGACGATGTGGGGGCGGCCAACGGGGATACGGAATGGACGGCGACGCGGCCTCGGCCGGGGTATGTGACGGGATTGACGTTCGACCCGAAGGAGGCGGAGGTGGTGTATATCGCCTACAGCCAGTTCAATACAGGGGCGGGGCAGAGCCATATCTACCGCTCTCGGGATGGGGGGCGAACCTGGGAGGGTTTGGATGGAACGGGGGACACGGGGATTCCGGATATCCCGGTGTTCTGTGTGCTGGTGGACCCGGAGGACACGCAGAAGTTGTATGCGGGGACGGATCTGGGGGTGTTTGTGTCGATGGATGGAGGGGGGACTTGGGCGCGGGATTCGAATCCGTTTGCGGCGGTGCCGACGGAGGTATTGGCGCTGGACCGGGGTGTTGGGGGGAGTTACCTTTATGCCTTTACGTTTGGGCGGGGCGTGTGGCGGACGCGGTTGCCGGGCGGGGCGGGCGGGTGTGCGTACGAGTTGGAGCCATTGGCGGGGATTCCGGCCTTCGGCGGAACGTTTGAAGCGGCGGTCAAGACGGGAGAAGGGTGCCGGTGGACGGCGATTCCGCAACCGGGAGCGGTGGATGTGCTGTCGCCTGCGGCCGGCACGGGGTCGGGGACGGTGCGGGTGACGGCTGCGCTTAACACGTCGACGACGGCGCGGCGAGGCGGGTTCTGGCTGCAGGATAAGACGGTGGAGGTGGAGCAGGCGGGAGCGCTGGCGGTGGCGGCGACGGCGAATGCGGCGGCGACGCCGGCGGTGATTGCGAGTCTGCCGTATGTGGGTGTGCGGGATTCGCGGACGGCGACAGCGGAGGCGAACGACCCGCAGGCTTCCTGTGCATCCGGACCGCCGGCGAAGACGCTTTGGTGGCGGGTGACGGCACCGGAGACGGGGGAGATGGAGGTGGTGATGCAGGGGCAACGCTATGATGTGGCGGGAAACTCGGGGCTGGTGGTGAGCGCCTGGGCCGGGGGAGCGGAGGTGGGGTGCGTGGCGACGCCGCGAGGGACGGGGGCGTGGGTGTATCGGAGTTTCCGGTTTGCGGTGACGGCGGGGAGTACGTATTCCCTGCTGGCGAGTGCGACGGGGACGGCGGCGGCGGACGGGGGATATACGATATTGGGGGTCCGGATGGTGCGTTAGGCTGGCCCGAGGACAGGGGGTGTCGGGAAAACCCTTATCGAGTTGAGGTTTTTTCCTGATGCGAACGGGGAACCAGGGGGGTAGAATGAGGATTCGGCTTTTGGCGGAAGCGACGATCGCGATCGCCGGTCAACCGAGAAGGGCGAATTCGGGGAATTCTCCCATTCCGCAGTAAGGGAAAGATCTTAAAACATGTCCAAGATGGATCTGCATAAGGATTTGCAGGTGTATCCGCATCCGGAATATTCGATCGTACTGCCCGCTGACGCGCAGCTGCGGATTCACCAGGAAAATCACCGGTTGTACGACCGGTTCTTGCCGCACTTCAGCAAGTACATGGCGCCTCAATCGACGGTTGTGGATGTGGGGGCGTATTGCGGGGACACATTGGCGGCGATGTTCGCGACGAACCCGAGTTTGCGTTTTGTCTGTATTGAGGGCGACGCGGGGCGGTTTGCCCTGTTGGAAGAGAATGTGGAACGGATCCACGCCTACGACGCCGAGGCGCAGATCCAAACAGTGCAATCGTTTGTAGGTACGGGGGACGCGGGGGAAATTGGGGGGCAACTGCGGCGGTTGGACGAGATATTGCGGGCAGAGAGTGCGGGGCCGGTGGGGTTGTTGAAGTCGGACACGGACGGGTTTGATTTTGACGTGATCGACTCGGCGGAGGCGGTGCTCGAGCGGGATCAGCCGCTTCTTTACTTCGAGTGTGAGAACCACACGCCGGAGCAGAAGACGCACTACGTGGAGATGATGGAACGATTAGCGGGGAAGGGGTATAGCTACTGGGCGGTTTTCGACAATTTTGGTGAATTGGTGCTGGAGACGCGGGAGTTGGCGCCGGTGCGGCAGTTGCTGGAGTATGTGTGGCGGCAGAACCTGCAGCGGACGACGCGGACCATCTACTACTACGACATTCTGGCGGCGACGGAGCGGCACCGGGTGTTGGCGGAGAAGATTGTGGCGGATTACATCCGGCTGGCTTAGGGGGCCGGCGGATAGGGTTGCAGTTCCATGGAGCCGGAGACCACGTCGAAGAGCCAGAAGCGGCGGTCCTTGTAGTATTCGCGAAGGCGTTGGTTGGGGCCAGTGCCGAGGTCGTGGGCCCACACGATTCGCTGGGAATCGATATTGGCTCCGTTGAAGACGAACTCAACCACGCTGGGAGTGATCAGGATGGAGGGGTAGTCCTGCCAGCGGGGTTCGAGGCGGGTGGGGTAGTGATGTCGAACGAGGATGACGTGGTTGCCTGGCAAGGGGTCGAGGAGTTGTTCGAGTATGGCGCGGCCACCGGCGCCGGGGGGATCCATGGATTCGCCTTTGGCGAGTTTGGCGGCCGGGGAAAGGGCGGCGACGGCGAGAGCGGCAATGGGGAGGGTACGGCTGAGCCATAGGCCGGCCGGGGAACGGAATTGGCGGAGGCGGCGCAGGCCTTCTACTGTGAGAATGAGGACGGCGGCGAGTACTGGCGTGGCGTAGTGATCAAAGTAGACGGTTTCGACGAAGGCGGCGGTGAGGGAGAGGCCGAGGGCGATGCGAATGGGCCGGAGGTCCGCCCGCTTCCACCAAGCGGCGGCAAAGAGGAGCGGGAGCAGGAAAACGAAGCGGGAACCGAGGAAGGAGCCGAGGGAGTCGAGAAGTTCCTTGGCGCGGTGGATGGGGAAGTAGGGATCGCGGGTGTGCTGCCAGGCGGCGCGTTCCCAATGATCGGTAATGATCATTCCGGTATGGGTAAAGGAGTGTTGGGGCGGCGGGGAGAGGAATGAGAAGTGGGTGGCCATCGGGTATTGCTTTTCATACTCCAGGTAGGGAAGTTGAAAGGGGTTCCCGGTGACGGCCGCGTTGTAGGTACAAAGGAAGGCGGCGCCGGCGGCGGCGGTGAGGCCGAAAGCGATCCAATGGCGGGCCGATAGCGGGCGAAAGAGGAGGGCTGCGATGAGGGGAAGGGCAAGGAGTAACCCTTCAAATGGCCTGGTGGCGGCGAGGATGGAGGCACCGAGAGCGAAAATGGCCGCCAGCATGGGGGAGGCAGCCGGTTGGGCGAGCCTGGGGAAAGCGCCGACCATGAGCGCGCCCCCGATACCAGCCACCGCACCTCCCCAATAACTGTTCATAGTGTGGGTAAAGAGGCAGAAGGGGAGGACGAAGATGGCCCCGGCGAGGGCCCACTCGGGGGGGAACCAGCCCTGCAGGGCCCAACCGATGAGTGCGGCGAGCAATCCGCAACTGAGCCATACGCCGAACCAGGGGTGTCCGAGCAGAGCCTGGCCGAGGCCGAGGGCGAGGCCCTGGCCGGGCGGATACTTGGCGTTGTAGGAGGGTCTTTCCAGGATGTACGGGACGGTGAAGAACTCGGCGAGGGGGTGCGTTGGGGTGGTAAGGCGGCCGGAGGCAAAGGTATCGGCCTGCAGGAGGTAGCCATATTCATCCAGGACGACAGGTTGCGGAAAGTCCCAAACGAGGAGGAGGGCGCCGCGGCCGACTAAGACGGTGAGGGCGAGGAGGGCGCAAGCGAGGATTTGGCGGCGGGCGAGCCGGCGGAAGCCCGATTCGAGCGCCGTAAAGAGTGGATGGAGCGGCGCCGGGTTGAATAGGGCCGGAGCGATCGCCGCTGTCCAGAGGAGACCTTCCAGTATTGTTTTCAACGGCATATGAAAACCGTGGGGAGCACGGAAACGGGGGGCATACTGGATATGATCGCGCAGCGCGCGGCGGCCGGGGAGCTACTTTTTCTTTCGTCTGGCTTCGCGGCCGGCGTGGCGGCCGGTGCCGTCGCCGGTATCGAGGATGCCGCCGGCGGGGTTGAGTTTTTCGAGCACAGCCTGCAGGCGCTGGCGGGCGGCTGTGGCGCCGGGTTGGTTGGATTGGGGCGGGATGAGGGGCTCGGCGAAGGGCGCCTGGGTCATGTCGAAAAGTTCGCCGGCCTGGTTGAGTTTGAATTTTGCATCGCGGGCGTACCACTGGCGGGCCAGTTGGATGAAGATCCATTCGCGTGGCTGGCCTTTTAGCCCGCGGATTTGGGGAGCGAAACTGCGGCCATCGATGATGGTGTTGGCAGGCAGGGAGGCGCCGGCGAGTTCGGTGAAGGTGGGGAGGAAGTCGGTGGAGTCAACGAGTTCGGCGGTAACTTTCCCGGCGGGCGTCTTGCCGGGCCAATTCACGATCATGGGGACGTTGGCGCCGCCTTCGAGGAGGGTACCCTTCTGACCGGAGATCTGCTTGCCCTTGATGGTGGAGATGTCGGCATAGTTGCCGGCGGTACCGTTGTCCCCGAAGAAGATCACGAGGGTATTGTCGCGGAGTTTCAAGCGGTCGAGTTCGGCGATCAGTTTGCCGACCAGCTTATCCATGTAACGAATGTTGTCGGCATAGAGGTCGTGGCTGTTTGGGGCGCTGTCCGGGGTAGGGAGGATTTCGCCGTGGATGTGGGAAAGGGAGTAGAAGGCGAAGAAGGGACGATCGCGGTGACGCGCCATGAAATCGGTAAGAAAGCTGTGCATGACGTCGGGCAGGTATTCTTTGTCGGCGAGGGGGACTTTTTCGCCGTTGCGGAGATAGGTCCGGCCCTTGTCCTGGGTGTTCCAATAGGTGCCGCTGCCGGTGAATTTCAGGTGTTCGGTGAAGCCGAATTCGGCTGGTCCGAGGGGGAGTTGGCCCCATTTCCCCACCATGGCGGAGGCATAGCCAGCCTGATTGAGGACTTGGGGGATGAACTTTTCGGCGGCGGGCTTGATTTGGCCGGTGGCGTCCTGGTTGGTGGCGCCGGTGCGGAAGGCGTATCGGCCGGTCATGATGAGGGCGCGGGAGGGGCCGCAAAGGGGGGCGGTGTAGGCGTTGGTGTAGAGGGTGCCGGTGGCGGCGAGGCGATCGATGTTGGGCGTCTTGAACTTGTCGGAGCCGTAACACCTGAGGCCATTGACGCCGAGATCATCGGCGAGGATGAAAACAACGTTCGGCTTTTTGCCGGCGGTGGCGGGGGATTGGGCCCAGGCGAGGGCGGTGGCGGCGGAGGTGCTCCCGGCGGCTTTCAACAGATCGCGGCGTGTCATATTGGTCAGCACTAGAGATACCAGAAAGAGGGAGGGGGGAGAAGGAGTGCGCAGGTTTTGAGAATCGGGATCCCGATTTACAAACCCTCCCGAAAGCGGAACCGGTCTGCCCCGGATAAGTGCGGTTCGCGGCAGGATAGCGCGGTTTGGCAGGGGAGAAAGTGGATGGCCAGGGGATTGCAATGGGCGGACGGAGAGAGGATCTCCCCCATTGATAAAGACGATTTGTACGTTGTTGCTGCTTGGACTCGGCGTGGCGACGGCGCAGACGAGCCGAGGGACGGTGACCGGCACAGTAACTGACCCATCGGGTGCTACGATACCTGGCGCGACGGTGGAACTGGCCGGGCAGGGAACCGGCGGAGTCCGTTCCAGCGTCTCCAACGACGCGGGTTTATACCGTTTCGATGCCGTCGACCCGGGCGTCTACGATCTCCAGGTAAAGGCCGGCGGATTCCGGACGTTTTCCGTGAAGGGGATGGTGGTGCAGGCCGGATTGGGTGCAACGATCGACGCCCGAATGGAACTGGGTGATGCTCAGGCGATGGTGGAGGTGACGGCTTCTCCCGTGGCGCTGCAGGTGGAAGCACCGGTTCGAGGCGGGAACGTGGAACAGACACAGATCATCCAGTTGCCCTACTCCAATCGCAACCCGGTATCGCTGGCACTGACGGTGCCCGGCGTGGCTACCAACCGCTTTGCCAATGGCCGGGAGACGTTTACCGTGAACGGTTCCCGCGGGCGGTCGAATAACTTCCTGATTGACGGGACCGAGAACAACGATATCTCGATCGCTGGGCAGGCATTCCAAGTGAAGATTCCGGACGCGGTGCAGGAAGTGAATGTGCAGACTTCCAACTACGATGCCGAATTCGGCCGCGCGGCGGGCGCGGTGATCAATGTGATTACCCGGGCGGGAACCAACCGGTTGCATGGGACCGCCAGCTACCTGCTGGACTCAACCGTGGACGAGGCGTTGACGAATACGCAATCGCTGGTGCCGGCGCTGGTGCAGCGCGGGCGCCCGGCGCCGGGGACGCAGCAGATCTGGTCCGGGACGCTGGGCGGGCCGGTGAAACGGGACCGCACGTTTTTTTTCCTGGGCTTCCAGGAGGACCGCCTGCTGGCGCAGAGTACCTCCAATGTTTCGACTCTGACGGCGAACGGGTGGGCGACACTGGACCAGTTGTATCCGGTGGGCCGGAACAAACAGGCGGACCTCTACCGGGACCTGACGAGCCGTTTGGCGGCGACCGGAAATCCGTTCCTGGTCGCATTGGGCGACGGGCGGCCGGCGTTGGAGTTCGGCACGGCGGCGACCCCATTTCCTCGGGCGGTAGCCGACCGGCAGTGGCTGATGCGCCTGGATCACCGGTTGAGCGACAAAGACCAGATCTCCGGGCGGCTGATGTGGAACGACCGGAACAACCCAAACGGCGCCACTACGACCTTCTTCCCGGGGTTCGGGACCTCGCAACTGGACCGGTTCCGCAATGCGCTGATCACGGAAACCCACGTGTTCGCGCCGACAGTGACCAATGAACTGCGGCTGCACTATAACCGGATCTTCTTTGATTTCCCGCTGGATCTGGCACGGCCCGAGTTAGGGGCCCTGCCGCGCATTGTACTGGGCAATAATGCCATCACCTCGCTCGGTTCCGACGCGGCCCTGCCGCAGGGGCGCAAGAGCGATAATTACGGGATTCAGGACACGGTAACCGTCCTGCGCGGGGCGCATACGTTCCGGATGGGCTTTGACTTGCTGCACCAGCGCTCGAAGCAGTTTGCGCCGATTACCTCGCGCGGCGCGCTCGACTACCGGGATGGGGGCGGCTACAGTTACTTTGCCAATTTCCTGGATGACTTTGGCGGATCGGGTCCGGCGGCCGGATCGGCGATTCGCGACTTCGGCAGCCCGGCTTACTATCCGAGCATGTACCGGCAGGCGTACTTCGTCCAGGACCGGTGGAAGATGACAAACGCCATCACGCTGACACTGGGGTTGCGTTACGAAAACTTCGGCGTGCCGATCAACAACCTGCGAACGCCAGCCTTTACGGGGCTGTTCAACGTGGATCCGGTGTCGTTCACCGGGCCGTTCGACAAACCGAATTCGGTGAAGCGGGACAACAACAATTTCGGACCGACGGTGGGCCTGGCCTGGGCGTTGGGACGGGACAAGAAGAGTGTTTTCCGCGCCGGTTATCAGATGAGCTACGACGTATTCTTCAATAACATCGCGTCGAATGCGTCGACCTCATCGCCCAACGTGGTCTCGACGCAGGTGCAATCGGTGGTGAACGCGACGCAGCCCCGCGGTCTGGCTAACCTTTCGGCGGCGCTGCCGATGGTGCCTCGGGCGGTGACGCCGCTCGATTCGCAGGGGCTGGTGGCCGGGGATCTGGTGAACCCGTACACGCAGCGGTTCTCGGCCGGCATCCAACGGGAGGTGGCGACCGGACTGCTGGTGGATGTGAGTTGGGTGGCAGCGAAGGGGACCCGCCTCTTCCTGAATGAGGAGTTGAATCCGGCCGTTCCGTCGTCGCTGGCGATCCTGCCCCAAACGACGGTTCCGATTCCCCTGGCGCGGCTGAACTCCCGCTACGATGCGTTGCAGGGCCGCCGGGTGACGCGTACCAATGCCGGTTCTTCGATTTACCACGGGTTGCAGAGTTCGGTAAGCCGCCGGTTTGCCAAGGGACTGCAGGCCGGGGTTGCCTACACGTGGGGGAAGGCAATCGATAACGGGAGCGAACTGTTTGTCTACAACAGTGCGCCGTCGTCGTCGCAGATTCCAACGATGTTCGGCGGGCAGCGGCTGGAGCGGGGGCTTTCGCTGTTTGACCGCGCACACCGGCTCTCGTTCAACTACTATTACGAGTTGCCGTTCCTGCGGGAGCAGAAAGGCCTGGCCGGACGCGTGGCGGGCGGTTGGGCGCTGAGCGGGTTTACGGCATTTGAAACCGGAGTGCCGTTGACGGTTCTGAATGGTGTGGATGCCGATGGTTGGGACGGAAGCGGGAACGACCGGCCGGACCTGAATCCGTCGGGGGCGGCCGGAGTGCGGGCGAAGATCTGCGCGACGAGTCCCACCGGATACTGCAATCCGGAAGCGGGGAACGCGCCGATTGATCCCAAGGACGCCCGCTACATTCAGCGGCGCGCCTTCAGCGGGACGGTGCCATTGCCGAGCGGCAACGCCGGGCGGAATACGGAGCGGGTACCGGGGATCAAGAACTGGAATCTCAACCTGCTCAAGACGGTGAATGTGAACGAGCGGTTCCGGTTTGAGTTCCGGACGGAGTTCTACAACCTGTTCAACACCCCGCAGTACACGACGCCGAGCGTGAGCCCGTTCGCGCCGGGGGCTCAGGGTCTGGTGGGAAACTCGGTATCGGCGACCGCCGATGGACGGTTCCTGCGGCCGGAGTTTCTTGACGGTGGCGGCCGGGTGATTCGTTATCAGCTGAAGCTCGTGTTCTGATAGGTAGTCATGCGGCAGTTATGGCGGAGCCCGGGCTGGGTGTGGGCGGCGGCGTCGATTCTGGGATTGGGAATCGGCGCCTCCGTGGCATTGTTCAGCGTGGTGCAGGCGGTGTTGCTGCGACCGGCGGCGTTTTCGGCGCCGGATGATGTGGCGGTGATTTGGGAGAGCGATCCGAAGCGGTCGCACGAGGAGGTGGAGGTTTCCTGGGCCCGGTTCCAAGGGATGCGGAAGGAGGCGGGAACATTGGCCGGACTGGCGTCGGTGTCGAGCGTCAATCTGGACTTTGCGCTGCAGGATGGCGGAGAACCGGTGCAGGTGGAGGGTGTTTCGGTTACAGGGAACTATTTTGACGTGTTGGGGGTACAGCCGGTGGCGGGCCGGGCGCTGGTCGGGGCGGATGAGAAGGATGGGGATGTGACAGCGGTGGTGATCAGCCACCGGTTGTGGATAGAGCGGTTTGGCGGCCAGGCGACGGTGATGGACCGGAAGCTGCGAATCAGCGGTTCGCCATGCCGGGTGGTGGGAGTGATGCCGGCGGGATTCGATTTTCCCCGAGGCGTCGACGTATGGGTGCCGCAGAGTTCGCTGGAACGGATGCGGGATATACGGGTGTTGAAGCTGGTGGGGCGCCGCCGGGCGGGCGTGAGTTGGGGGCAGGTGGAGGCGGACCTGAACGTGATTCTCCGCCGGTTGGACCAGGAGTTGCCGGAAGCCCGGCGCGGGTTCACGGCGCGGGCAGTTCCGGTGGATCGGGTGGTATACGGGAATGCGCGAGGGGCGCTCTGGACGCTGCTGGGGGCGTCTGTTTTGCTGCTGCTGACCGCTTCCGCCAACGTGGCGAACCTGTTTCTGGCGCGAGTATCCGGGCGGGCGAGGGAAATGGGGATTCGCCGGGCCCTGGGGGCGCGCGAGTGGGATCTGGTGCGTCTATTAGGGGGCGAGGCGCTGCTCGTCTCCCTGCTGGCCGGCGGGCTGGGGATACTGCTGGCGGTGTGGCTGGTGGGGCTGGCGGCGCGGTTCGGGCCGGACGATGTGCCGGGGCTGGCGACGGCCGGAGTGAGCGGCTGGGGTGTGGTGTTTGCGTTGGGAATGGTGGTGCTTACAGCGCTTTTTGTCGGAGCGGCGCCGTTCGTGCGCCTCGGCGCGGGGCGACTGCGGGATGTGCTGGTGGTGGGGGAAGTGGCCGTATCGGTGGTGTTGTTGATTGGGTGCGGGCTGGTGGGACGGTCGTTGTGGAATCTGAGCCGGATCGACCCCGGATTTCAGAAAGAGGGGCTGCTGACCTTCCGGGTAACGCTGGTAGGGGAGGCGGCGGGTTCGCAAGAGGGGCGGAAACGGTTCTACGGGGCGTTGCTGGAGAAGTTGCGGGCGATGCCGGGGGTTTTGAGCGCGGGAGCGGTGTTGATCCGGCCTTTGTCGGGGTCCGTGGGGTGGGATTCCCCATTTGTGGTGGAGGGCCAGACGGTGGAGGAGGCGGCCGGGAATCCATACGCGAACTACGAAGCGGTGTCGCCGGGGTATTTCGCGACGATGGGGATGGGCATTCTGGCGGGCCGGGAGTTTGGGGAGGGAGACCGGGCGGGGGTGTTGATGATCAATGCGTCGGCGGCACGGCGCTTCTTTGGTGGCGCGGGAGCGGTGGGGAAACGGGTGAAACTGGGCGGGACGACGGAGTGGCTAACGATAGTCGGCGTGGTGAATGACGCGCACTACCGGGAGTGGGAAGCGGCGCGGGTGGACCTATATGTGCCGGTGGCGCAACGGGCGCAGCACCGTTCGGACTTTGTGGTGCGGACCTCGGTGGGGCCGGAGACGCTGGTGGAGCCGGTGCGGCGGGCGGTACTGTCTTTGGACGCCGGTCAGCCGGTCAGTAACGTAACGACAGTGGCAAGGCTGGTGGATGGGGCACTGGCACGGCCGCGGTTTCTGGGGCTGCTGTTCGGGTTCTTCGGAGGAGCGGCGTTGGTGTTGACGGTGGCAGGGCTGTTTGCGGTGCTGCGGTTTGTATTTGCGGGCTGTGAACGGGATTTGGCGATTCGGATGGCGGTTGGCGCGACACCGGGGGATCTGTGCGCGGTGGTGATGCGATTCGGGATGGTCCGGGTATTGGCGGGCGTGGCAGTGGGCCTCTTGCTGGCGGGTTGGGGCGTACGTTTTGTGGAACCGTTGTTGTTCCGCGTGGAGGTGTTCGACGTTGCCCTTTGGGCGGGCGGCGTGGGGGCGGTGCTGGCGGGTGCGACGGGCGCGGCGCTCGGGCCGGCACGCAGAGCCGGGCGAGTAGATCCGCAGCGGCTTTTGCAGCAGGTGTAGGAGAATTCCGGCACGGCGGAATTCTCCCTGTCCCCGCCGCAAAAGGCGGGCGTTCCCTACTGGCGTTGCAGGCGCAGGCGGGCATGTCCCGGGCGGCCAGGCCAGTCCAGCGTTCCGGTAAGGCGGCCTGGTTCGCCGTTCAGAAGAATGTTAATCGCTTGCCCGCTGGCCAGGGTGCCGCGGATGCGATAATCGGTTCGCCACCGCAGCAGCCGGCCAAACCAACTGCGGTTTGGCGTCAACTGGGCGTTTTGAACCGGCTCCCCGTTGAGACTTCCGGTGACGGCGCCGGTGGGGGTAATGGCCAGCGCTGCGTTGGGTGCGGCCCAGGCGCCGGCGAGTTCGGCCAGCGGGCGCTCCGGAGCGGCCATCCAGGGTGGGTTACCGAACATTTCATTGGCGCAGAGGAGTACGAAAACCGGGAGGGGACCGTATAGGACCACCTTCAGCCACCTGGGAGCGGGTGCCTTCGGCGCGTTTGCCGTGAAGAGGAAAAGCAGACCGATGGCGGCGGGCACTGCAAGCGGCCAGTCGAGGGGGATTTCACGAGACAGTACTCCCAGGTAGATCCAGCCGGCGACGCTGCACGCGCCGCCCCAGGCGGGCTTCCTCCAGGCCAGGGCGAGCCCTCCATAGAGGGCCAGCATTCCGGCGGCATACAGGTTTTCGTTTGCGGTAAGACGGAGCGGATTGGGCGGTCCTTCGGCGATCACGAAGGCCAGGAAGAAGAGCAGAATCAGGGCGCCGGTGAGGCGGGCGAGGGTGGCAATGTGGGTGTTCATGACGGCCCCAGAATAGGACCCGGACGGCACGAATTGAGCTTCGGAAAGGCTTCGGAAAGGTTTCGCGAATGTTTCACCTTCGTGTTTTCAACGAGATAGCAGTTTGGCGGCGAGGGGGGCCGCGATGGCGCGGGAGGTGGCTGCCTGGGCAGACAGCGGGTCGGAGGAAGGTTGCTGGTAGGATTCCGACCAGATGACCTTGCCGGTATGGACATCCACCAGCCGTACGGTGGTGCGGAATTGAGGGCCGGAGAGCTGTATGGATCCTTCCACAAGAGTGTCCAGGCCAAGAAGGCGTCCCATCAGTCCCATGGACATGCCGGCGTTCTGGTGGCGGCGAACGGTGCTCGGAGCAATGACGTGGAGAGATGGGACCCGAGAGAGGTCTGCGACAAGGATGTCGGTGAGGCCTTGGGTGAACGCTTCGCCGTCGATGCCGGGGCAGGCGCAGGGAAACGGCACAACGGCGAGCGCGGTTGCCTGGTGAGGAGAGACAAAGCGGGAGGGGACGTAGAACTGGTAGTACACGGCGCCGGCAAGCGCGAGCAGGATGGCCGTCACAGGTACGGCCAGGCCCCAGCGGAGGGGCGCCTTTGGGGCCAGTGAAGGGGGGCGATCCGTGGTGACCGGTGCCGCAAAGCGATAGCCGCGGCGAGGTACGGTCTCGATGATCGGCGTTTCGACCGATTCGTCATCGAGCGCCTTGCGAAGCAGGGAGATGTTGCGGGCCAGTCCGATCTCCTCCACGGTGGCGTCCGGCCAGACGAGTTGGATGAGTTCCGCTTTTTCGACGACCTGCCCGTGGCGCTCAATCAGGGCATGAAGGGTGTCGGCGACTTTGGGGACCAGGGGGACGCGATCGGAGCCGCGGAAGAGCAGGCGGCTGGCGGCGTCGTAGCGGAAGTCGCCGAAGTGGTAGGTCATCGCGGGGAGCGTACGCTCTTTACCAGTCTGCCAAAGGAATGGCCCGGGGGGAGGGGCGATTTTCTCGGTTGGCGGGAGTATGCTGTCGGCAGGAGGAACGGAATGCGCGTCACGCGGCGGCGGTGGTTGATGGGAGCAACGGCAGGGTTGGCGGTGCGGGGGCAGACTCCGGCCCGTCTACGGCGCAAGGATAGCTACTTTGGCCTGCACTTTGATCTGCATCCGAACAACAGAGACACCGCGTTGGGCCGTGACTTGACCGCCGAGATGGCTGGAAAGTTGTTGGACCGTGTAAAGCCGGACTATCTCCAGTACGACTGTAAAGGACATGTCGGCTACATGGGGTATGCGTCGAAGGTATCGACGCCAGCGGCGAACATCCGCAACGACTCCCTGGCAATCTGGCGGGAAGCGACGGCCCGGCGCGGGGTAGCGTTATACATCCATTTCTCCGGCGTCTGGGATTCGCTGGCGATTCAGCAGCATCCGGAGTGGGCGTCGCTTCGGGCCGACGGGACGCCGGATCCGAACGCCACCAGCGTTTTCGGCCCGTATGTGGATGCACGCATGATTCCGCAATTGAAGGAGGCCATGGACCGCTACGACCTGGACGGGGCCTGGGTGGACGGCGAGTGCTGGTCGGTCCGGCCCGACTATTCGCCCAAGGCGGTGGCGGCGTTTCTGCGGGCGACGGGTTTCCGGGAAGCGCCCAAAGGGCCCAACGATCGAGGCTGGCCGGAGTGGCTGACCTTTCACCGGGATGCTTTCCGGCGCTACTTGAGACACTATCTGGACGAGCTACACCGGCACCGTCCATCGTTCCAGGTGGCGAGCAACTGGATGTACACCACCTATGTTCCCGAGCGGCCGGAATTGCCGGTGGATTTCGTCAGCGGCGACTATCTGGGGAATGCGAGTATCTCCACGGCCCGGCTGGAGGCGCGCTACCTGGCGGCTGCCGGCAAACCATGGGATCTGATGGCTTGGGGGTTCCAGCACAGCCCAACGGCGACCATCACCTTGAACCACAAGACTGCTGTGCAACTGCAGCAGGAGGCGGCGGTAGTGCTGGCGCAGGGCGGAGGATTCCAGATCTACTACCAGCCGACGCGCGCCGGGTGGATGGACGACCGGCTGGTGGAGGTGATGGCGCGTGTCGCGAAGTTCTGCCGGGAAAGGCAGGCGGCAAGCCATCAGACCGAGGCGGTGCCGGGGATCGGCGTCGTCATGTCGACGCGGAGCCTGTACGGGACGGCAAACAAGCTGTTTGGCGGCTGGGGCGCATTCACGAACCCCGCCCGCGGGATGGTGGATGCACTCTGTGCGTGTCACTATTCGGTGGACGTGATTCCGGAATGGAAACTCGCCGAGGTGGCCGGACGCTACCGGTTGATTGTACTGCCGGACTGGGCGGACACGGGGCTGGTGGTGAAGGCGGAGTTGGAGAAGTATGTGCGGGCCGGAGGAACTCTGCTGCTCGCCGGGGCGGAGAATGTGTCGCTGTTCGCCTCGGAACTGCCCGTGGGACTGAAAGGAGAAGCTACCAGGCAGACAGCCTACATCCCCGGAGAGGAGGTTTTCGCGAATGTAAGCGGGGTATGGCAGGACGTCGATCCGAAGACCGCCAAGGTGCTGGCGCAACGCTATCCCACCTACGATTCGCGGCAGGACGGGATGGCAGCGGCGACCTTGTCGGAGTGGGGGGCTGGGCGGATTGCGGCGATCTACGGCCCGGTGGGTACGGCCTTCGCCACCAACCATGCCGGCCCGGCACGGGAGTTCATCGGCAAGGTGGTGGCGGCGGTCTATCAGCCGGATCTACGCATGGAAGCCCCACCGGCCGTTGAGCCGGCGCTGCGGCGGAAAGGCGCCCGCACCTTGCTCCACCTGGTGAATACCACCGGCATGCAGGTGGCGCCTGAATACGCCGTCGTTGACACCATTCCCGTTGCCGGCCCCGTTCGCGTGTCGCTCCGGATGGCCGCACGTCCGGCTCGGGTCACCCTGGAACCGGGCGGAAGAGCAGTGGCTGGCGAGTGGAAAGACGGAACGTGGACCGGAACGGTAGAACGGGTTCCGATCCACGAGATTCTGGTCTTCGAATAGCTACGGCCGGCGGCGGCGGTAGCCGCTGTCGCGGTACCCGCTATCGCTGCCGCCGCGCCACATGATGTCGAAGGTGTAGCCTTCGCGGCCGCCCTTGGGGTCTTCGATGCGGACGACGGCGATGCCGCCGTTGGAAGGATCGCGGACCAGGTCCTGGCGCCCGCGGCCATCGATGCCGCGGAAGCGGAAGTCGTAGGGACGGGTGGGCATGGGCTGATTGCAGTCAAAGCGGCGCCAGTTGGCGCGCTGGCCTTCCCGGGTGCGCAGCCGGGCGACGGTGCCGCGGATCTCCACTTCGGCCACGCCATCCACCTCGACCTCGATGGTGCACTTGCCGTCACCACCGCCGCCGCGGATATTGGCGTTGCGGGTCTGTTCGCCGCCCCACTGCGCAAATAGCGCCAGGGAGGAGGCCAGGATGAGACTGCTGCGGATCATCGCCATGCCCATAGGACGCTGTCGCCTGCCACAGGGTTTCATTCGCCATAAGATGGTGGGATGCTTCGTCGGGCGGTGGCGTTTATGGTGGTAGTGCTGGGCGGTTGCGCGAGGGCGCCGCAACCGGCGCCGGCGGCGTCCCCACAGGCGGCCTACGTCGACTCCAGGACCTGTAGCGGCTGTCATGCCGAGATTGCCAAAACCTACGCCCGGACTGCGATGGCGCAGGCCTTTTATCGCGCCACTCCGGAAGCGATGAAGGGTATTCCGGGCCGCTACGAGCACGCCGCCTCCGGACGCACCTACGAAATCCTGGAGCGGAATGGGAAGTACTTCGAGCGGCGGACCGAAAAAGGGCGCTACGAACTGGAGCGGGAGATCCACTATGTAATGGGCTCCGGCCGCAACGCGCGAAGCTTTCTGCATCGCACGCCGCAAGGGCGGCTGACGGAGTTGCCGTTGGGATGGTATGCCGAAAACGGCGGACGGCTGGCGATGAGCCCGGGTTATGACCGCGCCGATCCGCTCGATTTCCGGCGAAAGGTCAGTTTCGACTGTATGTTCTGCCACAACGCCTACCCCTCCATGCCCCCCGGCGAGGACCGCCCCAGCCATGAACCGGTATTTCCAGCCGCACTCCCAGAGGGTATCGACTGCCAGCGCTGCCACGGCCCGGGCAGCCTGCACGTGGCTGCCGCCGGCAAAGGTGGCATTGTGAACCCGAAAAAGCTGGGCGCGGAGCGGGCAATGGAGGTCTGTATGCAGTGCCATCTGGAAACGACCAGCCGTCCTTTGCCCAACTCGCTGGTGCGTTTCGGCCGGGGCGCGTTCTCCTACCGGCCTGGCGAGCCTTTGGAAGACTTCGTACTCCACTTCGACCATGCCAAGGGAACCGGCAGGGAGGAAAAATTCGAGATCGTGAACTCGGTCTACCGCCTGCGCCAATCGAAGTGCTTCACGGAGAGCGCGGGGAAGCTCGGTTGTACCACATGCCACAATCCCCATGACGTGAAGCGCGGGGCGGAAGGGCGCGTTTTGTATGCCAAGGCCTGCCAGGGGTGTCATCAGGAGATGAGTGCAAAGGCGGGCCATCCGAAGGCGGCTGACTGCGCCTCGTGCCACATGCCACGGCGGCGGACCGAGGATGTTGTCCACGCGGTGATGACGGACCACAGGATCGTTCGCCGGCCGCCGCCGGGGAATCTGCTGGCGCCGCGGGCGGAGACGCATGAGGCGCGATTTGACGGGGCTGTGGAACTTTATTATCCGGCGCAGGCGCGGGATGCCGAGGTTTACCTGGCCGTGGCGCAGGTAGTGCAGAAGAGCAACCTGAAGGGGGGAATCGCACGGCTGGAGGCGCTGCCTCCGGCGCGGGAACCGAGGGTGCCGCTCGCCCTGGGGCAGGCCTATGAAGCCACCGGCCGGACCGAGAGTGCACTGGCGAAGTACCGGGAGGCGCTGGCGCTGGATGGGGCCTTTGCGCCGGCCATGCGGAGCCTGGGGGAACTGCTGCAGCGCACGGGCCGGGGCGGGGAAGCGGTTCCGATTCTCGAAAAGGCGAGGGTCCTGGCGCCACGGGACGCGTCCGTGCTGTATGCGCTGGGGTTGGCCTATCGCGACGCCAGGCGCGGGGCCGAAGCAATAGCGGCGATGGAGGCGGCCACCGCCGAAGATGCCGACTTCCCGGCGGCGCACAACTCTTTAGGCGGGCTGTATTTTGAACGCGGCGACCGCGTGCGCGCCGAAGCCTCGCTCCGGGAGGCGCTGCGGCACCAGCCGGATTTCGGTGAGGCCCATTCAAACCTGGGGCAGGTGTTGGCGGCGGCGGAGAACTACAAAGATGCCGAATTCCACCTGCGAGAAGCGATCCGGCGGGGCGCTCCATCCGCGTGGCGGGCGCTGGGGGATGTGCAGGCGGTGCAAGGGAACTGGGCGGGAGCGAAGCTCAGCTATGGAGAAGCGTTGCGAGCCCAGTCCGACGACGCGGCCACGCTATTGGGCCTCGGCACTGCGCAGGCGGCACTGGGGGAAATGGGCGTCGCCCGGGCGAATTTGCAAAAAGCCGCCGCCCGCGGCGACGGCCCCATTCGCGCCGAAGCGATGGACTTGCTGGGAAAGATTCGCTAGATCTTCAGCCACGGGCGGGCCGGATCGCTGGTGGCGTCCATGCGTTCGGCCAGGGCGCCGCGCATCTCCGCAGCCACCTGTTTCTCGGTGGCAATCAGGTTCCGCACCTCGCCGGGGTCCTTGTCCACTTCGTAGAGCGCCTCCTTGCCCGATTGCCAGAGGATGTACTTATAAAACCGGGTACGAACGGAGCGGTACGGCTCCACCGCCTGGCGCGTGGCCAGGCCTTCGGGGCGCCCGTCCACCCAGGTGGCAAAGGCATGCTCGTGCGCCGGGCGGCCGCCGGAAAGCTCCTGCTTCAGCGACTTGCCGGAAAGCGCGTAGGCGGGCCGGATACCGGCATAGTCCAGGAACGTCGCGGGAAGGTCGATGCTGGCCACCGGGCTAGTACTTTTTCCGCGGGCCTTCACCGCACCGCCGGCGACGATGTAGGGAACGCGTACCGACTCCTCCCACGGCTGTACCTTGCCATTGAGCCCTTTCGTGCCACACAGAAAGCCGTTGTCGCCCAGGAATACGACCAGGGTGTTGTTCCATTGCCCGGCCTTTTCAATGGCGTCGAGCACCCGGCCGGTCTGGCGGTCCAGATGCGCGATGACGGCGTAATACGTGGCCCAATCAAACGGTTTGGCGTCTTTAGGATGAGCGGGCGGCGGAAGCGGGTTCTTCGCTTTGTCGGTCTCCAGGGCGGTCCAGGGCGAGTGCGGCGCGTTGTAGGTGAGCCAGAGCAGATAGGGGCCTTTGGCGCTCCGAATGACCTCGATGGCGGCGTTGGAGAACAACTCGGTGATATGGCCCGGCGTGACTTCGTCTTTGCCGTCGAGGCCGTGGCGGAGTTGCGGATCGATGTACTTACTGCCGCCGCCACGCAGCCACAGCGGGGCGCTGGAGAATCCGCACTCAGCCGGGAGCGTGTCGATGTGCCACTTGCCTACCAGATGGGTGGCGTACCCGGCGCGTCGAAGTTGCTCGACGACGGTGGGGCCGAAGCCCGGCTTGAACTTCGTGGCGCCGTTGGACAGCAATCCGGACTGGTAGGTTTCCAAGCCGGAAAGCAGGATGCCGCGGCTGGGAGCGCACTGCGCCGTGGAGACGATCCCGTGGGTGAAGTGGACGCCGCGCGAGGCGAGTTTGTCGAGGTTCGGCGTGCTGATGTAAGGGTTCCCGGCCGCGCCGAGGCACTGGTAATGATGATCGTCCGAGCATAGGAATACGATGTTCGGACGGGCGGGTGCCTGGGCGGCGAGGGCGGCGGAGGCGAGGAACTGGCGGCGTGTCCACATTCTCTGTGTAGGATAACGCTCCACGCAGGGCGGCCATGCGCCGGGTAAGCTATAGGGCATCATGGATCAAAGAACCTCGCGCCGGACTCTCTTGGCCGCCGCCACCGCTACTACCCTGGCGGGGCAGTCGCAGCCGCAGACGCTTACATACAAATCAGCCGCCGGCCTGGCGATTCGTGCCGATGTCTACTCCCCGGCGGCGGGCGGCAAACCACGGCCAGTGGTGCTGTGGATCCATGGCGGTGCCCTGATCATGGGGAACCGGGAGGGCATGAGCGCCCCCGTGAAGAAATGGGCGGAGGCGGCCGGCTACATTCTTGTCTCCATCGACTATCGCCTGGCGCCGGAAACGCAGTTGCCGGCCATCATTACCGACGTGGAAGACGCCTACGCCTGGATCCGCCGGGAAGGGAAGCGGCTCTTCAACGGCGACGCCGCGAGAATTGCGGTCGCCGGAGGCTCGGTCGGTGGCTACCTGACCCTCACGCTTGGGTCGCGCGCGAAACCAAGGCCGCGGGTATTGCTCTCCCTTTGGGGGTACGGCGATCTGGTCGGCGACTGGTACAGCAAGCCCAGCCCGCATCCGCGGCATCACCAAAGCAAGCTGACGGCGGAGGAAGCGCGCGCGCAAGTGAGCGGGCCTCCCATCTCTGATGCGCGCGACCGCAAGGGGAATGGCGGCGCCTTCTACCAATACTGCCGCCAGCAGGGCACCTGGCCGCGAGCCGTTTCCGGGTGGGACCCCGTGCGCGAAGCCTCCCGGTTCTACCCCTACATGCCGCTCAAGAACGTCCGGCCGGACTTCCCGCCCACCGTCCTGATCCATGGCACGGCCGATACCGACGTGCCGCACGAGCAATCCGAACAGATGGCCCGCGAATTCGCGCGCGCCGGGGTGCGGCACGAGTTTTTCTCCATCCCCGGCGCCGAGCACGGCCTATCCGGTGGCGATCCCCGGAAAATCGACGATGCCTATACCCGCGCCTTTGCCTTCCTCGACAGGGAACTGGCCCGCTGAAACGTCACACCCGCAGGTTGGAATCCACCAGAACCCGGCTCACCTCGGCGATCAACGAATGGCGCACGAATGGCTTACTGACATAGCCATCCATTCCCGCGTTCAGGCAACGCTCGATATCCTCCCGGAACGCCGAAGCCGTCAGGGCGACGATGGGCGTCCGCTTCCCTAATTCGCGCTCCATTTCCCGAATCTGCCGCGTGGTTTCAATTCCATCCATTTCCGGCATCATCAGATCCATCAGCACCACGTCGTACTCCCCTCGTCCAAAGCGATCGATCGCTTCGCGGCCGTTGGAGGCCAGTGTTACCTGATGGCCCAGCATTTCGAGCATCCGCGTGGCCACGCGCTGGTTGATGGCGTTATCCTCGCACAGAAGAACCCGGGTTCCCGGAGACATGGGCAACGGTTCCGCACCTGCTGCTTCTTCGGCTGGCATGGCCGCCAGTCGCGGAAAGGTCAGGGTAAAGGAGAAGCGGCTTCCGACACCCACCTCGCTTTCCACCTGAATCTTTCCGCCCATCCTCTCTACCAGTTCGCGGCAAATGGCCAGGCCCAAGCCGGTTCCGCCGAAACGCCTGCTAGTGGAGGATTCGGCCTGCTCGAAGGGCTCAAACACCTGTTCCAGGCGCTCCGGCGGGATCCCAATCCCCTGGTCCGAAACCGAGAACTCCACGGTTGCCTTGTTCTCCTCGCCGGCCACAATCGACGCCGTCACCCGCACCGTTCCGTAGCTGGAAAACTTCACTGCGTTCGCCGTCAGGTTGGTCAGTACCTGCCGCAACCTCGCCACGTCGCCCGAGACGACCAGGCCCTCGACGGGAGCGTCCTTCACCAGCGTGAGCCCTTTCTCCCGCGCCAGTCCCGCCATCAGTTTGGTGACATCGCTGATCGGCTCTTCCAGCCGGAACGGCGCATCTTCCAATCGCAGTTTCCCGGCTTCAATCTTGGCCATATCCAACAGGTCATTGAGAAGGCGCAGCAAATCCAGCGCGGACTTCCGTAGCGCCGCGGCTTGACTCTGCTGTTCGCTTTCCAGCGTGTCGGCCAGCAATAACAGGTCGGCCATTCCCACCACTCCGTTGAGCGGAGTACGGATCTCGTGGCTCATGTTCGCCAGAAATACGCTTTTTGCCTGGTTGGCCTTGCGGGCGGCAACCAGCAACCGCTCGATCTCTGCTTTCTGCTTCTCCACCGTTTCCGTCCGTGCCTGTACGGCCTCTTCCAACTCGCGCTGCCGCGTCATGACCATTCGCATGCGCAGGTTCCAGACTGCCCGGATCAGTCCGGCGAATGCCGCCAGCGCTGCCGCGCCTGCCCAACTGGTTTGCCACCACGGCGCCGTAATGGTGAACGGAATAATCACTGCTTCGCTGTTGGCTCCCGCCAGCGAACTCGCGCTGTAGGCTTCAAACCTGTACTTGCCTGGCGGCAAGGCCGGGTACCGAACCTCCCTCTGTGTGCTCTCCAGCCAGTGTTCGTCAACGCCCTTCAGACGATAGCGAAACACCGCCGTCGGGTCGTTCAGAAAGCCGACGCCGGCCAGAGTCGCCTGAAACTCCGAGCCGTCAGGCGCAGGAGCCATCGGCGGAACCGCGCCAGGCCCGAAGCTCTGTACCCCCCGTTGGTCCCCCAGCCGCCAAGCGGAGATCGCGATCCGGGGCGGCGCCGGACGCCGGGCATGTGCGGCGGGCAGGAAGTGTGCCAGGCCACGGGTGGTGCCAATCCAGACGCCGTCCTCCCGGTCCACCGTGATCGCCGAATGGACGCAATCATTGGAAATCAGACCGCTTTTGCGCTCGTGATGCACCCAGCGTTGCTCCTGCATCACGTCGACGCCACGATCCGTGCTCACCCAGATGCGTTGCTGGCTATCGGCGGCGAGCCCGTAAATGCGGTCCGAGCCGAGGCCGCTCGACGTGTCATAATGCCAGGATTCGGCAAGCCGTCCCTCGCTGTTCACCCAGACGCGGCTCATCCCGAGTGCGTCGGAGTAGCTCACCAGTATGGCTCCGCCCGCCAAGGCCGCCACATGTCGGATGCGTGTCTGGCGAAGGCCCTCCGGCGCTCCGTACCGGTGCCACCTGTTGCCGGCAAATCGCAGCAGGCCGTTCGTCGTCGCCACCCAGAGCGGGCCTGACGGCGTCTGCGCCAGGTCCAAATAGAGATCGCCTGGTTTCGCACCCGGTGGCTCCTGGCGTGTGAACCGGTATGCACCGCCGCGTCGTTCGCCCCGGTATAGGCCTTGTAACATCGCGACCCAGAGCTGCTGCCGGTCATCCAACCAAAGCGCCCGCGCCACTCCCGCAGGCAAACCATCCTCCGGTCCATGCCGAACGATGGCACCGGTGCGGACATTCCATTCCACTAACCGCCCAGGCTCGAAGGCGGCGAATACGAGGTCGCCGGCCGCGAGTAGGGCCGTCGCCACGCCCGGTTCCATCACCTGGATCCCGAGCGACTTCCGCAGGACCGCAAGGTGTTTTGCTGTGGCGATCCAGGTTTGCCCCAGCGCGTCCACCGCCACCGCTCCCACCTGCTCGTCGCCCAGCCCCTCCCGCTTCGTCCAGTTCTCCCAAACGTCCCGTCCCGCCCAACTCGCAATCCCTAATCCCTCCACGCCCAGCCACAGTGTGCCTTCCTGGTCCTCCAGCAACGCTGTCAAAACCCCGGCCGGAACCCCGTTGGACTGCGCCACGGTCCGCCATCCATCCGCTTCGCGAATGGCAATGCCGTTGGGGGTGTCCGTCAGCAGGTTGCCCCGCGGGCTAACATGAAGTTGCCCCTGATCGCCCAGCGCCGCCGGCCCGCCGTTGACAAAGGATCGGGCCCCGGGCGCCAGCCGGATCAGGTGCTGGCGGCTGCGGGCGTAGACATTCCCGTCCCGATCGGCGCACATCCGCAGCCACGCGGCGGCGGGTACCCCCTCGGCCGGTCCGAACTCGGCCCTCTCTCCGCTCTGCCCGATCCGGCAAATACGCTGGCCACAGTCGAACCAGATCGCTCCGTCCCGGTCAACGGCGACCGTGGTAGCTCCTCCCTGGCGGATACGCTTGATTTCCCCGGATGCCGAAACGGCGTGCAAACCCTCCTCGCCTGCCAGGAGCATCTCTCCGTTGGCAGTTCCCGCCATTGCCCGGATCATCCCCGGTCCTGGTCCCGCCACCGGCACAAACCGGCCGTCCCGGTAACGCGCCAATCCTCCCTGCACGGAGACCCACAGTTCCCCGGATGCCGACTCCGCCAATGCCAGGGTATAGGCCGCCGGCAGGCCTTCCTTCGTGGAAAAGCGCGTGAACCCCACCCCGTCGAACCGGAAGACGCCGTTCCCGGTCCCCAGCCAGAGGAAACCCGCCCGGTCCTGCAACGCCGAACGCACATTCAGATTCAGCAGTCCCTCGTCCTGGCCGAGCACGCGAAAGCGATATTGCTGCGCCGTTGCGGCCATCGGCATCACGGCGAGGCAACAGAGCCAGAGCAAACTCCGGATAGGACGGTACTGAATGCAGAGTCGGGACACGGGGTTCGCTCAGTTCCATCGTCATCCCCAGCCAAACACTTTAGGAATTCTCAATGTCTTTCCGCAACCGCCGGAAAACAGGGGACAGATAGGTCCGCCGCGATAACTTCGAACTGGTATCTCCGTTCGCCGGGTTCAGATCCGCAGAAACAGATTCCGCCGGTACATCCAAAGCAGCATCAGCCAGAGCATCAGCAGTACCGCCGCTCCGTGCACCAAGGGTTCCAATCCCGCGCCGAAAAACCCAAAGAAGTGTTCTCCCAGATGAGTCTTGAAGGAACTAACAACGAAGCCGTCAAATAAGTGGGCGATAAGATAGGCCGCGATCGAGTTCATGCCGGTCACTACCAGCGGGAAAGCCCACTTCCTGTAGCCCTTGGTCTCGATCACCCAGCAGAACCCCGCCAGCATCAGAAAACAGATTCCACCGCTGAACAGTGTCCAGGAGGGGGTCCATATCCGCTTCACTACCGGGCAGATACCCACCACGTGGAGCAATACTCCGCTAGCGATCCCGGCCGCCCCATATCCGACAAAACGCCGGTAAGGAATACCCGGCGCCCTTTCGCGCAGGGCCCTTCCGGCGATCAAGCCCAGGATCATCGTCCCCAGCGTGGGAATAAAGCTTAACGTCAGATACCCGCCCCGGTTGGCCACAAATGGACTTACGCGCGGAAACAGGTTCAGGAACCAGACATCAAACGCGTGGCCCAGGTTATTGTTCTTGTTCCAATGGGCGGCCAGCCCGGAATAGTGATGCTTCCAGTCAGCCGGTACCCCGACGGCGGCATAGTCGTAACTGGCCGCGACCGGATAAAGCGCCCAGGCCAGCCAGTATCCGCCCAGCACCACGCCCAGGGCAACATACGCCCACCGCGGCGGACGCCAGCCGAGGATATACAGGAATGGATAACCCATTCCGATCTGGGTCAGAGTATCTTCAAACGTGAAGTTCGTCATCGGCCGGTTGGCAGATCGAAGGAAAATCCCCAGCGCGGCCAGTAGAAACGCCCGCCACAGGGCGTGGGCGAACATCTTTTTCTCGCTCTCTCCGCGGGCCATGCGGCTTGCCACCGAGTAGGGAAGCGCCACGCCGACCAGGAAGGAAAACGAGGGCTGAATCATATCGTGCAGCGAGCATCCGGCCCAATCGACGTGGGTCTGATGGTAGGCCAGAAACGCCATGATTCCGCAGTCGGGCATCGCTTGCGACACTTTGGCCAGATGCAGCACCTCGGCCATCATCAGCAGCATCACAAAGCCGCGATAAGCGTCGATGGCGATGTTCCGGTTCATTGCGCCAACTCCCGCAGCATCGTCTGCACCGCCTGCGGGGAGATCATATGGCGCGGGGCGCTGTTATCGATCTCCAGCCGGAACCGGCCTCCGGAGCCCAGCGCCTGACTTACTTTTGTCTCGTAAACTCGCATCGCCGCCTCATAGTCGCTGCCCTTGTGCTGGGCTTCCCCAAAGCAGCAGTTATCCTTCCGGTTCAGGATCTGCACCTGCTTCCGCCCCGGCCCAAAGGCGCCCAGATAATACAGGTCCGGGTAGCCGGCCAGCCGGTAGAACTCCTCCAGATACTGTTCCTTATCGCCCACCGAATCGCCCGTCCGCAGGTACAACGGAATGGTCCCGGCCACAGGGAAACTCAACCGAATCGCCGGTTCCACTGCTGCCAGCACGGTGGTGGTCCAGCCGCCCCCGCTCAGTCCGGCCATGTGGATCTCCTTGTATTTGGGCTTCAGCCGGTTCAGACTCTCCACCAACGGCGTCAGGAAGAACTGCAGGGCATTGCCGCTGCGCAGCGGCAGGTCGAAAAGGGCGCCATGGGGCACCGTCTGGCAATCGCCCGGGCGCATATGCGGCATATGGGAAAGCAGCACCGCGTAGCCGGCGCCTAGTAGCGCATCGGCCGTCTCCGCCATGCCCGCGCCGCGCGGATCGGCCGCGTCATCAAAGGTGCAGGCATGCCCGTGCTGCAAAATCACCAGCTTCGACGCCTTCTTCTTCGGCGAGATGTGATGGGTGGTATTCTCCTGTCCCGCGTCCATGCGGATGGTGAAGGTCTCTATCGCCCCAGCGTTCTTCAGGGTCGCGATGGGCGAGGTTGCCGCCGCGGCTACCGCTGCCGGCTTTCCCTTCGGCATCCCGGACGGTCCCCAGATGAACTCCGCCAGTTGTCGCCGCCGCTCGGCCACCGTCGCCGCCGTCACGGTCACATTGGCGTCGTTTACCAGCACCGGCGGCGGCAGCGTCAGCACGCGGGCAATCACCGGTGCCAGGCCGTCGGACATGTACTGAAATCCAAGATCGTTCGGATGAACTCCATCCACCATGCCGTCCAGTTGATCCGGCCCCAGCAGCGTGTAACCTTCCACCAGGGTGAGTAACTTGTCTCCACGGGTGATATGGCCCGTCACCACCTCGCGGATATGTTGGCGGAACTGCTCAAACTTAGGATTGTGATTGGCACTGGCAATGGGCGTGATGGCTACAATCGGTGTCTTCGGATGCTTTGCCCGAACGGTCCGCAAAAATGGCTCATATACCCCGCGCAATGAGTCCAAATCGGGGTTATTCTGCGAGAAATCAAACACAAACGCCGAAGCATCCAGTTCCGCCACCAGATTGGCCATCACCGGTTCGCCCTTTCCGTTTCCGGAAAAGCCGAGGTTGACAAAGTCCAGATTCAACTTCCGCCCGAGGATCGCTTGATAGCTCATTCCCGGCCGGCTGGCGCATCCTCCCTGCGTGATCGACGTTCCGTAATAGACCAGCGGCTTCGGGTTGGCAAACCGACGCGGTCGCGTGATCGCCGCTCCCTCGTCCAGTCCGATCGCCAAAACGTTCGCCGGCTTGTACAGCGGCAGGTATAGGGTGATGTCCCGCGCCTGCTGTGGCAAGTCGGCGAAGAAGACATGTTCCACCGTCTTACCCGGGGCGGCGTCCTTCGGCGCCACCGCTGTCGAACGGTAGACTCCGTCGACGTATAGATCCACGCCGGTCTGTCCGAAGGCGTGCATGTTCACCATGTTCGGCGCCGACGGGTACTCCACCCGGATCGCCACCCGCGTGGAATCGGTGCGGAACCGGATGCGGCCGCCGCTTGGCGAAAGTCCCAGGTTCCATACCGGCTTCGGAATCTCCGCCTCCAGCCGGCGCGGCAGCCGGATCTGTTCTCCTTTGTTCTCGCTCAACCAGGGTAGACCCTGCACAGTGAACTTGGAATCCATCGGACTCAGCCAGGTGACGGCGGCGGCGATCAACAGAAGTGGGCTCATGTGTCTCTATACAATACCCGGTTGCGGCCGCCCGCGGGGATGGCTGTTTCCAAACAGGGAAATGCGACCAAAATCGACGGATTTCCGAGCAAATTCGCTGGTTTTTCGGAAAGATCAATCATTGCTTACGGCCGCGGAAGGCGCTATCATCAGGCAGTGGCCGGATCTCCGATCTCGGGCGAAATCGGACACGTGATTCGTAACTGAAGTGCGGTTACGTCCTGGGGGAGTTATGCATAGATTCCTGGCAGCCGTCTCCCTTTTGGCCATCAGTGCGACCTTCGCGCCGGCCAAAGTGGTTCCTGGCGACGCGAAACGGGGTTCGGAACTGATTCGCACGCAGGGTTGCGTCAATTGCCACCGTATTGGTGGCGAAGGTGGCGCCGCGGCGCCGGATCTGGGCAAGGCCCGCGGCCGGAACTATACGCCCTCCTCGCTGGCCAGCGCCATGTGGAACCATGCCCCGGCCATGTGGTCGGCCATGGAGAAGCAGGGCGCCACGCGACCCACGATGAATGAGTCCCAGGCCGGTGATCTCTTCGCCTACTTCCACTCCATCCGCTATTTCGATAAACCCGGCGATGCCGCCCGCGGTAAACGTGTCTTCGTCTCCAGCCGCTGTGGCGACTGCCACGGGCGCTCGGAGGCGATGTTCGGTGGCGCCCCGCCTATTGCCGCCTGGAAGTCGCTCTCCTCTCCCATTGTCTTCGCCCAGGCGATGTGGAACCATGCCCCTCAAATGGAGGAGGCCATGGCCAAACGCAAGATTAAGTGGGCGCCTATGACGTCGGAGTCGCTGACGGATCTGCTCGTCTACGTCCAGGGCCTTCCGGAAACGCGCGGCAGAGTCCGCGAGTTTGCCCTCTCCACCACCGGTAAAGGCGAGGCCCTCTTCGCCGAGAAAGGCTGCAAAACCTGCCATCAGGGCAAGCTCAACCTGGATACCAAGCTGCAGGCGGGCACGGTGACGGACTTTGCCGTCGCTATGTGGAACCATGCGCCCACTATGGCTGCCCAGGGGCGCCGCAGCGGTGTTGCTCAGCCGAAGTTGGAAGCTGCCGAAATGCAGGAAATCGTTACCTATCTCTGGGACAAGACTCTCTTCGCCGAACCCGGCAACGCCGTCCGCGGCAAGACAGTTTTTGAGAAGAAAAACTGCGCCGGGTGCCATAATGACCGCTCCTCCGGCGCGCCGGAACTTAAACAGTGGCAATCGGGCCGCGGAGATCCAGTCCGCGCCTTCTCCATGATGTCCGTCCTTTGGACCCACGGCCCTCAGATGCTCCAAGGCATGAAGGCGAAAAACCTTCCCTGGCCCGTCTTTACCAAGCAGGAGATGATGGACCTCATCGCCTTCCTCAACAACGCCAAACCCGGCTCCGCTGACTAGTCGTACCGGCGCCGGCCCCACGGCACCCCGCGTCGAACGTCTTCCAGCAGGAACCGGATCCCTTGGTTGTCGTTCGGATTCAGCCAGAGCATTCGCTCAAACACCGCGAGAGCTTCTGCCTTCCTCCGCAGAACCCAGAGGCTGAGCCCGTAGCCGTGCAGGCACCGCAGAAACGGGCGGTTGTCAATCATCGTCCACGGCAGCACCCCGTCGAAGTTCGCGCCGAGCGACAACTCGCCGATCCGCACCCCCGCTTCGTAATGCGCCAAAGCACGCACCGGGTTGCGGTCGAAGTACAGGTTGCCCAGATGCGCATGTGCGTCCAGGCATCGCAGGTCGGCCAGGCATAACCCCATCAGTATCTCCGCCGCAGCCTTCACGTTCCGGGTTTCGGCCGCTTCAATAATCGGATCGCTGTCCGGACCATAGTTTTCATGTCCCGGCAGAACATACTCCAACTCAAATTGCGGCCTCGGTCCCCAGGCAATGATTGCCTTCTCCCACGCCTCCAGCGGTTCTCCCGGCGGTCCCCAGTAGTGTTTCTCCGGGTCCCACATCCCCAGCGGAATCAGCCGTAGTGGAGTCAACTGCAGCGCCGCCGCGTCCAACCGGACAGATAAGATCGCCCCCTTAATCGTCTCGGTTCCCAGGTAGCGGCCCACCTTCTCCGGACTGACCGTAACCACCTGACCCGGCGCCATCAGCGAATCCAATCCTTTGCCGCGCAACAACACCTCATCCTGGTTCGCCAGGCGCCGGCAGGTGGCCGTCCCGGATTCCACGGCCAGGACCGCCAGTTCGACCGGCTGGTGCACCGGCGCGGGATCCTTCACCGAACGCTCCGGATACGGTGCCAGCCCCACCCAGTGCCTGTAAGCCGCAATCACCCGCGACAATTCGGTTCCTTTGCGTAATTCCACGTCGGCGGCGGATAACTCGACTAACTTGCCGTCCATCTGCCGGCAAATCAACGTCAGCCCCCGCCGCCGGTTGCCTTCATACCGCGCGCCGGCCACATGAATCGCAACCCCCAGCGCCCTTGCCGGCCGCGGTTTCTCCAAGGCGCTGGCCGCCGCCTCGGCAAAGGCGCGCAACGCGGTGTCCTCGTCGGAAGCCTCGCCGGCTATCTCCGCCACGATTCGATCCCAGTAACTGCCTTCTGCCGAAGTTGCCATGGAACTCTTTTTGTTTGTTGGTAACCAGTGTGAACGGTGCACTCGCCCTTTGAGTATACAAACGATGCCGCGTCCCTCCCGTTCGGCGAGCCAGCCGGAGATCCGGAAGCTCGAAGCGGCGTCCCAGGAGGTTTGCTTGTTCCCTAGACTGCTCCTTCCGCTGGGCCTGGCGGTCGCCTGTTGGGCCCAACCGCCGGCGGCACCCAGCCGCCTTCAACTCAAAGTCATCGCCGGCCAGGGTGCCGTCAACAACATCGGTATGCGTGTTGCCGCCCAGCCTGGCGTTGAAGTCACCGATCCCAACGGCGCCCCCGTGCCCGGAGCGGAGGTCATTTTTCAGGCCCCCGCCGACGGTCCCGGCGGCTCCTTCTTCGGCGGCATGCGCATCTTTACCGTGAAAACGGATAGCAAAGGTGCCGCCACCGCCTCCGGCTTTATCCCCAATGACCAGGCCGGCAAATTCCGCATTGCCGTGCGTGCCTCCCTTGGCGCCGCCGTGGCCGAAGGCTTCGTCGATCAGACGAACAGCCAGGGCCCGGGCAGTACATCCAAACAGGCCATGTCTTCCAAGCAGAAAAAGGTGTGGATCGCGGTCGCCGTTGTGGCTGCCGCCGCGATCGGCGGAGGCGTCGCCGCTTCGGGCGGAGACTCCACCACCGCCGCTGCCGCCGCCAAAAAGCCCGTCGCCATCGGCGCCGGCCCCATCACCGTCGGAGGTCCCCGATGAGAACCCTGCTCTTGACCTCCCTCTGCTTTATCGCCGCTGCCTTTAGTCAGGTCAGTGGTCCAACCCCTGGCTATGTCTTTGACGCCGAAAACCACGAACTCCGTCCCATCCGCGGCGCCGTCGGTTCCGCCCATCTCGGCGCCGCCCTTGTGAAAGACGCCGATGCCGCTGCCGCCAGCCCCGATGGCACCCTCGCCATCGCCTCCCGCTTCGGCTCCCTTGAGCTCATCCGGGGCTTCGATTCCGATTCCCCTGTTCGCCTTACCCTTGCGCAGGAACCCGGTGATGTTCTCTTCGCCTGGTCCGGCCACGATATTGCCGCCGTATTTCCGGCCACCCGCAAGGCGTTTCTCTGGCGTGGTGTCGATACCGCCGCTGACCAGTTTACGCCCCTCGACATCGCCGGTATTGACGGCGAGATCCGCGCTGTCCTCCTTGACGGTGCCAGACTCGCCATTGCCGCCAAGGGCGGCCTCCATCTCGCCGCGGCCGGCGAAACCAAACGTCTCGCCGCGCTCGATGATCCCTCCGCCATGCTGCTTGCCGGTGCCGATCTCTTCGTCGCTGATCGCGCCGCCAACGCCATCCTCCAGGTTCACGACTATGCCGCCACCGCCGCCACCGACAAGTTTGCGGACGTGGCTGCCCCGGTCGGTATCCAGTTGACCAAGGGCCTGCTCCTGGCCGCCAGTGCCGAATCTCGCACTGTTGATGCCTTCGATGTTGCCACCAAGGCTCGAACCGGTTCTGTGGAACTCGACTTCCAACCCACCCGGCTGGATTCCCTCGGCGGTCAGCCGCTCGCTCTGCTCAATCACGGCGTAACCGGTCAACCGCTCTACGTCCTGGATTCCCGTGCCGATCTGCAGGTACTCTTCGTCCCCGCCGGAAGGGAGCAATAACATGAAACGGCTTCTCCTGTTCGTATCCATTCTTTCCGCCGGCGCGGCCCTGTTGTCCGCCCAGACGGCGACGCCGCTCTCCTTCCGCGTCCTGGTCTCCGGTCAGGTCCAGACGCTGGCTGATAACGGGACCGTCCAGTTCAACGCCGATGCCATCGGCCGCCCTCTGGACGCTCAGATCAGCGTCACCAACCGTGGTACCGGCTCGGTCTCCATCACCCGCGTCGAAGTCACCGGGTCCACCGATTTCACCATCAACGGTGTCCCCGCCCCCGAAGTGGTCTTCTTGCCCAACGAAGCCTTTTCCGTCAATGTCCGTTTCCAGCCTTCCAGCGGAACCCGGGCCGCCGGCGCCGTTCGCTTCTTCTATGCCGAAACGCCGCCCACACCCCCTGGCGGACGCGTTGTCAACGGCTCGGCCGGTTTGAATCTGAACGGTGTCGCACCCGATTACACCTTCACCTATCTGCCGCCCCCGGCCGCCAACGCCACGCCGATCTTGAACGGCGGAACCATCGCCTTCCCGGCTACCGCTGTCAATGAGTCTGCCTCGGCCACCATTGTCATCGGCAACCGTGGCAGCGGCCCCGGTTCGGTTGGCGTCATCACCGCAACCGGCGCCGCCTTCTCGCTCGCCTCCTTGCCCAACCCGCCCACCACGATTGACCCCAATCGCGATATTCGCTTTACCGTGAAATACGCGCCCACGGCCATCGAAACCAGCGCCGGCTCGGTCCGCATCGAGTTTGTCGACCGCGCGGTAACCTTCAATCTCACCGGCTCCAGTACCGGCGCCGTGTTCAGCTATGAGTTGCTCCGCGAGTCTACGGCTACCGCCCTGCCTCGGGGCACTACCGTTGCCGTCCCCGATGTCGCCGTCGGGGAAAAGAGCGCCGTCACCATCCGCGTGAAAAATACCGGAAACGCCGATGGCCGAATCACCGCCATTGGCGTCCAGGGTACGGGCTTCACCGTGACCGACGCGCCGTTCCTTCCGGCCACCCTTACGCCGGGGGCCACCGCCACCGTCTCGGTCACCTTCTCGCCAACCACGCCCGGCCGTTTCACCGGCCGCCTCCGGATCGGCGACGATTCCTTTGACGTCGTCTCCAACGGTCTCGGTTCGGTGCTGACGTACTCCTACGTGGTCGGTCCGGTCTCCACCACCGTCACCAATGGCGGTACGGTTGTCTTCCCGCCCATCGCCGCCGGTGGCACCTCCAATGTCCGCTTTGTCGTCACCAACACCGGCACCAGCCCGGCCGCGGTCGGCTCGGTCGGCATCCTCGCCACCGGCACAACCTTCACCGCCGCGGCTGTTCCGCGCCTGCCCGCCACCGTCGCCCCCGGCGAATCGCTCACCCTTGGCCTGGCCTTCTCGCCAGTCGCCACCGGCAGCATCACCGGCACGCTCCGTGTCGACGCGCAGTCGTTCACCCTCTCCGGCATCGCCACCCAGCCGCCGCCGGTCCCCGCTTACACCTTTAGCGGGGCCACGGGCGCGCAGCAACCTGGTGCTCAACTCGGCGTTGGCCTCTCCCTCGCGCAGACTTACCCGCTTACCTTGCGCGGTACCCTGACGCTCACCTTCAATTCCGATGTCTTCGCCAACGACCCGGCGGTCCAGTTCGCCGTCGGTGGCCGGACCATCAACTTCTCCATCCCGGCCGGGCAGCGGGATGCGGTCTTCTCCACGGGCCAGACGCAGGCGCGCCTGCAGACCGGTACCGTGGCGGGTTCGCTTGTCCTCACGCCCAGCTTCCAGTCGGATGGAGGGATCGCCCTCACTCCGGCAGACCCGCCTTCGCTGACCCTTACGGTGGCTCAGGCGGCTCCCCGGTTGCTGAGCGTCCAAATCACCGGCAAGACCGCGGCCGGCTTCTCCGTCCTCGTCACCGGCTACGCCACCTCCCGACAGGTCACCCAGATTGACCTGTCGTTCACCGGCGTCTCCGGCGAAAACCTCTCCACTTCCCGCATCACCCTGCCCGTGGAACCCAGCTTCAATGCCTGGTTCCAAAGCACGGCGTCGGCGGCGTTTGGCAGCCAGTTTACGGCCACCATTCCGCTTACGCTCACCGGCGATGTCATCAACGCCTCCACTTTGGCCGATACGGTGAAATCCGTCTCCGTCACCTTGACTAACCGGCTGGGGACCTCCCAGTCGGCTAGTGTCGACTTGCAATAACAAACCTGCTCCGGCGGACGGCGCCTGTCGCCGTCCGCCGGAGATTTCTTTCCTTCCCGCCTTCTCGCCTTCCCGTCTACGGCCTCGGCGATGTCACCCGCCTCACCCCCCGCAACTCTTGACCCTGATTGTTTCGCCCATTCAAATACTTGTTGTCCGGTGAGAGCTCTACGGTGTCCACATACCCGCCCCGCTCATGGGTGAAGCGGAATTGGCGGTTTCCCAGGTACTCCCAGCGGCCCTCATTGATCTTCGACCCGTTCAAGTAAACCGTGATCCGGTTTTGCGGATGCACCACCAGGAACTGTCCGCTCACCCAGTCGAACGACCCGGGAAGCCAAGGCTCGCCTCCCCCGCTCCCGCTGACAATGGATCCGGTCTCTCCGCCGGAGAGCCGCGTCCACTGGGACGATCCGGAGCGCCGCGGTCCGTTCAACTCCCGAACCGTACCCGTAGCCGTCCGCCCGTCCGGCGCGATCGTCATCTCGTAATACCCGCGGACCGAACCGTCCCTTGTCACATAGTCGATACGAAACGTCCCGGACGCTGTGAAGTAGGCGGGCCCGGATGCCTCGCCCAGCCCTTGCTCCTTCGCAAAATACTTCCCGTCCGCAGCCGGGGAAATCGTCCAGCTGACCCCCTGCCCGTGAGCCCAGGTGCCCGTCGGATTGACATAGGCCACCACTCCACCCCTGCCTCCACTGCCGGATCCGCCGCCGGAAATTCGTGTCCAATTCGACGACCCGGTCCGCCGCTGTCCGGTCAACTCTCGCACGGAGCCGGTGGCCGTCCGCCCGTCATTGGCAAACCGGACCTCGTAGTACCCCGCGACGCTCCCATCCCGCGTCACATAGTCGATCTTGAAGGTGCCCGATGACGTGAAGTAGGCCGGCCCGGAAGCCTCGCCTAACCCCGACTCTTTGCCGAAATACCTCCCGTCGGCCGCCCGCGTGATCGTCCAACTCGCCCCCTCCACATGCTTCCAAACGCCCACGGGATCGATGTTTCCACTGATGACCGCCGGGGGCGGTGCAGGAGCCGGGGCAGAAGGGGTAACGGCATTCCCGCCACCGGAAATCCTTGTCCAGGAGGTGGATCCGGTCCGCCGCTGTCCGGTCAACTCTCGCACGGAGCCGGTGGCCGTCCGCCCGTCATTGGCAAACCGGACCTCGTAGTACCCCGCGACGCTCCCATCCCGCGTCACATAGTCGATCTTGAAGGTGCCCGATGACGTGAAGTAGGCCGGCCCGGAAGCCTCGCCTAACCCCGACTCTTTGCCGAAATACCTCCCGTCGGCCGCCCGCGTGATCGTCCAACTCGCCCCCTCCACGTGCTTCCAAACGCCCACGGGATCGATGTTTCCCGCCCCGGAAGACACTTCTCCCTGACGCACATAGATACCGGATGCGCGGACGCTTCCGTTGGCGCTAACCACGCGCCCCGTTAGACGTCCGCCCCCGTCCCATTCGGCATTCCAACTCGCCGCGTCGTTGTTGTCCAGCCGCCGGTAAGCCACTACCAACTGGCTTCCGCGCAGCCATCCAACCCCTTCGCTGTACGCCCTCCCGTTTTTCAGGAAATCCGCTTGAATCGATTCGCCATTCTGGCGAATCCGTGCACAGTCACTGGGGTCGCTGGTGGTACACCAAGTGCCGGCAAGGCCTTGCCCGTAAAGCGGTGTCAGGCAGGCCAGAACCGCAAGGATCGGCCGCATTTTGCACCTCGGCCAGTAGGTCTGGCCGCCCCCAGTATACGCCCGAAAATCTTATTTCGATCCCGGGATTCTTCCCCTCGCCGGACCGTCGCCCGCGCTGATACTCCTCGTCCCAGGCAGCCCCCACGAAGACGGAAGTCACCGCCAACGTCAACCAGAAAACACCGGCCAGAATGATCCGGATTACCTGCCCTCGCTTCGGTATCTGATCCACTTCCACCACCGGCACCTGCAGAACTCCCGCTATCTCACGGGCCACCGCTTCGGCTTCCTCCCGGGTCTTGTGCGGGCCCGAAACCAGTGATTCCAGCCCGTCCAGTCGCTCCAGACCAGCGGTGTAGTAAACCTCCAGCGCGGTCCCATCGTCGAACACCACCACTCTCCGGATCGTGCAATACCGGATCTCCTCCCGCCGCGTCCACCGCGGCAACCGGATCGGCACCGGCCAGACATATTCGGCTACCCGGTCCTCCCGGATAAACACCGAACGCACATTCACCAACGCCGCCAAAACCCAGTAGACCGCAATCCCGTACATCGGCAGTGCGATGCGTACGGACGGCCCGTCTTCGGGATGGAGCAACGCGGCCACCGCGATGCCCCCAAAAACGAACGCCAGCAAGACGCCATAAACGCCATAGGGCACCGGCAACCATCGCTGTCGAACTCGCATCTCGCGCATCGTCAACCTATCCACACAGAACAGCAGGTCCGGTGCCCTCGGCGCAATCCCTCGGATTTCACATCATGCCCTCCATTCCCGATGCTCCTTCCGAATCACCCCCATCAACCGATCCCGTTTACCCATACCGCGGCCCCGATGGCCGATCTCTACCAGGCCGCTCTCGACGACGAACACTGCGCCCTAAAATGGAAGCGTGCCTGCCACTCGCACCTCTCTCCGGTCAGACTTAGCCCGCCTCGGCGTGGCCCCCGGGGACCTGCTGATGGTCCACGCTGCCGTCCGCTCCCTCGGCCCCGTCACCGGCGGCGTCAACACCATCATCCACGCCCTTCTCGATGCCGTCGGCCCTTCCGGCACCCTCTTCGCCTACGTCGATTTCGAGCCCTTCTTCGAAGACGAAGACACCGAAGAGATCCCCGTTTTCGACAAACGAATCGCCCATGCCGCCCGCGACCACGGCATTCTTCACGAATCGCTCCGTACCTGGCCCGGGGCCCTCCGCAGTGACCACCCCGATGCCGGTGTCGTCGCCCTTGGCCCCCTCGCCCCCTGGCTCACCGCGGACCACCCTTTCCAATACGGCTACGGTCCCGGTACCCCCTTCGAGAAAGCGCTTCAATCCGGTGTCCGCGTCCTCATGTTGGGTGCCCCTCTCGACACCGTCACGCTTCTTCATTACGCCGAACACCAGGCCCGTATCCCCAACAAACGCATCCATCGCTACCGCCGCCTGATGCCCGGCCCAGCCTGGATCGAATTCGAAGAGTTCGACACCGCCGATCCCGTCAATAGTGACCTTCCCGCCAACTGTTTCGAACAAATCGTGGAAAGCTACCTGGCCGCCGGTCACGGTGCCACCGGCAGTGTCGCCGCCGCACGTACTGCCCTTCTCGAAGGCCCCGCTCTCGTCGAATTCGGGATCCATTGGCTGGAATCCTTTTTCCGTTCATCCGGCCATTGACGCCCCCTCGGCGAAAAGGATAGCGTAGTTGAACCTTATATGCGCTATCTCCTCATGCTGGCTACCCTTTCTACGCTGCTCGCGCAGGATTTTCGCTCCACCCTTGCCGGTACCGTCTCTGATCCGGCCGGCGGGAGCGTAGCTGGCGCCAAGGTCCGCGCCCTCAATACCCAAAACAACGCCGTCACCGAAGTTACCTCCAACGATACGGGCCGTTACTCTATCTCCTTCCTCATCCCCGGCAAGTACGTCATCACCGTCGAAGCCCCCGGCTTCAAGCAATACATCCGCGAAAACGTCGAACTCCAGATCAGTACCTCCGTCGGCCTCGACGTCCGCCTCGAACTCGGCGCCATTACCGACAAGGTCACCGTCACCGCCCAGATGTCCCAATTGGAAACCGAAACCGCCTCCCGCGGCGGTATCGTCGATAACGAACTGCTCGCCGGAGTCCCCAATGCCGGCCGAAATGTCTATAACGTCGCCTTCTCCATGCCCGGCGTTCACAAACCCTCCACCGCTCAGGGCACGGAGATCTCGCTCGACGGTCTCGCCAACTCCCGCACCGCGATTAACGGCGCCGCCAGCGGCACCGGCGGTACCGATTCCAATACCGACGTCCTCATCGATGGCACCAGCGCCACGAAAGGTGATCGCCAGGTCATCATGATTCCCTCGCTGGAGTCCGTCCAGGAGTTTCGCGTTCTCACCAACATCTTCGACGCCCAGTACGGCCGCACCGGCGGTGGCATCATCACCACTACCACCAAGTCCGGTTCCAACTCCTTCCACGGCGCCGTCTTTGACCGCTACTTCGATCAGCGCCTGGGCGCCAATAGCTGGTCCAATAACCGCAATCGAATCGCCCGCCCCGATAACACCTACCATAACTACGGCTTTCAAACGAACGGCCCCGTTTGGATCCCCAAACTCTTTGACGGCCGCAACAAACTCTTTTACATGCTGAGCTACGATGCCAGCCCCACCAACTCCCTCTACACCACCCAGTGGACTACCCCTCTCCCCGAAATGAAGACCGGTGACTTCTCTAACCTCCTCGCCGCTAACGGCCAGCGCGTCGTTATCTACGATCCCCTCACCACCCGCGCCTCCGGCAATACCTTCATCCGCTCCCCCTTCGCCGGCAACCGCATCCCGTCCAATCAGATCAACCCCGTCGGCGCCAAGATCGTCAGTTACTACCCCAACCCCACCCAGGCCGGCGACGGCCCCGCTCGCATCAACAACTTCTTCCAGGCCACCAACAATAGCGGCGAACTCTGGCAGTGGACCGGCCGCATCGACCTCCGCACCGGCACTAAGAACGCCTATTTCGGCCGCTATGGCGAAACCAACATGATCCGCTGCTGTGATCAGCGATATCCCGACAATAGCCCCGCCGAAATCTCCACCATCCTTCCCCGCGGCCGCCGTGGCCGCACCCTGACCCTCGATTGGACCCGCACCATCAACGCGTCCACGACGTTCAACCTCCGCGCCGGCTTCTCCCGCCTGGAGAACCTCTCCGGGAACGAACAAACCACCAATTTCGACCCCACCACCCTCGGTTTCCCGGCCTCCCTGGTTTCCCAGTTCGCCCGCCCCCAATACCCCCAAATCACCATGGGAACCTATCAATCCCAGGGCGCCGGTCCCTCCGTTCAGGGCGACGATACCTATACCCTGGCCGCCTCCGGTGGTAAGGTCATCTCCAATCACGTCATGAAGTTCGGCGTCGAACTCCGCGATTTCCGCACCACCAACCTCAACTTCGGCCCCGCCGGCGGTTCCTTCGCCTTCACCAAACTCTGGACCCAGGCTGATCCCAACCGCGCCGATGCCCTCTCCGGCAACGAAATCGCCAGCGCCCTCCTCGGCTACCCCACTTCCGGTTCCCTCACGCTCCCCATCACTCCCGCCTACCGCGCTAAATACTACTCCTTCTTCTTCCAGGACGATTGGAAAATCAACCGCAAACTCACCCTCAATCTTGGCCTCCGATGGGATTATGAGAGCCCCGTCGCCGAACGCTACAACCAGATGACCACCGGTTTCGCCTTTGGCCAGCCAAGCCCCATCGCCTCCCAGGTGGCCGGCAAACCCGGCATCGAAAACTGCCCTGCCTGCCGCTCCCTCACCGGCGGCCTCACCTTCGCCGGCAACTCCGGCGACTCCCGCTTCGCCTTCGCCCCCGATCGTAATAACTTCCAGCCCCGCATCGGTGCCGCCTACGCCCTCAACTCCAAAACCGTCCTCCGCGGCGGTTTCGGCCTCTACACCCTCGGCCAGTGGGCTCTCGGTGGTACCACCGGCTTCAGCCGCACCACCCCCGTCATCACCACCGTCGACAACCTCACCCCCACCGCCTCCATGTCCAACCCCTTCCCCAACGGCATCCTCAAACCCATCGGCGCCGCTCAGGGACTCTCTACGGACCTCGGCCTCGGCCTCAACTTCGGCTACAACGCCCGCCCCCTCCCCATTTCCAAACAGGTCTCCTTCGGTTTCCAGCGCGAACTGCCTTTCGGCATCTTCCTCGACGCCTCCTACGTCGGTAACTTCACCACCGGCCTCCCCATTTCCGGCCAGTTGAACTCCATTCCCGTTTCCGAACTCGGCAAGGCCGCCAACTACTACTCGGACCGCGTCACCAACCCCCTCGCCGGCTTGCTGCCCAACAACGCCGCGCTCAACGGCGCCACCATCCCCCGCCAGTCGCTCCTCGTGGCTTTCCCCCAATACTCCGGTGTCACCGCCACCAACATCCCCGCCGGCCGCAACGACTATCATTCCCTCCAGGTCTCCGCCAAGAAACGATTCGCAAATGGCCTTAACCTCCAGGTGAACTACTTCGCCGGTAAAACCCTGGAGCAACTCCTGCCTCTGAATCCCCAGGACCTCAACGCCGCCAGTATCCTCAGCCCGGTTCTCGAACGTCGTCTGACCATCTTCGACGTCAGCAAGAAACTGGCCATTCTCGGAACCTACGAACTCCCCTTCGGCAAGAACCGGACTTTTCTGAATCAGATGCACCCGGTCGGCAATGCCCTCCTCGGCAATTGGCGCCTCGGCTGGAACGTCACCCTCCAGGGCGGCTTCCCCATTGATTTCCCCAACGCCGCCCCGCTGGAAGCCCGCAGCGCCAAACTCTCCACTGACCAGCGCTCCCTCACCCGCTGGTTCGATACCTCGCTCTTCCCCCGCGTCGCCGGCCCCGCGCCCTTCACCCTTCGCAACTTCCCCACCCGCTTCCCCGATGTCCGCTACATGGGTGTGGCCAACTACGACTTCTCCCTCTCCAAGGACTTCGTGATCTTCGAAAAGCTGAAGACCCAGGTCCGCGCCGACGCCATCAACGCCTTCAACCGCCCCTACTTCACCCAGTTGAACGGCGGCGCTCCCAACGTCACCAGCGCCAACTTCGGCCAGCTTGCCCCTGCCCAGAACAACTCGCCCCGCGTCATCTATCTCGAATTCCGCATGACCTTCTAGTGCGAACGGGACAACCCCGCTAATTAGGACCTACTGCGACGCCTTGCCCGCCAACCGGTGACAGGCCACCACTTCTAACGTGCTGGCCGACCCGGCCATTGTTCTCACCCGCAGCAGAATCTCAAACGGGCTCGCCGGTCCCCGTGGATCGATCCCGTGGGCCTGCAGTGTCCGGGCGATCTCGGCCAGGTTCGTCGCGAATTGCCCCGCCGCCTCCGTTCCCTCGGCATTCGTGCCCGCCAGCAGCAACACGCTCCCCGCTTGGTGCGGATTTCCCACCAGCGCGATGATCGCGTAGGCGTCGCCGGTGTCCCATCCGCCCGCCGTCGGAACGTAACGCGGCAACTCGCTCCCCTGTACCCGTTTGTTCCGGACGATCTCCCGGTTCAGTTCCGGGTCCCGCACAAAGTCGAAATCCAGTTGATCCTGAAACAACATGCCCCACGGATTTGACCGGTCGCTGCCCAGAATCACGAAGTCCTCATCGGTCCGGAATGCGCTCAACTGCAGGCTCCGGGCGGGGTTGATCTTCAGCCGCGCTGCCGTCGAACCCGCCAGCTTGGACACCGAGAGCGCGATTCCGACGTCCACCGCTGCCACGTTCACCCCGCGCAACAACCGAATCGCCTTCTGCATCTCCTTCCCATACGCATCCGGCTTGTCCAGATAACGGCGGTTGGCATAGTCGGAAAGCGAGATCTGAGACCCGGTCAATTCCTGCATCGCCGAGATATCCGGATCGGCCAGGACTAGCTGCAGTTGGTGCCCGTCTTGCAACAGCGCCGACCACGGCAACACGGTTCGGGCCGATAACCCCCCGGTTCGACTCCGCTCATTCCACAACCACAGAGCCGCGACCGCCGTTACTCCAACCAGGGCGCACACCAACGCCGGGCGAAGCCATCGCCGCTCCCGCCTCGCCTCCTCGACCTCCGCCACGGGTTCAGCGATTACGGAAACGGGGACCGGTTGGTGACGGAACTCCGGCGTGTAGGATCCCGCCAGTAGCTCCACCCGAATCGGCGAGGCGGTTTGCGAGTAATACTGCTGAAGCCGTTTCCGTACGTCGGACGCCGTAACCCGGACAACCGCGTCCTCCCCCGTATCGTAGGAAGGAGCCCGCCCGAACAGCGCTACCCCAAGGTTTCGCTCCTTGAGTTCGTCGCCCTGCCCAGACAGCGTCTTCTCCACAATATGTTGGAGAAATTGTTGGCTTCGCCGGCTTCCTCGGAACGCCGCGCTCTCGAACAGTTCCTGGAGATGTTCCCGTACCGCTGAAGTGGCTACGGCGGCGTCCGGGGGCAACCCTGTGTGATTGGACATCCTAAATCCACTCCGGCCTCAGCATATCACGGCGTAGCTACTGTTAGAAACGGCAATCGTGATCTAGTCTTTATGTTTCAATCGTTTGCGTTCCCGTTACGAACGCCTCCTAACGTTGTAGCGGAATCGATTCCGGGCTAACCTCAGTCATCTTCAGGACCGCGGGCAATAGTTGGCCCGGCTGATTGTAAGGGAGATTCAATATGTCGCAAGGAATCAGGATGCTGGTTCGCCTCGGAGCCATGGCTGCCGCTGTCTCGCTATCGTGTCTGGCGCAGGCGGAGCGCGGCGGTATCTCCGGCGCGGTCACCGATGCCACCGGAGCTATCATGTCCAAGGCGCGCGTCACCGCTACCAACCTGGCCACCGGCGCCGTTGCCCGCGTCGAGACCACTGATGACGGGTACTACAAGATACCCTACCTTCCCGCCGGGAAGTACAGCATGGTCGTGGAGAGCGCCGGTTTCTCTCCGCATAAAGTATCGGACGTGCCCGTCCTCGTCGGCCAGATTACCACTATCGACGCGGTCCTCAAGCCTGGCAGCGTCCATGAGGAGGTCACCGTTACCGCCGATGCCCTCGCCGTCGAACGCGTCAGCTCCTCGCTCGGCTACGTAGTCAGTTCCACCCAGGTCATCGAACTTCCCACTGGCCGCAGCCCCTACTCGATGCTGACGCTCTCTCCCGGCGTAATTGCCACCGGCAACGCCGGCACCGGTCCCATCGTCAACGGTGGCCGGTCCAACACGTCGGCCATTCTCTTTGACGGCCAGGACACCCGCAACAACTCTACCCTGGACAACGCCTACACCCCGCCCCAGGAGGCTGTCGCCGAGGTCCGCTTTATCACCAACAGCTTCTCGGCCGAATACGGCCGGTCCGCCGGAGGTGTCGTCGTGGCCGCCGGCCGCTCTGGCAGCAACAGATTTCACGGCAGTGCCTACGACTACCTCCGCAATGACAAACTGAACGCCAACAGTTGGGCCAACAATCGCAACAATGTCGCCCGCGGCCGCCAGCGGCGCAACGAATACGGTTTCACCCTTTCCGGACCCGTCCTCCTGCCGCGCCTCTACGACGGCGCCAATAAAACCTTCTTCTTCTTCAATTGGGAACAGGCCAATGACCATGGCGTTTCCACTCCCACCGCCCAGGTTCCCACCGCCCTCCAACGTAACGGTGACTTCTCCCAGACCTCCACCAGTTCTGGCGCCCTCATCCGCGTCTATGATCCGCTCACCACCGTCGCCGACTCCGCCCAACGCAGCGGCTTCAGCCGCCAGCCTTTCCCCGGGAACCTCGTCCCCGTCTCCCGTTTCTCTCCCATCATGCAAAAGGTGCTGGCCTATTACCCCGCGCCCACTCTCCCCGTCTCGCCTACTCTGCAGGTCAACTGGTCGCAGAACTTCCCCAACATCGTCAAAACCGACCGCTGGTTCACCCGCGTGGACCAGAATCTGAGCGACCGCAACAAGATATTCTTCCGCTTCGGCCATCAGTCGACGCCTCGCACCAGCCCCTACACCAACATCGCCTTCCCCGGCGAGGGGACCAACGGCGGTGGCAACCAGTCCTCGGTCGCCCATACCGCCGCGCTCAGCGACACGCACATGTTCCGCGCCAACCTCATCGGCGAGTTCCGCGCCAGCTACTCCCGCTCCGTCACCACCCTCACCCCCCTCAGTGTTGGCTTCGACATCACCACCCTTGGCCTCCCCCAATATCTGAAATCCGCCTCCACCGATGCCCTCTTCCCTCGCTTCAACATCGGTGATTTCACCGCCATCGGCCCGGATCGCGCCTCCCACAACCTCGACGCCGAAACTACTCCCGAATTCCAGGCCCATTTCACCTGGCTCAAGGGTTCCCACGCCGTCAAAACCGGCTACGACCTGCTCCTTTGTGCCTTCAATACCTTCCGCCCCGATTACCCATCCGGCCTATTCGGCTTCGGCCGTAACTTCACCCAGGGACCGGACCCCGCCACCGCCACCGCCAATGCCGGCTACGGCCTCGCTAGCGCCCTGCTCGGTGTGCCGGACAGCGGCCAGTTCACCGTCGGGCCGTCGCTTGCTCTTCTTCAGCCCAGCAACAACTGGTACCTCCAGGATGACTGGAAGCTCCGTCCCAACCTCACCATCAACCTCGGACTCCGTTTCGAGTACCAGACCCCCTTCAAAGAGCGTTACAACCAACTGGCCTATTTCGATCCCGCTGCCGTGGAACCCGTCACCGGACGTACCGGCCTGCTCACCATGACCAGCCCCACCCGACGCTACCCCAGCAATCCCAACTACAACTGGGCTCCCCGCGTCGGCCTCGCCTGGACCATCCGGCCTCAAACCGTCTTCCGCGCCGGCTACGGCGTCTTCTTCGCGCCCGGCAGCGGCGGCGTCGGGTCCAGCCCGGGCGACCTCGGTAGCGGCTCCTCGGTCAGCACCAATGTCTTCTTCGGCCAACCCCCGGCCGCTCCCAATACCCCCGTGGCCGGCGCCTCCCTCGCCAACCCGTTCGTCACCGGCCTCCGGCCCTACCCGAACTCCCTCGTCGGCGGCGGCATCTCCGCCATCTGGCCGGAATGGCCCACCCCCACCAATCACATGTGGAATGCCAACGTCCAGCGCACCTTCGGTTCCAACCTGCTCATCGAAGGCGCCTACATCGGCACCCGCGGCATGCACATCTGGAACAACTTTAACCGCAATGCCACTGACCCGCAGTTCCTCTCTCTCGGTTCCCAACTCAACAACCTCGTGCCCAACCCCTTCTTCGGCAAAATCGCCATCGGCACTATGAGCACCGCCACCGTCCGCCAGGGCATTCTCCTTGTCCCCTATCCCCAGTACGCCGGCAGCGTCAATCAAATCCGCGCCTCCGTCGGCGATTCCATCTACCACGGCTTCACCCTCCGCGCCGAACGCTCCTTCTCGAAAGGCCTTATGTTCCAGGTCTCCTTCACCGGCGCGAAACTCATCGACAACGTCAACGAGCGTTTCCTCGGCGGCGCCAACTTCATCAACCCCTACAATATGCGCCTCTCCCGCGCCGTATCCGCCGCCGATATCAATCGCCGCCTGGTCACCAACTGGGTATGGGAAATGCCCTTTGGCCGTGGGAAACGCTTCCTCTCCCATGGCATCGGCGGCATGATCCTCGGCAACTGGCAGGTCAGCGGCATCCTCTCCGCCCAAACCGGTTCCCCCATTGCCATTTCCGCCGCCTGCACCTTCCCCGGCGTCTCCGGCCTCGGTTGCTATGCCGACCGCACCAAGAACCCCATTCTCCCCTCCAATGATCAGTCGATGGACCGCTGGTTCGATACCACCGCCTTCTCGAGCCCCGCTCCCTACTCCTTCGGCTCCGGTTCCCGGACCGAGCCCAACCTCCGCAACCCCGGAGCCTTCAGCTTCGATTCCGTACTCAGCCGCTGGCAGCCCATCAAGGAACGCCTCCGCCTCCAATACCGCGCCGAATTCTACAATATGCTCAACCACCCCAATCTCGGCGCACCGGCCACCGGCATTACCTCCGCAACGTTCGGCGTCATCACCGCCAAGAACGGCAACCGGACTATGGTCATGGCTCTTCGCCTGGAGTTCTAGCGGGATCGGAGACTCCCAATGCGTACTACCTGCTTCGCGCTTTTCCTCGCGTTCGGCTTCCCGTGGACGGCCACGGCCGCCGATCCCGATCCGTCCACTCTGGAAAAGAAAGTACTGCTCGGCTACCAGGGCTGGTTCACCTGCCCCGGGGACGGCACCAACCGCTGGACCCATTGGTCCCGCGGCGTGCCCGCGCCCGATACCTTGACCGTCGAAATGTACCCCGATTTGAGCGAGTTCGAACAAGACGAACTCTGCGAGGTTCCCGGCATGACCATCGCCGGCCAGCCTGCTTATCTGTTCTCCTCCCGCAACGCCAAAACCGTCAGCCGCCACTTCCGCTGGATGAAGGAATACGGGCTCGATGGCGTCCTCGTCCAGCGCTTTGTCGGCGAAATTCGCTCCAAACGCGCCGGCGGCGAGGTCGTCCTCAGAAACGTGATGGCCGCCGCGCTCGAATCCGGCCGGACATTTGCCATCGAATACGACATCTCCGGCGGCAACCCCGCCACCTTCGCCCAGATCCTCAAGGACGACTGGACATACCTGGTCGATGAACTCCAACTCACCTCCCACCCCAACTACCAGCGCCACAATGGCAAACCGGTCGTCTCCATCTGGGGGATGGGCCTCGACGACACCGGCCACCCGCCCGCCACAGCCCAGGAAGCCATCGACCTCATCGCCTGGTTCAAGGACCAGGCTCCGGACTCCCGCTACCATGTCACCTACATGGGAGGCACCCCGTCACGATGGGCTACGCTCACCGCGGACTCCCGCAAGGACCAGCCCTGGGCCCAGGCCTATGCAACCATGGATGTCGTCCAGCCTTGGAACGTCGGCCGCTACGCCACGCTCGAAGCCGTCGACCGCTGGAAAGAGTCGGTCCTCCTGCCGGACCTCCAGCGCACCGCCGCCAACGGCCAACTCTACATGCCCGTCGTCTTCCCGGGGTTCTCATGGCAAAACCTCAAGCGTAACGACCGGCCGAACCAGATTCCTCGACTGAAGGGCGAATTCCTCTGGCGCCAGGCCTATAACGCCAAAGTCGCCGGCGCCAGTATGCTCAAAATCGCCATGTTCGACGAAGTCGATGAGGCCACCGCCGTCATGAAGGTCGTCTCCCGTCGCGATCAGGCCCCCGACCAGGGCTTCTGGCTCACCCTCGATGCCGACGGCGCCAGCCTCCCCAGCGATTGGTACCTCCGCCTCGCCGGCGAAATCACCCGCATGTTCCACGGCGAGCGGGACCCGGACCCGGAACTGCCCTCCTCCCCCGGCCCCCAGCCCGCCACCGCCTCTCGGAAGTAGCGCTCCTTCTCCCCTCGGTGCCGGTTGCTCGCGTCACTCCTCTCCAACTCCGGAAGCCGCACGAACGATTGTGGCCAGCCGATTCCCGTTCGGCTGATCCCCACCATTTCCATCGCTCGCCCCCTTTCCGATGCGACGACCCCGGCTCACTTCGGCCCGGACTTCGCCGCCTTCTTCCGGGGCTTGTAATCCTCATCCAGAATTCCCGACGTTGGTTTAGCCTCCCCGCCGCTCTTCGCCGCCGCAGAACTCTTTTTCTTCGCCGTTCGTCCGCTCTGCTGCTGTCGCTTCTCTTGCTTCTTTGCCGCCACCCAGTCGTAGTCCAGGATGCCGTCTTTGGGCTTTTCCTGCTGCTTCCCAGCCGGCTTCTTCTCCTGCCCGGTCAGGCAAAGACCGAGCGCTAGCAATAGGAACCAAGTTCTCATCGCCAAACCATACAGCAGTTGGCCTCCATTTCCCAAGTTAATCGATGTTAGTTTCTGGTGCTTCCTTTCCCTGCACCCACCGCGCCATATCCCCACCCCGCCCGCGCCATTTCCCCCACTTCCGCACCCCAAAACCACCATCACCCCTCCTAAACCCCCTCTTTCCGCCTCTTCCCCTTTGGCCACTCGCTTGCAAAGATGCATCCGACGTACATATTTAAGCCCCAGGAGAAACCATGTTTTGTTATCAATGCGAACAGACCTCGCGTACCGAAATCGGCGCGGGCTGCTCCACCACCAAAGGCGTTTGCGGCAAGGACGAAGCCACCGCGGACCTGCAGGATCTGTTGGTCCACTTATTGAAAGGGATTGGCCAGTACTCCACCCGCCTCCATGCCGCCGGGAAACCGGACGCCGCGGCGGACCACTTCATTCTCTTCGGACTATTCACCACCCTCACGAACGTGAACTTCAACCGCGCCCGCTTCGTCGAACTCATCGCCGAAGCGGCCGGGATCCGCGACCGCCTTCGCGCCGCCTACGAAGAGATTGCCCCCGGTGCCGCCCCCCTCGGCGGACCCGCCGCCTTCCAGCCCGCCGCTGACCTCGCCGGCCTCCTGAAACAGGCCAACCCCGCCTCCGTCCGCGCCGGCATCGAACTCGTCGGAGAAGACGTCGTCGGCCTGCGATCCCTCGTCCTCTATGGCCTCAAGGGCGTCGCCGCCTACGCGCACCACGCCGACGTTCTTGGCCAGTCCAGCCAGGAAGTCGGCGCCGGCATCGCCCACGCCCTCGACCTCCTCGCCTCCGACCCCACCGATATCGGCGTCCTCCTCAATGAAGCCATCGCCCTCGGCCATCTGAACTTCAAGGTCATGGGGCTGCTCGATGCCGCCAATACCGGCACCTTCGGCACCCCCACCCCCACCAGCGTCAAAGTCACCCCCGTTGCCGGCAAGGCCATCCTCGTCTCCGGCCACGACCTCCGCGATCTCCACGCCATCCTCGAAGCGGTGAAGGGCACGGACATCAACGTCTACACCCACGGGGAACTCCTTCCGGCCCACTCTTACCCGAAGTTGAAAGCCTACCCCAACCTCGCCGGTAACTACGGCTCGGCCTGGCAGAACCAGCAACTCGAATTCGCCGCTTTCCCTGGCCCGATCGTGATGACGTCCAACTGCCTCATCGAGCCCCAACCGGCCTACCGCAATCGCATCTTCACCACCGGTCCGGTCGGCTGGCCCGGCGTCCGCCACATCGCCAATGGCGACTATTCGATGGTCGTCCAAGCCGCCCGCGCCCTCCCCGGCTTTCCGGAAACCGCCCCCGAAAAAACCATCCTCGTCGGCTTCGGCAAGGATGCGGTCTTGAGCGTTGCCGATAAGGTCATCGATGCCGTCAAAAGCGGCGCCGTCAAGCACTTCTTCCTCATCGGCGGCTGCGACGGCGCCGCCCCCGGCCGTAACTACTACACCGATTTCGCCGAAAAGGCCCCGCAGGATACCATCCTCCTCACTCTCGGCTGCGGCAAGTTCCGCTTCAATATGGAGGACCACGGCACTATCGGGGGCCTTCCCCGCCTCCTCGATGTCGGCCAGTGCAACGACAGCTACTCCGCCATCCACATCGCCCTGGCACTCTCCAACGCCTTCCAGTGCGGCGTGAATGAGTTGCCCCTCTCCCTCATCGTCTCCTGGTTTGAACAGAAGGCCGCCGCCGTCCTTCTCACCCTGCTCGCCCTCGGAGTCCGCAACGTCCGCCTCGGCCCGTCGCTCCCGGCGTTCCTCACTCCGGCGCTCGTCGGCGTCCTGGTGGAAAAGTTCGGCGTCCTCCCCATCACCACCGCCGAAGCCGACATTGCCGCCGCCCTCAACCGCGCCGCGGCGTAACCATCAACACCATGTCGCGAACCGAAGTCACCTTGCTCACCCGCGATGGCGCGGAACTCCGGTTTCCCTGCGCCCAGGACGAAAACGTCCTGGGCGCGGCGGAAGCCGCCGGCTACTTCCTCCCCGCCATGTGCCACGAAGGCACCTGTGGCCTCTGCCATGCCCGCGTCACCGATGGCGAATACACCATGGGGCCGCACAACAGCGCCGCCCTCCGTGCCGACGTCCCCGGCGAGGTCCTCCTCTGCCGCTGCTCTCCCCGGCAGAACCTCACCGTCTCTCTCCCCTATAACCAGGCGCAGATCCTCCGCTACAAAGTTCCCGTTCGCCAGGCCGTCATCGAATCCATGACCCCCGCCTGGCAGAACGCCGTCGCCCTCACCCTTCGCCTGCAGCCCGATCCCGAACAAGGCCAGGCCGTCGAATTCTCCCCCGGCCAGTACATGGAGCTAACCATCCCCGGCACCGAAATCCGCCGCGCCTACTCCCTTGCCAACCTCCCCAATTGGGAAGGCCGCCTCGATTTCCTCATCCGCCTCCAACCCAACGGCCAGTTCTCCGCCTGGCTCCGCGAACAGGCCAAACCAGGCGACTCCCTCACCGTCCGCGGCCCCTCCGGCAGCTTCATCCTCGATGAATCCAGCATGCGCCCCCGCTGCTTCGTCGGCGGCGGCTGTGGCCTCGCCCCCATTCTCTCCATGCTCCGCCACCTCGGCGAGTTTCAGGACTCCCAGCCAACCCATCTCATCTTCGGCGCCAACCGCGTATCCGAACTCGTGCCCCCGTCTGATGTCGAAGCGGTCACCGCCGCTCTCCCCCAACTCGGCGTCACCCTCGCCGTCACCGCCCCCGAAGCCGATTGGCCCGGCTTCATCGGCACCGCCCCCGCCGCCCTCGACGCCTACCTCGCCCAATCGGACGAACCCGTCGATATCTACGCCTGCGGGCCACCCAAAATGCTGGAAGCCGTCGAAGCCGTCGTCCAACAGCGCGGCCGCGGCGACCGTGTCATTGCCGAACGCCTCTAACGCCCGCCTAAGTTAGAATGTCTGGCATGAATCGGCGTCACTTCGCCTGCAACACCTTGGGCGGCCTCTCTTGGGCGGCCTCGGCCTGGTCCGCACAGACTCCCCGGCCGCCCATCGATATCGCCCAGCGTCGCGAACTCTTCGTCGATCGCCACCTCCTCGCCCGCCTCTCCGGCAGCGCCGCCCTCCGCCTCCATCACCCCCAGCCCCGTGAGGTCGTCCTCGTCCACGACGCCCCCTGGGAGGGCAGTGGCTCCGGCTACCACAGCATCTTTCAGGACGGCGATCTCTATCGCCTCTACTACAAGGCCTACCACCTCGACGTTTCCAGCGGCAAAATGCGCAGCGACGCCCATCCCGGCCATTGCTGCTATGCCGAAAGCTCCGACGGCCTCCACTGGCGCAAGCCCGATCTTAACCTCGTCGACTTCCGCGGCTCCAAGGCAAACAACATCGTCCTCGCCTCCGGTCCCTGGGGCCGCGCCAACCTCGACGCCGCCCACCCCGCCGTCTGCAAGGACGCCAACCCCGCCGCCCCGGCCCACGCCCGCTACAAGGCGCTCGTTCGCTCCGCGGACAAAAAGGCCCACGGCCTCCTCGCCCTGCAATCCCCCGACGGCCTCCGCTGGTCGCTCATGAGCGAGCAACCCGTCATCACCAACGGCGCCTTCGACTCCCAGAACCTCGCCTTCTGGGACCCCGTCCGCGGCCACTACCGCGCCTATTGGCGCACATTTACCGGCGGCGTCACCACCGGCGAAGCCTGGAAGCCCGCCGGCCTCCGCGCCATCCGCACCGGCACCTCTTCCGACTTTCTCCACTGGGAAAACTCCCACGACCTCCGCTACGTCGACTCCCCGGCCGAGCAACTCTACACCAACCAGGTCAAGCCCTACCACCGCGCCCCCCATCTGCTCATCGGCTTTCCCACCCGCTACCTGGAACGCGCCTCCTCTCCATCCCTGGACGCGCTGCCGGAACCCGAACACCGCCGCCAGCGCTCCGCCGCCAGCACCCGCTACGGCACCGCCATCACCGAAGCCCTCCTCATGGCCAGCCGCGACGGCGTCCTCTTCCACCGCTGGAACGAAGCCTTCCTTCGCCCCGGCGCCGAACGCCCCGGCACCTGGAACTACGGCCATCAGTACATCGGCTGGCACCTCGTCGAAACCACGTCGTCCCTGCCAGGCGCCCCCAATGAACTCTCGCTCTATGCCAGCGAGAGCTATTGGACCGGCAACAGCAGCGAACTCCGCCGCTATAGCCTGCGCCTCGATGGCTTTGTCTCCGTCAATGCCGATGCCAAGGGCGGGGAAGCGCTCACCCCCCTGGTCCGTTTTGAAGGTGACCGCCTCCGCCTCAACTTCGCCACCTCCGCCTCCGGCGTCGTCCTCGTCGAACTCCAAAATGCCGAGGGCCGCCCCCTCCCGGGCTTCTCCGCCGCCGACTGCGACGAACTCTTCGGCGACGCCGTCGACCGCACCGTCACCTGGAAAGGCTCCCCCGCCGTCGCCGCCCTCGCCGGCACCCCCGTCCACGTGCGCTTCGTGTTGAAGGATGCCGATCTCTACGCCTTCCGCTTCGCCGCCAATTGAACCCCGCTACCCCTCCATGGAGAATCTCCTATGAATCGCCGCCGCCTGCTGAATTCCGGACTCGGTGCCACCCTCCTCGCCGCCTTCTCGGAAGAGGCCGCCGCCGCCGGGGTGCCCTTCGCCCCTATCGATTACGGCCGCTCCTTCCTCCAGGGAAAGTGGGCGGAAAACCGCGTTCGTTTCTGGGTGGAATCGCGAACTCGGATCCTCGATCCCCAGAGCCCATCCCCCATCGACTACTACCAGTGCGCTTCCTGCAAGAGTGAAAACACCTTCGCCCCCAAGGACCTCTTTCACAAGGAAAACTACGATTTCCTCCCCATCTTCGGTCCCGTCGACGGCGTCATCTTCCGTCGCAAGGCCTTTCTGAACACCGATTACCGGCAAATCCGCAAATCCGCTGAAATGTGGGAAGGCCAGCTCTACAAACTGGTCCGCCCCCGCAAAGTTCGCCTGCTCCGCTCCAACCGGGAAATCCGCGAAGCTACCAGCTCCGGCGTGCCCATCGTCGCTCAAACGGAAATCGCCGATTCGCGTACCGGACTCCGGGCCATTATTGAGTTCCCTGTAAAGACGATGAATATCCACGACACCCGCGACCTCTACCAGGTCGATTCCGGCCCCGTGGCACTGCCCGATCTCTCCCGCCGTTATCCCCGCCCCGCCGAGTCCCTCAGCCTCGCCTTCGTCGCCTTCAACGCCCCGTCCAGCGTCGATTTCGTCATCGAATCCCCCACGCCCATCACCGAATCCGGCCGCGAACTCACCCGCGTCCACCACTACTCCCGCCTGGAGTCCCTCCCCGCCGCCAACCGCCTCTTCGCTTGCGAGTAGCGGATCCACCGGCCTCCCTGACTCAGCGGACGGGCAAGCGGGGCAGGGAACTACCCGCCCGTCCGAAAGGTCCGGCCAGATCCATGAGCCTTGTTCCCTCCTTCCCAAATGTTCTCTTCCGCAGGCGGTAGTCCGTCGCCCTCGTCTTGGGCGCGGGTTGGGCCGAAGTTCCCGTGAATTCTTTCGGCGTACGGGACTTGGGAGATTCTTTCGATTCCCGGCATTACCCCATCCGGAACCGGTTTTCCTTGCCGACGTGGTTCGCGGCGACCAGGCCCCCCAGTGGATGCCCGCAGGAGACCAACCGCCTCGCCAGCAGACCCCTTCCACCAGGCGCGAAGAGCGGCGCCGGGCAAAGGGCAAGTGAAACCACAATCGCGCGCCGCCATCAACTCCGGTCAATGCGGGCGCGAATCATCTGCGCGAGTTCCCGCCGGGATCGAGCCTCTACATCCTGCCCCACCTTCTCCAGCACGATGGCGTAGGCCTCCTGAATCGTCGCATTGAACGGCGCGCTCTGCGCCGCGGGCCCGATGAAAGGAAGCGCCTCGGCCGCACGGCCGTCTTCAATCAACTGCCAGGTGACATGACAGGCATCCGCCAGCCTCGCGATCTCCGCCTCGTTCGCGGCCAGATCGACATGGACCTCTCGTACAGCCAGTATGCTGCAATGGCTGTGCCGGAGCGCTCGCGCCGTCACCGCGTCCAGCGATTCGGGCACCAGCGGGTTGAAGCCTCGGCTGCCGATCACAACCATCCCTGCCTCGTCCGCGGCGTCCACGATTCGCTCGGCCGGGCTTCCCGTCACCACGTCCACCGCCACCTCGAGCCCGCTCACCCCGTGGCGGGCCACCATCTCCTCCAGATCGCGGCGTGCCTTCTCCACCGGCGGCCTCTCGCCCGTCGAGTGGTCACCTAAGACCGTCAGCACCCGCAGCGGCACCGCAAAGATCCGCGCCATACGCACGGCCGCTTCCAGCCCGGGCTCGGAGGGCGAACTGAGGTTGATCGGGCAGAGCACCGGCCGCCTTCCCGCCCGCTCCCCCCGCACCACCCACACCGGGACCACCGCCCGGTGGACAATGGCCTCCACCGCCGATCCGACCAGCCATCGCCGGATCGTCGCCGGCCGGCCGCCGCCCGTGATAATGATCTGCGCCCCAATCCGCAACGCCGTATGGATCGCCAACTCGGCGGGAGCCCCCACCTCCACCTCTTCCCGAACCTCCAGCCCCGCCTTCCACAGCGGTTGCAGCCGCAGCCCCAGCGTCTGCTTTGCCTTCGCGATTCGGCTGGTCGCGCTCGGTTCACTCTCCATGCGGCGCTTGCCCAGCGCATGCACCACCACGAAAGGGCACTGCAGCCGTTGGCCCAGGTCCAGAACCGTAGCCAGCAGATCATCCGTTTGATGGTCGAGCGGCAACGCCACGACGACCGGCTTTTGGTTTGTCATCATTTCACTCCGGTTTCTCTCTTGCATCACAGTTCGCCTTCCCCTTCACTGAAAGGAACAGTCGTTTCGCCACGCAGTAGTTCGCGCCCATCCGAAATCCGCGCGAACAGGTAGTACAGACCAGGGATCACCAGCACTCCCAGCACCGTGCCCAGCAGCATGCCGCCCACGCCCGTAATCCCAATGGTTCGATTGGCAATCGCGCCGGCGCCATGGGCCAGGACCAGCGGTATCAGACCGGCAACAAACGCGAACGACGTCATCTGGATGGGCCGGAAACGGAGTTTCCCTCCCTCAATAGCCGCATCCTTGATCGACGCGCCCTCGTTCCGCCGCTGCACCGCAAACTCCACAATCAGAATCGCGTTCTTACCCAGCAGCCCGACTAACATGATCATCCCCAGCTGCGCCCAAACGTCGTTCGCCAACCCCATCGCGGACAGGAACAGGAAAGAGCCGAAAATGCCGACCGGCAGCGACAGAACCACGGCCAGCGGAATCAGGAAGCTCTCATACTGCGCCACCAGCACCAGGTAGACGAACACCACCACAATCAGGAAGATGTAGAGTGCCGCATTGCCCTTCTGGGACTCGTCCCACGATAGTCCTTCCCAGCCCAGGGAATAGCCGCGCGGCAACGTCGCACCGGCCACCTGCTTCACCGCTTCAATCGCCTGACCGGTCGAATAGCCCGGAGCCGGCACCAGCTGAATCGCGGCCGACGGGTACAGGTTGTACCGGGTAATTTCGTTCAGCCCCTGCGTCTTCTTCAGCTCCATGAACGCCGAGTAGGGAACCATCTCCCCCTTCTCGTTCCGCACGAAGAGGTCGTCCAGGTCCTTCGGCATCCGCCGGAACTGCGGCCAGGCTTGAACGTAAACCTTGTAGAACTGATTGAATCGAACAAACCCCTGCTCGTAAGTGCTGCCAATCAGAATATTGAGGTTGTTCAGCGCATCCTGAATCGACACCCCCTTCTGCATCGCCAGATCGTTGTTGATCACCACCTCGTACTGCGGGTAGTCCGACGCGTAAAACGTGAACAGACTGCCCACTTCCTTTCGCTTCTCCAGCGCCGCGATGAATTTGTCGTTGATCTCTCCCAGTAGCTTGTAGTCGGGCGTACTCGACTGCGTTTGATCCAGCACCCGCAACGCGATCCCGCCTGCCGCGCCGAAGCCGGGAATCGCCGGCGGCTGGAAAAACTCCACCTTCACGTTCGTCATTCCCCGCGTCTTTTTCTCCAGCTGTTCGATGATCTCCACCGACGTCTCCGCTCGTTCCGTCCAATCCTCCAGATTGATGATGGCCGTGCCCGCGTTCGAGCCGCGACCCTCCGTGAGCACTTCGTACCCCGCAACCGAGGTGACGCTGCGTATCCCCTTGATTCCCTTGGCGATCCGCTCCAACTCCTGCGACTTGGCGTTCGTATACTCCAGCGTCGACCCCGGCGGCGTCTGGAGAACCGCGTAGATCATCCCCTGGTCCTCCCCAGGAATGAAGCCTTGCGGAAGCACCGCGCTTGTCGCCACAATCCCGTACGTAAAGGCCCCGATCACCCCCATCGTCAGCACCCGGCGCGTGACGATCGGCCGTAGCAATCGCCATGCGTATACATTGGTGATCGTGTCGATTACCCGGCTGAACGGCCCTTGAACAAAGGGCACCGCGAGCAGCAGGAACCCGAGCCGCCCCCAAAGCTCATAGGCGAGATACGTGATACCCGCCAGCAGCGGGCCGCCCACGAACACGTACCCGAGCACGGTCCGCGCCCGGAGCCCCCGCAGCTTCTCCCGAAGACCCTTATGCTCCTCCGCGCCCGCCGGATGGTGCGGATGAGGCTTCAGCACCATCGCACACAGCACCGGGGTAAGCGTCAAGGCCACCACCCCGGAAAGCACGATCGTCGAAGCCATCGTCACTCCAAATTGGCGGTAGAACACCCCTACCGGCCCCGGCACAAAAGTCACCGGAATAAACACAGCCGTCATCACCAGGGTGATGGCAATAATCGCGCCGCTGATCTCTTTCATCACTTCCTGCGTCGCCCGGTACGGGGAAAGGTGCGTCTCGGCCATTTTGGCGTGTACCGCCTCCACCACCACAATGGCGTCGTCCACCACCACTCCGATCGCCAGGACCATCGCGAAAAGCGTGATCAGATTGATCGAAAATCCCATCAACCGCAGCACGAAGAAACTGCCGAGCAGCGAGACCGGCACCGCGAGCGCCGGAATAAGGGTCGAACGCACGTCGCCCAGGAACAGGAATACCACCAGCGACACCAGGAGGAACGCCTCAAGCAGCGTGTGAAGCACCTGCTCAATCGACGCATCCACGAACCGGGATACGTCGTAGGCGATCTCGTAGTCCATCCCGGGAGGAAACGACGGCTTCAACTCCTGAAGTGTCTTCTTCACCTCCGCAATCACCTCGGCCGCGTTCGACCCCGGCGCCTGTTTCAATACGATGGATGCGGCCGGATGACCGTTGACGTCCGAATAGATGTCGAAGAACTCCGATCCCAACTCGACACTCTTGTGTTCGATGCGCCGCCCTTCGCCGCCCTTGCCCTCGTTCACCACCGGCGGCACGCACACGTCTTTCAGCCGCAGAATCTCGCCGTCCGGCATCGCCTTCAGAATGATATTGGCGTACTGCTCCGGCTCATTGAATCGGCCAATGTAGGTGAGCACGTACTCTTTCGATTGCGACGTCATCCCCGTCGCCTGGCCCAGCCGCCCTGGCGATCCGATGATGCTCTGCTCCGCCAAAGCCTTCATCACCTCATCCACCGACACGTTGTAAGCACGCATCCGCTCCGGATTCAGCCAGATGCGCATCGCAAACGTCCGGTTGCCCAGGTTCACCGGGATACCCATGCCCTTAATCCGCTTCAGTACGGGCATGATGTACACGCTGGCGTAGTTGAAAAGATCTTTCTGATCCGTATTGGGGTCCGTGCTGTATAGATTGAGATACATCAACATGCTCGGCACCACCTGGCTCACCAGAATCCCCTCCCGTACCACCAGTTCGGGCAGCCGGCTCGTCATGATGTTCACCCGGTTCTGTACGTTCACTACGTTGATGTTGGGATCCGTACCCGGCTCGAAAAAGATCCGAATCGTCGCCTCGCCGGCGCTCGTCGCGTCGGAGACGATGTAGCGCATCCCCTGCACGCCGTTAATCGATTGCTCCAGCGGAATCAGAACGGAATCGGTCAGGACCTTGGCGCTGGCTCCCGGATACGCAATCGATACGTAAACCGTCGGCGGCGCGATGTCGGGAAACTGCGCAATCGGCAGACTCACGATTCCTAGGGCCCCCAGAAGCAGTATGAGGATCGCCAGGACGATCGCCAGAGCGGGCCGGTGAAGTATTTTTGTAAACATGATGTTTCGTGCCCGTCTCTACTCGGCGTGGAGCTTCAGGTTCTTGATCGCTTCCTTCGGCGGACGACTCTCTGTGTGCTCCAGGCGCTCGCCATCATGGACCTGGCGAACTCCCTCCAGCACGAACCTCTCCTTGGCCGACAGGCCGCTTCCAATCACGTAGATGTCCTCAAGCTCTCGGGCAATCGTGATCTCCCGTTGGTGCGCCACCCCGTTGTCGTCCACCACGAACACGTACCGCCGGTCGAGGATCTCGAAGGTGGCCTGCTGCGGGATCACCAGCGCTCCCGAGAGCTTCTGCTTGATCAACAGCGTCCCCGTCTGCCCGTGCCGCAGCAGCCCTTCCGGGTTGGGAAAGTCGGCGCGGAACTCAATGTTTCCTGTTTCCTTGTTGAACTCGGACTCAATCGTTAACAGCGCCGCGGCGTTCTTGTCGAAGATCTGCCCGTTGGCCAGTCGCAACTGGATCGTGGCGCCGGACAGATCCAGCCTCCGCGCGGATTCGCTATCGCCGGCTCTCCGTAAGGCCCGGAATCGCAGGTAGTCCGCTTCGGGCACATTGAAGTACACCCACATCACCGCGTTGTCAGACAAAGTCGTCAGCGTGTCCCCTTCTTCGATCAGGCTCCCCTGCTGCATCAGTTGCCGGCCCACAATGCCGTCAAACGGCGCCGCGATACTCGTAAATCCGTATTCGGCCGTGGCGCGGTCCAGCTTGGCTTTCGCCCGGTCTCGTTCGGCCGTGGCCCGGGCCAGTTCCGGGGCGGACACAAAGCCCCGCCCGGCCAGCTGTTCTGTGTTCTGCAGATTGATCTCCGTCAGCCGCAACTCGGCCTTCTCTGCCTCCAGCCGCGTCCGGTAGAGAACCGGATAGAGCCGGTAGAGACGATCCCCGGCTCGCACCGCCTGGCCCTCTTGCACCGGAATCTCTTCCAGATACCCCTCATTCAAGGCGCGGATATCGATGTGCCGCCGGGATTGCATGCGGCAAACATAGGCTTGCGTAATGGGCACCTCCATCACACTGGCATTGGTCGTTACCACCGGGTGCCGTTCCTCTTCATGGTGCCCGCCTTCGGCCGCATGCTTCGAACAGGCACCGGCAAAAAGACTCAGACCGGCTACCAGCAGAGTCGTCCGTAGAGAGTGGGGCCGCTTCATTTTTTCACCCCCTGCCGGACCGCCTGCTTCACTGCGGTACCGGCGGCCGTTCCATCGGCAGGCTGCAGCCCGGCGCTGCGCCATCCGCCCCCAAGTGCCTGATACAGCGTCACCGTCGCAACCATCTGCTGCTGCTTCATTTCTATGAGCTCCTGCTGTGCCTCGAGTAACTCGCGCCGGGCCGTCAAAACTTCCAGATAGTCGGCGCGATTCAGATTGAAAAGTTCGGTCGAAATATCCACCGACTGGGAGAGCCGGTCCACCTGTTGCTGTTTCAGCCCATACCCCCGGCTGAGGTTCCTCGTCAGGCTCACCCGGTTGCTCACCTCGACGAATGCGTTCAGCACGGCGCGTTCGTAATGAAGCACCGCCTGCATCTCGCGGGAGTTCGCCGAGAGATAGTCCGCCGTGATCCCCTTCCGGTTGAGCAGCGGCGCAAACGCGCGACCAACCAGTCCGAATAGCAGCGAGTCGGGCGTATTCACCAGCTTGGTCGCGTCGAAGGACTGGTAGCCAACCACCGATTCGATTCCGATCGAAGGATAGAAGGCCTTTCTGGCCGCCTCGACATCGAGCCCCGCTGCCGCCAGCTCCAGCTCCGCCTGGCGAACATCGGGCCGGTTCGCCAGCAACTCCGCCGGAACGCCCACCGCCATCGCCGCCGGCTGTAGGCTCAGAAAGTTGGTGCTCGTCCGTTCAATCTGCTTAGGGAACCGCCCGGCCAGGAAGTTGAGCTGGTTCTCGGTCTCAACGATCCGTTGCTGGATCGCAAACTGGGAGCTCTGCATCGCCCGCAGCGTGGCTTCGAAGCGCGCCGGAGCTACTGAGGTTGCCCGGCCCGCCAGAAACTGCGCCCGCGCCAGCTCCACCGCCCGCTCCTGCAGGGCGATGGTATCGGTCACCACCCGCAGTCGCCGGTCCAGCGCCAACAACTCGTAATAGTTGCTGGCGATCTCCGCCACCAGTCGCGTCACCATGAAGTTCCGGCCCTCGACGCTCGCCAGGTAGCGGCGGGACGCCGCGTTGGCCAGGTTGCGCAGCCGCCCCCATACGTCGATCTCCCACGCGGCATACAGCCCGAACTCGTGTTTCCCCAGGTGAGGCCCGATGCCGGACCTCTCGTCGCTTTGCCCCTGGCTCGTGAACTTTCCGGCCCGCTCGTCTCCGGATCCTACCCCGAAGCCCACCTTTGGCAGGTACTCCCCGCGCCGCGCCATCGCCTCGGCGTTGGCCACCACCGTCTCCTGAATGGCGATGTTGAGCTCCTGGTTGTTCTGGAGCGCCGCGTCCACCAGCGCCACCAGGTGGGCATCCTGGAAAAAGTCGCGCCACGGAATCAGCCCGGAACTGCTCGTATCGCTCAGCCCGGCAAATGTGTCGGGCACGGCGCGATTAGGTGCGCGCGCCGTCCCCATCCGGGGCTTGGGAACGCACCCGGTCCCCATCATCGCCACAAGGGCAAAGGCGGCTGCCGTGAGCGCCCGCCCGGTCCGTCCGGACTTGCTGCCGGACTCTCTGTTCCAGACTTCGTTTCTCTTCGCTTGCATCAATACGGAATCCCTTCGTCCATCCGGTCCGGATAGGCCGACAGACCACCGTGCCGTCATCGGCTCGGGGTTCGGCGATAAGGACAACACGCAATTCCCGCTGGCATTTAGCGGGCATGCGTAAAGGGAATCAGTTCACTGCCGGCAGTCCGGCAGTGCGAGCAGCAGGTCGCCTGAACTAGGCGCGAGGGGAGCCGCGGCCGGAAAACGCCCGCAGTCGAAATGGGGTCAGCCCCCGGTCGGTAGCCGTTTCGCAAAGGCCCGTCTGGCCTTCCAACACGGGTACGGAAAAGCCGAGCCCGACTTCCAACAGCAGGTGTCGCCCGGTCTCGTCGTCATCCGTCCCTTCGGTGAGTTCGACCACCTCTTGGTGGAGGTCATCCGCAACACCGGAGTCGAAGGAGACCAAAGGAGCAGCGGAACGGTTCGGCGCTTCGAGCGGCTCCACCCGTTCGGCAACCGGTCGAATCAGCCCGTCAGCGCCCGACGGCGGAGCCGGAAAGCCGCCGCTCAGGAGAACCGTCCCAACACACACGTAAGCCATCAGCGCGAAGAAAAACGCGCTGTACTTGCGAATCCTGTCGGGACGGCACTGCATTTCTAACGACGATAGCACAAAAAAATTTATTCATCTTTTCTCCGAGGCAAAATATGACGGCGGGTGCTCCCGCCCGTCTGCGGTCGATGGCCCGCCTCGATGCCGTCTCGGGCGGCAATCGGTTACCCTCGTCGGCAAGTCCTGGCAGTCCTCCCGGAGCGTAGGCTCGCCAGGCACCGGGTGCCATCCCCCGTTCCTGGTTGATCTTCTCGTGTTCATCCATCCGAGGAGCGCGCGCAACGCAACAACAGGGGATGCCAGCCGCGGGTGTTCCCGGCGGACTCGGCGTGCAGCACTGCAACCAACCGGTGCCGCACGGCGGCAAAGGCAGCGATGCACTGATTGGAGGCATCGCTTCGGTGGGACATCTCGTTGTAGAACTGTCGGCACTGAGGCGAAACTTCCCCAGTCGAGCTGCGCTGTCCCGTCAGCGTAACCGCCGGCGCCATTCTTGGCATGGCAAAACCCGTGCCAGACCACGCCTGTCCAAATTAGTGTTCACCGATAAGCAGGCAAGGTCCTGGTAGGGT
>CAYSFR010000047.1:0-75261 GCA_964430625.1 uncultured Solibacteraceae bacterium
GCTTGACTCCGCCAAGCAGTTGATTCTATTCGACTTTTAACCGGACACTAGTGGTTCGTCATCATGTTCATACCCAATCCGAAAGGATTGGCATAGAACCGCTGAGTACCGGCAAGCCGGTTTTCCGGGTACAACGAAGCCAGGGAGCCCACTTCGCCCGTCGTAATCAGATTCACCACCGTGGCGTTGTTTAACAGTCCGCCGCTCGGCAGCGCTTCGAAAAACGGCAACCGCTGGCTTCCCGCGACGTTTGGATTGTAGGCAGCATTCGCGCCGGCCCCCGCAGCCCGCGAGAGAGCCAGGTTGCTCGCCGCCCGCCGGAAATCAGCGAGAAAACCGTTGCTGTTGATCTCCACCTGATTGTAGTCAAACGCCCGGAACTGCTTCGTCGAACGGTTACCAACGTATCGAATCTCCATGATCCCCTTAGCCACTTCCCGCTGTACGCTCAAGTTCCACTGCTGCACATATGGCGTCACCAGGTTCGGATCGGGTAGCCCCATAGCGGACAAAGCATCCAATGCGTGATTGTCAGATAACTGACGCGGCACCTTGTAAGCCGGGGTTGCGATCGCTGGCGGGTTGTTGATAAACGCATTGTTTAGGTTTTGCAGGTTCTGGGTCGATGCCAAACCTGTGTTCGTCGAGACATTGTTGTCCACGGAACGAATCAACTCGTCATTTGGAAAATTGATGGAATATCCGGCACGAATGACGGTCTTGTTGTCACCGAACGGTTGGTACGCCAAACCCACATTCGGGCCAAGGTTATTCCAGTCGCTCTTGTACCATGGGCGGCCCACCGAACTCCCAGCGAAGTCCAATGTGGCGTTCGATAGCAGCGTTCCGATCGGACTTGCACCGGACGCCACCACGGGCAGCAAAACCAGCGAATTCACCTCGTCAACAGGCGACCAATACTCCCAGCGCGCACCAGCGGTCAGGGTCAACTTCCGGCTGACCTTCCACTGGTCGTTGAAATAAAGGGCGATATTCTGCTGTCGAAACTGCCTTGCCTGCGGGGCTCCGCCCACAAATCCCGACGTCCGGCTATTAACGTTAAACTGCTGAGTGGCACTGGTGATCATCCCCGCATGTAACGCCAGCATACTATTGGCGATTCCCAAATCGGCGGCCCGCAATCCGGGCAGCCGGGATGTCAGGTTATACGTGCCCGCCATGGCCGTACTGAGCCCGATCGCATAGGTAGGCAGATTCCCGGCATCGTTGAAAGGATCGGCGTGAATCCGCATGCCCTGCATGCCAAAACTCATCGTGTGCTTGCCCTTCACCCAATTCGCCCCGCTCGAGAAATTGTAGGTATCCGTGTAACGGCCCTGCCCGCGGAATGTATTTACCGGGTTTCCCACGAGCGGTAGTGTCACGATTCGCCCTCCGAATTCCTCCGACGTGGCAAAAATCGCCGGAGCCAGATTCATACCAAATCTGGACTCCGTCGTTAATGTCGCCGTCGGATTCCACCGGTAAGTCAGCGAATAGAGATTGATCTTGTTCGAGTTCGATGCTTTCGGGATGAGCGTATAATCGTTCGACAAGTCCGGCCGGTCAATAATATCTCTGTTCCACGCATACGAACCGTGCAGGCTATGCTTCACCGAGATCATGTAGTCAATCTTCCCCGTGAAGTTGTCCCGCGTCCGATTGTTACGGATATTGAACGCATATCCGCCCGTGTTCAGTCCGTCACCGATGTCATCGCGATTAATCGACGACGCTCCAGGAATAGCGCCTAAAACCGTGGTGATCGCTTGCGGCCGGCTGAGCCCGGGAAACAAGCTCAGCAAATTCGCCTTTTGGACGTTGCCTGCGGTATCCCGGTACGTAAATATGCCGTTCCGCGCGTCTTCCCGCAAGATCGTCCTGGTTGCTGACTGCTGCTGCACTAGCCGAGTTGCTTCGTAATCAGCATAAAAAAACAACTTGTCTTTGATAATCTTCCCGCCGAGCGATCCGCCAAATTGGTTCTGGTTTAGAAACGGACTAGCCACTCCATTCCGATTGTTGAACCAAGTGTTGGCCGCCGCTACGTTGTTGCGATTGAACCAACGTACATTTCCCTTCAGCTTATTCGTTCCCGATGGTGTCACAATCGTCAACTGCGCGGCACCATTACCTTGGCTCGCATTCGTATTGGAAGTCGACAGCGTAAATTCGGCCACCTGGTCCAACTGGAGCATGTTCGGCTGAAAATCGAGCGAATTCGTGCGAATGAAGTTGTCCTGGATGTTCACGCCGTCGATCGTCACGTTCGAGAACGACGGACGGAGCCCGTTGATCGTCGTTGTTCCGCGTCCATTGCTGCCGACGCCGGCCTGGATCGCGATGAACCCCAGCGGACTCCGGTTCAGACTGGGCAGCCGCGTTATCTGTGCATTCGTCACTGTCGACGCGATTTCCGCATTCGCAGTCTGCACACCGATGCTCTCCGCGGTCACTTCCACCACTTCCGCCTGAGAGCTCACCTCCAACTTGATGGGCGGCATTGACAACTCCAGGCCCGGATCGATCTTTACTTGACGCAAAACTAAGGTCCGGAATCCGGTCATCTCTACATGCAGATCGTAGAGAACCGGCTGCAGACCGCTTAAACTATAGTTGCCCTGGGCTCCGGTCGCCGTTGTTACCACGGGACTGCTGCCGCCCGCGATAAAGAGGTTTATCTTTGCATTCGGAACTGAGGCACCAGTCGGGTCAACTACGATTCCTGACATTCGGCCTGTCGTTTGAGCCACCAACGCCGCGGAAAACAGTAGCGCCGCGATAGCAATCTTTGAAAAAGACAACTTCATCACTTTCCCCTTTCGCTGCTCCCAGTATAATCGGCGCGGCGGCGAGAAAACTTTGCAGTGGTGGAATCCAACCACTCTGCCCACCTTCCACCACCCGCCATCGTCGATACACATACGTAATCGATTGATCTCATGGGTGTTATGTGCTGGCATTCCAATTGCATGATCCACGGCTGGGAGTACCTGCCATGAAACGACACAAAATAATCACCTTCGCCGCTACAATTTTCGCGGCCTCCGCCTCCTGGGCACAGGCGCCGGAACCAGACTCCGCCCCGCCCGAGCCTCAACAACAACAGCAACCCCAACCCTCCCAAAACACCGCGCCCGCTTGGCGCCGCGTCTCGGAGAACCCCGTCCCCGCCCAAATCACGCTCCCCGCCGGCGCCTGGATCAAACTCCGCGTCGACCAGCCCCTTTCCTCCGACAAAAACCAGCCCGGCGACCGCTTCTCCGGCACCATCGTCCAACCCGTTATCGCCGACGGCCTCGTCATCTCCCATCGCGGCCAAACCATTGAGGGCCGCGTCACCGAAGCCATCAAGGCCGGCCGTGCCAAAGGCACCTCCCGCCTCGGTATCGAACTCATCGAAATCGGCCTCGCCGACGGCCAGCAACTCCCCGTCCGCGCCCAGGTCGTCGAATACAACGGCGGAACCTCCAAGGGCCGCGACGCCGCCGCCATCGGCACCACCACCGGTGCCGGCGCAGCCATCGGTGCCGCCGCCGCCGGCGGTTTTGGCGCGGGCATGGGCGCCATCGCCGGCGCCGTCGCTTCCGGCATCGGTGTCCTCGCTACCCGGGGCCGCGCTACGGAAATCTATCCCGAAACCGTGGTGACCTTCCGTACCCTCGCCCCCATCACCATCTCCACCGAACGCGCCCCCCACGCCTTCCAACCCGTGCGCCAGACCGACTATGAGAACCAGTCCCTCGACCGCCGGCCCGCCCCCCAACCCCGCCCCTCTCTCATCTACGGCGGCTATGACCCCTTCCTCTGGGGTCCCGGCTGGTACGGCGGCGGATGGTATGGCCGCGGCTGGTACGGCCCTCGCTATAGCTACTTCGGCGGCCCCCGCGTCATCATCCGCGGTGGCGGCGGCCGGCGCCGCTAAACTGTAGGGTGGCATGCACCGCCGCATCCCCACCAACAACCAAACCGGCTGGGCCTCGAATCAGCTCAATGAACTCAGTGAGCGGTTCGTGGCCCACTGCCGGACCGTAATCCTCCCCGTCCTCGATATCGGCGCCGCCTTCGGCATCGCCTCTCTGGCCGCCCTCGAAGCCGGTGCCACCGTCATCGCCAACGACCTCGAACCCTCCCACCTCGCCGAAATCGCCAAGTCCGTTCCCCCCGGCCGCGCCGCCAATCTCATCCTCATCCCCGGCCGCTTCCCCCGCCATCTCCGCTTCGCTGAAAACAGCCTCTCCGCCGTCCACGCCTCCAACGTCCTCCATTTCCTCACCGGCCCCCAACTCGAACAGGGCTTCGCCTCCATCGCCCACTGGCTCGCCCCGGGCGGCAAGCTCTTCATTCAGGCGTCCACCCCCTGGCAACAACCCTGGCAGGAGTTTGTCCCCGTCTTCCAGGCCCGCCGCAAAGCCGGCGCCGAATGGCCCGGCTGGATCGAAGACACCCGCGAATACTCCACCCACCGCAAGCTCAGCCAGATCCCCCCCAGCATCCATCTCCTCGACGACGCGACGCTTCGCCGCAAGGCCCTCGCCGCCGGTCTGGACGTGGAGGACGCCTATCTCTACCGCCGCCGCGACCTCCCGGCCAGCCTCTTCCTCGACGGCCGCGAATGCGCCGCCCTCATCGCCACCAAAAAAATGGGACCGGGTGCACCTGACCCCAATTTTATGTGATTTGTTATCAATAACTTACACCATCAACCCGCTGTGAATTTCCCCGCGAGATCACCGCGACCGCCCCGCCCCTCGACACCGCTCCATCCGCACCGCAAAATCCTCCAGAAACTCTTCCCGCCACCGGTTCACACTCTTCGCCCCCGGATGAATCCCCTCGGCGCTCTCCGGTGCCGGATCGTCAATCCACCAGTTCGGATGCCTCGCCGACGCCTCCCGCGTTCGCTCCGCCGGCGGCACCACCGCCGTAAACTTCCCCACCACCCCCTGCAACCCCGCAAAGTCGCTCTCCAGCTCATACGCCCACACCTTCGCATCCCGTGGCGAAAACCGAAAACGCAACCGCCCCCCCTCCAGCACCACCGGCAACGGCACACGCTTGTCCAACATCACCCGAATCCGATGATTCGCCCCAAACCCCGCCGGCGCCGGGATCGAATACTCCACCACCCCGAACACCTCCACCGCGTCCCCCTCCGTCGTCATCCGCGAAAACACCGTCTTCCGCCCATCCCAGATCCGCACAAACCTCCCGCCCCAACTCGGCTGCGACGGATCCTCCGGCACCCCGCGAATCAACCGCCCCACCGACGGGCTGTCCCCCATCTTGATCGTCCCCTTCAAATGCGTCGCAAAGTACTCCCCCAACGCCCCGCACCCGGCCAACCGTTCCCGCACGAACGAACGGTTCCCCCACGCCCCGTCCTGCCGCCCGCCCACAAACCACCCGCGATAGGTCGCGTTCGCTTCAATCATCCACAGCGACGGATGGTTCCGCTCAATGTAGTCGTACGCATCCACGCTCCACATCTTGTTCGGCCCGCCAATGAAGTAGACCCGCAACTTCGGCAGAATCTCCGGCGCGTCATGCAGCGCCTGCGCCAGGTCTTCAATCCCGCCCCACACCAGCAGGTGCAACGGTCGCCGGTCTCGCTTCTTCGCGCACCGCACAATCCACCGCGACCCCTCCGTCGGCTGCCCCACCCCGGCAAACCCCGGGCTCTCCAGCGCCCCTTCTTTCGTAATCGCCCGCAGCGCGTCCGGCGCCGGATATCGCCGCGAATGGCTCCGCAGCGCCGGATAATCCTTCTCGTACTCCGCGATTACCTCAAGAATGTGCCGCGCCCGCCCCGGCCCGAACGGGGACGAGATCAGCCCTTCAATGTCGAACATATCCCCATAAAGCAGCAGGTGGACCATCGATTGAAAATCGTCCGGATCCGTCCCCCCAATATCGGTGGATACCAATACCCGCAGCCGCTCCTCCGCCGCATGCGCCGGCCAAAGGCCGCCCCCCAGACAGCCCGCCACCATCCGCCGCCGGGAAATCGAAAACACGCTCATACCACCCGCACCAACTCCCCAAACAGCTCCGGCCGCCGCGTCCGCAACGTGTAGTTCACAATTCCCCGCTCCCGCTCCAGCAGCGCCGGGTCCAAATCCGCCACAATCATCTCCTCCCGCACCCGTTCCGTCTGCGCCCGCGCCAGCACCCGCCCGTCCGGCCCCCAGACGATCGCCACCCCCGCATGGTGCGGCTGGTTCTCATGGTCTGCCGGCAGCGTGTCCAGCGTTCCCGCCCGCCCCGCCTGATCCGTTAACACCGCAAAGCACGCATTCTCCCGCGCCCGCAGCGCGTAAACCGCCACAAAGTCGTGCGAGTGCCGCCGCGCCGCCGCTTCCCCCTCCGGCGTGTCCGCCCACGGCAGAAAACGCGCCGCGTGCGGCATCAGCAGTACATCCGCCCCCCGCAGCGCCAGCACCCGCCCCACCTCCGGAAACTGGTTGTCATAGCAGATCACCGTGCCCGCTTTGCAGAACCCCAGGTCAAAGACCTCCATCTCCGTTCCCCCGCGGTAGTGCTTCACCTCGTCCCGCGACAGGTGCAGTTTGCGTTGCTTGCCAATGTAGCCCTCCGGCCCGGCCAGCACCTGCGTGTTGTACACCCCGTCCCCCTCCCGCTCGCTCAACCCCGCGGAGACCACCAGTCCGTGCCGCCGCGCCATGGCGCACACCGCCCGCACGCTCGGCCCGTCCGGCACCGCCTCGGCCAACTCCGCCGTGTTCGGCGTACAGTGCCCGTGGATCACCAGTTCCGGAAACAACACAAGGTCGGCCTTCTCCGCCGCCGCCCGCTCGCACCAGCCGTCCATCGCCGCCAGCACCCGCTCCGGTTCCCCCAGGAACCCGTTCATACTCACCGCCGCCACACGTGTCGCGCGCATACCATCTCTCCTTCCCCGCCGCGCTCCCTCGCGCCGCGGCCTCATCCATCCTATCTGCCCCGCCCTGACAAGTGCGGCCGCAGGAATCGCCCCGTGTGTGACGCCGCGCTCGCTGCAATCGCTTCCGGTGTTCCCGCCGCCACCACCTCTCCCCCGGCATGCCCGCCCTCCGGCCCCAGGTCGATCACGTGATCAGTCGTCTTGATCACGTCCAGATGATGCTCAATCACCACCACCGAATGCCCGGCGTCCACCAGCCGGTTCAGCGCCTCCAGCAGCCGTACCACATCCGCCAGATGAAGGCCCGTCGTCGGCTCATCCAGAATGTAGAGCGTATGCTTCGAGCGCTGCAATTTGCTTAACTCCGCCGCAATCTTGATCCGCTGCGCCTCTCCCCCCGATAACGTCGTGGCCGACTGCCCCAACGTCAGGTACCCCAACCCCAGTTCATTCAGAACTTCGATCTTCCTCCCAATCGCCGGTTCCGACGCGAAAAACACCGCACCCTCCTCGATCGACATGTTCAACACATCGTCGATCGTCTTCCCGCGCACCGTCACGTCCAGCGTCTCCCCGTTGAATCGTGCCCCCTTGCAGGCCCCGCAAATCACCTCCACGTCCGGCATGAAGTAGAGTTGCGTCGCAATCACCCCTTCCCCCTGGCACTCCTCGCATCGCCCGCCCTTTACATTGAAGCTGAATCGTCCTGCCTTGTACCCCCGCTCTTTCGAAACCGGAGCATCCGTGAAAAGATCCCGAATCGTGTCGTAAAAGCCAATATAGGTGGCGGGATTCGACCGGCTGTTCCGCCCAATCGGCGATTGGTCGATGTTCACCACCTTGTGAACATGCTCCATCCCCTCCACCCCGTCAGTGTCGCCCGGCAGCGTTCGCGTATCCACCAGGTGCTTCCATAGCGACTTGTAGAGGATGTCGTTAATCAGCGTGCTCTTCCCGGATCCGGACGCCCCCGTTACCGCCACCAGCACCCCCAACGGCAACTCCACCGTCAGATTTTTCAAATTGTTCTCCCGCGCCCCCAGCACCCGCAAATAGGTTCCCCGCCCCGCCCTTCGCTTCCGCGGCGTCGCAATCGTGCGCCGTCCGGAAAGAAACTGCCCCGTCGGCGACGCCTCGCAGCCAATAATCTCCGCCAGCGTCCCCTGCACCACCACCTCGCCCCCGTGAATTCCCGCGCCCGGACCCATCTCCACAATGTGATCGGCCGCCCGGATCGTGTCCTCATCATGCTCCACCACCACCACCGTGTTGCCGATGTCCCGCAGCTTCTCCAGCGTCGCAATCATCTTCGCGTTATCTTTCGGATGCAACCCAATACTCGGCTCGTCCAGCACATAAAGCATTCCCATCAGCCCCGAGCCAATCTGCGTCGACAGCCGGATTCGCTGCGACTCTCCCCCCGAAAGCGTCCCCGCACGCCGGTTGAAACTCAAATAGTCCAGCCCGATCCCCAGCAATAGCTCCAGCCTCCCCCGCACCTCCTCCAGAATCTGCCGCCCCGCCGCCGCTCCCCGGCCCGATAGCTTCACGCTCTTCAGAAATGCATACAACTCGTCGAAATGAAGTTGCCCCAACTCATGAATCGACTTTCCCTCCACCGTAAACAACAGCCTCGTCGCCCGCACCCGCGCCCCCAGGCAGTCCGGACACGTGTGCTCCACCATCACCTTGTCCAGCCACGCCTCCATCCCCGAATGGACCTCCCCGCGCTGCCGGTAGCGCCGGTAGTTCCGCTCAATCCGCCGCGCGATTCCCCCGAAATTGGCCTCCTTCCCTTCCGTATCCCCCCGTTTCGTCTTCGCATCCGGAGGAACCCGAATCTTCAGCTTTCGGTGCTCCATGCCATTCAGCACCACCTGCCGCGCGCTCTCCGGCAGCGCCATCCACGGCACGTCCAGCGAGAAATCCAGCTCTCGGGACAGGCTGTACATCACCACCCCGTCCCAGGTGTCCGGATTGTACTTGAACGCCTCTTTCACAAAGCAGCCGCCGCGGATGCTCCTTCGCTGGTCCGGCACCAGCAGATCCGGGTGAGTCAGCTTGTAAACGCCAAGTCCCCCGCACGTCCGGCAGGCGCTCTCCGGGTTGTTGAACATAAAGTACTCGGGCTGTATGTCCCCGTAGACGAAGTGGTGCGTCCGGCTGCAAAGCCCCCGGTGGAACTGCTCCCGTTGAACCTTCGTCACTCCCTTGTTCACCTCAACCCGCACCAGTCCGTCGCCCACCAGCAGCGCCGCCGCCAAACCCGCCCGGATCGCCTTCTCATGCCGCTTCGCCACCACGAACCGGTCCACCACCGCGTCCATGCTCGCCACTTCCCGGTCGTCCACCTCCGTCTCCGCCGAGATGTCAACGGTCTTGCCGTCGATGATCACCAGCCGGCATCCCTTTTTTCGAACCTCCGTCAAAACGTAGTCCAGATCTTCGCCATACTGCCGGAATACCGGTGCGCGAAACTCCACCTCCGCTCCCTCCGGCAACGCCAGAATCGCTTCCAGTATCTGGCCGGAGCTTCGGCTCGGCACCGGCTCCCCGGTTCGTGGACATCGCGGCTCTCCAATCGTCGCGTACAGCAGATTCAAGTAGCTCGCAATGTCGGTCATCGTGCCAACCGTCGAACGAGGATTGTTCCCCGTCGTCTTCTGCTCGATCGAAATCACCGGCGACAACCCGTACACGAAATCCACGTCCGCCTTGGCCACCTGCGCCACAAATCGCTTCGCATAGCTCGAAAGCGATTCCATATACCGCCGCTGCCCCTCGGCATAGATCGTGTCAAACGCCAGGCTCGACTTTCCCGATCCCGACAGCCCCGTCACCACCACCAGCCGGTCCCGCGGAATCTCCAGCGAAATGTTCTTCAGGTTATGCACCCGCGCGCCTTGCACAGCGATCGTCGTCCGCGCCTTCCCCCCGCTCATTCCCCCATCCCCCCCATATGGATAAATGCCAGCTCATCAAGCTGCACATTGCTGCGCTTGGTCAGTTGCACCGGCGTGGAGACCTGCGCAATCAGCCTCCGCCCGGCAAGATACTCGCACGCCGTCGAGGCGCATTCCAATCCCATCTGCCGCCGAAAATGTTCGTCAATTTCCGAGCAGGAGCGGGCTTCCCCTGCCTCCTCCAGATACTCCAGAATCGGCCGGAAGATCGCCGGCGCTCGCTCGGCAACGTAGCCGTCCGCCGCATCGATCGCCGCCCCCACCGCCGCCGCGGTCTTCTTCGAGTTCAGCATCGTCTTGTATACCTTCCCGAAAAACTCCGGATTCAGCCGCTGCGCCTGTGGGATCACCTCTCGGTCGGCCAGTTGCCCCGCACGCAGCACCTCGATGCGCGCCAGCGCCGTAACCGCGTAGAGCAGCCACAGCGCCGCATAGTCGGCGTCGTTTCTCGTCACCAGCCACTTCCGCGCCTTGTCCAAGGGAAGCAACGCCCCTATCGCCGCCGCCATCAACTGCCGTCTCGTGTCCCGTTCCCCAATCTTTGCCAGCCCCGCGCACAGCTCCACGATCGTCTCATCGTGGCTGTACACCAGCCGTCCTTTGGCCAGCAGGGAATGAGTGAACGAGTTGCGGATCGCGCCCTCCACCGTTTGCCGGAACTGCGTCCGCGTCATCAGGAATGCGTGAACCACCACTCCATCGGCATTCAGCGATACGTTCCCATACCGCGGTTTGTCATCCTGCGTGACAATCGCCAGATCGATGTCGGACTTCTCCCAGACGACGTCGTGCGATAAGCTTCCGCACAGCAGGACGGCCAGCACGCTCCGGTCCTCCCGCAGTTGCTCGGCCAGCCCGTTCAAGGCCCGCTCGAACCGGGCCTCCGCCCCGCCGTCTTGTTCTCTTGCTTGCCTCGGCACCAAACGCTCCTCATCAATGCGGAACCCCAACAACCCCGTTGACTGTGTATTCTTGCATACGCGCATGGGGCGCATGCGCCCTCCCCGAACGATGCTAAACTCGGCTCCATGCGCCAGCCGGAAATCGTCTTCCACGTACCCGGCCCATTGCGGACCTATTGCGGCGGCCAGTCGCTTTTGCCCGTCACGGCCGCCACCGTTCGCGCGGCCCTCGAAGAATTGGAACGGCACCATGCCCCCCTCTATCGCAATGTTTGCGACGAAACAGGCGCCGTCCGCCGCCACCTGAATGTCTTCGTCAATACCGACAATATCCGCGACTTGTCCGGCATCGACACCGCCCTCGCGCCCGGTGATATCCTCACTATTTTGCCCGCCGTTTCTGGAGGTTGAATATGGGAGATCGAGCGCTCCTGACGATCGGAACGAAGAAGGGCGTGTTTGTCGCCGAAGCATCCAAGGCGCGCGGGCGATTCGCCCTCCGCGGCCCCTTCGGCCCCGGCATTCCCGTCTACGCCACCCTCACCGATACACGCCGCGAACCCCGGCTGTTCGCCTCCAGTTGCAACCCGTTCTTCGGCATGAAGATTCTCCGCTCATCCGATCTCGGCCACAGCTTCCAGGAAACCGCGTCAGCGCCCGCCTTCCCCAAGGACGACGGCCGCGCCTTGGCCAACATCTGGTCGCTGGAAACCGGCGCCGGCGAAACGGACCTCCTCTGCGGTGTAGAACCGGCATCGCTCTTCCGCAGTCCCGATAGCGGCGACACCTGGGAAATGGTGCCCGGCATCTCCAACCACGATCATGCCCGCCAGTGGCACCCCGGCAATGGCGGGCTGTGTATGCACACCATCGTCCGTACCGGTAATCGGGTTCACTTGGGAATCTCCACCGGCGGCCACTATCTCAGCGAGGATGGCGGCGTAACGTTCAACGCCGCCAACAAAGGCGTCGGCGCCGGCTTCGCCCCGGATCCCTATCCCGAGTTCGGCCAGTGCGTCCACAAGATCGCCACCCACCCGGCCGCCCCCGGCCGGCTCTACATGCAGAATCATGGCGGTTGGGCGGATTGGTCCGGTCCCGGCGGCCCTCGCCCTGATATTGGCGTGCTGCGCAGCGACGATCACGGCCACACCTGGTATTCCATCGCCAAGGGGTTGCCTTCCGATTTTGGCTTCCCCATCGTCGTTCATCCCCACAACCCCGACACCGTCTACGTCGTCCCGCTCGATCCCATGACGCGCTTCTGCCCGGGTGCCGTCCCCGCCGTCTGGCGCAGCGAAAACGGCGGCCACTCCTGGCGCAAGCTGGCCAAGGGCCTCCCCCGCAAGCAGTCTTTCTTCACCGTCCTCCGCGACGCCATGGATATCGATTCCTTCCGCCAGCCCGCGCTCTACTTCGGCACCACCACCGGCCAACTCTGGATCGGCAAGGAGGGCGGCGAACACTGGGAATGCCTCTTCGACGGCCTTCCCCCCATCAACAACGTGAAAGTAGCCGTCGTCTAGCCGGGCGAAATCCCGCGGGTTGCGTACCGCCGCTCTCACCGTCCCCGCAACAGCGCCTCCGCCTGTCCCGCCTCCGGCATCCCTGGCGCCAGCTTCTTCGCCTGCGCATACTCCCGCTCCGCCCCTTCCCGGTTTCCGCTCCGCGAATAGGCCATCGCCAGATGATATCTCGCCACCGGATTCGCCCCCTTCGCCGCGCCCTCTAACTGCTGCACAGCCGCCGCATACAGCCCCTTCTGGTACAGCACCCAACCCAACGTGTCGCTCACGCTTGGATCCCCCGGCGCCAACTCCTTCGCCTTCTGCGCCAACCGCAACGCCTCATCCACCGCCTCCGGCTTCCCCGTCAGCAGGCTCGCCAGATTATTCAGGGCCTCCGCATTTTCCGGTTCCAACTCCGTCACCCTCCGGTACCGCGCCATCGCCGCGTCCACCTTCCCGCTCAACGACTCCACGTGCCCCAGCAACATCTGCGCCCGCGCCAACTTCCCGTCCTTGGCCACCACGGGTTCCAGAATCCGTCGCGCCCCGGCAAAGTCTCCGCTCGCCAGCGCCAACTCCCCCAATCGCACGTCAATGAGCACCGCATCCGGCGCCATAGCCTTCAATTCCGTTAGGACACCCTTCGCCTCCGCCACCTTCCCCGCCCGGCTCAGCCACAACGAATACGCGTACTGCAACGGAATCGACTTCGGGTATCTCGCCGCATGCTGCCCCACCGCCCCTACCGCCCCGTCCATTCGTCCCTCAGCAATATAGGTACGCCCCAACCCGTCTAGCGCCCGCACCGATTGCGGTTCCAATTCCAGGACACGCAGCAAGTCCGCTCTCGCGGCCCCCGCCTGCTTCCCGCCCATCGCCACCGCCGCCCGTTGCAGCAGCACTTCCGGAATCGTGCCCTTCTTCAACGTCTCTTCGATCGCCGCCTGCGCCGCCGCCAGGTCCCCCTTCGATAGCAGCGCCCAGTTCCGCGCAATCTGCCACGGAATCGTCGCCTGCTGCTCCTTAGGCGCCCGGCCCAATACGTCCAACGCCGCCGCATGCCGCCCCAGCATCACCTGCGATTGCGAGAGGTCCAGCCGCGCTGCCAGATACTGCGGCGCAATCTTCAACACCTCGTCCAACTCCTGCTGCTGCAGCCGGTACTGCCGCTTGGCCGCATAGATTTTGGAGAGCAGATAGTGCCCTTCGTAGGCATCGTGCGAGTCCGACACCATCAAGCGCACCGCCGCCGTCGCCTCCTCCGTCTTCCCCATCCGCAATAACGACTGCGCATGCCCCAGAATCGCCTCCTTGTCTTTCGGGTTGCTCGCATACGCCTTCTGCAAGACCCGGTCGGCATCCCCTTCCCGCTCCGCCTGCCGGTACGCCGCCACCAGCCGGTTTCGCGCCGCTCGATCCTTCGGGTTCGCCTCCGCCAGCCGCTCAAACTCCGCCACCGCCTTGTCCACCTTCCGCGTCGACCAGTAATACATGGCCAGCAGATGTTCGTACTTCGGGTCCCCCAGCGTGGCCGTCGTCCGGTACGCCTTCTCTGCCTCCTCCGGCCGCTGCGTCGCCGCGTAGAAACTCCCCAGCGTCGCCCAACACAGCGGATTCTTCGGGTCCACCGCCGTCGCCCGCTGCAACTGCTTCTCCGCCGCCCCCAGCTCCTTCCCCGCCGCGTACATCCGCGCCAGCACCAGCGCCAGCTCCGACGACAACGGATTCTTCGCCGCCCCCTCCTCCAGCACCGCCAGTGCCCCCGCCCGGTCTTTCCGATAGATCCGCATTAATGCCAGATTCACCACCGTCCGCGCATCCGCCGTCCCGCTCGCCAGCATCTCCCGCAACGCCGTCTCCGCCCCTTCCGCCTCCCCCAATTCAAACTTCGAAATCGCCAGCGAATTCCGCGCCGCCACATCTTCGGGCAGTATCTTCAATACCTCGCTCGCCAGACTGCCCGCCTCCCGCAAACGCTCCGGATCATGCGACGCCGAAAGCAACTCCGCCAACCGGCTCTGCGCCCCCGTATGCTTCGGGTCCAGTTCCACCGCCTTCTTGAAATTCACATACGCACTCTGCACATCCAGCATCGCCAGATACGTCAGTCCAGCCTGATAATACGCCTCCGCGTTCACCGGCACGTTCTTCAACGCAATCCGAAACTCCAGCAGCGCATGCGAATAATCTTTGTTGCTGAGATACCCCTTCCCCTTCTCCACCGCGGCGGCGGCCGCCTCCTGCGGCGTCTTTTTGCAGCCCCCCAGCAATAGCACCAGCGCCATCACTCCAACCAGGATTCTCATCGCTCGCCTCCCTGCTTCGCCTTCCCGTAATACCCGTACTCCGCCCGTGATTTCCACAAAATCCAGTCTTCGCATTGGTTCAGCACCAGCCCCAGAAACTTCTCCGGATCCACAGACTCCAATGCCGACCCCATCGCCAGCCGGTCCGTGTGATTCGCCCGCACCACCACCATCGTCACGTCCGCCAGTTGTTCCAGTAACGAATAATCCGCAAACCCGATCATCGGCGGCCCATCGCAAATCACATACGTGAACTCCCGCCGCAGCCGCTCCAGCAGCGTGGCCCACACCGGTAAATCCATCAACTCCGCCGCCTCGGCCGTCTCCCGCCCCGCCGGCAGAATCACCAGGTTTGGCAGTCTGCTCACCCGCACCATCGCCGCCTCCGCCGCTCCCCCCTGCAGCACCGAAAATAGCCCCGGCTCCTCCCCCAGTCCCAGAACACTCGCCATCGACGATCGCCGCAGATCGCAATCCACCAGCACCACGCTTTGCCGCAACGCCAGCATCCCGGCCAGATTGATCGCAGTCGTCGATTTCCCGTCGTCCGGACAAGGGCTCCCGATCAGCACCACCTGCTTCGCCCCGGCCCGCTGCGCCAGTTTCGTCCGCAGAATCCGGTACTGCTCCATCGCCGGCTCGTCCCCATCCCCACGCGCCCACAACACATCGGCCTGGGGATCCAGCTCCACCACTCGGTAGTCCGCTTTCCGTTCACCCTCTCTTGGCATCTCCACAGAAAGCCCCCTCCCTTTCCCTTTCTCACTTACCGAACCGATAGACCACCAGCGCCGCCGTCCCCGCCACCGCCATCAGGCCCATCGCCACCGCGGCCGCCAGTCTCGTTCCCGGTCTCTGTACCAACATTCCCCGCCGGCGCCCCTTGCCAAATACCGGAACCTGTACCAGTACCGGCACCCCATCCGGAATTTCCCATTCCCCTAATAGCCAGTTCCGTTGAAGGAACAGCGCCAGAAAGCCCACCGCCCCCAACACCAGTCCGCTCCCGGCACCGGCCCCCACCACCGCTGCTGGCGGCAGTCCTAACGCCCGCTGCGGCACCCGCGCCGCGTCCAATACCTTGAAACTCTCCCCCTTCTGCCGGTGTTCCATCTCCGCCGCCATCTGCGCGTTCTGCCGCTTCTCCAGCAACGAACGGTAGGCCGCCAGCGTCAGCTCATAATCCCGCGTTAGCCCGCCCATCTCCAACTCACTCACCGGAAGTTGCGCCAGTTGCCCTTCCAGCTTTTTGATCTGCGACACAATCTCCTTCCGCCGCGCCGTCCGTGCGGCCATATCCTGATCCAGGAGCTTCAACTGCGTTCGCAACGCCTCCTCCCGCTCCTTCACTTGGATCTGCCACTGCAAATATTGCGGCGTCTCGGTCACCCCCGCCGCCTTCTTCCCGCTCGCCGGCGGCATTCGCTTTTCTGCCGCCTTCACCCGCTCCAACTCCTGTTGCAGCGCCACCATCGTCGGATGTCGCGCCGTGAACCGCAGCCGCGCCCGTTCTACCTCCTCGGCGATCCGCTCCGATAGCAACACCGGCTTCTCCTCCGCCGGCTGCATCCTCGCCGCCAGTTGCGCCGTCATCGCCATCGACCCCTTCGCCGCCTCCATCGCGCTCTCAATCGTCGTCTTGCTCACCTTGTCCCGCGCCACGGATTCGTCGTTCATCAGCAACTCCTGTTGCAGCCGCGCGATCGCCCCATTCAGGTACCCCTCCTGCCCCGGCAGCGAGCCCACGTGCGCCAGTTTGTATTCCGCCACCTTCACTTCCAACTCCTGTAACCGCCGCCGCGCCTCCTGCAACTGCCCCTCCAGAAAGTCGGAGGTCCCCTCCGCCGACAACTCCCGTTCCCGCAGATTCTCTTCCAGAAACAGACTCACCAGCCGGTTCGTTACCTCGGCCACCGCCACCGGATCGGTCCCTTCATAGTCCACGTGAAAGGCACCCGGGCGGTCCTGCGTCCAACCCTTCTCCAGCTTGATCGTGATCCGCTTTCGCATCAGTTCCAGAATCTCTTCCGGATACAGCCGGCTTCGCTCCGTCCGGTACAGCTGAAAATCGTCGATGATTTTCTGCAGCCGCGTGTTGCTGAGGATCTGCTGACTGATGCTTGCCAGCCGGTCCTGCACATCGGTGCTCACCGCGGAGCCCACGTACTTCTCCGGAACTTTCTGTGGCTCCACCAGCACCAGCGCCGTCGCTCGATACGATTTCGGCGCCAGCACCGTCCAGCCGCCCGCTGCCGCCGCCCCCAGCACCGTTAGGGCCAGCAAATACCAACGCCGCCTCCACAATACGTAGGCGACAGAGAGGTGCAGGTTGGTTCGATTCCAGGTTTGCAGGTTTAGCATTCGGTCCACTCCACCCGCCGGAAACTATCCGCGGTGTTCCCTCCGGCCGCAAGAAATCACCCACCCCAGCCCCGCCCCCAGCAGCAAATAGGTCGCGGGCTCCGGCGTGTCCCCTCCCACCGGCGTCAGCAGCACCGCGTAGCCTGGCATTGTCGGAGCGCCGCTCACCGCTTTCGCCAGCACCATCCCTGCATTGTTGATCGCCGCGGCGGAACTCAAATACCAGCCACTCCCCCCCAGCAGCGCATCCAGGTTGCTGCTGAGCAGGGTGTTCAGATCGCTCATCACCCCGCCGGAGTAGACGAAAGCGCGCCAGTTGCCGCCAGGAGTGGCCGACTGTCCCACCACGGTCCCAGATGAATTGACGGCCAATCCTTGACTAAGGTATCCCGGATCCGTCGAGCCTATATACACGCTGGTTCCACCGGAATACAGCGTCGCCACCTGCGTCCCGTACCAGGCATACCCGGTGACGTGCCCGGCATCGCTAACCCCAACCACCTCCTCTGGAAGGCTCACACTTTGCCCGGTCAGGAAGTTGTAGAGAAAGCCTCCGCCCGGGTGTTTCCCAATCACGTAGCCGTTCTCGGCGATCGCCGCTGTACCGGCCCATGCGGCGCCTGGAAATGCAGAAGTGATGTCGATGAAACTCCCATCTGCCCTCCAGACGATGGCACGGCCACTCCCGTAGGGATTCGCCGCCGTTATCACCGTCCCCGCCACATTGCCGGCATTGTCGATTCCCGCAACCCAGGATGGCGCATCCTCCTGGATCGGATTAGTAAGGAAGGTTATGTCCCCCGCGCTCGAAATCGAAAGCGCCCGGTTTCCATACGCACCTCCGCTGTCGTAATGCCCAGCAGTGGTTCCGCTGTCGTTGACGCCCCGCACCCTCGGACTCGTTCCGGAAATCGTAAACGCCGAGGCCAGCACGCCCCCGTCGTATAGGTACCCCGCCACCGCCGTGTTCGCCACCGCGAACTGCCCATTTCCAGAGATGCCGCCCAGCCAGAGGTTCCCGTTGACATCCGCCGGCGTGATCGCCGTAACGGTATAAGTCACGCTACCCCATCCGCAAGCGATCGAGAACAATAGAAGCGCCAGGTGCCGTCTCATTTCTCATCCCTCCGTCGCAACGCCGCCAACCCTGCCAACCCCAACCCAACCACCCACACCGTCCCCGCCTCCGGCGTCTCCTCCACCGGAGTCAACAGAAACGCATGCGTCTCGCCCCCAACCGTCCCGGTCCCGGCAATCCATCCCGAATCGTTGATCCCCATTGCCTCATGCAGTGTAAACCCACCCCCGTTCAGCAACAGTTCGTTCAGGTCCGACATGACCCCGTTACTCCAGAGGAACGCGTGAGTCCCTCCGCCAGCCACATAGGACATACCCACTACTTCGCCGGCACTGTTGATCCCCAGGCCCCAACTGCCTGGCCCGCCCAGGGTGCCGAGGTCCGACATCACGCCATTTCGCCAGAGGAACGCATGCTGCGCGCCATTCCCGGTGATGGCCGCAGTCCCAGTAATCTGCCCCCCGTTGTTGATCTCATAGGCCCAACTATCTGCCCCACCCAGCGTGCCGAGATCCGTCATGTTTCCGTCATCCCAGAGAAACGCATGGTTTACCGTACTCCCGCTCAGGGTCGAAAACCCTACAACCTGCCCAGCATTATTGATTCCACGGCCGTTGCTATACGTTCCACCCAGCGTGCCGAGATCCGACATAATACCGTTACTCCACACGAACGCATGGACGGTATTGGCGCTAGTATTCGCGTTCCCGGTAACCTCTTCGGCATCGTTGATCCCCCAGCCTTCGCTATACGACCCACCCAACGTTCCGAGATCCGTCATAACGCCGTTGCTCCACGAGAAGGCGTGAGTGAATGACACATTTACAGCGATGCTCGAAGTTCCGGCAATCTGACCAATGTTGTTGATCCTCGCTCCTCTGCTATGAGAACCACCCAGTGTCCCGAGCTCCAACATGACGTTGTTGCTCCAGAGAGACGCACGGTATGCGGAACTCCCAGTAACTTGGCCCGCATTGTTGATCCCGAAGCCACTGCTGAATGACCCCAGGTCGGTCACCACATAGCTCACCGATCCATCCACCGAAACCGTCCCCAACAGCAGCCAAAGCAAGGTAGCGACTCTCATCGCCCCACCTCGAGCCCATTCCGTCCAGTCGCAATCCGCCGCCACCCCACCAGCCCCGCCAACCCCAACCCAACCACCCACACCGTCCCCGCCTCCGGCGTCTCCTCCACCGGAGTCAACAGAAACGCATGCGTCTCGCCCCCAACCGTCCCGGTCCCGGCAATCCATCCCGAATCGTTGATCCCGCGCGCCTCCGTCAGCACCCACCCGCTCCCGTTCACCAGCAGACTGTTCAGATCCGACATCAAACCGCCAACCCACAGAAAGGCATGAGTCTCGGCACCGCTGCTCAGTGCGGAGGATCCCACCACCGCACCCGCCCCATTAATGCCGTATCCATTGCTGGTCGTCCCCCCCAGGGTCCCCAGATCCTGCATAGGGTTCACCCCGTCCCAGTAAAACGCATGGGAGCCCGTGTTCCCTGATAGGTCGGCCCTGCCCGTCACCGCGCCGCTGGCATTGATCGCTCGCCCAGAGCTGTTTGTCCCTCCCCATCCAGGGATGCCCGTCATGCCGTTCGTCTCGTCCCAGATAAACGCCTGCCACACTCCCACGCCAATCTCGGATTGTCCGGTAATCCGCCCCAAATCATTGATGCCAAAACCGATCGAATTCATCCCTCCCTGTAGCACGCCAAGATTCGTCATCGTCCCATTCGAGAAGAACGCGCGGTAAACGGTATCGCCCTTTAAATAGGAGACGCCCGTCATCTGGCCGGTGTTGTTAATGCCGGCGGCGGATCCGTAATTCCCGCCCAGCGTACCCGTACCCAAAATCAACCCGCTCCCATCCCAGGAAAACCCTCTCCAAAAGGCGTCGCCCGTCGTCATCGCATACCCGGCAATTTGGCCGGCATCGTTGATCCCATTCCCGACGCTTGTCGACCCACCGAAGGTGAGCAGATCCTGCATCGTTGTCCCGTTCCAGAAGAACGCATGCGCTGGCGAACTCCCATTCAACGACGACTGTCCCGTCACCCAACCCGCGTTGTTGATTCCGTTCGCACTGCTAAACGTCCCGCCCAGCGTCCCCAGATCAGTAATCGTATAGCTCGTCGATGCCACCAAAACACCGCCAAAGACAAGCCAAAGTAGAATCCTCATCACAGGCCTCCCCGAAACCGTCGAATCGCGCCCATTGCCCCAAGCGCCACCCCCACCGCCCACACCGTCCCCGGCTCCGGCGTCTCCCCCGCCCCCTCGAACTCCACAAAATATCCCACCACCGGATCAATCACCGGCCCAGGATTCAGCGAAACCCCGGTGTTGTCCGCCCACTGTCCGGGCAAGAGGTTCGCAAACTCCGATGGCCCGATATGCATATACACATACGCAGCATTGTTCGGCTCACTCCCCCCAAAGTTCGAATACACGAACCCCTGCCCGGCCTCCGGCCCAGCCACCCAGCCTTCCGGCGACTTCCCGCCCAGCCATGCCCCCGTAAACTCGACAAAACTCCCCGCCACTAGCGAGTAAAGAAAGTCATTCTCCAGCGCCGTAGACACCGTCGCCAGATGCCCGGAAATGCCCTGAAAAACGCTCGCCTCCGCCGCCGCATTCGCCGTTGCCCATGTGTTGTTCGACGCCAAAAACGGATCCGCCACGGCCACAAACTGGTAGGCATTATTCCCAAACACCGCCGGCCCCACCGCCGGAAGTGTATAGCTCACCCCGCCCATCGCCAATAGGCTCGCAAACAACCCCACTACGGTCAGTCGAATCATTTTGCCTTCCTTTGCAAACCAATCCCGAAACTACGTGATACACCTTAGGCGAACGGCACGACAAAAAGTGGACAAAAAGATCGCTATTTTTTCAATTTCCTTGATTTTCAGCCGTCCCCGAAAACCGGTCACGCGCGGCCAGCAACTTTATTCCCCCTCTTTTCAGCTACTTGGCCACGCAAAGCGGAAAAACCAGTTGCGCCCCCGGATATACTGAAGGTGAGAGAGGAATACTTCTCCCCATCGAACGGCCCTCGCCCCCAAGCGAGGGCCGTTCCTTTTTCCGGCACCAAAAAAGGAAGGTACCCCATGCCGCTCACACCCGAAGAACGCGCCCGCATCTCCCGCGAAAACGGAGCCAAATCAAAGGGCCCGAAAACCGAGGAAGGCAAAGCCCAGTCCCGCCGCAACGCCATCACCCACGGCCAGCGCGCCGAAGCCCTCAAACTCTTCGTCCCGCCCCACTCCGCCGTCCTCCTCCACGAAGACCGCCGCGTCTTCTACGACCTCCTCGACACCAACGTCGCCAAGTACCAGCCCGGCGACGACCCGGAACTCGCCGTCGTCCGCGAGATCACCGACCTCCAGTGGTCCAATCTCCGTGTCCGCACCGCCCTCCACGCCCTGCTCAACCGCGAACTCCTTCGCACCGCGGACAAAATCGTGCCCTTGGTCCCCGAGCACGCCACAATCGAAAACACCGTCGCCGCCTACGAATCGGTCGCCACCTCGCCCGCCGTCCGCCTGTTCCGCGCCGAGTTCGCCTCTAATACCCGGCTCATCATGGCCCTCGAACGCCGCCTGGCCCACATCCAGCGCCATTGGCCGTCGAACGCCACTCGTCCGGTCTCCACCGAGCCCGAACGCGCCCTCTATGAGGTCCCCGCGCCCGAAAACGACGAACGAACCCAGAAGGTTCCCGCGCAACCCGTTGAAAACACAAGCAGCGAACCCAAAAGGCGGGCAAAATTTATCAACGTCCGCTACCCGCTGACCCCGGAGAAAATCCGCCTTTACAGGACGATCTTCCCCAACCGTGACCTCGAATTCAACGTCTACGGCGAACCCGAGGCCGAGCCCGAGCCCTCCGCCGCCTAACCCCAGACTTCCCCTGGATGCTGCTTACCGGAAAAGTCCGCAATTGCAGAAAAATCTGGCCGCAACCACGCCAGCACCACCAACCAACCCGCCGGCACCCATAACCCGGCACTGGTATTTGACAACTCGCACACAGGGCATAACATCGCCCACCCGAAGTGTGTCCGCACTCCGGGTGGGCCCCGGCCGGTCAGCCAACCGTCACAAGTTCAAATCCCCCCGAAAATGCCAAAATAGAAAACCACCATGCTCCGCGCGCCCGTCCTGCTCCTCCTCGCCTCGGCCCTCCTCGCCCAGACGCCCCCGCACACACCCCGCGCCAAGGAGATCGCCTACTCCGCTCCCTCCGAGTTCGACACCCAGACCGGCCTCCGCGCCCACATCGAGCGCTACCAGACCGACCTCGCCGCCCTCAACCGTTTCTACACCATCGACGAGTCCCCCATCCGCATCCGCGCCCTCCGTACCTTCCACCAATCCTGGCTCAAATCCCTCGCCGCCCTCGACTTCCCCAAACTCCCCCACGACGCCCAGGTCGATCACATCCTCCTCGCCAACAAGATTCGCCTCGAACTCCGCCGCATCGACCAGACCGAACAGCGCCTCAACGAAGCCCTCCCCCTCCTCCCCTTCGCCCAGGCCATCTTCGAACTCAACGACAACCGCGTCCGCGTCGAGCCACCCGACTCCCCCAAAATCGCCGCCACCCTCTTCCGCCTCGAAAAGGAGATCGCCGGCGCCCTCAAGGAGATCCCCTCCCGCAAAGGCACCACCAAAAAGGCCGCCGCCAACCGCGCCGCCCGCCTTACCCGCGAACTCCAGCAAACCCTCAAGGACTGGAATACCTTCTACTCCGGCTACGACCCCAACTTCTCCTGGTGGACCGCCGAGCCCTTCGCCAAGCTCAACAAGGCCATGGATACCTACGCCGCCGCCCTCCGTGAAAAGCTAGCCGGCGTCGACAAGGACGACAAGGACACTATCGTCGGCGACCCCATCGGCGACGCCGCCCTCCGCGATGAACTCAAGTACGAGATCGTCCCCTACTCCCCGGAAGACCTCGTCAAAATCGCCGAAAAGGAGTTCGCCTGGTGTGACCGCGAAATGCTCCGCGCCTCCCGCGAACTCGGCTTCGGCGACGACTGGAAAAAGGCCCTCGAACACGTCAAGAACCTCTACGTCCCCCCAGGCCAGCAGCCCACCCTCATCCGCGACCAGGTCTTTGAAGCCATCCGCTTCCTCGAACAGCGCGACCTCGTCACCATCCCCCAGTACACCAAGGACATCTGGCGCATGCGCATGATGACCCCGGCCGAACAGCGCGTCAACCCCTTCTTCCTCGGCGGCGAACAGATCATCGTCAGCTTCCCCACCGCCGACATGCCCCACGAGGCCAAGATGATGTCCATGCGCGGCAACAACATCCACTTCTCCCGCGCCACCGTCCACCATGAGGTCATCCCCGGCCACCACCTCCAGATGTACATGACCAGCCGCTTCCGCCCCTACCGCCGCGCCTTCTATACCCCCTTCTGGATCGAAGGCTGGGCCCTCTATTGGGAAATGCGCCTCTGGGACCTCGGCTTCCCGCAAACCCCCGAAAACCGCATCGGCATGCTCTTCTGGCGCATGCACCGCTGCGCCCGCATCCTCTTCAGCCTCAACTTCCACCTCGAGAAATGGTCCGCCCAGCAGTGCGTCGACTTCCTCGTCGACCGCGTCGGCCACGAACGCGAAAACGCCGCCGCCGAGGTCCGCCGCTCCTTTGAGGCCAACTATCCGCCCCTCTACCAGGCGGCCTACATGCTCGGCGGCCTCCAGTTCCGCGCCCTCCACCAGGAACTCGTCGCCTCCGGCAAAATGACCGAAAAGCAGTTCCACGACGCCATCCTCCACAATGGCTCCATCCCTGTCGAACTGGTCCGCGCCACGCTGACCACCCAGCCCCTCCAACCGGGCTTCTCCTCCTCCTGGAAATTCTACGGACCTCTATGACCAAACCTCACTGGCACGGCGTCTTCCCCGCCGCCACTACCCACTTCCACGCCGATGGCTCCCACAACCTCCCGGCCTTCCAGACTCACCTCGATGCCATGATCCGCGCCGGCGTCCACGGCATGGTCGTCCTCGGCTCGGTCGGCGAGAATACCGCCCATGACTACGCCGAAAAGATCATGGTCCTCGAAGCCGCCCGCGAGGCCATCGCCGGCCGCGTCCCCCTCCTCTCCGGCGTCGCCGAGTTCACCACCGCCACTGCCTGCCGCTACGCCAGGGACTGCGAACGCCTCGGCATTGACGGCCTCATGGTCCTCCCCGCCATGGTCTATAAGTCGGACCCCCGCGAAACCCTCGCCCACTTCCGCTCCGTCGCCCGCGCCAGCGGCCTTCCGGTGATGATCTACAACAACCCGCCGGCCTACTCCACCGACGTCACCCCCGAAATGTTCGTCCAGCTCGCCGATGAGCCCACCATCGTCTCCATCAAGGAGTCCTCCGGCGATACCCGCCGTATCACCGACCTCATCAACCTCACCGGCGACCGCTACATCCTCTTCTCCGGCGTCGATGACCTCGTCCTCGAATCCGCCCTCCTCGGCGCCGTCGGCTGGATCAGCGGCCTCGTCAACGCCTTCCCCGCCGAGAACCGCGCCCTTTGGGACCTCATCCTCGCCAACAAGTGGACCGAGGCCCTCGCCCTCTACCGCTGGTACACCCCGCTGCTCCATCTGGACACCCACGTCAAGCTCGTCCAGTACATCAAGCTCGCCGCCCAGGAAACCGGCCTCTGCAGCGAAACCACCCGCCCGCCGCGGCTCCCCCTCGAAGGCGCTGAACGCGACAAGGTCCTCGCCATCATCCGCCACGCCATCGCCACCCGCCCTCAGCTATGACCTCGATCGAATACGTCGACTCCCATACCGGCGGCGAGCCCACCCGTACCATCATCGCCGGAGGCCCTGACCTGGGCCCCGGCTCCCTCGCCGAAAAGCTCGAGGTCTTCCGCTCCGATTTTGACCACCTCCGCTCCGCCATCGTCAACGAACCGCGCGGCTCCGATGTCATGGTCGGCGCCCTCCTCGTCGAGCCCAACGGAGTCATCTTCTTCAATAACGTCGGCTACCTCGGCATGTGCGGCCACGGCGCCATCGGCGTCATCGCCACCCTCGCCTACCTCGGCCGCATCGCCCCCGGCGACCACGTCCTCCACACCCCGGTCGGCGACGTCACCGCCACGCTCCACCCCAATGGCACCGTCTCCATTACCAACGTGCCCGCCTACCGCCATACCAAGGCCGTCACCGTCGATGTCCCCGGCATCGGCCTCATCACCGGCGACGTCGCCTGGGGCGGCAACTGGTTCTTCCTCGTCGATAGCCACGGCCAGGACCTCGACCTCGCCCGCGTCGAGCCCCTCACCGCTTTCGCCTGGCGCATCCGCCAGGCCCTGGAAGCCAACGGCGTCACCGGCGCCAACCACGCCGAAATCGACCACATCGAGCTCTTCGACGGCCAGCGCAACTTCGTCCTCTGCCCCGGCAAAGCCTATGACCGCTCCCCCTGCGGCACCGGCACCTCCGCCAAGCTCGCCTGCCTCGCCGCCGATGGCAAGCTCGCCCCCGGCCAGGTCTGGCGCCAGGAAAGCATCGTCGGCTCCGTCTTCGAGGGAACTTACCAAACGGAAGGCTCGTACATCCGTCCAAGGATCACCGGCCAGGCTTGGATCAGCGCCCACGGCAAGCTGATCCTCGACCCGTCCGACCCCTTCGTTCACGGCATCCGGACATGACCCACTCCCCCGACGTCCTCATCGTCGGCGCGGGAATCGTCGGCGCGGCCTGCGCCTACGAACTCGCGCAGGCCGGGGCGCGGGTGGAGGTCATCGACCAAAGCATCCCCGGCGGCGGCGCCACCGCCGCCGGCATGGGCCACCTCGTCGTCCTCGACGAGGACCCGCTCTCCCGCCTCTCCCTCGAACTCTGGCGCGCCCTAGCGCCCGCCCTCCCCAAGGCCGCCGAGTTCTGGAACTGCGGCACCCTCTGGATCGCCGCCAATGACGCCGAACTCGACGCCGCCCGCGCCAAGCCCGGCGCCGAACTCCTCGATGCGCGCCAACTCTACGAGGCCGAACCGCACCTCCGCCCCGGCCTTGCCGGCGGTGCCGTCGCCAAAGGGGACGCGGTCGTCTACGCCCCCGTCGCCGCCCGCTGGCTCCTGGAGCAGGCCCGCGCCAAAGTCACCCGCGCCCCGGTCGAAAGCCTCGACTCGCTCGAAGCCGGCGCCGTCATCTGCGCCACCGGCGCCTTTACCCCCCGCCTCCTCCCAGGCCTGCCTATCAAGCCCCGCAAGGGCCACCTCGCCATCACCGACCGCTACCCCGGTATGGTCCGGCATCAACTGGTCGAACTCGGCTACATGGCCAGCGCCCACGGCGAGTCCAACGAGTCGGTCGCCTTCAACGTCCAGCCCCGCCCCACCGGCCAGTTGCTCATCGGCTCCTCCCGCCAGTTCGGCGTCGAGACAACGGAGATTGACCCGCCCATCCTCGCCCGCATGCTCCACCGCGCCTTTGGCTTCCTCCCCTTCCTCCGCGACTGCAACGTCATCCGCACCTGGACCGGCTTCCGCGCCTCCACGCCCGACAAACTCCCCCTCATCGGCCGCCTCCGCGGCAACCTCTATCTCGCCACCGGCCACGAAGGGCTCGGCGTCACCACCTCGCTCGGCACTGCCAAACTGCTCGCCGCCCAGATCCTCCAGCGCCGCCCGCCCATCCCCATCGAGCCCTATCTCCCGGAGCGCTTCCATGCCTAGCATCCGCCACAACGGCCGCCCCATCGAAGCCCCGGAATCGGCCACCGTCGCCGCCGTCCTCCTCGGCGCCGGGGCCCGCATCCCCGGTCCGCTCTGCGCCATGGGCGTCTGCATGGGCTGCCGCGCCACCATCGACGGCAAGCCCCACCAACTGGCCTGCCAGACGCTGGTCCGCGACGGCATGGAGGTCCTCACCCCATGACCGTCTTCGACGTCGCCATCCTCGGCGCCGGCCCGGCCGGCCTCGCCGCCGCCCGGGCCGCGGCTGGCAGCGGCACGGTGGCCCTCCTCGATGACAACCCCGCCCCCGGCGGCCAGATCTGGCGCGGCGCCTCGCCCCTCCAGGTCCCCCCGGAGGTCCGCTTCTTCCCCCAGACACGGGTCTTCGACGCCCGGCCCGGCTTCGTCCTCGATACCGTCCCCCACGGCCCCATTCGCGCCCGCAAGCTGATCCTCGCCACCGGCGCCCGCGAGCTCTTCCTTCCCTTCCCCGGCTGGACCGAGCCCGGCGTCCTCGGCGCCGGCGCCATCCAGGCGCTGGTCAAGTCCGGAATGCCCGTGGCCGGCAAACGGGTCGTCGTCGCCGGATCGGGCCCGCTGCTGCTCGCCGTCGCCGCCACCCTCCGCGCCAAGGGCGCCCGCGTCCTGGCCGTCGTCGAGCAAGCCCCGCTCGGCCGCATCCTCCCCTTCCTCACCCGCTACCCCGGCAAGCTTCCCCAGGCCGTCGCCCTGCGCGCCCGCCTGCTCGGCGTCCCCTATTGGACCGGCACCTGGGTCACCCGCTTCGCCGCCGGCGAGGTCTCGCTCTCCAACGGCCGCACCCTCGCCGCGGACTTCCTCGCCTGCGGCTTCGGCCTGGTGCCCAACACCGAGGTCGCCCAGCTTCTCGGCTGCCGCCTGGACGATGGCTTCGTCGCCGTCAACAGCCGCCAGATGACCACCGTGGAGGGAGTCTACTGCGCCGGCGAACCCACCGGCATCGGAGGCCTCGATAAGGCGCTGGAGGAGGGCGCCCGCGCCGCCGGCATCCGCGTGCCCGCCTCCCGCTCCGGCGCCTTCGTCCGCGACCTCGCCATCGCCTTCGCCCTCGATGAGCGCCTCTACAGCCTGGCCGCTCCCGCCACCCCCGTCTGCCGCTGTGAGGACGTGCCTTATGAGGCTCTGGCGCCGCACCGCGAGTGGCGCGAGGCCAAGCTACAGACCCGCTGCGGCATGGGCGCCTGCCAGGGCCGCCTCTGCGGCCCCATTACCGAACGGCTCTTCGGCTGGACGCCCGCCTCCGTCCGCCCCCCGCTGTTCCCCGTCCCCGCCGCCGCCCTCGCTACAGCCCAAACACCGCCAGCACCGGAAAGTGGTCGCTCGGATACCGGCCATTCCGCGAATCGGTAAGCGTCACCGCCCGCTTCACCTTCCACGGCGCCCGGAACAGAATCCAGTCGATCCGCGTCTTCCCCGGCGTCCCCTTGAAGCCGTGGAACGTGCCCTCCGGCCCCTCTTTCTTCTTCGCCGCTGTCCAGGCATCGGTCAGCGCCGGCACCAGCGCCGCGTAGGCCGGACTGTCCCCGGCCGCGGCGTTGAAGTCCCCGGTCAGCACGAACGCCCCGTCCTTCGGTACCCGCTTGGCGATGAGCAGCGCCGCCTGCCGCCGCGCCTCCTCGTCCACCCGGCCCCGGTGGGCAAAGTGGGTGTTGAAGTAGCGGAATCGCTTCCGCGTCTTCCGGTCCTCGAACTCCGCCCAGGTCACCATCCGCGGCAGGCTCATCCCCCACGACGACGACCCGGCCACCTCCGGCGTCTCCGACAGCCAGAAGTTCCCGGACTCCACCGGCTTCAGCCGGTCCTTCCGGTAGAACACCCCCATGTGCTCGTCCTCCTTGTTCCCGCGCCGGCTCACCCCGAACCAGGCGTACTCCGGCAGCTGAGCCACAATGTACTCGCCCTGCACGTGGAACAGCTCCTGCGTCCCCATCACGTCCGGCTTGTGGCGACGGACCGTGTCCACCAGGAAGTCCTTGCGCTTCTCCCAGAAGTCCTCGCCGTCGGCGGGGTTGGGGTAGCGGACATTGAAGGTCATCACCCGGAGATCGGCCGCAATCGCCGGCAGAGCCAGAAGGGCCAGTAGGAGGTATCGGAACATAGTCTCGCTACGATAGTATCGATTCCCTCGATGATCCGCCCGGTCCCGGTCTCGGCCTCCTACCGCGCCAGCGTCGCGCTGGCCGCGCTGGCTATGCTCGCCACCCCGGTCATCTACGGCGGCTTCGTGGCGGCGGTGGCGATCGGCGTCGGCGTCTGGGCCGTTCTCGGGCTGGCGCTGGCCGGCCATGCTCTCACCCTGCTGGTCTATCTGGCGGTGCTCGGCGCCGGGCTCACCGTCCTGTTCTTCCTGGGCAAGCCGTTCTTCGCCCGGCCACGGGTGGAAGGAGGTTATAAGGCCATCCCGCTGGAGGCCCATCCGCGGCTGGCCAGCCTCATCCACCGCGTCTGCGCCGCCACCGGGGCGCCGGAACCGGCCGAGGTGGCCGTCGATATGGGGCTCAATGGCGCCGCCTCCCTCATCCATCCCTTCTGGGGCCTGTTCAACAACCGCTACCGGCTGACGCTGGGCCTGCCGCTGGTGGCCATCAGTGACCAGCAGCACATGGCCCACGTCATCGCCCATGAGGTGGGCCACTTCTCCCAGGGCGGGGCCATGCGGGTCCGGCAGCTGATCCACTGGTCGCAGTATTACCTGAGCCAACTGGTCGACGGCCGAGACAGGTGGGACGTCTGGCTGGCCTCGCAGTCGGACGGCAGCGCCTACGTGGTCCGGCTGTTCGCCTGGGCCGCCGCCATGGGCATCTGGCTCAGCCGGCGCGTGCTGCGGCTGCTGCTGCGCGGGTCGCTGCTGGTGAATGCCCGGATGAGCCGGGAAATGGAGTTCCACGCCGATCTGTACGCCATCCGGGTGGCCGGCTCGGCGGCGTTCGCCGACTCGGTGGTCACCTTCGCCGCCGGCGCCGCGGCGCTCCAAAGGGCGCTGCAAATGGCCCACCGGGCGGCCGGAGAGGGCCGTTACCCGGACGACATGCCGGCGCTGGCGGCCGCCTGCTACAAGGACATCGCCCAAGCCGACCGGCGGGAACTGGCGCGCCAGGGCCGCTATACCATCGGGCTCGGCTACGACTCCCATCCCGACGATACCGACCGGCTGGAGCAGAGCGACCGCGAGCACGACCCGGGAGTGCTCTCCGAGTCCGGCGCCGCCGAGGAGCTGTTCAGGGAATACGGAGAGCTGTGCCGGGCCGAGACCCGCCGGTTCTTCGGCGAGGAGGCCAAGGAGTTCGTCCCGGCGGCTGTGCTGCTGGGCGAGGACCGGCAGCGCGACGCCCAGGACGCGGCGCGGATCGACTTCTTCGGCGCCGTCTACGACGGCCCGGTGTGGCTGCGGATGGGCGCGTCCGAACCGGTGTCCGACGCCGAATGGCCGGCGGCGATTGCCGCCGGTAATGAAGCCCGGCCGGCCACGCTGCCGTTCTTCCAGGAGATCGTGGCCGGCTACTCCAAGTGGGTCACCGAGACTCTCGTCGTCCGGCGGCTGGACGCCGGATTGCCGGTGGACTGGATGCGGCTGGAACTGGAGCCCTGCGACGCAGAGACGGCCCGCCGGCGCATGTACGCCCGGGAGCGGGAGTACCGGGAGAAGGTGGCGGCCTTCCACGTGGCCGTGGCGCCGGTCGTGCGACGGCTGGTGGCGGCCTGGGCACGCCGGGAGCGGCTGGGTCCGGAGCGGGCCGCGCTCTTCGCCACCCTGCTGGACGGGATGCGGGCGCTGGAACCGGCCGACGAGCCCACCACGGCGGTAGCCATGGATTTGTCGGTATTGGGAGACCTGGGAGCCCAGATTAACGAGTTCCTCCATAGCCAGTCCTTTATGCAGAACATCCAGACCGAGTTCGAAGCCGCCGTACGTCATGCCGGGCAGTTGGAGGAGGCCTTGCCGGCGGACTTGCTGGACTACGCACGGCCGGAGCCGATGCCGGCCGACGGGGGCGTCTACGGCTACCTGACCGTGTATGGCGGGTTGCTGGGGCGGATCCGGGACCTGCGGCTGCGGCGGATGGGACAGTTGGCCGAACTGGCTCTGGAGGTGGAGCGGTGCGGCTGACGGAGGGGTACGATCTGGTGGAGTGGGGCGTGGACCCGCACGAGTTGCGGCGGGCGGGGATGGTGAGGACGGAGGCGGGAGTGGCGCTGCGGGTGGAGGGGGCGGCACCGCGGTTGCGGGGGCCGGGCGTGGACCGGTTGGCCGCGGCATGGCGGCGGTGGGATTGGCAGCGGTTCTACATGATCGGCGTGGAGCCGGCGTGCTCGCCGCGCATGGACGGGCGGGCCTGGGACTTGGGCGGCGGGTGGCGGCTGGAGCCGCATCTGCGCTGCGAATACCGGCCGCGGGACTGGGCGTGGGCCTGGGCGCGGACCTATGGGCCAGCGATCCTGTCGGTGCACTGCCGGCGGAGCGTGGCCGAGTTGACGGAGTGGCTGGAGGGGTTGGCGCCCATCGGGTATGTTCGGGAGAGCGAGGGCTGCTACCGGCTGCCGGCCGGCCTTGGCCGGGACGGGATGCTGCGGCTGTGGCCGGGCGGGTTGCGGTTCTCGCGGAGCTACCAGACGCCGGCGGATGCGCAGGTGGAGATCGACGCGGGGATCCTGGCCCGGGTGGTGGCCGGAGACTTGGGGGAGGCGTCGTGGGACCTGCTGGACGGGGACTACGTGGTGTGGCAGGCAACGGGGGAGGGGTTGGGGTCGTTGCGGGAGTACCTGGAGGAGGCACGGAACGAGGAGGCGCTGCGGGCGAAGTACCGGGGCCTGCTGGCCCATGTGGAGGTGAGCGCGGACGGCGCTGCCAGCGAGGAGGAGGCAGCGACGGCGGTGCTGCGGCACTTCGGGGTGGAGGGAGAGGGGGAGGCAGGGTTAGTGGAGTGGCTGCGGACGACGCCGGTGGCGGGGCTTCCGCGTGCGGTGAGGGTGGTGTTGCCCAACGACCTGTGGAACCCGGGGCGGGAGAGAGGTTGCCTGGCGGGGGTAGGAGGGGCGAATCCGCGGGTACTCTGGAGCTGGCAGTTCGGCCGGTAACTAACTCCTGGAATTACCCGCAAGCCATTGACAAATCAACACTTAAAAATGGGGACAGCCGCGCCCGACACCAGTTTTTGAGCCGGGGGCGGAGGAGGCTCAGCCGCGGCCGGGAAGGGGGATGACCGCTCCGTTGACTTCGGCGCCGGAGTCGCTGACGAGCCAGACGAGCAGGCTGGCCACGTTGGCCGGCTGGACCCACTTGCCGGGGTCGGAGTCCGGCATGGCGGCACGGTTGGCGGGGGTGTCCATGGTGTTCGGGGAGACGACGTTGGCGCGGATGCTGAACTCGCGGTTCTCCTCGGCAATGGTACGGACGAGGGAGATCAGGGCCGCTTTGGAGGCGCTGTAGGCGCCGAGCGTTGGGACGGGCGCCTGGGCGGCGGCCGTACCGATGGCGATGATGGAGCCGTGGCGGGCCTCGCGCATGACCGGCAAGACGGCGCGGGAGAGGATCCAGGCGGGGCGGAGGTTGACGGCAATCATCTGCTCCCAGGTATCGTCGCTGGTCTCGTCGATGCGCTGGCCGCCGGCGAAGCCGCCGACCAGGTGGATGACGGCGTCGATGCGGCCGTACATCTCGATGACGTCGGCCACCAACTGGGCGACGGAGGCGGAGTCATCCAGGGCGACGGTGAAGTGGCTCAAGGAGGGGTGATCCGCGTTGCGGGAGCGGGTGCTCCGGTCGACGCCGATGACCCGGGCGCCATTGTCGAGGAAGGCCTTGGTGACAACGGCGCCGAGGCCGCCGCTGGAGCCCGTGATGATGACAACCTTACCGTGAACCATTGATTTTCCTCACTTCCACGTACAGGACTTCGACCGGTTTGCCGCCGGCGCGGATGGTGGCGGCCAGATGGGCGGGGCCCGCCGGGAGCGGGACGTCCGGGAAGACGATGCGTTCGGCGCCGGCCGCCAGGGGCGCCGTCCTTTCCAGAGTACCGAGCTTGAAGGCGGCGTGCGAGGCCGGCGGAGCGGGACGGCTGAGGACGGTGACCTCGTAACGGCCTTTGGTGCGGACATCGACGAACCAGCCTTCGGGCTCGTCGCGGCGGTCCTGGCGGGTGAGGAGCACGGGGTTTTCGTGCGGGGTGCCGATGTAGATATTGGGCGGGGCGTAGCCATTGCGGGTGGCGGAGACGTCGCGGAACCATTCCTCGGTGGCCTGGCGGAGGCGGGCGACTTCGGCGGGATGATCCTTGGCGACGTCCCTGGATTCGGCGGGGTCGGCGTCCAGGTCGTAAAGCTCGACGCCGTTGACGAGTTTCCAGCGCTGGGAGCGGACGGCGTGGGAGCGGAAGAGTTCGGGCTGATCGCCGCGGTGCCACTGGGTGTGGATGAGGCGATCGGGCCAGTTGGCGGGGCTGCCGGTGAGCAGCGGGAGGAGGCTCCGGCCATCAAACTTCGGCGGCTTGGAGGGGCGGATGGCACAGGCGTCGAGGAGGGTGGGGAGGACGTCGATGTGGGCGGCGAGGCGATCGACCTGGGAGCCGGGTTTGACCTTATCCGGCCAGCGAAGGAAGAAGGGGACGCGGATGCCGCCCTGGTAGACGGTGGTTTTCAGGCCGCGCATGCCGGCCACATAGCGGGGCTGCTGGGGGCCGTTATCGGTCATGAAGATGAGGATGGTGTTCGCTTCCAGTTGGGTTCGCTTGAGGCTTTCCAGAAGGCGGCCGACGTTGTCGTCGAGGTTCTTCACCATGGCGTAGACCTTCTGGGTGGTTTCGTTGAGACCCTTGTCGGCAAAGGGCTTCACGTACTCGTCAGCCACCTCGAGGGGCGTATGGGGAGCGTTGGTGGGGATGTAGAGGAAGAACGGCTTGTCCTTGTTCGTTTCGACGAAGCGGATGGCTTCGCGGAAGAAGATATCGGTGCAGTAGCCGAGGACCTTCTCGAACTTGCCGTTGCGGAGGAGCGTGGGATCGAAGTAGTGGTTGCCGGGGGGCGGGTCGGAGGGTTGGGCGAGGCCGCCGCCGCCGTGGACGAGAGAGTCGCGGAAGCCCTGGTCGATGGCGCGCATGGGGTAGTTGTCCCCGAGGTGCCATTTGCCGAAGATGCCGGTCTGGTAGCCGGCGGCGAGGAAGAGTTCGGCGGAGGTCTGTTCGCGGGGGTCCATCATGGAGCGTCCCTTGAAGGTGTCGACGATGCCGGTGCGGTAATTGTAGCGGCCGGTGTTGAGGGAGGCGCGGGTGGGCGAGCAGACGGGGCAGACCTGGAACTGGGTGAAGCGGACGCCGTCGCGGGCGATGGAGTCGAGGTGCGGGGTTTGGAGGTGGGGGTTGCCGTGGATGGAGAGGTCGCCGAAGCCCTGGTCATCGGACATGATGAGGATGACGTTGGGCCGTTTGGCGGCCGCCGGGAGGGCGGCCGCGGTGGCGGTGAGGGCAAGGAAAGAACGACGGGTCATGGCCCGCTCAGTTTATGTCATTTCCAGTTGTCATCGGCGGAGGGGCCGTAGACACCGGGGATGGGAATATTGAGCAGGCGGAGGTAGACACCGAGTTGGGCGCGGTGGTGGATGAGGTGATTGAGGAAGCTGCGGACGACGGCGGGGCGGGGTTCGGTCATCTCGAAGACGTCGCCCCACTTGAAGGTCCAGTTCTTTTGCATGTCCTCGTCGGTGGCGGCGTGGATGGCGGCGCGGCCTTCCAGGACGCTCTTATCGAAGAGGTTGAGGAGAGCCTCGCGGGTGGTCATGATCTCCATCTTGAAATCGGCCGGCATGTGGAGGAGTTCGGATTCGAGGGCGAACTTGAACCAGGAGGGCATGTCGGCGATGTGGGTGGCGAGGTAGTCAATCGCCATGGACTTTTCGTGGGGCTTGTAGCCAGAGAGGGGCACGAGTTCGAGGAAGGCACGGGTGGCCTTCATTTCGGTGTCAAAGTCATTGAGTATTGTTTGGCAAAGGGTCATAAGCAAACGCTACCAGGGGTTGCGGACAGGTTCTGTCCTCGAAGTGTGGGAGACTTTGCTTATGCTGGAGACCTCGGCAAGGCTATTGCGATTGTTGTCGCTGTTTCAGAGCCGGCGGTATTGGGCGGGGGCGGAGCTGGCGAGTGAGCTGGGGGTAACGAGCCGGACGGTACGGCGGGACGTGGACAAGTTGCGGGGGCTGGGGTATCCGATCGACTCGAGTTCGGGGCTGGAGGGCGGGTATCAGATGGGGGCGGGGACGACGATGCCGCCGCTGCTTCTGGACGATGAAGAGGCGGTGGCGGTGGTGGTGGGGCTAGGGCAGATTGCGGGGGTGGGAGAGGCGGCGGCGCGGGCGCTGGGAAAGATGGAACAGATCCTGCCGGCGCGGCTGGCGCGGCGAGTGGGGGCGCTGCAGAGCGTGGTGGTGACGGCGGGGGAGGAGGTGGCGGTGGACGCGCGGGTGCTGGCGGTGCTGGCGGGGGCGTGCCGGGACCTGCTGGGGCTGCGGTTCGGGTACCGGGATTTTGCGGGGAAGACGAGCGCGCGGCGGGTGGAGCCGTTCCGGCTGGTGTGCGCGCAGCGGCGGTGGTATCTGGTGGGGTGGGACTTGGACCGGGGCGACTGGCGGACGTTCCGGGTGGACCGGATTGGGCGGGCGGTGGCGGAGGGGCGGTTTGCAGCAAGGCCGGGGCCGGCGGAGAATCTGGCGGCGTTTGTAACCGAGGGGTATTGGAAGAGCTTGCAGAAATGCCGGGCGCGGGTGTGGATGGGACTGGCGGCGGACGAGGCGGCGCGGCGATATCCGGGAGGGATCTTCGAGGCGATTGACGAGGGGAGCTGTTATTGGGAGGCGGGGGCGGCTTGCTGGGAGCGGCTGGCGATGCAGTTGGGGTGGATGGGGGCGGAGTTTCGGGTGAAAGGGCCAGCGGAACTGCTGGCGGCTGTGCGGGCGATGGAGGAGCGCTACGGGCGGGCGAGGAAGAGGCGGGAGGGAGCGTCCTCGGGCAAGAGATAGAGCACGCCGTTGCGGAGGGTGATGCCTTCGTTGGTGAAGACGGTGCCGCGGTCGGTGATTTCGACTTCAATGCGGCGGAGAAGGTTGAGGGACTTGGGGTCGAGCCAGTCAATAGCGCCGTGGCCTTTGGCGCGGAGGCCGCCGGCGAGGAGTTGTCCATTAAGGTACTTCATATCCTGGTAACGGGTGCCGGAGGGGTTCATCTGCTTGCCGAGCTGGGTACCCTTTTTGTCCCACTCGTAGATATCGCGAGAGTCCCAATTGCCGCCGTAGAGGCGGTTGCCGGAGGCGGCGATGCAGCCGATATGGTCATTGACTTCAAACTTGGAGAGCAGGCGGAGGGTGCGTTTATCGCGGAGTTGGATCTGGGTGGTGGAGTTGCGGCGGTATTCGGCGACGGGGAGCCAGAGGTTCTCGCCATCGAGGGTGAGGCCGCCGGGGTGGTACTTTTCGCCGTCCTGGACCTCGGCCTGGGCGAGGAGTTGGCCGGTGAGCCGGTTGAGCTTGTAGAGGAAGCCCTTCTTCGACTGCTGGTCGACGGAGGAGACCCAGAGGATGTCGCCTTCGACATCGATGCCCTGGACGTGGTGGAGGTTGGGCTGGAGGGAGACGGTTTCGAGGATGGTGAGGGCAGCGGCGAGGAGGAGCATGGGTTATTCGATGGAGATGGGAGATTCTTCGGGCTCGCGGGCGATGTCCTTAAAGGTCCAGTTTAGGAGAAAGGGGGCGGCGACGGTGGTGAGGACGGCCATGACGACGACGACGCTATAGGCTTGCTGGGAGATGGTGCCCATGGCGGCGCCGATCTGGGCGACGACCATGCCGACTTCGCCGCGGGGGACCATGCCGGCGCCGATGCGTTTGGCGTCAGCGGCGCCGAGGGGCCAGGCGGCGAGGGCGCAGCCGCCGAACTTGGAGAGGATGGCGGCGAGGGTGACGGCAGCGGCGAGGGCGAGGGTTTTGGGATCGCGAAGGACGGAGACATCGAGGGCGAGGCCGATGCCGGCGAGGAAGAAGGGGACCAGGAGTTCGGTGACGCCCTGGGCGAGGATATGGACGCGATGGTTGACGGTTTCGGCGAGGGCGACGCCGGCGAGGAAGGCGCCGATGATGGCGGCGACCCCGGCGAAGGAGGCGAGCAGGGCGAGGGCGAAGAGGAGGATCATGGCGATGCTGAACTGGGACTCGACGGCTTTCATGCGCTGTTCGAGTTTGGGGAGGAGTTTATTGACGGTTTTGGTACCGAAGCCGAGGACGAAGAGGGTGAAGGCGATGGACAGGACGGCGGTGGTGGCAAGTTGGACGACGTTCACGTCGCCCTGGGCGAGGCTGCTGACGACGGCGAGGACGATGAGGCCGAGGATATCGTCGATGACGGCGGCGGCGAGGATGATGCGGGCGGCCTGGGAGTTGAGCAAGCCGAGGCCGGCGAGGACCTGGGCGGTGATGCCGACGGAGGTGGCGACCATGGCGGCGCCGACGAAGAGGGATTCGATTTGAGAGGCACCGGAGAGGTGATAGATGGCGTAGCCGGCAAAGAACGGGACCAAGACACCAAGGACGGCGACGGCGGAGGCCATGCGGCCGACGCGAAAGAGTTCGCTGGCTTTGACTTCGAGGCCGACGCGGAAGAGGAGGAAGAGGACGCCGAGTTCGGCAAGTTCGTGGATTTGGGCGGGCTTGACGAGGGCGAGGACGGAGGGGCCGAGGAGGGCGCCGGCGAGGATTTCGCCGACGATATTGGGGAGTTTGAGGGATTCGGCGAGTTCGCCAAGGATTTTAGCGGCTCCGAAGACCAGGAGCATCGCCAGGGGAAGTTCCGCGGACGAATGACCCAGGTTCATTCTTTTTAGGTTACGGGATTGTGGAGACGCAGTTGGTGACAGCGATGCGGGCATCGGAGGTAAGGAGGCGGAGTCCGTGGGCGCGGGCGGTGGCGGCGATGAAGGTATCGGCAGGGTCGCGGAGGACGGGAAGGAGGCGCGCGGCGTCGCGGGCGATTTCCGTTGAGATCGGCAAAACGGTGAACGACTCCCCCGATTCGACGACATCGAGAATTTTTTCGAAGTTGAACTTGCGAACGAGTACGTGGGTGTCGACGAGATAGCGCATCGGGGGCTAGATCTCTTCGTCTGGTTTCAACGCGTTCCAAAGGTGGGTGGTGTCAAAGTGGACAATGTCGCCAATGATCTCAATATCGTTGGCGAGGGTACCGGCGGGGCTTTTCCAGGGTTTGCGGGGCGGGGGTTTGGGTTCGGCGACAGGTTTGCCGTGGCGGGTGACGATTATGGTTTCGCCGGAATCGGCAATCTCGTCGATAATGGCGAGGCACCGGGCCTTGAATTCGGTGGCGGTGACGGTGCGGGTCTTCATGGTCCGAGCATCCCTCAAATACAGACAAATGTACAGATTCGAGGGAAGGTTCAAGAGAGAGCGTGGGCTGCCGATGAGGAAGGCGTGGAGAGAAGAACGGGAGCGGAGCGGCGGAAGTCGGCACGGCAGAGGGTAGGGGCCGGAACGAAGGTGACGTTCTGGGTGGAGGGGAAGGACGGGGCGTGGGCGCGACAGGAAGCGGAGGTGGGGGACCGGTCGGCGGGCGGGGTGGGACTGGTGCTGACGGCCGGATTGGCGCCGGGGCAGAACGTGATGCTGGAGGGAGAAGGGTTTGGCGGGGGGAGCGGCGGGCGGCAGAAGGGAGTGGTCCGTTGGTGCCGGCCGACGGTGGATGGGCGATTCCGGGCGGGGATCGAGTTCGCAGTGGTGGCCGACGGGCAAGGTGAGAACTTCGTGGATTACTACGAGGTGATGGAATTGAGCGCGGCGGCGAGCTTGGAAACGATTCACCGGATCTATCGGATTCTGGCGCAGCGGTTGCATCCGGACAACGCCGAGACGGGGAGCGGCGACGCTTTCAAGAAGCTGGTGGAGGCCTACCGGGTGTTGTCGGATCCGGAGAAGCGGGCGGCGTTCGATTCGACGCGGGGGGTGCGGCAGCAGGTGCAATGGAAGGTGTTCGACCACAAGACGGCGACGCCGTGCGTGGAGCAGGAGCAGGAGAAGCGGCGGGCGGTGCTGAAGGCGTTGTATTTGAAGCGGTTGCGGGAGCCGGAGAATCCGGGGATGAACCTGATTGAGATGGAGGCATTGCTGGGAACGCCGCGGGAGCATCTGGACTTCACGATGTGGTTTTTGAAGGAACAGGGGTGGGCGGTGCGGACAGATAGCGGGCGGTATTCGATCACGGTGAAGGGAGTGGAGCAGGCGGAGAGGCAGAAGGTGTGGGCCGGGCCGGCGGCGGAGCATTTGCAGTTGGAGCCGGCGTATTAACTAAAGTTCAAAAGGCGAGTTGCCGATGGAAGAGGGCGATGGAAGCCAAGGCACCGGAACGGCGAAAGAAGGCGCGCGGAAACAATCAACCGACGCGGGGGGCGCAACTGTGGTTGGAGCGGCGTGACGGTACGTGGCAAAAGGTCGCGGCGCAGATCCAGGACAATGGCGACTACGGGATTGGGGTTCTATTAGGGGAGGCTTTGGCGGAAGGGCGCGCGGTACTGGTGGAAGGGGCGGAGGTTTGCGGACCGGGTGGAGGAAGGGCGCGGGGACAGATCGCCTGGTGCACGCCGGTATCGGCGGGGATATTCCGGGCTGGGATCGCCCTGGAAGACGGGCGGAAGGAATCGAGCGTCAAGGAAGACGACTTTGAGGACTATTACGAGACGCTGGAGGTAAATCCGACGGCGAGTTTCGACACGATCCACAAGATCTACCGGATACTGGCGCAGCGGATGCATCCGGACAATCCGGACAGCGGGAGTGAAGAGGGGTTCAAGAAGCTGGCGAAGGCGTATCGTGTATTGTCGGACCCGGAGATGCGGGCGGCGTTTGATGTGGAGCGGGCGCGGGCGTTGGGGAAGCGGTGGCGGATCTTTGATCCTGATTCGGCGGCGCCGGGTTTGGAGCAGGAGCAGCGGAAGCGGCGGGCGATACTGGCGCTGCTTTACAACAAACGGATGCGGCAGCCGGAAAACTGCGGGGTGGGGATTCAGGAGTTGGAGTCGATGCTGGCGGTACCGCGGGAGCATCTGGAATTTCCCCTGTGGTTTTTGAAGGAGCAGGGGTGGCTGCAGCGGACCGACGGCGGGAAACACCAGATCACGGCTAAGGGAGTGGATCACGCGGAAGCGACGGGGGCGTGGCAGCCGCCTACGGGGCGGAGTTCGGGACTGCTTTCGGCGGCGAGTTAAGCAGGAAAGTAACGACGTGCTGTCCCTTGGGCAGCAGGAGCGAATGGCGGCCCTTGTCCGCGAGGACGGGAGGGTTGGCTGGTGTGCCATCGACTTCGACGGCGGCGGGAAGGCGATCAAGGATGGCGATGGCGCGGTGGGAGGCGCTGTAGCTGAGTTCGACGGCATCGGCGGAGGCGGAGGCGGTTTTGAGCTCGCCGTTGAAGTCGAGGATGCGGAGGGGCGGTGGTGTGGAGGCGGGCTCGACGGCGACGGGCCCTGGAGGCAGCCAGAGGATTTCCGGGCTGGCGACGGGCCAGAGACGGCCGTTGACTTTGGCGGGGCCGGACCAGGAGATGCCGGCGCCGAATTTGGAATCGAGGACGAGGCGGCCGGCGACGTGGTCGACTTTATCGACGCGGGCGGCGGCGGAGGAGAGGAGGGGGAGGTCGACTTTGCGGATGGAGTTTTCGAAGTAGAGGGCAACGCGGGGGAAGGCGCGGGAGGAGAGTTGGACGAGTTGGAAGAGTTCGACGCCGGTTTGCTGCTTGGTGGGGTAGACGTCCTGGTAGCGTTCGACGATGTTGATGTCGATGGCGAGTTTGTCCTGATGGGGAGTCAGGTACTTCGACGCGATCTGGGGATAGCGCTGGGGGCCGAGGTGCCAGATGGTGGCGGGGTCTTCGATGAGAAAGGTGAAGTCGTGGCGGGCGAGTTGGGGGAGGAGGCGATCGGACTCGGCGCCGATGGCGTCGCGGATGCGGGAGTCGAACTTGTCGTCGACGTGGGTGAGGACTAGGTCGAGGTGGGGTAGGGATTTGCGGAGGCGGGCGAACTCATTGAGCCAGTCCTGTTGGATGCGCTGGGCGAGGGCGGCGCGGAATTCGAGGAGTTTGGGGCGAAGGGGGTGGGCTTTGTCGCGGACGATGGCGACGGGGTCAGCGTTGTGGAGGGAGCGGAACTCGGCGCGGACGTCGTCGTTGAAGGGAGTGAATCGGGAGGGGTTGTCGATGCCTTCGAGAGATTCAAAGTAGAGTTCGGCGAGATTGATGCCGTCCCAATGGAAGCGATGGACGAGTTGGGAGATGCCTTGTTTGACGGCTTGGGAGCATTGGGGATTGGCAAGGTTGATGAGTTTGCGCCAATCGAGGTGGGCGTCCTGGAGGAGGGCGGTTTTTTCGCGCCATTGAGGGTGATCGGCCCAGAATTTTTCGCTGACGTGGGGGAGTTCGACCCAGGCGTAGACGAGGATGGCGTGGCGGTGGGCGGCTTGGATGAGTTTGTGGAGGTATTCGTCGCGTTGGGGGTCGGGGTCGTAGAAGTGCCAGGCGGCGACGTGGAGGGCGCCGATGCCGGCGGCGCGCCAGCGGGCGGCGAGGTAGTCGGGGTCGGCGCGGAGGCGGTAGGAGGAGTCGAAGAAGGCCCAGAGGCGGCCGGAGTGGAAGGGGGGTTCCAGGCCGAGGGATTGGAGTGCCTGGAGGAGGTAGGGGAAGCGTTCGTGGCCTTTTTGGCCCGGGGTGACGTTGATCCAAAGAACGGCGCCGCGGCCGAGGCGCAGGCCGGCGGACATGGGGGCGTTGGACCAGCGTTCGCGGGCGAAGACCTTGGCATTGGGGGGGACGGTGTAGACAGGAAGATCGAGGGTGCGTTCCCAGATGATGGAGAGGGATTCGTCGTGGGAGTCGCGAATTTGGCGGGTAGGGACGCGCTGGGGAGTGGGGATGATGCCGAGGGCGGAGGCGAATTCGGAGTTGCCTTCGAGGACAAGGATGGCGCCCTGTTCGACGCGGGGGCGCCATGTGGAGGTGGCGGCGGGGGTGCCGGCGGGGAGGACGATGACGGAGGCGACGCCGTTGGTGCTGGCGGTCATGCCGATGGACTGAAGGATGGCGGGCCAGGGGCCGGGGTCATCGCCGGCGACGTGGAAGTGGAAGGCGGGGGCGGCGAGGAGGGATGGGGATACCAGGGCAATTCTGAGTACTAATGAAATGGAGGGTAAGCAGCATCCCAGGGAAGTCTTAGCGAGTGATTGCATACCAGAAGCCTGCTCGGAAGTCGAAGTAGTTGGGGCGGCGGGGGTTTGCTTCGTTTTTTGTGTAGACGCCGCGGAGGGCTTGGAGCGTGAAATGGACGTTGGGCGGGAGGGTGGCCCAGCGGGCACGGAGGCCGGCGCCGAGTTCGATGAAGTTGGCCCAGTACTGGCTCTTGGCGTCGGTGTTGGCGTTGAGGCTGGTGAAGGCCTGCAGGTGCGGATGCAGCGTCCAGCCGATTTTGTTCTGGTTCACGATCACGATGTCGTTGTCGAAGCGGCTGACGTAGACGAGATCGTTGGCTGTTTCGGCGAACCAGCCAGGCTTTTCGGCGCCGAGGGGGGTGCCGATTCCCTTCGTGATGATCAGGCCGGCGCGGTAGTCGGGGAGCACTTTGCGGTCGCGGAAACCGAAGGCGGTGCCGGCTTCGGCCCAGGCGGAGAGGCCGTGTTTGACCGGGGTGGCGAAGCCGACACCGAGGATGGCGGCGCTTTCGGAGAGGTATTGGGGGCTGACGGTGGCGGTGCGGGACTTTTCCAGACCACGGGCGTCGGCAAGAAGGCGGGCGGAGAAGTAGGGTCGAATGGGGAGGCGGGCAAGGCGGATTTCGGCTTTCACCTGGCTGTAGGCGAAGGCGTCCTGCCAGCGGGAACTGAACATGGGAAGTGCCCAGAAGGTGGTTTGGAGGAGCGAATGGCTGGACGCCAGGTTTTTGTAGGCCTGGCGGGCCTCGGTGGCGATTTTGCCGTCGGGGGCGCGTCGGGCGAGGTCAAACCAGCGGACGGCTTCGTCGTCGTTTTTGAGGATGTTGTTGGTCCAACCGAGTTTGAGCATGACCTCGAAATCGAGGGGGTCGGATTCGTGGGCGATGGTGAGGTACTTCAAGGCGTCCTTCATGAAGCCCTTGTCGTAAGACTTTTCGGCGAGGACTTTGGCCTCGACTTTCACTTCGGCGCGGGGCGTTTCGGGGCGGCGGCGGAGGGTTTTGGGCATTTTGAGGGCGGTGCGGACGCGATCGGCGAGGTCGTCGTCTTCCCCTTTGAGGACCTTGTCGAGCAGGGGGAGGGCGCCGGTGGTGTCCTGGCGGGCGAGTTTGAGGAAGCCGAGTTGGGCGGTGGAGAGTAGATCGGTAGGGGATTCCTTGACGATCTGGGTGAACTCTTTTTCGGCTTCGGGTTTGTTCTGCATTTCGAGGTGGAGGTAGGCGAGTTCACGGCGGAGGCCGGTATTGGCGGGGTCGAGTTGGAGAGCGCGTTGGAACTCGTAGACGAAGGGGTAGCGAGAGGGGAGGAGTTCGCGGGCGAGTTCGGCGACGCGGGGTTCTTCGCCGCGGGAGGCGGCGAGGAGGGCGGCGTGGGAGTCGGGGGCGCGGCCGAGGTTGGCGTAGACGCGGCCGAGGTCAAGGAGGAGGACGCGGTAGGCGGGTTTGAGTTGCCAGGCGCGTAGGAAGTGGCGGGCGGCGAGTTCGGAATCGTCGCGGAGTTCGGCGAGTTTGGCGAGTTCTTCGTGGCCGGAGAAGTTATCGGGGATTTCGGCGAGGGCGTGCTGCCATTTGGCGATGCCATCGAGGAGGGGTTGATCGATATTCTGGAAGGCCTGTTCGGCGGTGGCGTTGCCGAGGAGGCGGAGGCGGTGGAAGGTGCGGCGGGCGGGGATGGGTTGTTTGGTTTCGTAGGCGAGGAAGGCGAACTCGAGGGCGGAGTGGAGGTCGGCGGGGTCGCGGCGCATAATTTCGGCGAACTGGTCGCGGGCGCCTTCGGTGTCGCCGGTTTTGAGGAGGGTATAAGCGAGGTCTTTGCGGGGGGCGAGTTTGGCGGGGTCAGCGGAGAGGGATTGTTGGAAGAGGCGGATGGCGAGGTCGTAGTCCTTTTCGCGGAGGGCGGAATAGGCACGATCGAGGAGGGGCTGAGCGGAAAGGGAGAGAGCCAGGAGCAGGAAAAGGCAGTAACGCATGGCTTTGCCTAGTTAGTGGCGGGAGGGGCGCGGATTTCTCAGGAAAATCTGATAATGGGGTTTATGGCGTTTACCGGTGTTGATTATTTCCTTGTGGACGGGCTGTTGAACGAGGAGGAGTTGCTGGTTCGGCGGACGGCGCGGCAGTTTGTGGAGGAGCGGGTAGTACCGGTGATTCGGGAGTGCTATCGGGAGGGGAAATTTCCGATGGAACTGATCCCGGAGATGGGGGAGATGGGATTTTTCGGGGCGAACCTGGAGGGGTACGGGTGCGCGGGGATGAGCAACCTGGAATACGGGTTGATCATGCAGGAGTTGGAGCGGGGGGATTCGGGGCTGCGGAGTTTTGTCAGCGTGCAAGGGGCTCTGGTGATGTATCCGCTGCATGCGTTTGGGAGCGAAGAGCAGAAGAACCGTTGGCTGCCGTTGTTACAGGCGGGCAAGGCGATCGGGTGTTTCGGACTAACGGAGCCGCAGTTCGGGTCGAACCCGGCGGGGATGTTGACGCGGGCGGTGAAGGACGGCAGTGAGTGGGTGATTAACGGGGAGAAGACGTGGATCACCAACGGGTCGCTGGCGGATGTGGCGATCGTGTGGGCGCGGACGGAGGAGGGGATACGCGGGTTTGTGATTGAGCGGGGGACGAAGGGGTTTTCGACGTCCGATATTCACGGGAAGATGTCGATGCGGGCGTCGGTGACGTCGAGTTTGCTGTTGCAGGATGTACGGGTGCCGGAATCGGCGATGCTGCCCGGGGCGCGGGGGCTGAAGGGGGCGCTGGCGTGTTTATCGCAGGCGCGGTTTGGGATTGGCTGGGGGGTGTTAGGGGCGGCGATGGATTGCTTTGAGACGGCGCGGAAGTATGTGATCGACCGGAAGCAGTTCGACAACCGGCCGCTGGCGTCGCATCAGTTGGTGCAGGAAAAGCTGGCGTGGATGGTGACCGAGATTACCAAGGCGCAGTTGCTGGCGATGCAGGCGGGGCGGCTGAAGGATCAGGGGAAGCTGGCGCCACACCACATTTCGATGTTGAAGCGGAACAATGTGGGGATGGCGTTGGAGTGCGCACGGCTGAGCCGGGATTTGCTGGGGGCGAACGGGATCATGGACGAGTATCCGATTATGCGGCACATGTGCAACCTGGAGACGGTGAAAACGTACGAGGGGACCGACCATGTGCACTGCCTGGTGATCGGAGAAGCGGTGACGGGAATTGCGGCGTACCGGTAAGGTGTCCTATACTGGTTCGAGGCATTTGCTTCTATGATTCTGTCTGTCATTTTGACGATCATTCACGTCATCGTGTGTTTGTTCCTGGTCGTCGTCGTGCTGCTGCAGAGCGGCAAGGCGGCTGACTTGGCCGGCGCCTTTGGCGGGATGGGTTCCCAGACTGTGTTCGGCCCGCGGGGCGCGGCGACGGCGTTGAGCCGGGCGACGACGGCTTCGGCGGTGTTGTTCATGGTTACATCGCTGGGATTGTCTGTGATAGCGACGCGGCAGTCCGGTTCTGCTGGTGGTGGCGCGAAGTCGGTTTTGGAGCAGGTGAAGGATCCGAACTCGGGTCCGACGCCGACGGCTCCGGGATCGGTACCGCCGCCGATGCAGCAGCCGAATCAGCCGGTGATCGAGCTGCTGGATCCGGAATCGGGTAAAGTGGTATCGAAGCAGCCGATCAACATCCCGCCGCCTCCCGCGGCAGGTGGAGCGCAGAAGAAGCAGGAGCAGAAGAAGTAGTGAGCCACGAGTTTGCGGAGGTGGCGGAATTGGCAGACGCACTAGCTTGAGGTGCTAGCGGGTAACACCGTGCGGGTTCAAGTCCCGCTCTCCGCACCAGATTGATTGTAAAGCAGTTAACAAGAGCCGACGAGAAATTGTCGGCTCTTGTTTTTCCATACTGTAACCATTAATGTAACCACTGGCGTTATTCAGCGTTCGTGCGGTGGTGTTCGGGGAATACCGGCTTCGGCCCTCTCAGGTACACTCAGGGACAATCGCTTTTAGGATCGGCGGCCTTCCCGGTGAACGCCGGATCGGCGCCGGTGGGTGCTTCGACAGAGATCCAGCGCGGCATCCTTGATCCGAGCGATCCTTGCCGGAAGCAGTCGGATGAACTTGAGAGCGTGACATATCTCGACTCCACTATGATTTGCGGCGCCGGTCATGGTGGAGTTGTGTGAGTGGGAGTTCGGCAAAACACATCCCATTGCCTCAGCCGACGACGACGATCCGAGTTCGGTCGACGCCCGTGCAAGAATGGCGCTTATTGCAGACCCTGATCTCCGCCCGGCAGAACTGTATTCATTCCAGGGACGCGGACGCGCACCTAATTTCAAATTTTGTTCTTCTCAATCCACGCATCCAGATCGCGACGATGGAGATGAACACGGCGCCCAACGCGCACGACCGGCAGGTCTCTTTGAAAGATCAGATGCTGAACGGCCTGCTCACTGCGGCCGAGGTACGCTGCCGCGTCTTTGACGTTCAAGAGCGCTGGTTGAACAGAAGGCTGGAGCGACAATTCGGCCTTGACCCTGGCGACGACCTGATCGGCTATTGCATTCACCAATACGTCAATGGGAGTCGGCATGTACGATTCTCGTGGCTCGAATTGAGAGGTAATTTTGCGCAGATCCCAACTCCGGCCTTTCCAGAGGATCATGTCGTAGGGGCCGATAAGCCTCAGTACCGGAAAAGCCGTTAGGACGATCAGCGCTCGCGAGACTTTCGGCGTGCATTCGTACGGTTCTCGTCAGCGTGTTGGATCCAGGGAACATAGTCGCAGTCGCCTCCCCACTACATGGTGGGTGGACATGCTCACGAAAACAAGGAATGAGCATTGCCAGATCTTGTCCCTGATTGCTGGCAGGAGACCGGGATCATCTGGTATCAGAGGCGGCGGCGCCCTTCTCTGCCGCTACATCGCCCTCATTGGACACGCTCGACCAAGGCACCATCTCCGCTCGATCGCTTTGCGCGAATTGGGCTGGTCGGGTCACAAGGCACAGAGGTTTAGGACTTTCTCAACCGTGACCTGCCGAGCAATCGAGTGACCATTGAAGGCGCGCACGCAGAATAGGGCCTGGAAGTGATCGGGCATCGCGCCATCACGAGAGAGTTTTCGGGCAAGTTCCAACATCAGCTCTTCGTTGGTGAGGAACTGGACGATAGCCTCGACCGCTAGTTCATCCTTTGCCGCGATAACCGTTATAGTGCGCTGAAACCGATAGTGATGTCGGGTCACGACACCCCACCGCACAACTTCGCTAGTCTGGCCGATGTTGACCGGTGCCGGTGTATCTAGGTAGCGTTCCCGCAGAAGGCCATCCTTCGAGTCAAGGACGGCGGTTACACCTTCAATATCGGTCCGAATGCTGGCCGCCGCCTCGCAATTCGATAGCAACCGGGGCATGCTGGCCGGCGTGCCAACGGCGATGATGTCGCCCTCGATCATGTCAACAACCGGTCGCACGGATGTTGGGGTAACCTGTGCACCCCACACCGCGAACGTCTCCATCAGTCGAAACGTTGCCCGCATTATAGCCGCAGAGACGAGGCCAGACAGAGGCTTGCTCTCGATTGCAACCGACTCATAATTAAATGGTTGATCGAGATCGGGGCGGCACTTCTGACTTCGTGAGTAATGGCACCCGTCCTCTGCGCAGGGAACCTCCGCGTAGACGACTGGCACCTTGGTTCGTGTTAGGTGATGGCACCAGAACTTCGCTACCAGGTCCTTTGGCGGATCGTTAGCCCCCAGCCGGATCGAATAATTTCCACGGTCGTCGGCAGGCAGAATGAGGCGGAATTGTTCCGCGCGCCCCAGCGGGTGGTAGAGGAAGAACTCGTCGAGTTCGTCGCGCATACGGCTCATCAGCGGGCACACGTTTTTCTCGCCTTGAGGGCCACCATGTTCACTAATGTCCTGCGCGCATATCCGGTCTAAACTTCCATACTCGCCGATCAAGTATTCAATCACACGGCGTCCTTGATCGCCTCTAAAAACCTGTGTAAGAAGAAGGACCTTAAGTCTGTCTAAGGTCGCTTTAGCGTCTGTATTTTCCATTGCGTGGGCCTCGATATTGAGAAACGCTCTATTTCTGGTTATCTTTCGCGGGGGTGGAAACAACCTAGTCTCGAGATTGGGATACCTTGCTTCAGGACCGGTTGGCTCGCAACGGGGCGCCAACCGGTCTTCTCCTGGGCAAGTCACTCACCAGTCGCATTCGTTCGATTCAGCCGGGGAGTTCCCGTCGCTCACGACGACGAAGCATCCGTCCCAAGAGTCCTCCCTTTCCATCGGTTCGTCTTTGGTTACATTTGACAGCGCGGCCCCTGTAGGGGTCTCGCGCTCTACTTCTCTCTCGACAATGCTCATACATGCCTCCATTTCGTTCACTTGATCGCCGCGTTGGGTAGTCAAACCTGCAACTAGTCCCCAAGCTGACATATCAGAGCTTATCGAGACCATATCGAAAAGCTCATGCTAACCGGTTAGTTTTCTCAAGCCGCGATCAGAAGTTTCAACAACCGGCTCGACGGTTACGATTTGTTCACGATCTTTGCAGATCTGAAACAAAACGTTTTTCACTTCACTTGCCTGGCAAACAAGTAGTGTCTGCAAAGAGATGCCACGCCGCTTTCTGGTGTTGCCGAATTACAAAGCGCCAATGCGCGATCAAGGAGTGAGGCCATTCCCAGGCCATCATCTCGCCAGGATCTATTTGGGCTGTCAAAGAGAGGTTGTCGGCTCCAACAGCGCGACCGGGGTTGCACAGACTACCAAACACTCCCTCATCTCTGCCCATTTGCGGGCATTATGGTGGTAGTATCAACCCTTATATGGTGGACCCAGACCCGTCGTCGGCGCGAGGATCGGCCGACGATCCAAATCCAAGCCAGCGGGAAAAAACGCCCCCCCGTGAAGCGCAGCCCCGTCTTGAGTACGTCTCTGATCGTTCGTGGGAGAACATTGATGAGGATTGTTCTCTACTTGCCGATATTGCACGGTTTGTTCACCTCGCACAAACCGGGAGTATGCCCACAGTCCAACATAATATTGGTATCGGCGAGGGTGGCTTGAAGAAGAGCATCGAAAGATTGACTCGCAGAATCAATCGAGGACCGCTACTTAAAGAGTCGGGATCACGACTGACGACCACCAATGAGGGCGCTAAGCTCTGCCAACTTGGTGTCGTTATTCTCAAAGCCATCGATGGGTACCGGGCTACAGATCTCCAACCGGAGGTACCGGAGGTACAAATCTGTACGATCAAATCTGTATGGGACGTGCTTAGCGATGGGCTGCTGGCGTCTCACAACGAAAAATTTGGCAACCGTGCGCTGATTGCGGCGCCTCGAATCGTTGAAGATCCCCTAAATGCTTACCTGGCAGTGGATCGGAAGGAAGCCGACATCGGACTGGTGAGCTTTCCGAGATTTCCGGAAGAGCATAGAGGTTTGGTGGTAAAAGTTTTATGGAATGAACCGATGGTCTTTATCGCGCATCCTAAGAATTCAGTAACCGAGAAGTTTCGGTCACCCCTTCGATCGAGCGACCTTAGCTTCTGCGAGCGGATACTCACGTTGGAGAGCGGTCTGCCGACGGGTGACGCGATCATGAACTATCTTGCGAGTCAATTCAACGGCTTCGGCAAACGGCCCAAGATTCATCCGATTTCCAAGAACTTAGAGGACATAGTCGACAGCGTACGAAAGGACCTGGGCGTGGGTATTGTCACAAAGTCACTTGTTAGTGGCAAGCCAACGGCCGGTGAACTCCGGCTAAGGGTTTTTGAATTATCTCCAGCGCTGATTCGTCCGGTCGGCATCGTGTATCGAAAGAAAAGCCTCCGGGATCCGGTTGTCAAGTTCACGATCGACTGGTTGTTGAACCCGGCCAATCTTCCGCAATAGGAAGTTGTAACGGATAGCGATAATTCCAGTTAACCTGACCGACTTCGGCCCAGGAATTGTTACGCTGCACTCTGTCCCGATCTTCTCGAAGTGGTCCCCCCCCCTACGCCCTCCTACTCGCGAGCATTGAGCGTTCCTGGACCAGTTTGAAGTCGCTAACCATAGGACGATCTCTAAGGGGAAAATCTCGCGGTCCTCTACAAAAAGTTGCCGCGCTGATCGAACACGGGCGCCCGGCGCCAATCCGTGGCCGAATCTCCGTGCTCAAGCTGGACCTTCTGAGCTAGCGCATGCTTGCGTCCGCTATTCAAGATGGCGGTCCTCCGCCAATGATGTGGCACGCCTTAATGGGATGCCCGGCGAAAACTCCGTTACTGCGCACTGCTGAAGGGATTGTTGACTATTGGGCTCTGGGCGGGTCATGAACTAGACTCGACCGAAAACCAACCCGAAGCAACCACACGCAACCTCAATTGCTAGGAATTCACTCGGACCTGGCAAACACTTCATGTGTGACCACCTGGCATCGCCAACTTCGGCTGCAATTCGGACGGGAGATTCCGGCCCCTCCGTTGGCCGATTGCACGTTTCGGGCAATCCGTTTGCAGCCCGGGCCGGGCATGGGCTCTGTTTCGAAGTTTGAAGGCCCGGGTCCGAGTCTTGATACCGGAGCCCGCAACCACCAGAGAGAAGGAGAAATCATGAAAAGACACTGGAACAACGAGAAGGGCGGAGCCCGACAGGGCCTTGCGCCAACCATCATTCGAGTCGGAACGCTCGCCCTGCTCACAGTCGTCGTCGCTCACGCGCAGTCGTCGCCTTGGGAATCGGCGGTCACCAAGCTAACACAAGCATTTACTGGTCCGCTGGCGAAAGGGCTCAGTCTAATTGCCATCGTCATCGGAGGGCTGACCATGGCCTATTCAGAAGCCGGCTCCAAGAAGCAGTTCGCCGGAATCATCTTTGGCATTGGAATGGCCGTAAGCGCCGCTTCTTTTCTTTCCTGGCTGTTCGGAGTGTAGACAGATGCGCGAGCTACAAAAGCAGCCAACCTTTCCCTCGCTAAACAAGCCGCTGACCATTCTCGGACTTGAGCGGCGGCTCTTCTTCAGCACGTTAATCATCGGCTCGGCGACCTTCACCTTCTTTTCAAGTCTGGCCGGCGGCATCGCGATGTTCGCACTGCTGTATTTTGTCGCACGAGAGTTGACGGCCGAGGACCCGGAGATGTTACGCATCCTGGTCAATTCAGCTGGACTTCGACTGCGGTACGACGCCGCCAAGAGGGAACCGTACCAAGTGAGGATGCGTCGCCATGGTTAAGAAATCAGCCATCGCGAAAGACTACTCCGAGGCGGGCAGCGTCAACGAGTTCGTAAATGCCTACGCTTTTATCGACGAGCAGATTCTGCTCACAAAGAGCGGTGACGTGGGCGTGGTGCTCAAGGCGAAGCCGCGAGACTCAGAGTGCCTCGATCCGGATGATTTGGCGGAGGTAGCCAGACGCTTTGGGGCGGCGATCAGGTCCTTCGATCCGCTGTTTCGGATCTACCAGTACACGCTGAAGCGGAACGGCGCACGCGCAACTGTCTCCACGCCCCACGCAAATCCCATCGTTGAACGGGCGCTACGTGACCGGGCCGAGCACGTCGAGTCCAAGGCCGATGACCTCTATAGACTGGACCTCTACTTCGTCATCCTTTATGAGGGCTCCCGCCACCGGCAGACCATCGGCGATCAATTTCGGATTGCGCTACAAGATCCGGTTTCGTTTCTCGGTGCCTGTTTCTCGAATGACAAGACCATCGAGCTCATCGACGAATCGATTGCCCGCGGCGAAGCGATTCTAATCCAACGGGTGAATAGCTTCATCGTTCAGTTGCGCGACGCGGTGGAGTTGAGCGTCGCGACGAAGCGCGAAGCCTACGTTTTGTACCGCCGCCTGATGAATTTCAATCCGGATAAGGCGGACAAAGTCAGCCTGCAACACGACAGCTATATCGATTACTTCGTCTGCGATTCGGGAATCGAATGTCACCGCGACCATCTCCGAATGGACGACTACTTCGTCAAAGTTCTCACGCTGAAGGATCTGCCCGCGACAACTCACGCCCACATGTTGCGCTCGCTGCAGGAAGTGGCCTCGCAGTACGTAATTTCAATCGAATTCCGGTTGGCCGAAAATCTCGAGACCCGAAAGCTCATCAAGAGCAAACAGCGGCACGCGTTCAATACCCGAACGAGCCCTTTGTCCCAGGTGACCCAACAGGACGGGCCGACGGGGCCTGGAGACCAACTGGTGGACCAGTCCGCCGACGCCTGGGTAGACGAACTCGGCCAGGCTTTGACGGCACTCGAGATGAAGGGGTGCGCGTTCGGGCAATACTCCCTAACGGTAATCCTGTACGACTTGGACAAGCGGCAACTCGAAAAATCGGCGGCGGATGCGTTTCGAACGTTAGCCGGACTGGGCGCAACCCTCTACGAAGAGCGCTACAACCTGCTCAATGCGTTCATGGCGGCATTGCCCGGAAACTCGCGCTTCAACCTACGCCGGGTTTACCTACCCGTCGCAAGTTACGCCGACCTCTCACTGCTCTTCGCACCTGCCCGGGGCGAACCGGTAGATCGTCACCTCGGTGCCGCGAGTCTGGCAGCGTTTGAGACCCGGCAAAAATCGCTCTACGAACTCACCTTGCACTATCTGGATTTGGCTCATGCGGCAATCCTGGGCGCGTCCGGCGCCGGAAAGTCGTTCCTGCTTAACTTCTTGATCACCTGCGCGCAACAATACATACCCCGCACGGTGATCATTGACATCGGTGGTTCCTATGAGATGCTCACCCGACAGTTCAGCGGGAGTTACTTGCCCATTGGCCCGAGGAACCGCACGGTGACGATCAGTCCGTTCAGCTTGGCGTTGAATCCAAGTAACCACCAATTCCTCGCCTCCTTGGTGAAGGTCTTAATCGAATCGTCGGGCAAGTACACAATGACCGACGCGGACGAACGCGAACTGTTCACGCAGATCGGCAGCCTCTATCTCATCGATTCCTCGCAACGCCGCCTGACGACGCTGCTTCACATTCTGCCGAAGCATCTGGAACAATTCCTTCGCCGCTGGACAGCGGGCGGCCAATACGGCGACGTCTTCGATAATGCCGAGGACACGTTGACGTTCGCGCAGTTCCAGACGTTCGACTTTGCGGGCATGGACGAGTATCCGCAGATCATCGAGCCGATGCTCTTCTATATCCTGCACCGCGCGAGTGCGGAGATTACCGACCCAGCAGGGCTCGCGACCTTTAAGCTGTGTGTGATCGACGAGGCCTGGAGGTTCTTCCGGAACGACACCGTAAAGCAGTACGTGATCGAAGCGCTGAAGACATGGCGGAAGAGCAACGCGGGGATGATGATCGCGACCCAATCGGCGGTCGATTTGGCGGAGAACGGATTGCTCCAGATCGTTGCGGATAGTTGCGCCACGCTCTTCTTTCTCGCGAATCCTCGGGTCGACCGGAAGCAGTACCAGGCCGCGTTCCGACTCAACGAGACCGAGCTCGATCTGATCGAGGGATTGACGCCCAAACGGCAGATGCTCATCAAACGGCCTGACCTTTCGAAGGTCGTTGAGCTGACCGTCTCGGCGAAAGACTACTGGCGCTACACAAACAATGCCATCGACAACGAACTGAAACGGCAAGCCTTCGAGAAGTACGGCTTCGAACGCGGGCTTGACTACCTTGCAACCCAGAAGCGGGCCATCGACAACCCGCTTTCCTAACCACGGCCATAGAGGACAATTCAATGAACAAGAACCTTACCTTATTCTCGGCGATCACCACTGGGTTGATGATGGTGTCCGCCATGACCGCCTCGGCGGCCGACGACCCGAAGTCGACGGCCACCACGCGCCAACCCCAGCGTGCCGGTACTTCCGGCAGAGATTCCCGCAATGGCCAACAGCCAAGCGCCTGGCGCCATTTTGGTGACGGCCAGCCGGCTCCGGTACGGAACGGCGGCTCGTCAGACACCCCGGGCATACCCAAGCGGAGTATTCCGGGGGCGGCCACGCGAAATGCGCCTGCTCGGGAAGGCGTGCGCAGCTCCGCCAAAACAGGCGTGACTGTTAAGGCGCCTGCCTCAACTCCGGCACCCCGCCGCGCGGTAGCACCTCGAATTAACAACGCTGCGGATGACCGCCCGCGAGCGACGTCTGCCTATTACAGGGAGCCCGACGTGAAAGCGCGGCCCGTCTTCGCCGTCAAACGCGGAGCGTCCGATCAAGCCGCTTCGGTCCTTGAGCCAGTGACCGCGGGGATGGCGCGCGAAATCGAGTACGGTCAGCACGACATCATCTTGGTGCGAACCCGACTGCGATACACCACGGTGATCGCGTTGCCGGCTGCCGAGCAGATCATGGACTTTGTCATCGGCGACAAGGACAACTGGATCGTAAATGGCGCCGCGAATCTGGCCTACATCAAGCCCGCAAAGGCCGATGCGGCGACGAACCTCAATCTGGTAAGTACGCGCGGCATAATCTACTCGTTCATGCTCGCCGAGGTCGCCGACGGAGTACCGGACCTCAAATTATTCGTTAAGCCTCATGACGAGGAAATCGAACTTGCCCTCAGAAGCCCCGCTAAATTTGTTGCCGTCGACCGGATCGACGACTACCGGCAACAGGCTGAGATCGCACGCACTCAGGCGCGGGAGACGCAGGAGGCGGCAAAGAAAGCAGTTGAGAACCAAGTGAGCGCTTTCAAGAAAGCCTATCCGGCCAAGGTGCATGCCGGCTACCGCTTCGATCGAAATAAAAAGCCTTTTGATGTCACCGACATCTTCGACGACGGCAAGTTCACGTACATCAAAGCGCATCCGGAGGAAACGCCGACCCTGTACGAAGTCAAAGACGGAAAGCCGAACCTTGTGAACTTCGAGTTCAACGACGGAACGTACGTCGTTGCCAAGGTACTCGACAGCGGTTACCTCGCGATCGGAAAGCGGCGCTTCGTCTTTACTCGGGAGCACTAGTCATGGAAAACTTTCCCAACGAAACCGGGAATCCGCCTTCTCCCGATCCGCCTAACAAGACGCCGCGAATCACCTTCAAGGCGCCGAAGATTCCGGGCGTCCTGCCCCAGAAAATAAACACCTATGCACTGATCGCCCTCAGCGTGCTGATGATGGCGGTCATCATTTTCAGTTCGGGAAATGGCAAGCCGAACGGCGACAAACCCGCTCCTACGCAACCGCCATTTGTCTCGAATACCCGCGAGATCGAGATGTACAAGGCACGTCTCGCCGCTGAAACTCGCAAACTCGAAGCCGACAGCCAGCGCCTGCTGCTAGCCAAAAAGGAAGCAGAAGCGGCGGAGAAGGCGGCGATTGCTGCCCAAGTCTCGCCTCCTGCCGCAGCACAGTCTGCTTCGTCTGCCAGTGGCGCTCAACCCCCTCGTTTTCCGATCGAAGCCGAGCGGCAATTGATGGCGCTCGATCGGGCAAGAAGAGAAGAGCGGAGCCTGGCCGCATCGAACATCGCGCTCAGCTTTCGCGGGGACAAGGTCGTCATACCCGCACAAGCAACACCCATGTTCGGAGACGTACCCGCCGTCGTTCCACCACAGGAACGTGAAGGGGGTTACGCTTCCCGTGAGACCACGACTCCTCCGGACGCCGCCAAGTCAGCAGTGCGAACTGGAAGCCAATCGTTCGATCGAGAAGTCGATCGACGACGAAACGGCAGGGACGAAACGGGGCTGCGCGAGGCGGAAGGCAAGCTGTACCGGCTCTTCGAGGGTACTCTGATCGAAGGCGTTCTTACGAACCGTCTCGATGGTTCATTTGCTGGGCCGGTGAACGTCATGGTGACCACCAACGTTTACTCGCATGATCGGCAGCAGTTGTTGATTCCTCAGGGAACGCGAGTCCTCGGTGAAGTGGAACGAGTGTCGGAAGCGACGCAGCAGCGCCTAGCCGTGACGTTCCACCGGTTGATCATGCCCGACGGTTTCGTTCACTCACTCGATCAGTTTCGGGCGTTGAGCCAGACCGGCGAGACAGGACTACGCGACCAGGTGAACCATCATTACGCGCAGATTTTCGGCGCGAGTCTCGCAATTGGCGCAATCGCGGGCGTCGCGCAGGCTGGCGCTAGTTACGGCCCATCCGCCAACGGGATCGATGCGTATCAGCGCGGCGGCGCGCAAAGCCTTTCGCAGTCCGCACTGCATGTACTCGATCGTTTTTTGAACGTATTGCCGACCTTCACGGTGCGGGAAGGCCATCGAATCAAAATCATCTTGACAGACGATCTTTTGCTGCCAGGATACGCGGGGCACCGACTGCCCACTAACCTTTGACCCGACAGGATCGATTCCAATGCTCACTCTGATGCTCATGCGCCAACTGGCACCGAGAGCGTTCCAACTCATCAATACGCTCGGGATCACCGCCATTGTCCTGGGCCTTTTCGCAATCGCCAGCGGCTTGATCGACCACAGCCGCAACCAGACACCCGCCCACATTGAGCGCGTGAAGGAGACGCGCTAAGGAATTCCCAGCCTTAGAAAACACTGCCCTATGACTACCAAACGCTTCTTCGCATTTCTGCTGGCCTGCGGCCTCGTGCCAACAGTGCTGGCGTTCGACATCGTGTTCGACCCACAGAGTTATGGCAAATTGGTTGCCCAACTCGCCCAAATGCAACAGCAGTACACCGAACTCGTCAACACCTATCAAATGGTCACGAACCAGTACCAGCAAATGGTGACCAACGCGCAGATGATTACGTCGAAAACGCGCTGGAAGGCGGTGCTAACGCCCTGGCAATTCCCAAACGCCACCAATACCTATGGCACGACCGCGGGCTGGATTAGCGCGCTTCGCACGGGCGCCGGTGGCGCGGCGGGCTACAACCAATCGGTGACAAAGCTCAATACGTATTCGCCGGTCTGGGGCTCGATCAATTCCGCGCAGCAGGAGCAGATTGCGCACAACTACGCCACCGTTGAATTGCGTGATGGCGCGACGATTAATGCGCTCGACCAATTGGGAAAGATGCGCGGCAACTCCGCGGCCGTCGATAGTGCCATCAGCAATCTCGAGATCGATTCGCTCTCCGACAGTCCGATGCTCAACACGGAAGTCGGCGTTCTCAACAAGATCAATGCGGCGACGTTGATTGGAATACGTAGCACTCAGGACACGAACAAACTGCTCGCCTCGGTGCTCGACCAGCACATGGCCGACGCCAAGACGCGCCGGGATGCGGAAGCGCAATCGATCAATAACGACATCGAATTCCGCCGAATGGCACCGATCGTAAACGCGCAACATGCCGGTGGCGGGGCGCAGGTTATGAGGACGTACCGGCTGCCGTAAGTCGGCGCGAGGACACTCCCATGGGCAACAGCTACTACGGTTGGTTCGTGCAAAGCGTGACCGAGCTTGTCACGCAACATTCGGATCTCTTCCAAGCCCTTGGCTTGAAATTGTTCAAGGGCTTCGCCACTATCCTCATCGCCTGGACGGGCGCACAAGCGGCACTGGCCAGCGCCTCCGGGGCTGGTGTCCGCTTCGATCGCTTCGCTTCGTTGCTGCTGCAAATCTCATTCACCTTCGCAATGTTGCAGTACTACAGCGCTCCACTGCCGGGAATCGGCGTTAGCTTTCACAAGCTGATTACTGATCAGGGAGCTGATCTTGCCGCCCAGATTGAAGCCCAGAGCATCGACGACATCGCGGCGGTGCTTGCAGAAACCTACGAAACCATGGAGGCACCGAGCGGTGCGTCGATCTTCGATCTGACGCAGGTTATTCGCTACTACATGATCGCCGGGGTGTTCGCGATGGCGCAAGCCGCGGTACTGGGCGTCATCAGTTATGGCTTTGTGGCGGTTGGGGTTTGTGTCCTGGTGGGCCCGATCTTCATTCCATTCTTCATCGTTCCGCACATGGACTGGATGTTCTGGGGCTGGCTCAAGGCGCTGATGCAGTATGCGTTCTATCCAGTGATCGGCAACGCGTTCGTGTATGTCTACGCGCAGGTGATGCTGAATTTCTTCCGAGTTCATCCGAAGCCATACGATGCGGCGATGATTGCCGGCCTTTTCTTCCAGATCCTCATGCTTTCGATCGCGCTCATTTGGGGAATACTCCGCGTCCCAGCGCTCACTGCATCACTATTTTCTGGCCGGTCTGGCGACCACGCGTTTCCGGGAATCGGCTGGTGGAGATAGATTCCATGCCTCAACCTCAATCACACATTCCAACCAACACCGTGCCGCTGATGCCGCCGCCGGTCAAGCCCTTGAACGATGCGCGTCAGCAATATGCAGAGCAGTACGGCTCGGCGCTCGTCACCAACAGGTACCTTCTTTTGGCGGTTTTCGGGCTCACGATGGTCGCGCTGGGTGCGTTGGCCCTCAGCTTCCGGATCTATTCGGCGCTTGAGGAGTTCAAGCCGCTGGTCATTCGGATTGATGAAGTAGGGCGCGCCGAAGCGGTGCCGTACGGGAGCATGACCTACCGTCCGCAAGCCGCCGAAATTCGCTACTTCCTCACGCGTTTTGTTCACGACTATTACAGCCGCAACCGCGCGACACTGCGTGAGGACTTCGCCCGTTCGCTGTTCTTTCTCGATCCCCGGCTCGCCTCCGCGCGCATGGAAGAATTCCGAAAGTCGAAGGAGATTGAGAAGCACATCGTCTCTGCGGATGAGGATATCGAAATCGCCGTGAAGAACATCGTGCTGCAGGATCTGCGCACTTCCCCGTTTCGTGCGGCAGTGGATTTCGACAAAGTCTATCTTTCGCCCTCCGATCGCGGCGAGTTGCGGCGTGAAAAATACGTCGCAAGTTTCGTGTTCTCGTTTCGCGACAACGTCCCGAATGAAGTGATCCCGGTGAACCCGCTCGGACTCACCATCACCTATTTTCGCGAGGATCAGGCGTTCCAGGAGGGCAAGCGATGATCGCTAATTCGATATTCGCGGCGTCGGTGATTATGCTCGCCCTCCTCCTCTACGTCGGCGGCGAACTCACTTTTCTGGCTCCGTATCGTGAGCTCATCCTCACTCGCTACAGCACGATCATCGTTGCGTTTATCGCCCTCGCCTTTTTCAACCTTAGTGCTCTTTTCTTCGTGGTGAGCCGCAAACTACTGCTCAAGGAAACGGGAAGAAAACTCGAGCACGTCGAGAAGCAGCTTCGCACCGGATCGAGCATTTCAGAAGAGCTGACGAAACTCCTGGAGGACTAAACCATGGGCCGATCAATCGATCAGGAACACCCGACTCGCACTCCCGAAGAGCGGCCGGCGAGTGGAATGGGGCCCGCGAAACGCGCGGGCCATGCAATGGAGAAATCGACGGATACTGCGAGTTCACGCTCCCGGCTCGCAGAGATTATTGACCGCGAATCTGCGGACAAGCCCTCGATGAGTAAGTTCATCGGGCGCCTCGAAAGCCAGGGTGTTGCGGTCTTGCCGAGCATACAGTCGAGCGGGCGGCTGAACGGCGTGTCGTACCGGTTTGAGGGCACAACTTTCAACGGTTCGGCAATTGGTCGCGCCTATACAGCGAACGGGTTGCAATCGAAAAAGGGCGTCGATTATCAACCGGAGCGCGATAACGCCGCTCTCACTATGGCCGTCGAACGCGGGGGCAGGCGGCGGGATACTCCGGACCGCAACGATGCGATTGGGCGCACGCCCGCAAGGATTCGTGAAACCGGCATGACGCCCAGCCAGCAAGAGACTTTGGCGGACATCGGGAAGTTTCGGACAGTTGCAGCCTCCGATCTGGTGTCCCATCGCTACGCTGGAAACTATAGCCAGTTCGGACGTGACATGCGTTCGATAACAGAGCGCGGACTCGCGGAACGCAGAGTCATCACGCATGATCGAGGGAAGAAGCAGATCGCCGTCGTCGTTTTGACCGTTACTGGTCGCAACCTGCTGCGCCGGTCGAATTCGACAGCCGAGGGCCACGAGTCACAACAGTTCTACTCGGGATTCGTGAAGCCTTCCGAAGTGATTCACGATATCGGAATCTACAGGATGTACCAGCAGGAAGCCGCACGAATCGAGCGGGAAGGCGGCACGATACGTCGGGTAGTCCTCGACTTCGAACTAAAGAAGCGAGTCTTCGCCGAGCTTAACAAGTCTGGCGTTTCGCGCGAACTCGCGCGCAAGCAAGAGATCGCGACCAGCAACGGTTTGAGCGTGGTGGAAGGCCGGGTAGTGTTCCCTGATCTTCGCATTGAGTACGAAACGAGAGACCAGGAGATGGCGAAGGTCGACCTCGAACTGACGACTGGCCACTACAAGGCGAGCCAGATTGATGCCAAACGCGCGGCCGGTTTGAAGATATATGCGCCCGACAGCGGGCTCGGCAGCCCCGCGCATCACGACACCGAAATTGCCAGCGGACTTGTATCGCTCTGAGGAATTCCATGGACAACAATCAACGCATTTCTCGCCTTCAGTCGCTCGGCTACAACGCCGGCGAGGCAGCGTTTCTTTGTCCCGCCGCCCTTCATAGTGGCTTCTTTCAACGCCGCCAGTATTCCGCGTTTTCGGGAAAAGGTCCTGGCTATGCCGACGTGGCGCTGGGCGAAAAGCTACTCCGACTCGGGCACGCCAGAGTCACGGCGCTATGCCACAACCGTATGCTCTATCACCTCTATTCCAAACCCTTTTATGCGGCAATGGGCGAAACCGACAACCGGAATCGGCGCGATCGTGAACCGCAAGCGATCAAGCGCCGCCTGATGATGCTCGACTATGTCATTGCGCATCAGGGCTTCCGGTTCTTCCCGACTGAAGACGAAAAGCTCGCGTTTTTCACTGAGGAGCGCGGCATCGATGGCGAACATCTGCCACGAAAGCTCTACCGCAGCGCTGCGGGCGGCACCACCACCATGCGCTACTTCGTCGACAAGTCTCCGATCTATATCGATCCCACGGAGGATCAAAACCAGTCGATAGTTCACTTCTGCTTTGTGGATGAAGGGCTGCATTCAACGAGCAGCTTCGAGCAGTATTTGCAAGAGTACCGTCCGTTGTTTGCTCGCCTGGAGCGGCTTGAGGTTTTGTATCTGGCCTGCTCGCCCGATCAGTTCTATGCAGCTGAGCGGCTGTTCGCGCGACTCTTCAGCTCTGGAAATCGCGCACCTGTTGACCCGCTGGCGATGCGGATTATTGAACACTTCAAGGTGCGCGATGCGTATGAGCGCCGCGATATGACCGGCCTGAATCAGGCAAAGATCATTCAACTCCGCGCTGAGCGGACGGAGTTTTCGAGCTCGAAATACGAAGCTCTTTTCGCGCGATGGAAGCGCGATGGCGACTCGGCCGTGGTCGGTGTTCTGTGCCCGGAATCGATTGCGAAACCGACGCAGGTCGTGCAATTCCGCACGCACCTTTTGACCTATACCTATGAGCTGTTCGGCACGCCCAATCGTTCCAACTTCAACCAAGGAAACGCCAATGGCACCCGAAAGTAGAACCACACGCTACTTTCGGGTAGCTTTCGTCTCAGTTTTCGCCTCTGTGCCTATTGAAAGTCGTTGTAATTGCGGCGGTTATGACGTGATTTGCGCTCGGTGCGGGGCGGGCGTGCGGGTCGGGGTTAAGTCGGGAGCGACCCCGGCTCGGTGCGGCTTTCGCCGCCACCAGCCTATCCCTGCTCCTGCCGTCGCAAGGCGGGTCGCTCCCGCCAGAACTTGCCTTTTCGCACCGGTGCCGTTCAACCGAACGGGACCGGGCGCAACGCCTGGTTGCAATACCCGGCACCACCACTAACCAAAGAAGAGGAGAGACACCCATGCGCACCTTTATCAAACCCAAGAAGAAGCAGGACGAAGAGAAGATCGAGATCCGCATCGACGCCGACGTGCTCGAGAGCTTGAAGGCCTACGCGCTGTTTCTTGACAGCCCGCAAGGCTATATCGTTAGCGAGGTTTTGCGGATGGTATTTCGTAAGGATCGCGCCTTCGCGGAGTGGCGGAAGGTCGGCACGGCAGGCGCCGCCGAAAATGAGGGAGGTGTCGCGGCGGAGGCGCCGTCGGCAAAGCGGGCGCGGCAGAGCTGACCGCCACTATTGCGAGGTCCACTATGCGACTCGTACTTGAAAACCGTTCGTTGCTCAGCTTCCTCATCGGATCCTGGATCGGGCTCGCGCTCTTCATGGCGTTCCCTTTCCCAGCCGACGATCCGGTGTTGCAGCTTGTCCTCGTTGAACGGCCCGCGATCTTCTACGGGTTCAAGTGGACCTACGGCGCCATGCTGTTTACGACTCCCTACGCCGCGCTCGCGATCCTGTTCTCATTCACCTATATCTTCACTCGCTCCGATTCGCGGACAAGCTTGGGCCGGCTGCCACTCTATCCTGAGATCGCGCGGCGCACCTCGCTGTTTGTAGTCTTGGGCGAGTTGCATCATCCAAAGCGCCAAACCGCCGGTGAGGCTCCGCAGTGGCTCACCATTCCCGAGCGAGGCCTCTACACCGGCATTTTCGTGGTCGGCGCCATCGGTTCCGGCAAGACCACCTGTTGCATCTACCCGTTCGCCGAGCAGATTCTCGGGTTTGCGAGTCGGGATGAGAAGCGGCGAGCAGCGGCGCTAATTCTCGAGGTCAAAGGCGACTTCTGTCACAAAATCAAAGCCATCCTGGAATCACACGGGCGCGCGGAGGATTACCTCGAGGTCAATCTCGACGGCAACTACCGGTACAACCCGCTTCACAGCGACCTGGATGCCTATGCGCTCGCTTACGGTATCGCGACCTTGCTCAATAATCTCTATGGCCGGGGCAAGGAGCCGTTCTGGCAGCAGGCGTATACAAATTTGGCCAAGTTTATCATCCTCCTGCACAAGACGCTCTACGACTACGTGACGTTGCTCGATGTCTATGAGTGCGCGATCAACCCAGCACTGCTCGCGCAGCGGATCGAAGACGGCGAACAACGGATGAGCACCCACTACGTCCTGATTGAGCTCGATGCCTACAGCGCGCATCCGCACCTTGACCGATTTGTTTGGGAGGCGGACGCCGACACCGGCAGAATGAAGGCGCTGCGTTGCGACGGACTAGAGACCCTGCTCAACGAAGAGTCGATTCCTTTCGACCTGCTGTCCAAGACCGGTGCCGCCGGTCCCGTCGATCCCCGCAAGCAGGCGCAGTTCGCGGCGGTGAAGCGCTGGTTTTCTCACGACTGGATGCGCATCGAACCGAAGCTGCGAACCTCCATCGTTGAAGGGATCTCAGTGTTCCTTTCGCTATTCGACGACAACCCTTCGGTCACCTATGCGTTCTGTCCGCCCAAGGAGACCTACGACCGCGTGGCGAACCATGACGGACGCTACGGCAGGCCGCTCCCGCCCTTTGCCGAACTGATTGAGCAGGGGAAGGTCATCGCCCTGAACTTTCCCGTCGCTGCCAACCCCGGTCTCGCGAAGACAGTCGGCACGCTAATGAAGCTAGATTTCCAGAGGGCGATGATCGGCCGAATACCAATCATGGCGGCCAACCCAGACCGGATATTCCGGCCGGCGATGTTTCTCGTCGACGAATACCATGTCTTTGCAACTGTGGGCGAGAGTGATCCTTCTGGCGACGAGAATTTTTTTGCCCTTTCCCGGCAGGCACTTTGTATGCCCATAGTCGCAACGCAGAGTTTCAGCTCGCTGCGCTCGACTTTGTCGGGTGAAGCCTGGCGCACACTACTCCAAACCTTCCGCACCAAGATATTCCTCACTCTGTCCGACGATTTCAGCGCCAAGACGGCGTCAGAAATGTGCGGGAAAGACGAGCAGTTCAAACTCAATTACAGCATCTCCGAGAATGGGCAGGACGCGGGCGTGAGTCTGCTCACCGGACGCGCGGCAGCTCATCGCACGACCTTGAGCACCAGCAAGAGCTACAACCTGCAACGCGACTTCGTCTTCGAACCGAAGACCTTCGCGGAGCTGAAGAACGCCGAGTCGATCGTACTCGCCTACGACGGGTCGAACCCTTTGCCGCCGACGCTTTGCTATCTCAAGCCCTACTACCTCGACCGCAACACCAGCTACTTCGCGCAACGTGCGAAAGGACTCTTATGATGAACTTCGAAGTCATCCTCCCGTTTCTGCGGCCCATCGAACACCTGATCCTGGACGCGGGGATCTCGGAGATCATGGTCAACGGCAACGGGCGCGTCTTCGTCGAGCGCGCCGGTGTCCTAGAGGAAATGCAGGGCATCTCAGTCCGCGAGGAAGTGCTCCAGATCGCCATCAAGAATATCGCTCGCCGACTCGGCGACGATATCGGTGACGGGCGCCCGATTCTCGACTCACGCCTGCCCGACGGCTCCCGCGTCGCCGCCATCTTCCCGCCGTGCAGCATCGGCGGCACCACCCTGGCAATCCGTAAGTTTTCAGCCCAGCTATTCGGTGTCGATGAGTTGGTGCGCATTGGAAGCCTGACTCCACCGGCACTCTCAATCCTCCGCACGGCAATCGCCAGCCGCAGGAACATTCTGATCAGCGGCGGCACCTCGACCGGCAAGACCACACTGCTCAATGCACTCGCCGCGCTGATCGATCCGGCCGACCGGTTGGTTGTAATTGAAGACACCGCCGAGTTGCACTTGACCCAACCGAACGTGGTCCGGCTAGAAGCGCGCCGGGAACTGCCAGGAACCCCGGCAGTGCCGATCCGCGATCTGCTCAAGGCCACACTCCGTCTTCGCCCCGACCGCATCCTGCTCGGCGAGGTTCGTGGAGCCGAAGCCTTCGACCTGATGCAGGCGCTCAACACCGGGCACTCCGGAACGCTCGCGACGATTCACGCCAATAGCGCGGCTCAGTCGCTGCGGCGGTTATCGACCTGCATCCTACAGTCCGACGTGCAGCTTCCGTTTCAGGCGATTCAGAGTAGCATTGCCGACTCGATCAATCTGCTGTTGCACATTGAACGCCGCGCTGGTAAGCGCATCGTGGGCGAACTGCTCGAAGTCGACGGGTACAACCCGCAGACAGACCGCTTCGATTTGCGGGTCTGTTATCGGGCTGCTGATTGTGGTTGAACTGTCAGGGATGGGCACAGGAGGGAGAGATGGACAAACAGATCGCCACGGATTACATCCGCGCGAACTTCCGTAACGACGATCGCCTTGCCGTGGTTCTCGTGCACAAACGGTCCGGCCACGTCACCCAACGCATTGGCACAGCCGAGCGGATCGCATCCGCCCCGTTTCAAGCCTGGCTGCGTTACATGAACCGGGAGAAGAACGAGGTCTACATCGCGATGAATGTGCTCAATCCGGAGGCGCACGGGCGGACCAAGGTGGACATCGCTGAAATCCGGCACGTCTTTCTCGATTTTGATGAGAACGGGGATGAAGCTCTCAAGGCGCTTAAAGACCGAGACGACCTGCCGACTCCGAATCATGTCATCACGAGTTCGCCGGGCCGCTACCAGGCCATCTGGCGGGTGGAGGGATTCGGCAAGGAGCAAGCGGAGTCGCTCATGCGCGGCATGGTCCGCGAGTTTGGCGCCGACCCGGCCGCGACCGATTCTTCGCGGGTAATGCGTGTACCCGGCTTCTACAACCATAAGCGGGAAACTCCGCACTTCGTGACGGTTCAGAATCTAAACGAGAACACCTACCGGCCGGAGCAGTTTCCGGCAGTAGTGGCTGATGACCCCACCCGCATGCTGGCCCGCGCGCAGAACGTCAACATCCGGACTCTTCCGAGGACGACAACGGAAACGCAATCCGAACGCGATTGGCGTTACGCGCTGCGCTCCCTGGGCCGCGGCGACGATCCAGACGCCGTCATTCGCGATATCGAGGCGTATCGTCCCGATAAAGCCAACCCGGCTTACTACGCGCGCCATACTGTCGAGAAGGCACTTGACGTTCTGAAGTCCAGCGGTTCGGCCAGACCCAGCGACGAGACGCCGAAGCGCGGACGATGAGGAAAGGATGAACAGTTGTCCGGCGACAATTAGAAAGCCCGGCCAGAAATACTAGTTGACGCGGAACAGGGGCCAGACTGCGACGCCGCGTGAGAAGAAGATGTGTGGTAGGCTTTTTCTACACAGAGGACATGTCTGACATGCGCGTACGCGAACATGGCTGTGAGGCGCCCAACCAAAAGCTAACCCTAGCTCGCTTCGCACGAATCCGCGCCGCAATCGCAGCGACGTTTACAGTAGCGGTCTTCGCGACGACGGCTTTTTCCCGACCATCTACCGATGTAACGCTTTCGGCCTCTGGTCGCTCGGAGGCGATTGCTGTACCTGCGGGGGCATCAGTGAAGATCAGTCTGAAAGATGCTCACTCCGTTACAAGTCGGAAGATTACGGTCAGCGGCACTTGCGTATCCTACCGATCCGTCTGCAAGGGCCTCAACTTCTTTGGGTTCTGCGTCGGCTGGACGAAGCAGGAAGCGGACACGTCGGATTACAGGTCGTCACAGCCTAGGGAGGAGAAGGCCAAGCCCTTTGAGTTCCTAAGTGTACAGGTCCAGTTCACGACCCGTCACGGATCCAGGCGAATCGACCGAATGAACGACCCAACCGACGTGTACATTGCGCCGGAACCTGGGCATTTTGTTGTATCCGGCTTACTGCCGGCAGAAGGCCACTTTACTGGCAAGTCGAATCAGCCGGGGTTACCAGGAGACAATTCAACTGCGGTAGCAGAGGTCGACGCTGGCTGCAGTGCCCAGGGGAAGCAGCGGAAGGGTGCGGCTGTCGCCACCTACGATTCCAGTCCGAATTCCAACATTGGCACCTGGAAGGCCATTGTTACGATCACGCCACTAAAGAGATGAGGGTACCCACTTGCTAAAACGAGATTTCGTTCGTGACGTTCTCCTTTCGAGCCTCGCCGTTCTTCTGATCGGAAGCGCTGGGTTCCTTACGTTTCGCCTCTCGACGAGTCTTCGTCTCACGCCCCCGCCAATCCGACCTCTGTTCTTGGTTGGTGGCGTTCTGGCCGTTGACATTGTGCTCGTCGCCGTCATGTTCGGTCTTGCGAAGGCGGCGGGACGTAACGAACCTCTGTGGGCGGCGACCGCACGACGGGTCTTGGCGGCCGTGGCTGCTATCGCGTTGGGGGCCAGCATTCTTGCTGGATGGAGATACACATCCACGTACGATTGGATGACTCGTAGAACTGCTCAGATCCTTGGAGTGAGTCCTAACTCCGACAAGCCCATTGACGTAGCGAAACTTGGCGCCGCACCCGATTGCCCAAGCACCGTCAACCAAGCTACTTGCGCTTCCTATGCGAGGGCCAAGACCCGTGGCCTTGAGGCGATCAGTTCTAGGCTACGGCAAGAGTATGCACCGAGCTTGTTCGCTGCGCCGCCAGCGGCGGAACCTAATGGCAATACCGCCGGGCCTAAGGATGGCGGGGTGCTCTTCTCATGCGATTCTGATGACGCTGCGAAGTGCATTGTCGCTAGCGCAGCGTTCTTCATATGCGCAGTGGCGAGCGACGGAACCGCGATTGATGCGTGCTTGTTCCTTTCGCTTGCGATCTTCGGAATACTCGACGGTGGAGGTGCGAAGGGCGGCGTGCCAGCCGGGGACGGCGGTTCACAGCACGTTGGAACGATCGTCGGAGCTGCAGTCGCAGAACCAGGGAACCCTCAACGACTGGATCGGGAGATCCAGGAATCCCGAGGAGTCGCGGACATTGACTCGGCCTCAGCGGTTTTGGCCAAACTGCCGGATTCTGTGATGTCGCCCGATGCGAAGGCTAAGGCCCTCGATCGGATCAAGGCCAAACGCGAATCTTTCCGAAGTCAGTACACAAAGGAGTGCGACGCCGATGTCCTGAATGCATTTGTTGAAGAGGGGAAGGAGAACCAAGACGTGTGCTCGGTCAAGGCCGTCCTCGCAAGTGGCTCTTGCGCGAGGGCAGCTCTGACACCCGCGGAGGAGGCCAATATCTTCGCAGCGGGCTTTAAGCAGGCGTTGTCTAAATTGCCAACACTCAAACCAGACGCAGTCACAAGCTGCAGATAAGAGGACTCCCGTATGGACCTGCAGCGACGCCTCCGTGGGATATGGGATACTATCACCGCCGAGTTCACTGACGCTTGGCGATACTTCGGTTTCGCGCTTTCCAACGGTGAAACAGACACGCAGGTGTTTGAACGCGTCGCAGAGGCGATCACTGGTCCACGGTTGATCGAGGATGTCGCTCAAGCGATTCGTCTCAAACAGGCGGTGCTGGTTTCCGGGCCGCGAGGATCTGGCAAGAGCTATTGCGTTTGGAAGGCTATTGAGAAGACTGGTCTCAAGCACATTTTCATTCAGGGCAATGCGGAGCTCGGCCGTGATTACTTGGTGGAGGATTCTCTGGCCGTGGAGGTCGTCGCCAAGGAACCCAGGCTGACTTTGGTGCCTAGTCGCCTCGGCGCGCTCCCCGTAGTTCGGCGCGGTGGTCCGGGCGGAGTTAAGTCGCTCGAGGAGGCGTCGCAGCAGTGGCGCGATAGTGACTGGACCGTTCTGTTCCTGGACGAGTTGAATCGCTTCAGTGATTCATTTCTGGACGCTCTTCTGTCTTTGATGGAGGAGAAGATCATCGTTCGCCGGGGTGAAGACTACTTTGTACCGATTGTGGTCGCTGCCACCGCTAATCCCACAGGATACGATTCAACGGCGAAACGATTGAGCCCGCCTCTTCAGGCCAGATTAGCAAGGTCGGTGAGACTGTACCAGCCTGACCTAGATACCTTGGTCCTGGAAATTCTGCGTTCGAAGCTTACCGCTGTCGATCTGCGGGCGCTTTCGAGCGAGCTCCAATGCCGAATGGCGGGTGCACTGCTCTGCATGTGGGGCGCGACACCCGCCGGTCAGAGGCCAGCTCCGGGCTTGGCCTATCTTACGACCGCCACCCGAGATCTCCTCGATGAGGCAGCCGACCGAGATCCGCTACTCCGGACGGAGATGGAACGAATGTCGCAGCTAGCAGCGTACGGTCCCGACGCGCGCGGAATCAATGACTGGGCACAGGCCGCCTTGGTTCGAGCTGAGACTGCTAAGCGGCCGGGGCCAGCGCAGGTCGAGATTGAGGACCTCGAGCAAACTTGCATTTTCATTCTGCCACACAAAATACGCGAGAGTTTTAGCGACGGTCTTGAACCGCAGAAGACGGAGCTGCTTCGCACTACGGTCTACAGAATCGTGCGGCGATGCTTGCGTGTACGACAGCTCGGCTCTGTCTTTCAGACATTCAGAGGCCTTAGGATAGGCCACGCCGCTGCGGGAGACCTTCTCGTGGTTTCCCATGTCGCTGTAGAGCGAATCGGCCGCTGGCGTCGGGCGCTCAGGGTGCTGGCAAACGCGAGCAGTTTAAACTGTCTTAGTGAAATCGTCCGTCGGCAACTCAGTGAGCTAGGAGCGCTTTCGTCGGAAGGGAATTTCTTCAGCATTGAGGAGCTACGCTGGTATGGTGATGCGATTGCATCAGGGGCGTTTCGGGTCCCGGACGGACCGATTCGTGTATTTGAATGGGGCGTCGATATCGACGAAGTGATAGATGATCTCCGCAATGCCTATGGTGTGGGAGCGTCGGTTGAAGAGTGGATCAGTTCTCGGCCATGGCGGAACTTAGACACGTCAGAACAGGGGGTCGCTTGGCTTGCGGTGTGGATTCGTCTCCTGGCCGATCAGCACGGCGTGATGCCCCCGACGCCCGACGCCGATATGAAATGGCTTGACTCTGACATTCCTGAATGGACGGCTCTCAAAGACAGCACCCGTCGAAGCGCTCTACTCGCGCTTCAACGAATCATAGCGTAGCGACGAACTTCGGCCCGCTGTGAGTCTGCCTCGAAGGACATGACTGGACGCATACGCAATCTTCTCGTCATAGTGCTGCTGCTGACCCTAGCAGTTGCGGTGCTGTGCCTGGCGGGATATGGAACGGCTCGTGAAGTAGCAACAGTTCGGCTAGCGGCTTGGGACGCGCAGAGTTCTGTGCCGCTCGCGCGGTCGTCGAGTACAAAATCAGATATTCCTATCAATCGAAATAGTGCCGGTAAGTACGAGCTGGGGGCTGCGTTAAAGACCGCTGTCAGCGCACTCGGCGAACAGTCGTTCGCCGAGATGGCTTTTAGTTCCTTGCACCAGGGACCCGCGGCCCGTATCGTGATTCGGCCGCCGAACGGGGAGTTAGACCTTGATCTCCCAGCAGTGACGTCGGAACTCCAAAGGAAACAGATTGTCGTTGACCTGGAAGCGGTCGGGCCTGAGCAGATGCCAGGCGACCATGTTCGCGTCACGCCTGGCACTCTTCACGCTGGACGCAAAGCCAGAGAACAAGTTGGACTGGTAACGTTTGAGGGTGCTCGGTTCCGAGCGGCGAGTCTGTGGCGGTGCGCAATCGATGCTGGTGCAGCTAGCGCTGAAGTCCAGGCCAAGGACGGGCGATTGATCGTTCCCTTTCGTGAGCTTCGCCCTGCGAGCTGGAAACCGGAATACGGAACGCATTGGATTGAGTGTGCTCAAGGAGGTATGACGGTTAACGTGGCGGTTAATGCGAGACACGCTAACGTCCATGTTGTGACTCCGTCGGGGCTCTGGTGGAACGCGGTGAAGCGGGCGGAAGCCGTGGAACAGGAGTTGCGGACGAAATTGGCACCGGATTTCGTCGGCATAGATGTTAACAGCGAATCCGACTATGTCGCCCGAGTCCTGAGGATTAACGACGAGCGCGCTTTAGCAACTGTAGTCGTTCTCCACCATACAAGCCCAGATCTTCTGTCAAACCACTGCGATGTCTTCGAGCAGTGGTTGCGACGTGGGACTGTTCTTATTTGGGGTGTCGGTCCGGATGTTGCTCAAGTGCCATGCAGATGGTTGGGTAACTCAGTTCGTAACGATAGGCGCGTGGACTTTCAAAAACGCATTCGCTTCGTACGAGATGGTGGCACGATTGGCGACTTGACTCAAGGTCGCGTCGAAGTTGGGTCATTGGTGCCAAGTACGTGCGGTCGCGAGAGCTGCGACAGCCTCGTCCAATCGTTGCAGATGCAGAACAACATCATTACGGCCGTGTGTACTTTGGTCGGCGTTGACTGCAAGGCGGCTGTGGCCCCAAAGGGTGGCACGGCCCAGGGCAGTGACGTTAAGATCGACGTTGATCCCGTGTTAGGGGTCGAGGGCGATACGAGTGCTGAAGGCCCGAGCATCGATGAACGGCTTGCGAGTGAGAAGACGACCGAGGTCGCTGCGCCCCAACAAGTTGCGATCGTGTTCTTTAACGATACACCGCAGCCGCGGGGATCGATCAACGGCATGGCCGTTTCCCTCACCGCTGGAGGAGGACTACTTCCGGTTAGGATAACTCCCGGCCTTCCGCTTAAGTGGCGGGACCAGTCGAAGTACTGGTCAGCCGCAGATGCCTTTGCTGAAGCCGTTAAAGCTTCTGCCGTCCGCAAGAGCGCGTTCGACCCTCCGCTACCAAGCTTGCTGGCTAGCGTATGTGTGGATAGGCGTGTCGCTGTGCCAACCTCTGCGTCTGCCGAGTGTCAGGCAGACCCAAATGGAGTGGCTGCCCAGGTGGCAACTCGTGTTGCGGAACGAATTTCTTTGAGGCCGGAGCGGGAAGTCGTTCGCGGAGGACTTCTGGGCGTGGAGGACAGTCGAGAGGTTGCCCATGTTGGCGTGTTGCCGCAGTTGCCTGCCGAGCCCTTGGCTGCGTTGTATCAGCGCGTGGCTTTGATCAATCAAACTGGCGAGCGGCAATCGGCCGCACCGTCGGTTGTAGGTGGACCTTACGGTCGCGGAGGTTGGATCGTAGTTGGTCTTTCGATGGAACGCTGGGACGCCAACCCTGAGTATCGCGACGGCATCCGTCGCGTATTGGCTCGGCGAAGGCCCGCCGGGACCGGCAGTATTACTGGGATCCGCATTACGGAAGGACGAGGTCTCGAATTTGTCGTTGAGGGCTTGTCGACCGTCGGCGAACTTGCCAAGGAACTCACGGTCGAATGTTGCGGAAGCACTTGGGCAACATGTGGCTCCACTCGTGCGAGGGAACGCGCGCGACTAGTTGGTGTCGGCGATTCTCTATCAAGCGCTCAGTACCGACTCGACGAGGCCGAATGGCGCCGGACGTTGGAGGGACGCGCGACGGGTTGCGCAGCGAAGGTGAACAGCAGTTATCCATTCTGGTTGCCCGACGTGCGTCAAGCTGGTGCTGCCGAGACGGCAGCCGACACAGTGGCGATGCTGGTCGCCTACACTGGCGGCAGGTTAGCGCCAGAAGAGAACATTCGGCGCGTATCCTATTCTGTGGTTGAGAGAGCGTTACTGGCGATCCTGATCTGTACCGCGCTTGCTTCCCTTGCGATGACCCGATGGATGAAGGTAGATGAGAGACCCTCTCGAGTGTACGCCGCCAGTGAGGCAGAAGGCGTAATGGCCGCGATAGGCGAGAGTAGTCCAAGCGGGACAGCGAAAAGGGGTTCGGCGCAGGAATTGTGGGAGGCAGGGCAGCCCGTTGATCACTTTACTCGTCGCACCGTACTCCTTTGGCAGCAAGGGTACACCCTAAGCCCACTCGTTCATGTGAACGTCGTGGCGAAGTCCGCTAGGGTTCTGGTGGTACTCGTCACAGATTCTGCCGCGGCTGGCACACTGGCGGATCCCGCCGACGAGGTCGGCCGATACCTAGCTCAGGCCCTCGCTGCAATCGGGCGAGAAGTAGTTCTCATACGCTGGCCGAGACTGGGCGGCGTCGTCACACGGGCCACCGGCGGCGGTAGGGACAAACGCCCGCTCTCGACCGACGAGAGTATCGGTGAGTTTCGCTTTGCCGACACTGCCAGCCTCGGAGCAATCATCTCGGGCATTTCGGACTTCGCCGAATCAACAGTGGTAGTTGGCCAGTTCTTCGATACTCTAGAGCGTCGAATAGCCAAACGTTTGTTGGAGTCTTGCGTCGTAACTGCTGTGACGGGCATCCTGTTTGTGGGGGCGACGCCTCCGCTCATACCGGTTCTTTTGGCGAAATTGCCTTTTGGGCTTGTGAGTCGGGGGGGGTACACGGGCCGTTGGTTGCGCAGCGACCTCAAATTTAGGCGTCGTGCTACCGAGGTCGCCGCTGCCGGGATTCCAGCCGAGTGGGTGATTGAAGTCCGGTGGGATGACACACATTGGTCAGCGGAGCTGGTAAGTAAGTCGGAAGTGCAATCGTTGATGGGGAGTCGCTAAGGCAATGCAGCTCGTAGATGTGATGATGTGGCTAACGGCGGCTGTGGTGCTCGGGTGGACTTTGAGACCTCGGGTAACTCGCCAGGTCGCAGCTGCCTCGGAGGTTCATGTCGCTGTCGGAGCTCCGGGCACACGTTCGAATACTCTGTGGCTGAGCTTGCTGGTTAGTGGGCTTGGATGCCTAGCATTTCAGGCCGGATGTCTCGTTAGGGAAGCTACGGCTCGATATGTTGTGGCTGTCGATCAGGAATCCCTCGCAGCTTGGAAGAACGTGTATCCAGACGAGTTCCAAGCGGCGACACCAGTCTTCGTCGACAGCGTCATGTTTGACCTGCTTGCCAAGGCAAATGTGCCTGACGCGGATCGGGCGGCCCGGACCGCCATGCTGCGCGTCAGAGCCCTTGAGGCGATCAAGTCTTATGGTACCCCCTCCAAGGTGACGGTCACGCGGCCGTCTGACACGTATGACTGGCATACGCGTCGTAATCTCGAGGCATCACTCGCGGTCGCGCTCCGAGTCGCCTATGGCGATTCAGTGACCTGGGTAATTGGGCGCGAAACGGACGGACCTGCCGACGTTTGGTCTATCGCACGTTCGCGACTGCAAAGTGATGGCGTTCGAGTGTGGCCCGATCGCGACAACCGAAGTCAGCAGGGTCTCCGTGTCGTCTCCATTCGTGGTGCTCGTAGGTCTGGGTCCATGGTTTCGGGATGGGCGACAGTTGTCGGAACCGGCAATCTTGTCCGATTTGGTGTGTTTCAACGTCGCGACAACGCGATCGTTAAAGTTCGGGAGTGTTCGGAGCGCGTTTCTGTAATTGAGGCCGCGGTGCTTCCCCCCGATGTGTTTCGATGCTCGATTACAACGAACGTCTCACATCCCCTAGGTATTGGGTCGCTGGAAGGCGGTGCCATAGCTTGGGCGACAAGCGGCAGCACTGGCGTGTCCGTTGCGGATGCGAATTTGCGGGCGCTACTTCAACCAGGATCGTTGGAAAGAGTAGCCGAAATACGCAGACAGCACGAGGCATCTGGGTTCCCGCTCCCCACCGCTTCCGTAGCTGGCAGCGAGTGGCTGGTGGATAGGGATGGGTCCCGAACTGTTGTCCGATCACGGAACTCACTGTCGCCGCCATTGAATCCGGTGACTTCTTCCGCGGGTGCCCGCCTTGATGTGACCTTGGATCTTTGCGGTAATGGCGATGCTACGACTGCCGGTCTTCAGCTCCGAGATCGTGCCGCGCCAGCGAGAACCAAAACGACGTTAAACGTGGCTGTTGATGCGACGGGTGCTGAGTGGTCTACAGTCGAACCCTGCACAAAGTGCGAACCTGGAGTTCCTGGGGCATGGACGTTGGCCTTTGATCCTGAAAAGGCCGACGGTTGGGAGAAGCTGGGTTTTGTGAGTTGCCTCTCTACATTGATCCACGCCACGTCACGAACCGTATCGCAACAAAAGCGACCCTTCGACGAGAGCGCCGCTGTTCAATTGCTTCTGTGGGGAGAGCGCGAGTCAGAATCCCTCAGAGGATGGCGGGCAAGACGCCGCATGATAGTCGCCATCGTCGCGACGAGTTTGTTCATCGCTGGTGTGACGCTCGGGCGCCGGCGCCCTCGGTTAAATCGCTGAGCCGATGCCACTTGCGATTCGACTCAGGCTGCGGAAGGTTGGTGAATCACGCTGAGATTTGAGAGGTCAAAACAGTCTAGGTCGCGATGTATGGTGTCCTTTCGGTAAGCCTGCGTGACCGCGGAATCACCTTATAGATAGGTTCAAGGAGTCGTTTGGAGGCGACTGGAGATGAACCGAAGAGGGAGTAAACCAGTAGAGGTGCCCATCGTGGAATTACAGCGCGAATTGGAGGAGTATCGCCGTTCGCAGCCAAGGCGGGCAAAGCTGCCGGAGTCGATCTGGGAGGCCGCAGCGGCACACTGGAACGAGCATCTTCGGCGCGCAGGCATTGCGGCTGGACTACATGGGATTGAAGAAGCGAGTGGGCGGCGACGTGGCCAGCGCCCCGCTAACTCAAAACTGGATTTCGTCGAACTGATGTAACCGTCCGAAGCTCCTTTCGATTACCCACAATTCTGAAGCCGTGGAGGACAGTCGCCGGGTGAATGGAG
>CAYSFR010000048.1:0-74318 GCA_964430625.1 uncultured Solibacteraceae bacterium
TCTGCTCTTTAATTAGTCGAACCGAGTTTGTCTCACCTATGTTGGCACGGAGGGGGCACGCGGTTCTGTCTCTATGCATGGGTGCTAGCCAGTAGTCCAAGAATCCCCATTCGGACCGAGACGTGAACCTCAAAGATTCGGCGCAAGCGGTGGAAACAATTCTGTTAGCGAACCATCTCTTGCGTATCGTCCACATCCATGCGAAAGTGATCCCGAGCCCGCAAAACGCCATTGGACGGTGAGGATTAGAACAGTGGATACCTTAAGAGAGTGGAGGCTGCTGTCGGCTCGGGTTGCGGGATTTCGTACGGCTTGTGAACTATATACACGCTTTCGGTCGATAGGAAATACTTCTGTGGGGCAACCGACCGAACTCGAAGCACAGGCGCGCGCCATCGTGAGGGACCTGGATAGCTTCAAAAGACGATATCGTTACAGCCTTCCGCCAGCATTAAATGGACTTTTCGAGGAAACAACGAAAGTGATCGGGGCCCTCCCTCCCTCCCCGTGGAATGAGCATTACATGACGCGGGCGGCAATCGCGATCCTCGCGTTGGAGACGGAGGCAGACTATCTCCTAGCCGACACAACTCAACACCTACGACTGTTATCGGAACGTGCATTTGAACACCTCCAGCGATCCATCGCAGCCGATAAACACGTTCAAGAGAGATGGAAGTCTGCATTCGAACAGGGAGAGACCCAGTGTGAGCGCCTTGGTGCTGTCCACCTGCTCTCGTTCGGCATCTTTGCGTTCAAAGCACATAGTGAGAGCGCAAGGACCGACCTCGTCTTTCCTGACCGTCGCGTTGAATGGCAATCCGCGAGTTACAGCGAGGGAATTGTGCTCACAGAGTGGAAGGTCGCACGAACCCGGGCGGAGGAAACATCTCGCTACAAAGAGGCGATGGTCCAGGCCGAACTCTACTCGTCCGGGATACTCGCCGGGATCGAATTGGCGACGGTCCGATACCTAGTCGTCGTGTCGGAACGCCAGATTCAACTGCAACCTGATGAACAAAAAGGCGACATTCTGTACCGCAAGATCAACATTGCGGTCGATCCGCGGACTCCGTCAGAGATTTCCAGTTTACGCTGAGTTTTCAGACCTAGGGATGGACTTCCATTGTAGCCGCGGGTCCATCCCGATTTGGCCGCAGTAGTTTCAACCGATCTTTGCAGGCGCCAGAGGCAGCGGAATCGATTCCGCGACTAACGGAATCAAATTTCTGAACGGTGATTGATCGAGCGTTTGATATTGATCAAGACGCCAATGCGCGTGAGGCACTTGTTCCTTAGATTGTGTTGCCGATCAAACTCGCCCTAGCCGAGTCGAACTAGGCTGGCGCCGCCGGCGGGGGGGAGCACCGTAGAATGGGAGGACGCGCGGAATGGCGGATACCCTCTCCTACTATCGCGAGAATGCGGCGCGGTTCTTTGCGGCAACCGTGGACGTCGATATGACGGAGCTGTATGCTCCGTTTCTAGCACGGATTCCGGCAGGGGGATTGCTCCTGGACGCCGGGTGCGGGTCGGGACGAGATAGCCGCGCCTTCCTCGCCCGCGGGTACCGGGTGCGGGCCTTTGATGCCTGTCCGGAGTTGGCGGCCCTGGCGGCGACTCACCTTGGCTCTGCTGTGGAGGTCCGGCGGTTCGAAGACGTGGATGAAGAGAACTGCTACGACGGCATCTGGGCGTGCGCCAGTTTGTTGCATGTGCCAGTTGGGGAACTTGACGGGGTGCTGTTACGGCTATGGCGGGCCTTGAAACCAGGGGGCACTTTCTACGTTAGCTTCCAGGCCGGCGGCGGGGAACGGGGGGCCGACGGACGGCACTTTACCGATGCCGATGAGAAGGCCCTGCGCGGATGGCTCGACAGCCTGCCGGAACGGTGTGAGTTGGAAAGCTGGACGAGCCGGGACCGGCGGCCGGAACGCTCCACCCTCTGGACCAACGCCGTGGCGCGGAAAGCGCCGATGCGGGCGGCGTGGCTGGTTACGGGCGGGGAGAATCCGTTCCTGCCCCACCTTTGCGAAGCCATTCGGGGGGCTTCCGAGATCGATTTTGCCGTCGCCTTTGTCCTGTCGCGGGGGTTGGACCTGCTGCTGCCGGACTTGCGGGCGGCGCTGCAGGGGGAACCGCCGGCACGGGTGCGTATCCTGACCAGCGACTACCTGGGGGTGACCGAGCCTGAGGCGCTTTCCAAGCTGGCGCTGCTGCGGGATGCCGGGGCGCAGGTGCGGGTGTTTGCCTGCGGGGAGAAACAGAGTTTCCACCTGAAGGCCTACCTGTTTGCGCGGCTGGATGAGCGGGGCGGAATGGCGGGGACGGCCTTTGTGGGGTCGAGCAACCTGAGCCTGACGGCGCTGCGGGGCGGGCTGGAATGGAACTACCGGATCGAGTATCCGGGAGAGGCCGGATACCTGGAAACGCGGAACCGGTTTGAAGAGCTGTTTGCCGATGGGCGGACGGTGGAGTTGAGCGAAGAGTGGATTGCATGGTACGCGGGGCGGCGGAAGGCGCAGGGGCGGGTGGTGGTGGCGGGGTGCGAAGAGGCGGATCCGCCGCCGGAGCCGACGATGGTGCAGCGGGAGGCGCTGGCGGCCCTGGAGGCGAAACGGGTCGAGGGATATGGGCGCGGCCTGGTGGTGCTGGCGACTGGGTTGGGGAAGACGTGGCTGGCGGCCTTTGACACGGTGCGGATGAAGGCGCGGCGGGTATTGTTTGTGGCGCACCGGGAGGAGATTCTGGATCAGGCGCGGAGCACGTTTTTGCGGATCCGGCCGGAGGCGCGAATGGGGCGCTACATGGGGACGAAGCGGGATGACGGGGCGGAGGTGCTGTGCGCCTCGATACAGACGCTGGGGCGGGCAGCGCATTTGCGGCAGTTTGCGCCGGACCACTTCGACTACATTGTGGTGGACGAGTTTCATCACGCCTCGGCGCCGACTTACCGGAGGCTGCTGGGCCACTTTACGCCGCAGTTTCTGTTGGGGCTGACGGCGACGCCGCAGCGGAGCGACCAGGCGGATATTCTGGCGCTTTGCGACGGAAACCTCGTCTATACGTGTGACCTGGTGCGAGGGGTGGAGGAGCAGTTGCTGGCGCCGTTCACCTACTACGGGATTTACGACGCCGAGGTGGACTACCGGGAGATCCCGTGGCGGAACGGCCAGTTTGACCTGGAGGCGTTAGAGGCGCGGGTGGCGACGCGGGCGAGGGCGGAGCACGCGATGCGGGAGTGGCGGAAGAATGCGCAGACGCGGACGCTGGCGTTCTGTGTTTCGATCCGCCATGCGGAGTTTATGGCGGAGTATTTTGCAGGAGCGGGTGTGGCGGCGGCAGCGGTGCACGGGCGGAGTGGGATGAGCCGGGGGGCGGCGCTGGAAGGGCTGCGGCAGGGGAGTCTGCAGGTGATCTTCTCGGTGGACCTGTTCAACGAAGGCGTGGATCTGCCGGAGATTGATACGGTGCTGATGCTGCGGCCGACGGAATCGAAGATTCTGTTTTTGCAGCAGTTGGGAAGAGGGTTGCGGCGGGCGGAGGGGAAGGAGCGGCTGGTGGTGATGGACTTTATCGGCAACCACCGGTCGTTTCTCCACAAGCCGCAGGCGCTGTTTGGATGGGGGACGACGTACCGGGAGCTGCTGGCCTTCGTATGGGGGCGGGGGGAGGCGAAGCTGCCGGCAGGGTGTTTTGTGAACTTCGATTTGGGGGTGATTCCCTTTTTGCAGTCGCTGGAGGCGCGGGGCGGGGAGCGGGAGTATGCGGAGTTGCGGGAGTTGCTGGGGCGGCGGCCGAGCGTATTGGAGTATACCGGGGCGGGCGGGGATTTGACGGGCGGGAAGAGTTGGGTGGGGATGGTGGAGAAGGCGGGAGATCTGCCGGCGGGATTAGGGGAAGAGGCGCGGGAGTTTTTGCGGGAGTTGGAGACGACGCCGATGACGCGGAGCTTCAAGATGATCCTGTTGGAGGCGTTCCAGGAGTTGGACGGGTGGGAGGCGGGGCCGACGCTGGGGGAACTGGGGCGGCGGAGTTGGGAGGTGTTGCAGCGGCGGAGGGAGCTGTTGGGGGATGTGCCGGAGGAGTACAGGGACGCGTATGTGGGGAAAGAGTGGCTGGCTTACTGGCGGAAGAACCCGGTAAACGCCTGGATTGGGGGGAACCGGGGCGGCGGGCGGGTGTTTTTTGGGGTTGAAGGGGGGCGGATGGTGCCGCGGATCCAGGGGGGCGGGGTGGAGTTTGCGGACGTGGTGCAGGAGTTGGTGGATTACCGGCTGGCGGGGTATGTGGCACGGCCGACGGCGGAACGTGTGGAGTTGCCGTACTTTCCGAGCCTGGCGATTGCGTGCGGACACTTCCGGGACGGGTTGGCGGCGGGGGAGATTGAGGGAGCGGGAGGACGGGTGCGGGTGGAGACGGGCGGCAAATTGGACGGGAAGCGGCACTTTGTGGCGCGGGCGTCGGGGAATTCCATGAACGGGGGGAAACATCCGGTGCGGGATGGGGATTATCTGCTGCTGGAACGGATGGGTCCCGAGCGGGCGGGTTCGATTTCCGGGTACACGCTGGTGGTGGAGCGATTGAACGAGGCCGGGGATAGTGAGTATCTGCTGCGGGCGGTGATCAAGCGGGGGGCGGGGGATTATGTCCTGCGGGCTTGGAACCGGGCGTATGGGGATATGGAGGCGGGGGAAGATCTCAAGACGTGGGCACGGTTCGTGCGGGTGTTGGCGGCGGCGGAGGTGGAGACGGACGGATAGAGTAAGCAGCCTGCAGGAGCACATGCTTACGAGATCGTGTGGAGGGGGGCGTCTTTGAAGGGTATAAGTGGCGTCCCCAGGGGGATTCGAACCCCCGTTATCGCCGTGAAAGGGCGGTGTCCTAGGCCGGGCTAGACGATGGGGACGCAGTAAGACGCGAGTGGCGGCGCGAAGCCGCCACTTGTTGTAGTTTACCGTACGCCGGGGTGCGGCGTCAAATTTACAGGGTCTTCAGGTAGGCGATGAGGTCGACCTTCTGGGCGGGTTCGAGCTGCTCTTCGTAGGGGGGCATGCCGTTGCCGCCCTTGTTGACCTTTTCGATCACTTTGGCTTCGGTGACGCCGGACTTCTTGAAAAGGCCCTTGAGGGCGGGGGCGTTGCCGCGCTTTTCGTCGTTGTCGGTGTTGTGGCAACCCATGCAGGCGGAGTTTTCGAACACTTCCTGGCCCTTCTTGGCGTCACCTTTCTTGTCCGCGCCGAAGGCCAGCGCGCTGAGAATTACCGCGCTGCAGCCAATGGCAAGAATGCGCTGGGCAAGTTTCATGGGAATCCTATCTCCTGAACGGTTGAAATTTCTTGAACTATTCTACAATTGCGGGGATGGTCCCCGCTATCGCCGTCTTTGCCAAGGCTCCGGTGCCGGGACGGGTGAAGACACGGCTGGCGGTGGCATTGGGGGACGAGCGGGCGGCGGAGCTATACGAGCAAATGGTGTCGGTATTGCTTCAACGCCTTATTCAGGCGAAAAAACGCCTGGCCTCCGACATTGAATTGCATACCGACACAGGGACAGACGCGTGGGGGTGGGCGGGTGTTACAAGACGGGAACAGGTTTCCGGGGACCTTGGGGCGAGAATGTTACACGCGTTTCGGGAGTTATTGGGGGAGGGGCGGGAGGTGGTGTTGATTGTGGGCGGGGATGTGCCGACGGTGCCGGTGGAGCATTTGGAGGCGTTGTTGGGGTCCGGGGCGGATGTGACGCTGGGGCGGGCGGAGGATGGGGGGTATTGGGGGATTGCGTGCCGGAGGGCGGCGGAGGGGATGTTTGATGGGGTGGGGTGGTCGACGGCGGGGGCTTGCGAGGAGACGGCGGGGGCGTGCCGGAGGGCGGGGTTGACGGTGGCGATGGGGCCGGAGTGGTTCGATATTGATGAACCTTGTGACGTTGGGCGCATCTAAGCTGTTTATATGGCACTTAAAGTTGGCAGTAAGGCACCGGATTTGAAGCTGACCGATGAGGCGGGGAATGCGTTCCGGCTCTCGTCGTTGAAGGGGAAGACGGTGGTTCTGTACTTCTACCCGAAGGCGGATACGCCGGGGTGTACGACGGAGTCGTGCGAGTTTCGGGACCATTCGGCGGCGTTTGCGGGGAAGGATGCGGTGATTATCGGCATTTCCCCGGACGCGGAGAAGGCGCAGGGGAAGTTCAAGAAGAAGTATGATTTGCCGTTTACGCTGCTGGCGGATTTTGAACATGCCGGGGCGGAGGCTTATGGGGTGTGGGTGGAGAAGTCGATGTACGGGAAGACGTACATGGGCGTGGCGCGGACGACTTTTGTGATTGGGCCGGATGGGAAGATTACCCACATTTTCGAGAAAGTGAAGCCGGCGGGGCACGCGGAGGAAGTTTTAGCGGTGATCTAGGGGGAATCGGAAGTTACGGACGATTCCGGTAAGCAGCATCCAGGGGAAGTCTTAGAATTCTTTGAGTTCGGCGATGGTGGCGCCGTTGCCGCCTTCGGCGGAAGTGGCGGGGTAGTATTTCGTCACCAGGGGGCTGCGCTTTAACAGATCGGCTACCGCTCTCTTCAGGATCCCCATGCCGTGGCCGTGGACGATCCTGACACGGTCGACACTCGCCAGGCTGGCGATGTCCAGGAACTTCTCTACCGCGTCGCAGGCCTCCTCGGCCCGCTGGCCGATGACGTTGATCTCCTTGGTCACTGTGTCCCAGGTGGGGCCGGATTGGAAGGTCACGCCTGACGGCAACTTCGGGCCGGTGGGGCCGTCGGGCAGGATCTCGGTGATGTCGGCGTAGGGGACGCGCATCTTCATGATGCCGATCTCTACGTCGACCATGCCGTTCGGTAGTAGCTTGCGCACCCGGGCGGGCTCGCGGATGCCGCTGAGGCGGACCCGGTCGCCTTCGTCGACGATCAAGGTCTGGCGCTTTTCGCCGGATTCCTGTTTGGCTACCGCTTGCTGGACCTCGTGTTTGAATTCGGTCTGGGTCTTGATGACCTTGCGGATGGCAAGATCGGATGCTTTGCGGCTGGTGCCGGCGCTTTGCTGGATGTGCTCCAGGGTTTCCTTGGCTTGCCGTTCGAAGGCGGCCAGCGCTGCCTCGGCTTTGCGCTCCATCTCCTTGCGCTTGGCCTCTTCGGCTTTGCGGAACTCTTCGCGCTCCTTCAGGGTTTCGCGCTCCAGGCGCACCTTTTCCTCGGCGAGGGAGAGTTGCTTGGCCTTGACTTCGTCGAGGCGGCGGTGGAGTTCGCTGAGGAAGCCGGCGATGTCGCGCTCGTTGGTGGTCATGGCCTGCTTGGCGCGCTCGATCAGCGACTTGGGGAGGCCGAGTTTGGAGGCGATGGCGAGGCCGGCGGAACGGCCGGGGGCGCCAGTGAGGAGGATGTAGGTGGGGGTGAATTCGGCTTCGTTGAAGCCCATGGAGGCCTGGACGACGCCTTCGGTGGTGGCGCCCCAGACCTTGAGGGGCATGAGGTGGGTGGAGGCGAGGGTGAAGGCGCCGTACTCGCGGAACTTTTCGAGAACGGCGACACCGAGGGCGCCGCCTTCTTCGGGATCGGTGGCGCGGCCGAGTTCATCGAGGAGGACGAGGGAGTCCGGGGTGGCGGCGTTCAACATGATGCCGAGTTGGCGGACGTGGGAGGAGAAGCTGGAGAGGCTTTCGGCGATGGACTGGTTGTCGCCGATATCGGCGAGGACCTGGGTGAAGATGGGGAACTCGGCTTCTTCGCAGGGGACGGGGATGCCGGACTGGGCCATGAGGGAGAGGAGGCCGGCGGTCTTCATGGTTACGGTTTTGCCGCCGGTATTGGGGCCGGTGATGAGGAGGGTGCGGCGGATGCGGTCCATGGTGAAGGAGACGGGGACGACGCGTTTGTTTTCGCGGCGGAGGACGTCTTCGAGGATGGGGTGGCGGGCGCCGTCGAGGTGGAGGCGCTCGCCGAAGGCGGGGACGACGCAGCGGAACTGTTTGGCGAAGCGGGCCTTGGCGAAGGTGAACTCGAGGGCGGCCATGGCGTGGACGGTGGAGCGGATGGCGGCGGCGTGTTCGCGGAGGGTTTCGGTGAGTTCGCGGAGGATGCGGTGGGTTTCGCGCATTTCCTCTTCGGTGAGGCGGACGAGTTCGTTGTTGAGGGCGATGGTTTCCATCGGCTCGACGAAGAGGGTGGCGCCGGTGCCGGAGGCGGCATGGATGACGCCGGGGATTTTACCGCGCTGGCCGGCGACGAGGGGGATGACGAAGCGTTCGGAGCGGATGGTGACGAAATCGTCCTGGAGGACGCCGTCGTCTTTGTGGAGGCGGAGGAACTTTTCGAGGGAGTGCTGGATGAGTTCGCGCTGGCGTTCCATGCCGCGGCGGATGCGCTCGAGGGCGACGGAGGCGTGGTCGGCGAGGGTACCGTTGGGGTGGAGTTTGCCGGCGACGGAGCGGAGGACGGGGCGGAGGTCGGCGAGTTTGGCGGCGCTTTGGGAGAGGAGGGGGAAGCGGTCGCCGGCGTTGTGGATGGAGGCGCGGAGTTCGGCAGCGCGGTCGATCCACTGGAGGAGGTCGTAGATTTCTTTGCCGTCGAGGGAGGCGCCTTCGATGCCGATGCGGGCGAGGCCCTGGTCGATATCGGGGAGGCCGGAGAAGCGGATGTTGACGTTTTTGAGGGCGGCGGCTTCGTTGAGGAGGTTAACGGCTTCGGCGGTTTCGTTGTGGGCGTGGGAGAGGGCGGCGACATCGGTGGAGGGGGCGAGTCCATCGAGGAGGCGGCGGGCGGGGTTGGAACTGATATTTCGGCCGACGATTGCTTTCAGTTCGGCGAATTCTAAGAGCTCAAGACTGCTGGTTTCCATAGCGAGCGAACGTGCGTTCGATTACTTCCAGGGTACCTGGAGTGATGAGGAGCGTGGGCAGTTGGTGGCGGGGGACCCAGGCGACGGCGGCGGAATCGTCACCTGGGGTGGGGGTGCCGGCGGTGATGGAGCAGAGGTAATCGAGGAGGACGTAGTGGTATTCGGTAGCGCCGGAGGGGTCGGGCATGAGGCGTTCGAAGACTTCGGCGAGTTCACCGACCTCGACGGTGAGGCCGGTTTCCTCGGCGACTTCGCGGGCGATGGCGTCCCTGAGTTTTTCGCCGGTTTCGACGGCGCCGCCGGGGAGGGACCAATAGCCGAGGAGCGGGGGCTTGCCGCGCTGGATCAGGAGGATTTCGTTATCGCGGAGGATGAGGGCGCCGACGCCGAGGATGGGGCGGGGCGGGTAGCGGCGATCGTCGCTCAATATTGCACCGAGCCCTTGATTTCGACGCGGACGCGGTAGATGGATTTGAGGGCGGTGACGTAGAGGGTGGAGAAGTCGCCATCGCCGAAGGTGAGGTTGCGCGGGGTTTCGGGGAAGTCGATTTTGTTGATGAATTTGCCGTCGGGGGCGTAGAGGGAGACGTTGTTGCAGGTGACCCAGATGTTGCCTTTGTCGTCGGTGCGGATGCCATCGGGGGGCCCGTCGATTTTAGTGATGAGGGTGCGCTCGTTGGAGGCTTTGCCGTTGGGGGCGACGTCGAAGGCGCGGATGAGGCGGTCGTCGGAATCGGCGACGTAGAGGATTTTGCCGTTGGGGGAGAGGGCGATGCCGTTGGGGCGGCCGGTGGTTTTGGCGATGAGTTCGAGGGGGCCTTTGGGGGGGAGGTGGTAGATGCCGTAGAAGTCGAGTTCGCGGGAGTTGGCCTGGGCGCCGAAGGCGGGGTCCGTGAAATAGACGTGGCCGTCTTTGCGGACGACGATATCGTTGGGGGCGTTGAGGCGTTTGCCTTCGAACTTGTCGGCGAGGACTTCGATGGCGCCTTTCTTGTCGGTGCGGGTGACGCGGCGGGACTTGGATTCGCAGGTATAGAGGCGGCCCTGGGAGTCGAAGGTATTGCCGTTGGCGCCGTTGGAGGCTTCGCGGAATACGGTCTTTCCTTCGGAGGTGAGGCGGTAGATCTTGCTTTCGGGGGGGTCGGAGAAGAGGAGGTAGTTGTCGCGGCTCCAGACGGGGCCTTCGGTGAAGGTAAATCCGCCGGCTACCTTTTCGATTTGGATTTTGGAGAAGTCTTGAGCGGGGAGTGAGAGGATGAGGGCGAGGAAGAAGACGGGGCGCATAGATATACCATTAAGCATGGTGACACGAATAGTTTGGCTGATGGTTTGCCAGCTTGCCGTGCTTGCCGCCGATCCGCATACCCTGTCTGTAGAAGAATGGCGGAAGAAGTACGAGGAAGGGCTGAAGGCGCCGTACACGGGATGGTTGAGCGTGGCGGGCTTGTACTGGCTGAAAGAAGGGGAGAACCTGGCGGGTTCGGCGGAGGGGAACGACATTGTTCTGCCGCGCGGACCGGCGAAGGCGGGGGCATTCCTGTTTGACGGGAAGGTGGTGCGGTTCCGGGACGCAACGGGGGCGGTACGGGCGATGCGGACGGACACGTCGGGTACGCCGGACGTGCTGGAGATTGAGCGGATGCGCCTGGTGGCGATCGAGCGGAACGGGAAATTCGGCGTCCGTTTGCGGGACGCGGAAAGCGCGATGCGGCGGGAATTTACAGGATTTAACTGGTACCCTATCCGGCGGGAATTTCTGCTGAAAGCGAAGTTTATTCCGCACCCATATCCGCGAACAGTGAACTTTGCCGACCACACGGGAAACGTGCAGAAGATGGTGAGTCCGGGGCTGGTGGAGTTCACATTGCGGGGGCAGAAATATCGCCTGGAGCCGGTGCTGGATGAGGGGCAATTGTTCTTTGTTTTCAAAGACAAAACGGCCGGCAAGGGGACCTACGGGGCGGGGCGGATGTTGTATGCGCCGCTGCCGAAGGGAGGGGTGGCGGAGATCGACTTCAATGTGGCGAAGAATCCGCCGTGTGTTTTTACGCCGTATGCGACGTGCCCGCTACCGCCAAAGCAGAATATTCTGCCGATAATGATCGAGGCAGGGGAAAAAATGCCTAAGGGACATTAGTGCTTGCACTCAGAAAATTCTGGGTGTAGTCTTTGGTACTAGGACTATTAGTGAGGGCGGCGCCGTATCGCCTGAGAAGTATCAGGGAGGCGTGAAGCGCTGGACCGCTAATGGCGACCAAACCCGGAAGAGGAGCTAGCGGCTCCTCTTCGGCGGGTTACCTGGTCAATTGGGAGAGCCGATAGCGACGGTGACACCGCGCTGGCTTTCCGCGGTGCCGACGCGGAAGGAGACGGGTTGCGGGCCCGGGGGCGTGCCGTCGGGGACGCGGATATTGATTTGTACGAGTCCGGTGGTGAGGCCCGGGGAGGGACCGGCGTAGAGGAGTTCGGCGGGGCGGCCGGCGAGAGTAGCGACGACGGGGCCGGGGCCATCGCCGGTGCCGTAGAGGACAACTATTTCGCCGGGGCGGGCGGGGTTGGCGGCGGTATTGAGAGAGCTGTCCTGATTGAGGATGGCGCCGGGACCGGAGCCGGAGGCGTTGGCGGTGAAGAGTGCGGGTTGGGCGGGGACGACGGGGATGACGAGGGGGGCGAGGCCCTGGACGGTGAGGGTGGTGGAGTTGCGGACGGAGGGTGGGACGACGACGGCGGCCTGGGTGAGGGTGACATAGAGGATTTCGGCGGGGGTACCGTCGAAGAGGAAGCGGGTTTGGGCGTTGAAGCCGGAGCCGACGATGGTGGTGATGAGGCGGGGGCTGACGGCGCCGGTGGCGTAGGAGGCGGCGTTAGCGTAGGCGAGCGGGGGGACGTTGGCAAAGCGGCTGACGAGGATATCGCCGGCGGGGAGGAGGGAATCGACGGCGCCGAAGTAGGTGCGCTGGTAGGCGTCGGGGGTGACGGGGAGGTTGGAGGACGAGGTCCCGCCGGTGACGATGGCGGTGCCGCGGGAGTCGAGGGAGATGCCGCTGAGCCAATCGTCGGCGGAGCCGCCGAGGTAGGTGGAGTAGAGGAGGCGGGAGCCGGAGGGGTCGAGTTGGAGGTAGAAGCCGTCGCCGGTGGAGACGGGGGATTGGGCGTTGGTGGTGCGGTTGGCGGATTGGGCAGCGTCTGGGGTGACGGGATAGTCGGTAGAGAGGGTATGGCCGACGAGGTGGACGGAGTTGTCGGGGCCGAGGGCGAGGGAGATGGCGCGGTCGTCGCGGGAGCCGCCGACGAGGGTGGAGAAGACGAGGGCGGTGCCGGAGGGGCTGACCTTGGAGAGGAATATATCGCCGGCGGGGAGGGTGAGTTGGCCGCCTTCGCCGCGCCACTCGCGCTGGTAGGCGTTGGGTGTAGTGGGGAAGTCGCGGGAGAGGGTGTTGCCGGCGACGTAGGCATTGCCGGCGGAGTCGACGGCGACGGCGAGGGCGGTATCGTCGCGGGAGCCGCCGAGGAGGGTGGAGTAGACGAGTTGGGTGGCGGTGGGGTTGAGTTTGAATAAGAACCCATCGCCGAGGGGGAAGGGCATGCCCCCGCCGCCCTGGCCGGCGTAGGCGGTGCGGAAGGCGTTGGCGGAGACGGGGAAGTTGGAGGCGGAGTTGGTGATGCCGGTGACGTAGGCGTTGCCGGCCGCGTCGAGGGCGATGCCGTGGCCGGTATCGCTGCCGGTGCCGCCGACGAAGGTGGAATAGAGGAGGGCGGAGCCGTCGGGGGTGAGTTTGGAGACGATGACGTCGTAGCCGGGTTCGGTGCTGGCGAGGCGGGGGCGGGACTGGACGACGTCGGGGGTAGTGGGGAAGTTGGTGGACTCGGAGCCGCCGGTGACGACGGCGGCGCCGGAGGGGTCGACGGCGATGGCGATGCAGCCGTCGCGTTCGGAGCCGCTGAGGTAGGTGGAGTAGGCGAGGCTGGAGCCGGCGGGGTTGAGTTTGGTGACGAAGCAGTTGCCGCGGTCGGGGCGGCCGGAGGTGGGGGGAGGGGCGGGTTGCCGTTGGAAGGCGTTGGGGGTGGTGGGGAAGTCGCGGGAGTCTGTGGCGCCGGTGATGTAGAGGGCGCCTTGGGGGTCGACGGCGACGCCGGCGGCGATTTCGTTGTTAGCGCCGCCGATGTAGGTGGAATAGAGAAGGCGGGAGCCGGTGGGGTCCATTTTGGTGACGACGATGTTGGTGAGGTTGAAGCCCTGGGTGTTGGGGGTAGCGGCGCCGGGGGTGGAGGGGTATTCGGCATCGGTGGAGGCGCCAGCGAAGTAGAGGTTGCCCTGGGGGTCGGAGGCGGAGCGGCCGGCGGCGTCGCCCCCGCGGCGGCCGAGGTAGGAGAGGTACTGCATGACGGGGTCGATGACGAGGGGCTGGGAGGGGTCGTGGTTGGGGACGCGGAAGCCGAGGGTGCCGTCGGCGTGGAGGTGGTATTTGACGGGGAGACGGCGACCGGCCTGGAGGGCGACGGGGGCGGCCCAACGGAGGCGGGCGGCGCCGGCGTGGAGGACGACGGCGTCGCCATCGGGGGAGATGCGGTCGACGCCGGAGAAGCGCCAGCGGATGAGGGAGGGGTCGGCGCCGGGGGCGAGGCGGAAGTCGTGTTCGAGGAGGCCGTCCTTGAAGTAGTAGACGAGGTCGATGCGGTTGTAGACGTTGGAATAGCCGACCTGATCGTAGGCCTGGACGTTGGTAATCCAGCGGGAGGGATCGGGGCTGAGGAAGTAGTTGATGGTCCCGGCGGGTTGGAGGAGTGGGGAACCGGGGCGTGCGCCGGCGAGGGAGAGGCGGAGGAGGCGATTGGCGGGGCGGAGGTCGAGGACGGTTTCCTGGTTATTGAGGAAGAAAAAGAAGCCGTTGCCGCGGCCGATGATGGGGAAAGCGGGGTCCGACTGGCCGTGGTTGGCTTCAAAGAGGGAACGGCCGCCGGGGGTGTAGGGGGGCTGGCCGGGGGTGGTGGGGCCTTCTATGAATCCAAGGCAGGCGGAGAGGACGATCCTGCCCCAGTGGTCCTGGGTGTTGAGGCCGCAGAAGGTGGAGCCCTGGAAGCTGGAGAGGAGCAGGGCGGTGGCAAGGGCGAGGACGGTGAGGGTGGCGCGATTTAGCATGCGAATTTCCTTTGGCTCCAATAGAGGCCGATGCAGATGGCGAGGGAGGCGCCGAGGAGGTCGGCGGCAGGGGGATGGAAGCGGACGGTGAAGAAGGCGAGGCGGAGAATGCCGTAGGAGACGAGGAGGATGGCGGGGAAGGGCCAGGGGCGGAGGCGGGCGCGCCAGAAGGCGGCGGCGAGGAGGGCGGAGTAGGCGACCTCGAAGTGGGTGAGGGGTTCACCGGCAAGGGCGCAACCGGAGCGGGCTAGGATCCAGGCGAAGGGGAAGGACCAGGCGGCGGGGGAGAAGTAGTGAAGGGAGAGTTGGTAGCGGCGGAGGTAGAGGGCGCCGGCGAGGGCGGCACCGAGGAGGGCGCCGAGGGTGGCGGATCCGAGGAAGGGGTTCCAGAAGAAGAGTTCGGGGTGCTGGAGGAGGAAGAGACCGTGGCCACCGAGTACGGCGCCGATGAGGAGGGAGGCGCTGAAGCCGGCGGCGCGGCGGGGGTTGAGTCCTATTTGGGAGGCGCGCCAGATGAGGAGGAAGTGTCCGGCAAGTGCGGCGAGCGCGAGCAGGAGGGAGTGAAGGGGCACGAATGAGATGGGGGGAGAAAGAAAAACATTACGGGGGGCGGTAATGTTTTTTGGGCGGGGGCCATGCAGGGTATGAGGACTTTACTGATGTTGACTGTTATACCGATGATGGCTGGAGAGTTTGTGGCGCCGGACGGGGCGTACCGGTTCGCGGTACCGGCGGGGTGGCAGGCGCGATATACGCCAATGATGACGGTGGTGGAGCCGTTGGGGGGAGGAGAGGGGCGGATTCTGGTGGGGAGCGGGATTGCGATGGCGCGATCGATGGAGGAGTTGACGCGGCAGGCAGCGGCACTGGCGGGGCAGGCGCTGCCGGGGGCCCGGTTGACGGCGGCGCCGAAGATTACAGGGCAGAGGGCGGAGCAGAGCTATGGGGTGGGGGTGTTGTCGGCGTGGAACGGGATGGAGTTGCAGGGGGAGGTGTATTTGGGGGTGCTGGCGATGGGGCGGCAGGAGCGGGCGGGGGAGTGGGAACGGTTAGGGAGGGCGATTCTGCAGTCGGCGCGATTCCAGGCGCCGGCGCGGAACGTGCAGGCGGAGCAGGGGGTGCTGGGGCGGTGGGAGTTGAGCTCTTACAAGAGCACGCGGACGGGGGTGCGGGATTCGTCGAGCTATTCGAGCAACTGGACGGTGGTTTTCCTGCCGGGGAACCGGTTCCGGTCGACGCAGCAGAACTTTTTTGATACGACGTCGGAGGTGTATGGCGGGGGGAATGTGGGGGCGTCGAACGTGACGACGGGGACGTACCGGATCTTCGGGGCGACGCTGGTGGCGGATATTGACGGGGTGGGGCGGCAGTTGTTTTCGTTTGAGCCGTATGGGAACGGTGGATTGAAGCTGAACGGGCAGTTGTTCCTGCGGCAATAAGGGCGATACGATGCGAGGGTGGCCTCATGGTTTCTGCTGGCACTGCTGTTGTGGCAAGGGGGGAGCGCAAAAGAGGCGGAGGAGCTTCATGAAAAGGGGCTGACGCTTTACGAGCAGGGGAAGGCGGAGGAGGGGATTGCGGCGCTGCGGGAGTCGCTGGCGATCCACAAGAAGTTGGGGAAGGGGATGGAGCAGGCGGTGAACCTGCGGGTACTGGCATTTGTGCACGAGGGGATTGGGGAGCGGCAGAAGGCGCTGGGATTTTATGAACAGGCGTTGCGGCTGCTGCGGGCGGGCGGATGGAAGGAACTGGAAGCGCGGACGCTGCGGGACATCGGGGTGTTGTATTACAACCTGGACGAGAACGGGAAGGCGTTCGGGTATCTGGAGCGGAGTCTGGCGATGCAGCGGGGTACGGCGAAGCCTGGGGTCCTGGCGACGACGCTGTTCAGCCTGGGGGAGTTGCGGCGTTATTTGGGGGAGAAGGGGAAGGCGCGGGCGCTGTTTGACGAGGCGGTGACGCTGGCGCGGGAGGCGGGGGACCGAAAGACGGAGGCGGATGCGCGGAGTTCGCGGGCGATGCTGGAGGCGGGAGGGGGGCTGGAGGAGTTGGAGGCGGCGCTGGCGATCCGGGTGGAGACGAAGGACCGGCGGGGGGAGGCGTCGACGCGGGCGAAACTGGGGGTGAAGTTGCTGGGGATGGGAAAGGCGGGGGAGGCGCGGGAGGAGTTGCGGAAGTCGATTGCGCTGTTCCGGGAGGAGAAGTACCGGGGCGGAGAGGCGTTTGCGCATCAGACGCTGGCGATGCTGGAGCGGAAGGCGGGGAACCTGGAAGCGGCGGCGAGCGAGATGCTGGAGGCGGTAACGCTGGCGGAGGGATTGCGGCAGAGTTTATCGGACCGGGATCTGCGGGCGACCTATATCGGGTATGTGCAGAACCGGTATGAGTTTTTAATTGAGACGTACCTGGAGTTGGACAAGGGGGACGGGCGGCGGGCGTTCGCGGTGAGTGAGCGGGCGCGGGCACGGGCCATTGTGGAGGCGCTGGGGCAGGCTGGGGTGAAGGGCGGGGCGGAGGCGGCGACGCTGACGGCGGAGCAGGTGCGGAGAGATGTGTTGGACGGGGAGACGACACTGGTGGAGTATGCGCTGGGGGAGTCGAAGAGTCATCTATTTGTGGTGACGAAGAGCGGGGGGGTGCGGCACCGGGAGTTACCGGGGCGGGCGGTGCTGGAAGGGATGGCGCGGAAGGCCTACGAGGGGTATCGGGAGGCGGGGAAGGGGCGGCCGGACGCGGCGGCGCTGGCGCGGGTGTTGTTGCCGGGGGTGGAGGGGAAGAAGTTGCTGGTGGTGGCGGACGGGGCGTTGCAGTATTTGCCGTTTGCGGATTTGACGGGGGCGACGGTGACGCTGGCACCGTCGGCGTCGGCGGTGGCGGCGATGCGGGGGATAGCCGGGCGGGCGGGGGGGAAGCGGCTGGCGGTGTTTGCCGATCCGGCGGCGCCGCAACTGGCGAGGCTGGCGTTTGCGCGGATGGAGGCGGAGAGCATATTAGGGCTGGTGCCGGAGGGGGAGCGGGTAGCGGCGATGGGAGCGGGGGCGACGCGGGAGGCGGTATTGAAGAATCCGGCGCGGGTGATGCATTTTGCGGTGCACAGCGTGATGGATACGGACCGGCCGGAGCGGACGGAGATTGTGCTGGCGGGGGGGCGTTTGCGGGTGCGAGACGTGTATGGGATGAAGCTGGGGGCGGAGTTGGTGGTACTGAGCGCGTGCCAGACGGCGCTGGGGAAGGAGATGAAGCGGGAGGGGCTGATGAGCCTGACGCGGGCGTTTCAGCAGGCTGGAGTGAAGCGGGTGGTGGCGAGTTTATGGAAGGTGGATGATCGGGCGACAGCGGAGTTGATGAAGCATTTCTATACGGAGATGTGGGAGGGGAAGAAGCCAGCGGGGGAGGCGCTGCGGGAGGCGCAGAGGAGGGTGGCTGGGACGAGGCGGTGGGCGCATCCGTTTTATTGGGCGGGCTTTGTGTTGCAGGGGGAGTTCCACTGACACCGGAGACGTTTGGGCGATTTTTGGAGGCATTGGGGGAGTCGCCGGGGGAGCGGTATGAGGAGTTGCGGCGGCGGTTGCTGATCTTCTTTGCGGCAAACCGGCATGCGGGTGGAGAGGAGGCGGCGGACGAGACGTTGGACCGGGTGGCGCGGCGGCTGGCGGAGGGGGTGAGTGTGGGGTCGGTGGAGAGTTTTGTGTTGGGGGTGGCGCGGAATGTGGTGCGGGAGGGATGGAAGAAGCCGCGGGCGGCGGAGGTGGATTGGAACCGGGTACCGGCGGCGGCGGAAGTGGAGGTTCATCCGGCGGCGGGGTGTTTGGAGGAGTGTCTGGGAAAAATGGCGCCGGCGAGCCGGAGGTGGGTGGAACGGTTTTATACGGGGAATGGAGGGGCAAAGATCCGGGAGCGGGCGGCGCTGGCGGCGGAGTTGGGAATTGACGGGAATGCGCTGCGGGTGAGGATGCACCGGGTGCGGGCGAAGCTGGAGGCGTGTGTGCGGGGGTGTATGGGCGGTAATGAAATAGGTCCGGGGGTCATTGAATAACGTGAGCGAGATACGGCGATATCTACTGGGACAGTTGGGCGAGCGGGAACGGGCGGCGGTGGAGGAACGGCTGTTTGGGGAGGCGGGATATCTGGAGCAGATGGGGGCGGAGGAGGATGAGCTGATTGACGCGTATGTGGCGGGGCGGCTGCGGGGGGCGGAGAAGCGGGGTTGGGAGGCATACCGGGAGGCGCGTCCGGAGGTGGTGCGGAGAGAGGCGTTTGCCCGGGCGCTGCGGGAACGGTTCCGGGGGGAGGAGGTGCGGGGAGTGGCGTGGTGGCGGTGGGCGGCGGTGATGGCGGTGTTGGTGATGGGGGTGTTTTGGGGGACGCGGCCGGAGGGGGGTGTTGTGACTCAGGATGTCCGGCTGACGGCGGGGACATTGCGGAGTTCGGAGGGGGCGCAGGTGGTGCGGGTGAGGGAAGGGGTGGGGGAGTTGCGGGTGGATTTTGGGAATGTGGAGGCGGTGCGGGGGCGGGTGAGGGGGGTGGACACGGGGCGGGAGGTTTGGGCTGGGGCTTTGGAGCGGGGAGTTGGGAGGATGGCGGTACCGGGGACGGGGGATTATGTGGCGACGGTGATGGACGGGAAGGGGGAGGAGTTGGCGGATTATACGTTCCGGGTGGAGCGGTTGGGGAATTAATTGTTCTGGGGGATCGGTGGTAAGTGGTTGATATATGAGAACTTAAAAATGGGGTCAGGTGCACCCGGTCCCATTTTTGGGGGGGCGGGGTTTTTGCATGCGGGTGCGGGCGCAGCGGGGACATTTCCACTTGCGCTGCTTGTGGTAAATGTGGCCCTTGCATTCCTTCATGGGGGTCTTGCAACGGGGACAAGTCATCGGAATATGCGAAAAAGTGTGCGGCGGTGATTAGTTTCTTTCCGTTCTTGCGCCATTTTGAGTGGAGCACACAATGGGACTGCAAGAAAGACAGATGATCCGGGACCTGACCGAGAAGACGCTGCCGGAGCGCGAAAAAGAGATTACTGAGATCTGCGGCGGCACCGCTCGCTATGAGGTCGACTGGGACAGCCTGTCCAACGACGCCGAGGCGCTGCGGTTTATGGACAACCTGTCCTGCCACCGGCTGAATATGGCGCTGCGTTCCATCTCCATCGACCCGATGGGGAAAGAGGCTCTGCGCGACGGCTTGAAGACCGTGAAGCTCAAGAACGTCAAGACCAAAGAAGAGATGAAGATGGAGTTCAAGAACGGTGTTTTGGAGATGCACTGCGCCTACGCTCTGCGCACCGACGGGATGTTTAACGATATGGAAATCTATAAGACCTTGATGGGAGGACTGTAATTATGAACCGCCGCCAATTGATCCCCGCGCTCGCCGCTTTCGCCGGCGCCGCTACTACTGTTTCCGCCGCCGAAGGCAATCCGATGATGGATCTGCTGGTGGCCAGTTCGAAAGAAAAGAAGGGCGTCACGCTCTATGTGAACGGGCAGCAGATCGCGATGCTGGTGACGAACCTGGGTATGGAGTTCGTTGAAGGCCGGAACCGGGAACAGTCGAAGATCGTGGTTCGTTTGACCGCGATTGACGCGGTGACGATGGCCTAAAATCGCTTGACAGCAGGCGAACAAAAGGCGAATATCGTGGGATGCCACTCGTTGGTATCGCCAAGATGGCAGCCGAAAGTCCGCCGCTGGAGCAAAAACGCCGGGTAACGTACCTGGAGTTGCCTGCCAGAAGCTTTATTGGATCGTGTTCGGGGAAACGGCAAATATTTGACTGGACCGTAAATCCCTATCGCGGCTGCGAATATGGCTGCCGCTACTGTTATGCACGCTATACCCACGAATTCATGGAGCTGACGGCGGACGATTTTGAGACGCGCATCTTTGCCAAGCGGTGGGATGCGCGTCTGTTCCGGCGCGAGATTCGGAGGCTCGCGCCGGGAGATTCTATTGCCTTTGGGACGGCGACGGACTGCTATCAGCCGGCCGAGCGGCGATACGGGCTGATGCGGCGGATGCTGGAGGAGATGCAGGGCCGGGTTGACGGGGTGAAGATACTGGTGACGACGAAGTCCGACCTGGTGGCGCGGGATGTGGATCTGTTGGGGCCGCTGGCGCGGCGGAACGATGTGCGGGTGAGTTTTACGATTACGACGCTGGATGAGGGTCTGGCGCGGAGGTTGGAGCCACTGGCTCCGGCGCCACGGTTGCGGCTGGAAGCATTGGGGATCTTGGGGGCGGCGGGGATCTCGACGGGAGCCGGGATTTCGCCGGTGCTGCCGCGGATCACGGATGGGGAAGCGAGCCTGGACGCGGTGGGGCGGGCGGTGAAGGCGGCCGGGGGAAGGACACTGTGGGCGCAGCCTTTGTTTCTAAAGGACTGTGCGCGTGGGGTATTTCTGCGGTGGCTGGAGGGGGAGTACCCGCTGCTTTACGGGAAGTATAAGGCCTGGTATGAGCGGGAGGCGTATTTGCGCGGGGCGTATGTGGAGGAGTTGAAGGCGCGGGTGGATGCGGTGCGGCAGCGTCACGGATTGGGGGAGCGGGGCGGGGAGTACCGGCCGCCGGACTGGGAGGGGCCGGCGCAGATGCGGCTGTTCGGGTAGCTTGCTATCGGAAAGTGCTTGGCGGAGAATGAATTCATGGGTTCGCAGCGGCCGGTGGCGATCAGCGATCACGCGCTCGAGCAGCTGAAGTACATCCGGGAGACGATGGAGCGATCGGGCTCTTTCACGGCGGTACCGGGCTGGGGCGGCGTGGCGATGGGTGTGTCGGCGCTGGTAGCGGCGGCGGTAGCGGCGCGGCAGGGCGATCCGCGGATGTGGGTGCTGGTGTGGATGTTTGAAGTGGTTCTGGCGCTGGCGATCGGGTCGGCATTCATTCTACGGAAGACGCGGCGGGGGGACCGGAGCCTGTTTGCGGCGCCGGGGCGGCAGTTTTTCCTGAGTTTCAGTCCGCCGGTGGCGGCGGGCGGGGTGATGACGTGGGTCCTTTATGTACAGGGGGCCTGGGGGCTGATGCCGGGGATGTGGTTGTTGTTATACGGGGCGGGGATTGTAACGGCGGGAGCGTTTTCGGTGCGTGTAGTTCCGGTGATGGGGCTATGTTTCATGGCACTGGGAGCGGTGGCGCTGGCGAGTCCGGCGGGTTGGGGGAGTTGGTTTCTGGCGGGCGGGTTTGGGGTACTGCATATCGTGTTCGGGCTGATCATTGCGAGGAGGTATGGTGGCTAAATCATCGGCATCGAGAGTGGCTGTATTGACGCCGGCTGCTGGCACCGCGGCGATGAAAGAGGCGCAGGCGCTGGACCGGCTGATTCACGAGAAGGTAAGGCTGGGGATTGTGAGCGCGCTGGCGGCGAGCGGGCCCATGACGTTCAACGAACTGAAGGCGTTGCTGGAGACGTCGGACGGAAACGTGAGCGTGCATGCGCGGCGGCTGGAAGAGGCCGGGTATGTGACGTGCAAGAAGAGTTTTGAGAACCGTTTTCCGCGGACGGAGTACGAGTTGACGGCCGAAGGGCGTGCGGCGCTGGAGAAGTATCTGGATCATCTGGAAGCGATTGTGGGGGCGATGCGTCCGAAGTAGTTGGCTTTTGATACCGTGGTGTCTGATGACACGACGGAAAATCATAACCAGCGCCGCGGCCGCCGGCGCCGCTGTGCAAACGCAGGCCCAGACGCCGTCCGCCCGCCACTACATCGTGATGCGGAAGCTGTTTCTGCGCAACAGCGCGGACAATCAGGTGGCCAAGCTGACGGAGTTTCTGGAGAAGTCAGCGTTGCCGGCGGTGCAGCGGTCGGGAGCGTCGGGGGTAGGGTTTTTCGCGTCGCAACTGGCGCCGGACTCACCGTTTTTCCTGGCGTTAACGAGTTATCCGACGCTAGCCGCGTATGAAGAGGCGCAGGCGAAGATGGCTGCCGACGCGACGTATCAGGCGGCGCTGAAGGCGTACAACGGGGCGCCGGGGTTGCGATTCATGCGGTATGAGACGTCGCTGTTGCGAGGTTTCGCGGGGTTTCCGCAACTGGCCAAGGGAACGGGGAAGAACGGGCGGTTGTTTGAGTTGCGCACCTATGAGAGCGACGACGCCTCCAGCCTGGCGGAGAAGGTGCGGATGTTCAATGAAGGGGAGATCGCGGTGTTCCAGAAGACGGGGCTGGATCCGGTGTTCTTCGGGGAGACGGTATTCGGGCAGAAGCAGCCGAACCTGACCTACATGCTGGGGTACGAGGACTGGAACGCGCGGGACGCCAACTGGAAGAAGTTTCTGGCGCATCCGGAGTGGCAGAAGCTGCGTTCGACGCCGGGGTGGAGCGATGCTGAGATTGTTTCCAACATCTCGAGCATGTTTTTGCGGGCGTTGCCGTTTTCGCCGATCCGGTGATTGATGCAATATAATCACTGAGTTCGGGAGACGACAACGTGAAGAAAAATCTTGTATTGATAGGCGGGCTGCTGGCCGGCGCCGCACTGCTGTGGGCCGCGACGGGTCCGCGAGTGCCTGAAAAGGTGAGCGAGGTGGCGGAGCCGGGCGGGGTGTTGCCTGGCAATCCAAAGATCGCGTTGGTGAAGGTAGCCGACGGGTTTCTGGATCCGACGAACGTGGCGAGCGCCAACGACGGCACGGGCCGGCTGTTTGTGTGCGAGCGCGTGGGGCGGATTCGCGTTGTCCACAAAGACGGACGGGTGCAGAAGGAGCCGTTCCTGGACCTGACGAACATCAACCCGCTGGGGACCGATGTGCAGACGGGTTTTGTGGAACAGGGGCTGTATTCGGTTGCATTCCACCCGAAATTCAAGGAAAACGGTTATTTTTACGTCCATTACGCGTCGCTGCCGTTCAACGGCGACGGGCTGATTGTCCGCTTCCAGGTGGACAAGAACAACCCGAACTTCCTGACGCCGGAGCGCACCAAGCAGACCTCGAAGGTGCTGATGCGGATTGAACAGCCGTACTACAACCACAACGGCGGGCAGATCGAATTCGGGCCGGACGGCTACCTCTATATCGCCTCGGGCGACGGCGGGTGGGAAGGCGATCCGCTGGAGAGCGGGCAGGATCTGAACACGTTGCTGGGGAAGATGCTGCGGATTGACGTGAACGTGGAAGACGACCGGGTGCCGTACAAGATTCCGCCGTCGAATCCGTTCGCGTATGCGGCCAAGGAGCAGTTGATGTCGCTGTTCGGCATCAGCGAGCATGATTTCTCGAAGATCAAGACGAAGGCACGGCCGGAGATCTGGTCGTTCGGTCTGCGCAACCCGTATGAGTTTTCGTTCGATCTGAAGACGGGCGATATGTACATTGCCGACGTGGGTCAGAACCACTGGGAAGAGATTGATTTCCAGCCGGCGAGTTCGAAGGGTGGAGAGAATTATGGCTGGCCGCGGAACATGGGGACGAAGTGCTTCCCGATGACCGGGCCGGACGATAAGTGCGGGATTATCGGGACGCTGCCGGCGGGGCAGTATCCGCATGAAAATCCGTATCCGGGCGCGCCGCCGTTGAAGGACGGGCATGGGTGCTCGATTGAGGGCCTGGGCGTGGCGAATTACGGCGGGATGAAGGGCGTGTATCTGGTGGGCGACTGGTGCTCGGGCCGGGTATTCGGGCTGGGCTGGAACGGGGACAAGTGGATTCTGCAGGAGATGCTGCACACGAGCCTGCAGTTCACGGCCGGCGGCTATGACGAAAACGGCTATGTGATGGCAGTGAACTGTAACTGCTTCTATACGTCGGACAAAGGCGCTACGGGGAATCCTCCCGGGGCGTTGTGGCGTGTGATGCCGGTGAGCGAAGTGCCTGCCGGGGCGGAGACGGCGCGGACGGCGTCGGCGCCGGTGGAGACCTCTTCGGCGAGCGGGCCCTTCCAGTTGCTGCATCCGCTGGACAACAAGGCGCTGCAGTTCAACCTGATGGCGAATGACAAGGTGACGCCGGCGGTGGAGCAGTTCCGGAAGACGGGTGTGAACGCGTACAACGGGCAGGCCGGGGCGATTGCCGACGGCAAGAAGGTGTATGCGCAGTGGTGCGCGAGTTGCCACCTGGCGGACGCGACCGGGCGGATGGGCTCCAACCTGATTGACGGGCAGGTGACCTATCCGCGGGTGAAGACCGATGCCGGGTTCTTTGAGGTGGTTTATGCCGGGGCGACGGGCGCGATGCAGGCGTTCGGGAACCGGGTGGGGCAGGACGATATTTTGAAGATCGTGGCCTACGTGAACAGCCTGAAGAAGAAGTAAACGGGTTAGCTGGGAGGCATCTGGCCGGTGGCTATGCGATAGCCGATGGCGTAGACGATGCCTCCCAGTAATCCTCCGGCGTTAAAGGCGGCGTGGCGGACGAAGGCGGGGATCCAACTGCCGCTGGATTCGCGGACGACGGCGCAGGCGTAACCGAGCGCGGTGGTGGAGAGTACGATCCAGAGGACGGAAGGGATGTCGACTCCGGCGAAGAAGAGGCTGGTATGCATGGAGCCGAAGAGTGCGGCGCTCCAGAATACGCGGGAAGGTCCGGGGGGCAGGGAGCTTTGGAACCAGCCGCGGCAGTAGATCTCCTCGCTGAGGCTGGACCAGAACCAGACGACGAGGATGATCTGGAACACCGAATAGCTTTTGACCAGATGGCGCATGCCGTCGAAGTGGAAGAGTAGGGCACCGAGGCTGGAGAGGGCACCGAGGAGGAGGCCGGGGGCGACGACGGTACCCCACCGGGTGCGCGAGGGCCAGGCGAAGCCATGGGCGGCCCAACGGCCGCGGATGAGGACGAGCGCGGCGAGGATCAGCAGGAGTTTAAGGGCAGGCTGGCCACCGGCGGGAAGGAGGCGGGAGGCGGCGGCGCAGGCGGCGAAGAGGACGAAGGCGCTAAGAAAGCGAAGCATGGCGTTGCATGAGTTCCTTCTGTCCGGGGACATCGGATTCGAGGAAGAACGGGTGGGCGCGGAGGATGGCGATGGGGTTGCCGCCGGCTTTGTCGGCGGCGAGGGCGCGGAGGATGGTCTGTTCGCAGAGGCGGCCGGCGTGGTGGAGGCAGGAGAGATAGAGGCTATTGCTCCAGTAGGCCTGGAGGACGGCGGCGCCAGTCCGGTCGAGGAGCGCCATCAGGTTTTCGCGGCCGTCGCTGACGATATTCAACTGCTGGGAACGCCATAGCTGGACCGGGCGATCGCCCATGGGGACGACGATGACATCGGCACCGCGAATCTCGACCGGTTCGTAGGCTTCCACATGGACGGCGACACCACGGGCGGCGGCCGCTTCCAGCCAGTCACGGATGCGGTTGAGGGTGAGGGGAAAGGCGTCGACGACGAGAACGCGGGTGGCCGACTCGGCCATTTCGCGGCAACGAAGGAAGACTTGCTCGGTGGTTTCGAGGCGGTAGACGCGTTCGTCGAGGGGGGCGGTTTCGATCGAGGCGAGGTGGGCCTGGGCACGGCTGGCGACGTCGCTGAAGTCGCGCTGGGCGCGGCGGAGGAAATCCTTGGCGGGGATAGCGCGGCAGGTGCGGGAGTCGCCGTCATCGAGGAGCACGGCGCCTTTGCGGGCGAGGACATCGATGGCTTTGTAGACATTGGCGGCGGGTTTGCCGAGGTGTTTGGCGACGCGATAGGCGGTCATCGGGGGCTGGGGGAGGAGGAAGAGATAAATTTCGGCTTCTAACTGGTTGAGCCCGAGATCCTGGAGGGCTTGCAATGCAGGCATAGTAGTATATTTATATACTACTTAATTTGATTGTCCACCACCTACGGTATGTGCTTTACTGCAAATGTGAGAAAAGCGCTTCAAATTGTTGGTATTTCCCTGATCGCCGTGGTGCCTAACCTGGCCGAGCCGTTGCGGAGCGGGATTGATTTAACGGCGATCGACAAGACGTGTAAGCCGTGCGAGGACTTCTGGCGGTACGCCAATGGGGCGTGGCTGGACAAGAATCCGGTGCCGCCGGCGCAGTCGAGTTGGGGGACGATGCCGATCATGCGGGATGGGAACCGGGAGCGGTTGCGGACGATTCTGGAGGCAGCGGCGGTGGCCAAGGCGCCGGCGGGGAGCAACGAGCAGCGGATCGGGGATTTGTACGCGGCTTGCATGGACACGCCGCGGCGGGAGGCGTTGGGGATCAAGCCGATTCAAGGGGAGTTGGAGCAGATTGCGAAAGTAACGACGCGCGAGGAGTTGAAGGCGCTGTTGTTGCGGCGATTGGCGGATGGGGGAGCGGTGCCGTTCAGGGTGATGGGTACGCCGGACATGAAGAACACGACGCAGATTGTGGCGAACGTGTTTGTCGACGGGACCTCGCTGCCGGAGCGGGACTTCTATTTCCGGGACGATGAGAGGAGCCGGAAGATCCGGGACGAGTTCGTGGCGCATGTGGACCGGTTGCTGGGGCTGGGCGGAATTCGGGTGGCGGACGCAGGGAAGACGATTCTGGCGTTTGAGACGGAAACGGCAAAGTTGATGAAGACCAATGTGGAACGCCGTGATCCGTACAGCCGGTACAACAAGATGGATCTGGCGGGGTTGAATGCGCTGTCGCCGGGATTCGACTGGACGAAGGTGCTGGAGACGCTGGGGATCGCGGTGGCGACGCCGCTCAATGTGATGGATCCGAATCTGGTAAAGAATCTGGAGCAGCAACTGGCGAACGCGCCGTTGGAGACCTGGAAACTGTGGCTGCAGTGGCGGACGCTGAAGGGTGCGGCGACACAGTTGACCGAGGCGCTGGAGAAGGAGGATTTCCAGTTCGATGACCGTATCCTGCAGGGTTCGCGGGAGCAGTTGCCGCAGTGGGTGCGTTGCACGACGGTGGTAGACCGATCGCTGGGCGAGGCGCTGGGGGAGGTATATGTGAAGAAGCACTTTCCACCGGCGGCGAAGCAGCGGATGAACGAACTGGTGGAGAATCTGCGGACGACGTTGCGGGAGGAGTTGGAAGCGGCGGCGTGGATGAACGCGGAGACGCGGAAGAGCGCGATTGCGAAGTTGAATGCGTTTCAGGCGAAGATCGGCTACCCGAACCGGTGGCGGGACTACTCGAAGGTGCAGGTGAAGCGGGACAATCTGCACGCGAGCCTGCGGTCGGCGACGCTGGCCGGGCGGGCGTATCAGTTGGCGAAGATCGGCAAGCCGGTGGACAAGAACGACTGGGGGATGTCGCCGCCGACGGTGAACGCCTATTACAGCCCGCAGATGAACGAGATTGCTTTTCCGGCGGGGATTCTGCAGCCGCCGATGTTCGATATGGACGCCGATGACGCGGCCAATTATGGGGCGATCGGAGCGGTGATCGGCCATGAGATGGGCCACGGATTTGACGACCAGGGGTCGAAGTTCGACTTCAGCGGGAACCTGAAGAACTGGTGGACGGCGGAGGACCGGAAGAAGTTTGAAGGGCGGGCGCAGTGCGTGATCGACCAGTTCAACACGATGGACGTGGGGGACAACTTGCGGCATAACGGGCGGCTGGTGGTAGGCGAGGCGCTGGGCGATCTGGGCGGGGTGGCGATTGCGTTCAAGGCGTACAAGCGGACGCTGCGAGGGAAGCCGGCGCCGGCGGTGATTGACGGGTATACCGGAGATCAGCGGTTCTTCCTGGCGTTCGCGCGGGTATGGAGCGCCCAGTACCGTCCGGAGGCGATGCGGATGCGTTTGCAGACGGATCCGCATCCGCTGGCGCGATTCCGAGCCAACGGGACGCTGATGAATATTCCCGAGTTCCATGAGGCGTTTCAGTGCAAATTGGGCGACGCGATGGTGCGTCCGCCGGAGAAGCAGTGCAAGCTCTGGTAATCCCCCCCTTGCAGACCCCCCCGGAAATGTGATTAAACCTATGAAGCTCAAGTAGCGATACTTGAGCTTCACTTCTTTTCCGGGGAACTATGAGTTAGCACGGCCCACGTCCAGTTACCGTTACTCTCAGCTGCTAAACGCTTTGGTGGGCACGCAATCGATGCGGAGCCCTCGCTTATACGAACGCTCAACGATTAAGGGGAATTCCATGCATCGATTTCCATCCCTGCTCCGAGGAGCAAGGTTTCTGCTCGCATTCTGCGCCACTGCGACGCTTGCGCTGGCGCAAATCGGCACATCCACCATTACCGGCCGCGTCACCGATCCATCCGACGCGACCGTGGCCGGAGTTGCGGTCAAAGTAGTACAGAAGTCGACGAACTTCGTATCCGAGACGACGACGAACGCCGACGGGATTTACCGGGTGCTTTCGCTGCAGCCGGGCGAGTATAGGGTAACGTTTGAAGTAGCCGGATTCAAGAAAGTGGTTCGAGACGATGTGAGTTTGCGCACGGGCGATACGCTGGCCGTCGACGCGGTGATGCAAGTAGGTAATGTCACGGAATCGGTGGAAGTGGCTGGGCAGGCGGCGGCGTTGGAAACAGAAACGTCGGCGACGGGCGCGGTAGTGACGGGGCAGGTGTTGTACGACCTGCCGCTGTATCAGCGGTTTGTGAACTCGACGCTGAATCTGGTGCCTGGCATGACGACGGGCGGCTACGCCTACGGCGGCAGCCTGGGCAGCTATCATCTGGCCGGCGGGCGCGCGGGCGCCATTGGGATCTTCGAAGACGGCGTGAACGGCAACGATCAGCAGGGCGGAACGGAAACGACCAAGCCGATTCTGAACTCGGTGGCCGAAGTAAAGGTGATCACGACGGTACCTCCGGCCGAGTACGGGCACTCGGCAGGCGGCGTAATCAGCGCGGTGAAGAAGAGCGGTACCAATGAGTTGCACATGATGGGATCGTTCTACGGGCGGACGCGGCGGATGCAGCACCGACTGTTCTTTGATCGCCAGACGACGGCGCAGCAGGGTGTTCCGAGCTTCTTCATGATGCCGGACGCGAACATTTCCGGACCGGTGGTGATTCCGAAAGTCTATGATGGCCGGAACAAGACGTTTTTCTTCTTTGGGTTCCAACGGCTGCATGAAAAGAAGGTGGCGCAGGTGGATGCCAGCGTGCCGAGCCTGGAGATGCGTCAGGGGATCTTCAACTGGACGGGAGCGAATCCAATTTTCGATCCGGCGTCGACGCGCCTGGTGAATGGCGTATGGCAGCGCGATCCATTTGCCGGCGGGCGGATCCCCACGAGCCGAATTGACCCGGTGGCGCGCAAGGTTCTGGATTTCGATCCGTGGCAGCTGCCGTCGCGGCCCGGGAATTTCATTTCCACGGGAGCTTCCGGCAACTATCAGGCGAACGAGCTTGCGCAGGTCTATTTGAACGACTACAACTACCGTTTTGACCACCAGTTCAGCACGGCGTTCAAGATCTACTATTCCTGGACGGATAACAAGTATCTGCCCGGGCTGCAGCGGCCCTGGAATATCCGGCCGGACCGTGGCGAGTTTGACGGCGTTGCCGGCAACCGGTCACCTTCGCGGAACCAGAACATGTCACTGGGCAAGACGTGGATCATTTCGCCGACGCTGGTGAACGACGCGCGCGTTGGGTACAACCGCCGCTGGTCGCAACTGATTGTGCCGAGCTACCAGCAGAACTGGGGCCAGCAGTTGGGAATCCCGAACATCAACGGCGACCTGATGCCGGCGTTTGGCAGCGGTGACCGGAACAACCCGTCCTCCATCTATGGCCTGACGGGCGCGACGCCGAACCAGACGGTGAACGAAACGATTTCGTTCCGCAACGATCTGTCGATCATCCGCGGCACGCACGCCTTCAAGGCGGGCTACGAGGTGCTGCGGTTCCGGCTGAACACGGCGACGTTGGCCAATCCGGTGAACTTCGACTTCTCCGGGTCAACGACCGGGCTGCAGGCCAACGGTGCCGCTGTTCCGAACACCGGCAGTCCGTTTGCCGGATTCCTGACCGGGTACGTGACTTCGGCGACGTTCCGGACGGAGCTGACGAGCTGGCTGCCGCGTTCGAGCATCCACAGCTTCTACTTCCAGGATGACTGGAAGATCTCTCCGACGCTGACGGCCAACATCGGCCTGCGCTACTCCAATGAGGGTGCGTTCAACACGAAGTACGGGATGATGAGCCAGTTCGATCCGAACGCGACCGATCCGCTCACGGGGCGGAAAGGCGCGGTGGTACATCCGAAGAACGCGCTGTCGACGCGCGATCAGAACAACTTCAATCCGCGCGTCGGGTTGGCGTGGCATCCGTTGCAGAAGTGGGTATTCCGCGGCGGCTTCGGTTTCTACACGGTGGACGTGAAGTTCCCGGCGGGCCGCGACCAGTACGACGAATTTGTGGGGACGGCGGTGCAGCAGGCGCTGCCCGGCGATCCGACGCCGATCTACCAGATCAGCCGGGGCACGCGTCCGGCGAACCCGGTGGTGCTGGCTGATGGTTCCAGCCCGTTCATCGGGACGAACTACAGCGGGCGTAACGTGAGCATGTGGGATCCGAACCTGCGCAACCCGTACGTGATGAACTGGAACGCCAGCATTCAGCACGAAGTGGCGCGGGATTACGTTATTGAAGCGAGCTACCAGGGTTCCGGTTCGGTGGGTCTGATTGAGCGCTGGGAACTGAACTCGTTCCCGGTGGACTACCTGGCCAATGACCCGGCGCAACGGGACCGTGTGTTTGCGGCGCCGCAGAACTTCCGCCCCTACACGCAGTTCGGCAACATTACGATGCGTTCCAACTTTGGCCACTCGACGTTCCACTCGGGGACGATCAAGCTGGAAAAGCGGATGTCGCGCGGCTTCTTCTTCAGCACGTTCTACACGTTCTCGAAGACGATCAACAGCGCGGACACGGACAACTCGGGCGGCGGCGTGGCGCCGATTCAGAACCGGAGTCTGGAAAAGGGCCGGGCTGGATTCGACCGCAACCACCGCTACATTGCGACCGTGAACTGGGAACTGCCGTTCGGGAAGGGCAAGAAGTTTGTTGCCGACAGCCGGATTGGCAACGCGATTCTCGGCGGGATGGAGATCTCCACCGTTCAGACGTTTGAGACGGGCAATCCGCTGAACTTCACCTTCGCCAACAGCCCGAATAACTACTATCCGACGTTTGCGGGCGCGCGGCGGCCGAACCTGGTTTCCACGCCTGACTATGACTTCAGCAAGTGGAACAACGGCGGCGGAGACCGTTTTGTGACGAACAACCGGCCGGCGGTGGTCGACATCAACGCCTTCGCTTATCCGGCGGCGTTCCAAGTCGGTAACGCGGGGCGCAACATCCTGACCGGGCCGAGCATGGCCTGGGCGCAGATCTCGCTGCAGAAGAACTTCCGGATCAAGGAACGGACGCAGGTGCAGTTGCGCTGGGATATGCAGAATGCGTTCAAGACGTTCAACTTCACCGGTCCGACGACGACGGTGGATTTCCGCAACCCGCAGACATTTGGCAAGCTGACCGACGACCCGCGCACGGCGTCGCTGGGTGGCCAGCCGTTGATGAACTTCACCCTGATGCTCCAGTTCTAAGGGGTAGCAAGGGATAGACCGAAAGCCGCCTCGGCGCCTAGCTGCGCGCGAGGCGGCTTTCCTTTTGAGATAGGCTAATTTCACCGTGTCCTCGATTCACTCCACCATCAACTTTGCCGCCTCCGGCGCTCACTACGGCCATCTGGCCATTCCGTATTCCTACAATCTGGGCGGCTGGGCCAACCTGCAGGTGCCCATCGCTTCCCTCCGCAACGGGGAGGGGCCGACGGTGTTACTGATGGCCGGTAACCATGGCGACGAATATCCGGGGCAGGTGGCGATCCTTCATCTTTGGCGGCAGTTGCGGGCGGAGGATGTGCGGGGCCATCTGATTCTGATCCCGTGCCTGAATCCGCCGGCGGCGCAGGCGGCGACGCGGCTTTCGCCGCTGGACGGGAAGAACTTTAACCGGTGCTTTCCGGGTAACCCACAGGGGACGCCGAGCGAGTTGCTGGCCCATTATCTTTCCAGCGTGCTGTTTCCGATGGCCGATATCGTGATCGATCTGCATACGGGCGGGCGGTCGCTGACGTTCCTGCCGACGGCGCACATGCATCTAGTGCCGGACCCGGCGCAGCGGAAGGCGATGCTGGCGGCGACGGAGGCGTTTCTGACCGATGTGGCGTTCCTTTATGCTGACGTGGCGGGGACCGGACTGCTGCCGGTGGAAGCGGAGCGGCAAGGAAAGATAGTGATCACCACCGAGATGGGTGGAGGGGAGGTGGTACCGGCCGGGGTCCACAAGTTGTGTCAGCGGGGGCTGCGGAATGTTCTGCTGCACTGCGGGGTATTGCAGGGGCAGGCGGAGGCGCGGCCGAGGCCGGTGCGGTGGGTGCAGGCGCTGGACCGGGAGGACTACCGGTTTGCACCGGAGTCCGGGCTGTGGGAGAGCTGTGTGGACCTGGGAGAGGCGGTGGCTAAAGGGGAGGCGGTGGGGCGAATTCACTTTTTGGAGCGGCCGGACCGGGAGGCGGTGGAGGTGCTGGCGCATGCGGACGGGATGTTGATTGCGGGGCGAGCGCCGTCGATGGTGAAGCAGGGCGACTGTGTGGCCTGCATCGCGCACGACGTAGACCCTTATGGGATGGGGGCGAAATAGCGCTACGCTCGGAGTGGACGAAGCATGATCGATCGCACACACCTGCAACAACTTTTCCTGGTCACGCTCGCGGTTGGGGCGCTGTGGCTGTGCTACGTGATTGTAGAGCCGTTTCTGGCTCCGATTGTCTCCGCAGGGGCGCTGGCGATCCTGTTCTATCCGGTACATGCGGGACTGTTGCGGCGGATGCCGGGCCGTGGAGGGCTGGCGGCCGGGCTGTCGCTGTTGCTGGTGATGGTGCTGATTGTTGTTCCTTCGATTTGGATCGTGTGGACGATGTCAAAAGAACTGACGCTGGCCTATAACGCATTGAAGTCGCGGAGCGATGCCGGCGGCGGGTGGGTAGAGTGGCTGCTGCAGGCGGCGGCCGGGCCGCTCGGGTATTTCGGCGTCGAGCGGGAGGTGGCCGACGAGCAGTTGCGAACGTTTGTCACCGAGCGGATAGCGACGATCAGCGGGATCCTGCTGCGGTTGGTGCAGGGGGTGGTGAGCAACGTAGCCTCCTTTCTTTTCCACGGGGTGGTGGCGTTGTTCGTTTTGTATTTCCTGCTTCGGGATGGGGACCGGTTGCTGGCCAAGGCACGAGAGTTTCTGCCGCTGCAGCAAGCTGTTTTTGACCGGCTGGTGGGGGAAGTGGGGCAAAGCGTGCTGGCAAACGTTTACGGGGTTGGGGCGGTGGCGCTGGCGCAGGGATCGCTGACAGGGCTGTTGTTTGCGGTGGTAGGAGTGCACTCGCCGGTGGTTTGGGGGGTGATTGCCGGATTCTGTTCGATGATTCCGATTGTGGGGCCGCCGGTGGTGTGGGTACCGGTGGCGCTCTCGTTCGCGATCAGCGGGGCGTGGGGGAAGGCGCTTGTGGTTGGCGCCGTGGGGGCAGGGGTGATCGGGATGGCCGATAACGTGATCCGTCCGTGGATCATCTCCGGGCGGGTTCAGCTTCATCCGTTACTGGTGTTTATTTCGCTTCTTGGCGGGGCGCAGGCGTTTGGGTTTCTGGGGCTGTTTATCGGTCCCGCCGCCCTTTCCGTTACCATCGTCATTTTTGAGTTCCTGAAGCAGGGGTTGCCCGGGCGGGTGGTCCGGGAGCATCCCGTGCCGCCCGAGGATCTCCTGGCCTCGTGATGATTTCAGGAAGGTAAGGAAGGCGGCCGCCGCAGGGGCATTCTTGGAGCCGTTGATGACGACTCCGGCCTGGCGAATGGAATCCGGCAGGAGGATGCCGGATTTGTCGTGGACGAGGGTCCAGGAGGTGAGGGTGGCGTCGACGTTGCCGGTGGCGGCGTACTGCATCGTTTGGCGGACGGATTCGGCGAGGACGAGTTTGGGCTGGACCTGGGCCCAGAGGCCGGCGCGTTCGAGGGCTTCCTTGGCGAGGCGGCCATAGGGGGCATGGGCCGGGTTGGCGATGGCCACCTGTTTTACTTCGGGTTTGGCGAGGTCCTGAAGGGTACGGATGGAGCCCGACTTGGACCAGAGGGCGAGTCGGCCAAGGGCATAGATCTGCACCGTGGCGGCATCACCGCGGCCGGCGCGGACGAGCTGTTGGACAAAACTTTCATCGGCGGACAAAAAAAGATCGAAGGGGGCACCCTGCTCAATCTGGCGGGTCAACTGGCCGGAGGAACCGATGGAAGCTCGGAGGGTAAGTTTTTGATTTTGGAGGAGTTCCTGGGAGAGTGCGGGGAGTGCGGGGGCGAGGTCACTGGCGGCGGCGAGGAGGAGGTCCTGGGCGTGGACTTGAGTGCCATTCACTAAACCCATGGTTGACAAACAAACACTCAAGTTCCATACTATGGATGTGCGCAGTCCGGCGCGGGCGCGGCTCACGATAGCCCCCGCCCTTTGCGCGAGAGATTTGAGGGAGGCATCAGCAACTGTTATGAGCAAAATCATCGGCATCGACCTCGGCACCACCAATTCCGTGGTCGCCGTCATGGAAAGTGGCAATCCCGTCGTCATTGCCAACCAGGAGGGCGGGCGGACCACCCCTTCGGTTGCGGCGTTTGCCAAGAACGGGGACCGGCTGGTAGGCCAAGTGGCCAAGCGGCAGTCGGTTACCAACCCAGAGAATACCATCTACTCGATCAAGCGCTTCATGGGGCGCCGGTTTAACGAGATCGGCGCGGAGATGAAGCTGGTTCCCTATAAAGTGTTGCCGGGCGAGAACGGTGACGCGCGGGTGGAGATACAGGGGAAGCGATATGCTCCGCCGGAGATCTCATCGATGGTGTTGAGCAAGTTGAAGGAAGCGGCGGAAGCCTATTTGGGCGAGAAGGTGAGCAAGGCCGTGATCACGGTGCCGGCGTACTTTAACGACGCGCAGCGGCAGGCGACCAAGGACGCCGGCCAGATTGCCGGGCTGGAGGTGATGCGAATCATCAACGAGCCGACGGCGGCGGCGCTGGCCTACGGGTTGGACAAGAAGAAAGACGAAACGATCGCGGTTTTCGACTTTGGCGGCGGCACGTTCGACATTTCGATTCTGGAAGTGGGCGACGGAGTGGTGGAAGTGAAGGCGACCGATGGGGACACCCATCTGGGCGGCGACAACATTGATGACCGGTTGATGGAGTGGATCATCAACGACTTCAAGAGAGAGAGCGGCATCGATCTTTCGCACGACAACATGGCCAAGCAGCGGCTGAAGGAAGCGGCTGAGAAGGCAAAGATCGAGTTGTCGACGCTGCTGGAGACCGAGATCAACCTGCCGTTCATCACGGCGGACGCGACGGGGCCGAAGCATCTGGTGCTGAAGCTGACGCGGATGCGGTTCGAGCAGATGATTGACGATATTCTGGCGCGGTCGCTGGAGCCCTGCAAGCGGGCGATGGCGAACGCGAAGGTGACGCCGAGCCAGATTGACGAAGTGGTGCTGGTGGGCGGGTCGACGCGTATTCCGAAGGTACAGCAGATGGTGCGTGACCTGTTCGGCAAGGAGCCGAACCGGACGGTGAACCCTGACGAAGTGGTTGCGGTGGGCGCGGCGGTACAGGGCGGCGTATTGGGCGGCGAAGTGAAGGACGTGCTGCTGCTGGATGTGACGCCGTTATCGCTGGGCATTGAGACGCTGGGCGGGGTGTTCACGAAGATGATTGAAGCGAACACGACGATTCCGACGCGGCGCAGCGAGATCTTCTCGACGGCGAGCGACAGCCAGCCGTCGGTGGAGATCAAGGTCTTCCAGGGCGAGCGGGCGATGGCGAACGACAACCGTTCGCTGGGCGTGTTCCAATTGGCGAACATTCCGCCGGCTCCGCGCGGGGTACCGCAGATTGAAGTGACCTTCGACATCGACGCTAACGGGATTCTGAACGTGACGGCGAAGGACAAGGCGACCAACAACGAGCAGAAGATCACCATCACCTCGTCGTCGGGCCTGAGCAAGGACGAAGTGGAGAAGATGGCGCGGGAGGCGAAGGAAAACGCCTCGGCCGACCAGAAGCGGAAGGATGGGGTGGAAGCGCGGAACCGGATTGACGGGTTGATCTACAGCGTGGAAAAGACGTTGAAAGATCACCGGGACAAGGTGAGCGCGGACGAAGCCAAGGCGGTGGAAGAGGCGTTGGAGACGGCCAAGAAGGCGCGGGACGAGGGGTCCGTGGAAGGGATCAACGCGGCGATCGACAAGCTGACGGCGTCGAGCCACAAACTGGCTGAGGTAATGTACAAGTCGGCACAGGGCGGGGCGGCCGGGCCGGGTCCGGAAGCCACCGGTGCCGGGGCGCCGCCTCCGGGCGATGCCGGCAAGAAGGACGAAGTGGTGGACGCCGAGTTTGTCGACGTCGACGACAAAGGCAAGAAGTAGACAAGACCCGAAATGGCGGGGGCCGAAGTGCCCCCGCCGCGTTAGGAACCATTCATGGCCCAGCGGAAGGACTATTACGAAACACTCGGCATTGGCCGCGACGCGTCGCAGGACGACATTCGCAAGGCTTATCGCCGGCTGGCGCGGAAGTATCACCCCGATTTGAACCCCGGCGACAAAGCGGCCGAGGAGAAGTTCAAAGCCGTATCCGAGGCGAACGACATTCTTGGCGACGAGAAGAAGCGGAAGATGTACGACCAAGTGGGGTTCTACTCGGACAGCGGTATGCCCGGCGGCGGGAATCCGTTTGGGCAGGGCGGGCCGGGGATGGGTTTTGGCGGCTTCGACTTCACCGACTTCCTGAACCAACAGCCGGGCAGCGGCGGGGGGCGGCGGCGGCCGGGCGGAGCCCCGGGTGCGCAGGGAGGCGCGGGCGGGCCTGGAGGAGCCGGGGCTGGAGGCGGATTCCGCGACATTTTCAGCCAGTTTTTTGGTCAACGCGGCCAGGGCGGCCCGCAATCGCACGAGCCCGAGAAGGGTTCGGACCTGGAATACACGCTCAACATCGATTTTTGGCAGTCCATTAAAGGGACGCAGGCGAGGATGAATATCTCGCGGCACGATGCGTGCCAGGCTTGTTCCGGCACCGGTTCCGGGTTGGGCGGGTCATTGACTTGTCCGGAGTGTTCCGGCAGCGGGAACGTGACGCAGATGGCCGGGGCGATGAAGTTTACGTTGAACTGTCCGCGGTGCAATGGGACCGGGAAGCTGCAGAGCGCCTGCGCGGCGTGCAAGGGAGAGGGGCGGCTGGCGCGGATGGACTTTGTGGATACGCGAATCCCGCCCGGCGTTTCGACCGGTACCCGGATGCGGGTGGCCGGAAAGGGGAACGCCGGCGTTGGCGGCGGTCCGGCGGGCGATCTGTACATCAACATTCGCGTGGAGGAGCACCCGTTCTTTGAGCGGGAGGGCGACAACATTGAGATCACCGTCCCGGTTTCGGTGCCGGAGGCGGCGCTGGGGGCGAAGATCGAAGTGCCGACGATCGACGGCCGAGCCCTGTTGAAGATTCCGATGGGGACGCAGAACGGGCAGAAGTTCCGGTTGCGGGAGAAGGGCGTCTATAACGCCCGGAAGGAAACCCGCGGCGATCAGATTGTGCAGATTGCCGTTCAGCCGCCGAAGGCCAATGATGAACGGACGCGTGAACTCTTGCGGGAACTCGCCGAGTTGCATCCGGAAGATCCGCGCGCCGAGATGTGGAGCAAGGTATAAAGGGTTTTAGCCATGGCGAAGCGATCCAAAGCCGCTTATATGATCTCCGCCGTTGCGTTGCAGTACGATCTGCATCCGCAGACGCTCCGGCTTTATGAGCGGGAGGGGCTGCTGAAGCCCAGCCGCAGTGACGGAAACACGCGTCTTTACACGGAGGAAGATCTGGAACGGCTGGAGGTCATTCTCAAGCTGACCCGGGAGCTGGGTGTGAATCTGGCGGGGGTGGAGATCATCCTCAACATGCGGGAAAAGATGGAAGAGATGCAGCGGCAGATCGAGCAGTTTGTGGTTTCGCTGAACGAAGAACTGGCGCATCATTCGCGTCCGCAGCCGGCGGCGAGTAATTCGCTGGTGCCGGTGAACCGGAGCTACGGCATCGTTCCGGTGGCGCCGGCGGCGAAGACGAAGAAGAAGAAAGCCTAGGGCTGGAGAGCGGCGTAGGTCATTTGGACGAACGCCTGGCGCTCCTCGCTGCCGCCTTCGCGGTGGATGAGAAAGATGCCGATGAGGTCGTTTTTGGGATCGAGGAAGCAGTAGGTGCCGTAGCGTCCGCCGTGGCCGAAGGTACCGGTTCCGTCGTTCAGGACGAACCAGCCGAGTCCCCAGCCGGCGCCGGCGGTGGAGGTGCGGAGGTCGCCGGTTTGGGCGGTCCGCATGAGGCGGAGGCCGGTGGGGCTGAGGAGTTGGAAGCTGCCGTGGCGACCGCCATTGAGGATGGTGCGGTAGAGGACGAGGAGGTCGGCGGCGGTGGAATAGAGGCCGCCTTCCGGGAGCGAGTACTTTGCCCCGTCGCGAAACTTCATTTTTCCTTCGCCGAGCGGGTCGGAGGTGTACTTGACGGGCTTGCCATCGCGGAGGATGTAGGCGGTGGGCATGCGGTGCCACTTGTCTTTCGGGGGGAAGAAGAAGGTGTCCTTCATGCCGAGCGGTTCAAAGATGCGTTTGGCCATGTAGGCCTCGAGCGGCTGTCCGCTGATGACCTCGATGATGCGGCCGAGGGCGGCGATGCCGGTGTTGGAGTACTGCCATTTGGTACCCGGTTCGAATTCGAGCGGCTGCTGGGAGAGGATGAGGGCGACATCGGCGAGCGATTTGTGGAGCGCGCCGTGCAGTTCCCCGATTCCCGCGGGTGGATTGAGCATCATGCCCGAGGTATGGGTCATCAGGTCCCGCACTGTAATGGGCCGGGAGGGCTTTTTGAGGAGTTTGCCGCCGTCGGGGTGTAGGGCGGCCACCACCATCTGTCCGCGGAACTCGGGCAGGTGTTTCTCCACGGGATCGGCGAGGGCGAGTTTCCCTTCCTCGGCCAGTTGCATGGCTGCCAGCGCGACGATGGGCTTGGTCATCGAATGGAGCTGAAAGATGTTCTCCTTCGTCATCGGCTGCCGGGATTCGAGGTCGGTGTAGCCGACGGCCTCAAAGGAGGCCGCCTCGCCTTTGTGCGCGACCAAGGTGACGATACCGGCGGCCTTGCCGGCGTCAACAAACTCCTTCATGCGAGGTGCGATGGCGGCCAGTTTGGCTTTATCCAGCGCTTGCGGAGCGGCGGGAAGGGCGAGGATCAGGCAGAGGGCGGCGAATCGCATAGGGACGATTGTATCGTTCCCAGGCGGCGGTAGAAGAAGACGGTGGTGTGGAGGTCGCCGTTGGCGCTGCGGGCGTATTCGGGGACCTCTCCCCAGCGGACATAACCAAGGGACTCGCAGAGGCGCTCGGCCTCGCCGCCTTTGCGGGTGTCCATGACGAGGAGCGTAATGCCACGGGCGGCGGCCACCTGTTCCAGTTCCGCCAGGAGGGCCCGGGCCAGGCCCCGGCGCCGCGCTTTGCGGTGGACAAAGAGTTTGCAGGCTTCGGCGCGGTGGCGCCCATTGGGGCGCGACTCGCAGGCCAATTGGACGGCACCAATCACCTGGCCGGCCTCGATGGCGACGATCAACTCCCGGTAACCGCCGGCCATGTCGCGCACGACGCCGTGCCAATACTCTTCGGCTTCGGCGCGGGCGAGCGGCGGCAGGAAACCCACGGATGCGCCGCTGTCGACGGCATCGAGGAGCAGATCCGTTAACGCGGGCATATTCTGTTCCGCCGCCACGATCGAAAGAGCTGAAACCATCGTTCCCTCCGCGTCTAGTAAGTAGATGAAACCTCTATTTTTGCTGTTCGCGGCCGGAATTGCACTGTTTGCTCAAGCTCCGCGGGCGCAGGGCTACGCCTTTTTCGGCATAGACAACCCGCCGTTCGGGGACTTCAACTACAACACCGTGGGGGCCGGGGCGGACCTATTCGTGTATAAAGATCTGGCTTTCTCGCCGTCGGCCGGGTATTTGCGGGCCCGGGACGGGAATCAATCGGGCAGCGCAGCTGTAGTGACGCTCAACGGCAGCTACCACTTCCTGCGCGGGAAGGGCCGTTTTGAACCATTTGTAACTGCCGGTTACGGTGCTCTTGCCAACCTGGGAGAAGGTATATCGATGTTCAACTACGGGGGCGGAGGCCAATACTGGTTCCACAAACGGATCGGGGTTCGCGCGGAAGTGCTGAACTTTCAGCATCGCCAGTACCGGGAGTTGACCTCGATCCGCTTCGGGATCTCGTTCCGCTAGAGGCGGACGATCTTTTCCGATTGCAGGCCCTTCATGGCGTTGCGGGTATCGACGACCAACTTGGAGCCGGCGAGGATCTCGGGATAGGCGAAATCCTTGTGATCGGTGACGATCACCACGCAATCGGCGGCGGCGCAGCCTTCGGCGACGCTGATGGCGTCGAGGTCCTGGCCCTCATGGCGGAGATCGGCGACGTAGGGATCACTGAACGAGACCGTCGCGCCGCGTTGTTTCAGCAGGTGGATGATGTCGAGCGCCGGGGACTCGCGGACGTCGTCAATGTTCTTTTTGTAGGCGACTCCCAGGATGTGCACGCGCGACCCTTTGACTGATTTGGAGTGATCGTTAAGCGCGCTCTGCACCTTATCGACGACGAAGTGGGGCATCTGGCCATTGATATAGCCGGCCAGTTCGATAAACCGCGCTTCGATGCCGGCCTGCCGGGTCTTCCAGCTCAGGTAGAAAGGGTCGATGGGAATGCAGTGGCCGCCGAGGCCGGGGCCGGGATAGAACGGCATGAATCCGAACGGCTTGGTGGCTGCGGCGTCGATCACTTCCCAGACGTTGATCCCCATCCGATCGCACATCAGCGCCAGTTCATTTACCATGCCGATGTTGATCATGCGGAAGGTATTTTCCAGCAGTTTCACCATTTCGGCCACGCTGGTGGAACTGACCGGAACTACGGTTTCCAGCGACTGGGCGTAGAACTGCCGGCCCAACTCGGTACACGCGGGCGTAATGCCGCCGACGACTTTGGGGATGTTATAGGTCTGAAACTTCGGGTTACCCGGGTCGACGCGTTCCGGGGAGAAACAGAGGAAGAAATCTTCGCCGCATTTCAGGCCGCTCTTTTCGAGCATGGGAAGCAGCAGTTCGTCGGTGGTACCCGGATAAGTGGTTGACTCCAGAATAATCAGCATTCCGGGGTGGAGATAGTTGGCGATCTGCTCGGTGGCCGCGACGATGTAGGACATGTCGGGGTCCTTTGTCTTACGTAGGGGCGTGGGGACACAGATATTAATGGTGTCGACTTCGGCGATGCGGGAAAAGTCCGTTGTGGCGGCGAGTTTACCGGAGGCGACATGAGGGGCGAGGGTGGCCGTCGGAATGTCCTGAATATAGGATTCGCCGCGGTTCAACATGTCGACTTTACCCTGGGTGATATCAAAACCGAGGACAGGAAGTCCGGCGCGCGCAAACTCTACCGCCAACGGCAATCCGACATATCCCAGACCGACGATGCCTGAAACCGCTGTCTTATTCTGGATTTTTCCTGTGAGCGCTTCAAAGTGACTCATTCGATTTAGTCTGACCTATCTGTAATATTGGCCCGTCGCCACAATCTCCGCGGGACCTATCATCATTACATCACTATTGTCGTCCGGCCATCGGAATTCGAGAGGCCCGGCCGGGGTTCGGACGGTGAGGGTGCGGCCGACGAAGCCGCGCAGGATGGAGGCAACTGCGGCGCCAGTGGAGCCCGTGCCCGAACTCATGGTTTCGCCGACGCCGCGTTCGAAGAACAGGACGTCGATGTTGAGGCCGTCCACGGTACGGATGAAGGAGACATTCGTGCGGTTGGGGAAGAGGGGATGGCGCTCGATGGCGGCGCCCGCGGCGCGCCAGTCAAAGTCGAAATCCTCGACGAAGACGGCGCATTGGGGGTTGCCGACCCAAAGGATGGTGCAATCGAACATCTCGTCGCCGACGGGGAGCGCGTAGCGCAGGTGGCCGGGTTCGACACGGGGGGCGCCCATGTTCATGTCGAAAAGGTAGGAGTGGCCAGTCTGTTCCAGGAGTCGGAGGTGTTTGGTCCCGCCGCCGGTGAGAATGCGCATCTCCGTGCGGGGGTAGCCGTTGGCGAGGGCGAAGGCGGCCGCACAACGGGTTCCGTTGCCGGACATTTCGACTTCGCCGCCATCGGGATTGAAGAGGCGGATGCGGATGTCGGCACCTTCCGGGGGCGCGTCCAGGCGGGAAACAAGCAGCCAACCGTCGGCGCCGACGCCGGTATGGCGGTCGCAAATCGCTTCCGCGGTCTCGGCGAGGCCCGTTTCCGGGGCCTCATCCGCCCACGTCAGCAGAAAGTCGTTCCGCGCGCCGTGGGCCTTCGTGAATGGGATTTCCATGGGGTTTAGTGGGATGCGCGCCGCCAGATTTCCACTGGGGGTGCGTCTTTTACTCCTATTATTTTCACACGGGCATAGCGCGGGGTCTTGGCGGCGTAGGCGGCCATCGTCCGCGACAGCGCATCTCCCTGGATGGCCACCACCCACTCCTGCCAAAGAAACACTTCGGGCCGCTGTACGATTCCCTGGAAGTAGAGTCCGTCGCCGTCATGGACGGTTTGCCGCAGTGCGATGCCGGCGTCGCGGAAGACTGCTGACTGGTCGCCGAAGTGAGCGACAATTCCCCGCCCCGGAACGTAGCGTTCGCGCAGATATTCGGCTGCCTCGCGCGTCCAGCCGCGGCGGCCGTCGGAGTTCACCTGGGACTCCTTCCAGGTCACCCAGTTTTCCTGTTTCGGGTAGGCGAGCCATGGGCTGACGGCGATGGCTACGAGGAGGGCTGTGATCGCGCGGCGGCTTCCGTGGGGCAGGACGGAGGGAATGGCCGCGACGGCCAAGGCGAGAAGGGGGAGCACAATCATCCCGTAGCGGGTGTTGTAGTAGCTGTGGGGATGGAGGTTGGGTACGAAGATGGTGGCGCCGGAACCGTACATGCTCCAGACGAAGAATGCCGGCCCGAGGAGAAGGAATGCAATCGGCCACCAGGCGCGCTTGACGGCGACGGCGAGGAGGCCGACGGCGCCGGCGATGACCAGAGGCAGGCCGGCGAAGAGCCGGCCCGACATGGCATAGTACTTCACAGCGGTGATCCAGTCATGGTCGCCGGGGGCCCTTTCCAGACCCTTGGCGATCGCCTGCTCATAGATCCATTTAGCGGAGCCGACGCCATGGTAAAACTCCAGCGCGTCGCCGTGGAAGAAATAGTTATGCCCGAGCCAGTAGAGGGGGCCGAGCGAGGCGATGGCACCGACGGCGACGGCGCTCCAGCGGTCGCGCCAGAAGAAGTAGAGGACTACGAATGGAATGAGGAACCAGCCCTCATACCGCGTCATGGTACCGGCCAGCAGGCCGAGTCCGGCGAGCCAGGCCTTCTGTTTCAATGAGCCATAGAGAGTCACCAGCACGCTGCAGACGAAGATCGCCTCTGTCATGGCGAGCGCCTGGAGATAGAGCAGGTTGGGGTTCAGCGCGAAGATCAGCACGCCAGTCCAGGCCGCCTGTTCGCACGAGTAGCACTCGCGGGCGATCAGGAATAGGACCAGGCCGGCGGCCACGAAGGCAATGGCGCTGGGGATGGCCCCGGCAAGGCCCGATTGCCAGAGGCTGTCGACGGCGGCTAGCGGCGCCATCAGCAGATGCGGAAGCGGCAGCCATACGGTGCCGATCTGTTCATAACCGGGATTCCGGCCATCGGTCAGGCGCCGCGCGATGTTCAAGTGCGCGGTGGCATCGCCGTACCAAAGCAAGTAGCCGTTCCGCCAGAAGTAGAAGACCGCCAGTACCGATAGCGCCGCAAGGAAGGCAAAAACTTTCCATGGCATGCCGCCGCCCGCGCCGGAGATCTCCGATCGCCGCGCGGGCCGCCGCAGGGGGGCTCGTTTAGAAGTCCGTAAATCTCTTGAACTCTTGGAAGCGCGCATCGATCTCCGCGCGTGTCAGTGTCCGGAAACGGTCCACGCCAAACCGCTCGCAACAGAAGCTGCCCATCACGCTGCCGTAGATGACGGCGCGCGAAAGCTCCCGCCGGTCAATGTGCCCCTGGCCGAGGTCGATTCCCTGTTGTGCCAGATAGCCGTTGAACCCGCCGGCGAAGCAGTCGCCGGCGCCGGTGGGGTCATAGACCTCTTCGAGCAGGTAGCCGGGCACGATGAAGTAGTCATCGCCGCGGAAAAGCATGGCGCCGTACTCGCCGCGCTTAATCACGACGGTGTTCGGGCCCATGTCCTGGATCGCCCGTGCCGCTTTGCGGAGATTGTTTTCGCCGGAGAGGAGCCGTGCTTCCCCGTCGTTAATGAGCAGGAAATCCCAGCCGCGCAAGGTCTGCAGGAGCTCTTCGCGGGCGATGTTGATCCACAGGTTCATGGTGTCGCCGCCGGTAATGCGAGGCTGCTTCATCTGCGCCCGGACGTTGCGCTGCAGGGTTGGCTGGATGTTGCCGAGCAGTAAGTACTCCGCATCCTTGTAGGAGTCCGGCAGCTTCGGGTCGAAGTGCTCGAAGACGTTCAGGTCGGTGACCAGGGTATCCCGGTCGTTCATGTCGGCCGAGTAGACGCCTTTCCAGAAGAAGGTTTTTCCGGGCGCGCGTTCCAGGCCGGCGAGGTCAACGCCGCGGGAAGCGAGCAGATCGGTATCTTCCTGGGCGAAATCGTCACCCACCACGGCCACGATCTTGACCGGGGAAAAGTAGCTGGCGGCCAGCGCGATGTAAGTGCACGACCCGCCGAGCATCCGCTCGACCTTTCCGTGCGGAGTTTCGACGCCGTCATATGCGACGGAGCCAACGACGACAATGGACATTTTTCTATTCTATCCGCCTTCCCCCCGCGGTGCGAAATCTTTCCCTGCCCGTCAAAACGGTATACTGCCTAACGGGACGAGCATGACAACACCGGAAGTAACCCAACTGCTGCAACAGTGGTCGGAGGGCAACAAAGCGGCGCTGGACTCTCTGACGCCCGTTGTCTACGATGAGCTCCGACGCTTGGCGGCGATTTATCTCCACCGCGAACGCACCGATCACACCCTGCAGGCGACCGCCGTGGTGCATGAGGCCTACATGCGGCTGGTGGACCAGCGCTCGGTGCGCTGGCAGAACCGCGCTCATTTTTTCGGCATTGCGGCGCAGATGATCCGGCGCATTCTGGTTGATCACGCCCGCGGAGTGCGTGCGGCCAAGCGGGGTGGCGGGGCGGTGGCGCTTTCGCTGGATGAGGCGCTTGGGGTGAGCGAAAAGCGGGATTTGGAAATTGAGGCGCTCAATGACGCGCTGGAGACGCTTGCCGCCGTCGACCCGCAGCAAGCGCGGATCGTAGAACTCCGCTTCTTTACGGGCCTCTCTATTGAAGAGACGGCCGAGGTGCTGGCGATCTCCGAATCGACGGTGAAGCGCGACTGGGTTTCGGCCAAGGCGTGGTTGTTCCGCGAACTGTCCAGAGGGCAGGCGAGACCCGCCACTCCATGACCACCGGCCCCTCCCAGCCCGAGTCCGCCGCCCGGTGGAAGCGGGTGAAGGAAGTTTTTGACCACGCACTCAACCTGCCGCGTGGAGAACTGACCCGGTTTCTCGACGAAGCCTGCGGGACGGACGCGGAGCTGCGCCAGGAGGTAATTTCGCTGATTGCCGCTCTGGGCGAGGCAGGGGCATTTCTGGAAGACGCTGTGGTGAAGCTAGGCAGCCCGCGGAGTTCGGCCGGCCGCCAGATCGGGCCGTATCACCTGGAATCGCTGCTGGGCCGTGGCGGGATGGGGGAGGTGTATCTGTCTACCCGTGAGGTGGACGGTTACCAGATGCCGGTGGCGCTGAAGCTGATTCGCCACTCGGCCGTCACCCCGGGTGCGTTGCGCCGCTTCCGGATGGAGCGGCAGATACTGGCACGCCTGCACCACCCTGGCATCACTCAGCTTCTTGACGGCGGGATCACCGACGATGGCCTTCCGTATCTCGTTACGGAATACGTGGAAGGGACGCCGATCGACAAGAGCGAGGCGGCGCGGGAGTTTCCGCTCTCCCGGCGGCTCGACGATTTTCTGGCCATCTGTGACGCCGTCAGCTATGCTCACCGCCAACTGGTGGTCCACGGCGATCTGAAGCCTGGCAACATCCTTCTGCGCGACGGCGGCGGCATCAAGCTTCTGGACTTCGGCATCTCGCGGCTCATCCAGACCAGTGAGGACACCACGGAGCAGAAGCCGGGCGGCACCACGCAGCCGGCTATGACGCCGGCCTGGACCAGTCCGGAGCAGTTGCGGGGCGAACCCGCCGGTATCGCTTCCGACATCTACTCGCTCGGCCGGGTGCTCTATTTTCTGCTCACCTGGGAATATGCCTTGCCGATGGAACACCTCTCGCCGATGCAGTACTACGAGAAGTTGCGGCAGGAGGTGCCGCTTCGTCCCAGCCACTGTGCCGGCGACCGCAAGCTGGAAGGAGATCTCGACAACATCGCACTGAAGGCGCTCGAATTCGAGCCGGGCGAACGCTACCAGTCGGTGGAGGCACTAGCCGAGGATGTTCGCGCGCATCTCTCGTCCCGTCCCATTTCCGCCCGCGCCCATACCTGGACCTACCGCACGCACAAGTTTATTCGCCGTAACCGGCTGGTGGTTCTGGCCACGGCGGCGGTCGCCATCGCGCTGATCGCCGGCATCGGCATTGCGCTATGGCAGGCACGAATCGCGCGGCTGAACTACGAGCGGGCCGAACGCCGTTTCCAGGATGTTCGCCGCCTGGCCAATTCGTTCATGTTCGAGATGGATGATGCCATTGCGAGGTTGCCCGGCGCCACGGCGGTGCGCGGCACTATGGTGCGAAATGCGCTGCAGTATCTCGACAGTCTGGCGCAGGAGTCTACCGGTGACGAAACGCTGCAGGCCGACCTCGCCAACGCTTACGAGAAAGTAGGTGATGTTCAGGGCCGGCCGGGCGCGCTGAATCTCGGCGGTACGGCCGCCTCGCTGCAGAGTTACCGTAAGGCAGAAGGGATCCGGCGCGCATTGCTGCAATCAGCGCACAACGACGATGAACGCGATCGCCGGGAAGAAGCACTGGCCAACACGCTGATGCGTATCAGCTCCATTCTTCGCGCCACCGGTGATGGCCAGCAGGCGTTGGAGGCGGACCGCACGGCGTTGGAGATGCGCCGCCGGCTGCTGGAACGGAAGCCGGGGGATGTGACGCGGCAGCGCAATGTGGCGTCCAGCCTGACGGCTAGCTCGGCCAGTCTCTCGATGCTGGGCGCTTTCCGGGGGGTGCTGGAACTGCGACGCGAGGGGCTGCACATCTATGAAGAGCTCGCGCAGCGGAACCCGTCGTCGGACGACGATCAGCAGGGTCTGGCGCTCGCGCATACCAGGATGGCGAGCATCCTGCTTCACGAGAAGGACCAGAAGGGCGCGGTGAAGCACTACCGGGAGTCTCTGCGCATTCAGACCGCGATTTACGCCGCGCATACCGGTCAGGCGCAGTATCAAATGGCGCTGGCGCTGGCGCATTCCAACCTCGGCAACGCACTGCGCGTTTCGGGTGATCCAAAGGCCGCGCTGGCTTCGTTCGCTGAATCGGTGAGGCTATACGAGCCATTGGTGAACGCCGACCCGAATGAGGTCCGGGCCCGGACGCTACTGGCCACTGTACGCTTTCGCGAAGCCAAGGCGTGGAGCGACCTCGGCGATACCACCCGGGCTGGCCGCATGATGCGCGCGGTACTGGAAGAGCGCCGATTGCTGGCCGAACGGAACCCGGCAAACGCGGGGGCCCGCGGCGAAGTGGCCGAGACCTTCGGAGCGCTCGGCGACGTGGCGCTGCGGGCGCGCAATGTTCCGGAAGCGATCCGGCACTACGAAACTGCGCTCGGTTTACTGGCCGAACTCCGGAAAGAGGGCCGCTCGAATGCCGCGGACCGGGAAGAGGCCGACCGGATTCGCGTCCGTCTTGCTGAAGCCCGCAAATGAAGTTCCCGAAGCGACTTTGGCGCCGCATCCTTCCCTGGCTTCTGAAAACAGTGGCGGCGTTTTACGGTTTCTGGTTCGTTTCGCTAATTCTGCTCCGGTGGATTGACCCTCCGACCACGGGCGTCCACATCCAGCGCCGGGTGGAGTCCTGGTTCCGGAAGGCGCCCTATCAGAAGCGCTACACGCCGGTGCCGATGGAGCGGATCTCGCCTCATTTGCGTCACGCGGTCGTTGCCGCGGAAGATACCCGGTTTTACACTCACAACGGCCTCGACATTGCGGCCATGGCGGACGCCGCCCGGGAGGCGACCGGCAAGCGCCACCGCTTCCGAGGTGCGTCGACACTGACCCAGCAGCTCATCAAGAATCTCTTCTTCACCACGCACGGCAATCCTGTCCGCAAAGTGATTGAGTGGACACTCGCGCCGGTGGCGGACTTCGTTCTGGGCAAGGAGCGGGTGCTGGAGTTGTACCTGAACGTCATCGAGTGGGGGCCCGGTGTCTATGGTGCCGAAGCGGCCGCCCGCTACCACTACAAAGCTCCGGCGGCGACGCTCGGCCGCAATCCGTCGGCCCGGCTGGCGGCGTGTATTCCGTCTCCGCGGCGCCGGCGTCCCGCGGCGATGAACCAGTACGCCGCTATCATCGAAACCCGTATGGGGCAGCTTGGGTATTAGCTAAGATAACGGACGATGGCTTCGCTGCCGCCGCACCGCATCCGTCCCGAAGAATACGTGGCGCTCGAACAGGAGTTCGGCGAGCGCTACGAGTATCACGACGGGCAGATGTTTGCGATGTCGGGCGGGTCGGCCGCGCATGCCCGTTTGCAGGTGAATCCAAAAGCAGGATCATCGTCTTCACCTGTGCCGTGTAATTCCAACAGGTTGCGTGTCGTTCCGAACTGCGTTCTGTGCCCTTCGGCTAATTGTTCGGGCACAGTCGTAGGCACAGTAAAATCGTCGAACGGGTTCCCATCTCGGACTGTCTGTAGATCGACCGGGCCTGTTGCCGAGGTCATAGCTGAACACCAAATGCACGCTGGATGGCTCGGCACACTTGATCGGCGCAAGCCAGCCGTGCGGAGTCCTCGCCGACGATGAGTACCACATAATTCCTGAAGTCGTGCTCGTCGAAGTTCGCGCAATCTGCGGCGAACACGGCAACCTCGTCGGCTGCTTCTCCGTTGTGCCAAGTTGTCATGACCATAGGCATTTCGGAACGAGATGGGTCAGATTGGAGGTCCAAGTTGACCCATACAAGATCGGCGTCATCATGCCACTGCTCACAGTTGACTCCACCGCAGACGATGTAGCGACATCCGGCATCAATGAGCTTGCTGACCACCGTCGTTCGATCAGTTTCACCAGCGGTGCCGTCAGCGGCCCATATCACTGCGACGAAGTTCTCGCCGCCGAACGGTATGGCGAGGTCGTCCGGTTCGCTCAACTGACGAATCAGTATGCGTCGGCCATCTCCTGTGGTGATCTCGTCCACGTCATGAGTGTGCACAGGTTAATCTCCAAAAAGGCAGTCCAGCGGCCCCTTCAAGAAATTCTCAAACGCAATTCCGTTTTCCTTCTTCACTTCCTCAAGGCGATTCATGCCGTCAAGGAGGTCGTGCTCGTCAAGAATGTTGTAGCGGTCGAAGACGGATCGGGTTTTGTGCCCGGTAATACTCATGATGACTCGCTCGGGAACTCGTGCTCGGGAGAGGTTGCGGACAGCCGTTCTACGCAGATCGTGGAAGAGCACACCCTTGCTCCCTGCGTCGGCGCAAGCTCGTGTCCAACCGCTCCTGATCGACTTCAACCGCTTGCCACGGTAGGTGAATACGTATTCGGAGTCTCGTGGCAGATACCGTAGTGCGTGAACCACGGTCCTATTCAGTGGGATCGTTCTCGCCTCGCCATTCTTCGTCTCGCCGGCCTCCAATCGAACGATGGAGTTGTTGAGGTCAACCTGATTCCACTTCAAATTCAGAATCTCGCCTCTGCGACACCCGGTCTCGTAGGCGAAGACCGCAATCGGGCGCAGATGTTCCGGCAGCTTCTGGAGGATGCGTGCGAAGCTCTCCGGTCCCTGAAATCCCTTTCTCACATTGTTCTCGTCCAACTTCTGCACTTTCGGAAATGGCAGGTCAGCCAGATTGAAGGCACGACGAAGCAGCGAGATTTCACGGTTGATCGTGGCATTCTTGCGACCCTTCGACTTACGGGCGAGGATGTAGGCTCTGATGTCCTGCTTGGTCAATTTCTCGGCCCGGAACGCACCGAAGAAAGGCCGCAGGTGCTTCCCGACTACGAGTTCAGCCCACTCCACGCTCTTGTCGTTGATCTTGTAGTCCTCGATCAGTCCGTCCAACACCACGCTTACCGTTCTCTTGCCTTTTGGCTTCGACTCGGAGATGCGAAACTTCAGCTTCTTTAGTGCCTCGTCACGATCTGCAGTTCCCGACGACTCACGAATCGGTTTGCCGTCGATATAGAACTTCAATCAGAAATTTCTCGTGCCGGGACGCTCGTAAACAGTCCCTGCGATGTCACCCATCTTTGCGCTCACCTTTGACGACGCCGTGCTTCGCCATGATCTTGCTGACTGTGAATGGGTGCCACTTCTCACCACGACGGGGCTTGATTCCTTCATGGTTCAGGATGTCGGCGATCTTATCGTAGGCGACACCTGACGACCGCAGAGCCTTCATCTTGTCCAACACGACGGCTTCGCCCTCGTAGTAGCCGAACGGTTTCGCACCCTCGTGCGCCACGCCAGTCTTAGCTTTCAGTCGCTGCTTGGCACCACGCAGCTTTAGGACGAGGACATCCTTTTCGTATTCGGCGAATGCGCCCAATACCTGACGCATGAGCTTCCGTGATGGATCGTCGCTGCACAGGTCCGGTTCCGTCACGCTGACGATCTGGAACCCACTGCGCTTCAGATCGGCGATGATGCTCTCCTGTATCATGAGGTCTCGTGCCAGTCGGTCTAGCCGTTCCACGAGCACGAGTCGGACGCCGTTGCTGTGCAGGGCCTCTAGCATTTCGGAGAATGCAGGGCGGTTCGACATGTCCTTCGTACCGCTCACACCCTCTTCTCGAAACATCTTGGTGATTCTGATCGAGTTCGACTTTGCGTAGGCTCGGACAGCAGCCAACTGCCTGTCGAACCCGTCGCCGTCCACCTGACTCTTGCCGCTGACACGGAGGTAGACGAAGCACTTCTTCACGCTCCCATTCTATCGGGATTTCTGAGCGTTGTCAACTTTCTATCGAGATAGGTGAAATAGATGTATCTAAAAGGCATTCTGATCGAGGTAGGTATAGCTTTCTTGCTGGCATATACCGCTCCTGCCATCTGTCGCCGGGGATAGCCGGAACGCCGTTTGCGTGCACTTCCGGAGGGGTTGTGCGCCGAAGTTGGCAGATTCCAGATTCGTAATACGATCACAGTGGCAGTGCCGTTCGCCACGTCGCTGTCGAGCATCACGCTTGTCTACATAATCGTGAATGCTGAAGCAGACGAAAGTCTGCCGTGCTGTAAGGGCGCAACCGGACCCGACTTCCTTCTGGCGTTGTCCCACGCTGGTAGGCGGCTAAAGTGATCGGTAAAAAGAAGGGTACTGGAGAGGAACGAGACCATGCTGGACGGCTTGGGAACTTCCGCAGGGAAGGAATCACTCTTCAAAGGCGTTGATTCGAGCACGTAAATGTTGGACCCGGACCTGACCGCTTGGAGCGAAGGTCCGACCCCTTGCGAATCAGAACTTGGTCATGCTGTGCACGCTGAAATGAAGTGCGCCGATTCCGTGCGGCTCCAATACGCAGAAATCGACACGATCCTACTTCGGTAAGGGTTCGTGTCTCTAGCCGACCACCGGCCGCAGATGATCCAACTGAATCGAAACTAAACAGGGACCGTGAAGCGGAACGCTTCACGGCTGCGAAGCAGCCCCATACAGGTGCTAGACTACCGCTTTGTGGCGCAGATCGTGATTAGCATCGGTTCCAACGAACTGTCTCGTGTGGTGGAGGCGATCAAGACGATCATCCGCGATTCAAAATACAGGATCGATGTAACCACCGCTCGGACAGCACTCGAACTTGATCCGACACCGACCGACGACGATCTTGCCTCCACCGCTGCCAAGCTGTCGAGTCGATCCATCACATCAGCGTGCTTGCATCCGGCGCTGAACCGTCCAATCGCTTTCATTCACCTTTTCGCACCCAATTTCTGCGAGTCGTCGCTCTCGGTTTGGCAGGGCGTGATCGAGTACAAAGAGATCGGATTCCAGCCGATATTCGACAAGTTGCTTCAGAAGGAAGGACTGCTGTACGTTTGCGTTGGCATGGAGGAAGGGCCGGAACTGGATGATCGACATCTCCACGTCGATACCTTTCCGTTTGACGAGGAGCCGTTGATGATTTCCGCTTTCCGTCGAACTGAAGGATGTGCCAACGAATGGGAGATCAGAAGAGGCCCGGCGTATCCTGCGTGATTTGACGAGGCACAGGTCCGGGCACAGGACCCAAACTGACCAATTTGAGTCCTGCTGACCTGCGTTACAACTGATTGTGAAACTTGAACTTGTTTGGTGCGGATGAGAGGACTTGAACCTCCACTCCCTTGCGAGAACTAGAACCTGAATCCAAAAGCGTCGCGTCGACGAATCCCTTGATGGCCTGCCTTGTCTCGCCTATTCCTCCGACTTCCGCGTAGTCATTGAACCCACTGGCACGGCCACTTATCCTGACCTTTCCATCGTTTGCGGTGCCGTGGCCGAGTCTCCACGATTCAAGAACTCCTGCACCAACCCGACGGTCCTTTTCGGAGTCCTTTCGCCGTCGACGGAGGCCTACGATCGCGGTGCCAAGTTCCAGCAGTACCGCAAGCTTTCCAGTCTCCGCGAGTACGTCCTGGTTTCGCAGAGCGAATACGCCGTTGACCTGTTCCGGCTGGAAGACGGCCACTGGCTCTACTTTCCCATTTACGGAGAAGAGGCCGTGCTTTCCCTCGCTTCGGTGGGAATTGAAATCACGCTCGGCGACCTCTACAGGAACGTCTCGTTCGACGCGGTGGAATAGCCCCGCCTCCGGTGGGGATCAACGGGGTATCATGGTTCCCGATGTTGCCGCCAGTCAATCGCCGCCAGTTTCTGCAGGCCGGTGCCGCCGTTACCGCAACCGCCTTCGGGTTCCGCCTGGAAGCGGCGACGGCCGCCGCCCGCGAGCTGAAGATCGCCCGTACCAATCAGGTCCAAAGCGTCTGCCCGTATTGCGCTGTTGGCTGTGGGGTGGTGATCCATACGTCCGGAGAAAAGGTAAAGAACGCCCGCCCGACGGTGGTTCATATCGAAGGGGATCCCGATAGCCCGATCAACCGGGGCACGCTGTGCTCCAAGGGGATTTCGCTCAAGGAGTTCGTCGTCAACGACCGCCGACTGACGCGGCCGCTCCATCGCGCGCCGGGCGCCGCCGATTGGACCGACATCTCCTGGGACGAGGCCATTGCCAAGATCGCCCGCCGCATCAAGGACACCCGCGACAAAGGCTTCACTGCCAAGGACGCGCAGGGCCGCATCGTCAATCGCCTCGACACGCTGGGCATGATCGGCGGCTGTACCGACACCAACGAGATCAACTATCTCCTTGGCAAGTTCCGATTTGGCCTCGGGATCCTACCGTACGAAAATCAGGCCCGTCTTTGACACGGCCCCACGGTGGTCAGTTTGGCCGCCACGTTTGGAAGAGGAGCAATGACCAACGGCTGGTGCGACATCGCTAATACCGATGTGGTTCTGGTGATGGGCGGCAATCCGGCCGAGAACCATCCGGTCGGGTTCCGTTTTGTCATGGAGGCGAAGCGCAAGCGGAAGGCAAAGCTCATCTGTGTCGATCCGCGCTTCAACCGTACCGCCGCTGTTAGTGACTCGTACGTTCCACTACGTTCCGGCACCGATATTGCCTTCCTCGGCGGGCTGATCCACTACGCCATCTCCAACGACCTCTGTCACATGGATTATGTCCGCGCGCACACCAACGCGGCCTTCCTCCTTCGTGACGACTTCTCCTTCACCGAAGGCCACTTCTCCGGCTGGGACGCCGGAAAGAAGAGCTACGACAAGGCGAGCTGGCAGTACGAACTCGATGGCTCCGGCTACGCAAAGGTGGATCCGGCGCTCGAAAACCCGCGATCGGTATTCCAGCAGATGAAGCGGCACTATTCGCGCTATACGCCGGAGAAGGTGGCGGAGATCTGCGGCTGCACGGCGGACGATTTCAAGAAGGCGGCAGCGGTTATCTGCTCCACCGGGCGGGCCGGCAAGGTCGGCACGATTCTCTATGCGCTAGGGTGGACGCACCATTCGCACTCGGTGCAACTGATCCATACGGCCGCCATGCTGCAGTTGCTGCTCGGCAATATTGGTCTGCCCGGCGGCGGGGTGAACGCGCAACGCGGGCACGCCAACATTCAGGGTTCGACCGACATGGGGGCGTGGAACATGCTGCCGGGGTACCTGCGGCTACCGCGTGCCAATCATCAATCGTTGGACGCCTACCTGAAGGCCACCACACCGAAGGCGCTCCGGCCCAACTCGCTGAATTACTGGTCCAATACGCCCAAGTTTGCCGTCAGCCTGCTGAAGTCCTACTACGGCGCCACGGCCACCAAGGAAAACGACTTCGGCTTTCATCACCTTCCCAAGCTGGGGGAAACGGAAAACCAGAGCTGGGGTTTCTTCTTTGACCGCATGCATCGCAAGGAGATGCAGGGGTTTATCAGCTTCGGCATGAACCCGGTGGCCAATGGCCCCAACACGGAAAAGATGCTGGAGGCGCTGGCAAATCTGGAGTGGCTGGTTGTCGTCGAGAATTTCGAGACGGAGACCGCCGCATTCTGGAACGCCAAGAAGCTGGGCGACAAGTTCTATCCCCGCTACGTCGACCCGGGGCAGATCAAGACCGAGGTTTTCGTGTTGCCGGCGGCGTGCTTTGCAGAAAAGGACGGCTCGTTCGTCAACAGTTCGCGCTGGCTGCAGTGGAAGCGGGCGGCGGTTCCGCCGCCGGGACTGGCGCGGCCGGATCACGAGATCATTGCCCGCATTTTCCTGGCCGTTCGCGCCTTGTACGAGAAAGAGGGCGGGCCGGGCATGGAGTCTCTGATGGCGATGCAATGGCCGTACGCGCAACCGTTCTCGCCGTCGCTCGAAGAGGTGGCGCGGGAAGTGAATGGCCGCGATGTGGCGAGCGGGCAGCAGGTTCCGGGGTTCGGGGCATTGAAGGACGATGGCAGCACCTCGTGCGGCAACTGGATCTACTCGGGATCATGGACGGAAGCGGGGAACCAGATGGCCCGCCGCGGGCAGGAGGATCCGACGGGACTGGGGCTGTTCCCCAACTACGCCTGGAGCTGGCCGGCCAATCGCCGCGTGCTCTACAACCGGGCTGCCTCCGACGCCGACGGCAAACCGTGGTCGGCCGGCCATGCGCCCATCAAGTGGACCGGTACCCGCTGGACGGGCGACGTTCCGGACTACAAGGGCGACGCAGCGCCGCAGGACTACGGCGCCTTCATCATGCTGCCCGAAGGGGTCGCCAAGTTCTACACCACTGAGTTGGCCGAAGGGCCGTTCCCGGAGCACTACGAGCCGATGGAGTCTCCCGTGAAGAATGCGCTCCATCCCAACGCCTCCGCCAACCCGGTGGCACCGGTGATGACCAGCAGCGCCGATTCGATGGGAACGCCGGACAAGTTCCCTTATGTGGCCATCACCTACCGGCTCACCGAGCACTTCCACTACTGGACCAAGCATGTCGCCAGCGGGGCGGAGTTGCAGAGCAATTTCTTCGTGGAGTTGCCTGAGGCTCTGGCCAAGGAAAAGGGGATCAAGGGCGGCGACCTGATTCGCGTCTCCTCCGCCCGCGGTTCGGTGGAAGGGCCGGCCATGGTCACTCAACGGATGCGCCCGCTCACCGTAGGCGGCAAGACCATCTATCACGTCGGCATCCCCATTCACTGGGGTTATGTCGGCCGCGTCCGCGGGCCCCTGGTGAACAACCTGACGCCTTCGGCCTTCGATCCGAACTCCGGGACCCCAGAGTATAAGGGCTTCCTGGTGAACGTGGAGAAGCTCTAATGCCAGCTACAACTGTCGCCAAACTGGTGGATACCTCGCTGTGCATTGGCTGCAAGGCGTGCGAGGTCGCCTGCCAGGAGTGGAACGACCAGGAGTTCACGCTCGGCGTCTTCAACAACACCTATCAGACGCAGCCCGATCTGTCGCCGAGCTTCTGGAACCTGATCAAGTTCAATGAGCATGTCGATGACGGGGCCACCAGTTGGCTGATGGCCAAGTACCAGTGCATGCACTGCGCTGACGCGGGGTGCCTGAAGGCTTGTCCGGCGCCGAACGCCATCATTCAGCGGCCCAACGGGATCATCGATTTTCAGCAGGACAACTGCATTGGCTGTGGCTACTGCATCACCGGCTGCCCGTTCGATGTGCCGCGGCTGAGCCCGAAGACGAAAAAGGTCTACAAGTGCTCCCTGTGTTCGGACCGGGTGGGCGCGGGGATGACTCCGGCCTGCATACGGACCTGCCCGACGAACTGCCTGACCTTCGGAGCGAGGACGGATCTGGTTCAGTTGGCTACGCAGCGGGCGGGCGAGTTGAAGGAAGACGGCTACAAGGACGCGGGGGTCTATGACGGCCCGGGCGTGGGGGGCACCAATGTTCTCTACGTCCTGAAGCACGCCTCCGAGCCCGAGAAGTACGGCTTGCCGAAAGACCCCACGATTCCGTGGACGGTATCGCTGTGGAAGGGGCCGCTCAAGTGGGTGGCCAATGCGGCATTCCTGGGCACGGCGCTGGGCGCCATGCTGCACTACCTGAAATTCGGTCCTAAGGAGACGCACGATGACGACGAAGTCCATTGAGCGCTTCTCGTTTGCGGAACGGGCGTCGCACTGGATCTCGGCGCTGTGTTTCCTCTATGCCACCTTTACGGGGCTGGCGCTGTGGTCGCCACGGATGTTCTGGCTGTCTGGCGTCTTTGGCGGCGGGGAGACGGTACGGGCGTGGCATCCATGGGCGGGATTGATCTTCTCGGTGGCGCTGGGCATCATGTTCCGGCGCTGGGCGCGACAGATGCAGTTGGACGAAGACGATCAGGTATGGCTGGCCAAGAGCCATCTCTATGCGCAGAACCTGGAGGTGGACATTCCCGAGAGCGGGCGGTTCAACGCCGGGCAGAAGATGATGTTCTGGCTGCAGTCGGCAAGCGCGCTGTTCCTGCTGCTGTCAGGGATGGTTATCTGGTTTCCCGAGTCGGCGCCGCGGGTTTTGCGGGTGGCGGCCATTCTGCTGCATCCGGTGTGCGCGTCGGTTTCAATTGGCGGCATCATCGTCCACTTCTACATGAGCACCCTTGCGGTGCCGGGCGCGTTGGACGCCATGGTGCACGGGAAGGTGACTCCCGGCTGGGCGAAGTCCCATCACGGCAAATGGTTCCGGGAACTGACGGGCCGGTGAGCGCGGCGCGGGCGCGGTTGCTGGCGGAGCGCCATCCGCAGTCGGCGGAGGTGCTGGGACTGGTTGCCGCGGCTTACGACCTGATCGGCGAGGCGCGGCCTACTTTCGAGGAGGCCCAGACCCTGGCGGTCCGGCTGCATGCGGCGTTGCGGGCGCGGGCGCCGGAGCCGTTGCGGGAGGCGGTGCCGGATGTGCGCGGGTACTTTCAGAGTCCCGATCCGTACCATCCGGGGAGTTTTTTTGCACGGCTGGCGCTGGAGGCTTGGGCGCGCCATGCGCCGCTGCAGAACCCGGAGGCGGCTCCGAACGAGTGTCCACGGTGCGGGCACGCGCCCCAAAGCGGCGTGTTGCGGGCTTCGGGGAACGGGAACGCGCTGTTTCTGTCGTGCTCACTGTGCCGGTGCGAGTGGCCGTTCCGGCGGACGACGTGCCCGGAATGCGGCGAAGCCGACCCGGAAAAGGTCGGCTTCTATTCGACAGAGGGAAGAGGCTGGGCGCAGACCCAGACATGTGGCAGTTGCCGGAGCTACCTGCATTTATTGCTTCCGGAGATGGAACTGGGGATGATCCCCGAACTGGACGAAATGGCCCTGCTCGCCGTAGATGTGTGGGCCGGCGAGCAGGGCTATCGGAAGGTCTGGCCGAACCTGGCCGGACTGTAGCTACTGGACGGCGGTGGTACCGGCGTCGCGGCAGTTGTCGGCTTCATCGGACTCCGGGACGACGCTGCCAGAGTCGGCGCAGGCGCGGAGGCGGTAGTTGCCTATGGGCAGGGTGGCGGGGACGGTGACATTGACGGCGGCGGTGTTCGCGGCGCCGGCGGCGAGGTTGCCGGCGATCGTCCGGGTGCCGATGGAGAAGGCGGCGCTGGTGGTCAGGTTTACCAGTTGGAAACGGGTGGTGAAGGCGCTGTTGGCTCGTTCATTGCCATCGTTGCGGACGGTGCTGGAGAGGGCGAAGGTGGTGCCGCGGGGCAGTTGGGTGGGCGGGTTCTCCAGGGCGGAGACGCGCAGGTCCGGCTGAGGCTTGACGATGCCATGTTCGCGGTAGACCTCCGAGATGCGGTTGATGGAACCGGGCTGGAACTCGCGGAGGCCTTCCCAGAACTCGTGGATGGAGGTGGGGTGGTTGTGGAAGAGGTCGCCGGAGGGGTCGAAGTTGCGGATGACCTCCCACATGACGCCGAAGCTCATGTTGAAGTTGTCGCGACGGCCGGGACCGGTTGGACCCTGGTCATCGTTGGCAGTATCGTTCAGGTCCCAGAGGATGGCGGCGATGACGCCTTCGATGTTGTCGAGTTCGGCGGGGGTGGCGTCGAGGGCAGGGATGGTCTCGAACTCCATCATGGTGGGGCCATAGCCATCTTCGGCGTTGTGGCGGTCATGGAGCATGGCAGCGAAGAAATTGGGCCAGCCTTCGGTCCAGGAGATCCGGCCATTTTCGGGGGAGAAGAGGCAGTGGGAAGGGTCGCCGGGCTGATCGCAGACGCCGTTGTCATAGTCGGGGCTGGGGCTTTCGGCCTTGGTGCTGAGGATATGGTGGCCGTACTCGTGGTAGATGGCGCCTTCGTCGCTGAAGGGGCGGTTGGCATCAAGGGTGATGGCATCGAAGACGCCCTGGTAGAAGGTGCCTTCGCCGGGCCAGTTGACGGTGACCTTGGACATGCTCTCATTGACGGTGGCCATGAACTGGTGGGCGCGCATGATGACGTTGTGGGCTTGCAGGGCGCCGCGGTTGGAGGTGACGTTGAGGGTGCCGAAGGCGACGTCGCCGCCGGCGCTGTTCTGCCGGGTGGAACTACGGAAGGTATAGGTACCGGCAAAGACGTTGTCGGGTTTCACTTCGACGACCGAGTTGTTAAGGACGAGCTTGACGTAGAGGTCGGGTCCGTCGAAAAGGTCGCCGCAGCTGGCGCCGAGGGTGAAGTTGCCGTTGGCGTCGGTGATGCCCTTGGCGCAGCGCTCATCGCCCAACGAGGGGAAGGGGTTCTCGTTCCAGAGTTCGACAGTCGCGTTGCGAAGGCCGCGGCGGACGCCGTTGTCATCGAGGTAGGTAAAGCGGCCGGTGGCGGTAATGGAGACGGCGGCGGAGCGTTCGCCTTTGGCGGTGCGGGGCGCGGCGGCCTCGAGGATCACCTGCTGTTTGGGCGCCTGGCCGGGGAGTTGGGGTTCGGTGGCGTTGGCGGGTTCGGGGATGGGGGCGCCGGGTTCGAACTGGGCTTCGATGGTCTCGGCGGCGCGGTTGGCGTTCTTGCTGTTGCTGAGCTCTTCGACGCCGGCGAGTTCGGGGAACTGACCGCCCATGCGGGCCGGGGAGAGGGAGGCCTTGTAGTCGAGTTGGCGGGGGATGCGGAGGGCGGCGATAAGGTCGCCGGGTTCATCGGTTAAGGGGATGGCCTTCAGGTGGAACTCGAGGCGCTGGCCGGATTTGAGGGCGCCGGTCCACTGGGTGGGGCCGTCGATTACCTGCCAACCGGTCGGCGGTGCCAGAGTGTACTCGGCCTGGTCGACATCGGCGGCGGCCTGGAGTACGACGTAAATGGTGGCGGGTTGGCCGGTGCGAACGCTGTCGGCGCTGGCGAGGCTCACTTTCACCGGAGGCCCGATGTGGGCGTAGGCCGGGGCGGAAAGGAAGGCGAGAGCGGCGGCGGCGACGATCTCGCGGGTGGCTTTTTTGAAGTTGAGGAACATGTTGTTTGTCTCCGTTCATTGGGCAACGCGCGGAGTTTCGACATATCCCTTGGCCCCTTTCGGGGCATTTACAAAACCTTTGCAACTCCCTTATAAGCCGCCGATTTCCTTTACAATCCGGGCCGCCTGGGCGGCCGGGGTGCCTTCGTTGCGGTTGGTCAGGAGGATGACAGCGAGGCGCTGCTTCGGGTAGCGGAGGAGGGCGTTGCGGAAGCCGCGGGTTTCGCCGGTATGACCGATGACGGGCTGGCCGTCGCGGGTTTCCAGGCGCCAGCCGAAGCCATAGTTGGTGGGGGTGCCATCGTTGAGGGTGGCGGAGGTCCAGGAGGAGGTGAGGGTCTGGCAGTCGAGGAGTTTGCAGCTGTCGAGGGCGCGGACCCATTTGGCGAGGTCCCTCACGCTGGAGTAGATGCCCCCGTCGCCGAGGACGGCGCTAGTGGGGGACTGGTCATTGACCTTCCAGCCGGTTGGGGTCCGGGAGTGTCCGTAGGCACGGTTGGCGACGGAGTCCTTGCCTTCGACGTGGGCGACGGTGTTCTTCATGCCGAGGGGCTTGAAAATGCGGGCCTTGAGGAAGGCCGGGAAGGGCTGTTTGGCGGTGGTCTCGACGAGTAGGGCGAGGATGGCGTAGCCGGTGTTGGAGTAGCTGTACTTCGCTCCAGGGACGAAGAGTAGGGCGGACTGCTTCTGGACAAAGGCGAGGACATCGGCATCGGAGAGCTGGGGGGTGCCTTCGGGGACGTCGTTGTCGTAATCGGGGAGGCCGCTTGTGTGGGTGAGCAGGTGGCGGACAGTGACGCCGGCGGCATAGGCGGGCCAGCGGGGGATATGTTTTGCGACCGGGTCCGCTAATGACAGTTTGCCGTCCTTGGCGAGGAGGAGGATGGCGGTGGCGGTGAACTGTTTGGTGACCGAAGCGAGGCGGAAGTTGGTGTTGGCCGAGACTTTGCGGCCGGTGCGGATATCGGCCGTGCCTTCGACTTTCGTCTGGACGGGTTTGCCATCGCGGAGGACGAGGAGGGCGGAGCCGGGATCGAGGAAGGCGAGCAGGAGGATGAACATGGTGAAGTGATATTCTCGTTTATCATGAGCAATGAAATCACGCGTCGTCATCTATTGGGTGCCTCGGCCGCAGCGTTAGCGGGAGCTCCCGGACTTGTTTCCGCCCAGAACGTGAGCGGGAAGGTGAATGTCGGCTGGATCGGGTCGGGGACCCGCGGCATGCACGTCATGAAGATGATGTACCAGGCGGTGCCGAATTCGGTGGTGGTGTCGGGGGTGTGCGACACGTTCGAGGGGAATCTGGCGAAGGGCAAAGACCAGATTCAGACGATGGGGAAGAACACGCCGAAGACGTATGTCGACTATAAAGAGCTGCTGGCGGACAAGTCGATTGACGCGGTGTTCATTGCGACGCCGGAGCATTTGCATCACGAGATGACGATCGCAGCCTTGCGCGCGGGGAAGAACATCTACGTGGAGAAGCCGCTGGCGCACACGATTGAAGAGGGCCAGGAGATTGTGCGGGAGGCGAAGAAGGCGGGCAAGGTGGTGCAGGTGGGCACGCAGAACCGTTCGAACTCGCTGTATCAGAAGGCCAAGGAGATGGTGGAGAAGGGGATGATCGGGGAAGTCCACTATGTGCGGGCGTTCTGGTACCGGAACTCGCTGGAAGACTCGCCGGCATGGCGGTATGCGATTCCGCCGGACGCCACCGAGAAGAACACGGATTGGAAGCGTTTCCTGGGGACGGCGAAGAACCGGCCGTTCGACAAGCAACGCTACTATCAGTGGCGGTTGTACTGGGACTATTCGGGCGGGATCTCCACCGACCTGCTGGTGCACCAGACCGACATCACGAACTTTGTTTGCGGGAAGAGCGAGCCGCTGTCATGCATGGCGTCGGGCGGGATTTACCGGTGGGCGGGGGCGAGCGACGACCGGGAAGTGCCGGATACGTTGAGCGCGATCTATGAGTATCCGGACCGGTTCCACATCAATTACTCCTGCTACTTCGGCAACGAGCAGTATGGCTACGGAGAGCAGTTCATGGGGAATGAAGGGACGATCGAGGTGTTGAACCGGCAGACGCTGCGTTTTTACACGGAGAAGTTCCGCGGGAAGGCTCCGGACAAGGTGAAGGCGCGGCAGGAGTTCACCGAAGACAAGCCGGGGAACGACATTCCGGCGGTGCAGAACCACACGGCGAACTTCATCAACGCGGTGTTGGGCAAAGAGAAGGTGATTGCTCCGGTGGAAGTGGGCCAGCAGGCGGCAGTATCGGGGCACATGGCGACGTTGTCGTTGCGGAACAACAAGAAAGTGCTGTGGGATAGCAAGACGCAGAAGTACCGGTTCGTGTAGTCCGAGAAACGAGAACAGGGAGACCCTATGGCACAGAACGAGAACAACTCCAGCCGAATTGTGTTTGCCGCCATTCTGGCGATATTCGTCTATGGCGTGGTTGCGGCGATGTTGGGTGTATTGCTGGCGTCGTTTAAACTGACGCCGGAGCAGAGCGGGAACATCGCCCTGGCGCAGGCGATCGGTATGATCATTGCGTCAGTATCGGCGGGGCCGATTATCGATCGGCAGGGGAAGAAGATCGCGCTGGTGACCTCGCTGGCCCTGATTGCAGGCTCGCTGTTCCTGTTGCAGAGCTCGACCGGTTACGAGATGCAATTGTTATGGGTGTTCGTCCTTGGATTGGGCGGCGGCATCCTGGTGACAGCGGCGAACGCGCTGGCCGGGGACGTGAACGAAGAGCGGCGGAGTTCGACGTTGAACTTTCTGAATCTGTTTTTCGGACTGGGCGGCATGGCGACGCCGCTGATTGCGGCTAACCTGGTAAACAACGATCCGAAGATGCTGTGTTTGCTGGCGGCAGGCTTGGCGGCGGTTACGTTTGTGGTTCACTTCACCACACCGATGCCTGGGCCGAAGGGCGGCGTGGGCGGCGGCGGAGTGGCCGTGGGTGAGTTGGTTGGTAAGCCGGCGCTGTGGCTGTTTGCGGGCTTCCTGTTCCTGTATGTGGCGGCCGAGATTGGTGTGTGGAACTGGCTGGCGCAGTTATTGCAGTCCCGGGGTGTGGACGCCAAGGCAGCGCAGAACATCGTGGGTTCGGGGTTTGCGTTCGGGATTCTGGTGGGCCGGGTGGTGGTGAGCCGAATTCTGATCAAGATTCCGGCGTCGATGGTACTGCTGGCGAGCGCGGCACTGATGCTGGTGACGACCTACGTCCTGTTGCAGACATCGGATCCGTCGATGGCGTGGGGCACGGTGTTCGCGGCAGGGATCGCCATGGCGCCGGTGTTCCCCACGACGCTGGGCATGGTTGGCGACGCATTTCCGAAGGGGACGGCGACGGCGATGGGGTTTGTGATCACGTTTGGGTGGGTGGGGCTTGCAGTCAGCTCGGGGATTATCGGCGCGCTGGGCGGGGCGGATCCGAAGCAGTTGCCGACGGCGCTGATGGTGCTACCCGCGGCGAGTGCGCTGATGGTGGTGATCATGATCGTGCTGCGGGCGATCACGCCGAAGAAGGCTTAGGCTCGCTCGCAGAGAAGACTGCCAGAAAGGCCTCTCCTTCGGGAGAGGCCTTTCTTTTGTTGGGGAAGCACAGGTAAGGCCTGTGTTTTCAACGAAAACGTCCTTCCGGTCCTTGGTTGGACTAGCCTGTTCTCGCCCTTCCGTGGGGATACAAACGAGGGGACTGGATCGGGCGGCGAGTGGAACTTTTCCTTGGTTGGTTCCAGTACATATAGTACGATCGAGGAGGCCGTGAAGAATTTGTCAGGATCCGCGCCTGATATTCGCATTGAAAGTATATATGGGACTATATTGCGATGTGCTGCGGTTGCCGGAGGCGGCTATAAGAGCCTGCTGGGGGATGCGGCAAGATGAAGCGGCGATGGTAGCGCATCTGCAGAAGTCGGCAACCGGCTGGGTGGAGGTGGACAAGGCGTGGCATGGGGTGCATGTGCTGCTGAATCCCGAGTACCCGGTGGTGAAATGGCCACAGGGATTTCTGTTTGTGGGGGGGACTGTACTGGCCGACCGGGATTGGGGGAACGTCTACGGGGTCGACGTCCCTGATCTGCGGACCTTCACGGCGAGGGAGGTATTGGAGATTCACGGTTTTCTGCGAGGGGTGACGGACCGGACGCTGCTGCGGGGGTATGATCCGGACCGGTTGACGCGGTTGCAGGTGTATCCGCGGATTTGGGAAACCCGTTCGTCGCCGGTGCAGTGGCTGATGGCCAGGTTCTTGGGCCTGAGCTTGCAGGCACGGTACCTGGCGGAGCAGTTCGCGCTACTGCAGAGGGTGGTTGGAGAGGCGGCGGCGGCTCGAGAGGGATTGGCGATCAAGTATCACCAATAAAACTAACCTGAACTAACATGCGCCGGGGGGAGTCCGTTAGTACCCTCGGCGTATGAGCAGATATGGCCTAATTTGGGTGGTGGCTAGCCTGGGACTGCAGTCGGCGGCAATCGTACCTGTGGAAGTATACGGGAACGCGTCGATTGGGAGCGTGAACCCGGCGGAGTATACCTGGGTCGAATCGGGCATGGGTTGGAGCGCGTTGCCGGTGGTGAACGGGATAGCCGGGGCGAAGCTATTCGGAACGAGCACGTTGACGAACCACCGGGCCACGGATTTGTCGGGGACAGTGATTCTGCGGGCCCAAGGGACGTTCGATTTTGGGGACCTGGCACCGGGAACGGCGGTAATGATCGAGATCGATGGGTTCTTTACGGGGCAGATCCTGGGTGGACCGACGCCGGTGCCGTTGGCGAATGCGTTGTATCAGCCGTCGTTCTACGTGACCGATGGAACGGTGCAGTTGAGCTTGTTTGACACGTTATCGACGAACGCCAACGGCGAAGCGATCTTTCACCTGTCGGGGTTGCTCGATCCGGCGTTGTTCGGGCAGACCTGGGATTTCAATGTTGGGATTGGCAGTGCGGCGCTCGGAACGAACCAGACGCTGGAGATGGTGGTGCCGGGGAACTCGGTGGACATCGCGGGAGCGCCAGTTAGCGGGGTGCCTGAACCCGGCACGATGGTGCTGACGGCAGTTGCCGGTGTGGCCTATTGCGCGGCGCGGCGGCGCTATTTGAGAAAGCCGGAAGGCGGGGGGCTGTAAGGAGCGGAGAAGGTGATCGCGGCGCCGGACGGAGGAACGGGGCGGCCGAGAGCCCAGAGGATGCCATTGAGGGCCAAGCGCCGGAAATCGTCGTTTCGGAAGTCTTCCGGGTGGCCGGCGGTGGTGAAGAAGACGCGGCGGTTCCCTTCCTCCTTAACCCAGGCCAGGGGCTGGGGGCCGTCGTCGCGGCCGTTCTGGGGGTTGATGGCGTGGCCGGTGAGGACGGGGCGGCAGGGCCCTTGCAGCGGATTGACGCTGTAGAGCCAACTGGGCAGCGTGAGATTGGGACTCACGCCGTTGAGGACGTCATGGTCCGCCGCCTTTTCGGTTCTGGTGGTGGAGAGGTGGCCGTGGTGACGGGTCCAGCGGGCGCCGAAGGCGCGGAGCGGGAAGCCGTCGTTTTCCGGCTCGTGGGGGTGGCCTTTGGGGTATTTGAAGGAATGAGTGGCAGTCCGGAACCCGGCCATGGGGCGGCCGGATTTCTCGTAGGCGAGAATGGCCTGGAGTTGCTCCTCAGGAAGTTCCCGCCACCGAAGGAAGAAAACGGCGAGATCAGCCGTTTGGAGGGCTTCGAGGCCTTCGATGTTGTTGTTTACCTGGGGCCGGGGGCGGGCGTATAGAACGGTGGTGCGGAGTTTGTGATCGCGGGCGAGGATGGCGGCGAGGGCGGGCATGGTGTACTCGCTGCGGTATTCGTCATCGCCGGTGACGAAGACGATATGGGGGCTGGCGGAGGGGAAGAGGGATGCGAGCATGGCGCGGCGGCTAAGCAAGGGGGACTCCGATGCGGGCGGCGACGTTGCGGATATAGGTCGCGCCTTCCAGATACTCCTCGGCGGATTTGAGGTGCTCCAGCATGAGAGGAGCGTCGATGCGGGTGAGGTGCTGGAGGTAGGGCTCGTAGTTCAATTCGCCGCGCCCGGGAATGACCTCGACGAAGTGGACATTCATTTCCGGGGTCCAGGCGAGATCCTTGGCGTGGCAGGAGACGATGTAGCGGCCGAGTTTGGCGAAGAGCTCATTCGTCAGGGCCGCGTTGTTGTAGAACTTCTCGGGGCTATTTACGGCATTGCAGACATCGATGTGGACGGCAAAGGCGGGACGCTGGATGGCCTTGATGAGTTGCAGGTAGCGATCGGCACTCTCAGGCATGCACCAACCCATGATTTCCAGGGCGAATTTGGCGCGTTTGGGTTTGACGGCGTCAATGACCTTGCGGCAGTTTTCCACGGTGGCATCGAAGAAACGGGGGCTGAAGTTATCTTTGTGGGGGCCGTACCAGACCTTGGGGTTGAAGCTGCCGGCGATGTCGACGCAGCAGCGGGCGCCGACGGCGTCGGCAAGGGCCATGCGGGAGATGACGTAGTCGAGATTGGCTTTGCGGGCGGCGGGGTCGGGGTCGAGCATATTCTTCCAGGCGCCGACTTCGGCGATGAGGACGTTTTCGGCTTTGAATGCGGACTCGACGGCTGGGGCATCTTTGATGTCGACATTGGGGCAATAGGCGGCGGCATAGCCGAGGCGGCGGTGCTCGCGGGCGAGTTCACGGGGGTCGTTGGACTTGAGGAAGATGGGTCCGCCGAGGCGAACGGAGAGGGGGGAAGCGGCGAGGGCGGCGGGGGTGGCGAGGAGTTGACGGCGGGAAAGGAGCATTTGGCTGTGAGTTTATACTAAGAAGGCGTTGGAAACGATGACCAGCCGGCGGCCAATTCGCGCGTTGTGGATGCTGGCGCTATTCGTGTTGGCGCAACTGGTGCCGGTAGCGGCGCTGGCGGCGACCGACGGGATGGCGGGAATGGCATGCTGCAAAGACGGCAAGGATAGCTGCTGCCGGCGAAAGGCGATGCGGAAGGCGCCGGCGATGGTAGCCGGGCACGGATGCGCGGCCTGCCACGGGATGCCGACTGTAGCCGGGGCGGCCGCCGACGTGACAGCGCCGGCCCTGGCGGCCGGCGAATTTGCCGGCGGGGATTGTGTGGCCGTTGGCGTTGAGATGGTTGGGATGGCGGCGGGCGCCGAGGCGTGGCGGTTTCAACGGCCGCCGCCGGATGGATTTTTCTCCTAGTCCGATTCCGGTTGTTGTTGCCCCCCATTTCCTCAGGAGAGTGTATATGTATCGACTGCTTCTTTGCGCCGCCGTGTGCGTGGCGCAGCCCTTTAGCGTTTCCTTTGAGCCGGAGGCCCAGAGCCTGGGGGCCGGAAAGAGTCCGAAATTCTATGCCCGGCGGGCGCACGGTCTGATGATGTTGAAGACGGTGCCTGCGAAGGGAGGCGGGGCGGACCTGCAGTTCCAATCGTCCCCGGACCTGGGGGAGAGCTTCGCCGATGTGATGCGGGTGAACAGCACGCCGGGCGAGGTATACGACCATGGCGAGAACTCGCCGCAGTTGCTGACATCGCCGGATGAGTCGACAATGTACGCTGTTTGGAACGGGCGGGACCCGAAGAATCCGGAGTCCGGCGGGATTCGGTTCTCGCGGGCCGGGACGATGAAGACGGTATGGAGTCCGGCGGTGACGGTGAACGACGACGGGTTGCCGGTTTCGCACGGGTTCCAAACGGCGGCGGTGGCACCGGACGGTACCATCTACATTGCCTGGCTGGACGGGCGGGACGGGCGGGGCACGACCGAGGGAGCGACAGGGGGGACAACATCGATTTACATGACGAAGTCGACCGACGGAGGGAAGACGTGGGCGAAGAATGTGCGGGTGGGGCCGAATGTGTGCCCGTGTTGCCGGCCGAGTTTCGCATTTCCGGAGGGGCGGGTGCTGATTGCCTGGCGGTATGTGGAGAAGGGCGACATCCGGGACATTTACGTGGCCGCTTCCGAGGACAAGGGCGTGACGTGGGCCAAGCCGGCGCCGGTGTTTAAGGACGGCTGGAAGATCAAGGGATGTCCGCACGTGGGTCCGGCGATGGCGGTGATGAACGGGAAGTTGTACGTGACGTGGTTCACCGAAGGGGCGAACGATCCTGCCATTTATCTGGCCGTTTCCAGCGACGGGGGGAAGACGTTCGCGCCGCGGACGAAGCTGAGTGTGGGAACGGCGGATCCGACGCATCCGCAAATTGTGGTGAATGAAGACCGGCTGGCGGTGGTATTCCAGGCGCGGGACGCGAAGGTGAAAGGCGGCTGGGGAAAGATGGGGGTTTACTACCGGGAGATTCATGCCAACGGAGCGATGAGCGCATTGGTGCGGGCAGGAGAGGGGAAAGGGGCGCTAACGTATCCGACGGCGCAGTTAGGGCTAAGCGGGCGGATCATTCTGGGGTGGACGGAGACGGTAGAAGGCGAGTCAAAAGCGGTATTACTCCGAGGCCGGGCGAAATAGAACATTTTCATATCATTTTGTTTCTGGTAATCTGTTCGCGGAGGGTACCCCTTTGCGACTGTCCCTATTGGCGATGATTTCCCTGGTGGCCGCGGGGCAGACGGCTCCGCTGACGCTGCCGACCTACGACATGTTCCGGTATGCGACTGCCGGGAAGGCATTCAGCTACCGGTTCGTGCCGGGGGGCGGGTCCGTGCCCTATTCCTACTCGCTGGAAGAGGGAAGCGTGCTGCCTCCGGGGCTGCAGTTGAATGCCTCGACGGGAGAGTTATCGGGGACGGTGCCGCGGGTTGGCGAGTTCCGGCACACGGTGTGCATTACGGACGCGGCAAAATCGCAGATTTGCGTGCCATTTCTGGTGATTTCGGTGGCAAATGACGGCGATACGTACACGGAATTGCTACCGGCGCGGGTGAGCATGGAGTATCAGGGCCTGGTAACGAAACCGGGCGAGTTGGTGGAAGTGGCATATGATCCGGCGTCGGGGCGGATACCGGACGGGATGGTGCTGGAGATTACAGGGCGGCTATACGGCATACCGAGAGCGCCGGGCGGGGCATGGGCGTTTCAGGTGAAGGGGACGAATCTGGAAGGGCAGACGATTCAGCGCCCATTTCTGATTCGGGTACTGGGGCCGCTGGCGGCCAATACGGTGATGCCGAGCGGTTATCAGGGCGTGGAGTATTCCCAGCAACTCACCGTGTTCGGGGACAATCCGCCGCATACGTGGTCAGTGCGGCGCGGACCGCTACCGCCGGGATATGTACTGAGCGATAGCGGGAGGATCACGGGTATATGCAATACCCCCGGGCGATATCCGTTCTCGTTGCGCGTGACGGATGCCTCACAATCGGCGATGGACCGCGAGATGGTGTTGCAGATTGAATTTGCCCTGCCGCCGCTATCGATCACAACGACCCCGCTACCGGGAGCGACGCTGGGGGTTGCGTACCGGCAACAGGTGACGGCGCAGGGCGGGCGGGAACCGTACACATTTCGAATTCTGGGCACGTTACCGCCGGGGATCACGATGTCGCCGACGGCGCTACTATCGGGCACACCGACAACTGCGGGCACATATACCTTTACGGTGCAGGTGACCGATGTTTCGGGCGGGAGTTCGCTGAAGACGTTCACGATTGTTGTGGGCAATCTGCGGTATACGGGACCGACTACGCTTTCGCTGTTTGCCGCCGAAGAGTTCCGGCTAGCGCTGGCCGCCGAGGGCGGGACGGCGCCGCTGCGCTGGACGGTGATTTCGGGGACGTTGCCGGCGGGGTTGACGTTGTCCGAGGCCGGCGTGCTGGCGGGAACGGCGACGGCGGCGGGGACGGCGACGGTGACGTTGCGCGTGACCGATGCGAGTGCGCGGACAGTGGAAGTGCCGTTGGCGATCACGGTGGGCGCGGCGCGCCCGGCGATATCGGCCAACGGGGTAGTGAATGGCGCCTCTTTTGCGGGGGGCGCGATCGCCCCTGGGGAGATTGTGACCATTTTCGGAGTGCGGATGGGGCCCGGGAATATCGCCCCCTTTATTCTGGGAAGTGACGGGCGCGTGCCGACGGCACTGGCCGGAACCCGGGTACTGTTTGGCGGGCAACCGGCGCCCTTGCTATATGTGAGCGCGGGGCAGATTGGGGCAATCGTACCGTACTCGGTGGCTGGGCGGACGACCGTGGACGTGGTGGTGGATTCCAACGGCGTACGGAGTGAAGCGGCGAATGTGCCGCTGGCGGCCTCGGCCCCGGGGTTGTTTACGTTGAACGCGAGCGGGAAGGGGCAAGCGGCAGCGTTGAACCAGGACGGGACGGTGAACGGGACGGCGCGTCCAGTGCGTGCGGGAGACGTAATTGTGTTTTACGGGACCGGGGAGGGCCAGACGTTGCCGTCGGGGGTGGACGGGGCGTTGACGGGGACGACGGAGACGGCGCGCCCGGTCCTGCCGGTCCGCATTACCATTGGCGGGAAGGAAGGCGTGGTGCTCTATGCGGGCGGGGCGCCGGGATTGGTCGCCGGCCTGGTGCAGGTTAATGTCCGGGTGCCGGCGGATGTGGCCGCGGGGGACGCGGTCCCGGTGGTGATGCAAATTGGAGAAAGATCGAGCGGAACGGGAGTGACGATAGCAGTTCGGTAAAAAATTGTGTTATATTGAAGTCCTACCCGAAAGTGGTGTGCGCGGACGGGCGAGTTGACACTCGTTTGTTTGTTCGATACACTCGTAGGGTTTGCTGTGGTGTGGTTTACCGCGACACAGTACTGTAGTGCAGAGAGTTGTTCCTTCTGCTTCTGACTACCGCCGCACGTTGCCAACGGTGCAATGCCTGAGGTTGTTGCGGCCCGGTTAGAGGTCAGTCCCGCTACTCGCAAGGACGCAAGCGCCTCATAGGGTATGGACTGTTTCCGAAGATCTACTTCCTAGCACAATTCCAAAGTGCAAGAAACGCGAGAGGGACGCAGTGTGTTCCTGAGCGATTCTCCCGATCCTGTGGTTGTAATCCGATGGCGCCCGCCGGGTGATTATTTAGCCGAGAGGGTCATTCCGAACCGAATTCCAATTTTTTTGCAGTTGCAAGGAGAAGGTATCAGTGCCTACCTTTAACCAGCTCGTGCGCCTGGGCCGCAAGCCCACGCGATATAAGACGGCGAGCCCCGCGTTGCAGGCTTGTCCCCAGAAGCGGGGCGTTTGTACGCGTGTATACACCACCACCCCGAAGAAGCCGAACTCGGCGTTGCGGAAAGTGGCGCGTGTCCGTCTGACCAACGGAATCGAAGTGACGACGTACATCCCGGGCGAAGGCCACAACCTGCAGGAGCACTCGATTGTGCTGATCCGCGGCGGCCGTGTGAAGGATTTGCCGGGTGTGCGCTATCACGTAGTGCGCGGGACGCTGGACGCCGGTGGCGTGGCGAACCGGAAGCAGAGCCGCTCGAAGTACGGCGCCAAGCGGCCGAAGCAGAAAGCGTAAGGATTTGAGATATGCCGCGTAGAAGAAGAGCAGAAGTTCGCGAAATCGCCCCGGATCCGATTTTTGGATCGACGCTGGTTGAGAAGTTCGTCAACTCGCTGATGTGGGAAGGCCGGAAGGCAGTGGCGCAGCGAGTGTTTTACGCCGCCATGGAGAAAGTCGGCGAGAAGAGCGGGGGCGAAGAATCGCTCAAGATCTTCAAGAAGGCTGTGGAGAACTGCAAGCCGATGCTGGAAGTGAAGACGCGCCGTGTTGGTGGCGCGAACTACCAAGTGCCGGTCGAAGTGCCGCAGAATCGCCGTACGTCGCTCGCGTTCCGCTGGATCATCGGCAACGCGCGGTCGCGCCCCGAGAAGGGCATGCCGGACAAGCTGGCGAACGAGTTGCTGGACGCCGCGAATCTGCGTGGCGGAGCGATTAAGAAAAAAGACGACGTCCACCGTATGGCGGAGGCTAACAAGGCCTTTGCTCACTATCGCTGGTAGGGAGAACCGCAAAGTTTTATATGGCTCGCACTGTACCTCTTGAGCGCATGCGCAATATCGGCATCATGGCCCACATCGATGCTGGTAAGACCACGACAACCGAACGAATCCTCTATTACACCGGCCGTACGTACAAGATTGGCGAAGTCCATGAAGGTACGGCGACGATGGACTGGATGGAGCAGGAGCAGGAACGCGGCATCACGATCACATCGGCTGCCACGAGCTGCGAATGGCGCGACATTTCGATCAATATCATCGACACGCCCGGCCACGTGGATTTCACGGCGGAAGTGGAGCGGTCGCTGCGAGTGCTGGACGGCGCGGTAGCGGTATTTGACGCGGTGGCCGGTGTGCAGCCGCAATCGGAAACGGTTTGGCGGCAGGCGGACAAGTACGGTGTGCCGCGCATCTGCTTCATCAACAAGATGGACCGGATGGGCGCTGACTTCTTCCACTCGGTGGAGACAATCGTGGACCGGCTGAAGGCGAAGCCGGTGCCGATTCAGATCCCGGTGGGTGCCGAAGACAAATTTGCTGGTGTGGTGAACCTGGTGACGATGAAGGCGCGCATTTGGCGCGACGAATCGCTGGGTGCAAAGTACGACGACGTGGAGATTCCGGCCGATCTGGTGGAGATGGCGCAAGAGTATCGCGGCCAGCTGATCGAAGCGGTGTCGGAATTCGACGACGAATTGATGCACAAATATCTGGAAGGCGAAGAGCTCTCCGAGAAAGAAATCATGCGCGGGATCCGCAAGGCAACCCTGGCGCAGCAGATCTTCCCGGTGATTTGCGGATCGTCTTTCAAGAACAAAGGCGTGCAGGACATGTTGGACGCGGTGGTGGACTACCTGCCGAGCCCGCTCGACATTCCCGCGGTGAAGGGTACGAATCCGGATACGAACGAAGAAGTCACTCGTCCGGCCGAAGATAACGCGCCGTTCTCGGGCCTGGTGTTCAAGATCATGACCGACCCGTTTGTGGGCCAGTTGTGCTTCGTCCGGGTGTACTCGGGCAAGCTGACGACGGGAACCAACGGCTACAACGCCGGCAAGCGGAAGAGCGAGCGCATCGGCCGTATCGTGAAGATGCACGCCAACAAGCGCGAAGAAATTCAGGAAGTACTGGCGGGCGACATCTGCGCCTGCGTTGGCTTGAAAACGGTTCAGACGGGCGATACGATTTGCGACGAACGCCATCCGGTGATTCTCGAGTCGATCGACTTCCCGGCGCCGGTGATTCAGTTGGCGATCGAGCCGAAGTCGAAGGCCGACCAGGAAAAGCTGGGCGTGGCAATCGCAAAGCTGGTGAACGAAGATCCGACCTTGCGTGTGAACACGGACCAGGAAACAGGTCAAACGATTCTCGCCGGAATGGGCGAACTGCACCTGGAAATCATCGTGGACCGCATGCGGCGCGAATTCGGTGTGGAAGCCAATGTCGGCAAACCGCAGGTAGCCTATCGCGAAACCATCCGCATCAAGGCGGAAGGCGAAGGCCGGCACGTGCGGCAGTCCGGTGGTAAGGGTCAGTACGGCCATTGCAAGATCCGGATTGAGCCGACCGAAGAAGGCAAGGGTTTTGAGTTCGAGAACAAGGTTGTGGGTGGAACCATTCCGAAGGAATACATTCCCGCGATCGAAAAGGGCATTGTCGAGCGGCTGGAAGGCGGTCTGATCGCAGGCTTCCCGATGTCGGACCTGAAAGTTCAGGTCTACGAAGGCAGCTACCACGACGTTGACTCTTCGGAAATGGCATTCAAGATCGCCGGATCGCTGGCGATTCAGGATGCTGTGAAGCGCGCCAAGCCGGTACTGCTGGAACCGATCATGTCGGTGGAAGTGGTCGTGCCGGACGAATATATGGGCCCGGTGAACGGTGACCTGATTTCGCGGCGCGGCCGGCTGGAAGGCATGGAAATGCGCGGATCGACGCAAGTGATCAAGTCGATGGTTCCGCTGAGCGAGATGTTTGGTTATGCGACCGAACTGCGAAGCCGGACGCAAGGCCGAGCGGCGTTCACGATGCACTTCGGCCGGTATGAAGAAGTGCCGACCAATCTGGCGACGGAAATCATTGCCAAAGCTCAGGGCAAGGTGACCACCTAGTCCGCTGCCCCCGAAAGTTTCTACAGGAGAATCCAAACCATGGCGAAAGAGAAATTTGACCGATCTAAACCGCACGTCAACATTGGCACCATTGGCCATATTGACCACGGGAAGACGACGC
>CAYSFR010000049.1:0-71798 GCA_964430625.1 uncultured Solibacteraceae bacterium
CAGGTTGTGAAAAGGACTTTCACCTTCAAGCTCTCGATCATGCTCGGCACACACAAAAACCGGGCGTGCTTTGCAGCGCGCCCGGTCTTTGGTTGGAGGGTTGGACTACTTGGTGCGGTTGGCTTCCGCGCCTTCGCCGCCGGCCATGGCGATACGCGCCTGGGCAGCCGCGAGACGGGCGATCGGCACACGGTAGGGAGAGCAGGAGACATAGTTCATGCCGACCTGCACACAGAATTCGACCGAGCTGGGTTCGCCGCCGTGCTCGCCGCAGATACCGACTTCGAGGTTCGGGTTGGTCTTGCGGCCCAACTTCACGGCCATGTCAACCAACTTGCCGACGCCGGTCTGATCGAGGACACCGAAGGGATCGGCGGAGAAGATTTTGAGGTCTTCGTAGTGAGCCGAGAACTTCGTATAGTCATCGCGGGAGAGCCCCATTGTGGTCTGCGTCAGATCGTTGGTACCGAAGCTGAAGAATTCCGCCTGTTCGGCGACCTGATCGGCGGTCAGCGCGGCGCGCGGAATTTCGATCATGGTACCGATCATGTAGTGCTGATCGGTGAGGCCGGCCTTGGCGAGGACTTCGTCGGCGACGCGCTTTACGATCGCCTTCTGGTGCTCGAGTTCCTTGACCGAACCGATGAGCGGGATCATGACTTCGGGGATCACCTTGACGCCCTTCTTGGCCACCTGAACGACGGCTTCGAAGATGGCGCGGGCCTGCATTTCGGTGATCTCGGGATAGGTGATGCCGAGACGGCAGCCGCGGTGGCCGAGCATGGGGTTGAACTCATGGAGTTCTTCCACGCGGTGTAACAGGGCCGGGAGCTTTTCCTTCAATTCCGCCACCGGGATGGAGTAGTTCTTGGACATCTCCTCCTTCACCTTGGGGCTGGCGTGCTTGAGGATGGCGCAATCGACCATGAGGTTTTCGCGCTTGGGGAGGAACTCATGGAGCGGCGGGTCGAGGGTACGGATGACGACCGGGAAACCGTCCATGGCGGTGAAGAGGCCGGCGAAGTCCTTGCGCTGGTGGGGCAGGAGCTTCTTGAGGGCGGCCTTGCGAGCCTTCTCTTCCTTGGCGAGAATCATTTCCTGCACGATGGGCAGGCGATCTTCGGCAAAGAACATGTGCTCCGTGCGGCAGAGACCGATGCCTTCGGCGCCGAAGCGGCGGGCAGCGGTGGCGTCGCGCGGGATATCGGCGTTGGCGCGAACACCGAAGTTGCCGCGGAACTCATCGGCCCAATCCATGAACTTGGCGAGAACGCCGCTCTTGGTGTCGGGTTCGCTGGTCTTCGCCTGGCCCTGGTAAACCTTGGCGGTGGTACCGTCCATGGAAAGCCAATCGCCTTCCTTGATGACGATCTTCTTGCCGCCGACGGTAACCGTGGCAGTCTTGGTCTTTTCGTCGATGGCGAATTCGCCGGCGCCGACGATGCAGGGGCGGCCCATGCCGCGAGCAACGACGGCGGCGTGGGAGGACTTACCGCCGATCGCGGTGAGAATGCCCTTGGCCGCGTCCATGCCGGCGATGTCGTTCGGGGTGGTCTCCTTGCGGAGCAGCAGGACGGGGGACTTCTTGGCGGCTTCCACGGCGTCTTCGGCGGTGAAGGTCACGCGGCCGACGGCGGCGCCCGGAGAGGCGGCAATGCCGGTGGAGAGAAGCGTCAGCGTCTTCAGGGAAGCGGTATCGAAGACCGGGTGCAGCATCTGGTCGAGCTGCGAAGGAGCCACGCGCATGACGGCTTCCTTCTTGGTGATGAGGCCTTCTTCATGCATGTCGACGGCGAGCTTGACCGCGGCCGGACCCGTGCGCTTGCCGTTGCGGGTCTGGAGCATGTAGAGCGTGCCTTCTTCGACGGTGAACTCGAAGTCCTGCATGTCCTTGTAGTGCTTTTCAAGCATCTGCGTGGTGTCAAACAGCTGCTTGTAGACATCGGGCATGATCTTTTCGAGATCGGTGATGGGCTCCGGGGTGCGGATACCGGCAACGACGTCTTCGCCCTGGGCGTTGACGAGGAATTCGCCGTAGAAGATCTTGTCGCCGTTGCCGGGGTCGCGGGTGAAGCCGACGCCGGTCGCCGAGGTTTCGCCCATGTTGCCGAACACCATGGCCTGCACGTTGGCGGCGGTTCCGATGGAGTCCGGAATCTTTTCCATCTTGCGGTAGTAGGCTGCCTTGTCGTTCCACCAACTCCGGAAGACGGCGTTGCGAGCCAGTTTCAGCTGGAGCTTGGCGTCCTGCGGGAACGGCGAACCGGTTTCTTTGATGTAGATCTTCTTGTAGGCTTCGACGATGGCCTTGAGGTCATCGGCGGTCAAGTCGGTATCGAGCTTGGTGCCGCGCTTGGCTTTCTGGGCGTCGAAGACATGGTTGAACTTCTCCATGTGGATGTCCATGGCGACTTCGCCGAACATCTGGAGGAAGCGGCGATAGCAGTCGTAGGAGAACCATTCGTTGCCGGTTTTGGCGGCCAGGCCGGCGACGGTCTCGTCGTTGATACCGAGGTTGAGAATGGTGTTCATCATCCCGGGCATGGAGAACTTCGCGCCCGACCGCACGCTCAACAGCAGCGGGTTCTTCGGGTCGCCGAGCTTCTTGCCGAAGGTCTTTTCGAGTTTGGCGAGGGCTTTATCCACCTGCTCTTCGATCTCGTTCGGAATGTGCTGATTATTCTCGAAATAGATGTTGCAGACTTCGGTGGAAACCGTGAATCCGGGAGGAACGGGCACGCCCGCGGTGGTCATTTCCGCGAGGCCTGCGCCTTTGCCGCCAAGGATGTCCTTCATTTTTCCGTTACCGTCGGCTTTGCCACCGCCGAAACTGTAAACGTATTTCTTCATCCAGATGCTCCTGTCTGAGGGGGGTTAAATCAATTCGTGACGATCGCAGAAAAATCAGCGATCGAGGAAAACTTCGCTAGCAAATTTTGCAAGAGCCGCAGGCGGTTCTCGCGAATCTTCGGGTCCGGGTCATTGACCAGAACCTGATCGAAAAACGTATCGACGAGCGGGCGCATCGTGGCCATGGAACTGAGGCGGGAACCGTAATCAGGGTCGTCGCCGGAGATCTGTTGGGTGGACAGCCAGAGGGTGCGTTCGATTTCGATGAGCAGGGATTCGTCGACGCTGCCCGGTCCGATATCGCCGGCTTTGTCGAGAATGTTCTTGATGCGTTTGAGGCCCGCGGCAAGCGGCTCAAAGTTCTCCGTGGGGCGGACGGCGCGGATGGCCTCCAACCGGGCGAGGGCATCGGGGAGCGAGCCATAACCGGCGGCCATGACGGCGTTGATTTCGTCGTAGGCAAAGCCGCGGACGTCGCGGAGATAGTATTCGACGCGCTCGCCGAAGAAGGCGGCGAGTTTGTCGTCGCCGGCACAGAGTTCGTCCAGCGAGACCGTCAGCACGCCTTCAGCCAGGATCTTGACGACCCCTTGGGCGGCGCGGCGGAGAGCGAAGGGATCCTTGGATCCCGAGGGGATCATACCGACGGCGAAACAACTGCGCAGTGTGTCGACTTTGTCGGCAACACTGAGCGCCTGGCCGACGGAAGTGGAGGGAATCGAGTCCTCCATCGACAGCGGCTTGTAGTGTTCGTAGATGGCCTGGGCGACAGGGCGGGAGACGCCCTGGGCGCGGGCGTAGAGTCCGCCGACGATGCCCTGGAGATCGGTGAACTCTTTCACCATTTCGGTGGTGAGATCGGCTTTGCAGAGGTGTGCGGCGGCTTCGGCGTCAGGTCCGCCCAGTTGGCCGGCAAGCGCGGCGACGCGCGCCGTCTTCTCCAGATAGTTGCCCACTTTGGCCTGGAAGGTAACGTGGGAGAGATCCTCTTCGCGCTCCGAAAGCGGCTTCTTCTGGTCGACATCGTAGAAGAAGCGGGCGTCATTGAACCGGGCGCGGAGAACGCGCTCGTTGCCGTTGACGACGTGACCTTCCGGGTCGGCCGGGATGTTCATGATGGCGATGAAGTTGGGTGCCAGTTCACCGTCGGCGGTTTCCACCGAGAAGTACTTCTGGTGGTGGCGCATCACCGTGACCAGGACTTCCGAGGGAAGCGTGAGGTAGGACGGGTCGAAACTGCCAAGGATCGCCGTCGGATACTCGGTGATGTAGGTGAGAACTTCCAGGAGATTGGGATCGGCCTTGGCACGGAGGCCGCGGGCCGAGGCGACGGCAGCGACTTCGGACTCGATCTTGGCGCGGCGTTCGGACGCGCTGACGATGACGAAATTGTCGCGGAGGACATGCTCATAGTTCTCGACATCCACAGCGATAGGGCCGCGGGCGCCGAGACGGCGATGGCCGAAGGTGAAGCGCGCCGATGGGATGCCGGCACACTCAAAGGGAACAACGTCGGGTCCAAGGAGGGCGACGATCCAGCGGATGGGGCGAATGAACTTCGGTCCGCCCAGCGATGGCCAGTACATGGTCTTCGGCCAGGGGATCGACATGATCAGCGCCGGGATCTGTTCGCTGAGAGTTTCAGAGGCCGGGCGGCCCGGGATCTTGCGAACGAACGACCAGTACTTGCCCTTGGGCGTTTCGGTGACGGTGAGGTCCGCGGCGGCAACGCCCTGCTTGGCGCAGAAGCCGTCGAGGGCTTTGCCGGTCACGGAGGCCGGCGGACCGGTGACTACTTCTTCTCGGTCTTCGGTGCGAGCGGCAACGTCGGCACGAACCACCAGGCGGCGGCCCGTACCGTCGACGCGGACATTTTCACCGGGGAACTTGGAGCGCAAGTACTCCAGCGCCGACGGGATCATCCAATCGGGAATTTCCTCGGTTCCAATTTCCAACAGGAACGGCAACATCACGCCACCTCCCGGTACTGCTCTTGATCGAGGAAGGCCTGTGCCACGCCGACGGCGAGTTTGCGCACCCGGGCGATAACGCCGACACGTTCGGTGACGCTGATGGCGCCGCGGGCGTCGAGGAGGTTAAACAGGTTGGAACACTTGAGCACGTTATCGTAGGCCGACAGCAGCGGGAACCGGCGCCGTGCGGCGTCGTCGAGGTCTTCGGCGCGGTAGCCGTCGACGAGGCGTTGGGCCTCGGCTTCGTATTCATCGAGGAGGCGCCACAAACGGGGCACATCGGCGACTTCGAAGTTGTACACCGACTGCTGCAACTCGTCGAAGTAGCGGACATCGCGGTAGGTGAAACCGGGAGCCCATTCGATGTCGTAGACGCTTTCCTTGCCCTGCAGGAACGAGACGATGCGCTCCAGGCCGTAGGTAATTTCAGCGGGGACGTGATCGAGGTCGACACCGCCGCATTGCTGGAAGTAGGTGAACTGGGTGATCTCCATGCCGTCGAGCATCACCTGCCAGCCGATGCCCCAGGCGCCCAGAGTGGGCGATTCCCAGTTGTCTTCTTCCAGTTTGAGGTCGTGCTTGGAGAGGTCGATTCCGATGGCTTCCAGCGAGCCGAGATACTGATCGATGACGTCCGCCGGGGTGGGCTTGAGGATCACCTGCAACTGCTGGTGTTTGTAAAGGCGGTTGGGGTTGTCGCCGTAGCGGCCGTCGGCCGGACGGCGGCTGGGCTGCACATACGCCACGCTGTACTTCTTCTTGCCCAGCACCCGGAGGAAGGTTTCCGGCGCCATGGTGCCGGCGCCAACTTCGGTGTCGTAGGGTTCCTGAATAATGCAGCCGCGGTCGGCCCAGTACTTCTTCAGCTTAAAAATCGTTTCCTGAAACGTATCCATAGGGAACTACAGAGTCTCCAATGCCCGCGACGTAACCAGACGCCGCTCAATGTGAAGTTCCACGCAATGAATCAGCGCGCGCCGCAGGTCCTGGGCCGTTTGTTTGGACCAGACGCGGGGGGTAAGTTGACCGACCGGTTTCGTCAACATTTCCTTGGCGATGGCGAGCGATTCTTCTTCGATCCGCATCTCTTCTAAGAAACCCGAGAGCCGTACCGCCCAGAGCGAAAAATAAGTAACGGGAAGCCAAATGCCATGGGCACGCTCGTCCGGCGGCGTCGATCGCAGGTGATCGAGCACCGAGCCGAGCAGGCGGAAAAATTTCTCGTTGGGTTCGTGGGACGGCAACAACTGTTCACTGAGTTCGGCGATGTAGTCAAGCGCCACGCCGGAGGGATAATCGCTGGCTAGACTGAACTGACTTTGCACAAGATCACAACTATTCAGCCGCACCAGTTCTACGTTTTCTTTCTGGTAGTAATGCATCTGCACCAGGCTGAGGCGCTCCAGACCAGACCCGAAGGAATTCTTCTGCCGCCGTGCGCTTCGCGCGATTCCCCGCAACCGTCCCTGGTCTCTGGTGAGAAAGCTGACAACGAGGTCTGCTTCCCGGAAAGGGTAAGTTCGGAGGGTAAACGCTTCGCTGACCTTAGCAGGCAACGGGCCTCAATCGAGAACAACGTAGAAACTTTAGGCTACCATAGCCATTTTCCCCTATCGAATGGCAAAACTCCACGACCTCTATCGAGAACGGCTGACCGCCACCGGCCCGTGGGGTCTGGCGGAGACACTTGGAATGACGATTGAACACTTCGAACCCGGCTTGGCGCGGGTGTCGATGGTGGCCGATTCGCGGTTCCACAACCCGGCGGGAACGCTGCACGGTGGCGTATACTGCGACTTGGCCGACATGGCCATGGGCGTGGCGTTCTTCAGTGCGTTGGCCGATGGCGAGGCCATGACAACGCTGGAACTGAAGATTAATTTTCTGCGGCCCGTCGTCCGCGGCCCGATCACGGCCGAGGCTCGGGTCGTTTCCAAGGGCAAAACGACCGGCCTGGTCGACTGCGATGTCCGCGATGCGCAAGGTCGATTACTCGCCCGCGCCTCCAGCACTTGCTACGTGTTTACAGGGGAAAGGGCGGCGCCTGTGTTTCAGGCGATGACGAGTTGGAAATAAATGCTTCTCTTTGGTCTGACCATTTTTCTTTCGGCGTTTCTGCTGTTCCAGGTGCAACCGGTCATCAGTAAGGCGATTCTGCCCTGGTTCGGCGGTTCGGCCGGCGTCTGGAACACCTGCATGCTGTTTTTCCAGGCGATGCTGCTGGGCGGGTACACCTACGCGCACTGGCTGGAGAGCCAACCGGCCAAGCGGCAACGGTGGATCCACGGGACCCTGCTGGCGCTCAGCCTGCTGTCACTGCCGATTCTGCCGTCAGTCGGCTGGAAGCCGGCCGGCGGCGAAGAACCAATCGGGCGCATCCTGGGGCTGATGGCGACGACGATTGGCCTGCCGTATTTTCTGCTGTCGACGACAAGCCCGCTGTTGCAGGTCTGGTATGTGCGGTCCCGGAAAGATGGGGTGCCGTGGCGGCTGTTCGCGTTGTCGAACGCGGCGTCGCTGGTGGCGCTGCTGACATTTCCCGTATTGATTGAGCCGATGCTGAGCGTGCCGCAACAGGCCTGGGTGTGGTCCGGAGCCTACGTGATTTTTGCGGCGCTGGCCGGGACGATGGCGTGGAAATTCGCCGCCGATCCGGTACCCCATGGGGAAGATGGCGAGGCTCCGGCGGAAGCCCCCGGATTCGGACTGCGCGTGCTGTGGGTGCTGCTGGCCGCTTGCGCCTCCATCCTGCTGCTGGGGATCACGACGCACATGACGCAGGACGTGGCGGCCATCCCGTTCCTGTGGGTAATCCCGTTGACGGTCTACCTGCTGACATTCATTCTCTGCTTTGAAACGTCGAAGGCCTACCGGCGGGTGTTGTTTGTACCGGCGATGGCGGGCGCGCTCTACTATTTCGGCACCGTGCTGGCGCGCGATGGAGATTCGCTCACCGTGTTCCAGGACGTGGCTGTGGCGGCGCTGGTTCTGTTCCTATGCTGCATGGTGTGCCACGGGGAGTTGGCGGCGCTCAAACCGGCGCCTCGGTACCTGACGGGCTACTACGTGTCCCTGTCGCTGGGCGGCGCCCTGGGGGGAATGTTCGTGGGTATGCTCGCCCCCGTGCTGTTCAATGCCTACTACGAACTGAACATCGGCCTTTGGCTGGCCGGAGCGCTGGCGGCAGTCGTGGTGGCGCGGGCCGGACTGGGTTCCCTGCGGCAAAAGGCGGTCGTGCTGCTGATGCTCATCGGTGTGGGTGCCTACGGGGCATGGATGGTGAAAATCAAGCGGGGCGAATTGAAGAATGTCGAACTGGCGGTGCGCAATTTCTACGGCCACCTGCACGTGAGCGTATGGGGCGAGGTAGGGGAGTTGGGCGCGGCGCGGCAACTGGTGCATGGGAGGATTAACCACGGCCAGCAGTTGCTGGATCCGGCGCGGCGGATGGTTCCCTCCAGCTATTTCTGCAAGGAGAGCGGAGCCGGGCGCGCGTCGCTGGCCCGCGTCGCCGGCGTTCCCAGGAAGGTGGGAGTCATTGGCCTAGGCTGCGGGGCGCTGTTGGGCTACGGGCAGAAAGGGGATGACTACCGGATCTACGAGATCAACCCGGAGGTGTTCCGCATCGCGCGGAAGCACTTTACGTTTCTGACGGAAACGCCGGCCAAGGTCACGGAAATCCTCGGCGACGGCCGTCTCTCGCTGGAGCGGGAGGAGTCCCAGCAGTTCGACCTGCTCTTTATGGACGCTTTTTCGGGCGATTCCATTCCCGTCCACATGGTCACCCGGGAGGCGTTCGACCTCTACGAACGCCATTTAAAGCCCGACGGATTGCTGGTGGTCAATATCACCAACAGCTATCTGGACCTGCGCCCGGTGGTGGCCGCGGCCGCCAAACGGCTGGGCAAAATCGCGGTGGAGATCGAGCACGAGCCGAATGAGGGCGACGAAGAGTGCTACATCTCCCATTACGCCATCGTGATGAGCCCAGCGCGCTTTAACGCCAACAACGACTTCCAGACACAAGCTCCCCGCATTGAACCCACGCGGGGGTTCCGCGAGTGGACCGATTCCTTCTCCAACCTTTTCGCCATCGTGCGAAGATAGCGAAACCGCCCGATGGCCCTCTACGCACTCACCATTTTCCTTTCCTCCTTCCTGCTCTTCCAGGTGCAGCCGATTATTGCGAAGACAATTCTGCCCTGGTTCGGCGGATCGGCCGCGGTTTGGAACACCTGCATGCTGTTCTTCCAGGCGGCATTGCTGGGCGGCTACACCTACGCTCATTTGCTGTTCGACAAGCTGCCCTCCAAGCGGCAGTCGCTGACTCACATCGCGCTGCTGGTAGCGAGCCTGGCAGCGCTGCCGATTCTTCCGAGCGCCACATGGAAGCCCCAGGGCGCGGAGGATCCGGCCCTCCTGATTCTGGGCCTGCTCGCAGCCACCATCGGGCTGCCTTATTTTCTGCTCTCCACCACCGGCCCGCTGCTGCAGGCCTGGTATGCGCGAGCCAACGCCGGAGCGGTTCCCTACCGGCTTTTCGCGCTCTCCAACTTCGCCTCGCTGCTGGCATTGATCAGCTATCCGCTCTACGTGGAGCCGGCGCTGGATTCGACGAGGCAAGCCTGGATCTGGTCCGGCGCTTACGCGGTTTTTGCGCTGATCTGCGCAGGCGTGGCGTGGCGGGTACGCAACGATGTCCAGGCGGAACTGCCCGCGCCATCCCTGGTGGACGGGGAGGAAGCGGTGGCCATGGAGCCCGAAACGGCGCCAACCACGAACCGGCGGATGCTCTGGATCGGCTTAGCCGCCTGTCCCTCCGTCCTCATGCTGGCGGTGACAACCCACCTCACCCAGGACATCGCTTCCATTCCGTTTCTTTGGATTGTGCCGCTGGTTCTCTACCTCCTTTCGTTCATCCTCACGTTCGAGACCTCCAAGATCTATTGGCGCTGGCTGTGGCTGCCCTTGTTTGCCGCCTCGCTTGGAGGGATGCTGTACATCAAGCTGGAGAGCGCGCCGGACCTGACGATGATTCAGTTGATCGTGGCCTGTTCGGCGGCGATGTTTGTCTGCGCCATGGTGTGCCACGGAGAGTTGGCGAGCCTGAAACCCCATCCCCGCTACCTGACCAGCTTCTACGTTTCGCTCAGTGTGGGCGGGGCCTTGGGAGGGCTGCTGGTGGGACTGCTGGCGCCCATGTTCCTCAACGCCTACCACGAGTATCCGTTCGGCTGGTGGCTGAGCTTTGCGATGGTGCTGGCGGCGCTGGCGGCCCGCTACGAAGGCCTGAAAAGGGGGAAAGGATTGATCCTGCTGACGGTGCTTCTGGCTCTATTGGGCGTCTACGGAGGCGCCTGGACCAATGTCCAGAAGCGCTACCTGGCCGGTTACCAACTGACGCAGCGCAACTTCTACGGCACCCTGCGCGTACAGGATGAAGGCGACTTCAACGACAAGACGCGGCTGCGCCAGCTACTCCACGGGGTCATCAACCACGGACAACAGTATCTGCATCCGGAGCGGAGGCGCGAAGCCACCACCTACTACTGCCGGGAGAGCGGCGTGGGCGTTGCCATCGCAACGCGTAACGAATTCGTGCCCCAGAAAGTCGGCGTGATCGGGCTCGGCACCGGGACGCTGGCCTCCTACGGTCGGGTGGGAGACGAATACCACATCTTCGAAATCAACCCGCTGGTGCTCCAGTTGTCCCGGAGCCAATTCTCGTTCTTGAACGAATCGCGGGCCACCACCAAGGTGCATATGGGCGATGCGCGACTGACGCTGGAACGGATGGAGCCCCTGGGCCTGGACGTGCTGGCCGTAGACGCCTTCAGCGGCGATTCGGTCCCCGTCCACCTGTTAACCAAAGAAGCCGTGGCGCTCTATTGGCGTCATCTGAACCCGTCCGGCATTCTGGCCGTGCACATTTCCAACCGGTACCTGGACCTGGAAGGCGTCGTGCAAACCGCCGCCCAGGCGAACGGGAAAGTAGCGCTCGACTTCTCCAATGACCGGGAAGAGGACGATGAAGTCTGTTTCTCATCCACTTGGATTCTCGTGATGAACGAACAGACGCGGAAGTCATACGAGAAGCAGTTGGTGACCGGAACCACGATGAAGGCGCCAGAGAACTTCCGCGTGTGGACCGATAGCTTCTCTAATCTCGTGGGCGTGCTGCGGACGAAGTAGGGCGCGCGTTCCTACGACGGGCCGCGCTGCAGCCAGATCCGCAGATAATGCCGCTTCCGCTCCGGCTCCGGGAAGTCCTCGTACGCGGTGCGCCCGTGTAAATGGGTGACGTTATTTAAGAACTGGATGTCGCCACGCTGCAATTCCATGGTCACCGCCAGCCGCGCGCACACCGCCTCGAAATAGTCCAGCGCCTCCCGTTCGAATTCCGTTAACGCAACGCCGGCCAGTTCCGAGCCCTTTTCGATGTAGAGCCGCACGTACCGCACGTGAAACCGTGGCGCCACCGTGAAGACCGGAACGTCCAGGAACGGTGCCTCTCCGGGGGGCAACTCCGCCCGCCGGTCCACCGCAAAGGGCCGGCACAGCCGCTCCACATAGTCCGGCCGCTCCGCCAGCATCGCCTGATACACCGCCCGCCCGTCCACAAAAATCGACTCGCCGCCGCGCCGCGCCGTCTGCAGCACCAACAGCCCCAGAACGTCCGGAGTATGCCCCGCCATCCGCGAAGGCGAATCGGTGTGAAATCCGAAGGCCGACGTCGTCTTCGACGTCCGGACGCCGGCCTGCCCGAAATCCCGGTCCAGCGAATAGCCCTCGTCGCGGACGGAATAAACGAGCGTTCCGCTTACCGTCTGCGGCACCACACGCCCCAGCCGTCCCGCCGTCTCCAAATACAACTCCCGCGCCCCGTCGGAATCCACCGGAAACCCGCGCACAATCGCGCAACCGGCGCCGCGCCACAAGGCGCGCTCCACCTCCGCCAGTTCCCCTCTCCAGGCAAAAACGGGGATTCCATTCATCGCCACGCCTCCAGCCCAACCGTAGTCAACTGCAATCGGAACGAATCCATCAGCACGATATCACTTCCGCGCGGCGGTCCCGCCACGGTCTACCTGGACTCTGGCCAGCGCTACCGTTCCGGCTGCCCGCGGGCGCTCCAAATTCCCCGCGCCTGCCGGCACCTCATTGTCCAATACTCCCAATCTGTTACACTGAGGACACCGGTTACTACAGATCTCTTCTTCGCATGTGATATGCTTCGCGTGCAAGAACGACTTTTCAGCGCCGTGTTTCCTCCGAACATGTTGAGCTGAAGGGAACCGCATCGGAAAAGGGTTTGGCAAGTTGAAAGATGCCCCTTTTCCGATGCGGATCGCCCCGAACGAGTTTCCGTTGGGGCTCGCGAATCCGGCGCTGACACCGTCTAGAGCGAACACGTCCGCTAAAACGTGCCGCAATCACTCCGGGCAGGGCCCGCGTCCAAACATTCCCAGCCCGATGCGCTAGTCGTATACCAGAACCATCGATGGATCCGCGGAGAGATCGTTACTGCTCAATACTGAAAAGAACGTGAATCGTGACCATTGTCCATCTTCGCGTTGGTGGCGAAAAAAGACCCTCTGAACCGATCCGCCAACGAGTGGAAGGAGCGGTTCTAAACTTTTTACCGGCTCCCGCAAGCACGCTTGATTCAGCCCGCCCGCTTCGTTCGTGTAGCGTCTCAATCCAGAGGGTTGGGTTATGTGATGAACTTCATCAATTCACGTTAGTACCCAGCAAGTGGGTAACCAACAGCTATATTCCAGCAAAGCATTGAAAATAAATCAAGTGGGTAGTGCAGGAAAGTTTTTACCCGCCCCGTGGCGCACCAGGGCTGTGTCCTTATGACACAATCGTCCTTGTGCCCCCTTTGACGCGCCGCGCGGCGCTTTCCGCCTTGGCCGCCGCCGCTGCCCCCGCCCAGCAACCCCAGGAAGAGGAGTTCCAGGTCTACGGCGATAATCCCCGTCTGTTCCTCAACGCACGGCGCCTCCGCCTGCTCAAACGGGAGCGAGAACGCACCTCGGTCCGCTGGACGCAATTGGAAACGCTCGTCGCCGGCAAGGCCCAAATGGCCGAAACCGGCCTCGCCTACGCCCTCTATCACATCGTCTCCGGCAACACCGAGTTCGGCAAACAGGCCGTCGCCTTCGCCCTCCAGTCCAAAGACATCCGCCAGCAGGCCATCGTCCTCGATTGGTGCCAGACGCTTTTCTCCGAAGAACAGTCGAAACAGCTCTCCGCCCGCCTCCGTCAGGCCCTCTCCACCCCGCCCGCGAAGAAGGACCTGTCCACCATGCGGGACCGCGCCCTGGCCGCCGTCGTCATCGGCCACAAGGAAGAACTGGAGAGACTCGTCAAAGAATGGTGGCGCAAGGACGTCGCCCCCGGTCTCCGCAACGGCACCTACCGCTACACTCGCGAGGACAGCTATGCCCTGTTTGAGATGCTTCACGCCATCCGCGACGGCATCCAGATTGACCTCCGCGAAGATGCCCCCCGCTACTTTAAGGAACTCCCCGCCTACCATATCCTCAGCTACTACCCGGCCACGTTCCCGGCCGCTGAGAACGAATATCGCGTCCCGTTCTACGATGGCGACGGCGAACCCGACCTCCGCGTTGCCGCCCTCGCCCGCGCCGCCGACCTCGCCATGGTCGCCTTCGACACCAATGCCCAGGAAACCCAGTTCGTCCAGGGCTGGCTCATCCATGACCGCTTCCTGATGCGCGGCGTCTTCGGCATTGTCTATGAATTCCTCTGGGCCAATCCCTATCAGCCCGGCTTGAGCTACTACCACCTGCCCCTCTCCATGCACGCCGGCGCCGCCGGCCGCCTGGCCCTCCGCTCCAGTTGGGAGGACGACGCCACCTGGTTCCATTACGCAGACCGAAAAGTTCAGTTCTTCGAAGAAGGCCGCCGCAAGGATCGGGGCCTCAACTCCCCTGCCCCGGTGGAAATCGGCGGCACCGTCGTCCACTTCGGCCGCGACCAGATGACCTTCCAGCCCGCCAACGCCGAGACGCAGCGAACCTATATCATCGGCCTTGCCGCCAATGCCCGCTACGACATCGAAATCGACGATGAGGAGATCGTCGAAAAAATCACCGACGGCGGCGGCATCCTGGAGTTCGACTTCCCGCCCATGCAGGACCGCTCCGTCCGCATCAAACGCGTCACCGCCCCATGATCCTGGCCGCTCTGCTCCTGCCTATTCTCCACCCGTCCATTTTCCTAAGCCCCTATGGGACTACCCCCAAGGGCGAGTGGATCTACCCTGGCGCTTACCTGAAAACCACCTTTACCGGCACCTCCGCCACACTCCATTTCGACGCTTCGCTCAACCAGGGCGCCCCGCCCAAGTTCTGCTGGTCCGTCGACGGCCAACCCTTCCGGTCCGCCCAGGCCACCTCCCGCCTCCCGATTGCCGCCAACCTCAAGCCCGGTGCCCATTCCCTGGTCCTCTACCTTGCCGCCACAGACGCCAATTACGACCGCTGGCGCCAACCCTCCCAGATCATCCGCCTCACCGGCCTCGCCATCGATGACGGCGCCACGCTCCGCCGGGCTGAACTCAGTTCCCGGAAGCGGGCGCTCTTTTTCGGCGATTCAATTACCGAAGGCGCCTGGAATCTCGGCGATTCCTACCGCGTGGTCGACAAGAAATGGGTTGACTGGGTCCAGCACTCCGACGCCACCCAAGCCTGGCCCTATTTCCTGGCGCAGGCAATGAAGGTCGAATACGGCGTCATCGGCTCCGGAGGGATGAGTTGGCTGCGCCCATCCCATTCGAACATTCCCCCGTTCCCGGAAAGCTGGCAAAGCCATTACCAAGGTCAACCCCGCCCGTTCCTCCCTCCGCCGGATTACGTGATTGTCAACATGGGCACCAATGACGGCACTCGAGACACCGCTCCTGCCGTGGCCACATGGCTCCGCGACGCGCTCGACGCCTTTCCCAAGGCCCGAATTTACCTCATAATCCCCTTCGGCCAGCAAAACAAAGCGGCACTGGAATCCGGCCTCGCCCGCGTCCCCTCCAAACGGATTCGCAAACTCGATCTTGGTCCGGCCTTCTCTCCGGGTCTCAATAAGTACGGACAAGCTTCCAGCGCCAGCTTTGACGGCCTGCACCCGAACGCGGAAACACACCGGCGCCTGGCCGAGGCACTTCGGAAAATCCTGTAAATACTGTCTCTTCCGTATACCACCCGCCAGTGAAGATTTGCTAATCTTTTGGTTTACGCAATCGACCGGCCGTGTTGCCCGACAGGAGAAGAACTTCTTTGCGACTCGACCGCAGTCTCGCGATATTGTTGTGTCTGGCCGGCTTACAGGCCGCCCCTCTCACACTCGAATCGGCCCTCGCCCTCGCCCTGGAAAGCCATCCGCAACTCCGCGCCGGCGAAGCACAGATTGACGCTGCCCGCGCGGGCATCCGCTCCGCCGCCGCCCGCCCCAATCCCGAATTCGCCGTCCTCGCTGGCCGCCAAACTTATCGCGTGCCGGAAAACGTCTCCGGCCTCGTTACATCATTTAGCTTCACCCAACCGCTGGACGTTGGCCCCTACCGCCCGGCCCGCATCGACTACGCCACCCGTGCTCGCGAAAGCTCCGAACACGCCCGCGATGTCATCCGCCTATCCGTCCTCTCCTCCGTCCGCCGCGCCTTTTTCCACGCCCTCCGCCGCGCCGAGGAGATCAAGATCCTCGACGAGAGCTTTCGCCTGGTGGAGGAGTTCCGAAAACGCACCCAGGTTCGCGTGGAGGTCGGCGAAGCGGGTCGCCTGGAAGGCATCCGCGCCGAAGCGGAACTAGCCACCGCCCGTACCGCTCTGAATAACGCCCGCCTGCAGTATGTCACCGCGCTCACCCAGTTGCGGGGCGCCATCGGCATCCCCATCGACCCCGACAAGGTCCCGGAGGGTGCCCTCGACGCTCCCGTCACCCTGCCGCCTCTTACGGATGTCCGCACCGAAGTGCTCAGCCGCCATCCCGCGCTCCACCTCGCCCGCGCCGAGGTACGCCGCGCGGACTCCCGCGTCGGCCTGGAACAGGCGCAGGCCCGTCCCCAACCCGCTATCCGCGCCGAGGTCGACCGGCCTCCCGACACCCCTACCTATCGCGTCGGCGTCTCCATCCCCCTGCCCTTCTGGAATCGCCGGGAAGGCCCCATTGCCGAAGCGGTCGCCGGCCTCCGCCAGACCCAGGCCCTCGCCGACGCCCGCCAACTCGAAATTCTCGCCGCCGTCGACAACGCCTACGGCCGCTACCAACTCGCCTCTCAATCGCTTGCCGCCTTCGAACAGGGCATCCTTCGCGAGGCCGAAGAATCCGTCAAGGCCGCCGAAGTCGCCTATCGCCTCGGCGAACGTGGCATCCTCGAAGTCCTCGACGCCCAACGCGTCCTCCGCACCGTCCGCCTCGACTTCCTCAACGCCCAGTACGAACGACAGTTCGCACTCATCGATCTCGACGAACTCCGCGCCATTGAACCGAGGAGCAGATAAACCATGCGTCCAGCCTTTTTGATCGCCGTTCCCTTCGCGGTGCTTATCTCCTGCGGCGCACCAGGTTCCAATGCGCCCCAAACGGCGGCCTCGGTCGCTCCCGCACAATCCACTGACCCGCTCGAAATCACCCCTTCGGACTCCATCCGCAAAGACCTCAAGATTGAGTCCCCCGTCACCGCGGAAGTCGGCGCCACCCTCTCCGTCGCCGCCCGTATCGAGTTCGACGAAACCCGCATCACCCGCGTCGGCTCCCCCGTCATGGGCCGCATCGCCACCCTCGCTGTCCGCGAAGGCCAGGACGTAAAGAAGGGCCAACTCCTCGCGACGCTCAGCTCTACCGGCCTCTCGGAAGCCCAGTTGACGCTCCTCAAGGCCTCCTCCCAGCGCCAACTCGCCCAACGCGCCGTCGACCGCGCCCGTACCCTCCTCGACGCCGGTGTCATCGGCGCCGCCGAGTTCCAGCGCCGCGAAGTAGAACTCTCCCAGGCCGCCGCCGAATTCGACGCCGCCCGCGATCAACTCAACCTCCTCGGCATGCTTCCCGAGTCCATTGACGAGCTCCTCAAGGGCCGCCGCATCAACTCCTCCACCCGTGTCATCGCCTCCATGGACGGCATCGTCCTCGACCGCAAGATCACACTCGGCCAGGTGATCCAACCCGCCGACACTGTCTTCGAGATCGCCGACCTCTCCCACCTCTGGATGGTCGCCGACGTCCCCGAACAAAACGCCGGCCGCCTGCAGGAAGGCCAAATCGTCGAGGCCACCATCGGCGCCCTCCCCAACCTTACCCTCCGCGGCAAACTCTCCTTCATCAGCCACACCGTCAACCCGGAAACCCGTACCGTCCGCGTCCGTATGGAACTGCCCAATCCCAACGGCCGCTACAAACCCGCCATGCTCGCCACCATGGTGCTCAAGGAACATACGGAAAAACGCACCGTCGTCCCGGTCGCCGCCGTCGTCCGCGAAGAAAATGTCGAATACATCTTTGTGCAACGCGCCCCGGGCACCTTCGTTCTTCGCCCGGTCACCCTCGGCGAAGAGTTCGACGGCCGCCGCGTACTTCTTGATGGCATCCAACCGGCGGACCAGATCGTCACCGCCGGCGCCTTCCACCTGAATAACGAGCGCCGCCGCCGCAATCAGCGCGGCCAGGGAGAGTAACCCGTGTTTGCCGCGCTCGTCCGCGCTGCCCTCAAACACCGCATTGTCGTCATCGTCGTCGCCCTGGTCGCCATCGCCGCCGGCGTCGATGCCGCTCGCCGCCTCTCCGTCGATGCCTTTCCCGATGTCACCAACATTCAGGTTCAGGTGGCCACCGAAGTCCCCGGCCGTTCCCCCGACGAGGTGGAACGCATCGTTACCGTCCCCGTCGAAATCGCCATGACCGGCCTGCCCGGACTAACCGAAATGCGGTCGCAAAACGAGCCAGGCCTCTCCATCATCACCCTCGTCTTTGAAGACTCCGTCCCCGTCTACTTCGCCCGCCAACTCGTCAGCGAACGCCTTGCCGACGCCCGCAGCCGCATCCCCGAGGGCATCAACCCCGTCCTCGGCCCCGTCTCCACGGCCCTCAGCGAGGTTTATCAGTACACCATCGAACACCCTGCCGACGGCGAACGCCCGCTCTCGAAGGACGAACTCGTCCAGCGCCGGATTGTCCAGGACTGGGTCGCCCGCCCGCTGCTGCGCTCCATCCCCGGCGTCGCCGAAATCAACTCCACCGGTGGCTACGTCAAGCAGTACCAGATCCTCGTCGACCCCATTAAACTCCGCTACTACAAGATCTCCATCAACGACGTCCACCAGGCCATCGGCCGCAACAACGCCAACTCCTCCGGAGGCATCCTCCCCCGCGGACCGGAGGTCTTCCTCGTCCGCGGCGTCGGCCTCATCTCCTCGCTCGACGATATCCGCAACGTCGTCCTCAAGGAGGTGGGCGCCACGCCCGTCCACGTCCACGACGTTGCCGAAGTCCGCATCGGCGAAGAGACCCGCTATGGCGCCATGATCAAGGGCGGCTATACCGAATCGGTCGGCGGCATCGTCATGATGATCGCCGATGGCAACGCCAAGCAGATCGTTCAGCGCGTCAAGGACCGTGTCGACGAGATCAACACCAAGGGCATGCTCCCCGACGGTCTGAAAATCGTCCCCTACTACGATCGCTCGGAACTCGTTGACGCCGCCCTCGCCACCGTATCCAAAGTCCTGCTGGAAGGTGTCGTGCTGGTCGCAGTCATCCTCTTCCTCTTCCTCGGCGACCTCCGCTCCTCCATCATCGTCATCGCCACCCTCATCCTCACTCCGCTGCTCACCTTCCTCGCCATGAACCAGGTGGGCCTTTCTGCCAATCTCATGTCGCTCGGCGGCCTGGCTATCGCCATCGGCCTTATCGTCGATGGCTCCGTCGTCATTGTCGAAAACGTCTTTTCCCGCCTCGGCCACAACCCCAAGGCCGATCGGACCCGCGTCGTCTTTGAGGCGGTCATGGACGTCGCCACCCCCGTCGTCTTCGGCATCGGCATCATCATTGTCGTCTTCCTGCCTTTGATGACCCTGCAGGATATGGAGGGCAAGATGTTCGCCCCCCTCGCCTACACAATCGCTATCGCCCTCGGCATCTCGCTCGTCCTCTCGCTGACCCTTTCCCCGGTGCTCTCCTCCCTTCTCCTGCGCGGCGGCGCCGAGCACGACACTTTCCTCGTCCGCATCCTGCGCCGCCCATACACCCGCCTGCTGGAAGCCGCCGTCGGGAATCAGAAAACCACCTTCCTCGTCGCCCTTGTCCTCTTCGGCGCCACCATGTCGCTCTTCCCCTTCCTCGGCACCTCTTTCATTCCGGAAATGAAGGAGGGGACCATCTCGCCCAATGCCGATCGGGTTCCCAACATCTCGCTCGAAGAGTCCATCCAGATGGAGATGGCCGCCCACAAACTCGTCCGCACCGTTCCCGGCATCAAGTACGTCGTCTCCCGCCTCGGGCGCGGCGAATCCCCGGTCGACCCCGCCGGCTACAACGAAACCGACATGATGGCCCAACTCGTTCCCGCCTCCGAACGGCCCGGCCTCACCCAGGATCAGATCGCCGATGAAGTCCGCAAACGCGTCTCCTCGCTTCCCGGCGTCAACCCGGTTATGGCCCAGCCCATCTCCGATCGCGTCGACGAAATGGTAACCGGCGTCCGCGCCGATGTCGCCGTCAAGATCTTCGGCGACGATCTGAAAGAACTCGTCCGCGTCGGCAACGAAGTCGCCCGCGTCGCCAATACCGTCCGCGGCACCGGCGACGTCAAGGTCGATCGCGTCAGCGGCCAGCAGAACCTCACCATCACCATTGACCGCGCCGCCATCGCCCGCCACGGCATCAACGCATCCGATGTCCACGACGTCATCGAAGCCGCCATCGGCGGCAAAGTCGCCACCGAAATCTACGAGGGCGAACGCCGCTTCCAGGCCGTTGTCCGCTACCCGGAACCCCTCCGCAACTCCATCAAGAACATCAGCGAGATTCTGCTTACCGCCCCCGGCGGCGGTGCCGTCTCCCTCGGTGCCCTCGCCAAAGTCGAACTCCTCGAAGGCGCCTCGCAGATCAAGCGCGAAATGGCCAAGCGCCGTATCGTCGTCGGCGTCAACGTCCGCGACCGCGACCTCGGCAGCTTCGTCGCCGAACTCCAGGAGAAAGTGCAGCGCCAGGTAAAGCTTCCCGCCGGCTACTACTACGAGTGGGGCGGCCAGTTCCAGAACATGCAGCGCGCTCGCCGCCATCTCATCTTCATCATCCCCATCACCATCGGAGCCATCCTCTTCCTCCTGTTCCTCCTCTTCGGCTCGCTCCGCCTCTCGCTGCTCATCATCCTCGTCCTGCCCTTCGCCTCCATCGGCGGCGTCGCCGCGCTCTACTTCTCCGGCGAATATCTCTCCGTCCCCGCTTCAGTCGGGTTCATCGCGCTCTGGGGCATCGCCGTGCTCAATGGTGTCGTACTCGTCTCCTGTATCCGCACATTCCGCGAAGGCGGCGCGGACCGCCGCCCCGCCATCCTCAACGGCGCCACCGCCCGTTTCCGCCCCGTCATGATGACCGCAACCGTCGCCGCGCTCGGCTTGGTTCCCTTCCTCTTCGCCACCGGCCCAGGCTCGGAGGTCCAGCGCCCGCTCGCCATCGTCGTCATCGGCGGCCTCATCACCTCCACTCTGCTCACGCTGATCGTCCTTCCCGCTATCTATGGTTTCTTTGACGATCAGCCTGCCGTTTACCAACACGACATCCCCGTCGAGTCCCTCGAACCGGGCCTGGAACAGTAGCCGCTAACCTGAGCGCTAAGGCATCGACACGACAGCCCCAGTGCTTTCCCGCCCCGCTTCGCATTCGCCTCGGCAAACTGCCCTGCATTCCGTTTCGTGCATAATAACCGAAAGGGAATTGATACCAATGTCGAATATCACCGACCTTGCCGCGCTCGCTCGTGTTGGCAACCGCGATGCCACCAACCGACTGTTCGCCGTCGCCTATAAAAAACTCAAATCGACGGCCTCCCACTTACTCCGCCGCGAGATTAGCGCCCGCACCATCACCCCCACCGTACTCGTGCACGAGTCTTACTTGAAGCTGGACCTCCGCCACCTCTCTGTCCTCTCCCGAGAGCACTTTTTCAACCTCTCCGCCCGCGCCATGCGCCAGGTCCTCGCCGATCGCGGTCGCGCCCGTCAGGTCCGCGCTCGCTACGACGTCTCCACCGTCGCCCGCTTCCTCCATCCCCACCATCAGTCTTCCCTTTCTCCCGAGCAACACCACGCCCTCCACAATTCTCTGGACGCCCTCCGCACCCTCGACCCCCTCGCCGCCGATACCATCTGGCTCCGCTTCGCCGAAGAACTCACCCTCGACGAACTCGCCGCCCGCCTGAACCGAAAGCAATCTCTTATTCGAAAGGATTCCGATTTCGCACTCCGCTGGCTGGCCCACTACCTCAACACCCGCTAGCCCGCGCCACACGCTCCGCCCACTCCCCCAACTTCTCCGGCCGCCGCTCCGGCGAATCCGCCAGTACCTCCTCCACCACCGCCGCTAACTCCCCCTCCAACGCCACCCCTTCCTCTCCCGGACGCTTCCCCGTCAACAACTCCACCGCGATGACTCCCAATGAGTACGCATCCGTCGCCCCGGAAAAATAGCCGCCAAGCCGTTCCGGCCCCATATACGGCAGCGACCCTGCCACACCCTCCGTCATCACCACCCCCTGGCTCCGCCCCGCCATCCCCGCTGTCCCGAAATCTAACAGCACCACACCCCCGTCCTCCCCCACGATCACGTTCTCCGGCTTTACGTCCCGATGCACGATCCCCCGAATATGCACCGCGTCCAGGGTCTCCCCAAGCGATTTTAGAATCGCCAATGCCGCTCCCACCGGGCATCCTCCGTCGATCACCTCACGCAACGTTCTCCCCGCAATAAAGGGCATCACCAGTATCGGCCTGCCCTCCTCGTCAATCCACGAATCCAGCAGCGTCACGACTCCCGGATGTCGAATACTGCGTAACGCCATCACTTCCATAGAGAACGACTGTCGCGCCCACCGCGTCTCCGCGACGAGTGCCCCCAACACCTTTAAAACCACCTCCCCGCCACCGGGCGCTTCGTCAAAACCCAAGTAGATCGTCGACGTCCCACCGCTGTCCAGCACCCGCCGCACCCGGTAACGCCCGCTCAACACCCGGCCCACAAGATCCGCGGCCCTTCGCTCTGGATCGCCTGACCGAAATGCGTCAACCTGCTTGGCCACCCGGTACCGCAACTTCTCCATCGGCCTCGTCCGCCGCAAAAGATACCCCATCAAACCGACAGTAATCAATCCTCCCAATCCGTATGCCAAGTAAGCCGGCCGCTTCGGCCCCACCCGAAATTCCCATGCCGTCGCGTTCCCACCGCCCGCGAACCCAACCTCCAAACGATACTCGCCTCCCTCCAAACGGCCCAGTTCGATTTCCCCGTCCACCCCAACCGCTGTCCACTCCCGCTGCCCCACGCGGTACCGGAACGGCTGGTCCCGAAAGAGAGACGCCGCCAGCGACCCCACCCGCACCACAATTTTCCTTACGCCCGCCGGAACCTCTTCCGGCAGTGCCCCAAAATAAAGCTCCCCGTCAACGTCGACCCGAGTAATCCTTGGACGGTCCACTGGCGGCGCCGCGAACCACTCCGCCGATGGCGTCACATGTGTCATTCCCTTTCCGCCGGCTAACCATACCGTCCTATCCCGGTCTTCAAAAAAGCCATTCGCACTTGGCTCCCCGCCTGCCAGCCCGTTTCCAGCGTGAAAATGCAGCCAGTCCAACGGCCCAAAGTGCACCCCGTCGCTCACCCGTACTCCGTCTGTGGATCCTCGCCAAACCCATCCCCGCGAATCCACGCGAATAAAATGAGTGTCCTTCGGGGTATACCCGGCTTGCACATGAAACTGGCTCACAACTCCCTTCCCGCCCTGCATCTCCACCCGCGAAAAGAAGCCATTCTTTCGATAACCCACCCACAACGTCTTCCCGGCTCGATCCGCACTTACCGTCCGCACATCGATCACCGGGATATCCGTCGCCAGACGTTCCCACTTCCCCCCTTCGGTCAGCCACGCCAAACCCTCCGAGTAGCCAACCCACAAACGTCCGTGCACATCCTCCGTCAGATCGATCGGGGATGGCATCTCCCGCTCTCCAGGTAGAGGATGGTGCACCAGTCGGAATGTATCCCCCTCGGCAACAGCCTCCATCAATCCACTCCGGTTCCCCACCCAGATTCGCCCTCGACGATCCCGGTACAACCGCCGGTAGTTCTTCACCGCCTTCGGCAGCAGTTCCTTAACTTGCCGCACCGCCCGCCCCGCCCCATCCAGAATCCACAGCCCCTCCTCACGGCTCGCTGCCAGTATTCGCCCATCCCCCAACGCCAGTGTCTCCACATAGTCACGGGTCGATCCACCCTCCGCCTGCCACCCATCGGTCATCCGGTACATTCCCGCCCCCGTCGCCGCCCACAACTCGCCCTTCCCGTTCCTCGTCACAGCCGTCGGCCCCTGCGCCCCAAATTCCTCCAGCGGAAACACCTGCCACCCCGGGTCCGGAATCAGCCGCATCAGCCCTCGCGACGCCAGCCAGATCCACAACTCCCCCCCGACCCCCTCCGCTGCCAAACCGATCCGCTCGTCCCCCGAAAGTGACTGATACCAAAAACTTCCCCCTGCCGGATCGCTCGTAATCCGCTCTCCCAAAAACCACACCCGCCCCGATCGGCCGCTCACCAGATATGGACCGCTTCGCGGCTTCGAGGTCCAATCCCGCACCGCCGAGGTCCCGTCCATCTTTCCGTCCAACCCGTACGCGGCCGCACGTTTCCCGCTGAAGAGCCACAATCGCCCGCTCGAACTCCGGACAACCCCCGACAACCATTCGTCATCAGTCGCAAATAGCGGCTTCGCTTCCCAGGCCCCCCGGGCGAGTGATAACACCTGTTTCCCCTGCACCCCCCACCCAACTCCCTCATGGTCAAACGACAGTGTTGCTACATTCGACCTTCCAATCGGGATAAACCGGCCGTCGACAAACTTCATCCAGCGTCCGTCCTCCCCAAGAGTGCCTCCGGTCTGGCCCACAAAGAGAGACGAGCCATCGGTGTTCAGCCCGGATATAGGATGCGGAAGATCGTAGATCCGCCAGCCATCCCCCAGATGCACCGCCAACCGGTGTTCGAATCCCGCCCAAATCTTGCCTTCCGCAACCACCATGAATTCCACCACGTGCAGCGGAAAGTCCAAACGCTGCTCCAGATGTTTCCCGTCATACCGGAACAGTCCCTCCAATGCTCCCACCCAAAGACATCCATCCGGCCCCAGCGCCATCGCGCGGACCTGTAATCCGGCCGGACCGATCCACCAGCGCTGCGGAGGTGCACCCATCGTGCGCCCGCCCGCCAGCAGAAAGACAAGTAGCAGCAGCCAACCCATAGATTTGCGAAGTGCGGTCCGCCCGCCAGTGTAGCAACGTTCAGCCACATTCTAGCTAGCGATCAACCTCCCCCTTTCCGCGAAACTATGCCCCCTCTCGGGAGCAACTCGGTTTGGCCGGCTGTCGCTGGAAAAGTTCGCAAACACCCCGGCCCCCTCCCCGAATCGCATATAATCCCCAAAACACGGGGATTTCATGTATCGTATCGGCACCGCTTTCTTCCTGCTCGCTTCCACCCTTTTCGCCCAGAACATCTCGGGCTCCCTTTCCGGCTCCGTTCAGGACGCCACAGGCTCAGTCATCCCGGGCATCGAGGTCACCGTTTCCAGTGACCGCACCGGCTTCCAGCGCTCCACCCGGACCAATGAATCCGGCCTCTTCACGTTTCCCGATCTCACCCCGGCTGCCTATACCCTGAAGATCGCCGTCACAGGCTTTAACAAGTACGAACAGACCAACATCGAAATCGGCTCCGGCGTCCAGCGCACCCTTGGCGCCATCGAACTCAAAGTCGGCCAGACCACCGAATCGGTCACCGTCGAAGCCGAGGCCGTCGCCGTCGCCCTCGGTTCCTCCGAAAAAGCCGGTACCCTCTCCGCCAACGACATCGAGAACATGGCGCTCAAAGGCCGCGACGTCATGGACGCCATCGGCCTCCTTCCTGGTATCGTCGATACCTCCGACTCCCGCGAATCCCCTTCCCCCTCCTCCATCGGCAATCTCTACATCGCCGGAGGCCGCAGCAATTCCAAGAACATGACCATCGACGGCGTCACCAATCTCGACACCGGCTCCAACGGCTCCGTCCACTCCATGCCCTCCATGGATTCGGTCTCCGAGGTGAAGGTCCTCCAGTCCAACTATGCCGCCGAGTACGGCCGCAACTCCGGCGGGTCCATCACCATCATCACCAAGGGCGGCGGGAAGAAGTTTCACGGCTCCGCCGGCTGGTACCATCGCCACGAAAACTACTCCGCCAACGACTACTTCAACAACCGCAACGGCCTCGAGCGCCTCCCCTATCGCTACAACATCGCCAGCTACACCATCTCCGGCCCCATCTTTATCCCCAAAGTCCTCGACAAAAAGCGCAGCAAAATCTACTTCTTCTGGTCCCAGGAGTTCCAACGCCAGAAGGTCGGCTACGGCTCCGCCCGTACCGTCCGCGTCCCCACTGCCGCCGAGCGCATCGGCGACTTCTCCGGCTCCCTCGACGTCAACAATCGCCTCATCCCCGTCCGTGATCCCCTCAATGGCAACGTCCAGTTCCCCGGCAACGTCGTCCCCAAAACCCGCATCACCCCCGTCGGCGCCGCGATCCTCAACCTCTTTCCACTCCCCAACTTCGTCGACCCGCTCCCGGCCCGCCTTTCCCAGTGGAACTACATCTCCCAAGGCTCTGGCGCCTATCCCCGCCGCACCGAGATCTTCCGCACCGACTTCCAGGTCCACAAGAGCACCCAGACCTACGTCCGCGTTTCCAACAACTCCGATGAGCAGCACCCGCCCTACGGCAGTTGGGTCACCGGTTCGGTCAATTACCCCCTCTCCCCCATCGTCTTCAAGGCCCCCGGCCGCGGCGCCACCGTCCACAACACCACCACCGTCACCCCGTCCCTGTTCAACGAACTCATCTTCGGCGTCAGCCAGAACAAGCTCTTCTACTACCCCGAACAGCCCGATCTCGTCCGCAAATCCACCACCGGCATCGCTCTCGGCCAGTGGTATCCGGACCTCAATCCCGACGGCTACATCCCCAACATGACCTTCTCCTCGGTCCCCAACTACGCCAACCCATCCATGGCCAACGGCGTCCCCTACTACAACTCCAACACCATCTTTTCCATCGTCGAAAACCTCACCAAACTCGCCGGCCGCCACGCCTTCAAATTCGGAATCTACTTCGAACGCACCCGCAAGGACCAGTCCGCCAACGCCATCACCCGCGGCGCCATCAGCTTCGATCGCAACGTCAACAACCCTCTCGATACCAACTACGCCTACGCCACCGCCCTCCTCGGTTACTACAACAACTACTCGGAAGCCACCGCCCGTCCCCAGGGCCAGTATCGATTCACCAACCTCGAGTGGTACTTCCAGGACGCCTGGCGCGTGAAGCGCCGCCTCCTCATCGATTACGGCGTCCGCTTCTACCACAACATGCCGCAGTACGATGCCCGCAACCAACTGGCCTCCTTCGTCCCCGGCCTCTATAATCCGAAAAACGCCCCCGTCCTTCTCCGCCCTGCCCGCGTCAATAACGTCGTCGTCGCGCAGGATCCAACCACCGGCCGCACCTTCAACCAGACCCTCATCGGCACTTTCGCCCCTGGCGTCGGCAACCCGTTTGAAGGCATGGTTGTCGGCGGCGTAAACAACTGGCCCCGCGGCATGTACACTGTTCCCGCTGTCTCCATGGCGCCCCGCCTCGGCTTTGCCTGGGATCCCACCGGCCACGGCAAGACCGCTATCCGCGGCGGCGGCGGCGTTTTCTACGACCGCATCCAGGGCAACCCCTCCATGGGCCTCCTCGCCAACCCGCCCACCATCTCCACTCCCACCGTCTACTTCGGCAACCTCGCCGATATCGGCCGCAACTCCGGCGGCGGCATCCTCGCCCCCACAGCTACCGTTACCAGCCTCATCGGCGACGTCCCCATGCCCACCGTCTACAACTTCTCCTTCGGCGTCCAGCAGCAGATCGGCCGCGGGCTCATCTTCGACGTCTCCTACGTCGGCTCCATCACCCGCAATTTCCTCTGGCAGCGCAACATCAACGCCGTCCCGCTCCGCGCTAACCACCTCGACATCAACCCGCAGAACACCGACCCCACCACCGGGCGCGTCCTCAACCCCAACTTCCTCCGCCCCTTCCAGGGCTACGGCAACATCAACATGTTTGAGTTCGGCTCCACCTCCAGCTACAACTCTCTCCAGTTCTCCATGAACCAGCGCTTCGGCCGCTCGGCCACCTGGGGCGTCAGCTACACATTCTCGAAGGCCCTCGGTACCAGCGAAACCGATACCACCGGCGTCCACCCCTTCTACAGCCCCCGCAACTTCAACTATGGGCCGCTGGACTACGACCGCACCCATGTTCTCAACCTTCGCTACAACTGGACCATGCCCATGTGGGGCAAAAAGTACGGCTGGGGCTTCGCCCGCCACGTCACCGACGGTTGGCAACTTTCCGGCATTACCCGCATGCAGTCCGGCGCCCCATTCACCCCCGGTTTCTCTCTGGTGAGCGGACTCGATATTACCGGCAGCCCCACCCTCGGCGCCCGGCTGAATGTTCTCGACCCCGCCGCCCCGCCCGAATCCCGCTTTATCCCCCCCGTCCGCGGCGAACTCGGCAATGTCGGCGAAGGCGTCCTCCGCCGCCCCGGGTTCACCAACTGGGATCTCTCCATGTATCGCAACCTCCGCCTCGGCGAAGGCAAGCAGATCCAATTGCGCCTGGAATCCTACAACACCCCCAACCACCCGCAATGGAACACAATCGACCAGACGGCCCGCTACGACGCCACCAACGCCCAGATCAACTCCGTCTTCCTCCAACCGCTCACGGCCCGCAGCCCCCGCCGCGTCCAACTCGCCATGCGCCTCACCTGGTAGGCGTCCGGACGTAAACTAAGGCTTGCCGCTCTCTTTACATTCGGACCGCTACACCGAGCCGCCGGCCGCTTCCCGCGCCATTCGGGAGGAACTCTGGAGGGAACTCGTCGACTACGCCGCCTCGCTCCCTCCATGCCCGCTCCCCCACGTCGAACCCGTCCCTTCGGCCGCCGAACTTCGCCGCGCCCTTGGCTTCCCACCGCCCCTTCTCCCCTCCACCGCTCCCGTCGGACTCCGCCCCTTCGCCGTCGATGGGCGCGCCCGCTACTTCCGCTGCTTTTCCCGTCTCCTGCCCTCCCTTCGAGCCTACGGCCTCCTGGTAATTCCCCACGTCCACACCCCTTGTCCCCTTCTCATCGTTCATCACGGCGGAAACGGCTTCCCGGAACTCCCCCTCTTCGAACACGGCAACTACCACGACCTCTGCGATGGCGCCCTCGCCGCCGGCTACGCCCTTTTCCTCCCACACTACCTCTTCCAGCCCTACTTCGACCGCGACGAGGGCACGCCCATTCCGAAGCATGTTCGCGAAGAAGTCGACGGCACACTCCGCGCCGCCGGAACCACGCTCCTCGCCGTCGAACTCGCCCGCCAGAATGTCCTCCTCAACCACATCCTCACCCATCCCTCCATCAACCCCGCCCGCGTCGCCGCCGCCGGCCTATCCTACGGCGGCTTCTTCGCCCTCTACTCCGCCGCTCTCGATTCCCGCATCGGCGCCGTCATCGCCTCCTGCGCCTTCCGTGCCCGCAGCGTCCAGGATCCCGCCAAGCCCTCCGCCCGCATCATGCTCGCCACCAGCCTGGAACTCGCCGCCCTCGTCGCCCCTCGCCCGCTCCATATCCAGGCCGGCCTATGCGACAACATCTACTCCATCGAGAACGTCCGCGATGCCATCCCCGCCGCCTGGCAAATCTACCGCGACGCCGGCGCTTCCGCCGCACTCAACTACGTCGAATTTCCCGGCACCCACGAGTTCCACGGACCGGCTGCCTGGCCCTTCCTGGCCAGCATCTGGCCCGCGTAGCCCGCCATCACTCAAACCGCAAAGCCAGAATCGGATCAATCCGGCTCGCCCGTCGCGCCGGGATCAGTCCTGCCAGTGCCGACACCACCGCCAGCACCATCACCGTCCATAACGCCATCCACGGATCGTTCGCCTTCACCCCGTACAACTGCGTCGATACATATTGCCCCAGCCCGATCGCCGACGGCACCCCCACCGCCAATCCGATACCCAGCAACACCACCACCTCCCGCATCACCAGCCACAGAACCTGCCCCGGCTTGGCCCCCAACGCAATCCGTACTCCCAACTCCTTCGTCCGCCGTGCCACCACAAACGCCATCACCCCATAAAGCCCCACCGCCGCCAGTAGCGTCGCCAGCAGCCCGAACCCTGCCGACAGCAGCGCAATCAGCCGCTCCGTCAGCAGCGTCTGGTCCAACTGGTCCCCCAGCGTCTTCATCTCATGCACCGGCAGCGCCGCGTCCAGTCCCTTCACCGCGCCCCGCACCGCTCCATAAACCGCCGCCGATCCCATTCCCGCCCTCACATAGAACGCCACGCTCCGGTTCCCGTAGTTCGGCACAAACACCTGCCGCCGCAACCCTTCCCGCGGGCCCTCGTACAGGGTGTTCGCCACCACCCCGATAATCTCGATGTCCAGCTTCGTCCCCGGTGCGCTGCCGAATCCAATATGCCGCCCCACCGCGCTCTTCTCCCCAAAATAGTGCTCCGCAAACCGCCGGTTCACAATCGCCACTCCCACTTTTTCCTTCTCGTCCCCCAACCGGAAATCCCGCCCTTCCAACAACGGTATGCCCATCGTGTCGAAATACCCCGGTGACAGCGAGTTCATGAAACCCTGCATGTCCTCCCCGTCCTTGGCCTGATGCCCCTCCACCGTCAGGCTGCTGTCCCACTCCCAGCCATGCAGCAGCGGCACGGAGGCAATCGCCGCCCCACGCACCCCCGGCATCGCCCGCAGCCGCTCCAGCAACTCCCGGTAAAGCTGCATCGTTCGTGGCGCGTCATAGCCGTTCAGCGCCGGCGAAAGCTGAAACGTCACCAGGTTGTCGATCTCCCGAAAACCCGTCTCCGTTGTCTGCAGGTTCTGCAGGCTCCGTACAAACAGCCCCGCCCCGAACAGAAGCAGGAAACTCAGCGCCACCTGCGCCGCGACCAATCCCTTGCGCAGATACAACGAACCGCCCGCCCCGGCTATCGCGCCCACCGTGTCTTTCAACGTGCTCCACAGGTCCGGCCGGCTCGCCTTCAGCGCCGGCAACAGCCCGAACAATACTCCCGTCAGCATCGTCAGCCCAAACGTGAAACCCAGGATGCGCAAGTCCGGCTCCGGCTGGATCAGCAGCGGATTCCCCTCGCTCGGCACCAGCGCCAGCAGCCCTCTTGTCATCGCTACCGCCAATGCAATTCCCGCCACCCCGCCGGCAAACGACAACAACAGACTCTCCACCAGCAACTGCCGGATCAACTGTCCCCGCGTCGCTCCCATCGACAGCCGCACCGCGATCTCCTTCTGCCGCGCGAAGGCCCGCGCAATCAGTAGATTCGCCACATTCGCGCACGCGATCAACAGCACCAGCCCCACCATGCACATCAGCACAATCAGGGCTTTCGAAAAACTGTTCCGCAATCCGGAGTATCCCGTCGCCGCCGGCTCCACCACGATCGTCCCCTGCATGAACCGGTCCCGCGCATACTGCGACCAGTTCCGCGCCGCCGGCAGAGTCATCTCATACTGCCGGATTTGCATGTACATCCCCTGCAACGGCGCTCCTGCGCTCTCCGCCGTATACCCCTGCTTCAGCCGCCCGAATACCTGTACCCACCGCGTCCGCCGGTCGTCCATCTGCAGGAAACTCCACTCCGGCACCATCACCGGCTTCATCAGAATTGGCACCCGGATCTGGGGCGCCCGCGCCGGATCCAACCCCGCAAACCCCTGCGCCGATACGCCCACTACCGTCATCGGGTAGTTGTTCACCAGAATCTTCTTCCCCACCACGGCCGGATCCTTCGCAAACCGGCTCACCCAATACTCATAATCCAGCACCACCACCGGGTGCCCGGAGTAGGTCTGGTCGTCTTCCTTGGAGTTGAAAACCCGGCCCAGCGCCGGGCCCACGCCCAACATCGAGAAATAGTTCCCCGAAACCAACTCCGCTTCCACTCGCTCGGTCTGCCCGTCCGCGCTCATCGACGTCGAGACCAGCCGCCGGCACAACACCTCGTCCAACGGTCCCCCCTTCGTCTGCCAGTCCTTGTAGATGGGGTAGGACTGCATCCGGTCGCCCATGTTGCTCCCGTTGTGCGCCCCGCGCTGATATAGCATCACCAGGCTCTCCGGATCCCGCACCGGCAACTTCCGCAACAGAATCTGGTCCAGCAGCGTGAAGATCGCCGTATTGGCCCCGATCCCCAAGGCGAGCGACAGAATCGCCACCGTCGCAAACAGCGGACTCCGGCGCAGCGTGCGCAGCGCATAGCGCAGATCGGCAGAAAGAAAGTTCACGTAGCTCATACGTCCTACTCCTTGCTTGGTTACGAAGATTTCATCAGGCAAGTTCCCAATTGCTACGCGCCATTCCCCCCGCTAAACTCAAGGGCAATGAAAACTCTGTCCGTTATCTTCGCCCTTGGCCTTGCCACCCCTGCCGCCTTCGCCGTAAAGCTCACCAACAAGGATTCCAGCTCCCACGACATCACCATCAAGTGCTCCACCACCACGCAAACCTCGTTGAGTGGCAACACCACGCGGGATATCGGCAACGGCCCCTGCACCGTTACCGTCAAGAAAACCAACTCCTCGGCTACCGCCTCCGGCAATAGCACCCTCGTCATCAAGGACGGCAAAGTCTCCGCCGGCAACTAACCTACGAGTAAATCCCGGGCGCCTCGTGGCCCAGGGACTGCACGTACTCCTCGTACGGCCCCAGATACACCCGAGGCTCCCGGTCCGTTCCGCTCTCCCCGCCTAACTCCAGAACCCGCGTCCCCAACCCCCGCAGGAACATGCGGTCGTGGGAGACGAAGATCATCGTCCCCTCAAACTCCTTCAGCGCCTCCACCAGCATCTCCTTCGTCGCCAGATCCAGGTGGTTCGTCGGCTCGTCCAGCACCAGAAAATTCGGCGGGTTGTACAGCATCCGCGCCATCGCCAATCGACTCTTCTCCCCGCCCGACAGCGCCCGGATCCGCTTGTCCGCGTCTTCCCCGGAAAACTGAAACGCCCCCGCCAACGACCGCAGGGAACCCAACCCGTCCTTCGGGAAATCCCGCTGCAACTGCTCCAGCACCGTCAAATCGGCGTCCAGCACGTCCAGCGACTGCTGCGCAAAATAGCCCATATTCAGGCTCGCCCCCAGCCGCACCGTCCCGCTGTCGGGTGTGGTCGCGCCGGCAATCATCTTCAGCAGCGTGCTCTTCCCTGCCCCGTTCCGCCCCATCACCGCCCACCGCTCTCCGCGCCGCACCGTCAGGCTGAAGCCGTCATAGATCACCCGGCTCCCGTACGCCTTCTTCAAATCCTCCATCACCACCACTTGGTCGCCGGACCGCGGCGGAACCCGGAAATCGAACTTCACCACCGTCCGCCGCTTCGGTAGTTCGATCTTCTCCACCTTGTCCAGTGCCTTAATACGGCTCTGCACCTGCGCCGCCTTCGCCGCATGCGTCCGGAACCGGTCAATGAACCGCTGCTCCTTGGCCAGCATCGCCTGCTGCCGCGCAAACGCCGCCTGCTGATTCGTCTCCCGGATCGCTCGCTCCCGCTCGTAGAAATCGTAGTTCCCCGAATAGGCGATGATTTCCCCGGCGTCAATTTCCGCAATCCGCGACACCAACCGGTTCATGAACTCCCGGTCGTGCGACGTCATCAGCAGCGCCCCCGGATAGTTCCGCAGAAACTGCTCCAGCCAGATGATCGACTCCAGATCCAGATGGTTCGTCGGTTCGTCCATCAGCAGCACATCCGGCCGCCCCAGCAGGACCCGCGCCAGCGCCACGCGCATCTTCCAACCGCCGCTCAGCGCCCCCACATCCCCGTCAATCTGGTCGTCCTTGAAACCCAACCCGTGCAGCACTTCCCGCGCCTGCGCCTCCAGCGAGTAGCCGTCCAGATGCTCGTACTCTTCCTGAACGTTCCCAAACCGCTCCAGGATCTTGTCCATCTCATCGAACCGGTCCGGATCCTCCAGCGCCTTCTGCAGCGACTCCAGTTCATGATGCAGATCCCCCACGCGCCCGCTGCCGGCAATCGCCTCGTCCAGCACGCTACGCCCCTGCATCTCCTCCACGTCCTGCCGGAAGTACCCGATCGTCGTCTTCTTCGGCACCGACACGTCCCCGTCGTCGGGCAACTCCTCCCCCACCACCATCCGGAACAGCGTCGTCTTGCCCGCCCCGTTCGGCCCCACCAGCCCCACCTTCTCGCCAGGATTCAACTGGAACGACGCGTCCACGAAAACAAGCTGTTTTCCGTACTGTTTATTGATGTTGGAAAAGGAAATCATCCGAATTACCAAGCTACCAGAGCCAACCCCTTTCCCGGTAGAGATTCCCCGCCCCGATATGATAACGTCGCCAGAATGCAACGCCGCGAGTTCCTCTCCGCCGCATCGGCCGCCTCCTTTGCCCAGTCCCCCTCCCGCCCCCAACGCCCCAACGTCATCCTTATCCTCGCCGACGACCAGGGCTATGCCGACCTCTCCGCCCACGGCAATCCCCGCCTCAAAACACCCAACCTCGATAAACTCCACTCCCAGGCCATCCGCCTCACCGACTTCCATGCCACCCCCATGTGCACCCCCACCCGCGCCCAACTCCTCACCGGCCGCGACTCACTCCGCACCAGTGCCATGAACGTCTCCAGCGGCCGTACCCTCCTCCGCCGCGACTTCCCCACCATGCCCGAAATCTTCGCCTCCGCCGGCTACCGCACCGGCATCTTCGGCAAATGGCACCTAGGCGACTCCTACCCCTACCGCCCCGAAGACCGCGGCTTCCACGAAGCCGTCTGGTTCCCTTCCTCCCATATCGGCTCCACCTCCGACGCCTGGGGCAACGACTACTTCAACGACCGCTATCGCCACAACGGAAAACTCGAACCCTTCCAGGGCTACTGCACCGACGTCTTCTTCTCCCAGGCCGATCAGTGGATCCGCCAGCGCGCCGCCGCCAAGGAACCATTCTTCGCCTACATCCCTCTCAATGCCCCTCACGGCCCGCTCTTCGTCGAACCCCGCTACCGCGAGGCCTATGCCGGCCTCCCGCCGGCCCTCGCCAACTTCTTCGGCATGATCACCAACCTCGACCAGAACCTCGGCCGCCTGGAAGAGACTCTCAAACAAACCGGCCTCCGCGACAACACCATCCTTCTCTTTCTCACCGACAACGGCGGTACCGCCGGTGTCGATTTCTACAACGCCGGCATGCGCGGCCGCAAAATCACCCTCTGGGACGGCGGCCATCGCGTCCCCTGCTTCATTCGCTGGCCCCAGGGCGGCCTCACCGGCGGCCGCGATGAGAACGAACTCACCACCACCCAGGACATCCTGCCCACCCTCATAGACCTCTGCGCCATCCGCCAGCCCGCCGTCAAATTCGATGGCGCCAGCCTCGCCCCCCTCTTGCGCAAACAGGGCAAGCCACCCGCCGACCGCATGGTCGTCGTCCAGTTCAGCCGCATGAACGTCGGCCGCCCCCAATGGGGCGACGCCGCCGTCCTCTGGAAAAAATGGCGCCTCGTCAGCCACAACAGCCTCTACGATGTCTCCTCCGATCCGGCCCAGCAGAAGGATCTCATCGCCGAGCATCCGGAGATCGCCGCCCGCATGCGCGCTCATTACGAACAGTGGTGGAACAACATCGCGCCCCGCCTGGATACATTCCTCCCCGTTCACATCGGCTCGGACAAGGAGAACCCCACACTCCTCTCTCCCACCGAATGGGCCGATTCCTTCCTCGACCAACACGTCCAGATCCGCCGCGGCGTCCGAAAGAATGGCCTCTGGCACGTCAACGTCGAGCGCGACGGCAACTACAAATTCACCCTCCGCCGCTGGCCCATGGAAATCGACGTCCCCATGCGCGCGCCCATTCCCGAACACAAAGGGGAAATCGGCACCTACCCCGCCGGCGTGGCCCTGGACATCGCCAAAGCGCGTCTCTCCATCGCCGCCCAGGACGTCTCCGCCCCAGTCTCCGCCACCGCCCGCGAGGCTACGTTCACCCTTCGCCTCGCCGAAGGCCCCTCCCGTCTCCAAACCTGGTTCTACGACGATTCCGGCCAGGAAATCTGCGGCGCCTACTTCGTCTACGTCGAGCGCCTCGCCCGGTAGCGAACCCAACTTGGGTCTGGACCAACTCGAAAACTGTAGATCGCTCATGGTAAAATACGGACTAGACAATAGTCTAAACTGGAGCGGCAATGCGAGTCTCTGTAACCGAAGCCAAAGGGCAATTGACCGAGTTGGTACGTCGCGCCGAGTCCGGCGAGGAGGTCATACTCACTCGTCACGGTCACCCGTCTGTGCGGCTGGTCCCCATCCCCACGGTGCCGGACCACAAGACGCGCAGAATGCTTCTCGAAGCGGCTAGGGCTTCCGCCGCCTTGCGAGCGGCCCCAGGACCGGATGCGGCTCGCAGCCAGGACTTCCTCTATGGCGACAACGGGATTCCCGAGTGATTGCTGTGGATACATCCGCCCTGATGGCGATCGGCCTCAATGAACCGGAGGCCGATGCCTGCATTGCGGCTTTGGTGGGAGAAGATCGGGTCCTGATTTCCGCGGGGACATTGGCGGAAGTGTTGATTGTCGCGGCTCGCCGAAATATTTCGGTGGAACTCACCAGCCTGATCGAAGGACTGGCCTTCGAGGTAGTCTCCGTTACACCCGCCTCGGCACGGCGGATCGCCCAGGCCTACCAGCAGTGGGGAAAAGGCATCCACCCCGCCGGACTCAATTTTGGCGACTGTTTCGCCTACGAAGTGGCCAAGACACAGGGTTGCCCACTGCTTTTCGTTGGCACCGGTTTCGCGAAGACCGATGTTCTGAGCGTTCTCTAATGAACTCGGCCTCCCGCCCGTTCGCCTTCCTACTCCCCGCCCTCCGTCTCCTCCTCCCCGGAATCTTTCCGCGCCGCCGACTCCGCACCCGCCGGCTCACGGAACGGCTCCACCTCGATCCGCTCATAGGAAATCTCAACCACCGTCAATCGCGTCGTCCCGCCCGGCGCGTGGAGCACCACTTCATCCCCTTCCGCCGCCTTCATCAGCGCCCGCCCCAGCGGCGATGTCCAACTGACGTGCTTCCGCGCCAGATCCACCTCATCGGCCCCAACAATGCTCACTACCCGCTCCGTCCCCGCTTCATCGCAATACCGCACCGTCGCCCCGAAATAAACCCGCTCCGCGGCTTCCCCCCTCCGCGGAGCCGCCGGGTCCACCACCTTCGCCGCTTCAATCCGCTTCATCAAAAACCGGAGTCGCGAATCAATCTGCCGCAACCGCCGCTTGCCGTACTGATAGTCGGCATTCTCGCTCCGATCCCCATTGCTCGCCGCCCACGTCACCACCTCGGTCACCGCCGGCCGCTCCCGCGTAAGCAAAAACTTGCACTCGTCTTTCAGGCGCTGCAGCCCGCCCGGCGTGATGTAGTTCGGCCCCTGCGTCCCCGGCGCGTCAGGCCGCGGCCTCCGTGTAAACCCCTTTTGCATTCCGCTCGTACTCTATGTCATCTGCCCCGGCCCCGAAATTCGCCGGCTACCCCAACCGGTCCAGATACTGCTGCACAAAGTCGCAGCCCACTTCCTCGATATAGGCGTCGATCAACCGCTTCGTCACCGGCCCCGGCGTCTTCCCGTCTCCCACCGGCGCGCCGTTGAAGCTCCGCACGCCCGCAATGCACAGGCTCGTCGACGTCAAAAACATCTCGTCCGCATTCGCCGCGTCAAACAGATCCAGATCGCACTCCGCCGCCGGAATCCCCAGTTTCCCTGCCAGATCCAGCGTCATCTGCCGGCTCACTCCGGGCAGCACATACCGCTCCGCCGGCGTCAGCAACTTCCCGTCCCGCACCAGAAAAATGTTCGACCCAATCCCCTCCGCCAAATTCCCCAGCGGATCGAGCAGAATCGCCCACCCGTCCGGATCATGCGCCTTCACGGTCTGCTCGGCCACAATCATGTTCAGATAATTGTGCGTCTTCGCCCGCGGGCTCAGCATGTCCGTCCCCACCCGCCGGTGTACCGGAGTCCATACATCGATCCCGTCCCGGTACTGCCGCGCCCGCGCCTTCAGCGGCAGCGGCGTGCACTCCACCACCACACTCGGCCCGCTGTGCGCCGGCACCTCATCTTCAATCGGATCCACTCCGCGGCTCACCCGCTGCCCGATCCACCAGTCCCCCGCCGCCGCCCGCAACGGCTCATTCCGCACCACAATCTCCTCGGAAATGTCGATCATCTCCTGCGGGCTGATCCCCGGATCCAGCCGCAAATACCGCAGCGACCGGTAGAACCGCTCGATATGCTCCTTCATCCGGAAAGCGCGTCCATGAAACGTCCGCGTCATGTCGAACGCCCCGTCCCCATACTTCCAACTCCGGTCGCGGAACGAGAGCAGCACCTGATCCTCTGGCATATACGCTCCGTTGAACCAGGCAATTCGGGTAGTGGGCTTCTGTGTCATGGCGTTCCTGATATCTTACCCGCTCCCACCCCGATTTACACCGTGCACTTCCCCTCATATACTCTCGGCATGATCGCCCGTTTCGCAGTCGCCGTGCTTTGGACAGCCGCCGCGCTGTCGGCCGCCGTCACCCAGGAGGAGATGGAGCAGCGCCTCCGTCAACTCGCCCCCGCCCACCCTCGCCTCTTCCTCCCCGGCTCCGGCGACGCCGCCCTCATCCGCTCCCTCGCCTCCGATCCCTGGCGCGCCCAACTTCGCGACGCCCTCATCGCCCGCGCCAACGGCATCCTCCCCACCTCCCCCGTCGACCGCGTCCTCACCGGCCGCCGCCTCCTCGATCGTTCCCGCACCTGCCTCTCCCGCGTCCTCCACCTCGGCCTCGCCTTCCGCCTCACCGGCGATCCCAAATACGCCGCCCGCGCCCGCACCGAACTCCTCGCCGCGGCTAACTTCTCCGACTGGAACCCCTCCCACTTCCTCGACGTCGCCGAAATGACCGCCGCCCTCGGCATCGGCTACGACTGGTTCTACAACACCCTCGACGAACCCACCCGCCAAACCCTCCGCTCCGCCATCATCTCCAAAGGCATCCAGCCCAGCTTCACCGTCGACCACTGGTCCCGCTCCACCCACAACTGGAACCAGGTCTGCAACGGCGGACTCACCGTCGGCGCCCTCGCCATCGCCGAGTCCGAACCTGCCCTCGCCGCACGCATCCTCGCCCGCGCCGTCAACACCGTCCCCGCTTCCATGCACGAATACGCCCCCCACGGCGCCTACCCCGAGGGCGCCTCCTACTGGGGCTACGGCACCACCTTCAACGTCATCCTCATCGCCGCCCTGGAGTCCGCCCTCGGCTCCGACTTCGGCCTCTCCCAATCCCCCGGCTTCCTCGCCACCGCCGACTACTTCCTCCACGTCTTCGGCCCCACCGGCCTCCCCTTCTCTTACTCCGACGCCGGCACCCGCCCCCACGGACTCGCCGCCGCCATGGCCTGGTTCGCCGCCGCCCGCAACGAACCCTATCTCCTCTTCAGTGAATGGCGCAAAGGCGCGCCCGCCAACAGCGGCGATCGCGACGAACCCTTCCTCCCCATCTGGCTCCCCCAATCCATCCAGAATCCCCCCGCCCCCAAAGCCCTCTCCTGGACCGGCCACGGCGCCACTCCCGTCGCCTTCCACCGCTCCGCCTGGGAACCCAATGCCGTCTACGTCGCCATCAAGGGCGGCTCCCCCAGTACCAACCACGCCCATATGGACGTCGGCTCCTTCGTCATCGATGCCGACGGCACCCGCTGGGCCGACGACCTCGGCATGCAGGACTACAACTCCCTCGAATCCAAAGGCATCAACCTCTGGGCTAAAACCCAGGACGCCGAACGCTGGCGCGTCTTCCGCCTCTCCACCGCCGCCCACTCCGTCCTCATGGTCAACGGCGCCCAGCAGCGCGTCGAAAGCCGCGCCCCCATCACCGCCAGCAAAACCGGCAGTACCGTCGTCGACCTCACCGATACCTACTCCGGCCAACTCCGCTTCGCCCGCCGCGGCGCCCGGCTCCTCCCGGACCATACCGTTCTTATCCAGGACGAACTTGCCGCCTTGCCCCAAGCCCCCGCCTCCGTCCGCTGGGCCATGGTCACCCGCGCCGAGGTAAAGGTCGACGGCTCCGGACGCGCCACCCTCTCCCGCGACGGCAAGTCCCTTTCCTTCCAGGTCGTCGAACCCGCCAACGCCGTCCTGAAAATCTACCCCACCGATCCGCCCCCGGCCGCCACCGATGCCCCCAACCCCGGCACCCGCATCCTCGGCTTCGAACTCCAGGTCCCCGCCGGCGCACCCACCCGCCTCCGCGTTCGCCTCATCCCGGCATCGGCAAAGCCCGCGGCCCTCCCCGCCCAACCCCTGGCGGCCTGGTGAGCCGCCCGCGGCGAAACCCAACCATCCGGTCCAGCCGCCCTTTGTCCAGCTTGTACATTTCCCGGATCAGCGGATCCAGCGGAAACACACTGGGGCCCGGCGATCCGCTTCTCCGCGTCACGAGCCGCAACCCCCTGCCTGCGCCTACACCGCGAGCGGGGCAGAAACGAGTCAGTTCCGGCAGTTGGACGGTCGTGGCAGTTCGCACCAATTCTGCTAGCCTAAAATGTGGCTTCCCTGTCCTCCGATATCCGAAGAAATCACCGTATTGCTGGTTCACCAAGGCTTGGCTCTGTTGCGGAATGAACGGCGATCACGGATCTCGAAGCCCTCGACGGGAAGCTCCAGGATCCCCCCCCAATGCAATCGCGGCACGGAGGCCGTAGCGTTCGAATGAGCGCTACCCTTCCGCCCCTTAACCTCGTCATCCTTATGCCATTGCGCGATGACTGGGTGTCCGCCTCCCAACTCACCTGTGCATTGGACCAGGCCTTGTCCTCGTTCCGCTCCCCCGTGCAAGTCATCCTGGTCGACGATGGCTCCCTCCAGCCCTGCCCGGCCGGCCTCTTTCGCGCCCCCTACTCCACCATCCGCCGCATTACCGTCCTCCCGCTCCGCCGTAACCTCGGCCACCAGCGCGCCATCGCCATCGGCTTGGCCCACATCCACAACTCCATCCCATGCGACGCCGTCCTTGTCATGGACGCTGACGGCGAGGATACCCCCCAAGGCGTCCTCCAGTTGTTGCACGCATGGTCGGGATCAGCCATCTTCGCCGAACGCAGCCGCCGTACCGAGTCCGCGGCTTTCATCACTTTCTACAGACTATTCAGAGTCCTCCACCGTGTCCTCACCGGCATCAGCGTCCGCGTCGGCAACTTCAGCATCCTCCCCGCGCACTGCCTCCAATCGTTGGTTGTCATGTCGGAGCTCTGGAATCACTATGCGGCCGCTTTCTTTCGTTCCGGCCTCCCCTTCACCACCTGCCCCATCCCCCGCGGACACCGCATCGCCGGACGTTCCCGCATGAACTTCGTCTCCCTCGCCGCCCATGGAATTAGTGCCATCTCCGTCTTTAGCGATATCGTCGCCGTCCGCCTTCTGGTCGCCGTTGTCATAGGCGCCTTTCTCGGCATCTGCGGCATCCTGGCCGCCGCCTTCCTCCTCTTCACGGACCGCGCCATCCCCCTCTGGGCCGCTTTTTCCGTCGCAGTCCTCACCATCCTTCTCACGCAGCTAATCACCGTAGCCGCCAGCTTCGCCTTCACCACGCTCTCCAACCGGATTAGCCTCGGCTTTGTTCCTCTTCGCGATTACCAACTCTTCACTGGCGAATCGTATCCCATCTATCCCCATGAGTAGCTTCCAATACGCCGGCCCGGGAATCCCCTGTTCTTGAAACTGCCCGTGCCCCCTCCCCCGTAGCTACCTGCTCGCCGGCGCCCTTCCCGTTGTCATTGGCTCCCCACTCGGACTCGCTACCTTTGGCGATGTCGGCAGCCCCGACAGCGCCACCATCCTCCGCGTCGGCGAGTTCATTCACTCCGGACGCATCAATCCGCCCTTCGATCGTCCACCCTGTCTCGTCACCCTCTACGGTCCCTTATCCTCCTCGCGCCCCCCGTCCCGCTTCGCCTCTTCATCCCCATCTGCGGCGCTATCGCCTTGGCGCTCGCTTCCCGCCTCTCCCACCGGTACAGCACCGGCGAGTATCGCGGTTCCCCCACCTGGAGGGACGCGATGTGGACGGCCGTCCAGAAACACGACACCCTCGACGGTCTGCTCGATATCCGGGCCGTCTGGCTACCCCGTAATAACCCGGCCGCCCTCCGGGACAAACTCGCCGCCGCCGGTTGTTCAGCACCCGAATGCAACGCTAACGGTTGCCCCCACCGGGGCCAATGCCCGCTGCGCCACCCCAGACTCGGCCACCGCACATTCCACGCAGCCGCCCGCCGCCAACACCGCCTCAATACGGCTCCGGCCCCAGTGACGCCAGAAACTCCTTCCGCTCCCGCGACAGCGCCACCCCTTCCCCCCCGCTCGTCGCCGACGAAGCATAGATATTCGCCCACTCCGCCGCCCGCCGCCGCGCCTCCGCCGCCTTCTCCCCGTCACTCTCCTGCAGCCGAATCCACCGGTCCCGGTACATGTGGGCGATCTGAATGGCACAGAAGAGATTGGGGATCTCCTTCCGCAACAACGCTTCCGCCTCCTCCAGCCGGTCCTCTAACTCCAACTGCCGGTAGCGCTCCCGCCACGGCAGTTGTTCGGTCGGCGTCCGTTCCGCCACTTCCCCCTCACTCTCCGCCTCCGCCTCGGCCGTCTCTTCCGGCTCTTCCGCCAAACCGTATTCGGCACTCCGCAGAATCACATCGGCATAATCGGCGGCAAAGCGCATCGACCCCAAATCGGAGGTCACCCGCGCCCGCAGCATCGCCGTCTCGTCCGCCCACGCCGTCAGCAAGTGCATCTGCACAATCGGCTCCCCATTCACCGCGATGTTATGCACCGCCAGCCCCCAAATGCCCTCGTGCTCCATCCGGCCAAACTGCGGGTTCTCATAGGAGCGCTCCGCCTCTTCCTGCAGCGCGTCCAGCAGCAGATCCTCGCTCCGCCCCTCCCTCTCCAGCAAACCCAGGCTGATCTGCACCTTCCCGTCCGGATCCAACAAAAGCGTCCGCTTCCCGTCATCAATCACGTGCCACCCCAGTGCCACCCGGATCACCGCCCGAATCGCACCCGCGCCGATCTTCGCCGTCTTGGCCTCCAAATCGTAGGCCAGCACATTCGGCACCAGCCCGATGCCCCGGTCGCGCAGCCCCGCATTGGTCGGGTGCTCCGGGTCCAGCGTCCCCAGGTCATCCGCCTTCGCATAAAATCCCAAATCACAGTCGGTGAACCGCGGCGCCTCCGCCGCTTCTCCCGCAGCCGGCGCGGCAACCACCGGCTCCGGACTGATCCCCATCCCCGGCCCCACCGGCACCGTCGGCCCCTGCGGCTCCGCCAGGTCAAAACTCTCCATCACCTTCGCCCACACCGCCTCCAACCCCTCGCCCGCCCCCTCCGGCGCCAGCAGCCCCAGGTGCACCAGCCGCCCGCCGTCTTCGAAAAACGCGAAACGGATCTCCAGCCAGGTCTCTTCCTGTTGCTGCCGCCCCACCCCCGCCAGTCCTTGCACATTCCCTATCGCCGCCGGCCCGAATGCGGTCGGCCGGATCCCTTGGGAGTCCAGCAAAAACAGGCTCCAGTCCTGCAGCGTCCCGTTCTCAAACCCCGGCCTCGCCGCTACCGTCAGCGCCACCGCCTCCCCCGGCGCCGTCAGCACCACCAGCGGGAAAAACGTCCCCGGCTCGCTGAAATCCACGTCCTCCCCGGGAAGCGCATGCAGCGTCCACGCCTGCGGCGCCCCCATCCGAAACGACAGATTCGCGATCCGCGCCGGTACTTCCAGAACAGCAAACTCGGGCAATGTAGACACGAAACACTCCTTGGTTTTCAGCCGGTCACTGAACCATGGCGCGTTCCGCCCGCCAATTCTCTCACGCCCTACGCAATAATCCCCTTCCGCACCGCATACAGCACAATCTCCGCCGTATTATGCAGCCCCAGCTTCTGCATCAGCTTCAGCCGGTGCGTTTCCACCGTCGACAAGCTCAGGTTCAACACCCCCGCCGCTTCCTTGTTCGTCTTCCCTTCCGCCAGCAACTGCAGCACCTCCTTTTCCCGGTCCGACAGCACATCATAGGAGTCCTCCAGCCCCCGCTGCTTCAAATGCCGCACATAATCGGCCAGCAACAGGCTCGCAATCGCCGGACTGAAAAAGCTCCGCCCCGCCGCCACCGCCCGCACCGCCGGCAGCAGATCCTCCTCGGTCGCCTCCTTCAACAGATACCCCCGCGCCCCCGCCGTCAACGCCCGCACCACGTACGCCTCATCGGCATACATGCTCAACATGATCACCTTCAACTCCGGCCACAGCTTCATCGCCTGCGTCGCCACCTCAATCCCGTTCAGCATCGGCATCGCCACGTCCAGGATCGCCATCTCCGGACGCAGCGTCTCCAGCAATCGCAACGCCTCCCGCCCGTTCGCTGCCTCTCCGACCACCTCCAAACCCGGCTCCCCCTCCAGCAGCGAGCGCATCCCCCGCCGCACAATCCCATGGTCATCCGCCAAAAGTATACGCACTCGCCTCTCCCATCTCCTCTCGCACCATTGGCATCTCCACCCGCAGCGTCAGCCCCTTCCCCGGTTCTGACGTGACTCCCATCACTCCCCCCAACTCCCGTACCCGCTCCTGAATCCCCAGCAGCCCCAGCCCCGTCTCCTCTTTCCTTCCCCGCCGCATCCCCACCCCGTTATCCCGTACCCGTACCCGAAGCCAGTCTGTCCCGCCCTCCACCCGTACATCCACCCGGCTCGCCTCCGCATGCCGGGCGCAGTTCGTCAATGCCTCCTGCACCACCCGGTACGTACAAGTCCGGTAGGCCTCCGGCAGCGAATCCAGCTCCCCTTCCAGTTCCACATTCACCGGACAGTTGTACCGCCGCGAATAGTCCCGCGCCAGCCACTGCAGCGCAGGCCCCAGTCCAATATCGTCCAGCATCGACGGCCGCAATCCCATCGACAAATCCCGCACCGTCCCCACAATCGTATCGATCAGATGCTTCGACTCTCCCGTATGCGCCGTAAACACCGCATCGTTCCCCCGCGACCGCTCCATATGCCCCACCTCCATCCGCAGCGCCGTCAGCATCTGCCCCACCTGATCGTGCAACTCCCGCGACAGCCGCTTCCGCTCCTCCTCCTGCGCCCGCACCATCAACTGCGACAGCCGCCGCATCTCCCCCTCGGCCACCTCCAGCCGCCGGTACTGCTCCTCCGCCCGCGATTCCACCACATGGAATCGCAGCCCCGCCCCCAACGTGATCGCCAGCCCCAACCCCATGGTGATCCACAACATCCGTACAAACGAACGCCGCAGTTCCGTCTCCCGCGTCGCCACCAGCGCCCGCTGCCGCGCCATATTCTCGTTGTTCATCAACTCGATTTCCCGCGTCAACGCCATCACCGCATCCCGCCGCGGCAATACCTGCCGCCGCAAAAATGGCGCGCTTAAATACAGCTTCTGGCTCGGCGTCCAGTCAAACAGCGGATCAAACGTCTCCCAGTAGTCGTCCAGATTCGCCTGCAACCGCTCAATTCGCTCCCGCTCCTCCGTGCTCGCCGCACCGTGCAACTCCCCCAGCGTCTTCCGCATCGCCGCCCGCAGCCCGATCAAACGCTCCCGGTATCCCGGCCCCGTCAGGTGCGAACTGTCCAGCAGATAGTCGCGCACCAATATCCCCGATAAGTGGATATCGGCGCGCAACCCCTGCAGCTTCCCCGCCGCCGTCCGGTGCGCCGCGTTCACCTGCTCCATCTGCTCGTAGATCTCCCGCGCTTTCCGCCGGATCGCCTCGCTCGAAAGCAGAATCAGTAGCAACAGGCATCCCAGCCCGCCTACCACCGTCGGCCATGTCCGCAGCCGCATAGTCCCTTTTCTCTCCTATGGCGTCGGTGTCAGGTAGGCGGGCTCAGGCACCGGATGCAACCAGTTTGGCACGGTTACACGCGACGGCATCGTAACTTCAAACGCACACTCCCGCAGCCGCCGCATCACGCCCGGAGCCTCCCGCTCCACCCGGCTCCACGCCGGCAACGCCTCGCTCGCCGTCCCGCCCAGCGCCACCGCTTCCCGCAGGCTCTCCCCAAAACTGTGCACGGCCCCAATCTCCTCTCCTCGGTCGTACCGCAGCCCGTTCATCAGCGCATCGGCCTCGTACTGCCGCACCTTCGCCCCCGCATGATGAAAATATCCGCCGCCCACACGCCGCAGCGTCTCGCCGTCCAGCGACACCCCGTGCCGCTCCAGGCACCGCAGCAGCGCCCCGGCAATGTCGTACGTCATCCGCCGCAACCCCTTCGTCCCGTCCCCGGCCGACAACTCCTGATGCTTGTGCTCATAGTTGTCCGCGATATCGGCCTGGCACACCCGCTCCGGCCCCACATGGTGGTAAACCTCTGACAACACACCCACTTCCAGCCCCCAGTCCGAGGGCACCCGCACCTCCCGCGCCAGCGACGCCCGCATCGAAAACTCCCCGGCCAGCGGATACCGGAACTCCCGCAAGAAGTCCACAAAAGCCGTCCCCGGCAAATGCTCCCGCAGGCTCTCCAGCAGCGGCGCCAAAAACAGCCGCGTCACCCGCCCGTGCAGCTTCTCCGAAATCCGCGCATAATACCCCTTGCAGAAGTCGAACTCCATCTGCGGATGCGCCAGCGGATAGCACAGCGCCGCCGGAATCTCCCGGCTATAGTTCACGATGTCGCAGTCATGCAGTGCCATCACATCCGCCCGCCCTTCGGCCAGCAGATAGCCCATCGACAGCCAGCAGGTCCGTCCTTTCCCATCCACACGCGCCGGCATCCCCGCCCGCTCCAGTTCCCCCCAAACCGCCTGCACCTTCGGATCTTCCACCCACAGTATCGTCACCGGCGACCGGAAACCCCGGAACCACCGCGCCGCTTCCGTCACCTGCCGCCGCGTCGCCCGCCCGATCGCCACCACAATGTTGCTGTAGTAACGCGCTTCCCGTAACTGCTCCACAATTCCCCGCATCGCCGGCCGTTCAAACTCCGTAATCAGGGCAGGCAATATCAGCCCCATCCCCGTATTCCGCGCTAACTTCTCCAATTCGGGCTCCAGCGAAGTCAGCCGCCCCGGCCGCAGCCGGTGCAGCGTAGCAATTCTGTTCGATTGATGAAAATCAGCCATCGGATCACCTCTGCAATCCAGCCTACCGGCCAGCCCCCATCCTGCCCATCGGGTAAACAGGTGAAACTCCGTCCGGCAACGGGTGAAACCGCTATCCCAGCAGCGTCTGGTGATGCCGGTACCACTCGGAGACAAACTTCTCCTCCGGGTCGTACGCCTTCTTTTTCCCCAAAAACTCCCGGAACTGCGGGTAACACCGCTCCACCTGCTCCCGGCTCGCCCACCGGTGGTACGTCAGATAATAGCTCCCGCCATGCGCCACCCCCAGGTCGATCAGCGTCCGGAAGGCCCGCGCCGCCGCCTCCAGGCCCTTCGTGTCATGCGTAACATGCAGGTTGAAGATGATACACGCGTAATTTTCCTTCGCCCACCGCAGATAGCTCTCCGTGTCCGCCTCAATCATCCGCACCGTCCCATACACCACGTTGGCCTTCTGCGCCCGCAACTCCCGCCGCGCTTCTTCCATAAATGGCGCCAGTTGCCCCCGCCGCACGTAGATCTCCGTAATCATCTCCGTCGCCTTCACCCGCGCCCGCGTCCGCCGGTCAATCTCTTCGTGGTACCCCGGCCGGTACGCCGCCGACAACTGCCAGTCGTGGTAGTAAACCTGCCCCGAGGTCTTCAAATACCGCTCCGTATAGAAGCGGAACGCCAGCCGCTTATGCGTGTGCGAGTAGTAGATCAGCTTCGCCCAATCGTCGGGTTGAAACCGCGTCGGATTCTCCGTCAGCGGCGTCTTGTCCTCCACCGGCTCGTAGCAGGAAAACACCCCGCGCCGCAAAAAACTGTCCCTCTTCCCATCCGTCGCGTATTGGTAGTCCCCATACAGATAACCCGCCCGGATCCGCTCCGCAAACGCCTCTTCAATCCCCGCCGTCTCCCCCAGTTTCACCACCCGCCGCACCTTCACCCGCGGCGTCACCCGCAGCCGCACACTCGTCACTACCCCAAACAGCCCATACCCCACAATCGCCAGCCCGAACAACTCCCGGTTCTCCTCCCGGCTGCACTTTACTTCTTCCCCGTCAGCCCGCAACAGCGTAAACCATTCCACGTTGTCCACTATCGGCCGCAACCGCAGCCCCCGCCCGTGCACATTCGCCGCCAGCGCCCCGCCCAGCGTCAGCCGGTCCGCCCCCGTCTGCTTCTGAATAATCCCCAGCCCCGTCCCCTCCAGCGCCCGCAATAGCTCCGGCCACTCGATTCCCCCCTCCACCGTGATCGCCCGCCCCGCCACATCTACCCCTAACACCCGGTTCATCCCCCGCATGTCCACCAGCGTCGTCCCCGCCCCGAACTGCTGCCCGCCCATCGCGTGCCGGCTCCCGGCAATGCTCACTTTCCCCTCGCCCCGCACCACCGCCCGCAGTTCGTCCACACTCCCCACCCGCGCCACCCGCCGCACCCGCGTCGCATTCAACTGCGAGTGGACGTCGTTTACCACCTCCCCCTCTTCCCCCCAGCTCAACCCGCCCGCCAGAAACCCGCGCCGTGTCATTGCCATATCGTTTCCACACTACCGGAAATCCAATCCCCCCCGCCGCCCGTATCTATCAGACGGAATGAACACCCAACAGATGCAGTGCATGGAGGTCTGGGGCGGCAATCAACTCACCAGCCAAACCGTCGAGTTCGGAGGCCTCGAAACTCTCGTCTACTCCCAACCTTACGGCGGCGCCCCCCACGGCGGCGATGTCTACTACGCCTCCAGTTGTGCCACCGGTCGCATCACCCGCCTCCTCCTCGCCGACGTAGCCGGCCATGGCTCCGCCGTCGCCGCCACCGCCGCCGGACTCCGCACCCTCATGCGCCGCTTCGTCAACTGCCTCGACCAGACCGAATTCGTTAAACAGCTCAACCGCCACTTCTCCTCCCTCCCCCGCCAGGGCGCCTTCGCCACCGCCATCGTCGCCACCTTCTTCGCTCCCACCCGCCGCCTCGCCGTCTGCAATGCCGGCCATCCCCGCCCCCTCCTCTTCCGCGCCGCCTCCCAACAATGGTCCCTCCTCTCCCCCGAAAACGAGGTCCGCCCTTCCCTCCCCTGCAACCTCCCCTTAGGCCTCCTCACCCTCTCCGACTACGACCAGTTCGAAGTCGAACTCCAACCCGGCGACCGCGTCCTCGCCTACACGGACGCCCTCATGGAGTCCAATCACCCCGACGGCGAAATGCTAGGCGAAGAAGGCGTCCTCCACATCGTCCGCCGCCTCCCCAACCCCTCCCCGGCTTCCCTCCTCGCCGCAATCGCCGCCCTCCACCCCGAAAACCTCACCTCCGACGACGTCACCGTCCTCCTCTTCACCGCCACCGGACGCCCCCCGGCCAACACCTGGTCCGACCGCTTCCGCGCCCTCGCCCGCCTCTTCACCACCGCCCTCTCCGGCGGCCCCCTCGCCCTCCCCGATTGGAACCTCGCCAACCTCGGCGGCGCCCTCTTTCCCGCCCTCGCCCAGTCGGCAAAGGTATCTCCCACCCCCAAACCCTAAAGAAACTTTACCTGGCCGACGATACATCCAGAAGTAGCCGGACCGTGGGCAAACTGACCGCTGATGTCTGCCATGACGCTTGCCTCAACTGCCATCCACTTGCTCTCGCCCCATGACCCTGCATGGGACGAAATCCTTGCTCACGTTCCTCACGACATCTTCCATACCGCGCTCTACCATCGCGCCCCGCCTCTCGGTGTCTCCGGCACACCCGAAGCATTCCTCTTCCAGGAAAGAGACCAGATCTTTCTCTGGCCCTACTATCGTGTCGCCATTCCCGCCGCCCCCGGCTTTTTCGACGTGAACTCCGCCTACGGCTACCCCGGCCCGGTCGGCCGCGGCGGGCAAGCCTTCTTCCAGCGTGCTTGGCATGCCCTCCTCCATCACTGGCAACAGTCCGGCGTCGTCTCCGTCTTCACCCGTTTCAACCCTCTCCTGCAAAACGTCAACATCCTCCAAGGCCTCACCAACCCCTCCGGCGAACCCGCCGTCGCCTCCATCCGCGAACTCGGCCTCACCGTCTCGGTCGATCTCTCCATCCCCCTGGACGAACAACTCCGCCGCTACCAGAAGCGTCTCCGCCAGACCATCCGCAAACTCTACGAACAAGGGTTCACCGTCTCCGAGGACCCTTCCCTCACCCACCTCCCGGACTTCGTCCGCATGTACAACCAGACGATGGCCCGCCTCATGAGCCGCCCCGAATACCGGCTCGAGCTCGACTGGTTTGAGAGGTTCCGCGCCGCCCTCGGCCCCCACTGCCGTCTCCTGCTCTGCCGCCACGGCGGCCGCCTCGCCGCCGCCGACCTTGTCCTCGCCTACGGCCCCTTTGTCCACTCCCATTTCACCGGCACCTGCGACGAATTCGTCGCCTACAGCCCGTCCAAGCTCCTCCTCGATTTCACCCGTATCTGGGGTACCGAAATCGGCGCCAGTTCCATGCACTTGGGAGGAGGCCTCGGCGCCCGCCAGGACTCACTGTTCGAGTCCAAAAGCCGCTACTCCCCCCTCACCCACCCCTTTCACATTGGGGCCTGGACATTAAACAAACCGGTAGCCGCCGAACTCACCGCCGCCCACGCGGCGCATCTACAGACCCTAGGCATCGACCCAGCGACGGTCACGTTCTTCCCCTTCTACCGTTACCAACCCGATGCCATCCAGAGTCTCTCTCCAGCCTCCCTGGAACAACTCCCCACCCCGCCCGCGAGCGGAAGCGACTAGGCCAACCTCCCCAACCCCAAAAACCACTCGGGGATAGCCGGGGCAAGCACGGCTGTCCCCTCCGCCGCAATCTCCCCGCAACCCCCTCCTCCCCAACCCCAAAAACCACTCGGGGATAGCCGGGGCAAGCACGGACAAACCATCCCCAACCCAAACCGCACGGCTGTCCCCTCCGCCGCAAACTCTCCGCAACCCTCAACCTCCCCAACCCCAAAAACCACTCGGGGATAGCCGGGACAAGCACGGACAAACCGTCCCCAACCCAAACCGCACGGCTGTCCCCTCCGCCGCAAACTCCCCGCAACCCCCTCCTCCCCAACCCCCAAAACCACTCGGGGATAGCCGGGACAAGCACAGACAAACCGTCCCCAACCCAAACCGCACGGCTGTCCCCTCCGCCGCAAACTCCCCGCACCCCCTCCTCCCAAACCCAAAAAACCGCTCGGGGATAGCCGGGACAAGCTCTGACGAACCGTCCCCAACCCAAACCGCACGGCTGTCCCCTCCGCCGCAAACTCGCCGCACCCCCAACCCCCAAAACCCACTCGGCAATAGCCGGGACAAGCACGGACAAACCGCCCAAACCCGCCGCCAAAGCGAGGAACTACCCCCGCCGCCACATCCCCGTTCGTCACCCTTTCCAAATTCGCCTGCCGGTACAACCCCCCCTCAATCCACGAGCTTGTTCTGAATCGCATACCGGATCAGTTGGGAATTGTTCTGCATCGCCATCTTTTCCAGAATTCGTGCCCGATACGTGCTGACCGTCTTGTCGCTGAGGGATAGATGAGTGGCAATCTCGCTAAGCGTCTTTCCAGACGCGATGAGCAGTAACACCTCAAACTCCCGGTCGGAAAGGGCCTTGTGAAGCGGGCCCTCCGTCGGCCGCCCCAAGTCGAACGCCAGCTTCTCAGCCAGCTCGGGACTGACGTATCGCCCTCCCGCCACCAGTTTCTGAATCGCCTTCAGGATTTCCGCGCGAGGGCTGGACTTCGTGATATACCCGGCAGCCCCCGCCTTGAAAGCTCGCCGGGCATATTGCTCTTCGGAATGCATCGTGAGAATCAGAACCGGCATATCAGGGCGCATCTCCTTCAGTTCGCTCAGGAGCTCGAGACCGTTGCGTCCGCCCAGCGAAAGGTCGAGGATTGCGATATCCCATGGCTGCGATGCGACCAGCCGGACAGCATCCGCTGCGCTCGCCGCATCACCAAACACAGCACTTCCCGGTTGATCGTCAAACGCCTTCCGGACGCCATCGCGCACCACATCATGGTCGTCGACGAGCAGCACCCGCCACGGTCCGGGTTTCATCCGCCGTTACCCCCGAGCGGAATCCGGAGCAGGATCGTGGTCCCTTTGCCCTCCACACCCCGCATCCACACCCGGCCACCGGCCAGACGCGCTCGTTCCCGCATTCCCAGCAGCCCAAGGGAAAGTTGGCCGGACCTGTTCTCCGCCATCAGCCCCTTCCCGTTATCACGAATAATTAGAACGAATGCGCGAGGGCGCTGCTTTACGGAAACAGACACACAGTCCGCCCGCGCATGCCGGAGAACATTCGTCAGCGCTTCCTGGAAAATGCGGAAAGCCGCCGTCGCTTGTTCGGAATTGAGGCGCACGCCCGTTGGCGGCAGCGAACAGCGAAACTGGATTCCCGTTCGTTCCTGAAACTGTTGCCCCAGCCACTCGATGGCTTCGACAATCCCAAGATCATCGAGGATGCTCGGCCGCAACTCGGAGGCGATCCGCCGGACGGCATCGATCAGGGCGTCGGTCAGTTTCAGCATCACCTGCACCTTTCGCCGCACCGCGTCTTCCTCCGGCTGGTCATCCCACGCCGCGAATTCCTTGTCCAGCCCTTCCAGTTCCCATTTCAGGCTGGTGAGCGCCGACCCAAGCTGGTCGTGAATCTCGCGGGCAATTCGCGTCCCTTCGTCTTCCCTCGCCGCTTGGACCCGGGCAGAAAGGGCTCGAAAATGCTGCTCGCTCTCCCGCAGCTTCAGTTCCAACCGTTGCCTGGCTGCAACTTCGCTTCGCAGCTCCTCGTTGGCGGCCGCCAGATCAACGGTTCGCTCCTCGACTCGTCTCTCCAGCTCCGCATTCAGCTTCCGCAACTCTTCCTTGGCCTGTCGGAGATCGGGCGTCTCGAAAACCTCCCACTCTCCGTTGTTCTTTGCGATTGCGAACTGATGCGTTCGCGCCACGGCAAATAGCTCGCGTGCCGTCGTGGCACGAAGGGGATAGGTGCACAAAACGATCATTCGCAGATCGACAATCATCTGGTTCAGCTTGTGCTCGTAGTCCGAAAAGGCGTTCCACTCCTGTTCGGTCAGCCAGGCTTCGTTGCCGTTCACCCGCAGGCCGGCGTAACCATCCGCCAGCGCTACGGTGAGTTTCGACCGCAAACCCTCGATGGCGCAGTTCACGTCAAACCGTCCCTCTCGCAAATACCACTTCGAATGCGGAATGACTTCGATGGCCCCGAGTTCGGTGTATCTCTGGGCTTCCGGAATTCCCCGGTGCAACAGTTGCGTCGCATCCTCTTCGCTAATCGGATCGAAGAGAATCCAGATGCACAATTCATTGGCTTCCAGACCAGCCCGGAAATACGGAATCAGGATGTCAACGAGGTCGTCCTTGCTCTCGTAAAAATGGCAGAAATGGGTGCCCCACGGCATCACGCCCACGGCGCTGATTCCGGTCGGTCTGGCGTCCTGCATCACTTGACCTCCCACGTTGCGCGCGGATACGAGAAGTAGATGCCATAGTCTCCTGCTTGGGAACGCATGTCAACCCGCGTCCGCACAAGGCATTACGTCGATTTCGGCGATAAGTTGGGTCTCGCCCCCTCCGCGGCCGCGAAAAGTGCGCTTACCTCGCCGCAATTCATCGGCCTCCCGTAGTAATACCCCTGCATCCGGTCACACCCGGCCGACCGAAGAAAAACGCTCTGCGCCTCCGTTTCCACCCCCTCGGCGACCACTTGGAATCCGTTCCGATGAGCCATATGGATAATGGATTCCAGCATCGTAGGCTTTTCCGTGATGGTCCCGACCACGAACTCGCGGTCCAGCTTGACGGTGTCGATGGGCAGTGTCGCCAGGCAGGCCAGCGATGCGTACCCGGTGCCAAAGTCATCCAGTGCCACCCGCATTCCCGCCCTTCGCAGTTCCCGAAGCTGCGCCGCCGTCCGCTTCATGTCGGACAGGAACGCCGTTTCCGTGATTTCGATCGTCAGAAATGAGGCATCCATCCCCGTGGATCCCACAATTCCCAATGCCTGTTCGACAAAGTCCGGGTGGTCGAACTGAATCGCCGAAACATTGACCGCAAGACTCACCTCCCTCGCGCCCTCGCGATGCCATTTGCCCCACTCCACACAGGCCCGATTGAGAATCCAGTTACCCAGACTGTTGACCAGGCCCGTCTTCTCGGCCACCGGAATGAACTTCGCGGGTTGGATCAGACCGCGCACCGGATGGTTCCATCGCAGTAGCGATTCGAATCCCGTGAGTTCTTCGTCCTGCCCGACTTGTGGCTGAAACCACGGCTCCATCTCCTGGGCCGCCATTCCACGAGCGAGGTCGCGCCCGATATCCCAGCCGGATTCGAATGATTCTCGGTTCTCCATACTAAGCCTTCGCGGCCGCACCCGGCCGCCGTACGTTCCCAAATCGAGGATTCCGGATCGAGCCCAACCGATGCTTCCCTCCGGCGCCCATTCGTTCCGGGATCACACCCTTGGTGGCGGCGATCCTCCGGAGGCCAACACCCGTGCGCGCGAAGCCGCCGCTTCCACCGGTCTTGGAAACGAGGCGAGACCAATCAAACCGGGCAGTCTCTGCCGCCTGTGCTCCCCTCATGCAATCAACCTTTCCCTGTATTCCTCGGTCCACTCGCCAGAGTTTTTGAGGGAGGTTCGAAGCCGCAGGATAGCTTGCGACTTGAGTTGGTGGACACGAGATTCGTGCAGTCGGACTACCGTTGCGATCTCCCGCAGTGTCAGTTCCTCGTGGTAGTACAGACTGAGGATCGTCTGTTCGACATACGGTATCTTCTCGATCTCTTGCGCCAGGTGTCGTTCCAACTCGGCACGCTCAACAATCCGGAAGGGCCACCGGTCTTCGCTGTCGGATAAGAAGCGAATCAGGTTACGTCCTCCTTCTTCGGGAGCGTGTTCTTCAAGGTTAAGGAGTTTGTCGGCCCGTGCTTGGAGCAGCCAATCGTGATACTCCTCTGTGCTGATTGCCAGCTCCCCGGCGATCTCGTCCTCGGTCGCAGCCCGATGGTTCCGCTGTTCAAGCCGCGCGATCGCGGCCTCGATCATCCTCACCCTTTTCCGCAGCGGGCGAGGGACCCAATCCATGGCTCGCAGGCTGTCAAGAATGGCGCCGCGGATCCGGTGCTGGGCATAGGTCTTCAGATTGGCGTTGAAGCGCGGATCGTAGTTATCGATCGCCGCTATCAGTCCCACGATCCCGGCCGAAACCAGGTCGTCGACGCTGACGCTTCCAGGCAGGCGACTACGTATTTTTCGCGCAATCGCCCTGACTTGTGGCAAATGTTCGAGAATGAGCCTCTCCCGGTCGGAGGCTGTTTTTTCACTGGCGGTTTGTATCTGCATGAGATCTCCATCTGGATCTGCGCGGAGCGGGAGGTTGTGGACTGGCAAGTGTCATTGCGGGTTGAGTACCGCGAATCGCGGTTGGTGGGGGGCGGTTGCGGAATAAAAACACCCATTCCCGGCACCTTCCCGTCTTAGGCATTCGCTGTGAACCGCGGATGTGCAGTCCCGCTACCTGTCCCGGGAAAAGGTCCATCGTCTCCATCAGGGAGCAGCCGTTCATGGGAAGGACAGTCATTCTGTGTAAGGAGTCGGATCGCTGGAGGAAGAGGCTCTTCGTGATCCGGCTCTCCTCGGCGATCCCTCATTCAGAATGGCGGCGTTGCGCCTCGTCCACTATCGGGCGAACTATGTTCTGCTTGTCGTAATCGTTGACGTCCGTTGTCGGGAAATCCCTCACGTCTGTCCGGCAGCTAACGACACGCGATCCGGCGATCTGTCAGTGCCGAGGCAAACGGTCGGCCATTCCGCTCATAGCGACGGCGAATCCCAGTGTCCATTTGCCGGAACGCCTACGCCGGCTCCCACTGCGCCATCAGACAATAGCGGAAATCCCCCGGCGCTCCGTGTTCCTGCGGAAGGACCTCGGGACGCAGCGCGATTGCCAGATCTCTGATCCGTAGTCATGCCCCGCCCATGAGGCCCGCGGTGGCTAACCCTGTAGCAGGCACCGCGAAAGGTGCCGGCAGGCGCCGCCACCGGCTCGAATCGGTCCGAATGGACAAGCAATCCAGATCTTTCAACGATTCTGTCGACCGCTCGAACGGGTGCCGGACCGCTTGGCCCATCGGGATTACCGTCTAGTCAGCGACTCCGTCTTCATCTTGCCGCACCCGTAGGAATCGGAGCGCCGTCGCAAGAGCTCACCCCACCCCGCCCGCCAGCGGGAGTAACTTGGAACGCTCGCTCCGCCAAAGAGAGGAACAACCCCCTCCTCCCCCAACCCCAAACCCGCTGGGGGATAGCCGGGGCAAGCACAGACACCCCTCCCCAACCCAGGCAGCACGGCTGTCCCCCACCAACGCCGAAATCCACCCAACCCAACCAACCAAGCCCGCCAGCCAAAGAAGCCCGCTAAAACCTACGAAACCCCGCCCAGCGCCGCCCGAATCGCCTCCACATCAAACAACTTCCGAATCCCCGCCGCCAACTGCGCGTCCCCTTCCACCCGCAGCACCGGAGTCTTCCAATTCACCTCCACCGCCACCCGGACAAAGTTGTTCACCGCGTTCGCCTCCGCCAGGAACTTCTGCGTAATCTCCATAATCCGTGGCTGAATCTTCTCCTCATGCGCCCGCTTGATCCCCGCCGCTTTCAAATTCAAATCCCGAATCTGCGACTCCAACGCCGCGATAGCCCCCGCATCCCCGCTCGCCCGCACCTTCGCCCGCTCCCGCCCCAACGCCCGGCTCTGCTGGCTCAATGACTGCAAAGCCGCCGCCTGATCCGCCGGCAACTCCCGCAAAATCGCAATCTCTTTCCGCATCTGTTCTGCCCGGTCCGTCCCCGCCCGCATCCCGTCCAGATACGCATACTGCACCGAATAGGTGATCCGCGTGAAGTCGGATCCCTTGCATGTCGACCCGCCGAGCGTCATCCCATTCCGGTCATCCAGCCGCCATCCCGCCGGCGCCGCCGGAATCAAACCCTGAATCGCCTTCATCGTCCGTTCATACCGCGCCCGCTCGGCCTCCGTCGTCGCCCGCGCCCCATCCGGACAGTCCGCAAACATCGTCGATATACCCAGTAAAAGAAAAATAGTCGTTCGCATGTCCACCACGCGCAGCGATCCCTCCCCTTTGGCTCACCCTTCCCGCCAAAAAGTAGAAGTGCTATGTTCCAGCTAGGGAGCTCCCATGTCCGCCACCACCCGATCGATCTCTCTACTCGCCTCCGCTGTCGTCCTCGCCCAGGCCCCTTGCCCTCCGCCCACCCTCGACGCCGTCTTCGATGTCGCCCCCCACACTGAGATGGCCGGCCCTCTCCTCGATGCCGGCAGCTACTACATCTGCATCGCCGCCTCCGGCCGCGCCGATTCTTTCCCGGCTTGGCCGTGGCGCCGCTTCGGCCCCTTCCCCCTCCAGGGCGGCGTCCGCTACCGCATCCTCCACACCGGGGACCTCTCCCAACGCGCCGCTTCCTCCCCCGTCACCCCCGGCCAGTCCGGCATTCTCCTCGACAACCGCGCCTCCACCCGCAACGCCTTCGCCCTCCTCCCCGCCACCCAACCCGCACCCCTCCGCATCGACGGCCCCTGGTCGGTCATCGACGACACCGGCAACTGCAAAGGCACCATCCATTTCCAACAATCCCCCTCAGGTTCCGTCACCGCCATCACCGGTTCCCATACCTGTGAAAACGGCCGCGTAACCGGCAAATCCACCGCCTCCGCCATTCGCTGGACCTCCCCCAATACCCTCCAGTACACCTATACCTTCTCCCCCGGCTCCTCCCCACGCCTCTACAACGGCACCGCCACCGCCGTCTTCGCCTCCCCCGCTTCTGCCCGCCTCAACGCCCGCGACGTCCAAGGCAATCTGGGCTCCAACCAGCTCGTCCGCGACCAGCCCCCGCCTCCTCCCCCCTCCTCTCACCCCAGCATCGCCGGCACCTGGACCGTCATCGACGACTCCGGCAACTGCAAAGGCACCATCACCATCCGCCAGTCCCCCGACGCAACCGTCGACGCCATCACCGGCAGCCAAAGCTGCGAAAACGGCCGCGTAACCGGCTCCACCGCCGCCTCCGCCATCCGCTGGTCATCACCCAGCACCCTCCACTACAACTACCACTTCACCTCCCGCTCCTCCCCCAACCTCAACGACGGCTCCGCCACCATCGTCTTTCAATCGGAGAACGCCGCCCGCCTCAGTGCCCGCGATAACAAAGGAAACACCGGCTCCAACCAGCTCCAGCGCCGCTAACCGCCCTTCCCTGCCCTGCTACGGCAACGAAAAATCCTTCACCGCCAGCAAATCCGCCCCGTCCCGCTCAAACACCGTGATCGCCAGCATCTTTTCATCCCCACGTAACGCAATCCCAAATCCCACCGGCCCCGGCAATGTATATAAGTCTCGTGCCTTTCCATCCGCGGTGCTCCTGTATTGCACCACCCGCGGCCGCAACTTCTCCACAAAATAAACCCCCTCCCGCCCCGGCGCAAATGCCCGCCGCTCGATCACCGGTCCCTCCGCCACCCCATTCCGCATCACCCTCGTCTCAAACTGTGTCGTATGCCACAATCCGGTTCCCCCAGGTCCTTCCTTCACCACAAACGCCTTGCCCACCCCCGCCACCCGCTCCTCCCGCCCTCCCAACTCCACCCGCTTCACCAACCCGTCCCGCAGAACATAGGCGCCCCCCGCACTACTTCCCACCAGCATCCCCGGCCACAATACCCCAGGCTCCCGTACCATCCCTCCTTCTCCCAACCGGATCATCCCCACCCCTTCCTTATCCCCAAACCGCGCCCCCACATAAGCCAATTTGCTCCCCGGTATCGCCCCCACCTGTAACCGGTTGGCATCTTCGTAATCGGTTAGCCGCCGCAACCCCGTCCCGTCATAACCGACCTCCCACACCTGCTCGCTCCCGCTCTGGTCACTCACGAACAGCACTCGCTCGGTCGCCACGGAAAAGCTCGGCTCCTCGTCGTCCCACGTCGTCGACGCGATCGACTTCCCCCCCGTCACCGGCCCTCCCGGCCCCGCCAGGTCCAGCCTCCAAACATTCTGGTCGCTCTGCGATTGGCTCACCACCGCCACCGCCCGCCGCTTCGCCACCGCCAGCCACACCAGCCTCTGCCCAAACGCCGGCAACAGTCGCGCCGCCTTCAAATCCCCCCAAGGCGCCGCATATACCTGCCGGTTGTTCGATCGCCCCGCCGCAAACAACACATGCCGCCCATCCGGCGTCCACACCGGCGGCCGTATGTCCGGAAACGCCTCGCTCTCCCCCAGTTCCACCAGCGTCGCCCCCGGGACTGGATGTTCAGCGATGGAACCGCCGCCCGCGACGGACAATTGATCTAAAAGCAATTCGGGTCGTTTTCTCTACCCACGCTTCACGATTTCAATACGCTGTCCGTCGAACCCGGTAAAGCCATAGCCCGGAAAGTCCTCCGGAAGCGTCTCGATCAGGTCGCGCAGCAGCCGCACAGCTACCCGTTCGCCAAGGAGCAGACCCTGCACGCTATCACTTCGGTAGTGAATTCCGGCAAAGGTGCGGCCCACGGCAATGTTGTACGCCAGCTTATTCAGTTCCCCGCCAACAGTAAGTCCGAGATCTGGCCGCGGTTCCAGTTTTGTTCCGTCTTCGACCGGGAGCACAACGTCCGGCACCGGTTGGTCCTCTTCAAAAAGCGCCTTCAAGACGGTGGTGCAGGCGCCGGCTACGGTCCCATGCCCTCCTGGATATGCGGGATGCAATGGACAACCTTCGGGATACGCTTGCGGCAACAAGGTTGTGCCAAACGCCTTTTCGATCTCTTCGAGACCCTCAAAGTTCAACGCCTGCGGGTGCAACGGATACTTCGCCTGGCCGCTCCGCGTCAGATATAGGCGGCCACCATACTCTTCCGGACGCAACCGCAAATGGTTCACCCATTTGTGATACCAGGTCGACTTCATCGCGGTTGTTGTTACACGGCATACCCAGTCGACCACCTCGGCCATCCCAAACGTCACGAATCCATACTCGGACTTCGAGTGTTTGTAGGGATTGGTCTCCCGCCAATACTGGTTCATGTTGAGTACTTTGTCAGGTCCCATATCCACCAGTGCCAAACCCGCGTTCAGGAAGGCCTGATGCAAGTAGTCGAAATGGACCCACTCGGCCAGATCCCTTCCGTTGCGAATATAGCGCGCAACAGGGTCGAAGCGGTACTCCCGCCACGGGGGGACACCGGTCTGTAACTGCAGCCATTCGCCGTACGTATCGAGGAAAACATTCCCGGCCGCGGGAGTTCGCTGGCACTGTTCCAGGTATCCGGAACCGTAGGGAATCGGACGGAATAGAAACTGTGAGGTAAAAGGACCATCCAGGACGCCAGGAATGTCGACACGGAACAGATTGTCGGGTTGCACGCCCCCGCCTGCGCCCGGTGCTCTGTACGCTTCAAGCCGGTTTAAGTCCGCACACGCCTTCGAAACCATTGGGTGCGTGTCGTACTGCTCGAACGGTACGTCCCGCAGCAATGCCATCCAATACATCTCCGCCATCTCGGCGGCCGTCTCTGCACTTCCGAATGAGGGTGGTGGCGGAAGCGTGAACGACTGGGGATCGCCGCCTTCCAATGTAAAGGCGAATCCTGCTCTCGGATTCACCATCGGGCGCCCCGAACCCCGCGCCAGAGCGGCAAAATCCGCCGCCGCCCCGGAATCGAGCGCCTTCAATAGCGTTCGATACGCTGCGCCGTCAACTTCGCCGTTCTGACCGTGGGGCATTCCTTTGGTGAAGAGGGCGATGTAGTTGGGGAATGCGTCCCGGTCTCCGTTAAAGTCTTGCTTCCCGTCAGGGAAGTTCATGACGTCGCCAGCAAGGCGCTTGCGGAGGAGCATCGCTTGCTCGGTGCGGGAATTCTCCTCGGCATAAATGGCGGGTGCAAGGGCACCGAGGGTGCTGGCGCTTGTTAGGAACCGGCGGCGGAGAACACTCATTATTTACAGCCTACCGCGTAGCCTCCTTTCTTGCGGCACCCGGACTACCCGAGATCGACGCATTCCCGCTCTTTGCCGTTTGTAGGTCACTTGGCTTTCAATCACCCACTGATTGGCTCTTGACGAAATTTTCTTGAATACCAATGGCTCCGGTCACGCGCGTCGAAAGCCTCGTTGGCACAGACGGTATTGATTGCGATACTTAGCATTCACGTTCCCGGCATTTCACAGACTCGGCGTAGGGTGGCATCTCCTAGCATTCAAGAGTCACGTACGAACACGATCCAACGCCCACGCTGCAGCAGGCAAAATCGTAGTGATGACTCGAATCCTGTTAACTTACTGAGTCTTGAAGCATCAGAGCCGGCGCGGCGAAGCACACTCAGTGGGTGGCGGTCCGGGTGGATACTCCATGTTAGGCCGAGGAGTGAAGTGCGGCGGAATCGGTGGGTGCGGGGGAATACCTTCTGGAATAAGGATAGGCCCATTACCTTCCCGAATTCTGATATCCCTAGGATCCCAGTTGGGAACGGCCACGCATGTAAGTGTCATTCCGAGACACACTGGGGTTGCAGGAGTGGGCGGTAAGAAATAGGTTGGGATACATGCCATGGTTATCATTTCGCATACTGTAAAGTCGCGGAGCCCCAGCGCATCTAATGAATCGGTGGGACCGTTACCTACATACCGGTAGAGATTGACATCTCCACCGTCGAACCCAATCGGGTCTTGGCTAATGAAAACGGCCGACGACGTGTCGTAGTGCCGGTACCTGTGGTAACTGAGGCTGACACCCGCCTCCGTGGGAGCCCGCCCAGTAAACATAAACGGAAACCGCTGCAAAGGCAAAGGACTTGCTGTCTGACCAAACGGTTCATAGCTGAACTGCCCAACCGGCGCGCCAAATGCATCGGTCGTTAGCACCGTGCTGTTCACCAGATCCGCCCCACGAAAGACGGTCCCGCTGCTCCCGCCTGAGACGGCCAGATGCGAATCCACCGATCGTCCTGTCAACACGGCTGTCGACTGCCCGCTCTGACTCATCCACACAGTGTTCGTCACGTCATCCAAAAGATACCGTTCAGTGCGGGGAATTCCTCCCGCTTCTTGTTTCTCGATCATCAAGCCTCGATAGTCGTATTTCATCGTCGTCGAGGCCCCCCTGGTCCAGAAGATCGATACCAATCGCCCGCGTGTGTCCCATGAATACAGATTCGTTCCTCCCGGTCCGGACGTGGAAACACGATTGCCCTCGTCATCGTACGTGTAGGTCACTCCATTTCGGGTCAGAAGGCGATTCTCGTTGTCGAAGGTGGCCACTGCCGCAGATGTGGCCAGCGGTTGCGGCGCGTTGCTGCCGGAACGCAGCGGATTTCCCTCGGGGTCGTATTGTAAGTCCTGGGTGTAGAGAATCGCCGCGCCCTTCTGGTGATTAATGGTTTGCACCCGTCCGAGCGCGTCACGAACGAAGCTCGAGTTGACGCCATTGGAATAGGTTTGTCCGACCATCAGATTTCGAGCATCGTAGGCGAATGTCGCGCTGGCTGGCGTCGATCCCGCGCTTATCAGATTTCCGGCAGTATCGTAGGCGTAGGTGACTGGTGGTTGACCGGCCACCTGTCGTTCAGAAACGCGCCGCAGGGCATCACGAGTGTAGCTCACAGTTCCGGTTGGAGCCGACGTGGATGCCAACTCGCCGGCCGCGTCATACGCAAGCTTGAACGTTCCCGCGGCAGTGTCGGTCACTTCGATGAGCCGGCTTCGGGGGTCGTAAATCCGATCGACTCGAGCCCCGTCTTGATAGGTTTCCCGGGTGACGCGATAGAGGTCGTCATAAATGAAATCGCTATTCTGCCCGCGACGATCGACATAGCGGGTGACATTGCCCATCAGATCGCGGGTCCATGTCGACGTCTTGCCGAGCGCGGCGGTCTTCGAGATCTGCCGCCCCATGACGTCGTACGCAAACAATGTACTGTTGTTTCTGGCGTCCTTCACCTCCAAAAGATGGCCCTCGGCGTCATACCGGAATTGCGTGAGCAGCCTCCGTCCGTCTCGTTGCGTCACAACGCGATTCAACACATCGTAGACCAGGTTCGACTTTCGACCCATTCGATCCGTGCTTTTTATCATGCGGGAGACCGGGTCGTAACGGAACTCCTGCGCGTTGCCGAGCGGATCGGTCACGCGCACCAGGTCTCCTGTCGCGTTGTAGGTGAATGTTGTTTTCCGTAATGTTGCATCGGTGACTTCCGCCACCGCGCCGAACGCGTCGTATGCGAAGCTGGTCACGTTGCCTTTTGCATCTGTGACGCTCAAGAGATTCCCCTTTGCGTCATAGGCATAAACCGTGTCTTGCCCGAGCGCGTTTCGGAGCCTGGTCTGGCGATTGAAAACGGGCTCGTATTCGTACCGGGTAACATTTCCCAGAGCGTCGGTTTTGCTGAGCCGGTTACCGTTCGCGTCATAGGTAAAGGTGAGGTCGCCGGCGCCAGGAGGGCCGCACACTGCGCACTGACCGTCTCCCGTCATTGCCAAAAGTTCGTTGGTTCCCGGATCCCGATCAAAGCGTTTCACTTTGCCCAGTGCGTCGGTTACGCTGACGACAAAACCTTGCCAATTGAACCGATAGGCTGTCTGCCGTCCCAGCGGATCGGTCACCAGTGTTGTTGGACATCCCAGCAAACAGGCAGTCGAGCCTAGGCTTTCCCCTGGCCGAGGCCCAATACTTCCGGGCCCGCCGCCACCAGGGATTACTATCAAAAAGCCATACCCAAACTGGTAGACACCTCCGTTGGCCAGCGTCTGCTTTGTTACCTGGGGCCCATCGTATACGTTCTCGAATACCTTCACGCCTCGTTTGTCGAACATTCGGATCATGTTGCGATCCGCGTTGTATTCGTACCTGGTAACGCCTCCGGCCGGGTCTGTAACCGTTTCCAGAGAACCCGCTGCGTTGTAGGTGTAAGTGACCTGACGCCCAATCGGATCGGTCACCTTGGTGACTCGATTGGAACTGTCCCACAACAGGGCCAGCGAGCGCCCCACTGGATCGGTGATGGAGAGAATCTGCGCCGGAGCGACCGCGTTGCGAGTGAGGGTGATCTTATTGCCATTCGCATCGGTAATGCTGGTGAGCCGAAGCAGATCAAACAAAAGAAACGCCTCGAAGCCATACACCGAGCCGTCTTTCCATCTCAGAGTCGCGGTGTTTCCGGCACCCGCGCTCAAAACGGCGCCCTTCAGAAACGGCAAGGCGGTGTTGGTAAACGTTCCGTTCGGTTGCCGGCTCATTAGGAATTGATTGCCATCCGGGGTAATCAGGTTCACGGCCTGGAGGCCCGCAATGTTGGTGTTGCTCAGGCCCCAATCGTATTCAAACTGCATGCCGATGCCGAACGAACCGGCGTTTGTCGTGCCCGAGCGGTAGACCCGATCGATGGCGATACGTCCTCGAGAACCGGTGATTGAAATATCGCTGGATTTTACGATCTGCAGTCCGCTTGAGATATCGACTGGATCGCCCCCTCCTGGGTTGCCGCCGCACTGGCCATCCCCGCCGCCGGCACTGCAGCCACCGGTCGAATTACCGGTTCCATTTCCACCTGGTCCGGGATTGCGCCCATTCGGCGGCGGAGGCATGGGCCCGTGCCAGTCAAAATCGACGATGCCATAGCGCTTGCCGGGGTAGGCAGGGTCGAGGTCCGGAACGATCGAAAGTCCATTTGCGGAGACGCGGCCAGTGCCGTAAGGGACCATGCGACCGCGTGTGGGGTTCAACGTCATCATGGTCATCGATGTTCCCGGCGGGGTGAAGACGGTATTCGGGTAGAAGACGGCCACGGGTTGCGAGGCCCTGGAGTTCGCGGGCTGGAACGCGACGATGAACGCACTCATCATCGTCGGCACGGATGGTTTGGCATCGGGCAGGCGATCAACCGGAACCTGTACGGCAACGAGCGGAAAGGGATTTGGCCTCGTCCCGTCGGGCAGGGTCAAGGTGGTTCCCGCGTAGACGGTTAGCGATAGGCCGGGAATAGAAGTGTACGAATAGGTTTGATCGACAGGAGAATTCTGGGTGACCAAAAACGTTTCCTTATTGTCAATCCGAGGCAGATGAACAAGGACCGGCGATGCGGTGAGTTGCCCCGCCACGAGGGTAAAGACGACGTTGACACCCGCATACTTTCCGGCCGGGCTCGTCACCGTCAATCCGTCGAACCCCACCAATTGCTGCCCGGTACAGCCGACAGGAAGGTTCGCGATCAAAAAATTGCCGGCAGCATCGGACTTCGCCGTTGCCGAGCAAGAGGTGTTGCCGCCGTTGCCGTCCTTGCCGAGAAAGGTAACCGTTACGCCGGCCAGCGGAGTTTGAGCATCGTCGGCGACGACAGTGCGTCCAGCAAACGAGGTTGTCGGGGCGGCAACTTGCACGCTAACGCTTGCGGCTGAGTTCAACGCGGCTCCATCGACAACGGCGGAGGCGGAAACATTCAGGTTCGCCGTTCCCAAAGCCTGCGTCGGGGGCGCCTGTAACGTGAGTACGGAGGCCTGGCCGGCACCAATTCGAGGAGGCTTGAACACCGCCGTGACACCAGCAGGAAGTCCGGCAACGGCAAGTTCTGCCAGCGCTGGGAAGTTGTTTGTGCCGGTCAGATTGACGGCGAATGCGGCACTAAACCCGCGAACCAACGTTACTGTGCCCGGGGTGGCGCTGATCGAAAAACTGCTGGACGGGACAATCGTGAGGGGAGTCGCCGAAAGAACCGGTGTTGGAATATCCGTCGACGATACCTGAATCGGACCGGTAGCAGCACCCGGGGGAATGACGAACTGCAGGCTGCCGCTGGCTACCGCGGTGACAGGGCAAGCTAATGTGCCTCCCCCTTGGGCGTTAATAGCTACCCTCGCCGAGCTTAAATTGCTTCCGGTAACGGTGACCGTGACAAGCGTGCCTGCCGATCCCGAAGCGGGCGAAAAACTGGAGATCACGGGAGGAACACCGACTCCCCCCGTTGACGTGATCGCGAGGGCATCTGCCAACTGATAGCTTCGGCCACCGTGCGTAACTTTCAGGTTGCGGTTTCCGAGCACAGCGTCGGCGGCGATGGTCGCGTTTAGCGTCAAGGAGGTCGCCGAATTCACGGTCGTGGAGTTGACCGTCACACCCGCGCCCAAATTCGCAGCCACTGCGCCCGCGGCAAATGAAGTTCCAATGGCTGATACAGCCAGCGTTGCCGTCGCGCCCTGGTTGGCCGATTTGGGTGTAACGGAAAGGAGTTGTGTCGACAATCCCGCCGGGGCAAATCCGACCGTCCCCTTCGGCTGCCAACCGGAGTTTCGCCTGGATTCGTCCGAACCTCGCGCCGCCAGGTAAAAGATTCGATCGCCCGCCAATTTATCAGTGAACGTAAGATCCAAGGCCAGATCGAGGTTGGTCCCGCTAACGGTAGCAGTAGCAGTTGCAAGATTGGTCGAACACTGCGAGTTGCCAACGACGTCGGCGGTTCCAAGAACGCCTCCGCTGAGGGCACCGGCGTTTCCAAAATCCTCGACTATCGCAAGCGTGCGGCTTCCAACGATATAGGCGAAATAGCAGGCGACTCGGCCATCCACGAAATCGTTCACGAGAACGTTTACGACATTCAAATTGGAGGCGCCGGTGGAGTCTTGAAACCGGAACGTGTACCGGCCCGTGTTGGTTGTTCCCCGCGCCGGGGCCATCGACACGACCATGGGGTCCATTTGCTTGGCCGGGGGAACAGCCCAGACCGCCCGGGCCTTCCAACCACTGTTTCGGCCACCTTTGTCGATTGCTGCCGCATAGACCAGTCGATTGCCGCCAAAGTCAGTCTTGACGCTAAGGTTGAGGGAGACCGTCAGAGTGTTTCCGTTTATGGACAACGATGAACCGACATTTGTGACCGAACATTGGCTATTAGATACCGTACCTGGTCCGTCTCCCGGCATCGGCAGAAATTCGAGTTGGTTTGCATCTCCGGCGTCCTTCACCAATAGAATGTGGCCCGATGCCGGCCCGGTGGGACGAAAGGCCAAATAACACGCGGCGCGTCCATCAAGCGCATCGTTGATCAGCAGGTTCACGATATCGATATCCGCCACCCCATCGGAATCCGACACGGTTACGGTGAACACCTGGTTCGCGTTTGACCCGGAGGAGGGACTAACACTGACAACTACTGGCGCCTGCGCTTGACCGTATAGGCTGGCGGCGACGAATAGAATTGGAAAGAATCTGCGCATGAGGAAAGACCGCCTCGGATACATTTACCAAGTGGCGCGAACGTAAATCCGATGTACCCCCGTGGGGAGTGTGACGCTGACTGAGACGGTACTCGATGCAAGCGTACCGGCCAGCGTAGCGGAGATGATGGCGTCGGTACCACCCACGTCAGTTGAGAGGAAAAGGTTGATAGGAGTACCAGGAGGGATATTTTGGCCGTTGACTACAACGGCCACAGGCGTGGTCTTGTTGATTACCACATCGGGCAAGAGATATGCGCCGGTCGGACTCGCAGTCACCGCGATGCCGTCAATCGACGCAATCTGAATCGCGGGCGGGGCGGGTAGTGGAACATTCACGAGCGGGCCGGTTGTTGGCGGAGGAACCAAATTGCCGATGCCTGTCAACGAATTCGAGTCAATTCGAATGCGACCGGCAGAGGCGGTGGACGGATTGAAGGATATGCCCGCGGAAGCGCCGGCCGTAGAAATACCATGTGCTGATCGAGTACCCGTTTGTATCGCTGGTGCCTGCAGATGAACCGCACCACCGCTGCCGGCGCCGCCTAATCCCGCAGGACTGCAACCGGTTGCGGCCCCACCCCGTGCGAGAATGGCCCCGTCATCGGAGGTAGTTGAGCCGATTGTGATCGATACATCGCTGCTAATACGAATCGCCCCTCCGCCCGCCCCTCCAGCGGAGTTGTTGAGGGCGCCGGCGCCACCTGAGCCGCCAATGAGTGGGACCAAAAAGGAGTTGCCGTAGGGGCCATTGTTACAGGCGAAGTAGGGGGCCCCATACGCATCGCCTCCACCGACATAATATCCGGCACCCGAGTGATTTGCCGGACATTGGAACAATCCGCCCTGGAAGGTGGTTATGAACGCCGACCCGCCCGGCCCAAAGCCGCGCTGTGCCGGGTTCGCACCTAGTGCACCGACTCCCCCTGGAAACCCGCCAGGCCCTGGAGTTGTTGGAGCCCGATTACCGATGTCCCCACACGCAGCCCCATCATTTCCACTCAAATCGAGTGTGCCCCGGATCTCAACTGCCCCCTGCACTAGCATGACCATCGGCCCAGGGCTGCGCATCCGGTCAGCGCGAACCCGCACGCGCACTCCAGCATCAATCCGAAAGCTCGCGAAATGATAGACATTGTCGCCATCGGCATCCCATCCGTCGCGGACGGGATTCCAAGTGAAAACGCCTCCTATCACTCTGGCGTCGTTAGCTGCGATAACAACGGCTCCATCGCTCTTCGCGGGGTTGAAGCCGGTCCCGGTCCACTGTGCATAAGCAATCGATGCGGTGATGGCGAAAGCGGTGAGAAATCGGGAGATCATCATGAGTAAGTACCATCCATGCATTCTAGTTTTGAGTCGCTGCTACCACCACTTTTCGCAGGGTAACCGCCCCTGCGTCCACTTCCCGAACAGGAACCAGCCACGAGTTCTCTGTCTGGCCAATAATGCCGCTATTTGCCGGCGCAAGTGTAAACCGGACGGCGCTGACGGCACTGGAAAAGGGTTCCGTTGTTAAGGTCCCATCCGGGCCAGTGCGCGCCAATTGATCGATCTCCCCGCGAAGTGCCGCCGACGGAATTCCTTGAAGTGACCCGCCTGGAACGGCGTAAAATATTTCAACAGCCTCCGCGTTCTCCGCTTCCACCCACGCCACTTCTAAAGGCACTTCTCCCTTGGTGAGGTTTAGCTCCAGAGCAATCGACGAAGCGCCGCTAAGCACTTCGGCGACCTCGCCGCCGATCTGAATGCGGGTTCCAATAGGAGCCCGCAAGAGGAAACGATGAAGGCCATCTTCCGACACGCGCAACCGAGATCGAGCTCGAACGGCCAAGTGGGGGAAGAGTTGCAGATTCCAGGGATCGCGCCCCAATACGGCGCCCAGATTTCGAAGATGCAGGCCGCTCAGGTTTCGGCGGACGGAAACATTCAGGTTATCCAGCGCGGGTAACTGTTCGGGGGATTGCCGCAGATCGAAATATTCTGCCGTCCAACCTGACTGTGCCACACTCACAACCGAATCAACGAGTGCCGCACCTGTCTCATCGACCACACGGGCCTGAATCGAACGGTATGTCTCCGGACGAACTTCCACACGGGTGCCAACACGAACGGCCTCACCGCTCGGGGCAACGCCTTCGATCCTCAGCCCCAGCTCCCGTAGGTGAGCCGGTATCGTGACGGTCCATTGCGTGGGGTTCTCGGGATCGGCGTGCAACGGGATATCAGCCAGTAGAATCCGAGGCTCGACCAAATCGGCCACTCTGAACGCGACGGTTTCTCCCGCCCCAATTGGGAGGACTCCGGTTTCATCGAGCTTTGCGTAATTCAACTGAATCTCTCGGACTTGGACGCCGGCCTGGTTCGCGGAGTTTGACGGCACGCTGAGCGTTCCGTTGCGAACGCTCGTGACCGCACCGAAAGATTCGCTGGTGCCCGGCCGGAATCCGAAAGTACCCAGAACCCCGTTCTGAACCGAAGTAATGCGAGCATTGGCCTCTTTCCGCCCGACTGGATACCCCAGTGATTCCGCTGCACCGTTTTGCACGGAAACCTGCTTCGAAATGGCCTCGCTTCTTCCGGCCGGATACCCGAGAGTCTGGATGGCTCCGTTTTGAAGACTGATCATTTTGCTCAGGGCTTCTTTGGAGCCCAAGGTGTCGCCAACGCGCAGTTGATTTGCAGCGGTTATTGTCGTCGAAGAGGCCCCGGCGACGTTCGTAGCAACGACTGCGTAGGTGCCGGGCAGCCCCGCATAGGCTTGGGCGGCGAGTGGAGAACCAAATGCGTTCGGGGCTACTTGCCACGTGAATCCGCCATCGGGAAATGTTCCAAAGGTCGCCTCTTCCAGATCCGTACCCTCGATGACGATGGAAAATGGAGCCCCTGGTTCTACCGGCGTTGCCGGAGTCACTTTAGTGATCACTGGAATCTTAACGCCACGAAAGACGAGGGCGCCAGAAGTTGCGGTTTGGCCGGCGACTGTCACCGTCACCGGACCTGTAGTGTCTCCAGTCGGGACAACGAGCGTTAACTCTGTGGCTGACGCCGACAAGACGGTGGCCGCGATCCCGTTCAGGCGCACGACGTTTCCGGCTACCGCCGGTGAGAAGTTCTGCCCGTAAATCCGAATGGTCGCACCCGGTTTTGCATATTGCGGTGTGACGTTGAGGATACTGAGCGCGGTCGGCGCTACCGTGGAACGTTTGATCTCGAGGATGTTTCCAACCGGGTCGTAGACATATTCAACTAACGTTCCAGCGCTGTCCAATGCGCGAAACAACTGGGAATTGTCGTCGTAAAAATAGCGGATGGCGTTGGGTTGGCCAAACAGTGCAAGTCCGGCAGCGAATACCAAGACCACTGCCGCCTCGAACTTCCGGAAGCGATGCAGGTGGCGAGAAGAAATGCAGCAATCCGGCCGAGGGTCGGCCAGCGAGGATCTAAGCGTTTCTGGCCAGCAGATCATGATGCAGTCGCCGTGATAATAACATGAGTTACTAGTTGGCGCCACTAGCTTATCCATCCCTCACTCGGTAACTCAGTCATCCAATCGCGTATCCCGTTCCGCAACGCCGGAACCAGACTCTCCCTGCTAACCCCAGCCCCCAGCAACACTCGCCTCAGTACAAAACCGTTCCGCCCCGTTCGCCACCGCTCCAGCGGCCCGTGCCACCGCAGCCATAGCGGGTTCGCAAACACACGCTCCCGCGTCTGGTGCCAGTAATACACCTCCCGGCGCTCCCCTCCTTTCCGTACTTCCATCCGCGCCACATCCCCAGCCATCTCCTGCCGCGTAATCGTCCACCCCGCCGCCGGTAAACACACCGTCGGCAAGTGCGGCTCCCGGTAGACCAGCAACCCCGGCGCCTGCGACGCAAAATACCCCACAAGCACTTTCGCCATCGTCCCGCTCGGCACATGTAGATACTTCCGCGCCATCACCTGCTCCGCCCCGATCGCCCGTTCCACCTCCGCCGCAATTCCCTTCTCCTCCACCGCCACCCAGTCCCCCGTCTGCCGCGGAAAAGCGCTCACCGGCAACGCTCCCTCCCCGCCGCCCGCCGCCTTCGCCCCGAATCCGTTCAGATAGACCGTCGTGTTCGTCGTCGCGGCCACCTGCTGCAACCCGCCGATATTCGCCGTGTCCAGCCGTAACTGCACACGGAAGAGTTGTGCCGGCGCCAGGTCTCCAATCGGAAACTGCAGCGCAAACGACACATCGTCCGGCGCGCTCCCCGGAATCGCATGGAAATTGTCCAGCGTTCCCGCCGCCGCATTGGCCAGAATGTTCCCAAATCGGAAGCCCGGTTCGTCGATCTCCCACCCATTCGCCGCCACCGCCCCGGCCGGCGACCCCGGCGGCGTCGCCAGCGATACCAGCGAACCATACTCATTCGCAAACCCGTTCGCCCCGCGCTCAATGTCCAAATCGGCAAACGCCACAAATCGCACCCCGGCCATCGCCGCCGCCCCGGTGTTCGTATAGGTGATCCCCACCGTCCCCAGGTTGTCCGGATTCAGTGTCGCCGCGAAACCCGCCCCGCTCTGTTCCAAAAGCTGGGGCGCCCGCCCATTCGCCAGCAGGTAGAGCCGCAGTTGTGTCCATTGCACCGCCGCCGTCGTGTTGCCAACCGCTCGTAGCCCGCAACTATCCTTGGTACGTCGTTCCAGCGCCGCCCGCGGTACCAGCGACCGTCGCGCGAACAGCGCTCCCCCCGGCGTGCACCCATCCGCGCCGTAAGCCGCCAGCCCCGCCGCGAAGAACACAACCCCTGTCAGCCACCCAGAACGGCGCCGCCGGCCGCCCGGCAAGGCGCCCTGCAAACCCAAAGAAAAATCCGGCATGCCCCTGTAAGCGCGCTCTGCCGAATTTCGCTACAAAATTCCTGTGGAAAACTCTCCGCCCTCCCCCCCATCCTCGCCGGAACTCCCCTTTCCCGCCCCAACCCAAGATATAATTTTCGCCGTTCCCCGCGAAAATAGATTTATATTTCAAACATTTTCAATCACTTCCATTTTTCACCCCCCATTTTCACTTGCCCCGCCATGGTAGCGTTAAATCAGGTCGGGAACACTCCCGCCCGCCAAAGGCCCTCGCCACCAACGAGGGCCTTTTCT
>CAYSFR010000050.1:0-62387 GCA_964430625.1 uncultured Solibacteraceae bacterium
CGTCCAGGCCACTGGCGAGAAACGCAAGACCGGTCCCAAGCCGGGCAACGGCCTGACTCAACCCAAGATCGCACCCGGAAGTGGTGTTCCGTTCCAGCGAGTCCGCCTTTGAAGGAGTTATAGCATTGGATTCTGTCGTAGTCGCAGCACCCCGCTTTCAACAATTGGGGACTGGCCCCGCTGGCCCGAATCCGTTTTTCCGGCCGAATCTGTATGCGGCCCACGGAGATTGGCGGGCCTTGGTTCACCCTGACGATCCGGCCGTGCCCGGGGAGTATGTCCACTTTTGCGCATCGGGACTTGGACCGGTGACGCCGCCGGTCCCGACGGGCACGCCGGGTCCGGTGTCCCCGCTCTCAACCGCTCCGGTTTCCTGCAAATGGCAACAGGGCAACTGGGAAGCGCAGGCCGATACTCTATTCGCCGGACTGGCTCCAGGCATGGTTGGCTTCTACCAGTTGACGGTGAAGGTGCCGGAGAGTTTTTCGGGATTTCAAGAGATCGTGCTAAATTGCGTGGATTGGACGGTTCAAATCGGCATATCTGTTACGGGCGGATAATTCACGCGATGAACGACCGTACTGGGGAACAGAATCACGTCCTGCTGCTTTGAGTCATATCGGGAAAGCAGCATTCGACAGGAATGCCAGCCAAGCCCGAGCCTCGCTGAATCGATCAGGCCGGTTAGAAGGAACCGAGAACGGAGCGCCCCCATCATGAATCTGCTTTCGGCACTGGAGGCTGGCGAGCACGAGCGATACCCATTAGCTTCTGTTGACGATGTGCGGACCACAGAACAGGCCATTGGCAGAACGCTCCCACCGTCGTATGTGGCTTTTGTGACGCAGTTCAGCAACGGAGCATACCTCTATGGCGTTCAAGAGGTCAGTGCGGTTGGTGACGGGAACGCTCAGATCGCAGCCATCCAGAAGATTCGCCTGATCCGAGGACCCGAACCTCACGAGCGAATTCAAATTCGAGACGGGGCCGATATCGAAGCAAGCGCCCTCGTTCCATTCAGCCTGGACCACAACGCAAATGCGTGGTGCTTTTTAACTGCGTTCCCTGACGAGAACGGCGAGTACCCAGTCGCATATTTGGACACGAACGGAAAGAAACTCTACGGCAAGCAAGCGTCATTTGCCGATTGTCTTCGCATCATCGTTGAACGGCAGAATGAAGTAATCCGAACGCTCTTTGACGACGACGTTATCAACGACGAACTTCAGTTGGGATAGGGAATGCTCCTCAGCACAAGAGGCAGAGCAAGCCGCCGTCGTAATCCTCGCCGTCGCTGAGTCCCGCCAGCATCGTCGTGGTTTGGACCGTATCCGTTCGACCATCCCCTTGGTTTTCTGATCGCCGGGAATCTGATTCGCTGGAGAGAGGAAGCGAGTCAACGTCCACCGGCGTTGAGCGATGCTCCCCGGTCCGCCCAGTTACTAAGTCCACCCCCTGCCCCCTCGCAGGGGGTTGTTGAATGCCGCACTTCGCGCGGTAAGGTGTTCGCCTTATCATCGCAAGCAGGGAATTTCGGTTACACTATCGCCACGCTGCGGTTCTTTCTGCGCTATCGGCTTAGAACCACAGTCACTTCCCGCAATTGCGGTGTCTTCGATACGCGCACCTCGCCACGTATTTTGAAATCATCCAGGATTAACAGTAAGTATTCACCATCTGGAACAGCGCTTATTTCGAACGATCCATCACTTCTAACATAATCATCCTTGCTAAAGGCTCCGAACAAACTGACTATTCTAACAGTCAGTTTTACCGATTCGGACAAACGGCCAGATACCTTCCCGGCTAACTCGCTGTATCGGTCAACCGACTCCCCCCATTTGGTCGGCGGCAATGACACTACTAAAAGCGACCGTTCTGTTTCCACATTGAAATCAACGGTCGTCGGGTCATGGAGACTCGCAAGTGCCCGGACTTTATACTTGCCATACCTGAGATTGACCGCATTGGGGCCCGGGCCCTTCAACTCGCTTCGACCAGCCGACGCGGCGTTACCACCTGTTATCGTCAAAGAGTAGGCCGGGAGCCTGCGGCCGTGCCAATCTATCACATAAACTTCCACAGCGCCAACTTGCGCTGGCGCCTGCGCCTGCGCCTGCGCCTGCGAGTACAGTACACCGGAAACAGCCATCCCTAGTAGAAATCGACCAAATAGTATCGGCATTTTTCACTAATCTCTCATCCTCACTTTAATGTTCCCAAACATTCTCTTGAGAACGCATCCGTAATTTCGATTGACCCCCTTTGGCCCGGAGCATAACCTGCCTTTTTCAGTGCTCCGCTGATGACACCGTATTCAAATCCTAGCGAGCTTCGGGGAACACCCAAAACCGGCCAATGAGGGACGGCTGAAAACCGGCCAATAGAAACCGGGCAAGACATTGAAAGCGATGGGGGGGCTATCCTCCATCGGCGTGAGTAATGTCTTGAGCGAAGAAAAACGACAACAAGTCATCGCGCTGGGACGGCTGGGCTGGCCGTTGCGGCGTATTCAGCAAGAAACCGGCATCCGGCGAGAAACCGCCGGAGCCTATTTGAAAGCGGCCGGGGTCGCAGTACGACCACCCCGCGGTTGGGGCCGACGGGGGCCGGAAAAAAAACGGCCAATGAGGTGTCCCCCGACTCCGCCCCAGATCCGGCCACTTCGGCGGCAAAACCGGCCAATGAGGTGTCCCCCGACTCCCAGCCACCTCCGGTCCCCGGGCGGAGCCCAACCGCCAGCGCCTGCGAACCCCATCTGGACTTCATCGAACTCTCGCTGGGCAAAGGCCGCAACGCAAAGGCCATCTTTCAGGACTTAGTGGATGACCACGGCTTCACGGGCCGCTACTAGGGCGTCAAACGCTTCGTCCGCCAGTTACGGGGCCAACCAGCGCTACAGGCCTGCCCGGTCATCATGACGCCGGCCGGCGAAGAAGGACAGGTTGATTACGGCAGCGGCCCCATGGTTCGGGATCCGCGCACCGGCCGCTACCGGCGAACACGTCTGTTCGTGTTCACGTTCGGCTACAGCCGCAAGGCGGTCAGATTGCTCACCTTCCGCTCCAGCACCCAGATCTGGGCAGAACTCCATGAGCAAGCCTTCCGCCGTTTGGGTGGCGTTACGCGCACCGTCGTACTCGACAATCTCAGTGAAGGCGTTCTTAAACGTATCCGTTCGACCATCCCCCTGGTTTTCTGATCGCCGGGAATCTGATTCGCTGGATAGAGGAAGCGAGTAAAGAGACGCAACCGGAGAAGCGAGTCAGAGATTCGAGGCCTTGTGGACGGGTACGAGAAGGGGAACCAGTCACGGGTCGACTACTGCGCAGCCAATGGGTTGGCGCCCTCGACACTGGATTACTACAGGCGACGACTCCGGTCCGGTGCCACGTCACTCGTCGAGATTGACCTCCAATCGCCAGAGCCGGCGAGCGAGTCCAGTCGTGCCGTCACCGTCGTCCTCCGCAACGGGCGGCGAGTCGAGATTGGCTGGGCCGGCCTGCCTCTGGCTGGTGAGCATAGACGGCCGCTCGGCGCCTTGCTGAATTGGCTGGAAGAAGCGTAGTCATGTTTGGACTCACGACGGCCACCCGGGTCTTCGTCGCACCCGGCGCCACCGACATGAGGAAAGGGTTCGATGGGCTCTTCGGCCTGGTGCGCGACGCGCTTGGTGAGGATCCGCTCAGCGGCCATCTCTTCCTTTTCGCCAATCGAGACCGGACTCGCGTCAAAGTGCTTGTACTTGAATTCCAGTCCAGCGTCGCAATTCACGCTCAAATCTCAGCCTGCAAAGCCTCAAAGGACTGACCGTCAAGAGACAGGTGTGCGACGGTTCAGCAGGCGCCGCAAGCGAAGGTTCAGATGGCGGGCTATCCCTATGAGGAAACGCGCGACAATAAAAAGGTACGCAGCTCCGAGAGTTTATATGATGATCACCCTCAGCCCCTCCCGCCAAGCAGAGCTTGAACAGTTTGCCCAACAGCACGGGCAGACCGTGGCGGATGCCCTCGATGACGCTGTAGCGACGTACCTGGAATTGCAGGGCCAGCATTTTGACGAGGATGTGGCCGCGGTTGAAGCAGCCATCGGAGACTTTCACGCCGGCCGCAGTGTGTCGCTAGAGGAGTTCGACGCAAGTATGCGCCAGCGTTATGACATTCCGCGTTAGGCTGCTGGCCTCCGCTCAGGCGGATGCAGCCGCGCTTTATGAGCGGATTACGGAAGCAGCGCCCATGCGCGGGCCTATCTGGTACAACCGGTTAATCACCACGATCAAGAGTCTCGAACACTCTCCCAGGCGTTGCGCGTTAGCGCCAGAGAATGACCGGGTTTCGCTCGAAGTGCGGCACCTGCTGTTTGGCCGGAAGCCACAGGTCTACCGGGTGTTGTTCACCATCGTCGGCGACACGGTCTTCATTCTGCGAATCCGTGGACCACGGCAGCAACCGCTTTGATGGGTGCTTTTTTTGAAGGCTCCCAATGTAGAGGCAAGCAGTTTAGAAATTCAGTCGGCCAGTCGTAAGGCCAGCACGATATCGGCGAACGCCTCCGGCCGCGGTAGGCGGAGGCGTTGCGCGCGTGCCATTTCGAGCATGGCGAGAAAGAGGTAGACACGGCGGAGCGGGGTGTTCATTTTGCTTCGTGCCTCAAGGGATATTAGACACCGGCGCCTAGGGTGAGTTGGATGCCAGCGGGCATGGAGTGGCCGTAGCCAAGGGCCGGGGCGCGTTCGAGGACCAGGACGTTGGGGAGTTGGCGGGCGACGGTAGCGGTGCCGTCGGGGTTCCCGTCATCGGCGATCAGGATGCGATGGATCGAAGCTCGGGAAGCCGCGATGGCGGCCACAAGCGGCGACAGGTTTTCCCGTTCGTTGTAGGTGGCACAAGAACCCACACGCGTCGCCGCATCTCCACACTTCAGCGTGGGGTTCCCAAAGGACGGTGCCGATCCAGGAGAGGTGATCCGAACGGAAAACGAATCTCCGGCGCGGCTCTTCATCGTTCCTGCCGCCGTTGAAAGGAGCCCGGGATCGCCCGGCCCGATTCCAACCATAAAACCACCTCTTTCCGCCCGGCAAAAATACCCGTTCCCACTGAAAAAGGATTTTTATTTCAAACGTTTTCAATCACTTCCATTTTTCACCCCCCATTTTCGCTTGCCCCGCCGTGCTAGCGTGAAATCGGGTCGGGAACACTCCGCCCCGCCAAAGGCCCTCGCCACCAACGAGGGCCTTTTCTATTTCTATTCCAGGAAATGAGGATCGAATATGTCTCCCGAAGATCGTGCCCGCATCGCCCGCGAAAACGGTGCCAAATCCCGCGGCCCCATCACCGAAGAGGGCAAAGCGAGGTCCTCCCAAAACGCTCTAAAAACCGGCGAATTCGCCCACAAATTCTTCCCGCCCCACCGCGCCGTGCTCTGCAACGAGTCCATCCCGGCCTATGACAATCTCATTGCCGAACTCCGGGCTTTCTACCGCCCGGCCAATCCCGTAACGACGGCCATCGTCGACGACATCGCCGCCGCCCGTTGGCAGGTCGAACGCTGCCAGCATCTCATCACCGCCGAGTGGAACGCCGCCCTGCTCGCCCAACTCGCCAAGCCCTCCGCCCATGCCGACGAAGAGCTCGAAGAGATGCACCAATGTGTCCAGGCCGCCAACGGCCTGCTCGCCGGCACCGCCCTCATCGCCCGGCTCAACCGCGAAGTCGCCCGGCTCCACCAGACCATCGCCCGTCTCGAGCGCCGTCTCCTCTTCGTCCAAACGAAATTTCCAGAACGAACCCAGCCGCCCGAACCGGCCGCTGTTGAAAACACGCAACTTACGGACCAACAGGCCGCTGAAATTGCAAAAAACGAACCACCCGTCGTCATCACCGAATCGACGCCCGATGTCATCGAAGCCTGCCGGCAGAACTTCCCCGGCCGCCCGATTCTCATCCTCCCGCCCGATTTCGTGGCTCTCGGCCTCCCGGAGGACGACCAACTCCCCCTCCCGCCGCGAAAGGCGGCGTAAGAATCCGATGATCTACGCCTTCGGCCGTGCTGTTCTCCGCTCCTACTGCCCGCCCACAGCCGAAGTGTGCCCGGAAGCGGAGACGGAGACTCCCAAAGTCTCCCAATGGGCGAAAGAGAAGGTCTCCTTCACCCCCAGCCCCAAGCAAGCCGAAGTCCTCGACTCGGAGGCCAAGTACATGATCCTCTGCTGCAACCGCCAGTGGGGCAAAACGACGACCATCGCCGTCAAGGCCCTCCACCACTGCCTGCATCACCCCAGGCAGTGCGTCATCGTACTCGCCCGCGCCGTCGAGCAAGCGGCGATGATCGTCGAACGAGCCATCGAATGCGCCGTACTCCTCGGAATGAAGACCCCCCGCTACAACGGCCGCCGCTTCTCGTTGGCGCTCCCGAACGGAAGCCGGATCATCGCCATTCCGCACACGGAAACGACGAGTCTCGGCCGCACGGCCAACGTCCTGATCGTCGACGAAGCCGCCGTCGTGAAGGACGCCGTCTACTTCTCGGTGGCGGCATTCATCTCCAGAACGCACGGCCGAATCTGGATGATGTCAACCCCGGCCCGCCAGGCCGGCTTCTTCTACAACTACTGGCACGACCCCGACAACGGGTTCCACAAGGTGTTCTCCCCAGTCGCCGACTGTCCGGAGATCGACCCCGACTATCTGGCGATGTTAAGGAAGGCAAGCCCGACGAAGTACGCCCAACAGTTCGAATGCAGGTTCATGCAGCCCTCGGACTATCTGACGAACCGCGAATTCGTCCGCTCCGTCCTCCGCAAAAGCCCCCCCTAACCCAGACTTCCCCTGGATGCTGCTTACCGGGGAATTCCGCAATTACGGAATTCCCCGCCCCGCCTCCCTCGCATACCGCCGCGCCACCTCCGCCCACCACCCCTTCGCCTTCTTCGACTCGAACGATGTCAGCACCGGCTCCAGCACCTGCCGCGCCTCCTCCCGCCGCCCCCCGCGCGCCAGCGCCCCGCTCATCACAATCGCCGACTGCTGGATCATCCAATGGTCCGGCCGCACCAGCGGCCGCAGCAACCCCTGCCCCTCCCGTGCCATCACCTCCGCCCGCTCCCGCAGCCCCACGTCCAGCAACCCCTGCGCCAGCAACACCCGCGTGTACCCCATCTGCAGCTTCGGCGCCGGCTCCAACTTCTCCTCCGCCGCCAATGCCTCCTCCAGCACCCGCACCCCCTCCCGGGACTTCCCCTTCTCCAGCAGGATCGCCCCGTACTTCATGAGGCTGCTCACATGCGGCAGCTTCCCCTCCCCGATCGTCCGCGCCTGAATCCCCACCACCTCCGCCGCTATCCGCTCCGCATCGTCCAACTGCCCCGCCACCGAGTACGCGATCGCCAGGTTCGACAACGAACTCGCCAGCTCCGAACTCTCCGGCCCCAGATACTTCCGGTACAGCCCGTGCGCCTCCAGGTAGATCGGCACCGCCTCCCCCGGCCGCTTCAGCGTCGTCACCACGTTGGCCAGGTTGTTCAGACTCTGCGCCAGGTCCAGATGCCCGTCCGGATACAGCTTCCGCTTCACCCCGATCGCCTCCCGGAACTGCACCTCGGCGTCCGGAAACCGCCCCTGCCGGAAATACAGGCTCCCCAGGTTCGACAGCGCCTGCGCCCGCGCCGATGGACTCGCCGCCAACCCCAGCGCTTCCTGATACGCCCGCTCCGCCTCCGCGTACTTCGACGCGTCCATCAGCGTCGTCCCCAGCGCCACCGCCACCGCGCTCCGGTCCCCCGCCGGCAACTCGCCCCCTTCGGCCAACCCCGCCGCCTCCTGGCACGCCGCCACCGCCGCGTCATGCCGCGCCGCCTGGCTCAACTGCTTGCACCGGTGCATCAGCACCAGTGCCCGCTGCCCCCGGCTGATCCCCTTCCCCAGCTCCACCGCCGCCGCCCCGGCCGCCTCGGCGTCCTTATGACGCCCCAGCATCGCCTCCCCCTCGGCCACCATCGCCATCGCCCGCGCCAGCCGTTCCTGGCTCGGCCTCGCCCCCGCCCCCTCGGAGGCCAGCAACTCCCGGTACGCCCCCACCGCCTTCTCGTATAGCCCCAGGTTGAAGTACGCCTCCGCCATCGTCTCCAGCAGCGCGTGCCGCGTCCCGCTGTCCCCGATCGACCGTACCCGCGCCGCACCCAGGTCCAGCAACTCCCGCGTCGACACCCGGTTCCCCTGGTTCCGCTCCGGATCCGCCGCCCCGAACAGCTCCCGCAGGAACCGCGACACCTCCTCCGCCCGGTCCCTCTCCATCTCGATGTTCCGCTTCTGCACCGATACGTACGCCAGCACGCCCAGCGCCGCCACCAGCAGCGCCAGCGCCCCCAGCGCCGGTACCGCATACCGGCTCAACAGCTTCGCCGCCCGGTAGCTCAACGCCCCCGCCCGCGCCTCCACCGGCTGCCCCCGCAGGTAGCGCCCCACGTCCTCAGCCAGCTGCTCCGCCGTCGCGTACCGCGCCTCCGGCTCCTCCCGCGTCGCCTTGGCGACTATCGCCTCCAGGTCCGCCGCCCGGCTCCCCGCCACTAGCTCCCCCAGCATCACCCCCAGCGAGTACACGTCGCTCGCCGTCGTCAGCGCCGCCCCCGTATGCTGCTCCGGGCTCGCATACGCCGGCGTCAACGGCCTCATCCGCGTCACCGTCTCGTTCTCGTCCGCCTCCAGCACCTTGGCGATCCCGAAGTCCAGCAGCTTCACCTCCCCGTTCGCCCGCACCATCACGTTCCGCGGCTTCAGGTCCCGGTGGATCACCAGATGGCTGTGCGCGTGCTGCACCGCCGCGCAGATCGTCCGGAATACCCCCAGCCGCTCCCGCTCCGTCAGCCCCTTCTCCCGGCAGTACTCCAGCAGCGGCCGCCCGTCGATGTACTCCATCACCAGGTACGGCCGCCCGTCCTCGGTCGAGCCCCCGTCCAGAAGCCGCGCAATGTTCGGATGGTTCAGCAACGACAGGATCTGCCGCTCCTGCGCGAACCGCCGGATCACCTCATTGGTGTCCATCCCCCGCTTGATCAGCTTGATAGCCACCGTCTGCTGGAACCCGCCGTCTACCCGCTCGGCCCGCCACACGGTCCCCATACCCCCGCGCCCGATCTCCTCGTGCAGTTGGTACGGCCCAATCACCTGCCCCGTGTATTCCGGCTCTGCCACCCCCCCAGATTACCCAATCCGGCACACGCCCTCCCACCACTCGCGTCCCCGCCCCCCAGTACGCTAGTATCGTTCAACAGCCTGTCAGCCGACCGTGAGCACTATGCCCTCCCCCCGCGCCGCCATCCTCGCCGCCCTGCTCCTCGCCCCTGCCTTCGCGGCCCCGGCGTTCCGCATCGTCACCCTCGCCACCCGCCCCGATAAGGTCTCCGCCGGCGATGCCCTCCTCAAAATCGAGGTCCCCGACAACACCCCCCTCACCGGTATCTCCATCAAACGAAACACCCAGGACGTCACCGGCTCCTTCCGCCCCGATATCGCCCAGCATGCCCTCGTCGGCCTCGTCCGCGGCCTCCGCACCGGCCAGAATACCCTCGAGGTCTTCCACGGCTCCGCCCAACCCGTCGCCCAGCTCTCGCTCGTCAACTTCCCCGCCTCCGGCCCCATCTTCTCCGGCCCCCAGGAACAGCCCTTCGCCTGCCAGACCCAGTCCTTCAAGCTCCCCGACGGCTCCTCCCTCGGCCCCGCCATCGATAGCGACTGCAATGTCCGCACCGTCGTCTCCTACCTCTATAAGGCCCCCGGCGACTCCGCCTTCCGCCCCTTCCCCTCCCCCCGCCCGGCCGACATCGCCTCCACCACCACCTCCACCGGCCTCTCCGTCCCCTACATCGTCCGCGTCGAAACCGGTACCCTCAACCGCTCCATCTACCAGTTCGCCATCCTCCACGACCCCGCCGAACCGCTCCCCGCCCTCAAGGCCTGGAACCGCCGCCTCCTTTATACATTCGGCGGCGGCTGCACCGGCGGCTGGTACCGCCAGGGCGCCGGCCTCCCCTCCGTCCTCAATGACAACGTCGTCGGCAAAGGCTACGCCGAAGCCTCCGCCTCCCTCAACGTCTTCGGCAACAACTGCCAGGACGTCGTCGCCGCCGAGACCATGATGATGGTCAAGGAGCGCTTCATCGACGCCTACGGCCCGCCCGCCTTCACCTTCGGCCGCGGCGGCTCCGGCGGCTCCTACCAGCAGCTCCAGATCGTCGACGGCTACCCCGGCCTCCTCAATGGCATCATCCCCAGCGCCACCTTCCCTGATGTCCTGGAGACCACCCAGTTCCTCGTCGACGCCCAACTCCTCCATACCTACTTCAACCGCCATGGCGCCGCCCTCTCCGACGCCCAGAAGAAGGCCATCGCCGGCGTCGGCACCCTCTCCAATATCTTCGGCATCTCCGACGGCGCCGGCCGCATCCACCCCACCCGCTTCTGCCCCCCCGAACTCCCCCAGGAGCTCCGCTACCACCCCACCCTCAACCGTACCGGCGCCCGCTGCGACATCTTCGACCACACCGTCAACGTCTACGGCCGCGACCCCGTCACCGGCTTCGCCCGCCGCGCCATCGATAACACCGGCGTCCAGTACGGCCTCACCGCCCTCAACACCGGCGCCATCTCCCCCGCCCAGTTCCTCGACCTCAATGAGAAGATCGGCGGCCACGATAACGACGGCAACCTCACCCCCGCCCGCTCGGTCGCCGACCCGCTTGCCCTCCGCGCCGCCTACCAGACCGGCCGCGTCACCTACGGCGGCAACGGCCTCTCCCGTGTCCCCATCATCGACGTCCGCGCCTATACCGACCTCACCCAGAAAGGCGACGTCCACCAGAAGTACCACTCCTACTCCCTCCGCGAACGCCTCCGCGCCGCCAACGGCACCGCCGCCAACTCCGTCATGCTCGTCGCCCCCTCCGGCCCCCGCGGCCAGCACGTCAGCAACCTCGCCATCACCAAGATGGACGAGTGGCTCACCAACGTCGAGCGCGACACCTCCAACGCCTCCCGCCAGGAGAAGATCCTCCGCGCCAAACCCGCCGACCTCGTCGACGCCTGCTACGACGCCAACGGTACCCGCATCGTCGAGCCCCAGAACTTCTCCGGCGGCGAATGCAACAAGCTCTACCCCACCTTCCCCCCGCCCCGCATGATCGCCGGCGGACCCATCACCAACAACGTCCTAAAGTGCCAGCTGAAGCCCGTTGACCCGGCTGACTACGCCGTCCCCTTCTCCGCCGAGGAGCGCCAGCGCCTCCGCCGCATCTTCCCCAACGGCGTCTGCGACTGGAAGAAGCCCGGCGTCGAGCAGCAGAAGCCGGTCGGCACCTGGCTCCAGTACTAGCGCGCCGCCCGCACCTCATCCCACGGCCGCACGTTCGCCCGCGCCGCCCAGGCGTCCCACTTGGCCGCCATCTCCTTCACCCGCTCCGGGTACCGCGCCGCCAGGTTCCGCAGCTCCGAGCGGTCCTCGGGAATGTTGTAGAGCTCCCAGCCGCCCGGCCACTTCGCCACCAGCTTCCAGTCCCCTTCCCGGATGGCCCGGTTGCCCTCGTGCTCCCAGTACAGGGCGCGCGGCGCGGCGGCCCGCTCGCCGCGGATCAGCGGCGCCAGTGACCGTCCCTCCATCGGCTGGATCCGCTCCCCCTTGTACCGCTCCGGGTAGCGGGCACCGCCCAGGTCGGCACAGGTCGCCATGATGTCCACCAGATGCGACGGCTCGGCCACCAGCCCGCCCCGGCCCCTGGCCATCCCCGCCGGCCAGTGCGCGATCAGCGGCGAGGAGATCCCGCCCTCGTGCACCCAGTGCTTGTAGAGCCGGAACGGCGTGTTGGAGGCGTTGGCCCAGGCCAGCCCGTAGCTCTGATAGTCGTCGTCCTTGCCCGGCAGAATGGCCGGCTTGTTGCCGAACCGCACCGGCCGCCCATCCCGCGTCAGCTTGGGCACATGCAGGGCGTTCCCGGCGCCGTTCAGCTCCTCGGCGCAGCCGCCGTTGTCGGCCAGGAACAGGATCAGCGTGTTGTCCAGAACTCCGGTGGCGCGGAGCTTCTCCACAATCCGGCCCACGTTCTGGTCCATCCGGTCCACCATGGCGGCGTAGACCTCCATGCGGCGCTCCATCCACTCCTTGTTCGGCTCATCGGCCCAGGCCGGGGCCTTCTCGTCCCGGGGCGTCAGCGGCCAACGCTTGTCCACCAACCCGAGCGCCAGCATCCGCTTGTGCCGCTCGGCGCGGAGAGCGTCCCAGCCCCCTTTGTAGCGGCCCTTGTAGCGGGCGATGTCGGGCTCGGGAGCGTGCATCGGCCAGTGCGGCGAGGTGAAGGCCACGTAGAGGAAGAAGGGGTCCGGCCCCTTGGCGAACTCCCCGATGTACTGCTCGGCGTGGCGGGCAATGGCGTCGGTGTAGTAGTAGTCCTTGCCCTCGGCGCGGATCGGCTCGTTGCCGTCGGTGAGGGTCACCGGGTCGTAGAAGCTGCCGGCGCCGTGGATGGTGCCGTAGAAGCGTTCAAAGCCCCGCTGGAGCGGCCAGTTGTGCTTGGAGTCCGTCACCGGGGTGACGTGCCATTTGCCGGCCATCGCCGTCCGGTAACCGCCCAGCCGCATCACCTGCGCCATCGTCACGCAGTGGTCATTCAGGTCGCCGCGGTAGCCGGGCAGCGCCGCCTTGCCGCTGTCGACCATGTGGCCGATGCCGGCCTGGTGCGGGTAGAGGCCGGTGAGCAGGCTGGCCCGGGTGGGGCAGCAGCGGGCGGTGTTGTAGAACTGGGTGAAGCGCAGTCCGTTCCTGGCCAGGGCGTCCAGGTGGGGCGTGCGGATCTCGCCCCCGTAGCAGCCGAGGTCGGAGAAGCCCATGTCGTCGGCCATCATGACGATGATGTTCGGCCGGGCGGGAGCGGCCAGGGCGGGCGTAGCCAGAAGGCGGAGAAAGGCGCGGCGCTGCATGAGAGACCACTTTATCGCGGTAGCCAAGCGGCTATGATAGTCCGGTATGGAAACTGCTCCGGCGCGGATTGGACCGTTCACCGTCTTGGAGAAGCTCGGGGAAGGCGGGATGGGCGTGGTCTACAAGGCGCGCGACGCGCGGCTGGACCGGATTGTGGCCATCAAGCTGCTGCCCGATTCGCTGGCCGCCGATGCCGACCGGCGGGCGCGGTTCCTGCAGGAGGCGCGGTCCGCTTCGGCGCTGAACCATCCCCATATCGTCACCATCCATGAGATCGGCGAGGACGCCGGGCGGCACTACATCGTCATGGAGTGGGTGGACGGCAAGCCGCTGGGAGAGGCGATCCCGCCCGGAGGGATGAAGCTCGGCGAGGGGCTGCGGGTGGCCACCGAGATCTCCAGCGCGCTGGAGGCGGCGCATGCGGCAGGCATTGTTCACCGGGATCTGAAGCCGGGGAACATCCTGCTCGGCCCCGGCGGGAAGGTGAAGCTGGTGGACTTCGGGCTGGCCAAGCTGGCCGGGGCACGCAGCGCCGCCGATGACGCCACCATGACCCTGGACGTGGCGCTCACCGGCGAGGGCGTCATCGTGGGCAGCGCGCCCTACATGTCGCCCGAACAGGCCGAGGGGAAGCCGGTCGATGCGCGGAGCGACATCTTCTCGTTTGGAGCTGTCCTGTACGAGATCTTCAGCGGCAAGCGGGCCTTCGGCGGCGCCTCGCGCGTAGCGACGATGGCCGCGGTGATGGACCGGGATCCGGCGCCCTTGACGGGCCTGCCGCCGGGCCTGGAGCGGATCATCACGCGCTGCCTGCGGAAGGATCCGGCGCGGCGGAGCCAGCACATTGCCGACGTGAAGCTGGAGTTGGAAGAGCTACAGCAGGCGCCGCCGAGCCCGCGGCGGAACTGGACCATTCCGGCGCTGGCCGCCGTGCTTCTGCTCGCGGCCGGGACGCTGGCCTGGCTCCGGCTTCGGCCCGCGGCACCGGCCGCGGCGGTGCCGCAGGAGATGGTGCGAATCTCCCCGGATGACGGCTTCAGCTACTTCGACCCGGCCATCTCGGCCGATGGCAAGTTCGTCTGCTACCTCTCCGACCGCAGCGGGAAGCGGGAGCTTTGGCTGCAGCAGGTGAGCGGCGGGAATCCGGTGGCCATCGCACCGTCGGTGCGGTTCCCGCAGGATCCGGAGTTCACGGCCGATGGGTCGCGGCTGGTGTTCACCGCGGCGGCGCCGGGGACTCGGGACCGAATGGTGGCGGTGATGCCGATCCTGGGCGGGGAGCCTCGGGAGCTGGCGGCGGGGAACATCCGCGCCGCGCGGGTGGCGCCGGGAGGGACCAAGGTGGCCTATATCGAGGACCGGGGCGCGGAGTCCCGCCTGTTCGTCGTTCCCCTCGAAGGAGGTGCCCCGGTGGAAGCAACCGGCTGGCGGCAGCACCAACCGGCAGGCGGGTGGAACGCGCTGGTGTGGACCCCGGATGAGCGCGCCGTTCTGGGAGTGCTCTCGAAGAAGGCCGGCGTCGTGTCCACCGAGATGAAGGAACTGGACATCTTCGCGGTGCCGCTGGACGGGGGCCCGGTCCGGCCGACCGGGATCCTGGAAGCGTTCCGGGCGGCGGGGATGGGATTAGCCTTTCCCGTGTTCCTGCAGGGGAATACCGGTATCTTCCAACTGCAGGCGGAAGGCCGCTCGCTCTCCGCCGAGATCGATCTGGAGCCAGGCGCGTGGCGGCCGCGAGGGGCGCCGCGCCGGGCGACCTTCGGGACAGAACATGCCGGCATCGAGGGGGTAAGCGCGGACGGAGTGGCGGTGATCGCGACGTATCAGGTGTCCCGCGACCTGTATACCGTTGCGATCGATCCGGCAACAGGGCAACCGGCCGGAGCGGGCCGGCGAATGACGCGGGACCGGCGGGACAAGAACCTGTATCCGGCTGGTGGCGAGGCTGGGAAGGTCTACCTGGTCGAGCAGTTGCTCGCCCCGGATGTTCAGAGTTACCTATTCGCGGTAGATATTACGACCGGCAAACAGGAACCGCTACTGAAGAGGCTCTCCGGGATGGCGGATTTGCGGATCTCGGACGACGGGAAACAGTGGGGGTATCGGATCCCCGACGGGGACGGGTTCTCGCTGGCGGTGGCGCCGGCGGGGACCCCGATGGAGCAGGCGCCGGTGGTATGCCGGGACTGTGGCTCCATCGGGCGGTTCACACCGGATGGACGGTACTTGCTCCATACGCCCGGGATGAAGCGGAAGGGGAATCCGACGCTGCGGCAGCAGATCGGGATGCTGGAGGTGGCAACCGGAAAGAGCTCGATCTGGCTGGAGGACCCGGAATTGAGCGTGGTCAACAACACCTTTCAGGCGGGCGGGGCGTGGGTACTGGTCATCACGCAGAAGCCCGGGAGCCCCGAGACCCGCCGCACCTACTTTGTGCCGTGGCGGGTGCCGGCGCCGCCGCGATCGGAGTGGGTGGAGGCGCCGATTGGCAACGAGGCGGCTCGCGGGACGCACCCGGATTCCGACTTCCTGTACTTCCGCAAGGACGGGGCGATCTACGGGGTCCGTTTCGATCCGAAGGGGAAGCGGTTCGGGGCGCCGTTCGCGGTCCGGTTCGCGGCGGGCTCGGAGGCGGTTCCGAAGGCCGACGACCCGATCTATGCCCGCGGCAAGACGCTGGCCTTTACGCGGAATGAGACCGTGGGCACGGTGTGGCGCATGAAGCTGGCTGACTGAGCTAGACTGCGGAAAACATGCGCCAACTCCTGCTGGTACTCTGCGCGGCCGCGCTGTGGGCGGCCAATGACGACGCGAAGCTGCTGAAAGACCTGAAGTACCGGCCGCTGGGGCCGGGGCGGGGCGGGCGGGTGACGGCGGTCGCCGGGAGCCCTTCGCTGGCCAACACCTACTACTTCGGGGCGACGGGCGGCGGCGTTTTCAAGACCACCGACGCCGGCGCGACGTGGACACCGATCACCGACGGGTTCCTCAAAACCGGGTCCGTAGGGGCCATCGCGGTAGCCGAGTCCGATCCGAACACGCTCTATGTGGGCATGGGGGAACAGGCCATCCGCGGGAATGCCTCGCATGGAGACGGGGTCTACAAGTCCATCGACGCGGGGCGGACCTGGAAGCACGTGGGGTTGGCCGATACGCGGCAGATCTCGCGGGTACGGGTGCATCCGAAGAACGCCGACCGGGTCTACGTCTGTGCGCTGGGGCACATGTCCGGAGCCAATGCGGAGCGGGGCGTGTTCCGGTCCAACGACGGCGGGAAGAGCTGGAAGCAGGTCTTTACGCGGGGAGAGAAGGCCGGGTGTATCGACCTGATCCTGGACCCCTCGAACGCCAACGTACTCTACGCCGGCTTCTGGCAGGTGATCCGGACGCCGTACAGCATGGAGTCCGGCGGACCGGGGAGCGGGCTGTTCCAATCGACCGACGGAGGCGAGACCTGGACCGAGATTGGCCGGAACCCGGGCGGGCCGGTGAAGGGCGTGCAGGGCAAGATTGGGGTGACGGTATCACCGGTGAACCCGGAGCGGGTATGGGCCATCATCGAGGCCGAGGACGGGGGCGTGTTCCGCTCCGACAACGGCGGCAAGACGTGGACGCGGGTGAACGAGCAGCGGATGCTGCGGCAGCGGGCCTGGTACTACTCGCGGATCTACGCCGACCCGCAGAAGCTGGACACGGTCTATGTGCTGAACGTGGGGTTCCACCGCTCCGACGACGGCGGGCGGACCTACACGGCGATCCCGACGCCGCATGGGGACAACCACGACCTGTGGATCGACCCGGCCAACGGGAACCGGATGGTGGAGGGTAACGACGGCGGGGCGAATGTATCCCATGACGGCGGGAAGCGGTGGTCGACCATCCTGAACCAGCCGACGGCGCAGTTCTACCGGGTGGCGCTGGACAACGACTTCCCGTATGCCATCTACGGGGCGCAGCAGGACAACTCGACGATGAAGCTGAAGCCGCGGACGGGGGAATATCACGACGTGGGCGGCGGGGAGAGCGGCTGGATTGCGCCGGACCCGAAGGACCTGAACATCGTCTACGCGGGCTCCTACGGGGGTTTGCTGACCCGCTACGACCATCGGAGCGGGCAGGTGCGGGTGGTGAACGTCTGGCCGGACAATCCGATGGGGGCCGGGGCGGAGGCGATGCGGTACCGGTTCCAGTGGAACTTCCCGCTGCTGTTTTCGCCGCACGACCCGAACGTGCTGTACACGGGCGGGAACATGGTGTTCCGGTCCACCGACGAGGGCCAGAGCTGGCAGGCGATCAGCCCGGACCTGACGCGGAACGACCGGAGCAAGCAGGGCTCTTCCGGAGGGCCGATCACCAAGGACAACACGAGTGTGGAGTACTACTGCACGGTGTTCACGATCGACGAGTCGCGGCTGGCGAAGGGGGTGATCTGGGCAGGGAGCGACGACGGGCTGGTGCATGTGACGCGGGACGGAGGGAAGACGTGGGCCAACGTGACGCCGCCGAAGAGCCAGATGCCGGAGTGGCTGCAGATCAACTCGATCGAGGCGTCACCGCACGACGCGGGGACGGCGTATGTGGCGGCGACAGGCTACAAGAGCGACGACCACCGGCCGTATCTGTACCGCACGGCCGACTACGGGAAGACGTGGAAGAAGATCGTGACGGGGATCGCCGAGAACGCCTTTACGCGGGTGGTGCGGGAGGATCCAAACAAGCGAGGCCTGCTGTTTGCGGGGACGGAGACGGGGCTGTACCTGTCGCTGGACGGGGGCGACAGCTGGGAGGCGTTCCAGCTGAATCTGCCGGTGGTACCGATCACGGATCTGGCGTTCCACAAGCGGGACAACGACCTGGTGATCGCGACGCAGGGGCGGGCGTTCTGGGTGCTGGACGAGTTGCCGGTGCTGCAGCAGTTGAGCGACGAGGTGAGGAAGGCGGGCGTGCATCTGTTCGCGCCGAAGGCGGCATACCGGTATGCGGGGCGGGGCCCTTCGGCGGTGACGGTGGCCTATCTGCTGAAGGAGAAGGCGGGTGAGGTGGCGGTGGAGTTTCTGGACGGGGCGGGCAAGGTGATCCGGAAGTTCTCGAGCAAGGACAAGGAGAACGCCCCGGCGGCGGGGGCGGGCTTTCAGCGCTACAGCTGGGACATGCGGTATCCGGACGCGACGTCGTTTCCGGGGATGATCTACTGGGCGGCAAGTTCGCGGGGGCCGGTGGCGGTGCCGGGGAGCTACACGGTCCGGCTGACGGTGGACGGGAAGGCGTACACGCAGCCGTTCCAGATTCTGCGGGATCCGCGGATGGGCGGAACGGCGGCGGACCTGCAGAAGCAGTTGGACCTGTCGCTACAGATCCGGGACAAGGTGTCGCAGGCCAACGACGCGGTGGTCCGGATCCGGGACGCGCGGAAGCAGATCGACGATCTGGTGGCGCGGGCGGCAAGTACGAAGAGCGTCGTAGATGCGGGGAAGAAGCTGTCGCGGATGCTGACCGAGATTGAAGAGGAGCTGTACCAGACGAAGAACCAGAGCAACCAGGATCCGCTGAACTACCCGATCAAGCTGAACAACAAGCTGGCGGCGTTGCTGAGCGTGGTGCAGAGCTCCGACACGGCGCCAACGGCGCAGTCCAACCAGGTCTTTGAAGACCTGGCGACGAAGGTGAACGGGCATTTGCGGCGGCTGGAGGGGGTGATGGGCGACGAGGTGGGGGCGTTCAACCGGCTGGTGCGGGAGGCGGCGGTGCCGGCGGTAATCGTGAAGCCGTAGGCGGCGGAGGGGTCCGCCGCCGCAGGGTCAGGCGAGCGGGTTACGAGCGATGAGGACGACGATGCCGGGCTCGCCGCGGGGGTTGCGGAGCGAGCGAAGGGAGACGACCGGGATGGAGAGGATGACGCTGGACGGGCGGTGACGGAGCTTGATTTCGGTGACCTGGCGGCCGAGGATAGCGGCGCTGAGGACGGCGCGCTGCTGGGTGGGGCCGAGTACGGACTCCGCGGCTTCGGCGGTGGGTTCAGCGGGGGCGAAGAGGCCGGCGGCGGCGTTGGCGAAGCTGGAGGACCCCTGGGGATCGAAGATCCACACGGGCTCGGCGACGGCGGCAAAGAGCTCCCGGTACTGGGCATGGAGGTCGTTGCTGGCGGTGAAGGCGGAGGCCTCGGCGCGGTTTGCCGAGTGGATGCGATTGGCATACCAAATGATCATGAGGGCCATGGATCCGGCGCTAAGGAGAACGTGGAGGAGAAGGCCGAGATCGGTGTGGAGCCAGCCCCGGGACTCAGCGGCCTGGCGAAGGATGGCGAGGCAGAGGGGGATGGCGAAGGCGAGGGGGAACATGACGCGGGCGGCCTGGGCCTCGGGGCCGCCCTGCTGGAGGACGCGAAGGACGGCCGGGGTGCGGGCGGCGGCGAGGAGGACGACATCAACCGCGGTGAGCAGGAGGAGCAGGACGGGGTGGAGTTGGAGAACCGGGGGGACGCCGGCGAGACCGAGGGAGGCAAAGAGGAGCGTGAGCCAGCAGCAGCCGAGGCAGACGCAGATGAGGGCGGCGATGAGCGTATGGATGCGGGCGCCGAAGCGGCTATCGCGGAGGATGAGTCCGGCGCCGATGAGGAAGAAGCAGGCACCGGCGACCGGGGAGGCCGGGGCGGCCGCGGAGGGGAAGAGGGTCCAGCCGAAGACGGCTGTCAGGCCAAGGATGAGCAGGCAGACGCGAGACGTGTGCACGGCAGTTCGAAAGGCGCGGCTGGTGACGAGGCGGGAGAGGCGGAGAGCAAAGCCGGTAAAGATCAGGCCCAGGGCCTGATCGGGGGCAAGGAGGACGGGCTGCAGAAATGTAGCGGCGAGACCGGTCCATAGCGACAGCAGCGACTGGACGCCAAGAGCGATGGCGAGGAAGCCGGTGAGAGAGAGCAGGCGCGGGTAGCCTGTACGGATGGTGTGTTGGGCGCCGGCGGCGCGGCGCAGGTCCTCTTCGCTGACGACGGAGCGAGGGTGTGTTTCCCGATCGGCCTGGGCAGGCACGAGAAACGGAGGAACGGGCAAGGTGTTGGAGAGCTCCAACTCTTTCATGATTCGCTCCCATTTAGTGCCGGCGCGCAAACGGACACGCCGGGCGATGTACTACAAGGAGAATGCCATGGGGCCGATGGAAGCGGAATAGGGGTTCTGGCTGGAATCGGCAGGGATTGAGGGTGGCCGGAGTACTGGTACGAAACCCGATGCGGGTGGGTAGAGGCCCCTCATTTCCCTTAGGTCAGGCCTTAATGTCAAAACACCAGAGGCAGCCGAGGTCGCGGATGTAGAGGCGGCCGTTAGCGACGACGGGATAGGACCAGGCACGTTCGCGGGAGTCGCGGCGCTTGGGGGGATTGGGCGGGGTAAATCGCCCCTGTTCCTTGTAAGCGGCGGTGGTGGCTTCGACGAGGGCGACCTCGCCGTTTTCGGCGTGATAGTAGAGATGGCCGTCGGCGAACATAACGGCAGCGGGGCCGAAGGCGGCGTCCTGCCAGTGGATTTTGCCGGTGGCGAAATCGGCGGCGACGGGGCCCTGCTGGTTGGTGCCGTAGAGGACATCGCCGAGGAGGACCTGGCCGCCGAGGGTATTGGGCATGTCGCGGCCGAGGTAGATCTGTTCGGTGGAGATACCGTCGCCGGAGGCGGTGAGCTGGATGAGGCCGCCATTGAAGCGGCGGGCGTTGGTGGAGTAGATGTAGTTGCCTTTGGCGATGGGGGAGGCGATGTTGGCGGGGCCGCCGGCGGTACCGGTATAGCGCCAGAGGAAGGCGCCGGTTTTGGCGTCGACACCGACGACGCCTTTATCGAGGAACTGGACATACTGGCGGCGGCCGGCGGCGGTGGAGACGATGGCGGAGGAGTAGGCGGCCTTGTCGGCGCCGGGGATGGCGGATTTCCAGAGGGTGGCGCCGGTGAGCTTATGGACGGCGGCGATGGTCGCGGTGGCGCCGCCGGGGGTGATGACAAGGGTATCGCCGTCGATGAGGGGGGATTCGGCATAGCCCCAGGTACCCGGGGTGCCGCCGAAATCGGCGCGGGCGCTTTTGCGCCAGAGGACTTCGCCGGTCGCGGCGCGGAGGCAGGCGAGGTCGCCGTCGGAGGAGAAGGCGTAGAGGCGGTCACCGTCGAGGGCGGGTGTGGAGCGGGCCATGGGATATGGCGGCTGCTGGTTGGGGTTGCCGACGCCGCCGAGGCGGGTGCTCCAGACGGGCTCACCTTTGGCGACGGTGAGGGCTTGGACGAACTCGTCGTCCATGCCGTGGTTGGAGATGGCGTAGAGGTGGGGGCCGGCGACGGAGACGGTGCCGTAGCCGTCGCCGATGTCGGGTTGCTGCCAGAGGAGCCTGGGGCCTTCCTTGGGCCACTGTTTGAGGAGGCCGGTTTCGGGGGAGGCAGCCGAGCGGGAGGGGCCGCGGAACTGGAGCCAATCGGCGGCGGGGAGGGCGAGGGAGGAGAGGAAGAGTCGGCGGCGCATGGGGAATTCTACTCAGGGTACTTCGGAAGGGTACCCATGCGTGATAGGATTTGCGGGCGAAGGAGGCGGGCGATGCGGGAGATACGGCTATCGGCGGAAGGGTGGACGACGGCGGAGGACTTCTACGAGGCGCTGCTGGGGGCGCTAGGGGCGCCGGAGTGGCACGGGCACACGATGGACGCGCTGTGGGACTCGATGACGGGCGGCGACATCAATGCGGTGAATCCGCCGTACCGGGTACGGATTCAGGAGGCGGACCTGTTGCCGGCGGCGTGCGCGGAGGTGGTGGGCCAGTTTGAAGCGCTGGCAGCGCAGGCGCGGCTGGAGGGGTTGTCGATCGCGGTGGTCCGGCAGTAGCTATTTGGGATCGGGGCGGGCCCAGGGGGCTTTGAAGCCGGGAGGGCGGTTCGCCGGGGCGAACTTGTCGCGGATACGGGCGAGGGCGCGGAGCTGGATTTCGACGCCCTGTTCAAAGATTCCGCCTTCGGCGAGCAGAGTCCGCTGGAGTTCGGGGACGGGGATGGCTTGGACGCTGGTCCCCTTGCTGACGGCGAGGGCGGCGGCGATGCCGGCGGCGTGGCCGAGGATCATGTACTGGGGCTCCATGCGCATGGAGGAGTAGACGACGTGGCTGGCGGAGAAGCAGACGGGGACGAGGAGGTTCTCGGCTTCGCTGGCCTTGGGGACGAGGACGCGGTAGGGGATCTGGTAGGGCTTGACGGGCACCTCCATATTGCCTTCGTTGAGGACGATGCCTTGCGGGGTGACGTAGCGCTGGACGTTGTGCGAGTCCGAGTTGTAGCTGCCCATGCCGATGACGTCGGGCTTGGTGAGTTCGGTTTGCAGGTCCTTCTGGGTGGCGACGAAATCGCCGACCATGCGGCGGGCTTCGCGGACGTAGAGCTGGTTGGGCCAGTTGTTGGTGTCGGTGAACTCATCCTTGGCGAGGCCCCACTCGGCCCATTCGGCGCGGGTGACGGGATCGACCTGGGGGTCATTGGCGAGGAAGTAGTAGAGGCCTTGCTGGTAGTCGATGTGTTCCTGCCAGATGCGGGCCCGGGTAGCATAGGAGCCTTCGGGGTAGTCGTAGTTCTTGCCGATGTAATCGGTGGAGAAGCCACCGCGGTTATTGAGATCGGCTTTGCCGTTGGGGATGACGCGGATGAGGCCGACTTCATTGACGGTGAGGGGGCGGCCGACGTAGGCGGCGGTGGCTTTCAGGTAGCGGGCGAGGAGTTCGTAGCGTTTGGGGTCGTAGTTGGCGGGTTTGGGCCAGGGGACGCGATTGGCGGAGACCTTGGTGGCGATGACGCGGAAGTTGTAGGCCTGGATGCGTTTGTCGGCGTCGCCGGGGTTACCGCGGGGGAGGGGGGAGATTTCGGGGAGGAGTTTGCCGTTGGCGTCGTAGGCGCTGATGTCGACGGGGAAGTTGTGGTTCTGGGTATGGTCCTGGATGCCGGCGAGGGACTCGCCGTACTGGGCGCGGCCTTCGCGGCCGAAGGTATAGGAGACTTTGGCCTGGGCCATGAGGTCGCCTTCATAGGTACAGTCGGCGAACATTTTGGCGGTGAAGCGGGCCCCGTTCTCCACGGTGATTTCGGTGATGCGGGCGCCCTGTTTTTTGACGCCGGTCTTTTCGAGGAGGCGGTGGCCGGTGAGGAGGGTGACCTTGGCTTCGGCGAGCATGTCGCGCATGACTTTTTCGCCGGCGCCGGGTTCGGGCATCCAGGCGAGTTGCTGGAGGTGGCGGTCCATCTGGTAGTGACGGCCGGCGCGCCAGTAGAACTCGAGGGCCATACCGCCGATGACCTCGATTTTGCCGACGTCGGTACCGGAGAGGCCGCCGGTGACCATGCCGCCGACGTGGCGGCCGGGTTCGAGGAGGGCGGTTTTGAGGCCATGGCGGGCGCCGGCGACGGCCGTGGCGACGCCGCCGGCGGTGGCGCCGTAGACGATCAGGTCGTAGTTCTGGGCCCAGGAGGCGGCGGAAATCGCTAAGAAAAGTGCCAGTTTGTGCATGATGCTCACCGTTTGCGGATGGCGGTACGAGGGATGACGAGGGCCATGGACCCGCGGGCCGTCACGACTTCATACTTCCCTTGAAAGGCTATCAGCAAATGGGCGGCCCATTCTTCGAGGCCGTGGTCCTGCATGAGGTACTGGACCATGTCCGTGGTAGCCATTTCGAGGGCACGATCAAGGGAGCTTTGGAACTCGGGTTGGGAACCGATGGAGATGATGGCATCGGCGGTTTCGACGCGGGGTCCGGTGAGGCGGACCTTCTTGCGGACGGTGACGGAGAACTCGACATCCATGGAGGTTTCGACGCCATTGCCGGTGGGTTCGCCGTCGCCCTGGAGGGCGTGGCCATCGCCCAGGAAGAGCATGGCGCCGGGGTGATAGACGGGAAGGATGACGGTGGCGCCTTCGCCGATGCGGTTGTAATCGAGATTCCCGCCGTAGGGGCCGGAGGGACTGGAGGTGGGGGCCCAATCGCCGGCGGCGGCGACGCCGACGCAGCCAAGCATGGGCTTGGCGGGGAACTCCATGAAGATGGCTTTGCTGCCGGGTTCGCGGAGGCGGACGAGGTTTTTGGCGCGGTCGAGGTCCCAGGGGACGTAGTGGGCGAAGCCTTTGCGGACAGCGTCCATTTTGTAGTTGGGCGGGTAGGTTTTCTCGATATAGTCCGGGGTCATGGCGAAGAGGCCGAGGCGGTAGGAGGAGTAGCCCCAGTCGCGGTTGAGGCGGACTTTGTGGAAGTGGATGTGGACGGCGTCGCCGGGTTCGGCACCCTCGATGAAGAAAGGGCCGGTGAGGGGGTTGGGGCCGTCGGACTGCTGGTTGCCTTCGTGGTCCTTGCCGGAGGAGTCGAGGGTGCGGGTGGTGACGTGTTCACCGGGGCGGATGCGCTGTTTGACGGGGTGTTTGTGGAAGAAGGTCCGGTAGTAGGGCTCAGCGTGGAGAGCGGAGAGGAGGGTGAGGGAGAGGAGGAGTCTGGTAAGCACGGCGAACTTCATTTTGCCGTATTTTGGCCGGGCGCACATGGGGGGTGCGCCCGGCCGGGGTGGATTCCGGTTAGAGGCCGAAGCGGTTCTGGTAGATGGTGACGGTTTTGCCGTTGATGGTGATGTTGGCCTGGCGGCGGAAGGCCATGGGGTTGGGAGCGGCCTGCACCTGGATGGTAGCCGGGCCGGTGCCGCTGGTTTTGCTGAGGGAGAGCCAGGAAGCGGACTCGGAAGCGGTCCAGGAGCAATGGTTGGGCAGGACGATGTCGAGGGTGACCGAATCGGCGAAGCCATCGAGGGTGGTGCCGCCGGGGGGGACGAACCAGACGCTGCAGATGAGGTTGCGGACGCTGGCGATATCGCCGGCGGAGGCGGCAGTGGCCATACCCATGGTGACGCCGGCGGGCATGGGCTTCAGGGGGACGATGGTGCGGTTGCCGGTGGCGGAGAAGGCGTAGGCGGAATAGTGCATGAGGGAGGCGTAGTCGTAGGGCCCGAAGTCGCGGCCGTCATTGACGCCGACCATTTCGAAGTTGTATTCCTGGCCGCTCTCGATGTTGCCAAAGTTGATCTTGACGTAGGCATCGCGGTCCTGGCGCATCTGTTCATGCCAGAGGCCGATGGCATGGCCGATTTCGTGGCGGACGGCGGCTTCGCCGCAGGAGGGGTCGAGCTTGATGTACTGGGTACCGCCGGCGCGGCCGACGGCGGACTGGCAAACGGCCCAGGCTTCTTTGAAGATGACGACGTCGGTGTTCTGGATGGCAGCGGGGATGAGGAGGCCGGGGAAGAGCGTGTTCCAGTAGGCGATGGCGCGGTCGACGTCCTTGCGGGCGGGGTTGGGGAAGCCCCAGGTATCGAAAGCCGAGACCTGATTGGAGTAGTAGATGCGGAAGTTGGGCCAGACGCGGGATGCGCCGACGCCCTGCATGGATTCGCGGTTGGCATTCTTGCCGCCGGCGGCGGGGGAGTCAGAGGGTATGACGATGTCGCCCTGGAAGACGGTGTCGCCGTTGCTGCGAGAGGCGCGAACGAGGTTGTCATCGATGGTGGCGAGGACCTCCTGACCGATGGGGGCACCGGTGGAAGGGGTGAAGGAGGGGCGGAAGGCGATGGGTTCGGCTTCGAGTTGCTCGGGGGTCTGGCAGCGGAGGGAGTGGAGGAGGAAGGGGAAATCGGCGGTGGGGCGGCCGGTGGCGGTGATGGCGAAGGTGTCGCCGGGGAGCCACATGGACTCGAAATCGGGGCGGTTCACGGGGCCGCGGCCGAGGTAGGGACCGTGGGCGGTGTTACCGGCGGCGTGGATATACATGGCTTCGTCCCTGGCGAGGCCGAGGTAGGAAAAGGTCATGCGGCAGGCGGCGGCGCCGGGGACCTGAACGGTCATGCGGACGATGGACTGGCCATTGGCGTGGGGTTGCCAGGCGGGTTCCGCGGGCATGGTGACGGAATAGGAGCCGGGGGTCTCCTCGATGGGGGCAATGGCCGCCTGCTGGGCGGCCACCGGGAGGGCAAGTATAAGAAATAAAGGGGAATATTGGATCGTCATGGTCAACGTGTCTCACCTGGACCAGCGCAGGCCGGGGCAGAAAATTCTCATCGAGCGGGAAGGAAAAGCGAGGGAGGAATGGAGGGGGCGGAAACAGGAAACCGGGCGCACGTACCAGGTGTGCCTGGTAGGTGCGCCCGGCCTTTCGGGGGCGGGTTAGTAATCGCGGCGGTTCTGGGTGACGGTGACGGTTTTGCCGTTGATGGTGATGTTGGCCTGGCGGCGGAAGGCCATCGGGTTGGAGGTGGCGGAGACCTCGATGATGGCGGGGCCGGTGCCGCTGGTTTTGCTGAGAGAGAGCCAAGAGGCGGTCTCGTGGGCGGTCCAGGGGCAGTAGGAGGGGAGAACGATCTGGATACCGGCCTGGTCCGCGAGGCCATCGAGAGTGGGGCCGGCCGGGGCGACGAACCAGACGTTGCAGATGAGGTTGCGGGCGCTATTGAGGTCGGTGGCGGAGAGGGCGGTGGCCATGCCCATGGTGACTCCGGCGGGCATGGGCTGGAGCGGGGTGATGGTGGGTTTGCCGTTGGAGGAGAAAGTATAGGCGGAGTAGTGCATGAGGGAGCCGTAGTCGTAGTTGCCGTAGTTCCGGCCGGAGTTTACATCGACGAGGGCGAAGTTACCGGACTTGCCGGAGCGGATGTTGTCCCAATTGATGGTGACGAAGGACTCGCGATCCTGGCGGGACTGTTCGTGCCAGAAGCCGAGGACGTGGCCGATTTCGTGACGGACGGCGGCTTCGCCGCAGGAGGGGTCCAGGTCGACATACTGGGTACCGCCGACGCGGCCGACAGAGGACTGGCAGACATCGCTGGCCTGGCGGAAGACGACGACATCGGGGGCGCCGCTGGTGGCGGGGACGAGGAGGCCGGGGAAGCGGGAGTTCCAGTAACCGATGGCCTGTTCGACGTCGTTGTAGGCGGGGTTGGGCTCGAAGAGATCGCCGTAGCCGATGAACTTGGGGAGGCTATTGGCGTAGGGGATGCGGAAGTTGGGCCAGGCGCGGGAGGCGCCGATGATCTGCATGGATTCGCGATTGGGGTTTTTGCCGGAAGCGGGGGAGTCCTCGGGGATGACGATGTCGCCTTCGAAGAGGGAGACGCCGTTGTGGCGGGAGACGCGGACGAGGTGGTCATCGATCCTAGCGAGGGCCTCATTCGTGACTTCGGCGCCGGGGGAGGGTGTGAAGGAGCGCGAGAAGGGGACGGGGGACTGCTGGAGTTGATCGGCATCGAGGCAGCGGAGGGAGTGGAGGAGGAAGGGGAAATCGGCGGCAGGGCGGCCGGTGGCGGTAACGGCGAAGGTATCGCCGGGGAGCCACATGGACTCGAAGTCGGGGCGGTTCACGGGGCCATGGCCGAGGTAGGGGCCGTGGGCGGTATTGCGGGCAGCATGGATATACATGGCTTCGCCCTTGGCGAGGCCGAGGTAGGCGAAGGTCATGCGGCAGGCGGCGGCACCGGGGACGTGGACGGTCATGCGGACGATGGACTGGCCGTTGGCGTGATTGTGCCAGTGTGGTTCGGCCGGCATGGTGACGGAGTAGGAACCGGGCGTCTCTTCGATGGGGGCGATGGCGGCTTGCTGGGCAGCCGCCGGGAGGGCAAGGGCAAGAAATAAAGGGGAATAGTTGAGCTTCATGGTCAAGGTGTCTCACCGGGACCAGCGCAAGGCAGGTTGGAAAGTTCTCATCGGGTTGGGAGGAAAAGCGAAGGGTGGTTGGCGCGGCACCGAAAGAGACGGCCGTTTTTCTTCTTGACACTGATTTGCATCTACATGTATTCTAGGACTCAATTGGCCGCACATTCGAGATCGCCCGCTTCTTCTCACTGTGGCCCATATTATTGAACTATTAGGAGCACTTTTATCATGCGTGTGCGGATTCGAATTGAGAAGAGCGGGCGAAGGCTGACGGTCATCCGCCGTAAGAGCAACTGGATTGCTTTGGGAACGATGGCGGCGTGCGCGACGGCGGGCGGGGGCGGGGCAGCGCTATGGGCGCAGACGGCGGCGCCGGCGGCCGAGGAGCGGGCGGCGGCGCGATTTGCCATTGCGGCGGGACCGCTGGCCGAGGCGTTGCCGGAATTTGAGCGGGCAGCGGGATGGCGTGTGGAGATGCCCGATGCCCGAATGGGGACGCTGGCCGGGAAGGGCGTGACGGGGGCGATGACGCCGCGGGAGGCGTTGCGGCAGCTATTGACGGGCACGGGACTGACTTTTGAGAGCCTGGGGGCGGGGGCGGTACGACTGCGATTCGACAGTGTGCGGGCGACGGTGGAGGTGAGCGACCGGGCGCCGGTGTCGTCGCCGCGGTACACCGAACCGCTGCGGAACCTGCCGCAGACGATCACGATTATTCCGCGGGAGATTATGGAACAGCAGGGGGCGACGAGCCTGACCGAGGTGTTGCGGAATGTGCCGGGATTGACGATTACGGCGGGGGAGGGGGGAGTCGCGGCCGGGGATAACCTGACACTGCGTGGCAACAGCGCGCGGAACGACATCTTCGTGGACGGGGTGCGGGACCTCAGTCCGCAGTCGCGGGATCCGTTCAACCTGGAGTCAGTGGAGGTGACGAAGGGCCCGACGTCGGCGATTACGGGGCGGGGATCGGCGGGGGGCGCGATCAACCTGGTGAGCAAGGGACCGGGGATCCACCGGTTTCTGACGGGGAGTGTGGCGCTGGGGAACGCGGATACGCGGCGGGCGAGTTTCGATGGGAACGTACCGGTGGCGGAGCGGATCTCGTTCCGGTTGAACGGGTTGATTCATGACGCGGGGGTGGCGGGAAGGAATGCGGTGCGAAACGACCGGTGGGGACTGGCGCCGTCGCTGGCATTCGGACTGGGGACGCCGACGCGGCTGACGCTGGGCTATTACAAGTTGCGGCAGGACAATGTGTCCGACTACGGGATCCCGTGGGTGCCGGCGACGAATAACGCACTGCGGGAGTATCGGGACCGGCCGGCGCCGGTGCCGCGGGAAACCTTCTACGGGTTTGCGGAGCGGGACCGGGAGATATTGAACCAGGACACGGCGACGGTGAAAGTGGAGCACGAGTTCACGGACGTCAACAGCGTGCGGAGCCAGTTGCGCTACGGGAAGTCAGGACGCAACTCAATTGCGACACCGCCGCGGCTGGCGGGCAACGACACGACGGCGGTGAACCGGGAGATGCGGTCGTGGGTGGCGCAGGACACGATCTGGGACAGTCAAACGGACTTCCGGCTGCAGGCGAAGACGGGCGGGATCCGGCACAACCTGATAACGGGCGCCGCGTTTACGCACGAGGGAAACACGCGAATCAACCGGACGGCGCCGAATTCGCCGACGACGCTATTGAACCCGAATCCGGCGGACGTTTATACGGGGACGATCACAACGAATCCGAACGTGGGAGACATCACGGGGAAGACGCAATCGGTGTGGGCGTTCGATACGGCGAAACTGGGAGAGAAGTGGGAGGCGACGGGGGGCGCGCGGTGGGAGCGGTTCGACGTGAGGGGTGTGAGCACGACGCCGGCGCCGGTGGCGCAGAACGTGAAGTTTGCCAGTGTGCGGGCGGGGTTGATTTATAAGCCGACGCAGAACGGGAGTGTGTACTCGTCGTATGGGACGTCGGTGAGTCCGTCGCTGGAGGGGTTGTCGTACAGTACGGCGAACACGGCGATACCGCCGGAGAAGACGTACACAGCGGAAGTGGGGACGAAGTGGGAGTACGGGGGCGGCAGGCTGCTGGTGACGGGGGCGCTATTCCGGGTGGCGAAGGATAATGCGCGGACGCCGGGGCTGCTGCCGACCGATCCGCCGCAGGTGCTTGCCGGGCAGCAGGTGTCGCAGGGGCTGGAGTTGTCGGCATCGGGGGCGATTACGCGGTCGCTGCGGGTGCTGGGATCGTACACGCTGATTGACGCGCGGATCCGGAGTTCGAACACGCCGGCGGAGGTGGGGCGGACGTTCCAGAACACGCCGCGGAATGCGGCGAGCACGTGGTTCACCTATACGGCGAAACGGCTGACGCTGGGCGTGGGGCCGCGGTTCATGGGAAGGCGGTTCGGGAACAACACGAATACGCGGCAGGTGGATGGGTACGGGACGGTGGATGCGATGGCCTCCTATTCGATCAACCGCCACGTGGATTTGCGGATGAACTTATCGAACCTGAACGATGCCTATTACTTTGAGCGGTTGGGGGGCGGTCACCTGATTCCCGGTCCGTCACGGTACGTGATGGTGACGACGAATTTGCGGTTTTAGGGAGCAGAGGGAACCATGTTGCTACATATTGAACAGGTGATCGCGCCGGAGGTGGCGGCGGCGTTCCGGCGGGCGCTGGAGGCGGCCGACTGGGTGGACGGGCGGGTGACCGCCGGGTACCAATCGGCGATGGCGAAGCACAATTCGCAGTTACCGGAGGGGCATCCGCTGGAGCAGGAGTTGGGCGAGCGGATTGTGAAGGCGCTGCAGGAGCACCCGTTGTTCATGGGCGCGGCGCTGCCGCTGCGGGTGTTTCCGCCGCTGTTCAACCGGTATGACGGGGGGCAGTCGTTCGGCACGCATGTGGACAACGCAATCCGGCAGATGGCGGGGACGGGGCAGCGGATCCGGACGGACCTTTCGGCGACGCTGTTTCTGACACCGCCGGAGGAGTATGACGGGGGCGAGTTGATGATCGAGGACACGTATGGGACACAGAGCGTGAAGCTGCCGGCGGGACATATGGTGTTGTATCCGTCGACGAGTCTGCACCATGTACGGCCGGTGACGAGGGGGTCGAGGATCTCGTCGTTCTTCTGGTTGCAGAGCATGATCCGGGACGACGGGCAGCGGACGCTGCTGTTTGACCTGGACCTGGCGATACAGAGGTTGTCCGGCGAGGCGCCGGGGCATCCGGCGGCGGTGCAGCTGACCGGGGTTTATCACAACCTGATCCGGATGTGGGCGGAACTGTAGGCGATGACGGCTTCGCGACGATCGTTCTGGGTGAAGCAGATCACGCTGTGGCACTGGGTGAGTTCCGGGGTGTGCCTGGGCGGGATGCTGTTGTTCACGATCACGGGGGTGACGCTAAACCACGCGGCGGAGCTGACGGCGACGCCACGGGTGACGCAGGTGGAGCGGGCGATGCCGGCGGCGGTGCGGGCGGAGTTGGCGGGGCTGAAGGCCGAGGGGAGACACGCTGTGCCGGCGGGGCTGGGGGCGTGGCTGGCCAAGGAGTTCGGCACGACACCGCCGCAGGATCCGGGGGAGTGGAGCGATGGGGAGGTATTCATCTCGCTGCCACGGCCGGGAGGAGACGGGTGGGTGGCGATCAACCGGAAGACGGGGATGGCGAAGTACGAGAAGACCGACCGGGGATGGATCCCCTATTTGAACGACCTGCACAAGGGGCGGCACACGGGGCGGGTGTGGGTGGTGTTCATTGATGTGGTAGCGGGGGCGTGCCTGATTTTCACATTGACGGGGTTGCTGATTCTGCAGATTCACGCGGGGAAGCGTCCGTCGACGTGGCCGCTGGTGGGACTGGGGATGGTGCTGCCGGTGTTACTGATGCTGCTGTTTGTCCATCGATAGCGAGGAGTTTTGCATGCGAATTTTATTACCCGCCGCCGTACTTTCGGCGAGCGCATTTGCCGGTGATTTGGAAGTGACGATTGAAATCCCGCGGCTACAGGCGGCGGAGTATCACCGTCCGTATGTGGCGATGTGGGTGGAGAGGCCGGACCAAACGGTGGCGACGAATCTGGCGGTCTGGTATGACCAGCAGAGTTCGAAGCCGGAGGCGGGGACGACATGGCTGAAGGACCTGCGGCAGTGGTGGCGGAAGGCGGGGAGGGAGATGAGGATGCCGGTGGACGGGGTGTCCGGGGCGACGCGGCCGCCGGGGACACACACGGTGCGGATCGCGGGGACGAGGCCGGGGCTGGCGGGGTTGGCGGCGGGGTCGTATCAACTGGTGATTGAAGCGGCGCGGGAGGTGGGCGGACGAGAGATTGTGCGGGTGCCGTTTCAGTGGCCGGCGGCGGCGGGGGCGAGGTCCGGGCAGGCGAAGGGGCAGTTCGAACTTGGGTCGATCCAAGTGACTGTCAAACCGTAAACCAATTCTGAGGAGACTATGATGATTCGTTCCCGATTCCTGATGGTGGCGGCGCTGGCGCCGTCGTTGTTTGCGCACCGGCAGTGGCTGCTGCCATCGTCGACGGTACTCTCGGCGGCTGATCCGTGGGTGACGGTGGATGCGGCGGTATCGAATGAGCTGTTCTACTTTGACCATGTGCCGCTACGGCTGGCGAACCTGACGATCACGGCGCCGGACGGCAGCGCGGGGGTGGCGGAGAATGTGGCGACGGGCAAATACCGGTCCACTTTCGACGTCCACCTGCGACAGAAGGGGACATACCGGATCGCGCTGGTGAACCAAACGGTGTTTGCCAGTTGGACGGAGAACGGGCAGTCGAAGACGTGGCGAGGCACGGCGGAGGCGTTTGCCAAGGAGGTACCGGCGGGGGCAGTGGAGCTAAAGAAGTCGACGATGGCGAGCCGGGTGGAGGCGTTTGTGACCTCGGGCCAACCGACGAAGGAGGCGCTGCGGACGACGGGGAAGGGGCTGGAGTTGGTGCCGCTGACGCATCCGAACGATCTGGTGGCGGGAGAGGCGGCGACGTTTCAGCTGTTGCTGGACGGGAAGCCGGCTAAGGGGCTGGAGGTGACGCTGATTCCCGGGGGGATTCGCTATCGGGACCAGTTGCACGAGAAGAAGGCGACGACGGATGGAGAGGGGAAATTCGTGGCGAAGTTTGACACGCCGGGGATGTGGTGGATGAATGCGGCGACCGGCGGCGGGCGAGGGCCGGGCGGGCCGGGGCGCATGCCGGCGGGGGACCGGGCGAGCTATACGGCGACGCTGGAAGTGATGCCCCAATAGGATGCGGCTGATTGCGATTCCAACGGGGATGCCCGGCGGCTTTCCTTTGCCGCCGCCGGGCGATGCGGTGCGGCGGTCTCTGGGCGGGGAGACGATGGGCACGATGTGGAGCGTGGACTACTTTGCGCCGGCGGAGGGCGGGGCGGAGGCGTTGCGCGAGGAGATCGGCGCGGAGTTGGAGCGGTTAAACGGGCAGATGAGTCACTGGCGGGAAGAGTCGGAGCTGTCGCGATTCAACCGGGCGGCGGCGGGGGAATGGAGGAGGTTGCCGGAGGAGTTTTTCGAGGTGCTGCGGTTTGGGCTGCATGTGGCGCGGAAGTCCGGCGGGGCGTTCGACCCGGCGCTAGGGGCGGTGGTGGAGGCGTGGGGGTTTGGGCCGCGGGGGAAGCCGGGGCTATTGCCGGGCAGGGGGGCGACGTGGCGGGATATTGCGATCCGGGTGGAGACGCGGGAGGCGCGGCAACCGGGCGGGGCGGAGTTGGACTTTTCGGCGATCGCCAAGGGGTACGCGGTGGACCGGGTGGCGGCGCTGCTGGAGGCGCGGGGGGTGGGGAGTTTTCTGGTGGAGATAGGCGGGGAGTTGCGGGGACGGGGAATCAAAGACAACCGGCAGCCGTGGTGGGTGAAGGTGGAGGGACCGCCGGAGGGGTTTGGGGGGGAGATTGTGGTGGCGTTGCACAACGCGTCGATAGCGACGACGGGGGACTACCGGCGGTACTTTGAGCGGGATGGGGTGCGGTTTGCGCATACGATTCATCCGCACACGGCGGCGCCTGCGCGGAACGGGGTAGCCTCGGTTTCCGTGATCCACGAGAGCACGATGGCGGCGGACGCCTACTCGACGGCGCTGGCGGTGTTGGGGGAGGAGGACGGCCTGGCGATGGCGGACCGGTTGCGGCTGGCGGCGGTGTATTTGATGCGGGAGGGAGAGAGGTGCGTGGTGCGCTACAGCGAGGCGTTCGGGGAGATGCTGGATGTGGACGGAGGGTGACATCGCATAGGATATGCAGAAGCGCTATGACCCGACGCCATTTTCTGTTTGCTTCCACGGCCGCTGTTTCCGCGCAGGCGGCGCGGCGGCCAAACGTCATTGTGATTCTGGCCGATGATCTGGGGTGGAAAGACGTGGGGTATCACGGCGGGCCGGCGCGGACGCCGAACATCGACCGGCTGGCGGCGGGCGGGGTGCGGCTGGAGAGTTTCTACGCCTATCCGCTGTGCTCGCCGACGCGGGCGGCGCTGCTGACAGGGCGGAATCCGATCCGGTTCGGACTGGCTTATAGCGTGGTTCGTCCGTGGGCCTACTATGGGGTTCCGCTGAGCGAGCAACTGCTGCCGGAGAGCTTTCAGAAGGCGGGGTATCAGACGGCGATTACGGGGAAATGGCACCTGGGGCACAGCAACCGCAAACTGCTGCCGGGCAGCCGGGGGTTCGACCACTTTTACGGGCATGTGAACGGGGCGATCGACTACAACACGCATGAGCGGGACGCGGCGATCGACTGGCAGCGGAACGGGGCGTCGGTGCGGGAGGAGGGGTATTCGACGGATCTGCTGGCGGCGGAGGCGGTGCGGTGGATCGAGGGGCGGGATAAGGCGCGTCCCTACTTTCTATACGTTCCGTTTAACGCGCCGCATACCCCGTTGCAGGCACCGGCGGCGGTGTTGGAGAAATACAAGCACATTGAGAATCCGCGGCGCCGGACATATGTCGCGATGGTTGACGCGCTGGATCAGGTGATCGGGCGGATTGCGGCGAAGGTGGACGGGGATACGATTCTGTTTTTCGCCAGCGACAATGGCGGGCCGCGCGGGCAGGGGGCCGACAACGGGGAGTTACGGGCCGGGAAGGCGACGGCGTACGAGGGAGGGATCCGGGTGCCGGCGTTTGTGTATGCGCCGGGGCGGGTGAAGGCGGGTGTGAGCGGGCAGGTGATGGCGATGTGGGACGTGTTGCCGACGCTGGCCGGGGGGGCTGGGGTGGAGCTATCGACGAAGAATGCGCTGGACGGGCGGAATCTGTGGGGAGAGTTGAGCGGGGCGCGGGCGGTGGCGGCGCGGGAGGATCTGTTCTTTTGCACGCAGCCGGAGACGGGAATCCGGCAGTATGCGCTGCGGGACGGGGAGTGGAAACTGGTGCGGACGATGACGGCGCCGGTGCGGGAGGAGTTGTTTCACATTGCGAGCGACCCGCAGGAGAAGACGAATCGGATGGGGGAAGAGTATGCGATGACGGCGGCGCTGCGGACAAAGATGGACGCCTGGATTGCGCGGCATCCGGCTGGGGACGTGATGTACACACAAACGCCGCATCCCGGGTGGACTGTACCGAAGGACTGGGCGAAAGCGGCGGTGGAGTAAGGCTATTCGAGAGCGGCGAGCGCAGGGAGGAGGGTGCGGTCCATCCAGCTCTGGTAGGACCATTCGACGGGGTCGACGAAGGCGCCGCCGACCATGAGGCCGAGGTGGAGGTGGTCGCCGCCGGCGAGGCCGGTCATGCCGGACTTGCCGATGGGCTGGCCGCGGGTGACGGAGTCGCCGGTTTTGACGTCGAGGGAACTCATGTGGCCGTAGACGGTGAGGACGGAGAGGCCGTGGTCAATGACGATGCAGTTGCCGTAGATGCCGAGGCGGCCGGCGTGGACGACGCGGCCGCTATTGCCGGCGGGGACGGGGGCATTTTTGACTGAGGCCATATCGATGCCGAGGTGCCACTCCTTGTTGAGCGCTTTGCCCTGGTAGGTGTAGGTGCGGTGGTCGGCGAACATGGCTTCGGCCTTGCCTTTGGGAAGCATGACGAAGGGGCCGTTCCAGAGGCGTTTGGGTTCGCTTTTGCGGGAGAGTTCGGCGAGGGCGGCGTCGTTGGCGCGGCGCATAACGGAGTTGAGGCGGGCGAAGCGTTCGGCGGCGGGGCCATTGGTTCCGGGGTCGAGTTCACCGAGGACCTTATCCATGAGGCGGTCGCCGAGTTCGAGGGTGCGATCGCGGAACTTCACGGGAGTGAGTTTATAGGGGAACGGGGTGGTGGCTTCATCGCCGACGGCGTTGCGGGCGTAGAGTTCGGCGGTGGCATCGGGTCCGGCATCCGGGGGGAGGGAGAAGAGGCAGAGGCGGCGTTCGGGGCGGCCCTTGACGGGCCAGGAGGGGAAGGTGAATCTACCGACGCGTACGCCGGCTTCGTCCCATCCGCCGCCGACGGTAAAGGAAACGATACCGGTGCCGCCGCGGCGGAGGAAGACCGGCTCGGCGTCAGCGGAGACGCGGGGTTTTTCGAGGATGACGGGGAGTTCTTTGGCGACCGAGGAGACCTGGGCGCGGAGGTCATTGGACTGGACTTCGACGGTGACGACGGCCTTGCCGGGGGCGAGGGCCGGCACCTGCTTTTTGCCGACGGAGAGGGCGATTTCGCCGGGGGGCAAGGGGGGAAGAGAGAAGGCGAAGCGCTGGGCCGGCTCCACCTTTTCAAAGGCGACTGTGCGAACGCCGTTTTGTTCGACGAAGACGGTGACACGGCGGGCGCCGTGGGGGTTGGTCCAGCGGACGAGGAGGGGTGTGGCGGGGCCGAGGGCGCGGGGAAAGCCGCCGGCGACTTCGACCTGCGGGGTGGTGGAGCGGAACCAGAGGACCCCGGCGGCGCCAGCAAGGGCGAGGAGCGCCAAGACAGGGATAGCGCCCAGTATGGAGCGTCCCGAACCGCCCAGGTAGCTGGGCTCTTTCAATCCGTATTCCGGCATGTTTATAGTACGTCCGGGAAGCTGGGGCGCAGCTTGCGGAACACTCCGTATCCCAAGTAGAAGATGGTGAGGCTCATGACGGCCAGTTGACCCATAACGGCCCAATCCGGCGGGGCCTCGGAGATGAAGAGCAGGCGGTATTCGCCGACGAGCTTGTAGATGGGGCTTTTCTGCAGGATCGCTACGGATTCGCGGGGAAGTTTTTCCATGGGGTAGCAGATGGGGGTGAGGAAGAAGATGAGGGTGAGGAGAAAGCCGTTGATTTGGGCAAGGTCGCGCGCGAAGAGGCCGACAGCGGCCCAGAGCCAGCAGATGCCGAGAGTAAAGATGATTTGGGGGATGAGGACGACAGGGAGCCAGAGGGCTTCCACGGGGATGCGTTCGCGGGTTGCCATAAGGAAGAAGAGGTAGACGATGAGGGCAAGGCCGCTGGAGACGAGGCCGGAAAAGGCGAGGTTCGCAGGAAGGATTTCGACGGGAAAGACGAGTTTCTTAACGAAATTGCGGTGTTCGAGGATGACCAGGGGAGCGCGGCCGATGGCCTCGTTAATGGCAAGCCAAGGGAGCATACCGCAGAGGAAAAAGAGGATGTAGATGGATGGGTCGGGGTCGTCGCCAAAACGGGTCTTGAGCACCAGGCCGAAGACGAACCAATAGGCGAGCATAAGGAGGAGCGGTTGAGCAATGGACCAGATTCGATCGCCGAAGGAGCCCTTGTAGCGGCCCTCGATGTCGCGGGAGACCATGGCGGCGATGAGGCTGCGGTTGCGCCAGAGGAGGGCCCAGGGCTCCAGGAGGAAGGCGGCGATGCGTTGCGGGATACCGCTCCAGCGGAGGGCCTGGAGGGTAGTGACGCGATCGCGGGTGATGGAGAGAGAACCGGCACGGACGGCGACATCGAGGACGCGCATCTTTTCGCCACGGGCATAGGCCCAGCCGCGTTCGGGACTGATGGTGGAGACGAGGACGCGGTAGTCGCCATCATCGGGCGGGATGGGGACTTCGCTTTCGGTGGCGACCTCGACCCAGGGGCCTTCCTCGATGAGGTTGCCGGTGCGGGCATCGAGCAACTGCCATCCGGCGGCCTCGGCGCCAGTGGGCGCGAGCGCGACGCGGAGCATCTTAATGGCCTCCCTCATAGAGCCAGGCGGGGTAACGCTTGACGACGGGGCCGAGTTTCTTGCCGACGGCGTAGATGCCGTCGCCGCGGAGGTGTTTGGGGAGCTGGTAGCGCTCGAGAAGGTGGATGACCCAGCGATCCTCGGGGCGGGGTTTTTCGAGGAATTCACCGGTTTCGAGGCGTTCGACGGAGAAGCCGCCGTCCTGCAGGAGGTAGTGGATTTCGCGGGGGGTGTATTCGCGGGCGTGGCGGGCTTCGACTTCGGCACCGGGTTCGGAGGGGCGGATATAGGCAGGGAAGAAGCCGGGGTGATAGCCCTCCAGGACGGCGCGAAGGGCGCGGAGAGAGGCGACGTTGGGGGTGGTGATGACGAGGTGGCCGCCGGGGCGGAGGATACGATTGATCTCGGTCATCATGAACATGGGATCGGTGGGGAGGTGCTCGAGAAGTTCGCAGCACAGGACGGTGGCGAAGTGCTCGTCGGGGTAGGGGAAGGGGTCGCGTTCGGCGTCGAACAGGTCGACATCGCAGGTAAAGACCTCGCCGTCAGCGGAGCGGACTTCGCGGTGGTCCACTTTACCGGCCGGGCCGTAGTAGCAGCCGCGGACCTCGCCGTAGCCGAGGCGGCCGCGCAGGGCGGGGGTCATTTGCATGTAGGCGCCCATTTCCAGGACACGGTCAGCAGGGGTGCCGGGCGGGGTGATATTGAGGGTGCGTTCGAGGCGGGTGATGTGAGTTTCGGCGTAGCTGACGCTATCGGCGTCGCGGGCGGCCCAGCCGAGGAGGTAGGCGGGTTCCACCTGGGAGGGGGCGGGGGGCGGAGGGGGCATGTCGACGACCTCGTCGACGGGGATCTCTTCATTGACGGCGACGGGAACGGCGGGTTCGGCGTTAACCCAGGGGGCACCGTCGCGGACGGCGAGGGCGAAATCGCGGTACATGCCGGCGACGCGGCTCCAGTTGCACTCGTCGGCGACCCACTGGCGGGCGCGGGCGCCCATGGCGCGGGCGACGCCGGGGCGGGAAACGAGCAGGTTCAGGTATTCGTAGAGGGTATCTTCTTCCGTGGCATCGACAGGCACCTTGAGGCAGATGGCATCGGGGTACTCGGCGAAGCTGCCGACGTTGGAGACGACGACTGCGCGGCCGAGGCCGAGGGAGCGCAGGAGGGTGCCGGAGCTTTCGCCGACGGTGGGAAAGCGGAGGTTGAGGATGATGTCGCAGGCGGAGATATAGCCAGTGAACTCTTCGATGGGGACGTAGCCCATCATGCGGACATTCTCTTCGAGGCCCATGCCGCGGATCATGCCGGCGACGGGAAAATCGGGGTGGGCTTCGCCGCAGAGGATCATTTTCGCGTCAGGGCGGACGCGGACCAGGCGGCGCATGGCGCGGAGGCTTTCGGCGATGCGTTTGTAGGGCTTGAGGAAACCGAAGACACCGATAAGGGGGGTGGATTCGTCGAGGCCGAGGCGTTGGCGGAAGTCGAGGCGGTGGCCATCGGGGAGCCAGGCGCCGTGGGGGATGCGGGCGATCGGGCCGTGGAAGCCGGCGCGGCGGACATCGGATTCGACGGCGCGGCTGTGAACGATGACGGCTTTGGCCGACTGCAGGAGGCGGCGGAGCATGGGCACGCCTTCGTAGTCCGGGCCGACTTCCAGACGGCGGACGCGTTCGGCGAAGGCACGGGCGTCCGGTCCGCCGTCGAAGGCGCAGGCCTCAACGTACCCATCCCAGTCCTGGCGGCGGATGGTGAGGTCCGCTATGAGGTGATGGAGATTGGACTCGTGGAGGACGACGATGCCGGGGTGGGCAACGGCGGTTTCGTAGACAAAGTCGTGGTAGCCGTTGTTGCCGATCTGATAAATGACGGCGTCATAAGCGGCGGGATCGAAACCGGGGCGCGGGGCGTCGACGACATCGACTGCGGCGCCTTGGCGGAGATGGTCGACGAGGACGGCGGAATAGTCGGCAATACCGCTCTTGGCTGGCGGCATCGGGGAAAAATGAGCGATCTTCAGCGGACCCACTCCATGGAGAAATTACCCATAGCGAACGGCACTTGCACGAGTGCCGGAGAACGCGCCTCGTCCCGGGCCAGGAACAGCACCAGATCCAGTTTACCGTTGGTGGTGGCGATGGTCACCAGGAGTTTGTCGGTCTGTGTGGGGGCTTCGGAGATTTTGACGGATTCGGTGCCGGCGAATTGAAAGCGGACGTCGTAACCGGCGCCGAAGTAGAGTTTCTGGGGGTTGGGGATGCGGCCGCGAGCGACTTCGTCGCGGGTATGGAAGAGGAAGGCGAGGGCGTCGCGAGGACAGGCGGGAACGGCGAATTCGCTGGATCCGCCGCCGCCGGCGGTGACGCGTTTGGCCTTGCCGGCGGAAAAGGTGGTAGTTTCCTTGCCTTTGCGGGTGCCGTGTTCGAACTCCTTTTCAAACTCCTGGCTGCAGAAGCTCTCGTCGACGACGGAGCGGTAGCGGTCGATGACACGGAAGCCAGGGATGGAGGCTTCGATCTGGAATTCGAGGATCCAGCGGGCGCCATCGCGGGACGACTTCATCTGGGCCTCGCCGAGGCCGAGGCCGCTGGGCCATTTGACCTCGTAGCGGAGCGTCTCTTCGCGCGGAGCGGCGGCGAGGATAGCCGGAAGGACCAACAACAGCATCAACCGCATGGCCGCGCTCATGGTTTAGCGCCGCCCCACAGGGGTGGCCCGCTGCATCTGTCTGGCGCGGGCACCGGCAACCTGATAGTAGACGTCGAGAGTTTGCTTGGCTGTACCGCGCCAACTGAAGCGGGTGGCGTTTTGCTGGCCGAGGCGTTCCTTGCGGGCGCGGAGTTCGGCATTGCGGAGAAGGTCGCGCATAGCCACCATCATTTCTTCGGTGGAGTGGGGATTGAAGAGCACAGCGGCCGAGCCGGCGACTTCCGGCATGGCAGAGGTATTGGCGCAGGCGACGGCGCGTCCGCAGGCCATGGCTTCCAGGATAGGGATGCCAAAGCCTTCGTAGTAGGAGGGAAAGACGAAGATGTCGCAGGCGTTGTAAAGCTGGAGGAGTTCGGCATCGTCGACGTAGCCGGTGAAATGGATCCGATTACCGAAGGGGGAGTGCTCGGCGGCCTGATGGACACGGGGGGCGTACCAGGTATCCTTCCCGACCATCACGAGATGGTGGGGAAGTTCGGGGTTATTGCCGACGAGTTCCTCGAAGGCACGGATGAGGCCGAGGGGATTCTTGCGGGGCTGCAGGTCGCCGACACAGAGGACATAGGGGTGGGCGACTTGAAAGCGGCCCTCAACGAACGACTTGGCCTTGGGGCGCGAGACGGGCTTAAAAATGTCCGAGCAAGCGGCCGGGACAACGGCGATGCGTTCGGGGTCGAGACCGTAGGAGCGGGCGATGCCTTGACGGGAGAATTCGCTGAGGGTGAGGATTTTCGCGGCGCGGCGGACGGTGCGTTCCACGCTGACGCGGAGTTGAAGGCGCCGGGCGGCGGGGAAGAACTCGGGATGTTCCAGGTAGCTGACGTCGTGAATGGAGACGACGACGGGGGCGGGGCAGAAGAGGGGGGCGGTGTACTGGACGTGGAGGAGGTCGGGGGAGTCGGAGCGGACGCGGCGGGAAAGGTCAATGCCGAGGCGGAGGAAGGGGTTCTCGCTAACGCGGCGGGTTCGGATGCGGGAAGGCACGTGCTCCTCCGCACCACGCACGGAGGTGTAGGCGATGAACTCCGATTTTTTGTCTAACGCCGCGAACCCCTCGAGCAGGCTGCGAACATAGACTTCGTTCCCCGTTAGGTGCCTGCCGATAGCGTGGGCGTCAATGCTGAATCGCATGAACCTCCTACCAGTATAGTCTCCAGGGTTAACCCGAATTTGATGGGGAAGTCGTTACTTCTTTGACGAGGAGTTAGTATGTAACAGGCGTCCGGGGCCCTGGGTATCCAGAACCTTCCAACCGGCCTGGCGGTGGAAGCGTTCCTCGTAGACTTTTCGGCCGGCGATTTCCAGGCGGCGGCGCTCGCCATCGTCACCAAGGAGTTCGGTAATGGCGCGTTCAAAGGCTTCGGGGCCATCGGCGATACGGAGGCATTCGGGGAGTCCTTCGGCGCCGAGGGTGGTGGAAACGACGGCGGTACCGGCGGCCCACGCTTCCAGGATCTTGATTCGGGTACCGCTGCCGGCGAGCAGGGGGACGACGGAGAGTCGGGCGCTGGCGATTTCGGTCATGGCATCTTCGACAGCGCCGGTGAGTTCGATGCGAGAATCGCCGCAGACGACAGCCTGAACCGCTTCCGGATTCATACCGACAAGGCGCCAGCGGAGGCCGGGGAAGCGAGCGCGGATCTTGGGCCAGACGTTGGCATGGAACCAGCGGACGGCCTGCTGGTTGGGGTGATACTCCATATTGCCGGAGAAGACGAGAGAGAGGGATTTTTCCACTTCGCGGCGTTCGTGCCACCCGATGGTGTTGGGGTAGACGACGGCGGGGACGCCGGTGACGAGGTTGGCGTCGCCTTCCGAGCAGACCAGGCAGCCATCGAAACGGGGAAGGAGTTGGCGTTCGAGCTGTTCGCTGAGGCGGGCGAAGCGTTGGTGGGCCCAGGCGGCGCCGGGGCCGGAAGCCTCGGCCATGGTCTGGAAGAAGCGGGACTCGATGTTGTGGAGGTCGCACCAGACGCGAGAGGCATAGTCGCGGATGACGTCGACATAGGGGGCAACCCAAAAGTGTTCGAGAACGGCAAGATCGTAGCGGCGCCAGCCGAGGACGCCGCGAATGCTGGCCTCGAAACCGGCGAGGCGGTCAATCAACGGTGGGACCCCTCGGACCAGCCTGCCGGCGTTGCGCCAGACACGGGCCGGGAGGGTACGGCCGTTGGAAGGCAGGGGGATACAGAAAAGCTCGCGGACCAGGTGGGGAGGGGCCTGGCAGGGAACGAAGGTGAGGACGTCGACGTCACATCCGCGGGCGACGAAATACTCAATCAGCGACGCGATGCGTTGCGCGCCGCCGCCGAGTACAGGGAACGGGGCCTCCGGACAGACCAGGAGCACCTGCTGCTTTACTTCGCCGATTTCTTCTTCTCCTCGGCGGCCTTGCGTTCGGCGGCTTCGCGGACGAGCGCGGCCTTCTCCTCTTCCGAGCGGAAATGCTCCGGCGTGGTGAGGCGGAGGTTGGTGATCTTGTTGGGCTTGCCTTTGGACTTGGTCAGGGTAAAGGCATCGTAGAGGGTGCCGCGGGCGGTGCGGGCCTCGTAGCGGAGGTTCTTGCCGTCGATGCGGATGACCTGGAAGAGTTGGGTGTCTTCGGCGGCGCGCTGCATCCAGGGGGCGCGCTCCAGGTTGTACATTTTGGGCCCGGAGACGCTGACGACATAGACAGTACCGCCGGACATGCCGCTGGTGCCGGAGGCGACGTTACTACGTCCGTAGGTATGGTCGTGCCCGGTGAGTACCATGTCGACACGATGCTTGTCGAAAATGGGTTGCCACATTTCGCGAAGTTCCTTATTGTCACGGCCCTTGGCGGTGGAAAGGATGGGGTGATGGAAGGTGAGGATGGTCCAGGCGTTGGGGTTATTGGAGAGGAGTTTATCAAGCCAGGCGGTCTGTTCCTGGCGGCGGTCGTTGGAGTTGAGCGAGACGATGCGGACGCCCTGGATGTCGAACCAGTAATTGGTTTCCTCCAGGCCGGGGAGGCCGTTTTCGGGGAGGGTGAACTGTTTGCGCCAGTAGGGGGTGAGGCGGCGGGCTTTGTCCTCGCCGGCGGGATATTCGTGGTTGCCGGGAGTGGGTACGGAGAAGATGGAGCGGTTAATCCAGCCGGCAGCGGCGTGCCATTCGCCCCACTCGGAGTCGACGACGCCGCGGTTGGCGAGGTCACCGGCGTGGAGGATGAAACTGGCTTTGGGGGCTTCGGTGTAGCCTTGGCGGATAAGGCGGGACCAGAGGGAGAAGATGTCGTTCTGGGCGTCGCCGACATAGATGAACTCCAGCGGGGCGGGGCCGGCGGCGGCGGTGCGGAACTGGTTCCAGTCACTCCAGTTGGCGCCGTCACCGACGCGGTAGACGTATTGGGTGGAGGGCTGGAGTCCGGTGAATTTGACGGAGTGTACTTTGGCGGCGTCGTCGAGTTTCTCGGTATTGGCAGGGGTATTTTTGGCTTTTTTGACGAAGTTAGGGCCGTCTTCGGCAACAGCGAGTTGGGCGACGGCGGCGGAAACGGAAGCGTCCGTGCGCCAGGTGACGGCGGCGGTGGTGGCGGGGTCGCCGGCCCAGGTGAGGATGACACGGTCCGGGACCGGGGTAGCACGGTAGATGACGGCGTCAGGGACCTTGCGGTCCTTCTGCCCGGTCAATTGATAGCCGAGCAGGAGGACGGCGGCAGCGGCGGCGAGTCCGATCCAGCGAATAGAAGATTCCTTCATACAACTCTCCCCATTGCACCACAGGGAGGGAAATTCCGGTAGATTCACGATGTTATGTGCCGCGGACGAGGCGGCATTTTTGCTCCCGGTTGGGAAAGAATGGGTAGACTCAGGCTTCTTTATTGGACAAGCCGGTTCCCGCGCCGATGCCCGATTGGCCGGGGGGCCAAGGGGTAGATTTCCTCAAACGGGGTACGCCGGAGAACAGCATCCGCTGCCCTCCGCGCGGGCGGCCGTCACGGCGAAGAGGAATGCGAATATCCGCAACACACCCTGACTCTACGCTATACTTTTCCCAATTCGTCACGGGAGCCGACCGCAGAAAAATGTTCTTTTTACTCCGCATCCTGGCAGGACTGCTCATCCTTTCCGCCAACCTTTTTGGGCAATCGAGTGCCGGCGGCGGCAACATGCAGGGGAACGTGAAAGACCCCACGGGGGCGATGATCCCGGGGGCAAAGATCAGCATCACCCACCTGGCCACGGCACGGGTCACCAATACGGTTTCCAACGCGGAGGGGTACTACGCCACGCCGCCGCTGAATATCGGCAAATACAAGGTCCGGGTGGAATTGCAGGGGATGAAGGCGTGGGAAAGCGAAGTGACGATTGAGACCGGGCGGACGGCGGTGATCGACCCGGTGCTGACGCCGGGGCAGGTGAGCGAAACGGTGCAGGTGACCGATTCTGTGCCGCTGGTGACGACGGCGGACGCGACGGATGCGTCGACGTTGGACTCCCAGCGCATTCAGGAGATTCCGATCAATGGGCGCAATCTGAATACGCTGCTGGAGGACGTGACGCCGGGCGTGGAGGCGATCATCGACGTCAACGGCGGCGTGCGGGTGAGCGGGTTAATGAGCTATTCGACAGATTACGTGCAGGACGGCGCGGCGGCGAATAACCGCGAGTTCGGCGGGTCGGCGAATCTGCAGGGGCTGGAATCGATTGGAGAGGTGCGTGTGGAGACGAGCACGTCGTCGGCGAAGTATACGCGGCCGACGTCGGTGATTGTGAACACCAAGAGCGGATCCAACACGTTGCGACTGGCGGTTTATGAGACGCATCGCAACAACGCGTTTGGCGTGGCGCGGGCGCGGCAGGACGTGTTCCTGGACGGGCGGCCGTTTGAGACGCCGAAGTTGATCCGCAACGAGTTTGGCGGATCCGTGGGCGGGCCGATCATGCTGCCTTCGTTCGGTATGAACGGAAGGAGACTTTACAGCGGCAAGGGGCGGAGCTTTTTCTTTTTCTCCCGCGAGGGCGTGGAACTGGTGCAGGGGCTGACACGCGAATTCAGAACGCCCACGGCGGCGATGCGCGCGGGCGATTTTTCCAGCCTGATCGACGCGCAGGGGCGGCGACTGCAACTCTATGACCCGCTCACCACCCGACTGGAGGAGTTTCCCAACGGGCGAATCGTCTCCGTGCGCGATCCGTTCTCCAACAATCAGATACCCAGCGGACGGATTAACCCGCTGGCCAGGCGGATCTACGAGATCACCCCGCTGCCGACCGACATCATCAACCCGGTGGTGGGCAATAACCTGAAAATGGTGGTACCGACCAACGGGTATCCGAATCTTTCCGACAACCCGACGACGATCCGAATCGACCATAAATTCACCGATAAGGACAACGTCTTTGTGAAGGTGAACGGAGGAACACGGAACGCGAATTTCATGGGTACGGCGGGTACGAACGGCGCACCGACCTTGAACCAGGAAGCGAACACGACCTTTCTTCCGGTGCGGGGCCGATCCCTGGCGCTGAGCTGGATTCACACGTTTTCGCCGCGGCTGTTTGTGGAGACGCTGGCCAACCGGACATGGCAGATTTCCCGGACGGTGACCGGGCCGGTGGATCAGGACTGGTCCAAGGAGTTGGGGTTGCCGAATCCGCTGGGGGAAATCGGCTGGCCCAACATCACCAGCGTCGGGTTCATGAACTATATCGAGGGGGACAACCGGCGGCAGTTGTACAGCATGATCTCCAACCTGGAGCAGAACTACACGTTCATCAAGGGCCGGCACAACATCAATTTCGGCGGACGCTACCACGATGAGAAGCAGCACCTGCTGCCGGACCAGGGGGCGATTTCCGGATCGGTGGCGTTTAACAGCAATGCCACGGCGCTGGAGGCGAGCACGACGGGCAGCACGCTGAACCCGGGCATTACGCCGCAGACCGGCTACGATGCGGCCAACTTTTACCTGGGCTACGCGGCCTCCTACACGGTGGGCCTGAAGCGCGGCATTATGCGCGTGCGGGAGCGGAACTACGGGTTCTATCTGGAGGACAAGTTCCGGGTGAATCGGAAGCTGACGGTGATTCCGGGCCTGCGGTGGGACATTAATCCGGCGTTCTCGGAGAAAGATAATCTGCTTTCGGCGTTCGACCTCGACAGCCACTCGCTGATGTTCCCCGAGCCGCTGGAGCACTATTACAAGTTGGGTGCCACGACGCCGCAGGTGGTGGAGACCTATCAGCGCGTGGGCGTGACGTTCAAGAGCGCCGAGGAGTTGGGCAAGTCCAAGCAACTGTTCCCTTCCAACTATTTCGACATTGGCCCGCGCGGCGGATTTGTCTATGAGTTGAAGGGCGGCGAACGGCCGCTGATCATTCGCGGCGGGTACGGCCTCTACGTATCCGCAGTACCGATGCGGACGCTGCTGGCGCAGTTTTCCGGTTTACCTCCTTTCCGCACGGACTTCACCTACTCGCCGAACACCGCGAACCAGAGTCCCGACGGTATCGCCAACTACCTGCTGCGGAACGTGCCGAACATTCAGGCGGGCGTCAATAGCGCGAATGTGATCGACCTGAACGATCCGACGAGCGTTTCGCGTGGCCGCAGCGTGGTGGGACTGGACGGCGCGCAGCCGAGCCTGCGCATTCACGAGTGGAATCTGGCCGTCGAAAAGCAGATTGCGAAGTCGACGGTGATCCGCATTACCTACAAGGGCAAGCATGGCGTGAATGCCGATCAACTGTTCAACATCAACGCCACGCAAACCGACTACAACTGGTACCTGACGACGGGCCGGGCACTGCCGACGGGAGAGTTCAGCGGTGTGCTTCGCCGGCCATATGACCAGAATGCCTATACCGACGTGCGGATTTTGCAGCGGTCCGGGTATATCAACTCGGCGACGTGGGCACTCGAACTGGAACGGCGATTCCGGAACGGCTTGGGCTTCCAGGCGTTTTATACCTTGACGAACTCGCTGAGGCTGGCCGGGAATTCGTTCCGGGACGACGTGGTATCGTCGCCCTCGGCTTACCTGCCGGGAACCGTGCCCACCGACTTCCGGGAGCTGAACCGGTTTCTGTTTTATGACCGGGATACCTCCATTCCCAAGCACCGGATCCGCTGGAACTGGAACTACGACCTGCCGGTGGGCAAGGGCAAAACATTTGCGCGGAACTCGCGGGGACTATTGAACTCTCTCATCGGCGGCTGGAAATTGAGCGGCACCGGGACGATGCTCAGCACGTGGTGGGCGCTGCCGACGGGCAATTGGGGAGAGCACAGTGAGTTGCAGATCTACCGGAACAAGCAAAAGATCCTCGACTGCCGCAATACGCCGGCGCTGGCCACCAACCCAGCGGATGAACGCTGCATGGAAGGGTATCTTTGGTTCAACGGATACATCTCCGAGCGGTTCATCAACAGCCGGAACGAGGCCGGCCTGCGCAACGGGGTGTTCGGCTTGCCGGAGAACTACAAGCCGGCCCAAAAGCCGATCAATCCCTGGCCGAAGAACGGGAAGACCACGGACCTGAACGCCAACGATTACGACACAAACGTGGTGTACCTTCCGTTGCTGACGGGCGGGACGGTTCGGGTGAACTACGACACGGGGCTACACCCTTGGCGCAACCAGTACAGGCTGGGGCCATTCAACTGGTCGATGGACGCGTCGCTGTTGAAGTTCTTCAATTTCACGGAGCGGACGCGCCTGCGGGCCAATGTCGACGTGTTCAATGTGTTCAACCTGCACGGACTGGTGACGCCGGGCGCGGACGGGATTGCCAGCTTGGCGAACTCGTACGGTGGTTCGGGCTTCCGCCCGCGCCAGTTGCAGCTAACGTTGCGGTTGGAGTTCTAAGCAGCTACTTCTTCTGCAATTCCCGGACGTGAGCCAGAAGGGCATCCACCTGCGCGGCGGAGACGCCCTTTTTCGCAAAAGCGTGGGTGGCTTTTCCTTTCTTTCCGCCGTCGGCGATCATGGCCTTGGCGTCCGCATCGGAACGTTTCTTGGCTTCCGGGGTCAATAGATTGCTGCCAGCGATCGCCGGTTTGCCCGCGCCAGTGGCGCCGTGGCAGGACACGCATTTGGTTTTATACAAGGCGGCTCCGTCTTGTCCAACGAGCGGGATTGCGGCCAGAAGGATAATTGCCAGTTTCATGATGATACTCCTGTACTTCGTTAATCACTCACCGCGGGTGCGAACGGGGCGCGGGCGGCGAGAATCCGGGAGGAGGGTGTACCCAGAGAACGGAAATCGGGTGGCAGCGGCGCTACGGCCGGGGAACACCGGTGGGACAAAGCCCGCCACGTATTCATCCAGTGCCAACTGAGACATCTCGGGATCCTCCGATCTGTTTCCAATTTGAGCCTAGCACCGGGCAGAGTGAGAATGAAGGGGTGCCAACTCTACAGGACAAGACCGCAATCGTCACCGGATCCAGCCGCGGCATCGGCCGCGCCATTGCGCTAAGGCTCGCCGCGGAAGGAGCGAGGGTTGTGCTCTGCGCCAGGGACGCCGCCGCATTGGCCGCCGTGGCGGACGAGATCGGAGAGGGGGCCGCCGTGGTTCCACTCGACCTGCGCGTGCCCAGTGCCCCGGCGGAACTGGTTCGACTGGCCGTCGAGCGGTTCGGAACCGTGGACATTGTGGTCAACAATGCGGGCGCCACCAAACGCGGGGCGTTTCTGGACTTGACCGATGAGGATTGGGCCGACGGCTATGCGCTGAAACTTCATGGCGCCGTCCGCCTGACCCGCGCCGCATGGCCGCATCTGATCCATTCGGGAGGATCGTTGATCAACATCGGCGGCACCGGCGGGCGCACCCCGGGGGCGGAATTCACCATTGGCGGATCGGTGAACGCAGCGTTGCTCTCCTTCACCAAGGCGATGGCCGATAACGGGGTCCGCGACGGAGTACAGGTGAACGCCATCAACCCGGGCACCGTGCGCACGGATCGCTTTGCCAAGCGCATGCAGACGCTGGCCGCCGATCGGGGAATTTCAATCGAGGACGCCGAGCCGCTGTTTGTCCGCGAGGCGCGCGTCACGCGTGTCGGCGAACCGGAGGATCTGGCGGCTCTGGTCGCCTTTGTGGCCAGTCCGGCCGGACGCTTCCTGCACGGTGCGCTGATCGATATGGACGGCGGGGCGACGAAGACGCTCTGAGGCGGTCAGAATGACAGCTTGAGCGCCAGTTGCCAGAGGCGGGAGGGACCCGCCTCCAGGATGCGGCCGAAGTTGGCGGAGTTCAGATCGCTGACGGGAACAGCGAAGTTGGCGTGGTTGGCCACGTTGAAGCACTCGACGCGGAACTGGAGGCGGAGGTGTTCGGTGAGGGGGAATTGACGCAGGAGCGAGAGGTCAAGATTGGCAAAACCGGGGCCGCGGGCGGTGTTGCGGCCGGCATTGCCAAACCGGCCGGCCTCGGCCACCGGATCCAGGCGGCGGAAGGCGGAGCGGCTTAGCCACTGCGTGACCGAGCGCGGACCCTGATTAGGGTTGGCGATCGCATCCGGGCGGCTGCCACTGTAGCCGGAGATAGGCGGGTGGGAGGCCTGCAGGGAGACATTGGTGGTGTCGAAGACGGTGAACGGCGTACCCGAATGGAAGGAGCCGATTCCGTTCACCTGCCAGCCGCGCAGCAGGACGTGGCGGGCGCGGCCCGATTCATAGGAACCGCTGAGGACCAAGCGGTGGCGGGCGTCAAACAGCGATGGGCCGTGTTCGGCGCGCAGATCGAAGGGGTTTTGCGCGATATCGTTTTCGCCGGCCAGGGGACGGGCCGCGGCGCCGCCCAGGTTCATGGCCGAGAGGTAGTCGAGGGTCTTCGAAAACCAGTAGGAGGTGTTGAATCCGAGTCCATTGCTGAAGCGGCGGCTGAGGCTGAGTTGGCCCGCGTGGTAGGTGGAATTGGTGATGTAGCTGAGCATGGCGACATGGGTGAAGTCGCAGGCGCCGGTGGCTGGGCAGTTGGCGTAGAGGCGGCGGCGGTCGGCGTTGCCGCTGGTGGCACCGGGGCCCGGCACGGCTGGATTCGCCTCGATGTTCCGCGGCAGCCGGGTACCCTTGCTGCCGGCATAGCGCGCCTCCAGCACGTAGTCCGAGCCGAGGGAACGCTGCACGGAGAGGTTCCAGTTCTGGGCATACGGCGGGTGGGCGTCGCGGTCCATCACCACCAGGGTGAGCGGGCGCGGGAAACTGCCGCCGGCCGGCCGGCCCTGTCCGGCGTAGGGATCCACGAAGTTCACGCCTGGGCCGCTGAACTGCACCAGTTGGGTGGAGGGAAGCGAACTGACGGGGACCTGGGAGGCGACGCCGGAGCCGTTGGCGAGCGGATCAAAAAAGATGCCGTAACCGGCGCGAATGCTGGTAAGGCCGCGGCCGTCGGGGTTCCAGGCGAAGCCGAAACGGGGCATCAACCCTTTGTAAAAGACCGGCGCGATGCCATCCGCAACGCCGGCGTCTCCGGGGAAGAGCAGGCCGGCCGGCGCGTCCGGATGTACGTTGGACTTGCTGCCGGGTGAAAAAGCATTCAAGCGCCCGCGCACCTCGGTGAACGGCGTGTTCACCTCCCAGCGCAAGCCATAGTTCAGGGTGAGCTTGCGGTGGATGCGCCACTCGTCCTGGACAAAGAGCGCCGACTCCCAGCCTCGAAGACCGCGGGAGAGGTCGCCCAATCCCTGATAGAACACCACGGGGCGGCCCATCAGGAGATTCGCAAACGCATCATTGGTGGGGAACGACGGGGCGAAAACGAAGAAGGCGTTCGGGGCGATGGCCTGGAAAAGATTGAGATGCACGCGACGCAACTCGCCGCCGAACTTCCAGGAGTGGGCGCCGCGCACCCAGTGCAGGGCATCGTAGATTTCGCCGCTGGTCTGCGCGGAGGTACGGGGACCGGTGATGGCGCCGCCCACCGGGGAGTAGCCGTTCACGTTGAAGAACGGAACGCTCTGGCCTTGCGCGGAAGCCGAGTCGTAGAGGAATCCAAACTCGCGCGGGGAGGTACGGTTCAGCCGTTGATCAAACAGGAAGGTGTGGCGGAACCAGGCCGCACGCACGGCATTCACCACGTTGGGGGAGAGGACATGGGTCTCGTTGATGGCAAGCGAGTTCGTGCGCAGCTCATCGCGGACGGGGAACCCAGGCAGGTCAGAACCCCGGATGGAGATGGGATTCACATTGTGCCCGCCGGAGTAGGAGTAGCGAAGGGAGACTTGGTCGCGCTCGGAGGCGAGGAAATCCACCCGCCCGCCGGCCTGGTTGGACTCGTTTTCCGTCACCACCGTGCCGGTGTAAACCGACGGCGTGGTATTGCCGAGCGGATAGAGACCAGCGGCGCGGAGGCCGACGGAATGGAACTGGGAGGCCGGAATCCGGTTATCAGGGAACGGGACACCGCCGGCGGCAAGGTTAAGGAGCGGAGCAGGGCGTCCGGAGTAATCTCCCTGGCGTTGCGCGGGAGTCGGAACGTTGCCAGCACGGGTGATGCCCTGCCGGTTGCGAAAGCCTTCCGCGTAGGCGAAAAAGAAGACTTTGTTCTTCTGAATCGGACCGCCAAGCGTGCCGCCGAACTGGTTCTGCTTGAGCGGTTCCACGCGGGCGGAGAAGAAGTTGCGGGCGTCAAAGACATCGTTGCGGAAGAACTCGTAGAGGCCGCCATGGAGGGTGTTGCCGCCGGACTTGGTGACCACGGTGGTGTTGGCGCCCGCGGTACCGCCGTACTCCGGCGGCGCGGTGTGGGTGAGGATGCGGAATTCGGCGATGGAGTCGACCGGGGGACGGATGGCGAATCCGCCGTCCATGCGGTTGCCGTTTTTGGCTCCGTCCAGCAGGAAGTTGTTCGATTCGGGGCGCTGGCCGTTCACGGCATAGGCATGCCCGGCGCGGAGGGATCCTCCGGCGGTGGCCATGCCGCCGGGCAGTTCCGCCACGCCGGCCTGTAGCAGGCCTAGTTGGGTGAAATTGCGGCCATTGAGCGGCAAATCGAGAATCTCCCGCGTCGTAACGGTTTTGCCGGCGGCGTTGCTGACGGTATCCACCATTGTGCCTTCGCCGTTCACGCTGACCGACTCGCGAACCCCCGCCACCTCCATCCGAACGTCGATACGCACCGCCTGGCTCACATCGATCTCCACGGGCTTTCGTTCGTAAGGCGCAAAACCGGCTGCCTGGATGGAGATGGCGTAGCGGCCGACGGGAAGCAGGGAAAAGCGGTAGCGTCCGTCTTCGACAGCGGCGGAGACAACGCGTCCGGTGTCCAGATTGGTGGCTGTCACCTGCGCGGCGGATACACGGACACCGGTGGCATCCAGCACCGCTCCTTCCATGGAACCGGTGGGATCCTGGGCCGCCAGGGCCACAGAGAACAGGGTCGTCAGCAATAACGGATTCCGCAGCATCGAAAGCACGCGCCATGCTAGCTGGCGGGTCCGCCGGGCCGCAATAATCGAAAAGCACTAGCGGTAATCGAGCGCTCGGGGTGCCTGGCCTTCCACGCAATGATAGGTGCGGCCGGTGGCGAGATTCTTGAACTCGTCCACCCGTCCGCTGGGCCAATAGACGACCGCGCGATCGATGCTGGTGAGCGTGCCGGCACCGAAGGTGGCGGCCAGGGAACTGGAAGAGAGATAGCTCGAACCGCTCCGGACCATACGCATCTGCGGTGCACCGGCACCGAACAACCGGATCACCGCGCCGATGGCATCCCGATTGGATTTCCGCCCTTCCAGGCGGAAGCGGATGGAGCGGTTTCCGTCGGGGACATCGTTGCGATAGAGGTGTGCGGTGCCTCCGTTGGTGGTGAGCAGAACGTCCAGATCGCCGTCGCGATCAAAGTCCCCGAGGGCGAGGCCACGGCCCACTTTCGGGGCGAAGAATTCGGCGCCCACTTCGGCGGCAATATCACGAAACCGGCCTCGGCCGTCGTTGAGGAACAGGTTCGGCGACTGTGCGTGGACAATCCCTTTGTTCAGATTGCGGACGGTATCGTCGATGTGTCCGTTCACGGCCAACAGGTCGAGGTGGCCGTCAAGATCCAGATCAAAGAACAGACAGCCGAACCCGAGGCGGGAGCGAGTGGCGGCACCGATCCCGGCCAACTGCGCCCCATCATGGAAGCCGTTCTCGGCCGGCTCATAGAGGCCCAGCATCTCGTTGTCGAAATTGGTGACGGCGATCGATTCCTTCCCAATCCGCCGGATATCGCCGGCGTCGACACCCATGCCCGCCCGGGCGCGGCCATCGTCGCCAAAGGCCACGCCATTGCGAACGGCCACCTCCCGGAACGTCCCGTCGCGATTGTTGCGATAGAGCTTATTGGGCTGGGTATCGTTGGCAACGAAGATGTCGGGCCAGCCGTTCTGATCGAAATCGAGCATCGCAACGCCCAGCGATTTGGAGGAGGCGTCGAAGATACCACTGCGCGCCGTGATGTCCTCAAAGGTCCCGTTGCCGCGGTTCCGGAACAGCCAGCAGGTGGTGCCGCGAAAGGCTTCGGGCGTGCAGTAGGATTTAGCCTTACCATCGAGCGTGCAGAAGATGTCCTGCCCGGCGGTCCAGCGCACGTAGTTGCAGACGAACAGATCCAGGTGCCCGTCGCGGTCGATATCCACCCACATCGCCGATGTGGAGAAAGACTGATGATTGCCCAGCCCGGCCGCGGCCGTCACATCGACAAACGTCCCTCGCCCGGAGTTGCGGAACAGCCGGTTCTGGCCGACACCGGTGATATAGATATCCGGAAATCCGTCGTTGTCGTAGTCGGCCACGGCAACGCCGAGCCCGTACATCTCGATCTCCAGACCGGCGGCGCGCGTCACGTCGGTGAAGGATCCGTTGCGATTGTTGCGGTAGAGCCGGAGCGTGGAGCGCTGGCGTCGGTGGCCGGGCCAGTCCTGCCCGTTGACGAGCAGGACGTCGAGCCATCCATCGTTGTCGTAGTCGAGAAAGGCGCAGCCTGGGCCCATGGTCTCCGGGAGATACTTCGCGCCGAAGGCGCCGGTATTGTGGCGGAAGTTGAGTCCGGCGGCGGCGGTAACATCGGCCAGTCGCACACCAGCGCCGGGTGCCGCCGCGGCCAGCGCCGCCGCCATCAGGTCTCGGCGCGTCATGGCAGGCTCACCAGCCCATAACGGATGGCGTGGACCACCAGGTCGGCCGTATTGCGCACCGCCAGCGCCTCCATGATGTTGGCCCGGTGCACCGCCACCGTATTCACACTCAACTGCAGGATGGCGGCGATCTCTTTATTCGGCCGGCCGGCCACAATGTGCTGCAGCACTTCCAGTTCTCTGGTCGAAAGCGTGCGCCGCGCGCCGGAGGCGCCGGCCGCCTGCTCCAATCGCGGGTCTTGCACCCAACCGCCGGCCGACACCTGCTTCACCGCGGCCACCAGTTCCAGGTCCAAGGCGTTCTTCAACAGGTAACCGGACGCGCCCGCCTCGCGGCTCTGCGCCACGTAGTCCGGCTCGGCGTGCATGCTCAGCATCAGGATCTTCACCTCCGGAAGCACGGCCAGGATCTTACGCGCGGTGAGCGCCCCACTCTGTCCGGGCAGGGCGAAATCGAGCACGATCACGTCCGGCCTCTGTTGCGCCGCCAGTTCCTCGGCCTGGGCGCCGTCGCTCGCCTCGCCAACAACTTCCAGTTCCGGATCATCTTCCAGAAGACGCTGAAAGCCGCGTCGCACCAGCGCATGGTCATCCACCAGCAGGACACGAATTCTACGCATCAACGGAGCCCTCCACCGGAACCGTCAGCGCGATCCGGGTACCTGCTGGCGAGGCGGCGCCGATCTCCAGAACGCCCCCAATCAGGGCTGTCCGTTCCCGCATCCCCGCTATTCCCACTCCCGGTTTCCATTGCGCCGGAATTCCCTTGCCTGGGTCGGCCACCTCCAGCACCACCCCTTCCGGGCCTTTCCGCAGCCGCACTGTCACCTCACGGGCCTCCGCGTGGCGGGCCACGTTGTTCAAAGCTTCCTGCAGGATGCGGTAGACGTGGATGCGCGCCGCCGGATCCACATCCGGCAAGCCCGGCGATGGCTCATAGTGCACGGCAATCCCGGTCTGCCGCTGGAACACCGCCAGGTGCCACTCCACCGCCGCCACTAACCCCTGTTCCTCCAGGATCACCGGCTGCAGCGATTGGGAAAGGGCACGAATCTTCTCCAACGTCTCTTGCAGAGCCACCGACGTCTCCTGGATCTGCTCCTGGAACTCCGGCGGCGCTTTTCGACTGGCTCGCTTCAGCATTGCGCCGACGGCGGTGAGAATCTGGCCGAACTCGTCGTGCAGGTCCCGGGATATTGCGCGCAATGTCGATTCCTGCGTTGCAATCAGCTGCTGTGCCAGTTCCCGGCGCTGATTGGACAACTCGTTCACCCGCGCAAACAACTGGCGGTTCGAACGGATCAAGGTGAAGCTGACCGCCAGCACCAACACCGCTGACAGTGCCAGAAACCAGTACGCGTTGCGCTCGATGCCGGCGAAGGTCTCGGTGATTGTCGCGGCGGCACGCTGCGATTCCTCGTTGTTCTCCACCAGCAGGCGTGCCGTCAACGCGCTGAGCGCCTCCTGCCGCGGTTGCAGCGTACGGCGTACCCATTCGCGCGCCTCCTTTTCGTGCCCGGTTTCCGCCAGACGCTGTGTATGCTCCACCGCCGACCAGAACTGGGAGAACGAACCGCGCAGGTAGGCGGTCTGCCGCGGATCGCGCCGTACGCCGGCCAACTCCGCCTCCAGTTGAATCGCGTCGTCCAGGTTCTCCCGGATGCGGTGAAACTGCCCGAACCACGCGTTGATGGGATAGCCGTCCAGATTGTCGAGCATGTCGCGCATGGCCAGCCCGAGTGCGTTCAGGTCCCCTTGAATGCGGATCAGTTGCAGAGAGCCCTTTCGGTTCTGATCGACGATCTCGCTTTGCACCAGCCGCATGGAGTGTACGGCATGAATGGTGTAGGCGGCGTACGCCGTGATGACGGCCAGCGTAAACAGCACTCCGGCAAGCAGGCGCACGGTCGGCGAGTTCATGCCGAGGCGCGCTCCGAGCTTTCGCTGTAACGAGGCATCCACAGCATGAGGATCGCAGAAAGGAGGGTGGCAACGGCCAGGCCGAGCAGGATAGTGCGATAGGAACCAGTCAGGTCATAGGCGCGCCCCGCCAGTACGGGGCCAATCCCCCCGGCCACGGCGTAAAAAGTCCAGGTGAGTCCATAGAGAGTGGAGAAGGACGCCAGCCCAAAATACCGGGCCAGAAGAAAAGGCGTGATATCCGCCTCCCCGCCCAGGCCGAATCCAATCAGGACGGCCGCCACAAGGCCGGCGGCCACGGAATCGGCCACTGCCAGCAGCAGGATGCCGGCAGCGAGAAGCGTAAGCAGGAACAGGGCCACGCGCGGTCCGAAGAAGCGGTCGAGCCACGCACCCGTTAACAGGCGGCCGGCAAAGCTTGCCCCGCCCAACGCGGAGGCCGCCCACGCCGCTTGCGCGGTCGACAGGCCTCGGTCGGTGAGCAGCGCCGCCATTTGCGTAATGGCGCTGTTGGCGGCTACCGAACTGAGGAACAACGTCGCGGCGAGAATCCAAAAGACGCGGCTCCGCAGTGCTTCCGGAACCGAATGGGAGGGACTCTGGACGCGGGCACGCGCAGCGGAGTCTTGTGGCCGGACGTGCAGGAACAGCGCCGTCATCGGCACCCCGGCCAGCAGAACCAGGCCACCCAGCACGAGGTACGCATGGCGCCATCCCCCAGCGTCAATAAGCGCCTGGGCCAGCGGCGGCAGCAACATGGAACCAATTCCCGTACCGGCCATCACCAGCGCCAGCGCCATGCCTCGGCGCCGGGTGAACCAACTGCTCACCGCGCCGGAAAAGCCCATCTGCGTAGTCCCGTTGCCCACCAGTCCCAGCACCAGAAACACAGCGTAGAGGTGCCGTAGATCCGCGGTGAGGAATCGCAGCGAGGCAAACGCGAGTCCGAACACGCAGAGGCAGAGCAGAACAATGCGGCGGGGAGAACCGCGGTCGAGCATTCGTCCCAAAAACGGCGAAGCAACCGCCACCGCCATCGCCGCCAGGCCGAAGGCCCGCGATACCTCCTCCCGGCCCCAGCCGAACTCCGCCGTCAGCGGCTTCAGAAAGACGCTGAAGGTGAACACCAGCAGCGAGCCAAAGCTCAACATCACGCTGACATGTGCCGCCAGTACCACGCGCCAGCCCGGATACCGGATCGACGATTCCTCCGGTGCGACCGCCAGGCTATTTGCGGACGTACCCATTCACCGCCGTCCGTTTCCCACCGGCGCGGTGCGCTTCCTCGGAGAGCGCATGAACACCGGTTGCGTCGATCCAGCGATTGTAAAAATTGAACAGCGCGCAGACGGTGACGGCATAGTAGATCTGCTCATCGGTCCATCCCTGCTCGTGCAGCGGGGTCATGTCTTCGGGCGTGATCCGCGGCGAGTCGTGGTTCACTTTGTCCACAAAACGGAACAGGGCCTTCTCCGTCTCGGTCAGCGGGGAGGTCTCGAAATCCGCCACCACGGCGGCCACCAATTCCGTGCTTCCCAGCAGTTCCGCCGCGACCGCGGCGTGCGATTTCAGTCAGAATGGGCATTCGTTTCGGCCCGATACAAACGCCGCTATCAACTCGCGCAGGCCGCTGGAAAGCGGTGCCTCGCCATGCAGGATCTCATGGGTGAAACGGGCCAGGTGCGTGGTCGCCGCCGACTTGAAGGCAAACAGGTGCCAGATCTGCGGATACTCCGCGCCGGCCTTCTGCATCGTGGCGATGGCGTCGGCATAGGGCCCAGGCTCCGGGTTCATCTCCACGCCGGGCAGGAACATCGGCTTCATCGGTATCATTCGTGCGTGGTCGAGGGTACCGTCCCCGAAGGCGAAAGCGCAATAGTAGAAATCTACTACTACGCTCCGGTCACTTCCTTCAGCAACCCGAAGAAGGCCTTCTTTCGATCGCTATTGATCCCCCAGTTCACCGGAGGGCATTGGTAGCCGTCGGCATAGTCGCTTTTTCCCGGATCAAAGTAGCCCCAGCCGCAGTACTCGCTGATCGCCGCAACCATGTTGTTCATCGGCTTGTCGAAGTCGAAATGGTCGTCTTCGTTGAACAGAATCGGCATCGGGCGATACCCCTTCACCTGCCGCGTCTGCCGCACCATTTCCGCGATCCGGTTGGGGTCCTTCACACCGTTGCCGTGAATCAGAATAAAGTCCGAAGTTGTCACTACATTTTCCAGCGGCACCGCCCCGCCGCCATAGCTTGTCCCCACCAGCAGACGGCGCCCGTCTTTCTTCATTCCCTTGGCCATTTCGATCAACTCGTGCACCCGCGCCGGCTTCAGGATCTCGTGGTCAAAGGCCTTCACGTTGCACTCGTTGTCGATCTCCACCAGCACGTTCGTGTAGCCCTTATCCAACAGCCACTGCGTCGCGTTGCGGACGCTGGCCTTTACGGCCACTTCGTCCTTCACCCGCTGATCCTGGCCAAAGTAGTAGTAGCCAACAATGGCCACCATGCCCAGTTCATCGGCGCGGTTCAGAATCCGCTCCAGCCGCGCCATAAAGGCCGGCCGCAGCGATCCGTCGGGCGCGATTGCTCCGGTCTCCCAGGGCTGCCCCTTGGAGTAGCCTTCCGGACTCCCGCCCTGCAAATTCACGGTAAAGCCCAGCAATCCGTGCTTTTTCCACTCCGGCATCGCCGCCAGGAATTCGCGCACGTTGCGTTCCGCGTCCCATTTCTTCGTGTCCGGATAGGCCCACCGGACCGCCGTCTCCGGATTCAGGTCATCAAAGATGCCCTGCACCATGCGCGAGTTCATTAGCAGGCCCTCGATCTTGTGGCCCTTCCAGCTTCTTCCGGCGTAAGTCGGCTTGCCATTGATGTGAAACTGGTCCCGGACAATCGACACGGCCGTACGCCGCTTTTTCTGTGCCACTAGCGACCCCGCGGCCAGGATTCCGATGCACTCTCTTCTTCGCATGCGTATGATTATGTCCTACTTTGCCGGCCGAATTGGGGCCGTTCTCCACCCCATGCCGTTTTCTATATAATCCCCCCACACGGGGATTACAGTGAACAAACTCTACGTAGCAGTGCTTCTCGCCGCGCTCAGCGTTTCCGCGCAAGATACCGGGATTATCACCGGCATAGTAACTGACTCCACGGGCGCCGTCGTCGCCGCCGCCCGCATCCTGGCCACCAACTCCGCCACCAATTTTGACTCTACGGCCGAATCCAATGCCGATGGCATGTTCCGGCTTCCCTTCCTCCGGCCCGGCACTTATCGCGTTCGTATCACGGCCCCCGGCTTTAAGACCTTCCTTCGCGACCAGGTTGAACTCCGCGTCGGCGCCACCGTACCCGTCAATGCCACCATGGAACTCGGCGCTGTTTCCGACTCGGTCCAGGTGACCGCCGAATCCCCGTTGCTGGAGACCGAAACCTCCACTACCGGCACGGTCGTCTCCGGTGAATTCTTCCAGCGCATGCCGCTCTACCAGCGGCACTCGCGGGCCCTGCTCTATCTCACTCCAGGCGTCAACGTCACCGGATTGGGCTATGCCGGTTCCCTGGGAGGGTTCTCCATCAACGGCGGCGCCACCGCCAACATTGGCTACTTCGAGGACGGCATGTACGGCGTCCAACCGTCCGGCACCAACACCACCGACACCATTCTCTCCACCATTGAAGAGGCCAAGGTCATCACCACCGTCCCGCCCGCCGAATATGGCCACTCGGCCGGCGGCGCCATCGTGATCGTTAAGAAGGGCGGAACCAATCAACTCCACGCCGGCGGCGGTCTGCTGTTCCGGGAAGGTCCCATGCAACACCGGCGATTCATGCAGCCGGCGCGCTTTGAGCAGACAGGCAACAGCCTCCACTTCTATCAGCCGGACTTCAACGTGTCCGGCCCCATCCTGATCCCCAAACTCTTCGACGGCCGCAATAAAACCTTCTTTATGTTCGCCGGCCAGTACCTGATGGAACGCCAGGGCGAACAGATCTCCTGGTCTGTTCCCACCCCCGAAGAGCGCAATGGCATCTTCAACTACGGCGGCCGCGCCGGCGTCAATGCCATCTATGACGCCCGTTCCACCGCCGTCAACAACGGCATTTGGTCGCGCTCCCCGTTCCCCGGCAACATCATCCCCAAGGCACAATGGGATCCGGTTGCCACAAAGTTCCTCGGCGACAACATCTGGGAAGCCCCCAACCTCCCGGGCACGCCCACCGCCACCGGCGTTACCGGAAATCTCCAACTGGCCCGGCAGAAGACCGTCGACTGGGCCAACTACTCTCTCCGCCTGGACCAGCAGTTCACGGCCCGGTTCAAAATGTTCTTCAACTGGAGCTTCAACACCCGCACCTCGTTCACCCCGAACCTGGACGTCGTCAACCCGCTTTATAACACCTCCTACCGAACCTCCACCGACGCCCAAACGACCTCCGGTATCGGCGCCACCCACACCATCACCCCCACGCTCATCAGCGAAACGCGGCTCAACTACTACCGCTTCCGCAACGACACCACCTGGCCCGGATACGGTACCGACTTCGGCAAACTGCTCGGTATTCCCAATATCGGAGCCGGATCCATGCCCGTCGTCACCGGCATCCCCAACGTCGCCAATCCCTCGCTCAATGTGGAGGAGACCATCAACTTCCGCGAAGACGTGAGCAAACTCTCCGGCAAACATGCCTTCAAGTTCGGCGTCGACATCATGCGCCTGCGTCGCAACAACTACACCCGCGACAACAACGCCGGCACCTTTAACCTGGCCTCCACCGGCGGCCTGAACCCCAACGGCTCCGCCATTCCCAATACCGGTGGCAATGTCCTCTCCCAACTCCTGGTCGGCGCCGTCTCCAGCTACAACATCACCTCGAATCTGCTCAGTAACCTGCCGCGCAACTGGATCCAATCCTTCTACGCCCAGGATGACTGGCGCCTCCGCCCCGGCCTGACGCTGAACATCGGGGTCCGCTACCAGGTGCAAAGCACCCCCAATAACAAGTACGGACAGATCTCCAGCTTCGACCCTGCCGGCACCGACAATATCGTCGCCGGCGGGCGCGGCGTCATCACGCATCCCACCACCGTTCATAAGAAAGACTGGAACAACTTCCAGCCCCGCGTCGGCCTCGCCTGGACGCTTCCCCGCAATTGGGTCCTCCGCACCGGCTTCGCTGTCTCCACCGTCGACGAACGGCTCCCTGGCGCACCCACCGAAGAGTACGGCGCGCTCACCTCCCGCATCGATACCCCGAACGGCGATTTCCGTCCTCGCTTCCAACTCTCGCAGGGTCCGCCCGCCTCGCTCCTGCTCCGCCCGGCCGTACGCCCCGACGGCACCATCCCCTTCGCCGGCACCAACTACTCCGGCCGCTCAGCCACCTGGGTGGACCCCAACCGTGTCTCGCCCTACTCCATGAGCTGGAACTTCGGCCTGCAGCACTCCTTCGCCCGCCATTACATGGTGGAAACCACGTACACCGCCAATACCGGCGTCAACGGATTTGAAAATCGCGAGATCAACAACCTCTCCTACGACTGGGCCAACTCCCTTCGCCTGAACAACCCCGCGCAGTTCTCTGCCTTCCAGTCCAATACGCAGATCTTCCGCCCCTACCCCAACTTCGGCAGCATCATCTTCCGCACCAACGGCGCCCGCTCCAACTATCACGCCGGTACCGTCAAGCTCGAAAAGCGCACCTCCGCGGGCCTCTCCTTCCTTACCTTCTACACCTACTCCAAGGCGATCGACTCGGCCAGTTCCAATGACCTGCTCTCCCGCAACATGGATCGCGCCGAGTCCGCCAACAACCGGACCCATCAACCTAAATCCGGCAGTTGAATAGCGTTGCGGACTTGCAAAACGCCGGAAGAT
>CAYSFR010000051.1:0-60191 GCA_964430625.1 uncultured Solibacteraceae bacterium
CATGTCCGGTGGTGTGGGAGGGGAGGAGTTGTGAAGCTCCCCCCTATCCCGATTTCTCCGCGCCGGGTGGCGTGGATCGCGTCGTTGGCGCTGGCGGCGTTGTCGCCGTTCCTGGTGCGAGAGGGCATACTGGATGCCTACGAAGTGAAGCTGGAGAGAGCGTATCTGGAGCGGGTGGACGAGGTCGAACAAGGGGCGAAGACGCGGGAAGGCTGGCTGTCCGGTACGGTGCTGCGGGTGCCCTTCACCGTGCGCGGACCGGGTTGGTTGCCGGTGACGGCGGACCCGGGCGGGTTCGGTTTGCGGATCGCCGGGCAGGAGGCGACACTGGTCGCCGGATCCGAGTGGCGGCTATCCCTGGCTGGCCCCGGCGTGCGGGGGCTGTTGGCGCGGCCGCCGGCGAGTGGGGTACCGTGTGAGATTCGCGCCCTGCTGACATTGCGTCTGGCGCGATGGGAATGGAAGATTCCCTACCAGCGGCCGCTGCTGTTGGACCCCCAACTGGCGTTCTGACGGATCGCTACGGATTGACGTCCAAGGTGGCGGATCGGGAGGTTCCGTCCGGCCACTGGGCGGTGAGCGTGTAGCGGGTGGGGCGCAGGGGGAAGACGGAGACGATCCCCTTTCCGGGGGAGACCGGGCCGGCCTCCGGCTGAATCGTGACCCGGGTGGAGCCCGGCGCGTCATAGTGCAGATTGACGTAGCGGCCGCCATTGGCCACCCTGTTCTCAGAGCGAAACATTCGGATTTCGGGCGCTGCGCTCCTCCCGGAGGTTTCGGGGTTAATGCCGGTCACTCGTGGAATCACCCGCAGTTCGACGGTCCTTACCGTTCGTCCGCCGGGTCCGGTGGCCACCAACGTCGCTGTCAATCCCCGCTCAATACGGGTAAAGGACCAGCGACCGCGGGGTTCCACCTGACGGTTGCCAATCATGACTTTCGTTGCTTCGCGGACATCCCATACCAGTTCGGCATTGGCGCCGGAGGTGACGGTGGCGGGTGCCCAGGCAAAGAGAACGACTTCCGGAGCCACAAAAGTGGGACGCGGCGCTGCCGGGGCCAACACGGTCAGAAAGCGCCGCTCCTGAACCACTGTGCCATCGAACCCGGTGGCGCGAAGGGTGAACGACGCGCTTTTGTTTTCCCGCACTGGGGCTTTGCCGGAAGCCACCATCTGCCTGCCACCGATGGTGACCTCTTTGGCTCCTACCACCTCCCAGACCAACTGTCCCTCCTCGCCAGAGCGAAGTGTATCGGGGGTTAGTTCGAAACGGCGGATGGCAACCCTGTCGACCACCGAAACGTTGACCTTTTGAACGGCGTTTTTCCACAAGTTCCGGCCGACCAATTCATAAGACTCGCCGCTGGCCCCCGGCGTGACGAACAGCTTTCCCGTCGCTGGTTGGCGGCCGTGCCCGCGGATCTCCACGGCTCGGGCATTCTTTACGGACCAGGAGAGCAAGACCGGTGACCCCTGGACGGCCACCGCCGGGGATACGGTGAAAGCGTCCACCACCGGGTCCTTCGGCCAGTACAACGCGCCGGCACCGAGCATTCCGGCCGCAGCCAGGGAAGCTACCCATGGCCACACCCGCCGGGTTCTCCGCGCCGGCGGCGGCACGGCGTTGACGGCCGCCTCCAGTGCCGTACGCAGTTCGGCGCAGCTTTGGTACCGATAGGCCGGATCCTTGGCGAGGCAGCGGAGGATCACCGCTTCCACGGCCAGTGGGATGGCGGGGTTGCGGCGGCGCGGCAGAGGGGGAGCCTGCTGCACATGCGCCATTTTGACGGCAAAATCGGTATCGCCGGGGGTCGCAGTGACATGATCAAAGGGGGCGATGCCGGTGAGCATCTCATACAGCACACAGCCGAAGCTGTAGATGTCGGCCCGGTGGTCCACCTCCATCGGCTTGGTGATCTGCTCTGGACTCATGTAGTGCGGGGTGCCCATAACGGTACCGGTCTGGGTGAGGCGTTTCTCGTTCACCGCGAGAACGATTCCGAAGTCTCCCAAGTAGGCGGTGCCGTGGCGGTCCACCAGGATATTGGACGGCTTGACGTCGCGATGAACGATCTGGTTCCTGTGCGCGAAATCGAGCGCCATCAGAACGCCGTTGGCGATGGGAAGTGCACCTGCTGGCGTCATGGGCCCCTTGCGCTGAAGCACGAGATCGAGCGCCTCGCCATCGACATACTGCATGAGCAGAAAACTGCGCCCTGCGGCGTATTCGAATCCGAACACCTTTACGATGTTGGGATGATCGAGTGCTCCCTGTCGGCGGCCTTCATTGAGGAACCGCTGTTCGATGTCTTTGGCCGAAGCGTAACGGTCGTTCAGGAACTTAATGGCCGCCTGGGAACCGACGTGAATATTGCGTCCGAGCCATACCTCGGCCATTCCGCCCTCGCCCAACTGGCGCTCGAGAATGAACTGTCCGACCTGGAAACCCGCTTGCATAGATGAAGTCCCTTATTGTGGCGGAAAACGCCAAAGTATCACGGCGCAGCGGCCGTCTCACACGGTTTAGCGGTGTGTGTGTGCTATTTTGCGCAATCTCCTTTTGCGAATCCGCATTCTGAGGCATGATCCAAAATATGCGGTTCCTGCTTCCCTTTCTCTGTTTCGCCGCTGTGGCATCGGCCGACATACGATCCCCATCGCCCATCCCCACCGGCGGGGGCGGCTGGTTTGATCTCATCAGTGGCTTCTTTCTCTCCATTGGCGCGTTTTTTACGGGACGGGCCTTCTGGCGTAAGTTTCGCAAGGAGAAGTAGGCCGTGCCTCCCGTGATTTTAGCCGCGGAGAGCGGCACTTCGCAGGCTTGGGGCCGGCCGGCATTGCCGGCGTTCACGCTGTTCGCGGTGCTCGCCGCAGCGCTGGCGGCGCTTGCGCCGTTGCCGTTGACGTTTGCCAGCGTCTGGCTCTTCGCCGGACCACACAACTGGATGGAGGCGCGGTACTTTCTGGCGCGCCTGCCGTCACGATGGACGGTTCGAAGGGGCTTTCTGGTGGCGGGTGCGGGCGGAACCGTTCTATTGGGTGCGGCCTTTGCGCTGCTGCCGGTGACTCCCGTGTGGTTCACGTTGGGCGGTTTCTGGGTTCTGCTGCTGGTTCGACTGGCGGGCCGAGACGCCGGGGAGGCGGCCGGGCCGGTATGCGCCGCCGTTGCGTTGGCATGGTGGGACGTTTCTGCTGCCTGCCTGTTGCTTCTGTACCTGCATCCGATTGCGGCGCTCTATTTCCTCTTCCGTCAGGCGGGCAAACGATGGCCGGATGTCCGTCGATTCCCGTTTGCCATGGCGCTGGCGGTGATGGGTGTGACGGTTGCCGCGCTCCGCTGGAGCAGCCTGGGACCGGGGGCGGACTGGTCGGCAGGGGCAATCACGGCACTGCCGTCCCAACCCGGATTGATCGCGCTGCACGCGTATCTGGAGCTGCTGCACTACGGTGTCTGGGTGCTGGCGCTGCCGGCAATCGGGATGGCGGCGCGGCCGTGGCAGTGGCGCGCCATCCCGCTCGCCCGCCGCTGGCCGCACGCCGTCGCGTTCGTTATCGCGGCTGGCGCCATTGCCGTGGTGGCGCTCTGGCTGGGGATGGCCATTGACCAGGACCGCGTCCGAGCCGCTTACTTTACCATCGCCATCTTTCATGTACTGGCCGAAGTGCCGATGATGCTATGGCTGCGTTGAACAACTGGCAGTTCCTGCTGGCCGGGTACCTGCTGACAGTGGCCATCGAAACGCCGGTTCTGGTGGCAGGGCTCCGGCCATCGCACCGCATCGGCACGCGGCTTTTCGCCGGTTGGTGGCTGACGGCCTGCACCTATCCTCTCGTGATTCTGGCGATGCCGGCGCTTCCCGACGTGGGGGTGGAGACCTTTGCGGCGGTGGCGGAGATCCTGGCCTTTCGCTCGCTCACGGGCCGTTGGAGCGTTCGTGACGCCGGGGCCATTGCGGCGGCCAATGTCGCCTCGTATGCTCTGGGCCGCCTGATGCTCGGTTAGGGGCGCGCTACCAGTGCATCACCTGTCCACCATCGACATTGATGGTTTGCCCGGTCACTTGCCGTGCCCGCTCCGAACTGAGAAACACCACCATGTCGGCGATGTCGTCGGTCTCCTGCCAGCGCCCGAGCGGGGCCACGGCTTTCACCTTCTCGCCCGCCCAATCCTCGTACGAACGGCGCTTCTCCTCCGGTTGCTGCTCGTTCCATGCCCGCCAGACGTTCTGATTAAGCGGTGTCTTTACCATGCCCGGGTTCACCGTGTTGACGCGGACGTTATGCGGTGCCAGATCCTTGGCCAGGCACTGGGCAAAGTTGATGTTGGCCGCCTTGCTGGCCGAATAGGGCGGATCCGTCTGCGAACCAATCTGGCCGGCGATGGAGGCGATGAAAACCATGGTGCCGGCGCGCCGGGCCACCATCCCCGGGCTCAACGCCTGCGCCACGTGAACCATGCCAAGAATATTCACCTCCAGCACGCGGGGCCAGTCCGCCGGCTGCAGGTTGGTGAACGGAAAGCCGAACTTGCCGGAGCCCATGGCGGCGGCGTGCACCAGGTGGACGATTGGCCCAAAGCGGGCAACGGTTGCCGCGGCGGCGGACTGGACCGCGGCATAGTCACTGACGTCGACGCGGAAGTCCGCACTCTCGGCCAAGTCCCAGGTCACTACCCGGCATCCTTCGCGTTCCAATCCACGCGCGCACGCCAGTCCGATTCCGCTCGCGCCACCGGTGATGACGGCGACATTCCCGTTCAGTTCCAAATCCATTCGTATATCCTCTCAAAATAGGCCCATGACCACGCGACGCCAGTTCGTTGCCTCCCTCGCCGCTCCGGCACCGGTCCGGCCAAACGTTCTATTCCTGATGGCGGACCAGTTGCGTTTCGACGCGCTGTCGGTCGCGGGGAACCGGATTGTCGAGACGCCGCATCTGGATCGCCTGGCGCGGGATGGCGCCCGGTTTGTCCGCGCCACTTGTACTTCGCCGCTCTGCGGCCCTTCGCGCGCTTCTTTGCTCACGGGCCGTTTCCAGCACGGCCACCGCTGCCCGGGAAATGCGGAGATCAACCGCCCCGGGTTGCCAGAGGATGTGGAGACCTGGGAAGAGATCCTGCACCGCAACGGGTATCACTCCGAGTATCACGGGAAATGGCATACCGGCTCTGCCCACCGGGACATCTATTCCGACGGTCTTCCCGACTATCTGGAGCTCTATCACGAGTATCTGCTCCAACGGTATCCCGGGCGGGGGAAACAGAACGGGGAGGCGATCGATCGCTATAGTCGCTGGCCCTACCGGCCCGTGGAAGTGGACCGAATGATGGCGCGGGCCGTTCGCGATGGGTTGGTGATGCCGCATCACAACGAGGCCGGTGAACACACGGCCAAACCCGAGGATTCGCTTACAGCGTGGACTGCGGCACGCGCCATTCGTTTCCTGGACTCCCGGCCGTCCGGCCCCTTCAGCCTCACCTGCTCCTTCCTCCATCCGCACGCTCCGCTCATCGCGCCACGGCCGTACTTTGACATGTACAAGCCGGAAAAGATGCCGATGCCAGAGGTGCTCGACGACGTCTTTACCGCGCCGGCCAAGGCGGCGATTCCGCAAGCCGTCCCGCTGAATGCGGCAGGTATGGGGAGTTACATCTCCCTCTATTGGGGGCTGGTGAAGGAGTTAGACGACTGGGTGGGCCGCATTCTGGCGGCGTTGGACCGCTCCGGGCAGGCGAACAATACGCTGGTGGTGTTCCTCTCCGACCACGGCGAAATGCTCGGAGAGCATGCCCGTGTGAGCAAAATGGTCTTCTATGAGGCCTCGTTGCGAGTGCCCCTGCTGATGCGCTTTCCAGGCCGGATCCGGAAAGGGACGGTGGTTGACGCACCCGCCACCGGAGCTGACATCGCGCCGACCATCCTCGACTATCTTGGTGTCCCGGTTCCGGCGGCGATGCACGGAGCAAGCCTGCGGCCGGCAATCGAAGGCAAGCGGCCACGCTTCGACGGTGCCTACGCCGAACTGATCGCCCAGCCCGTGCGGCCGGAGGGGCAGCGGATCCTCCGTACCCGAGAATGGAAACTGGCCTTTCGGGCCGGGAAACCGTACCTCTATCACTTGGAGGCCGACCCGCGGGAGACGGTGAATCTGATCGATGCCGGGCGGACCCGGGATCTGCAGCAGGCCCGTCTGTTGCAAAGCCAGATGCTCGCCCAGATGGAAGAGGCCCGGAACCCGGAGCGGGACTGGCTGCAAGGGCGGAAGATATGATTGAGTATCGCCAATTCGCCCCGCCCGCACACCTGGCGCCATGGGTGGAGTGCGTCTGGACGTTGAAGGGCGTGGCTCCCGGCGCCATGGAAACGATTCTTCCGGACGGGCGGATGGAGTTAGTGGTCCATCAGGCCAACCGGCCGGCGGGGCAGGACGCGAGTTTTGTCACCGGGCAGATTACCGGCCCGGTAACGCTGCACCCGGCCGGGGAGATGCTGACGCGCGGATGGCGCCTGCGGCCGGCCGCGGCGGGTTCGTTCCTGGGAATGCCGGCCAGCGAACTCGCCGGACAGTTTGTGCCACTCAGTTTTCTGAAACCGCGGCCGCCCAAGGCCCCGCCCGATACCGCCATAACCCACGCCGTGGAACTGCTGGAAGCCGCCGCCGGCAACTGCCGCATGGACGATCTCACCCGGGCGGCAGACCTCAGCCCGCGCCAACTGGACCGCCGCTTCCTCAGCGCCGTCGGTCTGCCGCCCAAGGCGTTTGCCCGCATCGTGCGTTTCCAGGCACTTTTGACGGCCTATCGCGCCGGGGAGTACACGCGTTGGGCGGACCTGGCGCTGCAATGCGGATTTTATGATCAGGCCCACCTGGCCAATGAGTTTCGCCAGTTCGCCGGGGCGCCGCCGACCGAGTTTTTTCGTGCCCCCAGTGCGCTGGCACTGTTGATGGCCAATTTTTCCAAGACGGCAGGCGCCGCCAGGGCCTATGATCATTTTCAATGCGACTATTGATCCTGTTTCTCGCCCCTTTTGCGCTTCTGGCGCAGGAGAAGCCCACTATCGAATCGATTGCCTGGATCTCCGGCCACTGGAGCGGAACCGCCGGCCGGGCAACGTTTGAAGAGTTCTGGCTGCCGCCGGCCGGGGGAGCGATGGTGGGCCTCAGCCGAACGCTCGCTGGACCCCGCATGGTGGCTTTCGAATACCTGCGTATTGTTCAGAAGGAGGGGGAACTCTACTACGTGGCTCAGCCCGGCGGGCGGCCGCCAACGGAGTTCAAGCTCACCAGCGCTTCGGCCACGAAGGCCGTTTTTGAGAATCCGAAACACGATCATCCGAAGATCATCACCTACGAAAAGGACTCCGACGGCAACATCACCGCCACCATTGAAGGCGATGAAAAGGGCCGCCATTTGAAACAGGAGTTCCGGTTCAGCCCGGCGAAAAAGTAGGCTCGCGGCTACGGAAGTGACGCCAGGAACGCCGAGGCCTCGCGTAAGTCGGGGGAGTGAAGGCCTTCGGTGAAACTGCCATAGATGGGTGCCACCAGGCTCCGGGCAGCGGTGGCTCTGCCCATCCGGACCAGAAGGCCCCCCAAGGTCACAGCCGCCCGAAGTTCCAGGGACCGGGCGCTCTGCCTGCGCGCCGCCGCCAGTGCCGCCTCCAGGTGGCTGACGGCCTGGTCCATGGCCCGGTCCATGGTGAGCATCGCTTTCCAGCGGAGCAGTTCCGGCTCGTACACCCGCTCTCCGGTGCGGGCGGCAAAATCCAACGCCTGGTCCAGTACCTCCAGCGCTTCGTAGCTTCGCCCCGCGCGTGCATAGGCCTCGGCCAGGCACCCCAGCCACAGCGACACCCCCAACTCCGACCCGGTAGCCCGATAAATCTCCAGGCCCTCCAGAATCTCCGTGATCGCCTCCTCCACGCGTCCCAGTGCGGCCAGCGCCCATCCGCGGGTGATCATCCCGAAACCCAGGAAGAACGGCAGGCCATGCTCCTTAGAGACAGCGACGGCATACTCGGCTTCCCGCTGCGCGTCGGCCATCTCTCCCCGCAACCGGTGCAGCCACGCCGCCATGATCCCGGCAAATGCCGAGGTCATCGGATGGGCCAGTTCCCGGGCAATCGCGTTGCACTTCTGCAGGTGCTGTAGCGCCTGGTCGGTATGTCCGAGGTGCCACAACGCCACCGCGCCGTAGCTGTGACAGGCCATTCCGGTGTCATAGCCGTAGACGAACAAATGGGAACGGTGCATTTGTGGATCGTACAGGCGAACACCCAAATCCAGGTGTTTCCATGCCGTGGCGAACTCGCCGAGCCATACGGACGTGTCGCCCATCACGTCGCAGCCTACCACCAGCAATGCCGGGTCCTGTAGCTGCCTGGCCAGCGCCAATAGCTGTTCGGCATAGGGCAACGCATTCGCATAGTCCGCTCGCACCTCGTAGAACTCCCACAAGCCGCGCAGCACCGGCACCATGCGGGAGCTCTGGCCGGAGGCCGGACACAATTCGCGCGCCCTGGCGAAGGCTTCCCCCACTTCGGGATCGGCAAAACCCTTCACCGCCCTTAGCGCGACGCCGAGAACGACCAGCAACACCAGTTCCTGGTCGGTTCGTTCCTGCGATTCCGGAGTCTGTTCAAAGGCCGCCAGTCCGCGCCGTGCCAGCACGGCCGCTTCCTGATCGGCGAACACCTTCCCCGCCTGACGAGCCGCCAGGGCGAAGTATCCCCCCGCCTTCGTGTAGTCCCTGGCCGCTTCCCACAACAGGGCCAGTTCGTTGGCAGCCAGGGAGCTCTTGGAGCCATGGAACCCCTCCAGGGCTTCGGCCACTTCCCGGCTGAGGGTCGACCGCCGGGTGGCCCGTACCGCCGTATACAAGGCGTTCTGGTAGAGAACATGGACGAACCGGTAACGGAGGGTAATGCTGCGATTGGGAAACTCTGCTTCCCGTACCAGCCGTACGAACGCGTAGACTCGTTCCAAAGTCTCCAGCCGTTCCTCGGCCGTATCGGCGTCGATTTGCAGTACGTGCGCCAGCACCGCCGAATCGAACTCGTACCCCTGCACGCTGGCCACCGTCAGCAGCCGCCGGTCCTCTTCGCTCAACTGGGCGATTTTGCGCTCGATCATCCCTCGCACCGACTCCGGCAATTCGCGCTCGATCTCCGGCAAGGCTCGGTCCAATACCCATGGCCCTTCCCCGCCCTGCCGCGCTACCACGGCACGGTCCCGCAGGTAGCGCACCAGATCGGCCATAAACAGCGGACTGCCTTCCGTTTTTGATTGGATGAGTCGCGGAAACCCGGCCGGGAAGCGGTGGCCAGGAAACTCAAGTTCGAGATATTGCGCGATATCAGCTTCGGTCAGGAACGCCAATGGCAGTTCGCGCAGCAGCCCGCGCGCCTGCAGGTCCGGCTTGATCTGCAGAAACGGGTGCTTGCCGAGCAGCATGTCCGAAGGCCGGTAGGTGACCACGATCAAGAGTCTGAGTCCGCTGAACTGGCTTGCCAGATAGGTGAGGATATCGATGGTGGATACGTCGGCCCAGTGCAGGTCATCGAGAAACAGAAGCAGGGGGCGTATGCGCGCCACCTCCTGCAGAAACAGGCTCAACTCCCGTTTCAAACGATCCTGGGAGGCGGCCGCCAACTCGGCCAGCATACGGGCCGAGTCGCCATCCATGCCGCTGCCCGGCGAGACCTGGATGAACCAGGTGGGCGCCAGTTGTTTCATCGCCTGGCCGGCCGGAGAGGTGCTGCCGCCCTGGAGCAGACTTTCCAGCGCACCCAGCAGCGGCAGGTAGGCTTCCGTTCCGGCTAACCGCTCGGAACAGCGGCCTTTGGCGATGGTGCAGCCGCCTTCGGCTGCCAGGCCCGCGAGTACCTCGTCCACCAACGTCGATTTTCCGATCCCGGGTTCGCCGGTAACGCACAGAATGGTTCCCCGCCCCGCCCGCACCGATTGCAGCGCCGCACGGAACTCCTGGTGCTCCCGTTTGCGGCCCACCACATGGCGTTCGGCCATCACCGCGGGAGCGATGGCGACCGGTTCTGCGGCCGCCGGACGGCCGTCGAGCACCGTTGCCACTTCCGCCGCCGAGGGCCGCCGCGCCGGGTCCTTCTCCAGCATGCGGCAAATCAGTCCGTCCAACTCCGGTGGAACCTGCGGATTCCACTGCGCCGGGCGGCCTGGAACCTGCGTCACGATGGCGTTCAGCATCCCCAGAAACGTCTGCGCGGCAATGGGGTAGTGTCCGGACGCCATCTCGAAAAACACCATGCCCAGCGAATAAACATCCGATTCCGGGCCTGCAATGTGACCCTGTACCTGTTCTGGGGACATGTATTTCAACGTCCCCATCAGCATGCCGGGCTCCGTACTGCTTTCCGAGCCGCCGCCTTGGGTGGCCGGTCCGCCCGCCAGTCGCGCCAGCCCGAAGTCCAGAATCTTGACGTATCCATCGGCACGGATCATGATGTTGTCCGGCTTGATGTCCCGGTGCACAATTCCGGCGGCATGCGCCGCCGCCAGGCCGCGCGCCATCTGGCCGCCCAGGCGGGTCAAGACATCGAGAGGGTTACCGGCCCGCACCGCTTCCCGCAGCGTTTGCCCCTCCACGTGCTCCATCACCAGGAACCGGCCGGCTTCGCTATCGCCAATATCGTGGACGGTAATGATGTTCGGATGATTCAGGGCGGAGGCCGCTCTCGCCTCCTGCAGAAATCGCCGCAGCCGCTCTGCGTCCTTTGTGAAGGCCGCCGGGAGCACCTTAATCGCTACCTTCCGGCCCAGGCGAGTATCCTCCCCCAGGTACACCTCACCCATTCCCCCGCTGCCGAGTCGCCCCAGCACCCGGTAGTGAGAAAGAACGGTTAGCGGCAGTGATTCGTCCATCTCTTTATCGACCCGGGTAGACCGTAAGTATACTGCAGCGTTCCCCCACCAGTTTGTGATAACTTCTAGCGCATGTTGAAACTGGCCGCGGTAGGAATCGCCCTTGGTTCTCTGTATGCCCAGCAGGTTCCGGAGCTTACGCTCGAACAGAAAGAAGCCTTCCTGAAGACAGCGAAAGTGAAGAAGGCGGTGGGGGCCAAGAAGGGTGTGACCGGTACCAACCAGGCCACCCTGAGCGACGGAACCCTTACCCACGACGCCAGTATCCAGACTATTGACGACACGAAGGCCAAGTTTGAAACCGCCCAGGGAACCGAGTATAACTTTCAGGACTCCTACAAGTTGAATATTGCGGCCTATCGGATTGCCCAGTTGCTGGGGATGGGCGAAATGGTTCCTGTATCGGTGGAACGTCTTTACTCCGGCAAGCCGGGTTCCTACACCTGGTGGATCGACAACGTGCAGATGGACGAGGTGGAGCGGCTGAGGAAAAAAATTCAGGCGCCGGACAAGGACCGCTGGTCCCGGCAGTACCTGCTGATGCGGGTTTTCGATCAGCTGATTTACAACGTTGACCGCAATGCCACCAACATCGTATACGACAAGGACTGGAAACTGTGGATGATCGACCACTCCCGCGCGTTCCGGCGGCACACCAAACTGCCGGATCCGAAAGCTCTCGATCGTTGTGATGCCGTCTTGCTGGCCCGCCTGAAAGAGCTCAACGAATCGCTTCTGCAGGAAAAAGTCGGCCGCTGGCTGGATACCGGACAGATCCGGACGCTTCTGGCTCGCCGTAATCTGATCGTTGCCCACTTTGAAGCGGCGGGCAGCACCAAACAGTACGATTTCCTGGGCGCCAGGCCGTAGCGCTATTGCTGCGCCGCGAGGCGCGACAAGGCCGACCCCGGTTTTTCCAGCGCCGCCACCCGCTTCAGATAGGCCCCGATCTCCCCGCCACCGGCGCCTGGCAGTTCTACTTTTTCCCCCCGATGTATGGCGAAGCCTTTGCCGCCCTCCAGAACCAGGCAGGCGCGGTTGCTGCCGTAGTAGGCCGAAAGTCCAGTATCGATTAACAGAACCCGCCCGCCGAACCGCGGAATCACCGCGCCGGGCGTCGGTGTGTGCCCGATCACCACCCGTTTCACGCCGTATTTGGCCAACACCTTCTCCAAATGCGCTTCCGCTTCCGCCCCATTGTCCTGTGCCAGCCCTCGATACCAGAGCGGACCTTCCGGATCGGTCACCGGCGAGGTGTCCGACTTGATGCGCGACACATCCCGCAGTTCGCCCCGGATGGCGCCATTGATCTGACCAAGACTCATCCCGGCATACTTCGGCCCGATCCCTCCATGTAGAAACAGACTGTCATTGACCCGGACCATCACATTTTTGCTCCGCAGCCACCGTCCGTAAGCGCCTTCGGAGCCGAATTGCATGCGGTGTTCCACCCAGCCAAGTGGGTGCGCCGCCTCCCACTTCGCCCGTTCTTCTCGAGAGGGCGCCCGGGGGAGCGCCCGCACCTCCTGCTCCCACAAGTCGGCCCTTGCCCGCTCCGACGTTGCCGTCCGAAACGCCGCATACTCTCCGGCCGAGGTGTAGCGCAGGTCCCCGTACATGTTCATGACCTCGTGATTTCCCACCAGAACATGGATCCGCCCGCCCGCTTTGGATGCCTGTTTTTCCAGGCTCTGCAGCAAATCCATCACCTTTCGGGAGTCCGGGCCGCGGTCGACGATATCGCCCGTCTGCACCAGGTGCGTCTTTCCGCCGGACCAGCGGTTCTTTTCATCGATCAGCCCGGTGTCCCTCATCATCGCAAGAAACGCCTCGTAATCGCCGTGGATATCGCCGATCGCCACCACGCGTTCGACGCCGGAGAAGGATTCCTGCGCCGTCGCCGCGGGCATCAATAGCAGAATAAGGAGAAGAAGGATAGGCATGGCGCGGCGATGGCCATCATTCTAATCCATCCCTCCGCCACTCGCCCGGTTCGCCTCAGCCCTGTTAACCTAAAGTCCTGGATGATCTTCCTTTGGATTGCGGTCGCGGGAGGCGCCGGCAGCCTTTGCCGTTACCTGGTTTGGCGCGCCGTCACCCAGCCTGACGGCCATTTTCCCTACGGTACCCTCACAGTGAACATTCTTGGCTGCTTTTGTATTGGTCTCCTGGCCAAAATGGTTAATCACGACGTGCTCCGTCTCACCCTGATTACCGGCTTCCTTGGAGGCTTCACCACGTTTTCCGCCTTCAGCCTGGAGACACTTCACCTTTTTCGGAACGGAATGATTTCTTACGCCGTTTTCTACGTAGCCGCATCCAACGGGGGTGGCATCGCCGCCGCCTGGGCCGGATGGCGCCTTGGACATCTTGCCTCCTAGTCAAACGGAATGAACGCTTTTCGATACAAACTCACCACCGCCTTCGAACTGGCACTGGCGTCGATCCTGGCGCACAAACTGCGCAGTTTCCTAACGCTTCTCGGAGTTATCATCGGTGTTTCCAGTGTGGTGCTGGTCGGCGCCGCCATTGAGGGTCTGGGAAACTATGCCAATCAGACCACTTCCAAGGCCTTCGGCAGCGAAAGCTTTCTGATCGCCCAGATTGCCAACGTCGGCAAGATGACGCGCAAAGAGCGCGCCGAGAAGTTGCGGGTGAATAAAGAGATTCGCCCCGAGGACCTGGCCTATCTCCGGGCCACCACCGGCGAGACCATGCTCTATAGCCCCTACCGGAACCGCGTCGAGGATGTGAAGTACAAGGAGCTGACGTTTGAGAGCGCTAACATCATCGGCACTGCCGCCGTCCTCCCCGAAATTCGTGAAGTGATCACCACCGAGGGCCGCTTTTTCACCGAACAGGAAGAGCAAAACCGGCAATTTGTCTGCATCGTCGGCACCGATATTCAGGAAAAGCTGTTTGACGGAGCCAGCCCGATCGGCAAGCATCTGACGATTCGCGGGTATTCCTTTCTGATCGTCGGATTGCAGGAAAAGCTGGGCAACGCCGGGAGCCGCTCCCAGGACAATTCGGTGTACATCCCCGATGCCGCTTTTACCCGGATCATCGGCCCCGCACGATCCCTCTCCATTTTTGCCCGCCCGCGTCCCGAGACCGGGCTCACGCTCGATCAGGGTCTCGACATCGTCCGCGCCGCACTTCGTACCCGGTTTAAGACGCGGCCCGGCGCGGTGGACAACTTTGACTTCCTCACCCCCGATTCCATCCGGGCCTTCATCGACCAGATTCTCGGACTGATCGGCGCCGTCATCGTCCCCGTAACGATGATCTCTCTCGTCGTTGGCGGCATCGTCATCATGAACATCATGCTGGTGAGCGTCACCGAACGAACCCGGGAAATCGGCATTCGGAAATCGCTTGGTGCCCGGCAGAGCGACATTCTCCTCCAGTTTCTCGTCGAAGCTGTGTTCCTCTCGGTACTTGGCGGCATCCTCGGGCTCTCGCTTGGGTATGGAATGGCCAAGGTGCTTTCTATCGCCTTTGAGGTCGACCTTGAAGTCACCCCGTTCTACATTTTCCTGTCGGTTTTCGTCTCCTCCATGGTCGGCGTCGCTTCCGGTTGGTACCCGGCGAGACGCGCCGCGCGCCTGGATCCGATTGTTGCCTTGAGGGCGGAGTAAGCGATGAACGTCACCGGCCGCATCAGTTTTGGCGAAATTGTCACCGTGGCTCTGGACTCGGTCTGGGCTCACCGTTTCCGCTCCCTGCTCACCATCCTCGGCATCGTGATCGGCATCACGACCGTGGTCACCGTTTCCTCCCTCCTTTCCGGTTTGCGCCAGGGAGTCACCACCTTTTTCTCCGAGTTTGGTCCGGACAACCTGTTCATCTCCCGCTACTCGGGAGACCCCAACCAGCCGCCGTCCGTAGCGGAACTGCGCCGCCGCAATGTGGGACCGGAAACCGCGGATCTCATTCGCCGCCTCGTGCCGACGGTGGAAGAGGTCAGCGTCATCATGTACCTGCCCGGCTTCATCGGCCGCAGCCCAATTACCGCTAAAGTTCCTGGCTTCGAAAGCGACCAGGTGAACATGGTCGGAATGACCGCGTCCGGCTTTACCACCCAACCGCGGAACTTCCTATCCGGCCGTCCCTTCACGGACGAAGAGGAGCGCCGCGGCGCTCGGGTCTGCGTTATGGGCCCCAAACTGGCCGAAGCGCTGTTCCCCAGTGGGGGTGCGGTTGGCCAGGCAGTCAATGTTGCCGGCGCTGAATACACCGTCGTCGGCGTGACCGAAGAGGCCAAAGGCGGCTTCTTCGGTGAGAATCCGATTGACCGGCAGGTGACGGTTCCCCTCTCCGTCGCCCGTCTGCGGTACCCGCAGATAGACCGCTACGTCGTCATCGCCAAGGCCCGCGAGAACCGCCGCGCCGATGCCGAGGAGGAAACCCGCCAGATCCTTCGGCGCTTCCGCAAGACGCCCACCGGCGCGCCGGATGACTTCTCGCTCACCACCGCCGACCAGATCATCGCCCGTTTCGACTCCATCAGCCAACTCATCGTGCTGGTTTCTATCGCCATCTCCGGTCTTGGCCTGCTCGTCGGCGGCATCGGCGTCATGAACATTATGCTGGTCTCGGTCACCGAACGAACCAAGGAAATCGGCATTCGCAAGGCCTTGGGCGCGCGCAAGGGCGACATCATTATCCAGTTCCTTTCCGAAGCCGTCGCCCTCACCGGTGCCGGTGGCCTGCTGGGGATTCTGATTGCCGTAATGGTGACACTCCTCGTCGGTAAACTCGTCCCGTCGCTGCCCAGTGCGGTGCCGCCGGCGGCGCTTGCTGCCGGATTCGGCGTCTCCGTCGGAATCGGGATTTTCTTCGGCACATGGCCGGCGGTGAAAGCCGCCCGATTGGACCCGGTGGAAGCATTGCGATATGAATAGAAGGCATGCGTCTCCTGTTCTTTCTGTTGGCGATCGCGTCCGTCAGTCCCGCCCAGCGTAAACCGGTTCCCAATGGGCAGTATGCCGGCTGGCCCGCCTATCATGGGGGACCGGAGAATCTCCACTACTCCACTCTCGGCCAGATCACTCCTGCAAACGTGGCACGGCTGAAAGTGGCCTGGACGGTGGACACCCGCGACGCCTTCGACGGCTCCGAGATCCAGTGCAACCCCATAGTCCTGAACGGAATCCTCTATGCCACCTCACCCAAACTCCGGGTGATGGCCATCGACGGAGCCACCGGCAAGGAGATCTGGAACTTCGATCCTTACGCCGGCCAGAATGTTCGCGGTAAACAGCGCAATCGCGGACTGATGCACTGGACCGATGGCAAGCAGTCCCGCCTCTACGTCGCCGCCCAGCATAAGCTCTACTCGCTCGACCTCAAGACCGGCAAACCAGACCCGGCGTTCGGCGGACAGGGCTGGATCGATCTCCGGGATGACCTCGGCCGCCCCAAGGAATCGCTCACAGTCGGCATGACCACGCCCGGCGTTGTCTTTAACGATCTGCTCATCATCGGCTCCATCTGTAGCGAAGGCCTGCCGTCGGCTCCCGGCGACATCCGTGCCTACGACGCCCGCACCGGGCGCCTCCGGTGGAGCTTTCACACCATTCCCCACCCCGGCGAGTTCGGCTACGAAACCTGGCCCAAGGACGGATGGAAGAACCTGGGCGGCGCCAACAACTGGCCCGGCATGGCCCTCGACCGCAAACGCGGACTCGTCTACGTCCCCACCGGCTCCGCGGCTTATGACTTCTTCGGCGGCAATCGCCCCGGGGACAACCTCTTCGCCAACACGCTGCTCTGTCTGGACGCCCGGACCGGCAAGCGAATCTGGCATTTCCAGGCCGTCAAACACGACGTCTGGGACCGGGACTTCCCCACCAATCCCGTGCTGGTCACTGTCTTCCGCAACGGGAAACCCGTTGATGCCGTCGCCCAGGCCACCAAGTCCGGCCACGTCTACGTCTTCAATCGCGTGACGGGCGAGAGCCTCTTCCCGCTGGAGGAGCGCAAGGTACCCGCCTCCCCGGCGCCTGGGGAACAACTTGCCGCGACTCAGATCCTCCCTACCAAACCGGAGCCTTTCTCCCGGCAGCGGCTCACCGAAGATACCCTGACCAACCGTACCCCGGAGGCCAATCGCCTCGCCCGCGCCCGCCTCAGGACCGTCCGCAGCAATGGACAATGGGAGCCGCCCTCCACCGAAGGAACCATCGTGTTTCCCGGCTTTGACGGCGCCGCCGAATGGGGCGGACAGGCCTTCGATCCGGAAACCGGCCTCTTTTACGTCAACGCCAACGAAATGGCCTGGATCCTCCGCCTGGTCCCTCGGGCAAAGGCCTCGGCCGCCACCAACGGACGGCGGATCTATGTCCGCAGCTGCGCCGGTTGCCATCGCGACGATCTGGGCGGTTCGCCCCCGGAGTTCCCGTCGGTGAAAGGCCTGGGCGCCCGCATGGACGATGCCTCGCTGGATAAGATCCTCCGTTCCGGCGTCGGTCGCATGCCCGGTTTCGGCCATCTGGACAACGCGTCCATCAACGCCCTGAAAGCCTATCTGCTCACCGGAGAAGAGAAGGAAGTGATCGTCGCGCCTTCCAATTCGCCCTACGAGCAGGCCTTCACCACCGATGGCTACAACAAGTTTTTGGATCCGGAAGGCTATCCCGCCATCGCCCCGCCCTGGGGAACCCTCAGCGCCATCAACCTCGATACCGGCGACTATGCTTGGAAGATCCCCTTTGGCGAATACCCGGAACTTGCGGCGAAGGGCTGGAAGGATACCGGCAGTGAAAACTATGGTGGTCCGTTGGTGACCAAATCCGGCCTGCTGTTCATCGGTGCCACAAATTTTGACCGCAAGTTCCGCGCATTCGACAAACGAACCGGCAAACTCCTCTGGGAGACCACGCTTCCCTTCTCCGGCAATGCGACGCCGTCCACCTACACCGTCAACGGCAAACAATACGTGGTCATCGCGGCCGGCGGTGGTAAGAGTGGCGCCCCCTCGGGTAGCGCCTACGTGGCGTTTGCCCTTGAATAAGAGCCTCACTCTCCGTCAGGCTCGGCGGATCGCCCTCGCCGCTCAGGGCTTTGCGCGGCCGCGCCCGGCCCCCGTCACCCCGCGCCACCTGGAATCGACGCTCCGCCGGATAGCACCGCTCCAACTCGATTTCGTCAACGTCCTGGTGCCCGCGCATTACCTCATCCCCTTCTCGCGTCTGGGGGCCTATCCGCGCGAATCGCTCCATTCTCTTCTCTACGAACAGGGAAAGTTCACCGAACAATGGGCTCACGAAGCCGCCGCCATCCCGGTGGAAACCTGGCCGCTGCTCAAACACCGGATGGAGCAGCACATACCGCGCCCGCGCGGCTTTGAAGCCCTACTCCGCCGTCACCGCAAGTACGCGGAGTCGGTGATGGAGTCCATCCGAACCCGCGGACCGCTGGCCGCCCACGAACTCCCGGAGCCTCCGCCTTCGGTTCGCGACTTCAGCTGTACCTGGATCGGCACATTCCAACGCGCCGTGCTGGAAACCTATTTCGGGCGCGGCATTCTTGCCTCCGCCAACCGGCTACCGAACTTCGTCCGTGCCTACGACCTGGCCGAACGTCGCATCCCCGCCCCGCATCACTCCCACGCCCCGTCCCGCGACGAGGCTATCTGTGCCCTCATCGAAAAGGCCGCCCAGGCACATGGCGTCGGCACCGCCCACGACCTCGCCGATTACTACCGCCTCAACATCGTCGAAGCCAAACAGGCCATCGCCACGCTTGTCGCCTCTGGCGCTCTCGAGCAGGTCAGCGTGGAAACGTGGCGGGAGCCGGCCTTCCTTCACCCCCAGGCCATCGAGCCCCGCAAAACCCCCGCCAACGCGCTGCTCTCCCCCTTCGATCCCCTCGTCTGGTTCCGGCCCCGCGCCAGCCGGCTCTTCCACTTCGACTACCGCATAGAGATCTATACCCCGCAGGCCAAGCGGCGATTCGGCTACTATGTTCTCCCCTTCCTGCAGGGCGAGAATATCACCTCCCGCGTGGACCTGAAAGCCAATCGTCCGGCGGGTACGTTGCAAGTCCTCGCCGCCTGGCACGAAGACTCTGGCGATCCGCATGCCATCGCCGCGCCATTGCAAACCGAACTGGAAGCGCTCGCCCGGTGGCTTGGCTTATCCCGAATCGATATCGCCGCCAAGGGCAACCTCGCGGCATTCCTCCGATAGCGGCGTCCCTAGCGCCGGGCAAAACTCGGCAACTGGACCTTGTCATCGTCCGGGACATCTTCCAGCGGCAGCCCCGCCTTCTTCCAAGCGGCTAATCCACCCCGGATTACCCGCGCATCCACTCCCTGTTCCCGCAAGATATGCGCCACCCGGGCGCTGGTAGCTTCGTTACTTCAAGTGCAGTAGAGATAGATTTTCTCCGCCTCCGGAAGCGCCAGAATCGCTTCTGGCAGCCTGTTCGGCTCCAGCCGGGTGCTCCCGTGAATCCGCTGTGCTCCAGACTCATAGTAGCCGTGGCTGCGGACATCAAACACCGGTCCGTCCACCTCGCTCAGCTCTGCTTTCGGCACGGTCCGGTAGACGCGGGATTTCCAGCCCAGCCAACCGCGGTAGCCAACGTATCCCAACAACCCGCAAAACAGCACCCACTCCACCGCGTGGCCGGCTTTTCCCATCGTATCCAGCATCACAGCCAGTAAATCCCGGAACGCGAAGCCGATGCCTACGTACGTTCCCACGTAGAGCAGAATGCCCGCCAGATCCAGCATCAGAAATTGCCAGAACGGCATCCGCATCGACCCGGCGAGCGGCGGCGCCATCGTATTCAACCCAGGCACAAACTTGCAAACCACCAGCACCGCCCGTCCCCGCTTGTAGAATGCGTCCGCCGAGCTCAGCACGCAGGAATCCGGATTTGTCGATACCCGGCATAGCAAGCCCAACAGCCACCATCCCGTGTACCGGCCAAGGAAGAAGTACAAAACATCACCCAGGAGAAATGCCGTCACGCCGCCTGCGAGCGCCGCGCCGAGCGTCATCTTCTCCAGCGCAACCAGCCCGCCCGCCGTCAGCAATGCAACGGCTGCGGGTACCGGAAGCCCCAGCGCTTCCACCAGACAGAGCGTGAACAGAAGTCCCGCTCCATGCTGCGCCATACTGTCGACCCATGTCCCCATCGGCGTTCTTCTACCTTACGCGGCGCGCGAGGCCGACGGATTCAATAAACATACCAATCCGAATGCGCCGACCAGCCTTTGCACTGGTGACACTGCGTCGACACCCATTGCTTGATGCACCCCGGGCAGACTCCTCCGGTGTCGAAGGTATGCCATTCATGGCCGCACGTACAGCCCCATAGCTCATCCTTCGGCGGTTCCCACTCGCACAGCGGGCAGCGGATCCGCGGCCCGGTGACACCCGTTCCCGTTCCGGTCAACTCTTCTGTGATCGTCTCTTTCACGCTTGTTTGATTCTATTGTCGCCTGCCGGGTTGCACGTTTGCCGATATACTGCCAGGCGGATGCCGAAACTGAGCCGCAAACAATTCCTCGCCGCGCCCGCCGCACTCGCCGCCCAGCCTGCCGCGGGCCCCCGGCCCAAGAACGTCCTCTTCCTCCTCAGCGATCAGCATCGCCCTGGCGCTCTCGGCTTCCGGGGCGATCCCCACGCCCGCACCCCGCATCTCGACGCCCTCGCCCGCGGCGGCACCAGTTTCCTGAATGCGTATTGCGCCTACCCGGTCTGCACCCCCTCCCGCGCCGCCCTTCTCACCGGTACCTGGGCCCACACCAATGGCGTTTACAATAACGCCACCCCTTGGCCCTTCTCCGTCAAAACCATCGCCGATCACTTCAACCGCCACGGCTATATGACCGGTCTCATCGGCAAGATGCACTTCGTCGACGCCCAGACCCACGGCTTCGATTACCGCCTCGACTTTAATGATTGGTGGCAATATCTCGGTCCCAAGTCCAAACTCTATGCCGATGAACTGGCCCAGCCCAACTCCGGCTCCGGCCTGCCGCAGATTCCCTCCCTTTGGGACGATCACGGCGACCCCTGGCTGGCCACCCGCACCAAAGACTCCCGCGAAGGCTTCGTTCATGTCGGGCGCCCTTCTCTGCTGGAGGAAAAGGACCACTTCGAGTCCTTCGTCGCCCGCGAAACACGCCGGTTCCTGAAAGACCACGGCACCCGCCAGCCCTTTTTCCTGATCGCCAGCTTCCTGAAGCCGCACGACCCGTTCATGCCGCCATCCCGCTGGGCCGAACAGTTCCCCGTCTCCTCCATGCAACTGCCTGCCACCTTCGGCCGCCTGCGCCCCGGTTCGCCCGCGGTGAATTCGGTACCGCAAGTCATCCGAGGCATCGCCGCGCGCCACGCCCCTACTCCCGAGGTGCGCGACGACGCGCAGGCTCGCCAGCGCATGGCCATGTACTATGCCAACATCGCTTATCTGGACGATGTCATCGGAGGCGTCCTGCGCGGCCTCAACGAACTCGGCCTGGACAACGACACGCTGGTTGTCTACTCCTCCGATCACGGCGAAATGCTCGGCGAGCACGGTTGCTGGCAGAAGAGTCTGTTCTATGAGCCATCCTGCGGCGTGCCGCTTCTCTTCCGTGGTCCCGGCGTCAAGGCCGGAGCCACTTGCCCCGCGCCGGTCTCCCAAGTCGGCCTCGCCGCCACTCTTTTGGACGCCTGCGGACTCCCTGTGCCGGCGGGACTCGATGAACCCAGCTTTGCCCCGCTCCTTGCTGACCCTGCCGCCAAGTGGTCCCGCCCCGTCTTCGCCGAATTCGCCCTCGGCACCCGGCAGGCCCGCTATATGATCCGCGATGGAGACTGGAAGTTCAACCTCTGGTTGAACGATCTGCCGGAACTCTACAACCTTCGCGACGATCCTCAGGAAACCAGCAACCTTGCCGCTGATCCTCGCCATCGCGCCACTCTCGAACGCCTGAAAGCGAAACTCCTTGCCTGGCACAAACCGCCCGCAAACAGAGTATTGTAAGGGTATCGAATCCATGCCTCGCAAAATGTCCATGTGCCTTACGCCCGGCTCGATCGGCGTCAAGGCGAATCAACTCGAGACCATTCAGTTCGCTCACCACTATGGCTATGAGGCCGTCCAGCCTTTTGGTGACGAACTCTCCGCCATGAGCCCGGCCCAATTGGAGGAGTGCAACGGAAAACGCAAGGAGTTTCGCCTCGCCTGGGGGCAGTCCGGCCTCACCGTCGACTTCCGGAAGGACGACGCCCAGTTCCGCAAAGACATCGCCGCGCTGCCCGCCATCGCCGCAGCCCTCCAAAAAGTGGGTGCATCCCGCGTCGGCACCTGGATTTCCCCGAACCACGATTCGCTGCCCTATCTGGCCAATCTTAAGCAGCACGCCGTTCGCCTACGAGAAGTGGCGAAGATCCTCGGAGACCACGGCCAGCGTTTGGGTCTCGAGTACGTGGGCCCCAAAACCCTGTGGACCGCCAAGCGCTACCCCTTTGTCCATTCCATGGCGGAGATGAAGGAACTGCTCGGGGAGATCGGTGCCTCCAATACCGGGTTCGTTCTCGACACCTGGCACTGGTACACGGCTGGGGAAACCGCCGCCGACCTGGCCACACTGAAGAACAGCGACGTCGTTTGTATTGACCTCAACGACGCCCCCTCGGGCGTTCCGCTCGATCAGCAGATCGATAGCAAACGGGAAATTCCCATGGCCACCGGCGTCATCGACACCGCCGCATTCCTCAACGCCCTCCAGGCTATCGGCTGCGACGCTCCCGTCCGCTGCGAGCCCTTCAATGCCGCCCTCCGAGCCAAGCCCAGGGAAGAGATTCTCTCCATTGTTGCCGAGTCCATGCGCCGTGCCTTCGCCCTCATCCGCGCTTGACAATCCGCCTTTGCGCACCGTTGGAAAAACCTGCTATACTATTGCCATCGAGCCCTTGGCCGTAAGTGCCGCCAAACAATCGGGGCGGTGCCGATCCCAAGGGCATTTCTTGAAATACCCTTGGATCTCGCCTTGGGCGAAGGAGTACCCCGATAATGCCGACAGCCATCATGGTCGATGGCGGTTTCTTTCTGCGTAGATACCGCATACTCAAAGGGCATACACTCGACGCGCGTCAGGTCGCCAAAGACCTCTTCACTTGGTCTCTGAAACACCTCGAAGGCAAGAACAACGAACTCCGGGAACTCTACCGGATCTTCTATTACGACTGCCCCCCGCTCGATAAGAAGATCTTTCACCCCATCACCAAAGAACTAATCGATCTGGGGAAATCGGAAGAAGCCGTTTTCCGCTCCGGACTCCACTCCGAACTGCGCAAACTCCGCAAGGTTGCCCTCCGCCAGGGCCGCCTGGCCGACTACGGCAACTGGATTCTGGAACCCGCCAAACTCAAGCAGGTCATCGCGGGCACGCTTTCCCCTTCGGAACTGAAGCCGGAAGATATCAGCTACGAGGTCCGTCAAAAAGGCGTCGACATGCGAATCGGCCTCGACATCGCCTCGCTGACGTTCAAAAAACAGGTGGACCAGATCGTCCTCATCGCTGGCGATGCCGACTTCGTCCCCGCGGCCAAACTCGCTCGGCGTGAAGGAATCGACTTCATCCTCGATCCCATGTGGAAGGAAATCTCCGACGAACTCCACGAACATATCGACGGTCTGAAGTCCACCTGCCCCCGTCCCGGAGTAGCCAAGAAGTTGCGGGATGCCGAAGAGGGCGCCCATGACGTCGCCCACCACCATCCCCACCCCACCGACGACGTCAAGCCTTTCCCCGCCCGCGAATTCCCGCGCAATCAGCCCATCGCTCCGCAGGGTCGCGCGCCCATGCGCCGCTTCCTGGAACGTCGTGTGGCCATCGAAGAAGGCAACAGCTAACGAAGCGTCAGCTTCAGTCCCAACTGCAGCACCAGCGCTTCTTTGCTGACCCGCATTCCCTGTACCACCAGATCATCCACCGTCTTTTTGAACGGGACTCCCGGATTTTCGGCCTCCAGCGCTCGCTTGAAGTCGGGCCCAAAATCGTAAACGAGCACCCGCGGTATTGTCTCGGCCAAGCCCTTGCAGACCGCCCGCGCATAGACGCCCCGCTTCCCGTCGCTCACCACCTCTACCTCCCGCAGCCGCAAAATGCTCTTTTCGGCGTAGGGTGACATCCGCACCACCACTTCAAATGAATCCCCCAGCCCCACGCACTGCCCCAGAACATTGAGCGCGCTCCGGCCACTGAATCGGGCTCGAACCACCAATCGGCCGTCCGCCTCGCCCACTCGTGGATTCTCCAAATAAGCGAAGCTGCACCGCTTCTCTTTGCTGCCCTTGACGTATTTCCGCCCGTCTTCGGTAAACACCTGCTGGCCAATCACCTTCTGCAGCACGCCGAAGGTCAGGTGGAGCTCCACCTGCGCCATCACCGGCCAGGCAGCCAGCACCAATACCAGAAACTTCACGCCATCGGCTCCATCGGAAACATCGGCCGCCTTCGGTACTGGTAGACAAAGCTACCCGGATCATTGGCAGTCGGGCCCGGCGTATCCACCAGCACGATCTTCGCCGCCACCTCCCGGTAGGCAGCTTGCGGTGCCACTACACCCTTCACGATCAACAGGTCCATTCGCTCTGGCATCACGCCCGCGCTCCGCACCTGCTCGATGCTCATCGGTGCCATTCGCCGCGAGGTCAGCACCACCATGTGTCCGGCGGCCGTTTCCACCACCGCCGTCAGACCTTGCTTGCAGTGCGTCCAGCCGCCATGGCGGACCTTCCGTTCCGTGAACTCGCCGTCGCACAGCAACCGCACCCGCCCGGAACAGAATCCCAGGGCCACCTCGCCTCCCACCCCGGCCAATTCACACCGGTCCACAAGGTCGGGCGCAAACAGAACCACCATCACATTCCGAGCCCCCTGCCGCTGGCATTCCTCAAACAATACCAGCGAGTCCGCGGGGCTCCCCCCGCCCACGTTGTCCCCGATGTCCATCAGCGCTACCGGTTTCGCCTCCGCCCGCATCGCCGCCGCCACCGCCTCCGCCGCGTCCGGCAACGTCACCACCAGTTCCTCCCGCCGTGCCCAGGCCCGCTCCGCCATCCAGTTCGCCGCCCGCTCGGCCAACTCCCGGTCTCCATCGGCAACGGCCAGAAACGACGTCCCCATCTCCTCCACATCCGCATAGTAGAAACCCAGGCACACGCTTGCCGACAGAATTCCCGGCCAGCCGAGCACCTCCCGCAGATCGTCAAACAGAAACAGCCGGTCCGTATCCTGCACCGCAATCGGTACGGCCAGCGGCGGAGTCGCCAGCGCCATCACTGGTCGCACCTCCCCCCGTAGCATCGCCGCCAGCAACCGGGCCGCCTCCGCCCCCCGCTCCCGCTGATCCAGATGCGGGTTGGTTCGATAGGCCATGATCGCATCGCTCAACTCCACCATCGCCGCCGAAACGTTCGCATGCAAATCCAGCGTCACCACCACTGGCAACTCCCGGCCCGTTACCGCCCGCAATCGCCGCAATACTTCCCCATCCGCGTCCCGATACGCTTCGCTCACCGTGGCCCCGTGCAACGCCACCAGCAACCCGTCCACCGGACCCATGGCCCGCACCGCCTCCACGAGCGCCGCCGCCAACCGTTCAAAGTCCTCTGCCGCAATCGCCCCGCTCGGAACGGCAAACGTCGCCAATCCGGGTACCGCCTCCAGCCCTTCCGCCTCGCATCCGTCGAAGAACCCGCCCAATTCGTGGTGCGCGCCCGTCCACCTGGCCCGCAGCGACTCGCCTTCGGTCATCGATGTCGACGCGAAATCCTCCCACCGCGTCGGCACGCCTAAAAAAGTATTCGATTCATGCAAAAATCCGAGAATTCCCACGCGGCGCGCTGGCACCTCCCCATCCTACAAAAGAATCTCTGAACAAATGAAACACTGAGGGAATATACCCTCGTGCTTAAGCTTTTGATCCTCGCCGCCACGGCTGCGGCCCTCTTCTCCCAGGGCGAAATTCGCCTCCAGGTCAACGACGCCTCCGGGGCGCCCACCCCTGCCTCCGGAACCTTGAATTCACGCCGTTTCGATACCGATTCCAAGGGCGCAGTCTCCTTCCCCCGCCTCGCCAACGGCACCTATTCCATTACCGTCACCCGGCCCGGCTTCGCCGCCCAGTCTCTTTCCGTCGAGGTTGTCGGACCCTCACCCGTCTCCCGCACCGTCACCCTCGTCCCCTCTGGCGCCGCCAGTTCTGTTGACGTGATCGATGCCACTCCCCTCCCGGGCGTGAACCTCGCCCGCAACGAAATTCCCTCTCCCGTCCAATCCGCCAATTCCGCTGACTTCACCTCCACCAATGCCATCGATCTGGCCGACCTCCTCAATCGCCGCCTCCAGGGCGTTCACATCAACGAGATCCAGAACAACCCCATGCAGCCGGATGTCAATTACCGCGGCTATACCGCCAGCCCGCTGCTCGGCACCCCCCAAGGCCTGTCCATCTACATGGACGGCGTCCGGCTGAATCAGCCCTTCGGTGACGTTGTCAGTTGGGATCTCATCCCCCGTACCGCCATCGCCGAGGTGGTCCTGATGCCCGGCTCCAACCCGCTGTTCGGCCTCAATACCCTCGGCGGCGCGCTGTCCGTTCACACCAAGTCCGGCCGTACCCAGCCCGGCACCTCCCTTCAACTCACCGGTGGTAGCTTCGCCCGAAAAAACGCCGAACTCGAACACGGCGGTTCCGCCGCCAATGGCCTCCACTGGTTCCTCGCCGGTAATCTCTTCTTTGAGGACGGCTGGCGCGACTCTTCGCCCTCCAACGTTCGCCAGTTCTTCAGCAAAATCGGCCGCCAGCGCGAAAAGACATCGGTCAACCTCACCGTCGCCTACGCCAACAACGCCCTCAACGGCAACGGCCTCGGCGAGTTCCGCGACCTCGATCGCCGTTACAACAGCATCTACACCAAACCCGACATCACCACCAACCGCTCGCCGTTCCTGAATCTCTCCATCAGTCACAACGCCACCAGCCGCGTGACCGTCTTCGGCAACGTCTACTACCGCCATATCCGTAACACCACCTATAACGGCGACACCAACGAGGATTCGCTCGATCAATCGGTCTATCAGCCCTCGGCCGCCGATATCCGCGCCCTCACCGCCGCCGGCTACTCCGGGTTCCCCGCCTCCGGCGCCTCCGCCGCCAACACGCCCTTCCCCTTCTGGCGCTGTATCGCCCAGGCGCTACAGCGCGATGAGCCGGCTGAAAAGTGCAACGGGCTCATCAATCGCTCCCGCACCGGTCAGCATAATTACGGCGGCTCCGGCCAACTCTCCTGGTTTAACAGCGCCAATCAGTTCACCGCCGGTGTCGCCTTCGACCGTAGTAAACTCGATTTCCGCCAGTCCACCGAACTTGGCTACATCAATCCGGATCGATCCGTCACCGGAGTTGGCGCGTTCGGCGATGGCGTAACCGGCGGAGAAGTCGATGGCGAACCCTTCGACACCCGCGTCGAACTCGACGGCAACATCCGCACCGCCAGCGTATACGCCACCGATAAGCTCAAACTGGCCGACTCTTGGAACCTCACCCTCTCCGGCCGCTTCAACAACACGGTCGTCGAGAACCTCGATCGCCTCAATCCCCGCGCCGGCCGCGGCTCGCTCACCGGCAAACACTCGTTCTCCCGCTTTAACCCCGCCGCCGGCCTTACCTATAGCCCCACCAAATCGTGGAACGTCTATTTCGGCTACAGCGAGGGCAACCGCGCCCCCACCTCCATCGAACTGGGCTGCGCCGACCCCGAATCGCCTTGCAAACTCCCCAACGCCATGGCGGGCGACCCGCCCTTGAAGCAGGTCGTCACCCGCAGCTTCGAAGCCGGTGTCCGCGGCCAGTTGGAAGCCAAATGGAACTGGTCGGCGGGTTGGTTCCATGCCGATAACACCAACGACATCCTCTTCGTCGCTTCCCAACAAACCGGATATGGTTACTTCAAGAACTTTGGCAAAACCCGCCGCGAAGGCGCGGAGTTCCAGTTCAATGGCCGCGCGGGCCGCGCAACCTTCGGTGCCGGCTACACCTTCCTCCGCGCAACCTACCAGAGCGAAGAACTGGTCAATGGCGAATCCAACAGTACCAACGAAGAAGCGCTCGAGGGAGAAAAAGGGCTCGATGGCCTCATCGAAATCGAACCTGGTCACCAGATTCCCCTTATTCCCAGCCACATGGTGAAGTCGTTCCTCGACGTGGATGTTACCAGCAAGCTCACCGTCGACCTCGGCGTGGTCGGTATCTCCGGCTCCTACGCGCGTGGCAATGAGAACAACCAGCATCGCCCCGATGCTCCCTACTACCTCGGACCCGGCCGCTCGGACGGCTATGTCGTCACCAGCCTTGGTGCCCGGTATCGCGCGCACCGCCGCCTGGAGTTCTTCGTCCAGATCAATAACCTCTTCAACCGCCGCTACTACTCGGCGGCCCAACTCGGTCCCGCGGCATTCAATGCTGCCGGGAACTTCATCGCCCGTCCGCTGCCCGCCGTCAATGGAGAATTCCCCGGCCAGCATTCCACCTTCTTCGCCCCCGGTGCTCCCCGTGGCGCCTGGGGTGGTCTCCGCCTCCGCTTCTAATCTCGCTACAGTATGGAAATGCGGATTCTCCATCCGGATGCCGCCACGCTTCCGGATCTGGTCAAAAACAACTCGGAACCCGCGGTCAGCCTCGAGGCCGAAGTCACGGCACTGTTTGAGGAGTACCGCGGCCCGGTACTCCGTTTCCTCCTCTCGGTGGACCTTCCCATCGCCGACTCCGAGGAGATCGTGCAGGATGTTTTTCTCGCCCTCTTCCAGCATCTGCGGGCCAATAAGCCTCGCGACAACCTGCGCGCGTGGATCTTTGCCGTGGCCAACAACCTGGCCCGCCGCACCCGGCGCAAGCGCCCGGCCATCGATCTGGCGCCCCCGGCAGTCCCCACCCCCGAACAGGTGGCCATCGACAATCAAATCCATCGCCGCCTCCACGCGGTAATCAACGCCTTACCGGAAAAGGATCGCGCCTGCTTCGCCCTCCGCGCCGAAGGTCTTCGCTACCGTGAAATCGCCGAAGTGCTCGGCATCTCCATCGCCGGCGTTGCCCTTTCCCTCGAACGGGCGCTCCACCGGCTTTCGCAGATTCCAAGTAGATAGGGGTACCCATGCAACATATTCCCGATCACGAACTGCTACTCGATGCCGACGGCGAACTGGCCGCTCCGCGCGCCCGCGAGGTTCACATTCACCTCCAGGCCTGCCCGCTCTGCCACACCCGCCAGCGCTCGATTCTCGATACCCTCGCCGGCGGAGCCGCCGCGCACCTCCAGCGGCAGATTCCCCATCCGGAGCCAGCCCGTGCCGCTTTTCTCGCCCGCCTGCACTCCCAGGGGGAGCGGCGCCGCTTCCTGGCGGCAGCCGCTCTTGCTGCGGCTCTGCTGCTTGCCCTCTACCCGTTCCTCCCAGCCCGCCACACTACGTTCAAACCACAGGCCTCTCTCACCCCCGGTGCCGTTCGCCCCGTCGCTCTCCGGGCTCTCTGCGAAATCGGCCCCGAAGCCGAACATCCCCCCATCTCCAACGCCGTCGCCATGGCCGTCTTCCGCAAATATGGCATCGAGGATCCCCAACCCCGCGCCTACGAGGTGGATTACCTGATCCCTCCCGATCTCGGCGGCTCAGCCGACCCCAACAACCTCTGGCCTCAGCCCTATAAAGAGGGGGCCTGGAATGCCAGCGTAAAGGACGCTCTCGAAGACCTCCTCCGCGCCCGTGTCTGTGATGGCTCCCTGCCCCTCTATACGGCCCAAACCGAAATCGCTACCGATTGGATCGCCGCCTATCAGAAGTACTTCCGAACCGCCAAACCGCTCCCCGATCATGTTGCTTTCAACAAAGATCAGGCCTGGGAGTAACCCCTACCAGATCCCGATCACTTTCCACCACAATCCACCCGCTCCCAGCCAGATCGCCACATTTACCAGCGATACCAGAAACCCGATTCGCCACCACTCCCGTTCGTCCACATAGCCTGCCCCGAAAAATACCGGCGCTGACCCCGTGCCATAGTGCGTGATTCCTGCATTCAAGTTGGAGAAATACGCCAGCGGCAATGCCGCCAGCATCGGCGGAGCCCCTGTCGCCAGCGCCGCCGCGTAGAACGCCGGATACAGCGCCGTCACCTGCGCCGTCATGCTGGCAAAGACATAGTGAATGTAAAGGTACGCCACCGACAAAATCGCCAGCGCCCCCAGCCAGGGTACGCCCTGCAAATGCCCGAACATTGCCTCCGAAACCACCTTCACCACCCCGCCCGCGTTCAACTCATCCGCCATCATGATCAACGGCGCGAACCACAGCAGCACATCCCACGCCTTCGTTTCCCCGATCAGTTCATCCCAGCTCAATAGGCCAGTCAGGAGCTGCGCGCAAATCCCCGTCATCGCCACGTACGCGTTCCCAATTCCATGCCACGGCGAGGTCACCCACCCCAACATCACCGCGAAGAGGATCACTACTAGCCCCTTCTCCCGCCCGCTCATCGCCCCCATATCCTGCAACCGCGCCGCCGCCAGTTCCCGTGCCTCCCTCGTATCCTGAATCTCCGGCCGGTGCCAGCGGTGAATGAAATACGGTACCGCCGCCAGCGATAGCAGCGCCGGCACCGACGAACCGGCCAGCCAACCCAGCCAGGTGATGTCCACCCCGCCCAGCTTCTTCACAAACTGCGCAATCAGCGGATTGGCCACCATGCTCGTCAAAAACACCGCGGAAGCCAGGTAATTCCCGTGAAAGCACACCAGCATCAGAAAGGACCCGATCTTGCGTCCGGTCGGCCCCGGCTCCGACGCAAACGCCGTCGCCAGGCTCCGCGTCACGGGAAACACCACGCCCCCGCCCCGCGCCGTGTCCGAGGGTACGAACGGCGCGACAATCATCCCTGCCGACACCACCGCATACCCCAGCCGTAACGGCGTCGTGGCAAACCGCCGGATCAGCACATAGGCCACCCGCATCCCCAAACCCGTTGTCCCGATCGCCCGCGCAAACAGGTACGCCGCAAAGATCAGCCATACCGTTTGGTTGCTGAAGCCCAGCAGCACCCGGTTGGGCGGCACCGTTCCCGTTACCGCCAACAGCGTCAGCGCCACCATCACGCTCACACCCATCGGCGCCGGCCGCACGATCAGCGCCAGAATCGTCGCCAGGAATACCGCCAGCAACTGCCTCTGCCCGCTGGCCAGCCCGGGAAGCGGAGCGAAGTAAAGGAGACCGCCGGCCAGAAGCACCGCGGCCCAACGTTTCAATATGGCAGGAGAACTCGGCAACGGACCATCATACCGTCCCTTACTTCGCCGCCGCTTTCACTACCTCAACTTCGGCAATCCAATACTCGAAATCCGAAGGCTGCTGGAACACCGCTGCCCGGATCTGAGCCCCGGCCTTCAACTTCTCCAGGTCCTTGGCCTCTTTCACCGGAAACTCCATCGTCATCGCCGCCATCCATACCTTCCCCGCCTTGCTCTTGATGTCTCCGTGCTTGATCGACACAAGTTTTGCCTTCTCGTCCACCCGCATCACTTCCCCTTCCAACTCGTAGCGGTCCACCGGGCCCGCCGCCTTCCCGCTACCCCCACACGCCCCCAGCACCACCGCCAGCAACATCACCGGCAAGCTCCGTCTGTCCAGATTCGTCATCATTGCACTCGCTTTCTGATTCGCTCCAATACGTAGTCGCCGCCGCGCTTTCGCACACCGGCCGAGATCTTCATCCCCGGTCGCAGCGCCTTCAACTCTTCCTTGTCCTTCACCAGGAATTCCATCGCCGCCGGCGTCCGCATAGCCACCAGGAATCCCGGTATTTCGTCGTGCGTCAACACCACCGCGCCATCCTCTTCATATACCCGAACCACCTCGCCCCGCAACATATGCCGGGGAGCGGACGGCGGCGCCGCCGTTTTCGCAGGCCTCCATGGATCGGAATACTCCGACGCGCTAAGTACCACCGGGTCGGTAAGGCTTCGCAGAAACTCCAGCAGATCCGCCTTCTGCCCCGCCGTCAGATCGAAGGACTTGATGAACTCGCTCTTGTTCGGATTGTCCGCCCCCACACCGGCCAGAGGTCCCGTCTTGATCGTCCGTCCGCCCACCCGGTAATGGTCGATCGCCTCTTCCAAAGTCCGTATGCTCCCGTCATGCATGTATGGCGCTGTCACCGCAATGTTTCGCAACGTGGGTGCCTTGAACTTCCCGATGTCCTCCTCCCGTTGAGTAAACTCGTACAGCCCCACATTGGGTTCTGGATAGGAGATCTTACCCTTCAAGTTGTACAACCCGGTATTGTGAAACTCGATCTCCGCGGTCCCTTTCCCAAGGTAGTTCACCGATCCTGTGAAGTTGTGGCCGCCATGGCAATGAAAACACTCCAGTTCCTCACTGAAAAAGAGGGCCTCGCCCCGCTTCGCCGCGTCGGAAATCGCGCTCGGGTCGTCCCCGCGCCGGTACTCGTCAAACGGCGAATCGCCCGAAAGTACCGTCCGCTCGAACGAAGCAATCGCCTTCGTCACGTTGCCCACCGTGAACGGCTCGGCCTCTCCCGGAAACGCCGCCGGAAACATCTTCTGGTACCGCGGTTCGGCACGCAATCGCTTCAGTAACAGCTCTTCCTTCCCGGTCATCCCCAGTTCCACTGGGTGGTCCCCGAACAACGGCACCAGCGCCTGCTGCTCCAGTGTCTTCGCATTGGGATTCCCCCACGTCAGCACCGGGCTGTAGGCCACATTCACGATGCTCATCGGCCCGCGTGGGTGCCGCTGTCCCGTTGAACCCAGCCCGCGGCCCCGTTCATCCGCAAATGCGCGTTCCTGCTTATGGCACGTGGCGCACGACTGTGTCTGGTTCAACGACAACCGTTTGTCGTAGAACAGGTGCCGCCCTAGTTCCACCTTCTCTGCCGTCATCGGGTTATCCGCCGGCACCACCGGGTACGGAAACCCCGGTGGCAGCCGCCACTGATACGGCCCTAACTGCGCTCGCTCCGCCGCCCGCTCCCGGCTTCGCAACTCCCGGACATAGAACACCAACTCCCACCGCTTCTCCTCGCTCAGGACACTGGCAAATCCCGGCATCCGCTGGGGAATCCCATGTGAGGCCACCCAATAGATCTCCCCGTCCCGCATTGATTCCATCAGGTAGTGCGTCAGGTCCGTCGGCCGCACCGCCATTTTCCCTGCCGCCGGTGTTCGCGATTTTCCATCCGCCCCGTGGCAATCGGCGCAGAGGCCGGTATAGGTTACCTTCCCCGCCTCCAATCGCCCCGCCTCGGCGCGCAGCGGATTCTTCAGCCGCCTCGCCTCCGCTGGTGCGTTCGCCCGCCCATGCGCGTCGTGTCCCCAACTCACCCCGCCTGCCAGTAGCAGGAATAACAGTGTCCGCATTAGTGGTGCCCCTTATGTGCTCCCGTCCGGAACGCCCGTACATGGCTCACAATCTGCCAGCGCTCCGTCTCGCTCAGTTCCTTCGCGAACCCCGGCATCTGCTTCCCGATGCCGTTCGTAATCACCCAATACATCTCGCCGTCCTTTAGCGAGTCCATATGCCCGTCGGCCAGGTTCGTCGGCTTCGGCTTCATCTTCGCCGCCGCCGGCGTCCCCGCCTTCCCGTCAAGCCCGTGGCAGCCGCCACAGGCCCGCTCGTACGCCGCTCGTCCTGCCCCGGCCTGCATCTGGGCCGCGGTAAGAGGACTCTTCAACTGCGCCGCCGACGCCGGCGCGTGCTTCTTCCCATGGGCGTCGTGCGCCAGCAGCGCCAACGCCCCCAGCGCCCCCATTAGCAGCCACCGCGCCCCCATTACAGTCCCGCCCCGCCGGCCGTCCGCCGGAAAAAGCGCTGCCCCCGCAACGGCTGTCCGGGGAAAGGCAGGCCCAAATTCAGAAACAGCGGCCCGCACGCCGGAGTCGTCGTCCCCGACATGCACCCCGACATCATGCGCCCGCCCTGGTCGACGTTGGAATCCTGGAGCAGCGCTCCCAGGTCCGCTGTCACCGCGTCCTTGGCCAAATCGAACTCTGCAAACTCCACCTCCAACCGGTTCGGCGAAGAACAACTCGTCGGAATCGTCGCCTTCGTCTCATTCGGCGTGCAACCGGTGCTTCCCAGGTGGATCGCATAGCCGCGCGGAACTCCGGTGCTCGAGAAATCCAGCCGCGCAAACTTCCGCCCCGCGTTCCACACCCACGCCAGCGCCGTCAGATTCAGCGGCGACGGCATCGCCGTGATGTCAGTATGATTCTTCGCAAAAGGCACTCCCAGCGTAAACCGCAGTCCCTTGTAGCGCTGTCCGCCCGGCAACTTCCCGATAATCTTGACGTTCTTCTCCGTTGTCCCATTCGCGCAGCTTCCCGTACCGTCTTCGAAGTCCAGCATCGCCAGATCATCCAGTTGCCACTTGTTGTCCTGTGTCAACTCTACCGGCACCTCTTTTCCCGCTTCATTCAATGCCCGTACGTTGTGAATGTAGAACCGGAAATCGCGAGGCGTAATGGTCGATTTTGTCGTCCCAACCCCCTCATACCTCTTTCCGCACGCCAGTTCCTCGTTCCCGACTACTGCCTGAAACCGGATCGCCACCGGGAGCGGCGCTTCGGAGGCACCCCAGGCAGCAACCACAAAACCAAACGTCAACAATGCTTGTTTCATCTTCGTCCTCCCATTATTCCCTTGGTTGTAATCGGCGCGCTGCCGCCGTAGCCGCTTCATGCAGCGGCGCGTACATAGCGCGCAGTTCCTTCGTCAACTTCTCCCCGGCCTTCGCCGGCGTTCCGGTGCCGAACGGAGGCTCGGGGTCGTACTCCAGCATCAGTTCCAGTGCCCTACCGTACGATTCCCCCCGCATTCGAGCCGCCACTCGCAAACCGAAGTCAATTCCCGAAGTGATTCCCCCGGCCGTGATCCGGTTCCGGTCCTCGACATACCGCGCGTCCACCGCCGTCGCCCCGAGCAGAGGCAGAACATCCCGCACCGCCCAGTGGCTGGTTGCCTTGTACCCTCGTAACAAACCCGCCGCACCCAACACCAGCGATCCCGAGCAGACGCTGGTCACAAGCTTTGCGCTCCTCCCCTTTCCTGCCAGGAAGCCCAGCACCACCTCGTCGCTCATCAGTGCTACTGTGCCCCGCCCCCCGCCCGGGACGAACAGCAGGTTCACCGGGTCCGGGCACTCCGCGAATGTCTTCGTCGGCATCATCGGAATCCCCGTGTCCGTCGTCACCACCTCGCGCGTCTTCCACACCAGATGCACATCGGCACCCATCGTGTATCCGAAAACCTGCTGAGGCCCCACCAGATCCAGCGCAGTCATTCCCGGGTAGAGCAGCATGGCAATCTGCTCTCGCCGCGGTGTGGTCTGCGCCGGGGCGGCCGCTGCCCCCACAGCGGCCACCGCCCCCCATTGTCGTCGCGTCATTCCGGCGCCTCCCATACCCCTCCCCCCTCTGCTACCTCTCCAAGTCGGCCGCATATCAGAACTGCAGCCGCAGCGCCGCCTGCAGCGAACGCGGTCCGCCCACCTGGAAGAGCGGATTCAACCCACCCAGTCCGGTGCTCAGAATCTGTGTCGCCCGCCCGAAGTTTGCGCTCGTCATAACGCCCGTCGGATTGGCGAAGTTGGCCTGGTTGAACAGGTTAAACGCGTCTACCCGCAGATCCAGTCCAACACTCTCATGAATCCGGAACCGGCGCCGGATCGATAGGTCTACCTGATTCATGCCGAATCCGCGTAACGTCCCTCGGCCTAACGTCCCCTGCCGTCCTTGCGCAAGCGGGGCCGCCCCGTCAAACGCCGCCGGATTGATCCGCCGTCCTCCCGGTAACCCCTCTCCGTAAAGGTACAGCGGGACACCCGGCACCAGGTCCGGCCGCGCCACGTTGGTTAGTCCCAACCCCAGCGGGTCACGCCCCGTCGCCACCGTGATCGGCGACGCCGTCCGCGCCCGAACCACCGAATCCAGGGCAAATCCTCCCAACACCGCCCGCGCCATGGCGTTCTGCGTAAACGCCGGGATCTCGTAGCTGAGCGACGCCGTGAACCCGTGGCGAATATCAAAGGACGATGGCCCGCGATTCAGCCCAGCAGCCATCCGCTGCTGCGGTGCCTGCAAATTGGAGTTCGACTCATCCGACGCGGTGTCCAAAGACTTGCCCCAGGTATAGGAGGTCAGCGCCTGTACCCCCCGCGCCATTCGCCGTTTGAACTGCATCTGCAACGAGTTGTAGTCCGAATACCCGTCATTGCTCACCGCGTCCACGCGGGTGAACTGCGGATTCTGCAGTACTTGCGGCCGCAAACTCTCCGCACTCGCCAGCCGTCGCCCGGCCGCCCCAACATACGACACCGAAAGCGAATTCACATTCCCAAATGGCTGCTCGATCGCAAAACTATACTGCAGTGTGTACGGCAGGTTGTACCCATCATAGTAGGCGAACAGGCGCGGATACGGCGGGCTCAGCACCAGCGGCGCAACCGGCTCATTCAGCCTCGGATCCGTGATCGACGCGTTGCTCAGAATCCGGCTGCGCGAAAACGGATAGTTCCCCGGAGTTAACGCTGTTCCCGCAAACGCGTAACCCAGATCGTAGAACGAACCAAACCCGGCCCGGATCACGGTCCCATGGTCCCGGAACGGCTGATACGCCACGCCCACCCGAGGCGCAAAGTTCGCATACGTTGTCTCGTATAGTTTGGTCCCGCGAGGCGCCAGCGTCGCCGTTGATGGGTTCGACAAGCCCTTCACCGTCAGCGCCATGTTCCCGTTGGCATCCCCGGGCGCCGGGTTGGCTTCCCATCGCAACCCGTAGGTCAGCGTCAACCGCGGCGTAACTCGCCAGGCGTCCTGGAAAAACGCCGAGCTGTTCAGATATCGCGGCTCCAGAAACGTCTCTACCTGCCGCACTTCCGCTGTCGGTGCGATACCGGTCACCAGTTGCGTGATCGTCGGAATCGTCAGCACCTTGGAGTACAGTCGTCCGCCAATCGATGGCGCCAGCCGGCGCACGTCGGCCCCGAACTTCATCGAGTGCGAACCGGCGTTCCAGTTCAGCGTCTCCACGATGTTCAATTGTTTCTGTAAATTGTCACTGAAGACGCCGGGGCTGATCGTATTCTCATCTCCGCCCCCAATGGTGATGTACACCAGTGACGTCTCCGGCCGCGCAAAGCTCGGAAACACCGCGTCCCGAGGCAGCAACTTCGCCCCGCCAAAGGTGTCCTGCTCATACACCTGCGCCGCCCGGGCCTCGCTCCAGTTCACCCGCAGGTCATTGTTTAACCGGCTCGATACCATCACCGTCGACCCAAACGTGTAGGTCTCGGTGTGCCCGGGCAGTACCGCCACAAAACTCGGCGTCGCAAATCGCCCGCGTTCCCGGTTTTCCGACGGTGCATAGTTGTATCGCCCGAATAGCGAAATCTTCGAGTTCACCGCATGGTCGATCCGAACGCTCGTCGCGTTCAGCCGCGACGGATTCGAAAAGCTGGTGATGTACGGAGTCTCGTTCGGAAACGCCGCCAGCGGCTCGGCCACCGGTAGTGGATATGCCTCCAGAATGCTCTTCAATACTCCGGTCGCGTTCTGGCGCGCCGCCATCGACGGTACCCGCGACGGCACCGAAATCACCGGCTGTATCAGCCGTAGACCCTCATAAGAAGCAAAGAAAAACGTCCGGTTCCGGCCGTCGTAGGCGCGCGGCACCAACACCGGCCCGCCCAGTGTAAACCCGAAATCGTTCTGCCGCAGCGCCGGACGCTTCAACCCGTTATAGTTTCCGAACCAGCTGTTGGCATCCAGTTTGTCGTTCCGCAGATACTCAAACGCCGATCCATGCAGCGCATTCGTCCCGGACCGCGTCACAATCGCCACCTGCGCCCCCGGTTGCCGCCCGTACTCCGGCGCGTACGTCGAGGTCTGAATCGTAAATTCCTGCACCGCGTCAACACTGGCCAACGCACTCGTGCTCCCCTGCGAAGAAAAAGACGGCGTCCCTCCCCCCGCGCCTTCGTACGGCGTCGTTGCAAAGGGCAGCCCGAAGTTCGCGCCCACCCCGTCTACCGTAAAGTAGTTAGTGCCCGTGCGCTGCCCGTTCACCGAAAACTGCCCCGCGTCCACCAGGCTGGATGGCGCCAGCACCACACCGGGCGCCAAGTTGATCAATGTCTGAAAGCTCCGCCCGTTCAGCGGCTGATTCTCAATAAACTTCCGGTCCACCGACGTCGCCACGCTCGGAGCTTCCCGCACCAGCGGCGCTTCGCTCGACACCGTCACGGCCTCTTCCCGCCGCGCCACCTTCATCTCCACCCGCACCGACCGTTGGTCGTCTCCGTTCATCACCAGCCCGGCGTACTTCGCCCGGGCGAAGCCATTTTGCTCCACCACCATCTCATACGTGCTCGGCGCCAGTTGCGTAAAGACAAACGCCCCGCCTGCATCGGTTACCGCCTGCCGCGTACGCCCGCGCTCCGGGTCTGCCAGCGTCACTTTCGCTCCGGTCAGCACGCCACCCTGTTCATCCAGCACAGTGCCCGACAGGCTTGCCGTCGACGTTTGCCCAAGCGCGGGCAGCGCAAAAAGACACAGCATCACAAAGGCCGTCTCAAAGGAATTCCGTTTCATACCTACTTGTTTTCTCCACTCAAAATTTCGTTTTTATGCAGTACCACTGCGCGTACGCTTCCATTGCGCCAGGCAACAATCACTTGGTTTCCGCTTACCACTGCCTTCGGAAATCCGGTGGTCCGCGAGGCGGCGCTGCGCGCCACCGTCATCGCCGCGCCCATCCGTCCGTCCGCCCTCACCCGGCGCATCCGCACATCCGCGGCGGTCCCCTCCGCCTTCTCCAGCCAAACAGCCAGATATTCGCCCGGGCCCCACGGCGTCAGCATTGGCCGGCCCAGTGGATTGCCACTGTCGATTCGCACCGGCGCGGCAAACGTCGCCCCGCCGTCCTTCGATAGCGCCATCTGTATCTTGGCTACCCCGTTGGCGCGCGTCAGCCAGGCAATCCCAGCCCGTCCGTCCCCCCCGGCAGCGACACTCGGCCCTTCCGTAGGACAGCCATTGATCTTCCAGCCATCGGGATGCAGCGTCTTCGGCGCCGTCCAGGCACCGTCCACAAACCGCACCACGGAAATGTCGCGAATCTCGCCCTCCCGGTGGTCCCGGTAAGCGCCGAGTAACCCGCGGCCTGTCTCGACCACCGAGGTCTGGCAACACGAGCAGACGTCGCTGTCCAATTCGTTATCGCTTTCCACGCTCCCATCTGCCCGCAAACGCAGAAACCGCAGCGTCTTCCGATGCCCGTGGTCATCGTGCCCCGCGTGCGCGCTACCCCCGCTGGCCCCTTCGGCCGGCGGTGCCAGGTACAACGCGCCGCCTGCGCCAAAACTCAGAAATCCGGCGTAGTCCTCCGTCTCCTTCAAACTCATCCCGTGGATCTCTCGCCACCCGCCGCCCGGCGCCCGCCGTGCCACCCGGATCCCGTAGCCGAACTTCCCCCCTCCCTCCGCCCGCGTCAGCCAGTGTGCCAGCATCGACCCATCGGCCCCCACCGCCAGCGACGGAAAGTCCGCCCAGTTCACAAACCAGTTCTTTCCTGCCGCAATCGTCTCCGGCTTCCCCCACTGCGTACCCTCCCAGCGTGCATACCGCAGCGCATGCCCGCCGTTCTCCGGATCGATCCACGACAGGTACACCCGCCCGTCGGGCCCGGTTGTCAGGAACGCCATCCCGCTCTCGGCCAGCGCCGGCGGATCCACCCGCCTCCCTTGGCCCCAGACAACTCCCAATCCAATCAGTATTATCCAAGCGAGTCGCATCATCCCTGCTTTCCTCCCCGCATCTCCGGCGGCGGTCCCATCTCCCAGTCCCAATCCACGTTTGGCAACTCTCCCGCTGCTACCACCGGCACCGCCGCCGCTGGCCGTAGCATCCGCTTGATCACCAGTCCCACCGCCGCCGCGCCGGCCACCGTTGCCGCCAGCGGTGTCCACGACAGCCACTGCCCGCGCGTCCCGTCCGGGACCGCCAGGATCCGCAGCGTGTACTTCTTCAGGTACGCCTCTTTGATCTGCGCATCCGTCTGTCCGCCTGCCACTCGCTGCCGGATATCGGCACGCAGTTCATCCGCCATCGGGGAATGGTGCGCCAGCAGATTCTCCCGCCAGCAGCACGGCGCAATAAACATGGCAAACAGAATCTCCAGTCGCGGATCCCCGTTCGCCGGGTCCGCATGCAAAGCACCGCCAAGCGCGGCGGATGCCGGAAATAGCAAAGCCTTCCGTCGGTCCATACCAAGCCTCTTTCTCTTCGGGATGTGTTGGTGAAAAGTTACCCGCGGTTTCAGACAAACCGCGGCGGTGGACGCTGAAACAGCGCGAACATCACCAGCACCACCACCGGCCCCCACGCCGCTCCCGGCCCCGTGAACCCGGTAACGGCGATTCCCGCCAATACACCCAGAACTCCTGCGCCCAGTCCCAATATCGGTTCCAGCGCCCGCGACCACTCCCCACACCGGCCGCCGCAGGTCCGCGCCGACACCGCTACTCCCCCCGCCTTCGGCGCCCCGCCTTTCCGGCAACAACATGTCTTCTTCGAACGGCAGCACGCCGCCCCACAGCCGCTGTCCACCGTCGCCAGCGCCGCCGCATGCGGCGCAAGCAACAGGACCAGCAGCATCGCTGCGGTCCACAACCGCGCCTGGAGTGTGGGGAATCTCACTGCGGCCCTGCCCTCCACTCCGCCGCCCGCCGCCGCGCCCGCGCCACTCCCTCCTCCGTCAACCGCTTCCCGACTTGGTCTCGTACCGCACCTGCGGTTTCCAACCGCTCTGCCGCCAATTGCAGCCAAACGTAGCCCTCTTCGTAGTCCCGCTCCACTCCCTGCCCGTTGGCGAACATCAGCCCCAGGTTATTCTGGGCCACCGGATTCCCGCCCTCTGCCGCCTGCCGAAACAACCCAAACGCCCGCTTCAAATCCTGTTTGGTACCACGCCCATGCAAGTACAGGCTCGCCAGAGTCGTCACCTCCTGCAGGTTCCCCTGTCCAGCCGCCACTCCATACCACCGCAACGCTTCCGCTTCGTTCTTCTTCACGCCACTCCCAATGGAATACAGCACCCCCAGATTGTTCTGGGCCTGCGAATCCCTTTGTTCGGCCGCCCGACGGTACCAACTCGCCGCCTTCGCCGCGTCTCCCGAAACGCCCAAACCCTGCTCGTACAAATACGCCAGTTTGTACTGGGCCCCAACATGCCCCATTTCCGCCGCCTTCCGGTATGCCCGGGCCGCCATTGCATAGTCCTGCGCCACTCCATCCCCATCGGCAAAACGGATCCCTCGCCGGTGGGCTTCGTCAGCTTCCAGCGTCCTTGCAGGCTCCATCGAAACACGCCGCCCCGGCACGTCACAAAACGCCGCCGGTACCAGCAGATACACAACCACACGGCACCAGACCATGGGTAGAATCCCTTTCCACGAATCAACACGGCACCTCGCCGGCGCCGCGGTCTTATCCGATTCCGTGGAAAACAGGCGGGCCGCGCTCCCGCCAGCCCGCAATCGCCAATCCCTTCGCCGCGCCCGTCACCTCCGGCCCGGTCTCTTCCTCACCCAGCGCAAACAAAACGGCAACGGGAACCGCAATCTCCGCTCCATCCACCCCCGCCGAGATGCCGCCCGATGGGTAATACCCGCACCGGATCTTCGCAGCCTGGGCGGCCGGTCCGTCCACCGGTGCCGCCTTTTTGTTCATTCCGCAAGCGTGTTTGCCGTCCTTGCGGCAGCACGCCGGCAGTTTCGCTTCCGCGCTCTCCCCGGCCATGACCAATGGCATCGTCAGCGATAGGCTGAACAGCGCCACTAGCAAACTCGCCAGAGTTCGTCTCACATTGCCATCATACATGACCCCGCGTTACCCTAAGAAAGCACCACCCGGTTCTTACCAAATATCCATCAAATCGTGCGCGGGAGAGACCTCGTTCAGAGGCGCCGAAGGAGCAACAGCCCCGGAAACTCTCAGGCAAAAGGACCGCCCCGATTCCCTATACATCTGGAAAGTGGCTCCCCTCCAGTGGAGCCCGCCGACGAGATAACTTTTTCAGGCACCAAAGACAGAGCGGGCAGACAAGGAATCTTTATGTCTGATTTTGCCGCCCGCCACATCGGCCCCTCTCCCTCCGAAGTCGACGCCATGCTCGCCGCCCTCGGCGTCTCTTCCCTCGACGCCCTCATCGAGCAGACCGTCCCCGCCTCCATCCGCCACCCTCGCCCCCTCGAACATGGCCCCGCCATGAGCGAAGTGGAAGTCCTTGCCCACCTGAAAACCATCGCCGCCAAAAACAAGATCTTCACCAACTTCATCGGCATGGGCTACTACGGCACCCACCTGCCCGGCGTCATCCTCCGCAACATCCTGGAAAACCCTGCCTGGTACACCGCCTACACCCCCTACCAGCCCGAAATCTCTCAGGGTCGCCTGGAAGCCCTCCTCAACTACCAGACGATGATCACCGATCTCACCGGCCTCGACGTCGCCAACGCCTCTCTCCTCGATGAAGCCACCGCCGCCGCGGAAGCCATGACCGTCGCCCGTCGCGTCGCCACCCAGAATCAAAACGTCTTCTTCGTCGATCACGACGTCCACCCCCAAACCCTCGCTCTCATCATCACCCGCGCCGAACCACTCGGCCTCACCGTCATCTCGGGCGATCCCCTCTCCGCGACCTTTGAAAACTGCTTCGGCGCCATCTTCCAGTACCCCGGTTCCCACGGCGCCATCCGCGACCTCCGCGGCCCCATTGCCAAAGTGAAGGAAAACGGCGGCGTCCCCATCCTCGCCGCTGATCCCCTCGCCCTCACCGTCCTCGCTTCCCCCGCCGAACTCGGCGCCGAAATCGCCGTCGGCTCCACCCAGCGCTTCGGCGTCCCCATGGGCTACGGCGGCCCCCACGCCGCCTACCTCGTCGTCAAGGACGCCTACAAGCGCCACATGCCCGGCCGCCTCGTTGGCGTCTCCATCGACGCCCGCGGCAATTCCGCCTTCCGCCTCGCCCTCCAGACCCGCGAGCAGCATATCCGCCGCGAAAAGGCCACTTCCAACATCTGTACCGCCCAGGTCCTGCTTGCCGTCATCGCTTCCATGTACGCCGTCTACCACGGCCCCGAAGGCCTCACCGCCATCGCCAACACCGTCCGCCGCCGCGCCGCTACCCTCGCCGCCGGCCTCCGCCAACTCGGCTTCACCCTCCGCCACGACAACTTCTTCGACACCATTACCGTCGAAACCGGCGAGCAGACCCAGGCCATCGTCGCCCGCGCCCAGGCGCTCGAACTCAACTTCCGCATCGGCAACACCTCGTTGAGCCTCAGCGTCGACGAAACCACCACCGAAGCGCAGATCGAAAAGGTCTGGCTCGCCTTCTCCGGGCAGTCCCTCGCCTACGCCTCGGTCGAAGCCGCCCCGGCGATCCCCGCCGGCCTCGAACGCACCACCCCCTTCCTCACACACCCCGTCTTCCACCGCTACCGCAGTGAGACGGAGATGCTCCGCTATCTCCGCAAACTCGCCGACCGCGATCTCGCCCTCGACCGCGCCATGATCCCCCTCGGCTCCTGCACCATGAAACTCAACGCCACCACGGAGATGATCCCCGTGACCTGGCCCGAGTTCGGTGCCCTCCATCCCTTCGCCCCCGCCGAACAGGCCGCCGGCTATGCCGAAATGTGCGCCACCCTCGAAGCCGACCTCCGCGAATGTACCGGCTACGACGCCATCAGCCTCCAGCCCAACTCCGGGGCCCAGGGCGAGTACGCCGGCCTCCTCGCCATCCGCGGCTATCACGTCGCCCGCGGCGAAGCCCACCGCACCGTCTGCCTCATCCCCTCCTCGGCCCACGGCACCAACCCTGCCTCCGCCCACATGGTCGGTTATGAAGTCGTCGTCACTGCCTGCGACGCCGATGGCAACGTCGACCTCGATGACCTCCGTGCCAAGGCCGAAAAGCATGCCGCCAACCTCGCCGCCGTCATGATCACCTACCCCTCCACCCACGGCGTCTTTGAAGAGGAGGTGCGCGAAATCTGCAACATCATCCACGCCCACGGCGGCCAGGTCTACCTCGACGGCGCCAACTTCAACGCCCAGGTCGGCATCTCCCGCCCCGGTGACTTCGGCTCCGACGTCAGCCACCTTAACCTTCACAAGACCTTCTGTATCCCTCACGGCGGCGGCGGCCCCGGCATGGGTCCCATTGGCGTCAAATCCCATCTCGCCCCCTATCTCCCCGGCCACCCGGTCACCAACCCCGGTACCCCCGTCGGACCCGTCTCAGCCGCCCCCCTCGGCAGCGCCTCCATCCTCCCCATCTCCTATACCTACATCCGCATGATGGGCGGAGCAGGTCTAAAACGCGCCACCCAGGTGGCCATCCTCAACGCCAACTACATCGCCACCCGCCTCGATCCCCACTTCCCCGTCCTCTACAAGAACCACAACGGCCGTGTCGCCCACGAGTGCATCCTCGACCCCCGTCCTCTCAAGGACAAGGCCGGCGTCACCGTCGACGACATCGCCAAACGCCTTATCGACTACGGCTTCCACGCCCCCACCATGAGCTTCCCCGTCGCCGGAACCCTCATGATTGAACCCACCGAGTCGGAATCCAAATACGAACTCGACCGCTTCATCGACGCCATGATCGCCATCCGCCGCGAAATCGCCGATGTTGAAAACGGCCGCTTCCCCGCCGAAAAGTCCCCGCTCCGCCACGCCCCGCATACCACCCAGGACATCGCCTCCGATACCTGGGACCGCCCCTACTCCCGCTCGGAAGGCTGCTTCCCCGGCGCCTCCGCCAAAGCCGATAAATACTGGCCCCCGGTCTCCCGCATCGACAACGTCTACGGCGACCGCAACCTCGTCTGCATCTGCCCGCCCATCGAAGAATACGCGGAATCCCACGCATGAATCGACGCCTCTTCCTAGCCTCGCTCCCCTTCGCCGCCGCTGCCCAGTCGGTCCAGGAACTGCCGCCCCTCCGCGGTCTCAGCCGGACTAACCTGCTGCAGTATCGCGATAACGGTGTCATCCGCATCGGGGACACCACCCGCGACTGGGAGAGCCGCCGCCGCGAGGCCATGGAAGGCTTCCACCAGATAACCGGGCCCCTCCCGGGCCCGGAAAAACGCGTCCCCCTCAATATCACCGTCGAAAGTGAAACCGACATGGATACCTATATCCGCCGGGCCATCACTTACTCCTCGGAACCGGACTCTCGCACCACCGCCTTCCTCTGTATACCCAAGGCCGCTCGCGCCAACAAGAAGGCCAAAGCCGTCCTCTGCCTCCATCCCACCGATAACGTCGATGGCTACAAGGTCGTCGTCGGACTCGGCGGCAAGCCCCACCGCCAGTACGCCTCCGAACTTGCCGCCCGTGGCTACGTCACCATCTCTCCCAGTTACGTCCAGCTTGCCGCCTACCAGCCCGACCTGAAAAAACTCGGCTACGTCAGCGGCACCATGAAAGCCATCTGGGATAACATCCGTGCCCTCGACATCCTCGACTCCATGAAAGAGGTGCGCAAAGGAGATTACGGCGCCATCGGCCACTCCCTGGGCGGCCACAACGCCATCTTCACCGCCGTCCACGATGACCGGATCAAAGTCATCGTCTCCAGTTGCGGCTTCGACTCCTTCCTCGATTACTACGGCGGCAATATCAAAGGCTGGGTCCAGGATCGGTATATGATGCGCCTCGGCGACTATCTGAAGGAACCCCAGAACGTCCCCTTCGATTTCTACGAACTCATCGCCGCCCTCGCCCCCCGCGCCCTATTCGTCAACGCCCCCATCAACGACGCTAACTTCCGCCACGCCAGCGTCGACCGTATCCACGCCGCCGCCCGCCAGGTTTATAAGCTCTATGGCGCCGAAGGCAACATCCGCGTCGAACATCCCGACAGCGATCATGACTTCCCCAACCCCGTCCGTTTCGCCGCCTATAACTGGATCGCAAATAACCTAACATAGGGAAATGCGTTTTCCGGGTATCCTCCTCCTCTCTTCCCTCCTCTCCCTCGCCCAACCGCCGACCCTCACCCGCGCCAACGTCGCCTCCACACTCGGCTTCGATAACGGCAAACCAGCCGGCTGGTTTATCCCACCGATTGCCGCCATCGATCCGGACATCAAACTCCGCGGCGCCTCCTCCCTCCGCATCACCCGTGATGCCTCTTCCGCCAACGAGTTCACCACCGCCACCGCAGCGGTTCCCATCGATTTCTCCGGCACCACCATCGCATGGCGCGGCCACATCAAAACCGAAAACGTCACCGGCTTCGCCGCCCTCTGGATGCGCATCGATGGCGATCAACCCGGCATCGCCTTCGCCACCCTCCAGCCCCAGAAAATCGATGGCACCCGCGATTGGAAGGAATACACGATATCGGTCCCCAACAGTCCCGCCGGAAAGCGCCTCTACTTCGGCTTCCTCCTCGGCGGAACCGGCAGCGCCTGGGTCGATGAACTCGAACTCCTCGTCGATGGCAAACCCATCGCTGCCGCCCCGGAACGCGTCGTCGAAAAGACCATCCTCGACAACGATCACGAGTTCGACAACGGCTCCAACTTCAATCCCTCTACCCTTTCCGCCACCCAAACCGCCAACCTCGCCACCCTCGGCAAAGTCTGGGGCTTCCTGAAGTATCACCATCCCGCCCTCACCGCTGGCACCCGCCACTGGGACTACGAACTCTTCCGTATCCTCCCCGCCATCGCCGGCGCCCCCGATATCCCCTCCGCCCAGGCCGCCCTCCTCGCCTGGATCGACAAACTCGGCCCCATCAAGCCCTGCGCCCCCTGCGTCACTCTCCCTGCCAACGAAAAAATCTACCGCAAACCCGACAACGGCTGGATCGATATTCTCTCCCCCGCCCTCGCCGCCAAACTCCGGGAAGTCCACAAGAACCGCACCGACTCGGGCACGAACTTCTTCGTCGGCACCAACGCCGGTGTCGGCAACCCCCGCTTCGAACACGAACCCTCCTACGCCTCCCTCAAGTTCCCCGACCCCGGCTATCAACTCCTCGCCCTCTTCCGCCTCTGGAACATCGTTCACTACTTCTATCCCGCCCGCGATACCATGGCCCCGGATCCCGATCAAACCGCCGCCTACTGGGAATCCGCCCTCACCGAAGCCCTGCCCCGCACCGCCCTCGCCCCCGGCAAACAGCAGTACCAACTCGAACTCGTCCGCTTCATCTCCCGCATCAACGACACCCACGCCAATCTCTGGAGCGCCAACGAACTCATCCCCCCCGTCGGCCCCTGCCGCCTCCCCGTTGTCGTCCGCTTCATCGAAAACGTCCCCCTCGTCGTTCGCCTCATCGAAGGAACCACCACCCCGCTCCAACTCGGCGACCGTATCACCCACCTCGACGGCACGCCCGTCGAGCGCCTCCTCTCCGGGTGGCGCCCCTTCTACCCCGCCTCCAACGAACCCACCCGCTTGCACCGCATCTCCGCCAACCTCTCCCGCGGAGCGTGTGGCCCCGCCAAAATCTCGATCACCCGCGCCGGCAAACCCCTAACACTGGAAACCGAACGCACCAAGCCTCCCGGCGCCGCCCTAGTCGCCGCCTCCGCCCACGACCGCCCCGGCCCTACCTTCCAAAAACTCTCCCCGGACGTCGCCTACCTCAAACTCTCCAGCGTCAAGTTCGCCGATGCTCCCTCCTATATCCGCGATGCCGCCGGCACCAAAGGCCTCATCATCGATATCCGCAACTACCCCTCCGAGTTCGTCGTCTTCGCCCTCGGCTCCCTCCTCCACAAGGAGAAAACCCCCTTCGTCCGCTTCACCGTCCCCGACGTTCGCAACCCCGGCGCGAGTGTCTGGGGACCCACCATTGACATAACCCCCGCCCAGCCCCACTACGAAGGAAAAGTCGTTATCCTCGTCGACGAACAGTCCATCAGCCAGTCGGAATATACCGCCATGGCCTTCCGCGCTGTTCCCGGCGCCGTCGTAATCGGTTCCACTACCTCCGGCGCCGACGGCAATGTCTCCCAGATTCCCCTCCCCGGAGGTCTCGGTACTCTCATCAGCGGTCTGGGCGTCTATTACCCTGACAATCGCCCTACCCAGCGCATCGGCATCCTCCCCGATATCACCGTCACTCCCACCATCGAAGGCATCCGCGCCGGCCGCGACGAACTCGTCGAAGCCGCTATCCGCCATATCACCAAATAGAGGCTACTCCCCCACCGCCCGCAATAGCTCCAGCACCGTCCGCGTGATCTTCACCGACGCCTCTTTCTCCAGATTGTTCGTCCCCAGCCATGTCTCATACCCGCCCAGCGCGTAGTGCCGCGGCGTCGGCAAATACCCGTAATGCCCGTTCGCCAACTCAATCGTGAACGTCGTCCGCATCGGACTCAGCTCTTTGATCGTCAACCCCGTCTCGGTGAACACTTCGCACGGAATCGTGGCAATCCCCAATTCCCCAATCCGCACCGCCTGCAGCTTCAAGTCCGCATACGCCGGTCCCTCCTCCAGCCGGATCGCCCGCTCCGCGTACGCCTTGGCATTCCTCGGCAGCTTGCTCTCATCTGCCTCCGCCAGCGCCGCCCGGGCAAATCGCAACTGCTCCGCCGTCGGCTTCCGGTACGCTAGCCGCAACTCCCGCTCCGCCATCCGTACCGGCGCATTCTCGGAGTAGGTCATCTCCCCCAACGCCCGTACCACCTGCCCGGCCAGTTTCCCCGCCACCACCCCGATCCGTTCATACGGCGCCGCCCGCGGCCGCGGCCGCACAAAATCAATGTTGTTCACGTCCCCGCTCGTTCCGTTCGTCAACATCGCCACAAATCCCGCGTCCCCCGGCGCCACCTGTTCGGCCACCTGCCGCGCAAACTCCCCAAAATAGTCCGCCGATACATCCGTCCCCGGCACTCCTCCCACATAGTGCAGCGAATAGTTCCCCAACACCGCCAGCGGCTTCCCCGCCAGCGTCTGAATCGACACAATCGAAAATCCCGGATCCGTCCCGCCCACCGGATGCAACAGGTCCGCCGACCCTGCCGGCGGATTCATCCGTGCCCTCTCCCCCCGCTCCCCATACGGGTTCGGCGGCACCGAATCCCCTTTCACAAACCACCGCCGGTTAAACAACTCCTCCGGCACCGGCGTCACCGCCACCCCAATTCGCGCCGGCGACAATTTCCCGTTCGCCGCCACAATTGCCTCCGCAATCCCCGCCACCAGCCTCTTCACGTACCGCTCCTCCACCCCATTTCCCGCCACCGCCCGCGACGGCGGCGCCGAATGCGTGTGTGTCGCCGCCACCAGCATCCGCCCTACCGGGATCCCCGTCCGCTTCGAGGCCAGCCCCTTCGCCTCGTCCATCTCCTCGCGTTTTACATAGCAGCTGTCCACCACCGCCAGCGCCATCCGCACTCCCCCATCCTCCAGCACTAGCGCCCGAACCGCTAACCGGTCATGCGCCTTCGACGCCATCGTCAACCCGAAATTCCCCACCACCCGGATCGGCCACTCCTCGGGCGTTATGTCAGCCGTCGCTGCCCCGGCCCGCAGCCGCGCCTCCGCTGTTCCTGCCGCTAACAGCAAACACAATGCCATCAATAACTTCATAACGCCTCCTTTTTTACCGGCCTCGCCTGCTTCGGATATAAAGTGGGACTCGGTTTTGGACGATACTATCAGTAGTGCCTTCGTTTCTGGAAGGAGTCTTTTTTCTCCGAGTGCCCCGCGCCTGCCGTTTCGCGCTTACGCTCGCCAGTTGCTTTCTGGCAGCTCCCTGGCTGTTAGCCATCTCGCCCGAAGACCCGCTATCGAGCCTCTCCGTCACCCGTTGGGGCGCCGCCCAGGGTATCCCCGAAGAGACCTTCTCCGCCGTCCTCGCCCCCGGCGATGGCTATGTCTGGCTCGCCTCCAACCATGGTCTTGTCCGTTTCGACGGCCAGCGCGCCCGCGTCTTCCGCCTCGGCGACACCTTCCGCCCAAAAGGCACTGGAAGCTGCAGCAGCAGTACCCTCAGTTCCCTCTTCTACGGACACGACCGGCAAATCTGGTCCGGTGCCTCCAGCGGCTGCCTCTTTCACATCGAGCGCGACCGCTTCGGCGAATTCGCTAACTTTCGCCTCGCCGGCATCGAAGCCCCGGCGCGCGACCGCGAAACCAATGGCATCCTCCATCTTCGCGACCTCCCGGGCACCAATCTCATAGAGATTACCCGCCGCTCCGGCATCAGCCACCTCGACCGCAACTCCTTCGCCGCTGCGTCGGCCAGTCCCGCTACACTCCCCGATTCCGAGATCGTAAAGATTTCCGCACCCGGAAACCTCCGTATTCAGATGACCAGCCGCGACGAATCGGGCCGCCTTTTTGCCTACCTCTCCGACGGCAGGCTTTACCTCGTCCACAACGGCAAACCGGACGCCCCCTTCTCCTGGACTCCGGTCAGCGCCGGTCTCAATACCTCCGGTGCCCTCCCTCTTCGGCTCCATGCCTCCGCCAGCGGATCCGTCTGGATCGGTACGAGTAAGGGACTCTTTGAGTGGAACAACGGCGTCTCCCGTCTCTGGGGCGCCACCGATGGCGTCCCCAATGGCCAGATCCTCGCGCTACACGAGGACCGCTCCCGCTGCCTCTGGATCGGCATGTCCCGCAATCTCGTCCGCATCTGCAATGGTCGCGCCGAGGCCCTTCCCGTCGGTGTCGAACAGGAGGAAATCCACTCCGCCATCGGTGAGGATCCCCAAGGCAACATCTGGATCGGCGGACGCTGGGGCAACCTTTACCGCATCAGTCCCTCGATCTTCCACAGCTTCACCCGCCGCGAAGGCCTGCCGGAAAGCCACTTCACCGGCGTCGCCGTCGACAAGGCCGGCGATGCCTGGGGCAGCCTTCGCGAATCCGGCCTCGTCCGCATCTCCGGCGGCAAATTCATCCAAAGCATCCGCGCTCCCGGAGTCAATGAGGTCCAGGCCCTGCTTGCCCACCCCGCCATCGGCGTCGTAGCCGCCGGTGGCGCCGGCATCTTTCACGTCGACCCCGCCGGCGTAAGTCCCTTTGCCCTCTCCTCCCCGGTCGCCTTCCGCAGCCAGGCTGCCCTCGGCTGGGATGCGGATCGATCCCTTCTCTATTCCAACTCCTTCGCCAATTACCGTCTCCGTCACGATACCGCCAACCATTGGAACGTGGAGGTCCTGAAAGGCCCCATGCGCCTCCGCCAGTGGACTACGGACCCGGCCGGCCGCGTCTGGGCCCTCTCCCAATTCGAAGGCCTTCACATCCTCCAGGGCGATCGCTACGTCCCCGCCGCTAACTCCCAACCCTCCAAGGCGCGCGCCTGGTACAGCATCTCCAGTGACGCCTCCGGCCTCCTTTGGATCGGTACCACCGATGGCATCGAGATCTATTCCACCTCGGAAGGCCGCTTCCTCACCCGCGAACCCCTTCTTTTTGGGGACCAGATCTTTCACATTAGCCAGGACCGCCACAACAAGATCTGGTGCGCCACCCGCCAGGGCCTCGTCCGCTTCTCCCGGCAGCAAGCTCTCAATATCGCCAATCGCGGTCAGGCCGGTGAATCTTCTCAGCTCTTCTATGAACGCTTCGGCGAGGCCCAGGCCCTCCCCACCACCAACTTCGGCCTCGTCACCTCCGCCACCGGCGCCACCGATCCCCAGGGCCGCATCTGGTTCCCGGGCCTCCTCGGCCTCATCTCCGTCCAACCCGCCGACTTTGAACGCGACATCCGCCCCCCCGTCGCCGTCCTCCGCCAACTCAGCAGCGATGGCACAGCCCAGGACCTGAACCGCCCTCTGGAAATCCCCCCCGGCTCCCGTACCGTCGAGTTCCTCTTCCAAACCATCCGCCTTGACCCCCTCGGCGGAGATTTCTGCCGCCTCCGTATGGAGGGCTGGGATGCCAGTTGGCGCCCCTGTAATGAAGAGCGCGCCGAACAGTATACCTCCCTCAACCCCGCTTCCTATCAATTTGTCGTTCAAACTTCCAGCAAAGCCGACTCCTGGAATGGCCGTGAACTGCGCGTTCCCTTCGTCGTCCATCCCGCGCTCCATCAGCGCCTCTCCGTCCGCCTGCTCGCTATCTTCACCCTCCTCGCCGCCATCGGATTCTTCCTCTGGCACCGCCAGAAATCATTCCTGGAGCGAACCCGCCTACTCGAACAGAAGGTCGACGAACGAACCGCTACCCTAGAAGGCGCCATGCAAGCCGCCCAGGCCGCCAACCGCGCCAAGAGCGAGTTCCTCGCCACCATGAGCCACGAGATCCGCACCCCCATGAACGGCGTCCTCGGCGCCGTGCAAATGCTCGATGCCTCCGGCCTCAACTCCGATCAGAAGAAACTTGTCACCGTCATTCGCCAGTCCGGCGAAGACCTCGTCGCCATCGTCGACGATATCCTCTGCCTCGCCAAAGTCGAAGCCGGTAAACTCAGCCTCGAAGTCTCACCCGTCTCCATCCATAGCCTCGCCGATAACATCGTCGCTCTCTTCCGCCCCAAAGCCGAAGCCAAGGGCGTCGCCATGGAACTCCACATCGATCCCGCCGTTCCCCTCTCCATCGGCACCGACCCCCAGCGCCTTCGCCAGATTCTCCTCAACCTCCTCGGCAATGCCGTCAAATTCACCAGCGTAGGCAAGGTCTGCCTCCGCATCTGGACCGAGTCCTCCCACAACACCGTCGTCTTCCGCGTCGAGGATTCCGGTATCGGCATCGCGCCCGAAAAAATCCCCACCCTCTTTGAACCCTTCGTCCAGGCCGATTCCTCCACCACCCGCCGCTTTGGCGGCAGCGGCCTTGGCCTCTCCATCGTTCGCCGGTTCGTCGACGCGCTCGGCGGCGACATCCATGTCGAAGCCGAACTCGGACGCGGCGCCGTCTTTCAGGTCACCATCCCCTTCCAGCCCATCGAAGCCCTCGAATCCGCCCCGCCCGCCCCGGATCCGGACCCCCCGCAGCCCGCCCCATCCACCCACGGCCTCACCGTCCTGCTCGCCGAAGACAACGCCGTCAACCAGCTCATCTTCCAGAAAATGCTCCTCCGCCTCGGCTACCAGGTCATCGTCGCCAACCATGGCCGCGAAGCCCTCGCCGCTCTCAAAGAGTCCCAAATCGATCTCGTCCTCATGGACTGCCAGATGCCCGAACTCGACGGCTACCAGGCCACCCGCGAAATCCGCGCCTGGGGCGGTATCTACGCCGGACTACCTGTCATCGCTCTCACTGCCAGCGCCATGGAAGAGGACCGCCAGAACTGCTTCGACGCCGGCATGAACGACTTCCTCAGTAAGCCCCTCATGCTCTCCACCCTCCAGGAAGCCCTGGCCCGTTGGGCTCCCAAAATCGAAGCCTAGCCGAACCGCTTCGCCGACCGGATCTTCGCCTTCTCCCGCTCCACCTCCCGGTTGCGCGGCGCCTGCCGCGTCTCCAGGCTCTCCAGCAATCGCCGCGAACTCTCCGCCACCTCTTCCACCGCAGCCGCAAACGCCGCCGCATTCCCCGCCGACGGCTTCTGCACCCCGCTGATCTTCCGCACATACTGCAGCGCCGCCGCCCGGATCTCTTCCTCCGTCACCGGCGGATCAAAGTTAAACAACACACGTATATTCCGGCACATACCTCCCGCCACCCTACCACACCCCGGAAACGTGCTCCGGCCGGGAGGCCGGAGCACATCCGATTGGGCCGCGCTTAGCGGCTCTGGTTGTGGTTCGCCGCGAGTTTCCCCGCGCGCACTTTGCTCTTCAGTTTCATGTGGTGGTCCTCCTTCATTCGCAATATAAGCCTCCCCATTCGGGCGGCAACTGCAAGAAAGGCTAGCACATTAGCCACCCCCAACAAATTTGCCCCCCGCTGACAGAATTCCTCCCCATTCCGTGCCTTGATTCACTGAGGACGCACCACCCCACTTCCACCATGAAAACTCTCTCCCCCTTGGCAGCGCTTTTCCTTCTCTTGCCGTCTCTGCCGGCAAGCACCGTCTACCTCTACGACGACGGAACCGCGGAGTTCAGTACCATCGCTTCCGCCAACCAGATCATTATGAACAACTTCCAGGTCTCCGCTCCCAATACCACCATTTCCGGCATGATGTTCTACAACTTCTGGGATCCCAACATCGGCAAGGCTATCAACTACAACCTTTGGAGCGATCCCGATGCCGATGGCCATCCCTCCGACGCCCAACTCCTCCAAACCGTCTCCACAACCGTGACCAACGCCGGCTGGCAAACCGTGATGTTTCCCGCCCTCACCGCGTTCAACGACGGCGATCGCTTCTTCGTCGGAATCAGTTTCTACGATCCCCAAGCCGCCTACTTCCTCGGCGGAAACGACACCAACACGCTCGCCAACGGCCTCAGCTACTTCATTTCATTCGCCGGTCCCGGCCCAGGCGATTTCAGCCACCCCAACACCGGAAGCGTTAGCACCTACGGCGTCACTCTAGGCTACACCGGTGTCCTCATGGTCCGTGCCTTGGGTGAGGACCCCTCCGCTGGCGTCCCCGAACCTTCCTCGGTCCTCCTCACCGCCCTCGGCGCCGCCGCCGTCGCTGCCCTTCGCCGCCGCCGCTAGCCCCCACCCGCCAGGGCCCAGGCTCCCCGCCCGGCCCCTGGTCGGCCACCCGCTCACCGCATCCGCCCATACTTCTTCATCGCCTCCACCACCCGCGCCCCCGGCAACCCGTACACCCGCAACCCATCCACCCCCGTCGTTACCCGCGGCGCCGCCAGCATCGCATTCACCACCGCCTCCTCGGTCGCATCAATCGTCGCCCGGAATATCGGATCAATCCAATCATTCGGCACCATCTCCAGTTTCGCCACCTGCTCCGCCCCGCCCGCCCCCGCGTTCGCCGTCGAAAACGCCAAAAACAGATCCCCCGACCCGTTCCCCGCCCAGCTCCCCAGCTTCCCCAACCCCATCCCCACCCGCCGCGCAATCCGCTTCAACTGATGCGCCAGCAACGGCGCGTCCGTCGCCACCACCACAATAATCGACCCCCTTCCCGCCTCCGCCGCCTCCCTTGCCGTGTCCCCCATCCCCGCCTGCGCCGCCGTGCACGCCGGCACCCCCTCCATCCACGGCCGCGTCTGCGGAAGCGTCGTGCACGACCGCAGATCGGCGATCTCCCGCCCCACCGGCACCCCCAGAATCTGCAAATCCCCCCCATAGTTGCACTGCACCAGCACTCCCACCGTGTACGGCTTCCCCCCCACCGTAACCACCCGCGACGAAGTCCCGATCCCCCCTTTGAATCCGTTACACCGCATCCCCGTCCCCCCTCCCACCGCCCCTTCCTCCACCGCCCCCGCCTTTGCCGCGTCCAGCGCCGCCCACGCATGCTCCGGCTTCACATGCTGCCCGTTGGCGTCGTTCATCGAATCAAACGTCTCAGCCACAATCGGATACGTGAACACAAACTCCCGCCCCCGCGCCATCTGCCAGTGTATCGCCGCGTCCCGCACCACCCCCACGCTATGCGTCCCCGTCAGCAGAATCGGTCCCTCCAGAAATCCCGACTCCTCTATCCAGTTCACCCCCGTCATATCCCCATTCCCGTTCTGATTGAACGTCGCCGCCATCACAAAGTCCCAGTTCCCCCGCGGCCGCGGCAGAATCGCCGTTACCCCCGTCCGCACCGGACCCTGCCCCGGAACCAGCCGCCCTTCCCCGCTCGCCAGCGTCGTGTGCCCCACCGCCACCCCGGCAACATCGGTAATCGCATTCTGCGGCCCCGGCGTCCCGCCAAATGGTATCCCCAGCGCCCGCCCCCGCGGGTTCTGCCCCCACATACATCCCATCACCGCCGCAACCAGCAGCGCCTTCCCGGCCAATTTACATAAGGTCGACATCGTGAAACTATCCTACGCCCGCCCCCGCCGCCTTTCCACCAGCCGTTCCGCCCCCGTTCGCTACAATAAAGGAGGTACCCGCGGAGTCAGTCGCCGACCGTTGATGGGCCATGCCTGCATCGTCAACGCTAGCTGCTCCCCTTAGGCCCCCCAGGGGGCGCGGCTCACTGAACGTGGCGCAAGGCTTGCCGCCGCCTATTTTGTCTCAAAACGAATCCAATGGAGGATGTGTGCGCTTTATCTGTCCGTTCTTGTTCTTCGTGCTCTCCGGTATCCTCGGACAAGCCGAAGAGATCCAGTACACCAAGGTGGGTCCTTGGTCGATTGTTGCCATCACCAACGCTGACGGTACCCTCAACCGTTGCGCCGCGCACCTTCCCGGACCGCAGGGCTTTCTTCGCATCGCCGTCTCGCCCAACATGAAGAACTGGGCTCTCTCCATCCCCGGCAATACCCCCCAAATGAAACTCAAACCCGGCCCGGTTTGGGGCGAAACCCTCTGGGAATACCCCGGTGGCCACACCGGCATGGGCCGCCTCTTCGATCACAACGGCAGCAATCGCGCTTCCACCAAACTCGAAGCCGGAGACATCAAGGAACTTCGTACTGCCACCAGTCTGTCGGTCAAGCTCTCGGACCGTCAGGACCCTTGCGATCGCTGTCCCTCCGTCAATTACGTCTGGCAGCCCAAGGAAATCAGCAAAGCCCTGGCCACTCTTCCCGCCTGCATCAAGGCGAACTGACCCAGCCCGCTGGCCAACCCCACAGGACCGCTTTCCCCCCGGAAAGCGGTTTTCCCTTTCTGGGGAACCCGCGCCCCACCTTCCGTCGCGGCGCCGTCCGCTCGAATGCCGCCCGCCTCTCCCATTCCGCGAACTGCCGGATCACGGCACCCGCAACCGGTCACCGGGTGCCGATTCCCGCTCCGAGGCCGGTTGTACAATCGAAAAATCTGTTCCTCATGATTCGCCTCCTGTCCTTCTGCATCCTGTTCACCCTTGCCGCTTCCGGGCAACCGGCCCGTGTCGTGGCCAGGATTACCGGCGAAACGCATAAACTGGTTCTCTTTTCCGATGGCTCCGCCGGTGGCTGGGGAGATATGCGCGATGGCCAACTCGGCCCCCGCGCCGCCATTCCCAATAGCAGCGGCCACGCAACGGCCTTTGTCCCCATTTCCCTGCCCCGCAAGGTCATCGATATCGCCGCCGCCACCCGGACCTCGTACTTCCTCCTGGAAGACGGAACCGTTTGGGCTATGGGCTGGGGCGCCAATGGCGAACTCGGTTGTGGCGAGAAGTGTACCGGCAGCGTCGAAACGCCCGTGCAGGTCTCCGGCCTCACCGATGTCGTGCAGATCAGCGCATCGGGCGCCGCGGCCTTCGCCGTCCATCGCGATGGAACCGTCAGCGCCTGGGGATCCCGCGAGGCCGCGATGCTTGGCGATAACAAGCACCCGCTCAACGGCGATGCACCCACACGAGCCTACTCGCCGGTTCGCGTACCCGGCGTCGCAGGCGTCGTGGAAGTGAGCGCCGGGGGCAGCCATGTTCTCGCCCGTACCTCCGATGGCCGCGTGCTCGCCTGGGGCAAGTTGCCCGTCGGCGTGGTCTACACAGACGATCGGGTGGAACTGCCGCACGTCGTCCCCGGACTCACCGGTGTCGTCGCCGTGGCCGCCTCCGGCGTAGCTGTCGCTCTGAAAAACGACGGCACGGTCTGGGTCTGGGGCAAAAATACCCAGGCGCAGTTTGGCAACGGCCGCCGCACCGATGACGACCACACCACCACCCCGGTCCCCATACCGAAAGTGGCCAACGTCACCGCCATCGCCGCTGCCCTCACCGGCCGGCACATCCTCGCACTGCAGAAGTCGGGAACGGTCCTGGCCTGGGGCAACTCCGATTGGGGCCAGGGCGGCGCCGGCATTGCCGGCCGCGAGCAGGCCACCCCGCTCCCCATCAAACTCACGGGAACGAAAGCCGTTTTCGCCGCCGGCAACAACTCCTTTGCCGTTCGCCACGATGGATCGCTCTGGATTTGGGGGCTCGGATCCAGTTATCCACGCGTCTGGCCGATGCGGAAGAACACCGCCATTCCGGTTCGACTCGACATCCCCAACGGAATCGTCGCCCCCTGAATCCGTCGTTATCCCAACCGGATTCCAACTCCGAGACCCCGCACCTCCTGTGTCCGCCGTGGCCTCATTCGCTCGAACGCGGCCCGCATCCTGCTTGCACCGCTAAAAGCGTCGTCAACACGGGTGACCGGGAGAAAATCACTTAAGGAATTTGATTTGCCTCCGGCAGGGTGGAATGCGGGCCCGGAGTCGCGCGGGGTTACCTCTGACATAATTCGTGTTATCGTCCCCGCCGGGCCCAAAGCGGCCCGGTCCCCGCGAGGCGCGGCGGGGTTCGCTGGCGCCCGATAACACGGATTTATGTCCACCCGCCCTCGGATGTATCGGCCGGTCCGCAAAGTCGTTGGATCACCCCTCTGGTCCCCTCAAGGGGACTGCTGGATGCCGCGCTTCGCGCGGTAAGGTGTTGGCGTCGTCCTTTTCCAACCATAGGACTAACAACGTCGTTTCCTCCTCACGCATGGCAACGATCATCCGACTGTGATCGCGCTCCTCTTCTTTCCACACAACGACGAACCTACGATGCGGCACCTCGTCGAGATGGCTGAGGGATCCGACGTTCGACCATCCAAGTTCTCCGCTGAGCGAGACGATCTCCTGAGCAGCGGTCATCTCGTCAAGATCTGCGGAGAGCACTTCCCGAAACCCCTCTGTCGGAGCGCTTCGGCCAACCCGCCGGCGTACGGGTGTCATATTCGATTCGGGCCACCGCTTGACCTGACGATCTATCTCTCGGGGGAGGTCACCGCACTCTAAGAACCAACGACGAAGCACAACATCGTCGATCTTGGAGATTTCGACCAACTTCCAAATTGCTCTTTCTCCGTTATTCAACATTTCCAGGACTCGAGTGCGCGCCGCCTCCTTCGGAACGCAATCATTCCATATTCTGCGGACAAGTGTGAAGGGCCAATCGGCGGTTGGAAGGCCGGAGATATTTTCCCATGTCCATTGGCACTGGGACTTGCTGTAGGTACGCCGCAGTGCGTACTCAAGATTCGGCGGCTCGGTATCACCCTGCGATTCCATCCACCAGCGGAAAATCTTGCGGTAGTATGGCTTGGCGCGAGGATCACTGAAGCATAGCTTCATAACAAATCGAACCTCACTAGGAATGTCCGTTTGCATAACGCTGTCTAAATATGCAAGCGCCCTTAGATACTCCCGGTTCGGAAGTTTTACAATAGTATAAAGGCTGGCGACATCGATTCCCGTATTCTCCCTCAGAGTCTTTACTACCATCAGTTCTTCGTTCGTCATACCCACGCTTTGTCCTATCACTCATGGAATAGTGTTTACGACTAGCCAACCAGCAGCCTGTCCCTGCGCCACAGCACGCTGGAGATTTGCCGACATCGTCACCCCGGGCACTACCCACAAGGTAAATGTCCTTCCCGTCGCTGCGGTTGCCCAGGCAATGTAGTCGGCCATCTGAGATGTAAGCGTTAGGTGCCCCGAAGACTTCACTTCGTGTAATGTGTTACCTCCAGTCATAAAATCAGCAAATCGAGTCTGCCCCCAGCGGCAATATACCGAAACGTAGCCTGCGCTCCCGCGCCTAGCCTTGCCGCGACGGAAGTCTGGTTTAACATTCCGTTTACGTAGTTCACGCCCGCAACCCCGCCCAACAGTCGTGCCAAGCTTCCACGAACAGACATAACAACCGCACTGCGTGGCCCCGAGTTAATTACAGGATCGTCGCATTCACCGCTCCATCGTTCGGCCTCGCTACATGCCTCCGTAGGAAGCTCTCTCGTCGCCCGATTGGTAGCGTCATCGTCACAGGAAAATCCCGAGGCGGTAGTACAGAAGCCGGACTCCCTGTCGCTCTGAATGTGATCCCAAGACGTGAAGGAAGGACTGCCCGATGCGTAATTCCACACTGAAGTAGCATAAAACTCCCAATGACAGACGTAAACGTAATGAGTAGTTATCGTTGAGAGTAGATTACCATCGAGATCCTTCACGTAGTGAGATTTCGAAAAGTTGGCTGAACAATTGGCTAGCCCTAACGGATCCCCAAAGTTCACCGGATCCCCACCCACATACGGATACCGATTCCAAGACCCAGGCTCCGCCGCACCTCCGCTCGCCTCATAAGGATCCGAACTCAAAAACCGCCCCTGCAGTCCCGAGAAATACCGCTGATCCGCATAATCCAACCCCGTCGTCTGGTCCCGCAGATACGTCCCAAACT
>CAYSFR010000052.1:0-58838 GCA_964430625.1 uncultured Solibacteraceae bacterium
ATCCTTACCCATCCTCCCGATCCCTGCATTTTTCGGTTGACAAGATCATAGATACCCAAACGTTTGCGACCAACTCGCCGCCCCTCCTCCCGCAGGCGTCTCCTGTGCCGAGTCTAGCCGATTCTTCGCATCATATGTGAAGGACTGCTTTCTCCCCAACGGTTGCATCGTCTGCGATTTCAAATTCCCGTTGTTCGCGGTCGCCTCGTACTCGTTGCTCAGGCTTAACAGAACGTTCGACGCCCCGATCTTCGCCTCAATCGACGTAATCTATCCCCGCGCATTTCGGCCCACCGTCTCCGTCATCCCGGATGCGTACGACAACGCACTTGCTTGTCCGCTCGGTGTAAAGGAGGTCACCTGCGCATAGCCGAACCCACCGCCAAATGCCATCTGCTGCCGATTCGCCGGCGTCAGAGACCAGGTATACAACTTCCCGCTCGGGACTTTCACGCCCGTCAGCCCGTCAGCCAGATTCCATTGATACCCAGCCACCGAGCCGTCACCAAACGGGTAGGCCGTTCCGAACGTGATCTGCGCACTCGAGCACTTCGCCCCCGAACTTCTGATTGGCGCTCACGAAAACTCTGATTGGTCTGACGCCAAGCTCATCATTGACGCCAGCCACGGAAACATCATGCCTGTTCAGACCGCTTTGGATAAAGCGCCTCAGCATCTTCGATGTAGAGCCTGACGAACTCTGAAAACGAAGCCGCAACCACATCGCCTTCAGCCCCAACTAGGATCACGGAGCTATCCTCACTCCCGAGGCGAATGGCATAAGCCCACGACCATTGAAAATAGTCCGCAAACACAAAATACTCTTCCGGTGATTGGATCGATGGAAGAGCGACACCAGCCTCGGAGCAGACCTTACGCATTAACCCGACCCTCTCAATGGGCCAGAATGCAAAACCCTCCATGTCCGTATCGGCTCCCCCACGTTGAACCATACCATTGCACTTCGCAAAGTACTCACGAAGATCAGCAGGGAACTTCACAGCATGGTCGGACTCAAACTGCCGGAGCGCATGTTCGGGCACACCCTTTGCCATTGGAAGTCCCTGGTCTCGCCAATGCTTCGTCAGTTGCTCTGCCGCTGTCATGACCCTTACCAGAGTTCCACAATCTTCCGCATCAGTTCTGCACGAGGAACAAGCTGTTCATTGACCAGCTTTTTGCCGCCTTGTGCGCGAGCGTTTTCGTAAGGTAGGGGCCGCCCTTCCCGGTTCTTTCCTTCCCCCCATCCCAAGATCTCCCGCCGGTCCTCGCCGTCAAGGGTCCGCGCTCTTCAAGCGCCGCTTCGCGCCCTTGACTGCTCCGGGCCATCGGGAGAAGAACCAATATGGGGAATGGCTAGCTCCGCGCTAGCGCGCGCTGTCCGCCTCGCCGATCGTTTTCCGGAATCCGCGTGTCTGCTGATTGACTAACTTCATCTGCCGCGCTCTTTGGCAAACGCAATAGGGTCTATAGAATCAGGAACAAGAGTCCACTCCAATTCCCCGAGTCCGAATTCGTAACTGGCTTGGTGAAACGCATCCTCTAGCGAGGCGTGCCAGGTGTCACCAGAGAACTCGCCCTGTATCGTGTAACGATTTAGCGTAAAGCTGCCTTCACTACCTTCAATTACCACTAGATCAGCTGAAGGCATTGCCACGGGCAAATCGGAATTGGAGACTTCGGCTGGCAACCCTATGAACTGATTGGCGTGACGCACCTCTCTTATGAGCGCAACATGCTTAGACATTGTTACTTATCCTTAGGGTAAACGCGGGAGTTTTCCAAAATCGTCCTACCACCTGGATCAATCGATTCGAAATGAACGTGCGGCCCTCCAGACCCCTGAAAGAGGATGTCGGCGTCAGTCATCCTGAACTGCCTCGCTCCATCGGCGGAGCGGAACACTCCTGGAGCAATTTCCTTGTATCCCTGGCCTTGCCATTTCTCTGCCGTCGACAGCGCCTCAGCCACTGTCATCTCGCCACCACGGATGTTTCCAAACCCGTTGGGCGCTCGCCCCGGTTTTAAGAATAAGAATATGATACTGGCCGCCATCGAGATCAGCATGCCCCGTTGCTCGGCTTGGGTAGAAGGCTTAAAGTACTCCAGCCTGGGGCTAGTGTAGCCCGATCTGCCGTCTACCTGATCTCCGGCCCACGCGACTGCATTGTGAGCAGCTACAACCCCGTTGCCAATGAAATCCTTAGCAAATCCCCACGCCATGCCGGCAGGATTCGCGTCATGCTTCGGCCGACTCGCCTCCCACGAGCCGGTGCTCTGATGCCAATACAAACACTGCTTTCCCCCGCCGGAACTAGAGGAGCAGTCTTTTTCACCATCAAACTCGCCTACCCAGCCTCCGCTCGAATCATAACTCGCGGTACCCGTTGGATCGGTGAACTTGAGCGGATTATTTCGTCCGTACGTGTAGAGGTTCCAGCTCTGAGGCTCTCGCTCCCATTGATCAAAGAATGGCCGATCCGGGCTAGTAAACCTACCCATCGCCCCCGAGAAATACCTTGCCCCGAAGTAATCGAGCCCCGTCTCGGCATCGCGCTCCTTGCCGGTGAACCCTTGCTTCACCCCCGCATCCGATCCGTACCCAAGCAGCGTCCGCCCCCCCACAGAACTCGGAATCTCTTCCCCAAAGGGCAAGTAATCCGACCGCAGCATCACCCCGCCCGCCGCATTCGTCACCAGTCGCGTCGACCCCAACTGATCCTGTACCACATACCGCTTTTGCAACGCCGGCGTCTGCCCCGGTTCATACTCCGCCGTCAACCTTCCCTCCCCATACCCGAACGTTTGCGACCAACTCGCCGCCCCTCCTCCCGCAGGCGTCTCCTGTGCCGAGTCTAGCCGATTCTTCGCATCCTATTGGAACGACTGCTTCCTCCCCAACGGTTGCATCGTCTGTGATTTCAAATTCCCGTTGTTCGCGGTCGCCTCGTACTGCCCTGTGGGCCGAATGATATCCCCCCATCTGGGATACCTGGCCCCTCGGGCTGCGGTGAAACGAACTGGTATGTCCGCTTGTATCCGCCAGCCGCCGCTTGCTTCGGTAGTTTGCATTTCCTCACATCCGGAGGGTCGTCATAGGGAATCAAAGTTCTCTGTCAGCCGGCCCTTCCTCCGGGAGCCAATTCACCGGATTATTCCTCACAGGCTAATTTGGACAGGCCTGGATTCAGACACAGCAAGCCATCGGAGAACGGCTACTCGCTGTCTCCTTTCCTCCATTTCAGTCGTTCCAGGGCGGCCGTAGACACATCAACAGAAGGATCGTTACTGAGCTGCTCAAGCAGGTGAATCGGGGCTTTTTTATTGCAGGCAACTCGCATTCTAACGAAGTCGGCCTCATCTTGCGAAAGCAGCACCATGAGGTCTGGCGTAAGGCTGTTCTTCATGGCAACGGTCCTTCGAACTTCAGGATCGTCGTCCCTCGCCAGTACCTCCAGGATCTCTATCGGTACCGTCTTGTTCAGCGCGACCCAAGTCTTCATGCTTGGAAACCGGGCGATTACATCGCGCCAGACTGCTATTGGTGCGGTTTCACGTGCCGCTCTCAAATACTCTTCCTGGATGCAGCTTTCCCGGAGCGCGACGAATTCTTCTGCGTTCTCTATCATAGGGTCTCTATTTCACCAACTTTCCGATTGGACTCTTGTGTTTGCCGGAGATGAAGGTGCCATGGGCGTCAGCGTCGGCAATCCACTCGAGTTTTCCGCCCTTCTCCTCGTACACTTTCCAAACCGAGCCTCCGTGCCCGGCAGTCTCTCGTGACCACCACGTTGTGGTCTTGGCATCCTTCAGGTACGTGCGACCGCCAAATACCTTCGTTGCAGCCGGCTTTGTGATCGTCCATAACCGAGCGACGCGGGCCGCAGCTTGAGCAATCTTCGGTTTAGCGACACCAGCATAAAGGACTTCATCCCCGGAGTTACAATTCCCACCAATCCCCCTCGCCGCACACTCCACAATCGTGGATGCCAGCGGGTAGGCGTTCTCCATCGCACCGCGCGTGATCGAGCCCCAAGCCTGCGCCGAGGAAAGTGTTTGGCCTACAACGGCCAACACCATGAGCCGTAACTCGTCCCGATCGAGGCTCACCGTAACCGTCGGGCTCGCGTTTTGATCCGCCTTATCAATCTCCCCGCAACTCGGTCCCGGAACCCGCGTATCACTTGTATTCGTCCACAATGGAATCCCCGTACTGGTATGCCCGCTCTGCGTCGACACACACCCGCGCCCCGTCGGATCGATGTACCGAACCGGATTATTCCTCACATAAGAAAACAGATTCCAGCTCAACGGGTCAGCCGCATCCTGATCGTAGAGCGGCAAGTCCGCGCTCAGGAACCGCCCCATCGCCCCCGAGAAATACCGCGCCCCAAAGTAGTCGAGCCCCGTCTCCACATCCGGTTCTTTGCCCGTGAACCTGCCCAGACTTGGAGGCACATGTCTCCATTGTTCAGTATTCCCGATCATAGCCTTGCACTTGCCAATCGTACTCCCGGTCACGTCCGAGTTTTAGAACGCAGACTCCGGACTGGTCCACGGAGTTTGAAATCGACCAGCGGAATACGAGTTGGACTTCATTCGCCGATTCGACGATGCTCTGAAGTCGGTAGCGGTCCGGACGGAGTTGCCGTTCCTTGGCACACATGGATTCGCAGGTTTCCTTGGCGAGTCCTAGGCGCTCAAGAGCCGAATGGCATCCATCGCTTCCAATCTCCTTCAAAAACACGAGTGCGACCTCCTCCGGCCTCCGGTCCCGAAACGGACTTGGAATGGCGAGTGCGCCCAGCGGACCGTCGGAGAAGTGAACAAGCATTGGGTTCTTGATCGCATGAATCAGGCAAATCAAGAAAACGGCGCACCCCGAAACGATCGCAATGCGGTGTCTCATCAGCTACTTACTCGGTACCGCCGGATCACGTCTTGTAAGCGCTCTGCCATCTCGGCCAACCATATACAAATCCGGATTCCACGGCTGGAAGAGATATGCCTTCGATTTTCCAACGGCCGTGCCACTAAACGAACTCGATACGTCAAATCCGAAACTAGGAACGCCCTGTGCATTTGCAAATCGCTGACAGAAGTTGACCGCAGTGTTGCAGCCAAAAAACTGAGCCTGTGCGCCTTTTTCCCAGTTGACCCCAAGCCCCCTTATTTCGCTCTCGCCACCATAGAATTGCCAGTCCTTCTTCCCCGCAGCACTCGCTGCTGGGGTATTTTTACCAAATCGTGGGCCGTCTTCGGGTCCCCCGTGAGAACACAAGGCGAGACCGCCGACCTTGCCAAAACGAGATTCCAGACTGTTGGCCTCTTTCAGCAGGGCTTTGAAATCATCTTTCGTCGAAATGCCCCCCGTACCTCCCCCCTCCCAGTACCCCCCACTCCAATCCCCAAAACCCGGTCACACGCGGCCCGCAACAATATTTCCCCTATTTCCCGTTACTTGGCCCCACAAAGCAAAAAAAGCAGTTGCGCCCCCACGTATACTGAAATCGAGAGAGGAATCCTCTCCCAATCGAACGGCCCTCGCCCCCCAGCGAGGGCCGTTCCTATTTCCGGCACCAAAAAAGGAAGGAACCCCATGCCACTCACCCCCGAAGAACGCGCCCGGATCTCCCGCGAAAACGGCGCCAAATCCCATGGCCCGACAACCGAAGCCGGCAAGGAGAAGTCCAGCCAGAACGCCCTCAAAACCGGCGAATACTCCACCAAACTCTTCCCGCCCGATCCAGCCGTCCTCCTCAACGAAGAACCCGCCGAATACGACGCCCTCGTCGAGGAACTCCGCTCCATCTACCGGCCCGTCAACACCCTCGCCATGAGAATCGTCGCGGACATCGCCACCAACCGTTGGCAGATCATCCGGCTCAATCGCCTCATCGTCGCCCAATGGAACATGGCCCTCATCCAGGAAAGCGCCAAGCCCACCTCCCACCCCAGTGATGTCGCCAACCTGCACTTCCACGTCGCCGCTACCAACCAGTTGATGGGGGCCACCGCCATCGTCGCCCGCCTCAACCGCGAGATCGGCCGCCTCCAGCAGGCCAATGCCCGCCTCGAACGCCAGATCGCCTTCATCCATAAGAATTTCAACGCCGTCTCCCCCGAGCAACTCAAGCAGCAAGCCGAGGAGGGCTTGGAAGTCGAAATCAAACCGCTCAGCACCGACGCCGCCGCCGAGATTCAGAAAAATGAACCTCCCGTCGTCATCACCGAAACAACGCCCGACGTCATCGCCGCCTGCCAGCGCCACTTCCCCGGCCGGCCGATCCTCATCCTGCCGCCCGACCACGTCGCCCTCGGCCTCCCCGAACCCGACGACTTCCCGGACGTCCCCGGCCTGGCCGCGTAAAAAATCAAAAACGAACCCGGCAACCGCCCTTTCCCCTGGCCCTCACCCCGCCAGAATCAAAAACGAACCCGCCGCGCCCCCGGTCTTGACGAAATCATCGCCGCCCGGCCCGGCCCGCTCTTTGACAACCCGCACCCTCGGCCCAAAGTGCACACGCGAAGTGTCCCTGCAGTTAGGTAGTCCGGCCCGGACACCCGGACTACCCCCCGTGCGTCGGAACCCGCGTCCGTTAGAAGTTGATGCGCGCTCCCAGTACGATAATGCGGTTCCCGCCCGCCCCCGTGATCCGCCCGAAGTTCAGCGAGTTAATGTCCACATTCGGCTCGCTCCACTGCGGCGAGTTAGTAACATCGATCGCGTCCCCGCGTAACTCCAGCTCCCAGCCCTCCCGCAGCCGGATCGACTTCTGCACGTTCACGTCGAACCGGAACTCGCCCGGCCCCTCCAGGAAAAACGGCTGCAGATTGCCCAGCGTCCCCGGCGTCGGATTCACCAGCAGCGGATTCCCCGCCGCGTCCGCAATCGCCCGCAACGTCGACCGCCCCTGAATCCCGTTCGACGTCGTCAACAGCCGGATCGATGGATCCGGAATCGACTGCAAGCCCTCAAAGTAGATCACCCCGTTCCCCTGCCGCACCGCATGGCCCAGCCCCGGCGAGATCGCCGCCGCCGCCATCGGCGTGTTGTCCCCCAGCGTGTTCAGCGAACTCCGGCCCGACGTCACATTCATCGGCGCCCCGCTGAAGACGTTGAAGATCGCTCCCATCCGCCATCCGCGCGTGAAGTAGCTCATCAGCCCCGTCCGCGGCCCGAACCGCGGCTCCCAGTTCCCGCTCGAACGGAACACATGCGTCCGGTGGAAACTCAGCCGCCGCTTGTCCAGCCCCCAGTTCCGCACGCTCCGGTAACTGTCCACCATCTCCTCCCCGGCGCCCTCTTCCTCGCCCAGCGACTTCGACCACGTGTAGTTCCCCTGCCACCCGAACCCCTTCCGGAACCGCCGGCTAACTACCGTCTGGAACGAATGGTAAGTCGAGTTAGCAAAGTTACCCGTCAGCCGCGACGAATCAAACTGCGGATTCACCACCACGAAGTTCTCCGGCAAACCCGCCCGCCGCAGCAACCCGCCCCGCACCCCCGTGTAGGAGTCGGTGTTGTTCAGGAACGAGGCCATCGTCGCCACGTTGTGCGCCGCCAGGTACGCCTGCGTCGTGCTGATCCGCCGCACCGCCTCGCTCCCGGTCAGCGTCGTCCCGTTCACCAGGCCCACCCCGGGTATGTTCAGCCCCCCGAAGATCCGGTCGAACAGCGGCGCCGTCCCTCCCGCCTGCGTCACCAGGAACGCGTCCAGAATCCCGTTCTCAAAGATGTTCTGCTCGTTGATGCTCGTCCCCCGCACCAGGCGCGTCCCCTTGCTCCCTACGTACCGCACGTCGAACAGCCATCCGCCCCCGATCTCCCGCTGCAGCGTCGCGTTCCAGTTCTGGATATACGGGTTCCGCAAATCGTCCTGAAACGCCCGCACAATCTGCTGCCGGTCCGTCAGCGGCACCGTCTCCAGCGGCTTGCCCGCCGTCGGCAAGGGCAGGGAAGCGTTCACCAGCCCCAGGTAGTTCGACGAGGTGAACGTCGTCACCTGCCGCAACCCCGGCGCGTCCCCGCTCACCGCGTCCACCACCCGCAGCGAGTTCCGCTCGTAGTTGATCATGTACCCCGCCCGGAACACCGTCGTCTTCTCGAACCACGGCAGCATCCAGCTCAGCCCCACCGCCGGCGCAAAGTTGTTCCGGTCCTGCCCGTGCACCGCCCGGTTCGCATTCGGCGTGTTCGGCCCCACCTGCTGTACGTTCGTCAGGCTCCCGTTCAGCCGCCCCGGTTGATACATGTCCGCGAAGCTAGTCCCGCTGATCCCGAACAGCGCCGCCTGCCCGCCCACCAGCGCCGCCGTCTTCCCGTTGGCGTCATACGGCACCCCGTAGTAGTCGTACCGCCCGCCCAGGTTCAGCGTCACCCGCCGCGACACCTTCCAGTCGTCCTTGAAGAAGAACCCGTACTCCCGCCGCTTCCACGTCCGCTGCTTCACCTCCCCCGGTACCCACTGCGGATTCGCCCCGCCCGGCGAGTTGAACGCCTGCCGCATCGACGACAGCGTCCCCGTCAGCTCGTTCAGGATGTTCGTCGCCCCGGTCAGGTTCTGCGCGATTCCCGGCACCGTGTTCAGCACCGTCACCGGCACCCCGCCCGTCGCCAGCACCGCCCGCGGCATCACGTCCGTCGAGTTGAACCCGTTCGACGACGAGAACCGCACATCCGCCCCGCCCTTAAAGGCGTGCTTCCCCCGGATCCACGTCATATTATCCGCAAACTGGTAGAGCGGCGAGATCCGCCCCACCGGGTTATCGTCAATGTTGATCGGGTTGGATACCGACGTGAAGTCCAGCAGATACGGCGCCCCGTTCGCCTTCGGCAACAGGTCGATCGCGTTCCCCACCTCCCACGCCGTGTAGAACCGCAGCCACGGCCGCAGAACGCCCGTCCGGAACTCGTTCAGCAACGTCGGCTTCAGCGTCGACGTCACGTTCAGCGTCCACAGCCGGTCCCGGTACACCGTCTCCCCTCCCGGCGACGCCGGCAGCGGCTGCTCATTGAACAGGTTCTGGTTCGCCTGGTTCTCATGCACATACGCCAGCGACAGCCGGTGATACTCGTTGAAGTTATGGTCCACCTTGAAGTTATATTGGTCCCGGTTCTGCGCGCTCGGCCGTGACCACGTGTACCCCGCCGTGTTCAGCCCGTCCCCGGACCGGAAGTTATTCGGCAGCGGCATCAGATTGATCATCTTCTGCATCGTCCCCGTCGGGTCCGCCGCCGCTCGCCGCGGATCGTAGGCGAACAGGTTGATCGTCTGCAGGTCCCCCGTCGCCCGGCTCGGCCGCACCGGTTGCCCCAGTTCGTTCACCGCGGGAAACGCCGCGTTCGCGTTCCCGTTCGCCGACCCCGGGTAATATCGATACACCCCCCGCCGCGCCGTCTCCGTATACACGGTGTTCGTCACGGCCGTCTTCTCCCGGATCTTCTGCGAGTCCATCAGAAAGAAAAAGAAGGTCTTATTCTTCTTCACCGGCCCGCCAATCCGCCCCCCGTACTGGTTCCGGATCAGCACGTTCCGCGGCGAAATCGGCTCCCCCGTCCGCGGATCGGTCCCCCGCTGGTTGTTGAACCAGGTGTTGGCGTTCAGCGCCGTGTTCCGGTGGAACGCGAACAGGCTGCCCTTGAACTGGTTCGTCCCGCTCCGCGTCAGCATCTGCACCTGCCCCGATCCCCGGCCCAGCTCCGCGTCCGCCGGCGAAGTTACCACCCGGAACTCCTCGATCTTATCCACCGTCGTAACTACCGGCGAGGAAACACCCTGGTTCAGCCGCTGATCCTGCACATTCAGCCCGTCCAGCGTGATGTTCAGCGCCCCTATTCGCGACCCGCCGAAGTTATCCCCCACTAACCCCGGTTGCGTATAGATCAGGTCCAGCGCGTTCCGCCCCGGCAATGGTAAGTCCAGCACCTCCTGCCCGCTCAGCACCCCGCCCACGGAAACGCTCTCGGTGATCAGCGCCGCGTCGCCGGCCGCCCGCACCTCCACCGTCTCCACCGTGGAGGCCACCGCCAGCGGCAACGCCACGTTCAGCCGCGCGCCCACCTGTAACTCCAGGTTCTCAATCGCCACCGCCCGGAACCCGCTCTTCTCCGCTCCCAGCCGGTATTGCCCCGGCGCCAGCGCCGGAAAGACATACACCCCGGTGTCGTTGCTCTGGGTGGTCGCCGCCACCCCGGTCTTGGCGTTGGTCGCCTTCACCAGCGCTCCCGGTATCGCCGCCCCCGTCGGGTCCGTTACCGTCCCCGTCAGTACCGCATCGGTCCCTTGTCCATAGAGACACGCCGCCGCCAGCGTAACCAGCCAAAATGCCCTGAACATACCCCCAGAATAGCGCTACGATGCGAAGAGGATGTTACGCCGCCAATTCCTCTCCTCCGCCGCCCTCCTGGCCGCCCAACCCCAACCCGGCTTCACGCCGCTCTTCAATGGCCGCAACCTCGACGGCTGGCATGTCGTCGACGGCCCGGAGTCCTCTTTCTATGTCGATGACGGCGCCATCGTCGTCACCGAAGCCGCCAACTCCCCCACTTGGCTCCGCTCCGCCAAACAGTACGAGAACTTCGAACTCCGCGCCGAATTCTTCGTCAAAGGCTGGATCGATTCCGGCCTCCTCCTCCACGCCCCCCTCCACGGCAACGCCCAGGACGCCGGCTTCTGCATCAAGCTCTTCCATAAGAAGGACGAACTCAAGCCCGAAGGCATGGGCGCCATCTTCCCCCTCTTCGCCCCCAAGGCCAATAACGTCAAGTCCAAGGCCGAATGGAACGAGATCCGCGTCCGCTTCGATTGGCCCCGCCTCCAGGTCTGGACCAACGGCGAACTCATCCAGGACCTCAACGTCGAAGCCCATCGCGAACTCGCCACCCGCCTCCGCCAGGGCTACATCGGCCTCCAGTCGCTCTCCTACCCCATTCGCTTCCGCAACATCGAGATCCGCGAACTGCCCGGCAAGGTCAAGTGGCAGAGCCTCTACACCAAGGCCGAAGACCTCGGCGCCAACTGGCAGGTGGAGGAAGGCAAGGCCAAGTGGTCCCCCATGGGCGATACCCTCCGCGCCGACGGCCTCGGCCACCTCTCCACCCGCGAACGCTTCAAGGACTTCAACCTCGAACTCTACATCCGCCCCGCCCTCCACTCCAACGGCGGCATCCTCTTCCGCTCGGAAGGCTCCGGCGCCAAGCCCCACTATGAGATCCAACTCCACGACGTGGAAGGCGCCGTCTACCCCACCGGCAGCCTCTATGGCCTCAAGCGCGCCAAGTACCCCCGCATCCCCCCGGAAACCTGGTACCTCTTCCAGTTGTTCGTCAAAGGCCCCCAACTTACCGTCCGCATCAACGGCGAGACGGTCACCGAGTACAACACCCTCGACCGTCTCGGCGACGGCCACATCCTCCTCCAGGCCCACCAGGTCGGCCGCTGGATCGAATATAAGGATATCCGCGTCCGCCCCCTCTAACCTCTATGTCCAACCCACGAATCGACCCCCTCGCCTACCTCGGCGATCAGTTGAACGAGTTCCGCGCCAACGGCACCTACCAGCGCCTCCGCGAACTCCAGGGCCCCTGCGAGCCCATCAGCCGCTACGACGGCCGCGAGGTTATCAACCTCGCCTCCAATAACTACCTCGGCCTCGCCAACCACCCCAAGCTCAAGGAAGCCGCCATCGACGCCATCCGCCGCTTCGGCGCCGGCACCGGCGCCGTCCGTACCATCTCCGGCACCCTCGACATGCATATGGAACTGGAGCGCCGCATCGCCGCCTTCAAACACGTCGAAGCCTGCGTCGTCTTCCAGAGCGGCTTCACCGCCAACGCAGGCACCGTCTCGGCCGTCCTCGGCAAGGACGACCACATCATCTCCGATGAGCTCAACCACGCCTCCATCATCGACGGCTGCCGCCTCTCCCGCGCCAAGATCCACGTCTTCCCCCATGCCGACGTGGCGGTCGCCGAAGAACGCCTCGCCGCCCTCGACGGCGTCCCCGGGCGCAAACTCCTCATCACCGACGGCGTCTTTTCCATGGACGGCGACATCGGCCCGCTGCCCGCCCTCTGCGCTCTGGCCGAAAAGTACGGCGCCATCATGATGGTCGATGACGCCCACTCCTCCGGCGTCCTCGGCCGCAACGGCCGCGGCACCGTCGACCACTTCGGCCTCCACGGCCGCGTCGATATCCAGGTCGGCACCCTCTCCAAAGCCGTCGGCGTCCTCGGCGGCTACGTCTGCGGCACCCGCGACTTCATCGAGTACCTCTACCACCGCGCCCGGCCCTTCCTCTTCTCCACCTCCCACCCGCCGGCCGTCACCGCCGCCTGCCTGGCCGCCTTCGACATCCTGGAGTCGGAACCCGAACGCATCGAGACCCTCTGGGAAAATACCCGCTACTTCAAAGCGGAACTGGCCCGCCTCGGCTTCAACACCGGCCGTAGCGAGACCCCCATCACCCCCATCATGGTCGGCGAAGCCGCCGCCGCCCACGCCTTCTCCAAGGCCCTCTTTGAGGAAGGTCTCTTCGCCACCGGCATCGGCTTCCCCACCGTTCCGCAGGGCAAGGCGCGCATCCGCACCATCGTCACGGCCACCCATTCGCGCGAACAGCTCGACCGGGCGCTCGAAATTCTCGACCGCGTCGCCCGCCGGCTCGGAATTCTGTAGGATTTCCCCACAACAGGGTGTGGGAGAATCCCACACCCGCAACCCCCTTCCTTCGGGAACGGTGTTGATAACAAGCCACTTGCGAGTTGGTCAGTAAATTGCCTCGTACTAAGTTGACTGAAGCGTAACCCGCTCAGCTCGGAAGGAGGATGTTATGACTGTCCTATTCGTACTCGCCATTTTTCTCGTCTTCGCAACCCTCGATTGGCTGATGTCCCGCGAGACCATCCAGGTCTCGGAGGACGCCGCCATCCCGCCGCCGGCCGAAATGCCTGCCGGTGACTTTGTCTACGGATTCCACCTGCCCGAAAACCGCCGCTACCACGCCGGTCACGGGTGGGCGCTCCGCGAACGTAAAAACGTAGTCCGCGTCGGAATCGACGACTTCGCCGCCCGCCTGGCCGGCAAAATCGACTCCCTCGAACTACCCAAACCCGGCCAGTGGATCCGCCAGGGAGAACGGGCCTGGAAGGTGAACCGCAAAGGCGTCGCCGCCGAAATGGTCTCCCCCATCGAAGGCGAAGTGCTCGAAATCAACCCTGACGTCATCAAGGATCCGTCCCTGCTCCGCCGCGACCCCTACGGCAACGGCTGGCTCATGAGCGTCCACGTCCCCGATGAAGAAGGCACCAGCCGGAACTTCATCCCCAAGGACCTGGTCCGCAACTGGATGGAAAACATTGCCGAGAAGCTCTACGCCCGTCAGCCTGAACTCGCCGGCGCCGTCGCCGCCGACCCGGGCACCCCGGTCGAAGACCTTGCCGAAGCCCTTCCGGGAACCAATTGGAAGGACCTCACCACCGAGTTCTTTCTGTAGGGAGGAAGGAGAACAGCCATGGCCTACGCCATACTCTTTGACAGCACCAAATGCGTCGGTTGCCGGGCCTGCGAAACAGCCTGCGCCGAGAAGTGGGGGAACCCCTACAACGAGAAGATCGCGGCGGAAGAGAAGATCTCAGCCCACAAGCTGACCGCCGTTGTCACTAAGGGAGACAAGTACGTGCGGCGGATGTGCATGCACTGCCTGGAACCGGCCTGTGCTTCGGCCTGCCCGGTGGGAGCGCTGCACAAAACCGCCGCCGGCCCGGTGGTCTACGACGCCGACAAATGCATGGGCTGCCGCTACTGCATGACCGCCTGCGCATTCGGCGCGCCGACCTACGAGTGGGACGCCCGGCTCCCCAAGATCCGCAAGTGCAACATGTGCGAAGAGCGGCAAGCCAAGGGCAAGCCCACCGCCTGTACGGAAGCCTGCCCGAATGAGGCCACGGTTGGAGGCGAGCGCGCCGAGATGATCGCGCTTGCCCGGAAGCGGATGGCGGAAAGCCCCGAAGCCTATCACCCCCATATCTATGGGTTGAGCGAAGCGGGCGGGACCTCGGTCCTGATGCTGGCCGCCACCCCGCTTGAACAACTGGGAATGCCAGCCAGCCTGCCGGCCGAAGCGCTGCCCGCCTTCACCTGGCGCGCCCTGGAGATGATCCCCAGCGTCGTCACCACCGGAGGAGTCCTCCTCAGCGGCATCTCCTGGATCACCCACCGCCGCATGGAGGTCGCCCAGGCTGAACGGAATGAAAAGAAAGGAGCCCGAAAATGACTACCCTCTCTATGCCCCGCCACCCCTTCACCGTCTGGAAGGTGGTGTTCTATGCCATCATCGCCGTTGGGCTTTGGGTCACCTTTCAGCGGTTCTACGCCGGTATCGGCGCTGTCACGAATCTGAACGACCAGTTCCCGTGGGGCATCTGGATCGGCTTTGACGTTCTCTGTGGCGTGGGCCTTGCCGCTGGCGGGTTCACCCTGGTGGCCGCCGTGCACATCTTTAACATTGAACGCTATAAGCCCATCCTCCGCCCCGCGGTGCTGACCGCCTTCCTGGGCTACCTGCTGGTCATCTTCGCCCTCATGTTCGACCTCGGCCGCCCGGACCGCATCTGGCACCCGCTCATCATGTGGAACCCGCGGTCGGTGATGTTTGAGGTCGGCTGGTGCGTCACCCTCTATACCACCGTCCTGTTCCTGGAGTTCTCCCCGATGGTCTGCGAGCGGATGAAGTGGAAGGCTCAACTGCACTGGTTCCGCGTCATCAGCGTGCCTCTGATGATACTCGGCGTGTTACTCTCCACGTTGCACCAGTCCTCTCTGGGCAGCCTGTTCCTGCTGGTGCCCCATAAGTTGGACAAGCTGTGGTACACCCCGTATCTGCCGCTGTTCTTCTTCATCTCCGCCATCGCCGTTGGCCTGGCGATGACCATCTTTGAGTCCTGGCACTCCAGCAAAGCCTTCGGGCGCCGCCTGGAAGGGCCGCTGCTGGAAAGCCTGGCCGCCGTGCTCGCCGTTGTCCAGAGCACCTACGTCGCCATGCGCCTGATGGACCTGACGCACCGCAAGGCTTGGGGCCTGCTGGCCCAGGCGCGGCCGGAAAACAGCCTGTTCCTACTGGAGTTGGCGCTCATCACCGTGCCCGTCTTCTTCCTCTTCAGCCGCCGCGTCCGCACCAATCCGCGGGCGCTCTATTGGGCCGCGCTCACTGTCATCTTCGGCTTCATCACCAACCGGCTGAACATCAGCGTTACCGGGATACAGACCGCCTCCGGCGTCACCTACATCCCGAAATGGACCGAAGTCGCCGTGACGCTGTTTATCATCGCCATCGGCTTTGCTCTCTTCAAACTGGCCGTCAAGTATCTGCCGGTCTTTGAGGAGGAGGAGGCACCCGTAGCCAACGGCCCGGTCAGGGTATATAGTCAAGGCAAGGCGGAACTGAGGGCTGCCTGAGGCCAATGTCACGATGAAAGTGGCAGTCAAACTCGCTCTCGGATTGATGGTCTGCACCGCGCTGGTGTTCGCGGTCTTCGCCTGGCAGTTGCGCACGGCGCAGTTGCGCTCGGCCGAACAGTTGACCAACGCCAGCGCGGACCGGATCAGCGACATCATCCGCTCCGGCGCCCGCTTCCAGATGCTCCGCAACGACCGGGAGGCGCTCTATCGGATGATCCGCGACATCGGCAGCGAAGCCGGTATCCGCCAGATCCGGATCCTCAGCAAGACGGGAAACATCAGTTTCTCGACCAACGAAGGCGAGATTAACCGCGTAGTGGACAAGGGCGCCGAGGCCTGCTACGCCTGCCACGCCCAGGCGGCGCCGCTGGAAAAGCTCAACCGCTCTGACCGGGCCCGGGTCTTCGCCAGCCCGGAGGGGGAGCGGATCCTGGGCGTCATCCTGCCGGTGGACAACCATCCGGACTGCTCCTCGGCCGCCTGCCATGTCCACCCGGCGTCGCAGAAGGTGCTGGGCGTCATCGACGTCCAGCTTTCGCTGGCTTCGGCCGACCGCCAGATCGCCGAGCAGCAGACCATGCTGTGGCGGTTCACGGCGCTGGCCAGCGCCGTACTGGGCGCCATGTGTCTGGGCTTCGTCTGGTGGATGCTCTACCGTCCGCTGCGGGACCTGGTCTCCGGCATCCGGCGGGTGGCGCAGGGCAACCTGGGCGACCCGATCCCGCGCCATTCCAACGATGAGATCGGGGAAGTGGCCGATGAGTTCAACCATATGACCGCCGAGCTGCAGTCGGCCCGGACCGAGATCACCGAATGGACGCGGATGCTGGAGGAGCGGGTGGAACGGAAGAGCCGTGAACTGGAGCGCGCCCATCATACGCTGCTCCACTCGGAGAAGCTGGCCTCGGTTGGCCGGCTGGCGGCGACGGTGGCCCACGAGATCAACAACCCGCTGTTCGGCATCCTGACGAATGCGCGGCTGGCGCGGAAGCACGTGGACCGCAGCGACCTGGGCGCCGAGCAGCGGACCGGGTTGACCGACAAGCTGGCCGTCATCGAACGGGAAAGCCGCCGCTGCGGCGAGATTGTGAAGAATCTGCTGATGTTCTCCCGGCAGTCCCCGCCGAAGCTGGAGGACGTGGCCCTGGAGGAGGTAGTGGAGCGGACCGTGGCGCTGGTCCGGCACACCTACGATGTCCAGGGCATTGCGCTCGATATCGACCTGCACCACAACGGCGCCCGCGTGAAAGGCGACAGCGGGCAGTTGCAGCAGGTGCTGCTGGTGCTGCTGGTGAACGCCGCCGAGGCGATGGCTCAGGGCGGGCACGTCCGGATCGCCTCGCGGCTGGAAGCGGGGCGGCTGGTGGTCTCGGTGAAGGACGACGGGCCGGGCATTCCCGCCGATCTGCGGGACCGGATCTTTGAGCCGTTCTTCAGCACCAAGCAGGAGGGCCCGCGGACCGGCCTGGGCCTGGCGATCGCCTCCGGGATCATGGAGCAGCATGCCGGGAGCATTCAGGTAGAGTCCGTCGAGGGGCAGGGAACCGAGTTCCTGCTGAATCTGCCGGTGGTCGGGGTGCCCGAAGGGAGTGTGCGATGAATCATGCCAGCCGCGGCTCGATCCTGATTGTGGACGATGAGCCGGTGGTCCGGGAGTCGCTGGAACAGTGGTTTGCCGATGAGGGGTTCCAGGTGCAGGTAGTCGGCAACGGGCGGGAGGCGCTGCAGCGGGCTGCCTCGCACGGCCCGTTTGACGTAGCGCTGCTCGATATCCGCATGCCGGGGATGGACGGCATGGAGTTGCAGGCCAAGCTGCACGAGGCCGATCCGGAACTGGCCATCATCATCATGACCGGCTATGCTTCGGTGGAGACGGCCGTCGAGGCGTTGAAGGCCGGGGCCTATGACTACATCACCAAGCCGGTGGACCCCGACATCCTGCTGCACGCCGTCGGCAAGGCCATCGAGCACAACCGGGCGCGCCGGGAACTGGCCCAATTGCGCGAGAACGTCCAGGAGATGCACGGGGCGCCGAACCTGATCGGCAACGCGGCGGCCATGAACGAGGTCCAGCAGTTTGTGGAAATGGCTGCGCCCACCGATTCCACGGTCCTCATCACCGGGGAAAGCGGCACCGGCAAGGAGGTCGTCGCCCGGGCCATCCACCAGCGCAGCAGCCGGCGGAACATGCCGATGGTGGTGATCCACTGCGGCGCGCTGACCGACACGCTGCTGGAAAGCGAGCTGTTCGGCCACGAGCGCGGCGCCTTCACCGGCGCCCAGTTCCGCAAAAAGGGCAAGTTCGAGGCCGCCGACGGCGGCACCGTCTTCCTGGACGAGATCGCCGACATCAGCCTGCGGATGCAGACCGACCTGCTGCGGGTGCTGCAGCAGAAGGAGATCACCCGGGTGGGCGGCAACCAGTCCATCAAGGTGGACTTCCGGTGTATCGCCGCCACCAACAAGCGGCTGGAGGATCTGGTGAAAGCCGGCACCTTCCGGCCCGACCTTTACTACCGTCTCCATGTTCTCTGTATCGACCTGCCGCCTCTGCGTGAACACCGGGCCGACATCCCGCTGCTGGCCGAGCACTTCATCCGGCGCCTGTGCGCGTCGACCAACCGGGCCACGCTGCCCGAGATCCGCCCCGAGGCGCTGGAGTTGCTGATGCAGTACGACTGGCCGGGGAATGTGAGGGAACTGGAGAACGCCGTCGAGCGGGCGCTGGTGGTGAGCCGCGGTCCCGTGCTGGAGGAGTCGGCGTTCTCGTTCCTGGCCCGGCGCGTGGATGCGCTGCAGCACAATGGCGGATCGACGCTGGAGGAGGTGGAGCGGTCCCACATCGCCATGATCTGGCGGCAGTCGGAGGGCAACCACTCCAAGGCCGCACGGATCCTGGGTATCGACCGGACGACGCTGTATGCCAAGATGAAACGCTACGAGATCAAGTGATCCAACTGGTTGGCATCGGAGGAGTGGCGATCGGGACGCTGGACGCGCTGGCGGCGCGGGTGGCGCGGGAATTGCGCGAGTCCTGCCGGGTGCGTACCGAGGGGTTGGAACCTTCCTTCGCCTTTGACCCGGTGCGGGGGCAGTATCATTCGACGGCGATTCTGCGGCATCTGGCGGGCATGGCGGGCAGGGACCGGCTGCTGGGGGTGGCGGCGGTGGACCTCTATGTGCCGATCTTCACTTTCGTCTTCGGAGAGGCCCAACTGGGCGGCCCGGCGGCATTGATCTCCACCTACCGGCTGCGGCCGCAGTATTACGGCGAAGCCGAGTCCGGTCGCGTGCTGGACGACCGGCTGCTGAAAGAGGCGCTGCACGAGTTGGGGCACACCTACGGTCTGCGGCACTGCCAGGACTGGAGTTGCCCGATGGCGACGAGCACGGCGATTGAGCGGCTGGACCTGAAAGGCACCGGGTATTGCCGCGCCTGCTGGGGGATCATCCTGCGATCCTAAAGTCCGGCTGGGGAAGTGCCGATAGAGGGGGTGATGCCGGGGACCTTTCGCGGGAAACGAATCGAGGCGCTGGTGGCCGCCCAGAATGCTGACGGGGGGTGGGGATACTTCGCCGGCAAACGGTCCTGGCTGGAACCGACGGTTTACAGCCTGCTGGCGCTGCATGATCAGATGGACTCACCGGGCTGGAAGCGGGGGTGGGACCTGGTGCGGAGCTGGCAGTTGGCCGACGGGTCGTGGCGGCCGAACCAGCAGGTGGCCGAATCGCACTGGTCGACGGCGCTCGCGGTCACGTTACACTGCGCGCGGCAGCATTACGATGGCGCCTTTCAGCGGGGCGTGGCCTGGCTGCTGGAGCAGCGGGGCGAGGAAAGTACCAACCTTTCGCGGTTCCTGGGACTATTCTTGGCCAACCATGTGGGGCATGACCGGAAGTTCGCCGGCTGGCCATGGCTGCCGGGGACCACGTCGTGGATTGAGCCCACGGCGCATACCCTGGTGGCGCTGAAGCGGGCGGCGGGAAAGTGGAAGGGCGACGAGATCCGGCGCCGGGTGACGCTGGCCGAGGGGATGATCCTGCGGCGGCGGTGTGCCGATGGTGGCTGGAACTACGGGAGCCGGGCAGCACTGGGAGTGGATCTGCCTTCCTATCCGGAGACGACGGCGCTGGCGCTTCTGGGTCTGCAGTCGTGCCTGGATGCGGACCTGTCGCAGGACCTGATCCGGGCCAGAGAGCTATGGCAGACCACGCAGGCGCGGATGGGGCGGGCCTGGCTGGCGATCAGCCTGCGGAACTTCGGGGTCAAGCTGCCCGAGGACGACCGGGATGTGGCGAACAACGACGTACTGGCGACCGCGCTGGAGGCGCTATCGGCCCCCGGAGGAGGTCACGAGCTGTTGCGTCCGGAAGCGCGCGTATGACGAATGTAAGCAGGCGTGGATTTCATGCCGCAGCGGCGGCCGGGATGTTGACCGGGTGCAGCCAGGCACCGGCCGAGCGCCCTGCGTTCAGCGGCCGGTCGACGGTAGCCGTACTGAAAGCAAAGGATTACGAAGTAGATCTTACCAAGCTGATTTTGAATGGTTTGTCGATGGCTGGGTTGCCCGATATTCGCGGGAAGAGGGTGTTGCTGAAGCCAAATCTGGTGGAGTTTGACCGGGCAACGGCGATCAACACGCATCCGCGCGTGGTGCTCTCGGCTTTCGAGGCATTCCGGTCTCTGGGGGCAACGGTAACGATCGGGGAAGGGCCCGGGCACCGTCGCGATACGTTGGGCTTGACCGAGGAAGCGGGCTATTGGAGCCACCTGCGGACGCTGGACGATCACTTTGTCGACCTGAACCGCGACGACGTGAAGATGGCCGGGGCGCTGATGGGGCGGCCGGAGTTCTACTTTTCCGAGACGCTGCTGGGGGCCGACCTGATCGTCTCGCTGCCCAAGATGAAGACCCACCACTGGGCGGGCGCGACGCTGGCGATGAAGAACTTCTTCGGGCTGGTACCCGGGGCGATCTACGGATGGCCGAAGAATCTGCTCCATTATCATGGGATTGCCAACTCGATCGTCGCCCTGAACCGGCGGTTTCGGAACACCTTCGCCATCGTGGATGGGATTGTGGGGATGGAGGGCAATGGCCCGATTCAGGGGAAGCCGAAGGATCTGGGAGCGATGGTGTTTGGCCGGGATCTGCTGGCGGTGGACGCCACTTGTTGCCGGTTGATGGGCCTGGAGCCTTCCAAAATTGAGTATCTGAGCCTGGCTGCCGACCTGGGAGCGGTCGCCGAAGGGCAGATCGACCAGCGCGGGGAAACACCTACGGCGCTGCGCCGGAATTTCGAAGTGATTCCAGAGTTCCAGTACTTGCGGCTGGGGTAGAGATTCCGCGACGAATAGAATCTCGGTATCATGTTTCTGACACCTGCGTGCTCCGTATAGAGCGGAGACAGTCGGGCAGTCCTCCGACTCCATGGCTTCCCATTCCTCCCCCCCAGAAACCACAGAAGTCGTGATCCTCGGCGCCGGTCCGGCCGGGCTCACTGCGGCGTACGAACTGATGAAGGGGAGTGTCCGGTCGGTAGTCTTGGAAAAGGACTCGATTGTCGGCGGGATTTCGCGGACGGCGGAGTATAAAGGCTATCTGTTCGACATTGGCGGGCACCGGTTCTTCACGAAAGTGGGGGCGGTGCAGGCGATGTGGAAAGAGGTGCTGGGCGGCGATTTTCTGTCGCGCCCGCGGCTGTCGCGGATCTTCTACCAGCGCAAGTTCTTCCAGTACCCGCTGGAGCCGATGAACGCGTTGATGGGATTGGGGATCTGGGAATCGGCGCGGTGCGGTTTCTCCTATGTATGGGCGCACGTGGCCCCGGTACGGCCGGAGGAGAGCTTTGAGGCATGGGTCTCCAACCGGTTCGGGCGGCGGCTGTTCAAGATCTTCTTTGAGTCCTACACGGAGAAGGTATGGGGAATGTCGTGCAAGAAGATCCGGGCGGAGTGGGCGGCGCAGCGGATCAAGGGACTGTCGCTTCTGTCGCTGGTGAAGAACGCGTTGTTCGCCAAACGCGGGGACACGTCGATCAAGACGTTGATCCACGAGTTCCAGTATCCGCGGCGAGGGCCGGGGATGATGTGGGAGCGGACGCGGGACCTGGTGGAACAGGCGGGAAACCCGGTCCATATGGAAGCGCCGGTGGAGAAGATCTTCTGGGAACCGGGGCGAATCACGGCGGTGCAGGCTGGGGGGCGGATGTACCGGGGATCGCACTTCATCAGTTCGCTGCCGATCCGGGACCTGATTCAGAAGTTGGATCCGGCGCCGCCGGCGGCGCTGGCAAACGCGGCGAAGGACTTCAACTACCGGGACTTTCTGACGGTGGCGCTGATTGTGCGGAAGCCGGACCTGTTCCCGGACAACTGGATCTACGTGCACGATCCGGCGGTGAAGGTGGGGCGGATTCAGAACTTCGGGAACTGGAGTCCGGAGATGATTCCGGACCCGGCGACGTCGTGCCTGGGGCTGGAGTACTTCTGTTTCGAAGGCGACGGGTTATGGTCGATGACCGACGCCGATCTGGTGGCGCTGGGGCGCAAGGAGTTGGCAAGCCTGGGGTTAGCAGCCGCGGCTGACATTGTGGACGGCTGCGTGGTGCGGATGCCGAAGGCCTATCCGGTCTACGATGAGCACTACCAGCGGGGGATCGACGCGATCCGGGCGTTCCTGGGGGAGGTGCCGAACCTGCAACTGGTGGGACGGAACGGGATGCACCGGTACAACAACCAGGACCACTCGATGCTGACGGCGATCCTGGCGGCGAGGAACATCGTTGCGGCGCGGCGGGGCGAGGGTCCGCACTACGACCTGTGGAAGGTGAATGCCGACGACGAGTATCACGAAGGGGAAGTGCGGGAGGGGGACGACGACTTCGGGAATCTGGAGTCGACGCAGCCGCTGGTGCCGACGACGCTGTCGGACTAAAGACCGCGCTCCGGTACCGCCTAAAAGGGACGAATGATGGGGATCTGCGGGGCGGCGGACTCGGGCAGGTGTCCGAGCAGGCGCGGATCGTCGGCGATCTCGATGCCGCGGGCGTAGGGCCGGAAGCCCATTTTCTGGTAGAAGCCGAGGGCGCGCGGGTCGTCGAGGGTACAGGTGTGGAGCCAGACGCGGGTGACTTCGGGCGCCCAGGCGAGGCGCAGGGCGTGGGCCATCATGGCGCGGCCATGGCCGTGGCCGGTGGTGGAGCGGGGGAGGCCGAAGAGGACGATTTCCACTTCGCCCGGGGTTTTGTGATCGAGTTCGAGGATGCCGCCGGCGCCGTCGTATCGGAAGACCTGGTAGGTGGGCTGGTCGAGGCGGGCGCGGAGTTCGGCGTCGGAGAGTTTCAGGCGGCTGAACCAGAGCCAGGGTTCGCCAACGGCTCGGAACAGGGCGCGGTACTCCTCGAGCGGGGCGTGGTTGAGGGGAGTCAACTTGCCGGGGAAGGGGCCGTCAATCCAGGCGGGGCGGCTGGTCATCTGGACGTAGGTAACGACGGAAGCGACCTTTCCGGCGGGCAGCGAATGATATCCATCGGCGATGGTCACGATTGGCTCCTCATTTTCTGATGGTAACGTGGGCCGGAGTTACTGGCGGAGGTGACGTTCGAGCCAATCCATGGCGTTCTGCACGGACTCCTCGGTAGGGGAGTGGCCGGTGCCGTGGTTGATCATACCGGCGTGGGGGGAGGCGGCGAGGAAGGGCCAGCTTTTGGCGCCGTCGGCCGATTCGCCGGCGATGAGCAGGAAGGGGCGGGGTTCGATGCGGGCGAGGAGGTCGTGGTGGTCGGCGGCGGCGGGCAGTTGATCGATGGCCTTTCCGAGATACCAGAAGTCCTCATAGTTGGAGAACTTGCGGCTGATGCCGGGTTCGCTGGAGACGATGGCGCGGAGGCGAGGCTCGAAGGCGGCGGCGTAGAGGGCCATCTTGCCGCCGAGGGAGTGGCCGATGATGCCGATGCGTTGGGGATCGACATCGGGTCGGGTGAGGAGGTAATCGACGACGCGTTGGAGGTCGAAGGCCCACTTACCGAGAGGGGTAACGCCGGGGTGGCGGCGGACTAAGTGGTAGACGGCCTCGTCGTAGCCTTCGGCGTCGGCTTCGCCGTACCACTTGACGGAGACGGCTAACATCCCGCGCTGGACGGCAAGGCGGGCGAAGGCGCGGGTACCGCCGGGGGTGAGGCGGCGGCCGCCGAGGTCGGCGCCGGCGGGGGTATCGACGTCGTAATAAGGGACGATGACGACGGGGAGGCGGCCGGGAGCGGGGCGGAGGGGGGTGGTGACGAGGATGCGGGTGGGGTAGCCGGGGTCGATGGCGAGATCGAGGAGTTCTCCGTTCCAGGTGGGGTCCTGGAAGGAACGGATGGCGGTAGCGGCGGGGGCGCGGCGGGGGAGTTTGGGGGTGCCGAGGAAGGTCTGCCAGTCGAAACCGGAGGGCGGCGGCAGGGTGGCGGGGAGCGGGAGACGGTAGGCCGAGGGCGGGCCTTGGGGGAGCGGCGCGGGGGTTACGGTGCGGGCCAGGCGGACGCCGGTGTAGCGGCTGCGGCGGGTTGGCTCCATGGAGTTGAGCAGGCTGCGGTTCCATTGGGTACCGCCGGTGAGGATGCTGCCGCCGCGGACGACTTTGGCGACGCCGGCGGGCGGGCCTTGGGGGTCGCGGAGGGCGTCGACGGCGGGGGCGGGGGAGTACCAATCTTCGCACCACTCCCAGACGTTGCCGGCCATGTCGTGAATGCCAAAGGAGTTGGGTTGGCCTTGGGCGACGGGGCGGGTCCCGTTTTCGGCGGCGGCGAGGAGGCTTTGCGCGTCCTTATACCCGGTGCCGCGGAAGGCGTCCGGGGAGGGGGTTCCCAGCGCGTGCGCCCATTCGGCCGAGGTGGGGAGGCGGTAACCGGTGCAGGCGGGGGTACGGCGTCCGGAGGGGAGTTGGTAGCAGGGGGTGAGCTTTTCGGCCTCGCTACGGCGGTTGGCAAAGCGGATGGCGTCGTGCCAGGTGACATTTTCCACCGGGCGGGAGGGGCCGCGGTGGTGGGAGGGATTGACGCCCATCAGGCGGGTGTATTCGTCCTGGGTGACTTCGGTGGCGGAGAGGAGGAAGGCGCCGGTGTGGAGGGTGAGGCGGAAGCCGGTGGCGGGGTCGGTGACGGTTTGCTGGCCGGGCGGGATGGGGAGCAGGAGGGCGGCGGCGAGAAGGAGCATGGGGACATTGTACGGCGTTGGTGGCGAGCCATCGGATTTCCCATCGATGCTCCTCACCGGGAGAATCCGGGATGTAGGATTCGGCCTCGCGGCGGGGCGGGGGTAGTACTAATGGCCTAAGTTTGCGTTGGTAATGGTATACACTTGTGATACGCTCAGGCATTCGCCTTCAGGGAAATAACCTATGAAAAAACTATCGCTTTTGATACTCGCCGCCGTATGCTCTTTTTCGGCGACGATTACCTACGGTCCGGAGTCATTCAACTTCAGCATTCCGAATTCAACGGGGACGCTGCTGAGCCCCCAGACGGCGTCCGTATTTCTAGACTTTCCGCAGTTTGATCCGTCGCTGGGGACCCTGACCGCGGTGGACTATGCGCTGTTTAATTCGACGCAAAGCCATCGAATCACGGTTGGGGGAACGCGCGGTAGTGTTGGCACTGTCTCGACGACATCGACGAGCGGAGTAAGCGGGAGCGCACTGGTGCCGGGAGTGGCGCTGCCGACGGTGATCTTCTTGGACGGGCAAATCGCGGTGACCTGCGCGAATTTCTCTACCTCCTGCACCAATACGTCATCCGATAGCGGAGCGGTTACGGGAAACCTGAGCATTGACCCGGCGGAATTCGGGCAGTACCTGGGGCTGGGAATTGTTTCCCCCCAGATCATCTTCACGGCGGGGCGGACCGTACCCGTTGGGCTACCGGTCGCTGGCGGCCACACGGCATTTGTAAACGCGACCTGGTTTGGCGACGTGACGCTGACCTATACCTACGACGCGGTTCCGGAACCGGGGACGCTGGCGCAGGGCGTGGCAGGGTTGCTGGGCCTGGCGTGGCTGGCGCGGCGGCGCCGGAGCGCCTAAGCCAGATAGCGTTCGACGAGAATGCGCCGGTGGTGTTCGAGATGGCCGGCGACCATGAAAGCCAAGGCACGGGTGGTGACAGGATTGTTGCTAGCCGTGCCTTGCCGCGTCCAGGCATCGGCGGGGAGGGACCGGAGCATGGCCATGGTGGCGGAGCGGATGGCAATGAACTCGTCGATGTGGCTGGCGAGGGGGCGGGCGCCGGCGCCGGAGTTGGCGGAGAAGGCGTCCTGGTCAAAGCCCGGGAGCGGGGCGGTGCCGCCGCGTCCGATCCAGAAGGCGCGGAAGGCGAAGACGCGCTCGGTGTCGTTAATGTGGCTGACGGCCTCGCGGATGGACCATTTTTCCGGGGCGTAGCGATAGAGCGACTTCTCTTCGGAGATGGAGTGGAGAAGGGCGAGGAACTCGGCGGTTTGGGTGTCGAGGTGTCCCAGGATGTCGTTGGTCTGCGCTTTGTCGATATAGGTGAAGTAGTATTCGGCGGCTTCGTCGCGGGTGGGTTGACCGATCATTCCCCTACTGTAGCGCGAGGGAAGGAGGGGGGAAATTCCGATTCCAGGAATGGAATCCCGAAAGCCGTAGGTGGAGGGGGTCGCGTTTTTAGTATTCTTTAGGATTCGTTGGGGTTATTACATTGGAACTGGAATTGCAGGGGATTGATCTCTAGGGAGAGAGGAAGGGGCCGAGACCGAGGTGCAGGAGCTGAAGCGACAGTTCACGGGAGGGCTTATCGTCATTCTGACGATCGCCGCCGTTATTGCCGCGGGCATCAATTTTCAGCAGCAGAGCAAGTTCCATCTGCCCGAAGACGGCGTGACGTGGGTGGACCGGGAAGGGAAGGCGGGCACGGCACCGGGTGGCCAGCCGATCATCCGGAACAATGTGGTGGCGCTGCATGTGGTGAAGGGCGGACCGGCGGACCGGGCGGGGATCGTGGAAGGGGATATCCTGCGGCGGATCGACAACCTGGGGGTGTCGACGGCGGCCGAGGTCTCCGAGATTCTGGTGGGGATGGGCGTTTGGAAGAAGGTGGAGTACTTCGTCGAACGTCCGTATAAACGGGCCGGGAACGAAATTGAACTGGAGGTGCGCTACACGGTATTTGTGGCCGAGCACACCCCGGGCGACGCGGTGTACTACCAGTATTTTGTCGGCGTGGCGTACCTGTTTGTGGGCTTGTTCGTGTTCTTCCGGCGCGGGGACGCGCACAAGGCGCTGCACTTCTATCTGCTGTGCCTGGCGAGCTTTATCCTCTACACCTTCCACTACACGGGGAAGCTGAACAACTTCGATCAGGTGATCTATTTCGGCAACGTGTATGCCGGATTGCTGATGCCGACGCTGTTCATCCACTTCGCGCTGGTGTTCCCGGAGCCGCCACGCTGGCTGCGGGGGCGCGGGCGGACGCTGCTGCTTTACGTGCCGGCGGTGCTGTTCGGGGCGGCGTGGACGGCGATCCTGAGCGGCTACATGAAAGTGGCGGTGAGCCCGATTGAGCTGCGCTGGATGTTCGACCGGATGTGGCTCGGGTTCCTGTGCGGCGGGCAGTTGGTGGGAGCGGGAATTCTCTCGTGGCGGTACCGGACGGCGCTGGACCCGATTGCGCGGCAGCAGATCAAGTGGCTGCGCAACGGGGCGGTGTTCGGCGTGCTGCCATTCGCGGCTTTGTATGTGATGCCGTACCTGGTGGGCGCGGTGCTGGGGCCGGCGATGGAGATGGCCGTACTGCCGCTGGCGCTGGTGCCGTTGACGTGGGCTTATGCGATCTTCCGCTACCGGCTGATGGACGTCGACATCATCTTCCAGCAGGGCTACGTCTATACGCTGGCGACGCTGGCCGTGCTGGCGGTGTTCTACGGACTGGTGTTCTCCATCACCTCGTCGATGCCGCATCCGGAAGGGCAGCCGGCGGCGCGCCTGGATGACCTGAACCCGGCGGCGCTGGTGAGCCTGATTCTGATTGCCGCCTTCATCTTCCAGCCGGTGCGAAACTGGCTGCAGGAGGTGCTGGACCGGCACTTCTTCTATAAAGACCGCTACGACTACCGTCGGACGCTGATCGAGTTTGCGCGGGAATTGGGCAGCGAAACGGATCTGAACCGGACGTTGAACGCAGTGGCCGACCGCTTAACCCGGACGCTGTCGATTGAACGGATCGCCTTCTTCCTGAATGATGAGAAGAATGGCGGGTTCCGGCTGTACATGACGGCGGGGCTGCAGAGGCCGGTTCCGGACCTGGTGGACCTGTCGTTCCTGCCGGAAAAAGAGACGGCCACCAACCACTACCTGTTCTTTGAGCGCACACGCGGACCCTACGATGCCCTGCTGCGTGACCAGCCGCAGACGGTGCTGCATACGATTGCCGACCTCGACCTGACGTATTACATTCCGTGTACGGCGCGGGGGCGGGTGATCGCTTATCTGGGCGCAAGCCGGACCACCGAGGGGGACTTCCTGTCGTCCGATGACGTGGAACTGCTGCAGACGCTGTGCGGGTATGTGGGCATTTCCATCGAAAACGCGCGGCTGTACCGTTCGCTGGCGCGGAAGGCGGAAGAGTACGAGAGATTGAAGGAGTTCAGCGAGAACATCGTGGAATCGATCAACGTCGGCATTGCGGCGGCTGATTTCGAGGATCGGGTGGAGAGCTGGAACTCGCAGATGGAGCAGTTGACGGGGATCCGGCGGGAGGACGCGATGGGCCGTCCGCTGCGGGATCTGCTGCCCTCCGATCTGATTGAGCAGTTGACGCGGCTGCGCGGGGAATCGGGGATCCACACCATCTACAAGTTCCCATTGCCAGGCCGGGACGATTCCGACCGGGTGATCAACGTGGTGTTTGCGCCGCTGATTTCGCGGGAGCAGGAGCAGATCGGGCGGCTGATTCTGTTTGACGACATTACTGAGCGTTCGGTGCTGGAAAACCGGCTAATGCAGGCCGATAAGCTGTCGTCGCTGGGGCTGCTGGCGGCCGGGGTGGCACATGAGGTGAATACGCCGCTGGCGGTGATCTCCACTTACGCGCAGTTGCTGGCCAAGCAGGTGAACGGGGACGAGAGCAAATCGAAGCTGTTGGAGAAGATCGCCAAGCAGACGTTCCGGGCGAGCGAGATTGTGAACTCTCTGCTGAACTTCTCGCGGACGTCGTCAACGGCCTACGAGGAAGTGGACCTGAACCGGATTGTGCGGGAGACGCTGCAGCTGATCCATCCGCAGTTGGGCAAGGCGCAGATTCGGGTGGAGGAGCAGTTGGATCCGTCGCTGGGGCTGGTGCGGGGCAACGCCGGGAAGCTGCAGCAGGTGTTCTTGAATCTGTTTTTGAACGCGCGGGACGCCATGGAGGGCGGCGGATCCCTGACCGTGGTGACGTCGATGAACGAGACGTCGGCGCGGGTGGAGATTGTCGACTCCGGGTGTGGGATTCCGGAGCAGAATCTGGCGCGGATTTACGATCCATTCTTCACGACCAAGGGCGCGAAGAAGGGGACGGGGCTTGGTTTGTCCATCACCTACGGTATTGTGAAAGAGCATGGAGGATCGATCGGAGTTCTGTCCCAGCCGGGGCAGGGCACGCGCTTCCAGCTCGACTTCCCGTTGGTGAGGAAAACCGTAAATGCCTGATTCCGCGGCGCCGCCGGTGCGCGGCCGCATTCTGATTGTTGATGACGAAGAGGATATCCGGGAGAGCCTGGAGACGCTGTTGACGCTCGAGGGGTACTCGGTGGATATGGCGGTGAACGGGACGGCGGGGCTGGAGCGGCTGGCGAAATCGGCCTACGACCTGGTGCTGCTGGACCTGATGATGCCGGACCGGTCGGGGATGGAAGTGCTGGCCGAGGTGCGGGAGCGGGACCGGGAGACACCGATCTTTCTGATCACGGCGTACGGGTCGGTGGACGTGGCGGTGAAGGCGCTCAAAGCCGGCGCCAACGACTACTTCTCCAAGCCGTGGGACAACGAGAAGCTGGTAATCGAGATCGACCGGCAGATCGCCAAGGGGCGGCTGGAGCGGGAAAACGTTGAGCTGAAGCGGGCGATGAAGCAGCGCTACGCGTTCCCGAACATCGTGGGGAAGAGCGAGCGGATGCTGCGCGTGCTGGATACGGTGGCGCAGGTGGCGCCGAGCCGGGCGACGGTGCTGATTACGGGCGAGACCGGCACCGGGAAAGAGTTGATTGCGAAGGCGATTCACACGAACTCGACCCGGGCGGACCATCCGTTTGTGGCGGTGAACAGCGGGTCGTTGCCGCCGGATCTGCTGGAATCGACGCTGTTCGGGCACGTGAAGGGGGCGTTCACGGGGGCGATAGCCACGCGGAAGGGCGTCTTTGAGACGGCCAATCAGGGGACGATCTTCTTTGACGAGATCGGCAACATTTCGCCGGAGATTCAGGCCAAGCTGCTGCGGGTGATTCAGGAGCGCGAGTTCCAGCCGCTGGGGTCCAACGAGACGGTCCACGTGGATGTGCGGCTGGTGGCGGCGACGAACGAAGACCTGAAGAAGATGGTGGAGGAGAAGCGTTTCCGGGAGGATCTCTATTACCGGCTGAATGTGATTCAGATCGCGCTGCCGCCGCTGCGGGAGCGGAAGGAAGATATCCCGTTGCTGGTGGAGCACTTCTTCGATAAGTACTCGCGGGAGAATGAGAAGTATCTGAACGCGCTGCGGAAGTCCGAGTTGGCGTTTGACCCGGAGGCGTTCCAGCTGTTGGTGGAACATAGCTGGCCGGGGAATGTGCGCGAACTGGAGAACACGATTGAGCGGGCGGTGGTGCTGGCGACGAGCCTGCATGTGCCGGCGACGGTGCTGCCGGATTCGGTGCTGCATCCGGGCGGCGTGCGGATCCGGCGGGATGACTCCGGGCGGCTGCCCTCGGACGCGAGCCTCTATGAGACGGTGGCGGATTTCGAGCGGCGGACGATTGTGGAAGTACTGGAGAGCGTGAACTACTCGCAAACGGAGGCGGCCGAGCGGCTGCGGATTCCGTTGTCGACGCTGAACCAGAAGATCAAACGATTGAATATCGAGATCCGGCGGGGGATGCGCGGGGGGTAGCGGGGATTCAGGGGGCGCTGCGTTCGCCGCGGAGGTTGCGCGCCATACCGGCAGCGGGATCGGGGCTGGTGGCCAGCAGCCAGGCGAGCTTGGTGTAGGCGGCTTCCGGGGTCATATCGCCGGCGCTGACCACGCCGCGGGATTCCAGCAGTTTGCCGGCCTCATACTGGCTCATGTTGACGCGCCCGCGGAGGCACTGGGTGACGTTGACGAGCAGTTTCCCGGCGGCGGCCGCGGCGGAGATGACGTCGAGGAGTTCCGGGCGGGAGGGGAAGTTGCCCTGGCCAAAGGTGCGGAGCAGGGCGCCGCGGGTGCCTGGGGCGGAGAGCATGGCGGCGAGCAGGGACGGGGGCAGGCCGGGGACGATGGTGACGTCGATGACGCCGTCCGACATGGCGTGGTGGACGCGGAAGTCGCCGGTGGCGGGCGGGAGGATGAGCGTGGGGTCGAGAAAGACGTCGGTTTCGATGGAGCCGAGCGGGCGGAGGTTGGGCGAGTCAAAGGCGTCGGAATCGGTGGTGCTCATTTTCCGGGCGCGGTTGCCGCGGACGACGCGTTTGCCGAAGCAGATGGCGACCTCCGGCAGCGGGGGGAGGCCGGTAGCACGGTGGCCGGCGATGCGGAGGGCGTGGATGAGGTTCAGGCGGCCGTCGGTGCGCTCGTGGAAGAGCGGCGTCTGGGAGCCGGTGAGGATGACGGATTTGGCCAGATTCTCCAGGAGGAACGAGAGCGCCGAGGCGGTGTAGGCCATGGTGTCGGTGCCGTGGAGGATGACGAAGCCGTCGTAGCGGTGGTACTCGCGCTCGAGGATGGCGGCGAGGGCGAGCCAGGCGGGCGGGGCGATGTCGGAGGAGTCGACCGGGGGGAGGGAAGGGTCGGCGAGGAGTTCCCAGTCGATGCCGTCGCGGGCGCCGATGCCGGGGATGTAGCGCAGGACGTCGTCCTTGGCACCGGGGCGGCGGGTGCCGTCGGGGTGCGCCGGGTCGACCGGGACCATTCCAATGGTGCCGCCGGTGTAGAGGACAAGGACGCGAGCAGAGGCCATGATAGATTATGGCCATGGGACGGGTGAGTGAAGAGACGGTGTCGCGGATCCTGTGGTCGATCCATGCGCCCCCGAACCGGCGGGACCGGCCGCGGCCTGGGGACGTACCCGGAGAGTATTCGTTCTGGTTCGACGGAGGGGCGTGCCAGGTGATCACCGGCAGCACGCGATACGTCTTTGCCGACGGAACGACGGCGAGCGTGGCGGTGATGCCGCAGTTGATGGTGGCCATCCGGTTTCCGGATGGGGAGACGGTGACGATACAGCAGGGGTAGACAGTGCTCTCAGGAGCCCACGGCAAGACGGCGGAAGCGGTGGCGGCGGAACTGGGGACGGATCCGCGGCAGGGGCTGAACGCGGCCCGGGTGGCCGAGCGGCGGGCGCAAAGCGGCTGGAACGAGTTGGCGGCCGAGCCGGGTGTACCGCTATGGAGGCGTATGGCGGCCCAGTTCGGGGATGCCCTGGTGCTGCTGTTGCTGGCGGCTTCGGCGGTGTCGGCGGTGGTGTGGGCGGTGGAGCGGGAAGCGGCCTGGCCGTATGAGTCGATCGTCATCCTGAGCATTGTGGTGCTGAACGCGGCGCTGGGCCTGGTGCAGGAGGGCAAGGCGGAGCAGGCGATGGCGGCGTTGCGGGCGATGACCGCGCCGGAGGTGACGGTGATTCGCGATGGCGCCCCGGTGCGGGTGCCGAGCCGGGACCTGGTGCCGGGCGACCTGCTGGTGTTGAACGAGGGGGACGCCGTGGCGGCCGACGGGCGCGTGGTGGAAGCGGTGGAACTGCGAACGCTGGAAGCGGCGCTGACCGGGGAAAGCCTTGCGGTGGCCAAGCAGGTGGCACTGGTCGAGGAGGGGGCGCCGCTGGGCGACCGGCGATCGATGGTGTTCGCGGGAACGGCGGCGAGCACCGGGCACGGCCGGGCGATCGTCACGGCCACCGGGATGGAGACCGAGTTGGGCCGGATTGCCGGCATGCTGCGCACGACCAAGGACCAGGCAACCCCGCTGCAGCGGGAGATGGACCGGCTGGGGAAACAACTGGGCCTGGTGGTGGTGGCCGTTGCGCTGGCGGTGAGCGGCACGCTGCTGTGGCTGCAAGGGGTGCGCGATGCGCACCAGGTGGTGCAGATTCTGCTGTTCGGAGTCGTGCTGGCTGTGGCGGCGGCGCCGGAGGGGTTGGCGGCGGTGGTGACGGTGGTGCTCGCCATGGGGGTGACGCGGATGGCGCGCCGCGGGGCGATTGTGCGGAAACTCCCGGCGGTGGAGACGCTCGGCGCGGCCACCGTGATTGCGTCCGACAAAACTGGGACGCTGACGCGCAATGAGATGACGGTGCGCGTGGTGGTCACCGCATCCGGGCGAGCGGAACTGACGGGGACGGGCTATGTTCCCGAGGGGAGCTTTGTGACGGTTTCCGAGGCGGCGCGCGCGGAGGCCGAGGAGGTGCTGCTGGCCGGGTTGCTGGCCAATAACAGCTCGTTGGTGTTCGCGGAAGGGAAGTGGTCGATTCACGGCGACCCGACGGAAGCGGCTCTGGTGGTGGCGGCGCGCCTGGCCGGACTGGAGCAGGAGGCGCTCACCCGGAGCCATCCGCGTACCGGGGAGCATCCGTTCACCTCCGAACGGAAGCGGATGAGCACGATGCACGAGGTGGCTGGCCGCGGGCGGGTACTGTATGCCAAGGGCGCGCCGCACGGAATCCTGGATCTATGCACGCGGGAGCGGGTAGCCGGGGCCGATGTCGCTTTGACTGCCGAACGGCGGCGGGCGATCCAACAGGCGAGTGACGCGCTGGCGCTAACGGCGCTGCGGATGTTGGGAACGGCTACCGGCACGAGCGGCGACGAGCGGGATTTGACGTTTTTGGGTCTGGTGGGAATGATGGATCCGGCACGGCCGGAAGCGGCGGCGGCGGTCGCCCGGGCGCGCGCGGCTGGGATCCGGCCGATCATGATCACCGGCGACCACCCGGACACGGCCCTGGCGATTGCGCGGGAAGTCGGCATCGCCGAGGGGGAACGGGTGTTGTCCGGGGCGGCGCTGGACCAATTGACCGAAAGCGACGTGCGGGAGACGGCGGTCTTCGCCCGCGTCAATCCGGAGCACAAATTGCGGATCGTGCAGGCGCTGCAGAAGGGCGGCGCGGTGGTGGCGATGACCGGCGACGGGGTCAACGACGCCCCGGCGCTCAAGGCCGCCGACATCGGCGTGGCCATGGGAATTACCGGGACCGATGTGTCCAAGGAGGCCTCGGACCTGATCCTGACCGACGACAACTTCGCGACCATCGTGGCCGCGGTGGAGGAAGGCCGCGCCGTCTTCGATAACATCCGCAAGTTTCTGCGGTACTTACTCTCGTCTAACATTGGGGAGGTGTTCACGGTGTTTTTCGGGGTGGTGCTGGCCGGCCCGCTCGGGCTGGGCGCGGGCGACGGGTTTGTACTGCCGCTGCTGGCGACGCAGATCCTGTGGATCAACCTGGTGACCGACGGCGCGCCGGCGCTGGCGCTGGGAGCCGATCCGGCGAGCGAGGACCTGATGGCCCGGCCGCCGCGGCCGCGCACCGAAGGGGTGATCAGCCGGCGGATGGTCTACGGCGTAGGGGTGATCGGGCTGGTGATGGCGGCCGGAACACTGGCGGTGCTCGATGCGGCGCTGCCGGGCGGATGGTTTGAAGGTGCCGGGACGCTGGGCTACGGAAGGACCATGGCGTTCACCACGTTGATGCTGTTCCAGATCTTCAACGCCTTCAACTGCCGTTCCGATGAGCGTAGCGCCTTCGCCGGCCTGTTCGGCAACCGCTGGTTGTGGGGAGCGGCCGGGTTGTCGATTGCGCTGCATTTCGCGGTGATTTATGTGCCGTTCCTGCAGGCGGCCTTCTCCACCGTGGCGCTCTCGGCGGGCGACTGGGGGCGGGCGGTGGCGGTGGCGAGCAGCGTTTTGTGGGTGTCGGAAGCCATGAAGTGGGTCTGGCGCGCCGGGTGGGTGCGGGTGGCCTGACCGGGTGGCGGCGCGGCGGTAGTATGCTGGTTGCCATGTCTCCGAACAGCCGCCGTACCTTCCTTCTTGCCGCGTCCACCGCGGCGTCCTCGTCGTTTGCCTCGCAAGCCGGGCGCGCGCCGAGCGACCGGGTGCGCCTGGCGATCGTCGGCGTCGGCTCCCGCGGCTCGGCTCATATTAAGGAGATTCTGCCCGTTCCCAACGTCGAGATCGGGGCGCTGGTGGAAGTGGACGGCGCGCGCGCGGAGGCGGCGTCACAGACGATCTTCCAACGCACCGGCAAGCGGCCGATCATCGAGTCCGACATGCGGCGGGTCTTCGAGGATAAGTCGATTGACGCCGTGACCATCGCCACCACCAATCACTGGCACGCGCTCTCCGGCATCTGGGCGATGCAGGCGGGCAAGGATGTCTACTGCGAGAAACCGGTTTCCCATAACATCTTCGAAGGCCAGAAACTGGTGGAAGCGGCGCGGAAATATAAGCGCGTGGCCGCCGGCGGCACGCAGCGGCGCTGGTGGGGACGGTGGCGGAAGGCCGTCGAGTTACTCCATGCCGGCGCCATCGGCGATATCTACCAGGGTAACTTCTTCTTCCCGGGCAGCCGGGACTCCATCGGGTTCAAGCCGGTGAAGGAGCCGCCGGCCAATCTGAATTGGGATAAGTGGCTGGGGCCGGCGCAGATCGAGCCGTATCATGAGAACCTGGTGCACTATAACTGGCACTGGTTCTGGAACTTCGGCAACGGAGAGTTGGGGAACAACGGGATCCACATGATCGACATCCTGCGCTGGGGGATGAAGCAGAAACTCCCGGTGGCGGTGCGCTCCACCGGCGGGCGTTTTGGCTATAAGGACCAGGCGGAGACGCCGAATACGCAGACGGTCACCTGGACCTTTGCCGGCGGTGTGAGCATGGTGGGGCAACTGCGCGGGCTCTACACCACCGAGCCGATGTCATGGGACTTCTTCGGCACGAAGGGCCATATGCACATGAAGGCCGACGGGCAGTTCTCCATCAAGATGGGCCGGAACAAGACACTGGAGCCGGAGGTGGAGTCGCCCAAGAACCTCGACCACTTCGCCAACTTCGCCGACGCCATCCGTGCCCGCGATCCCAAGTTGCTGCATGCCGAAATCGAAGAGACTTACCTATCCACCGCGCTCTGCCACTTAGGCAACATCTCGCACCGGCTGGGCCGCGAACTGAAGTTCGATCCGCAGGCGGTAAAGTTCGTGAATGACCGGGAAGCCGACGCCATGCTGACGCGGAAGTACCGCGCCCCGTATGTGGTGCCGGAGAAAGTATAGTTCGGTAAATTGATCGGGAAGGGGCGCGCGGGCCGCCCCTTCGCATGGATTACCCGCGCAGATACTTATTGAAGAACTCGATGGTGCGGGACCAGGCCAGCTTCGCCGCCGCCTCGTCGTAACGGGGCGTCGTGTCGTTGTGGAAGCCGTGGTTGGTCTTCGGGTAGATATAGGCCGTGTAAGTAACGTTATTGGCCTTGAGCGCCTCTTCATACGCCGGCCAGCCGCCGTTGATGCGCGTGTCGAGTTCGGCATATTGGAGCAGCAGCGGCGCCTTGATCTTGGCCGCGTCGGCCGCTGTGGCCTGGGCGCCGTAGAACGGAACCGCCGCCGAAAGCTCCGAGCCGAGCCGTACCGCCAGCATGTTGGAGACGCCTCCGCCAAAGCAGAAGCCCACCGCGCCGATCTTCCCGGTGCAATCGGTATGCGCCTTCAGCCACCGCGCCGCCGCGATGAAATCCTCGGCCATCTTCCCGCGATCGACGGTGCCAAACAGCTTCCCGCCGGCTTCGTCGCTGCCCGGATAGCCGCCCACGCTGGTCAATCCATCTGGCGCAAAGGCGGCAAACCCCGCCGTTCCCAACCGCCGCGCCACGTCTTCAATATAGGGGTTCAAGCCCCGGTTCTCGTGGACAACAATCACGCCCGGCGCCTTGCCGGCCTTCGCCGGCCGCACGAAATAGCCCTTGATGCTGCCGTTGCCCTGCGGGGACGCCACCGTGGCGTATTCGGCGCGGATGCGCGCGTCGTCCTTGGCCACCTGCTGCGCCCAGGCATAGTTCGGCCGCAACGCCTCAAAGAGCATCGCCGCCGTCATCGTACCGGTGGCGAAGCGCTGCGCGCCCTCCAGAAAATCGCGGCGCTCGATGTCGCCGTGCACATACTTATCGAATAGATTCAACAGCTCTTGCGGGAACTCTGCCGCGGTCTTGCGTTCCATGGGGACTCCTTCTGATTGGGGTGAGAATAGCACAGTGGACACGCTAGAGTAGAGGGAACCTATGCGGATTTACATTCTCGGATTCGCCTCCGCGCTACTCGCCGCGCAGACCTATTTCCCCCCTCCGGACGCGGACGGCGGTTGGCGCGTGCTCACGGGCGCCGAGGCCATCCGCAAGACCGCCGGCATGGATCTGGCCCGGCTCGACCAGGCGTTTGCCTACACCCAACGCACCAGCGCGCACGGAGGCCTGCTGGTCGCCCGGCACGGGCACCTGGTCTACGAGAAATACTTCGGCCGCGGCCATCGCGAGGCCCACCCCGACATGGCCTCCATCGGCAAGGCCTACGCCTCCATCGCCTGCGGCATTGTGATTGCCGAAAAGAAGAGCGAAATCCCCGACGGCCTGGACGAGAAGGTGTTTACTTCCAAGTACTTGCCGGAAGCGCTGCCGCTCAACGACCCCCGCAAGGCCGATATCCGCCTGGGCCACCTGCTCTCCATGAGTTCCGGCATGCACGGCGACGGCGCCAACCCCGGTTTCGTCCGCGGCGTCCCCTCCAAGCTCGACCCGATGACGGCGCCGCGCGACCCGCTCGACCTCGATGGCAACGCCGTCCGCGTCCCCATGTGGACCCAACCCGGCGAGGGCTACAGCTACTCCTCCTCGTCCACCCATCTGGCGTCGATGGTCCTGCGCCGCCTGGCGGGCATGGAACTGCAGCAGTATCTGGACGTAAAGCTCGCCAAGCCAATGGGTTGGGGGCCGTGGGGCTACGCGCTGCACCGCCCCGCCGGAACCCTTCCCCATACGCCGGGCGGCGGCTCGATCGCCGTTCGCGCCACCGATGCGCTGCGCTTCGCCTATCTCCTGCTCCAAAAGGGCCGCTGGGGCAAGCAGCAGTTGGTGCCGGCCGCCTATGTCGAACTCTGCTCGCGGCCGTCGAAATACAACGCGCACTCCCCCTTCGGCCTGATGCTGGAATCCAACGCCGGCGGCCACGTCATCGGCGCGCCGCGCGACGCCTATTTCAAGTCCGGCGCCGGCGGATCGGCCATCTATGTCGTCCCCTCGCTCGATCTGGTGATCTACAAAATGGCCGGCAGCAATGCGCAGTTTGAGCCCTCGCTCACCCGCCTGCCTGTGAACTACACCGTCGACCACTCGCGGGATGACTGGAAACCGGTGCCCCATACGCAGTTCGATGACGGCCCCATCGGCGGCGACGACGGCGTCCGCCGCCTGCTGGAAATGGTCGTCGCGGCGGTGGTGAAATGAGCGCCCGCCTCGCCCTCCTCCTGCTTGCCACGCTGGTCGCCGCCGGCCAACCCGCCGCCGGCCAACCCGCCGCTCGCCTGCGCCAGAACATCGAACGCATCACCCGCGGAGTCAACGCGCAGTGGGGCATCTACGTGAAGGTGCTCGACACCGGCGAGGAGATCGCCATCGACGCCGACCGGCAGATGGACACGATGAGCACCATCAAGATCCCCCTCATGATTGAGGCCTTCCGCCAGATCGAAGTCGGCAAGTTTGCTCTTACCGATAAAGTCACCCTCACCGCCGCCATGAAGCGTCCCGGCACCGGCGTGCTTCGGTCGCTCGACGATGGCGCCGTCTTCACCATCAAGGACACGCTGATGCTGATGAACATCGTCAGCGACAACACCGCCACCGATATCCTCTTCGACAAAGTAGGCGGCGTGGCTGCCGTCAACGCGCTGATGTCTGACTACGGGCTGAAACACACCCGCGCCACCACCCCGTCCAGCGGGTGGTTCGCCGCCCTGGCCGCCGCTCCCTCCGCCGAGGACTTTCACCGCGACGGAACCAACGCCTACGGCCTCGCCAGCGCCCGGGAAATGGGTATTCTGTTGGAAAAGATCGCCCGCGGCGAGGCGGTCAGCAAGACGGCCAGCGCGGCTATGCTCGATATGTTGCGCCGGCAGGTCTACTCCTCCCGGCTGCCGAAATACGTCACCGGCTTTCGCGTGGCCCACAAAACCGGCGACTTCCTTCCCTACATCGGCAACGACGTCGGCATCTTCGAAAGCCCGAAGCGCAACATTGTTGTCTGCGTCATCACGGCGAACCACTATGGGGTTGGCGCGCAATTGGAGGACGCCATCGCGCGCATCGGCGAACTGATCGCCAACCACTACGGGATGTAACCGAAAAGGCCTTCGGTGCGGATTCGCTCCGCAACGGGTGGCGGGACATACTTCTCCCAACTCCTGTCTCCGGATTGGATGCGCCGCAGAATCTCCGCGGGCATGACGGGCAGATCCGCGGCGTCGTACACCGGCAGCGCGTGGATCCGCTTATTTTCCAGCAAATGGCGATAGAGGTGATGCAGATGCGGGGCCACCTCCAACTGATCCGCCGGCACCGGTTTGCCCGCCGCCTGATCCCACATCGGGTACGGATAGAGGTCCGTATCCCCCTGCAGCAGGTGCGCCAGCGCTTCCAGGATCCCGCCCGGGAGATCCTTGTAATACTCTTCCTGAAACAGGCTGCGCAGCGTCACCAGCCCCATCACATACCCGATCGGCTGCTTTGTATAGCGCCGCAAATACGGCGTCAGCCGGTGCGAGGCGGAGAAGTTCGTGATCATCACCGGATGGCCCAACGCACCCAGAATATCGACGCGGGACATGAAGTCCTCATGGTCCACCTGGTCCTGGGACATGAGGTTCTTCAAGCTCATCTCCATCACCACGGCCATCTTCTTCTCGTCCACGCGCTTATCGGCGATCATCCGCTCGCTGGCGCAATAGAGCATATCCAGCGTGACATTCGTAATCGGCCGGAAACTGCCGCGTTGCAGCAGCACCGGCCGCCCGAAGAGGATCTCGGCCGGTTCCACAGCTTCTCCGGCTGCCGTAAACACCGCCGCATCGGTCAGCCCCTGGGCCACTAACTGTAAGCTCATCAAACGGTTATCCACGCCCGCAAAGGCCGGCCCGGAGAACTTGATCATGTCGACTTCCAGCCGCACCCGGCTCAGCCCGTCCATCAATTTGGCGATCAACTCCTGCGGCCGGTCGTTCAAATAGAAGGCCCCGTGAATCAGGTTCACGCCCAGGATCCCGATCACCTCCTGCTCGCGCAGCGTCACCGGATCGAGCAATCGCACGTGGATCAGAATCTCCGACGGCTCGGTCCGCGGCGCGTTCTGGAACCGGATCCCCAGCCATCCGTTTCCGTTGCCCGGCTGAGAGCGCCGGTTAGTCGCCACCGTGTCGGCAAACGCGAAAAACTTCGTCTTCGCCCCCCGCGCCCCGTCCAAACGCTCCTGCAGAAGCCCGTACTCGTGGTCCAGCATCGCCTGCAACCGCTGCCGGCTCACATAGCGCGGCGTCGGCCCGTAAATCGCATCGGACACCACCATGTCGTACGCCGACATCGACTTCGCCACCGTCGCCGAGGCCCGTCCGCTCCGGAAGAACCACGCCACCACCTCCTGCGCCGCGCCGATTTCGGCGAACGCGCCATAGGGCAACGGGTCGTGATTCAGGCGTGCCGCCTTTTGGTGGGTGCTGACTAGCTCTCTATCCATAGGCCTATCCCTATAGTTTCTATCGGCAGGCCCTGGAAAACCAAACGATCAGTTTATTCCGAACCACTCCGGCAACGCCCGGCTCAGCGCCCATCCCTCCCCGCGCAGCACCACCCGGACGCCCGCGCTCGGCCGCACCTCATTCATCAGCATCGGCCGCCCGTTTGGATGCGCCGGCGAGAGCAGCGTCACCGGCCGCCCGCCCATCAGCCGCAGGGCGTCCGGCAGGTCGGCCTTAGCCAGGATCCCGGGCACCACCGCCTGGTCCAGCCCCTCGTGCACCCGCGCGCTTACAACATCCATATAGCTCACCACGGACCGCTCCGTCACCAGTTCCGCGATTCCCGGCATCAATGCCGCCGCTATCATCGCCGCGGGACCCGCCGCGCCTTTGGCATACAACGCCAACTTCCGCCCCGCCGCCTCCGGACGCCCCTGCAGATACCGCACCGCGGCCTGTATGTCGCTGGCCTGCATCTCCACTAAGTTCCGCCCCAGCAGGATTGCCCGCGCCGCTAACTGGTACGACTGCCGGTACCCGGTCCGTCCCGCCGGTTTGTAACTCTCCCCCATCCCGCGGGGATCCACCGCCAGCACGGCCGTTCCCGCCTTCGCTAGCGCGAGCACGTCGGCGTCGTTCCCTTTGCCGAAGCTCGAGACAAACACGGCCACCCGCCCGCTCGCCGGCCCCGCCGCGTGGAACAGCAGCGCCGGTATCGCCACGCCGCCCTCCCGCGCCAACTCCAGTTTCTCCACCCGCACCCCGTCCCGCGTCAACTCGCCCAAGCCCCGCGCCGCTGCCGCGCCTTTCTCCTCCTTCCACCCGATCGCCGCCGCCAACCCTGCCACCGTCACCGCCGGTCGCGCCGCCGCCAGTTTCCGCGCATGCTGCAGATTCAGGCTCTGCACCGTCTCGGACCCGCCCGAAGTCGCCACCTGCCCCGTCGCCGTCGCATACAGCAGGCTCTCCTCCTCCGGTTTCCCCTCCGGCTCCCGGCCCTCCGTCTCCCGGTTCTGCAGCCATTTGCCCAGAAAACGGTAGGCCGCCTCCCGCCGCGGTTTGGACCAGCCGTGCGTGTCGTCATACTCAAAGTAACCGGCCTTCTCCCCCGCGCCCACTAAGTCAAACAGCCGCTGATTCTGCTTGTAAGTCGCCCGCGCCCCGTCGATCGGAAAAAAGTCCTGGATCGCCGTGGTCATCAGGAACGGACGCGGCGCTCCGGCCAGCGCGAAGTCGCCGAAGTCCAGCCCCCGCTCCACAAAGGAAGGAAACACCTGCTCGGCGTCCTGCGGCCCCGGTCCGGACCACAGTTCCCGCCACCGCGTCATGTAACAGGAAGAGACCACCGCGGCTAGCCGGGGCTCCACCGCCGCCAGATACGCCGCCTGCGTACCCCCGCCCGAATTGCCCGCCACCGCGATCCGTTTCGGATCAATCTCCGGCCGCGTCAGCAGATAGTCGAAGGCCCGCACCCCGTCCCAGGTCTCGTAGCGCGCCATCGTATGCCCGGTCAGCAGCGCCTGCAGCCCGGCCATCGTATGTTCCCCGGTCCCGATTCCCACCCGGCTTCGCCCCGTTGCCGCGTCGTAATACTCGCTCCGTTCCCCCTGCCCGGGCGGGTCAAAGGCCAGCACGGCGAAACCCTGTTTCACGAACCCGATAAACGCCGCTTGATAGGTGGCCGACGCTTTCCCGTTCGCCGAATGGCCCGCCACTCCCAGCACGGCTGGATACGGTGCCTTCCCCGTCGTCGGCAGATACAGGTTCGCCGTCACCTTGAACCCCGGTTGGCTTTCGAAGATCACGTTCTCCACCCGGTAGCCCTCCCGCGCAAACTGCCCCGTCACCTGCGCCTTCAGCGGCGATTTCACCGCCGGAAATCCGCCGATCAGCTCCACCATCGTCTTCCGAACCGACTCCTGCCGCGCCCGGATCTCCGCCCCCGTCGCCAGTGCGGCGATGGTCCGCTCCCGCGCCTCCCAGTGCCCCTCGGCCTGCTGCGTCAGCCAGCGTTCAAACGCTGTCGCATAGTCGCCGCCCACGGCCAGCGGCGCGGGCCCCTGCGCCATGGCCGCCAGGGAGATCAGAAGGAATTGGAGGAGTCGCATGCTCCGCCTGTTGTATCAAACGCGCGGCTCTTCCACCAGCCAGATCGCCGCCACGCCCAGCGCGTAGATCATCGCGCAGATCGTCCCTACCCGCGGGTAGTCGCCCCCCAACGCACTGAACAGCACCCCGGCCCCCATCACTCCCACCGCTGTCGCGAAGCGTCCCGAGTTATACGCCAGCCCGCTTCCGGTCGCCCGCACCGCCACCGGGAATAACTCCGGCAGATAGACCGCCAGCCAGCCAAAGAACAGCGTCGCCACCAATCCTTGTGCAAACACAACCGCGTGGAATCCCGGCGTCAGCGGTGCCGTCAGCTGAAACATCGCGATCGTCAGCGTCGACGCGCCCAGGCTGATCAGCAGATAGCTCCGCCTCCGCCCCAGCCACCCCGCCAACTGCGCGCCAATCAGGCTTCCCATCGTCGCCCCGATCGCCCACCACCCCTGCGTCGCGGCCTTGTATTCGGCGTTGGAGGCTCCCGCCACCTTGTCCGCCCACGGGATCATCCACTTACTCGCCGCCCACGCCCCCACCATCGGAATGGCGCTGATCACAATCGCCGCCAAAGTAATTCGCAGTAACTCCGGGCGGAACAGGTCCGCCAGCGGGGTCGCTTTCTTCTTCGCCGCCCCCCGCGCCGCCAGCCAGGCCGGTGACTCCGGCAGCGCCGTCAGCACCACCACTCCCAGCACCGCCGGCACGCCCGACCACTGGAAAATCCACCGCCAGGAGTCCGCCGTGATCGGCCACTGCCGCGCCAGTTGCGACAGCAGCAGAATCCCCGCGTTCAGCCCCGCCGACATCACCCCGGACACCAGCGGCTTCGACGCGCCCGCCCAACTCTCGGCCACCAGCGCCATCCCGTTCGGCCACATCCCGCCCACTCCCAGCCCCACCAGGAACCGCAGCGCCAGCATCTGTTCCATCGTCTGTGCCCACGCCCCCAGCGCCGCAAAAACGGAGTAGAAGAGGATGCTCAGCCCCATCGCCCGCGTCCGCCCAATCCGGTCGCCCAGGTTCCCCAGTGCCACCCCGCCCACCGCCGCGCCCAGCATCAGCGCCGCCGTCAACCGCGCGAACCAGTCCCCGCCCAGCGTCGCCGTGTACCCCTCGCCCAGCAGGCTCTTCGATACCGATAGCGCGGCAATCGGCATCAGCCCCAGTTCCACCCCGTCAAACACCAGGCCCAGCACCGAAGCCGCCAGCACCGCCGCCCGCGCCTGTCGCGTCAATTCCATCCCCGCTAGTGTATATTGGCGCTGGTAACCATGCGTAATCCCAATCGCCGCCATTTCCTTGCCGCCGGGTCCGCCGCCGTACTCCGCGCCGCCGCCCCTCCTTCGGACACCGTCCGCATTGGCATGATTGGCATGGGCGGACGCGGCACCGCCATCATGACCTCGGAACTCACCAAGGTGCCGAATGCCAAATTGACCCACTTGTGCGACGTCGATCAGTCCCGTTTGGAGAAGGCCCAGGCCGCCGCTGCCAAGGCCGGCTATGGCTCCGTTCGCGGCAGCGCCGACCTCCGCCGCGTCCTGGAGGACAAGGAGGTGGACGCCGTCATCATCGCCACCCCCGACCACTGGCACGCCCCGGCCACCATCCTCGCCTGCGCCGCCGGCAAGGATGTCTATGTCGAAAAGCCCGTCTCCCATAACCTGCGCGAAGGCCGGCTCATGGTCGAGGCCGCCCGCAAATACAGCCGCGTCGTCCAGGCCGGCATGCAGTCCCGCAGCCGTCCCAGCACCATCAAGGCCATCGGCATCGCCCACTCCCCCTTGCTCGGCAAGGTGCTCATGGCCAAGGCCTGGAATGCCCAGCACCGCGCCGACATCGGCCAGAAGCCCAACGGCGCCGTCCCGCCCGGTGTCGATTACGATACCTGGGTCGGCCCCGCCGAAATGGTCCCCTTCAACGACAACCGCTTCCACTACAAGTGGCACTGGCACTGGAGTTTCGGCACCGGCGACATGGGCAACGATGGCGCCCACCAGATCGATCAGGCCCGTTGGGCCCTCCGGGCGGACCTGCCCAAACGCGTCTCCGGCGCCGGCGGCAAGTACTTCTTCCAGGACGACCAGCAGACGCCCGATACCATGAACCTGACGTTTGACTACGGTGACAAGGCGCTCCAATGGGAGATGCGCATCTGGCACGACTATGGTCTGGAGGGGATCGATAACGGCGTCGCTATCTACGGAACCGAAGGCTTCCTCCACATCGGCCGCTGGAACCGTAAGTGGGGGTACCGTGTCTTTGATAAGTCGGGGAAGTTAGTGGAGGAGTATCAGGATGGCCTGCCCGATACCCACATGCAGAACTTCATTGACTGCGTAAAGAGCCGCCAGCGCCCCAATTGCGACATCGAAATCGGCCACATCTCCAGTGCCCACTGCCATTTGGGCAACATCGTCCACCGCACCGGCCGCAACGTCGCGTTCCAGGCTGCCAATGAATCCATCCCCGGGGATGCCGAAGCCAATGCGCTGCTCCGCCGCAAGTATCGGAACCATTGGGCCACGCCGAAAGGAGTATAGATGTTACGCCGCCACTTACTCCTCGCCCCGGCCGTTGCCGCCGCCGCACCCGGCCCGGGGAAAGTCCCCGTGGGCCCTTCGGCCGAGTTCTACTTCGGCCCGGAGTGGGACAAGCCCTTTCTCTATCCGCTCCGCACCGTCTCCGGCCGCAATCTCTCCCGCCGCCATCCGCTGGAATCGCTGCCGGGCGAGAATACCGATCATGCCTGGCACCGCGGCCTCTGGTGGGGCCACGGCATCATCAACGGCCAGGACTTCTGGCGCGAACTCGGCCGCGACAAGACGGCCCGCCTCATCCTCGATGGTAAGCCTAAGTCGAAGAAAAACGCCGTTGATGCCAGCTTTGCCATGGTCACCCCGGCCGGCGGACGCCTCGGCACCCACCGCCTGGTTCTCACCATCTCCGAGCAGGGCAGCCTGCGCTTCATCGACGCCAAGATCCTTGTCCACGCCGATCGCGGCGAACCGTTGACGTTTGGCGACACCGATGACGGCGGCTTCGCCTTCCGCCTTTCGGACGCCTTCCGGGAGGATCGCGGCGCGCGCCTCCGCAACGCCGCCGGCCTGGAAGGGACTAACAAAATCTGGGGCCAGGCCGCCAAATGGGTCGACTACTCGGCTACCGTCGACGGCACCCCGGCCGGCGTCGCCATTTTTGACCATCCCTCCAACCTCCGCCACCCCACCCAGTGGCACGCCCGCGGCTATTCTCTCTGCGCCGCCAACCCCTTCGCCAGCCGCAGTTTCAGCCGCAACAAGGGGCCCGATGGCGCCTACACCCTCCCCGCCGGCCAGACGCTCTCGCTGTCCTATCGTGTGGTCATCCACGAAGGACCCTCGGATCCGGCCCGGATCGAGCAACTTTTCACCGCCTGGGCCCGCCACTAAGTTACCTCTGCATCGGAAACCCGATGGGTAGCGAACTCGCCCAACAGTTTGCTGCTCTATTTCCTTATACTCGTCGTCCCTCTGGCTGCCGCCGATCTGAAGTTGAAGGACGGCCGCGGCGACCCTGCTGTTCACACCAAAGCCCGGTTCCCCCCGCCCGCCTTCGATTCGGCGCCGAAGTGGCGGGCTCACCGCGACTACCTGCGCCGGCAGGTCCTCGTCTCCGCCGGTCTCTGGCCCATGCCCGCCCGCCCCGCCCCCGCCGTCCGCCGCTTTCCGGAGGTTGCCCGCCGCGGCTACACCGTGGAACGCCTGCTCATCGAGACGCTTCCTGGGCTCAACATCGGCGTCAATGTCTACCGCCCGGCCCGCCCCCGGGGGAAGTCGCCCGGCGTGCTGGTCGCCCACGGCCACTGGAAGCACGGCCGCGTGGAGCACAACGATGCCTATTCGGTGCCCGCCCTCTGCGCCGCCCTCGCCGTCAATGGCTATGTCGCCCTCGCCTACGACATGCCCGGCTATAACGATTCCACCGCGCTCCCCCACAAGTTTGGCGACGGCGACGCCGAGCGCCAGTGGTCCTTCGGCCCGCTCCAGGTGCAGTTGTGGAACTCCCTGCGCATGGTGGACTACCTCGCCGCCCGTCCCGACGTCGATGCCTCCCGCCTGGCCATCACCGGCGCCTCCGGCGGGGGCACCCAGACCTACCTGCTCGCCGCCGTTGACGACCGCATCAAGGTATCCATCCCCGCCGGCATGGTCTCGTCCACCTTCCAGGGCGATGACCCCTGCGAAATGGCCCCCGGCCTTCGCATCGGCACCAACAACATGGAACTGGCCGCCGCCTTCGCCCCGCGGCCCCAACTCCTGCTGTCCACCTCCCGGGATTGGACCAGCCTCACTCCCACCGTCGAACTGCCCGGCATCCGGTCCATCTATTCGCTGCTGGGAGCGGCGGGGAACCTGGAGAACCATCACGCCGACGCCGAACACGGCTACAACGCCGCCCAACGCGCCGCCGCCGTGGCCTTCCTCGCCCGCCATTTCCGCATGCCCCCGCCCGTCCCGGAACCGGCCGGCGAGACTTACCCGGCCGCGGACCTGCTCATCGGCGCCAAGGACCCGCAGAATCAGGAGGCGATCTTCCTCGCCTGGCAGCGGCTGCTTTCGGAGCGCAACCGCGCCATGACCGCCCCGCAGCAAACCGAACTCCTCCGCCACCTCACCGGCGGCCGTTGGCCGAAGCTTGTGGTTTTCGTTGCCGCCAAAGGCGAAGGATTTCTTCATCGCGAGGGCGCCGGCGATATCGTTCCGGCCCACCGCGTCGCTGGACGCATGGCCGGAGCGGCCGTGGCGGTCCATCCCGGCGGCGCTGCCGCCGCCCTCCAATCGGAGGCGGCCCGCGCCACCATTCGCGCCGGCGTGCAGGTGGTCGGCATTGATGTCTTTGAAACCGCCTCCGCCGCCACCCAGCCCCGCTCCCGTCATGGCGACCACCTGGTGTTCCACCACGCCGACGATGCCAATCGCGTTCAGGACGTCCTCACCGCCGCCTCCTGGCTGAGCGCGCAAGGGGCCACCGGCATCCGGTTGCTCTGCGCCGAGAAGGCGGCGGAGTGGTGCCACCTGGCGGCCCGCCTGGCGCCGGTCCCGTTGAAGGTGGTAGTGGAAGGGCCCTCGCGCCAGCAGTTACAGATTCCCGGACTGGCCGCGGCCGGCTACAGCGCGCCGGGCAACTGAACGGGCTACCCCCGTCCGGGATAGTTACCCCGGACGGGGTAGGACGGAGAAGGAAGCGGCCGCCGGCGTACCGCCCAGTGTGCGCCAGGCCGGTGCGCCGTACGCTCAGGACAGGAAGGAAATTGTCATGCAAACTCTGCGCCGCGCGTTGGGCCGCCTTGGGAAGGATACCGGAGGCCAGGACCTCATCGAATACGCGCTAATGGCCGGATTCCTGGCCGTCTCTGCCGGGGTCGTCCTGCCCGGGGTGAATGAGAACATCAGCCAGATCTTCTCCCGCGTCGCCAGTTCGCTCGGCGCCGCCGCCGCCCAGGGCTCTTAACGTCCCAGCGCCGCCAGCACTTCGGCCGCCGTGGAACGTCCGCCGTGCGAATCGCTCACCTTGGCGAAGGTGATGACGCCCTGCCGGTTGAGGACGAAGGTGGCCGGGTAGGCGGTCTCGTTGGGCGCATCCCAACGCAGGCTGTAGAGGTTGGTAAAGGCGTAGTCGGGGTCCACGAGCAGCTCAAAGTGATTTGGCAGGTTTTTGCCCGTAACAAACTCTTGCGCTTTGACTTCCAGTTTGTTCTTCGGGCCCGGATAGACCATCACCACGCGGGCTCCGGCGCGGGCGAAGGCGTCGGCGTGGCGGACGAACTCGGTCACCTGCCGGTTGCACAGCGGACACTGGTAGCCGGGGAAGCCGCGCAGCACTACGAGGACCACCGGGCCTTGGCCGGTGAAGTCGGCCAGGGCGCGCGGTTGTCCGGCGAGGTTCTGGAGAGAGAAGGCGGGCGGTTTGGCGCCGACAGCGGGTGGCTTGGCGCCGGCTGCGGGAGGGGCGGCGAGAAGGGAAGCGGCGCCGGCGACGAGCGCCAGCAGCAGATGTTTGGTTGCCATGCCTGGAAAGGACGTGGCGCGCCTCGTTTATTCCCGCAATCCGTCGTTCCGCCAGCCGCGGTTCGCTTCAGGCGCGGTAGAAACACTCTCCGCCGATCCAGGTCTCGCGAATGTGGATCGATTTCTCCGCTTCGTTGCAATCAAACACCACAAAATCGGCCCGGTCCCCGGCCGCCAAACCGCGCAAACGGCCTGCCAGACGGCCCACCCGCGCCGGGTTCCGCGTCGCCATCGTCAGCGCTTCGGCCAGCGACAACCCGGCGATCTTCATCAGATTCTCCACGCCCCGGTGCATCTTCAGCGCCGACCCGGCCAGCCGTGTCTGGCCCGCCAGCACCACCCGGTCGTCCTCGGTCAAATCCACCGGCTGATCGCCCAACATATACCGCCCCGGCTTCGCCCCGGCCGGCGAACTCGCGTCAGTCACCAGAATCGACCGCTCAATCCCCTTCGCCCGCAACGCCACCCGCAGGAACGCCTCGCCGATGTGGATGCCGTCGACGATGAAATCGGCGTTCAGGCGGTCCTCGGCCATCTGCTCCCACAGGTAGTTCGGGTGGCGGGCCATCACCGAGTGCGCCCCGTTGCCCAGATGGGTGGAAAGCGTCGCTCCGGCGCTCACCGCCGCCTGAATGTGCTCCCGGTTGGCGGCCGTGTGCCCGATGGCCACCGTCACGCCTTCCCGTACCAACGCCTCAATATAGGCCGGGGCCCCCGGCCACTCCGGCGCCAGCGTCACCAGTTTCACCAAGCCGTCCGTGGCTTCCTGCCAGCGCTTGTACTCGTCCAGGTCCGGCGGCCGCACGTGCTGCTTGGGATGCGCCCCGCGCGGGCCCTCCTCGGCGGCTATGTGCGGACCCTCCACGTGAAAGCCCTCAATGGCCACCCCCTCCGGCAACGCCTGTTTGGCCGCGTAGAGATTCTGGAGGGACCCCAGCATCCCCTCGCGGCTCCCGGTGATCACCGTCGGCAACAGCCGCGTGGTTCCGGTGGCGAACTGCGTCCGCAGCGAGCGGGCGATGTCTTCCTGCGTCGTGTCCGGCGAATTGTAGTCGACGCCGTCGAATCCGTTCACCTGCAGGTCGATGAATCCGGGAGCGAGGTAGGGAAGACCGGTGGCGGGCTCCACCAGGTCATCGGCCAGTTGGATGACGGACTGGAATTCCAGGAGGATATTCTCGCCGCGGAGGGCGTCGTAGCCGAAACATTTTTTAGTCGTCATGGTTTATCCACAGCTTCCCCACAGAGGGGTCTCTCTAACTCTAACAAACGAAACGAAAAAAAGGTTGTGGAGTAAGGCGCTTTTCCGCTGGTAACGGAACCCGGAAACTGGTACAACTAACAACAGATTCCGCGGGATGCGGCGCACGAGGCTGATCTCGGGGGAGGTGGCCGGAGCGCTCTCCCGCGGATTTCTTTTCAGAACATGTCACGGTGTGATTCGCCCCACACCGCGGCACCAGGTTCCGGGGTGCTAACCGAAAACGGCGCCCCCGCCTCCGCGCCAAGGGTTCAAATCCATGGCACGGAAGCGGAGGCGCCGCCCTAAGGGAAGCGCCCCCGAACCGCTTACTTTCCGGGAACGGGCGTCAACCAGCCTTCGGTATCCGGCGCAACGCCGTTGATGATGTCGAAGAAGGCGCGCTGCAGCTTTTCGGTGACCGGGCCGCGAGCGCCGGATCCGATCTTGATCTTGTCGATCGAGCGGATGGGCGTCACTTCGGCTGCCGTGCCGGTGAAGAAGACTTCGTCGGCGATGTAGAGCATTTCGCGCGGGATCATCGACTCCGTGAGCTCGTAGCCGAGACGCTTGGCGAGGCGGATGATGGAATCGCGGGTAATGCCGGGCAGCGCGGAGTTGCCCAGCGGCGGCGTGACGATCTTGTTGTCGCGAATGACGAAGATGTTCTCGCCGGAGCCTTCCGAAATGTAGCCGTTGGTGTCGAGGGCGATGCCTTCGGCGTAGCCGTTGAAGTGGGCTTCCATGCGGATGAGCTGCGAGTTCATGTAGTTCGCCGCGGCCTTGGACAGGGCCGGGAGCGTGTTGGGCGCGATGCGGTTCCAGGACGAGATACAGACGTCCACGCCTTCGGCGAGCGCCTCTTCGCCCAGGTACTTGCCCCATTCCCAGCAGGCGATGTAGAGGTCGAGGGGGTTGTTGATGCCGAGCACGCCGACATCGCTGTAGCCGCGGAGAAGGATGGGCCGTACGTAGCAGGCCTCAAGCTGGTTGACGCTAATCAGCTCGATGGTGGCTGCCGTCATATCGGCTACCGAGAACGGTACTCCGTCCATGCGGTAAATTTTCGCGGAATCGAGCAGGCGGCGATAGTGCTCGTTTACGCGGAAAAGCCGCGGACCGTTCGGGGTGGAATAGCAGCGAATGCCTTCAAAGACCGCGCTGCCGTAGCTCACAACATGGGAGAGCACGTGGATTTTGGCTTCATCCCAACGGATAAACTTCCCGTTACACCAGATTTTTTCAGTAGGCGTCAACATCATACTATTATAAGCGGATCGCGGTGCAACTCCCCGGGCGGCTGGTGCATCCAATGGGCGGAACCGGCGCCGTGTAAAATGGCGAATGTTCCTTTGGAGAACCCTATTTATGAATATTCGACGCCTTGTCCCCCAGGTTTTGCTCACCGCCGGGCTGCTTTTCGCCGCGGAAAAACAGCGGGTTTTGAAGCCGGGCTGGAACCTGTTTTCGGTCGATCAGGACGTCAAAATGGGGCAGGAGTACGCGCAAGAGATCGAAAAACAGGTGCAGGTGATCAATGATCCGACGCTGCACGCCTATGTGAACAAGATCGGCCAGCGGCTGGTGAACGGAATCGAAGGACAGAAGTTTCCGTTCACGTTCAAAGTGGTGAACGACCCGTCGATTAACGCTTTTGCGCTGCCGGGCGGGCCGATGTACGTCCACACCGGGCTGATCGCGGCGGCCGACAGCGAGGCGCAGATCGCCGGCGTTCTGGGGCACGAAATGGGGCATGTGATGTTGCGCCACGGCACCAATCAGGCCTCCAAGGCGAACCTGATCCAGATTCCGGCGATGATCGCCGGCGGGATCTTCGACAACGGCGGGATGGTGGGGACGCTGGCGCAGTTGGGCATCGGGCTGGGGGCCAATTCGGTGCTGATGAAGTTCTCCCGGACGGCGGAGAACGACGCCGACCTCTTCGGCGCCCGCCTGGTGCACAAGGCCGGCTACAACCCGGTGGAACTGGCGCGGTTCTTCGAGAAGCTGGAAGCCGAAAGCGGCCGGAGCAACAAAATGGCGGAGTTCTTCGCCAGCCACCCGAACCCCGGCAACCGGATCAAGAACATTCAGGGTGACATGAAGTTCTATCCGCAGAAGTCGTATGAATCGGCGGCGCTGACGCCGGAATTGACCCGGGCGCGGGAGATCATCAAGAAGCTGCCGCCGCCTCCGAAGAAGCCGGCCCAGGGGCAGGGGCAGGTATCCGCGCCGCAGGGCCCGGCGGTGTCGACGAGCGTGCCGAGCGGGTTCAAGATGCACCAGACCTCGCTCTACGCGCTGGGCTATCCGGGCGACTGGACGGCGCGGCCGGCCCAGGACGGGGTGTCGGCAACGCTGACCGCCGCCGACGGCGTGGTGAAGGGCGCCAACGGGGGCGACGACATTGGCCACGGGGTGTTGCTGAGCTTTGTGAAGCCGCAAAGCAACGACATCAATGCGGCGACCGACGCGCTGCTGAAGGGCGTGCTGCAGGACAACCCGAGCCTGAAGGTGGTGGGCGGGGCGCAGAGCCTGAAAGTGGACAACTACGTGGCTCGGCTGTCGACGCTGCAGGGCCCCTCTTCGCTGCGGAAGAACGAGAAAGAAAACGTGCTGGTGCTGACGGTGATGCATCCGCAGGGGATGTTCTACGGGGTGTTCATCGCGCCGGAGAGCCGCTGGCGGGTCGCCGAGCCCGAGTATCGGCAGATGATGCAGACGCTGCGCTTCAGCCGTTAAAACAGACTCCGCTGGGGGCCTCCACGCGGCGCTTGCCGTTGGTATCATGGAGGCCTCTATGATTCGAACCTCTGCAATCACTCTGCGCGGCAACCCGAAGAACGTTATTGGACCCGAGTTGAAGGCGGGCGATCCGGCTCCCGATTTTGAGGCCGTCGACACGACGCTGAAGACGGTCACGCTGGCCGATACCGGCAACGGGGTGCGGATTTTTTCCGTGGTTCCGTCGCTCGACACGCCGGTGTGCGATATGCAGACCAAACGCTTCAACGAGGAGGCGGCGGCGCTGCCGAACGTGAAGATCTACACCTTCAGCATGGATCTGCCGTTTGCGATGAAGCGCTGGTGCGGGGCGATGGGCGTCGACAATCTGGTGATGCTCTCCGACCACCGGTCGGGTTCGTTTGGTTCGGCCTACGGAACGCTGATCGAAGATCTGCGGATTCACGCACGGGCGATTTTCGTGATCGACTCCAATAACGTGATCCGGCATGCCGAATACGTCGGGGAAGTGGGCAACCATCCCGATTACGACGCGGCGCTGAACGCGGCGAAATCGCTATGAACAGCCGCCGGGATCTGATCCAGATCGGGGCCGTGCTGACGGCGTCGGTAGCGGCGGGGCAGGAGCATCACGGTTCCGAGAAGGAGCCGGCGGCGGGGAAGAAGACCGCCCGGTTCTTCAAACCCGCCGAAATGGAACTGCTGGCGAAGCTGGTGGACCACATCATTCCGCGCTCGGACACGCCGGGGGCGGCGGACGCGAATGTCCACTACTTCATCGACTGGCAGGCGCACACCAGCGCCAGCCGCGGCGCGCAGTTACGGAAAGACCTGGCCTGGATCGCCCGGCAGAAGTTCGCGGCCGCTTCGGCGGCCGAGCAGGTGGCGCTGCTGACCCGCTGGAGCAAAGGCGGCGGCGAGCCGCGGCGGATTTTCCAGACGCTGAAGGAGTTGACCGTGGACGGCTATTACGGGACGCGGGAAGGGCTCCAAATGGAGCTGGGCTGGAACGCCAACACGTTCGTGCGGGAGTTCAAGGGCTGCACGCACAAGGAGCACGCGTAATGTTCACGCAATCGGCTCCGGAAGTGCATGATGTGATTGTGATCGGCAGCGGCGCGGCGGGCGGGATGTCGGCGTGGAACCTGGCGGTGAATCACGGCGTGAAGGTGTTGATGCTGGACGCCGGGACGCGGTTCAAGCGGGAAGAGTTCTGGACGCACGTAAAGCCGTGGCAGTGGCGGGAGCGGATTGAGAAGGGGTTGGCGCCGCCGAAGATTCAGCTGGACGTGAAGGAGCAGCCGTATCAATCGAAGGAGCCGAGCCGGTTCGACCTGATCCGCGTCTGGGGGCGCGGCGGGAAGACGAACATCTGGGGGCGGGTGGCGCTGCGCTATTCGGATCTGGACTTCGCGGGACCGGAGAAGGACGGCTGGGAGATTCCGTGGCCGATCCGCTACAAAGACATCGCGCCGTACTACGACAAAGTGGAGCAGGAGATCGGGGTGTGCGGCGGGGACGACGACACCGACTCGCTGCCGGGATCGCGGTTCCATCAGCCGCCGCCGGGGATGCGGTGCGGGGAACGGTTCATGAAGCGTTCGGCGGAGCGGCTGGGGTGGAAGGTGGTGGCGCAGCGGAAGGCCGTTAACACGCAGCCGAAGAACGGGCACAATCCATGCCACTACTGCGGGGCGTGCGGGCGCGGCTGCGACGTTTCGGCGTTCTTCAACTCGACCGACTATCTGCTGGATCCGGCGGAGAAGACCGGGAAGCTGAAGATTGTCGATAACGCGGTGGTGGCGCACATTCTGCTGGGCGACAACGGCTTGGCGAAGGGCGTGCGGTATTTCGACCGGTTCACGAAGGCCGAGCGGATTGTTTACGGCAAGCGGATCGTGCTGGGGGCGAGCTGTGTCGACTCGACGCGGATTCTGCTGAATTCGAAGATCGGGAACTCGTCGGGCGTGATTGGAAATTACCTGTGCGAGCAGGTGCGGTTCCACATGTTCGGGTTTGTGCCGGAGTTGATGGGGACGAAGGCGCAGAACGACGACGGGCTGGGCGGAGAGCACATTTATCTGCCGCGCTACAACGCGCGGGACGGGCGGAAGCGGGATTATCTGCGCGGGTTCGGCAGCCAGTTCTGGAACACAGGCGCGCAGGCGGGCGTGGGGAACTGGGCGAAGCAGATTGAGGGCTTCGGGCTGGAGTATAAGAAAGCGGTGAAGCGGCGGTATCCGGCGCTGGTGGCGATGCATCCCTACGGGGAGGTGCTGCCGTACAAGCACAACCGGGTGACGGTGGAAGGGACGCCGAAGGACCGCTATGGGATTCCGATCTCGCGGATCGAGTATTCGATTGGCGACAACGAGCGGAAGATGCTGAGCGAGATGTACGACATGGCCGAGGCGGTGTTCCGCGACATGAAAGCGGAGATTGTGCCGTTTGAGCGGGGGGCGATTGACCCGTTCGGCTCGGCGATTCACGAGCACGGGACGTGCCGGATGGGGGCGGACCCGAAGCGTTCGGCGCTGAACGGGTACAACCAGATGCACGACGTGAAGAACGTGTTTGTGGTGGACGGATCGGCGTTCACGACGGCATCGGAGAAGAATCCGACGCTCACCATACTGGCGCTGGCGTGGCGAGCGTCGGACTATCTGGCGGAGCAGATGCGGACGGGGAGTTTGTAAGTTACTTCGTCAGCGGAGTGACGGTTAATTTGCGGATTTCGACGGGGCCGTGGTCGCCCTGGACGCTGATGGGTCCGGGGGCGGACTCGTCCCAATCGTGGGCCATGGCGGTGAGGCCTTCGACGACGCCTTTATCGATGACTTTTTTGCCGTTGACGGTGACGGTGACGAAGTGGCCGACGAGGCGGATGTCGTAGGTCTGCCATTCGCCGGGGGCTTTGGAGGCGTTTTCCGAGGGGACGATGCGGCTATAGAGGGCGCCGGTGCCGTGGGAGCCGGCGGGTTTGCCGAAGTCGTCGATGATCTGGATTTCGTAGCGGCCGCGGAGGCCGAGGCCGCCATTGGAGTGGGCGCCGATTTTGAATTCGCAGTGGAGTTCGAAGTTCCAGAACTTTTCGGCGGAGACGAGGTTATTGGCGCCGGCGACGTTCTTCATGATGCCGTCTTCGACCTTCCAGCCGAGTTCTTTGCCGGGGACCATGGCGGCCCAGTTGGCGAGGTCCTTGCCGTTGAAGAGTTCGACGGCTTTGCCGCGTTTCCAGGAGTTGTCGTCCTTATCCTTGAGGACGGGGGCGCGTTTGCCGGTGAAGGGGGTTTTGGCGGGTTTGCCTTCGATGAAGTGTTCTCCGATCAATTGGCCGTTGACGAGTTTGGCGGCGTAGACGAGTTTGGCGGCGGGGTTGTTCTTGTTGGCCTTGCGTTCGAAGGAGAAGGAAAGGGTGCCGTCTTTGACGGCGAGGTTGTCGATGATGTTGAGGTCGCCGCCGAGGGCGGAGATGAATTTGCCGGACATTTTGGGGGTTCCGGCGCCATTGACTTCGAGCCACCAGGCGCGGCGATTGGCGTTGTTATCGACCTTGATATCCCAGCGGCCGTTGAAGTCTTTGTCGGCGGCGAAGGCGGAGATGGCGAGCAGAGCGAGCAAGAGAGAGCGCATGTCCGCAAGTGTATCGAAAGTGATATTGTGATGCGCATGCATACGATCGTGGAAGGGCGACACTGGCGGACGGCGCGGTTCTCGGTGGTGCGATTGCGGACCGAGAGCGGGGTGTTTGGATACGGGGAGTGCGTGCCGCTGGAGGAGGCGGAGTTTGCGGCGGCGATGGGGGTGGTGAAGGGGCGGGAGGCGACGAGTTTTGAGGTGATCCGGACGCTGGTGGCGGGGGCGGCGGAGGCGGCGGTGAACACGGCGCTGCTGGACATCACGGGGAAGATCGCGAAGGCGCCGATCTACCAGGTGCTGGGCGGGCCGACGCGGAACAAGGTGCGGGCGATGGCGCCGATGAGCGGGGCGGATGTGCGGGAGTTAGAGAGCCTGATGAAGCGGGGGTACCGGGCATTCCGGGTGCCGGTGGGTTACGGGAACGGGGCGGAGGCGTTGCGGACGCTGCGGAAGGCGGGCGGGGAGGGCGTGGACTTTGTGTTGGACGGGGCGGGGAAGATGACGCCGGGGCAGGCATCGAGCCTGGCGGCGGAGGTGGAGCGGATGCATCCGTTGTGGATTGACGAGCCGTGCGGGCTGGCGAATCTGCGGGCGGTGAGTAAGATCAGCGAGGAGAATGTTACGCCGCTGGGGTTCGGGCGGATGGCGCGGCGCCCGGTGGATTTCCAGGAGTTACTGCGGGAGCAGGTGATGGACGTGTTGCGGCCGGATCTGGGGCGGATGAGCGTGTCGGCGATCCGGCGGGCGGCGGCAATTGCGGAGACCTACTATACGGCGGTGGCGCCGTACAACACGGGAGGGCGGATCGCGACGGCTGCTGGGCTGCATCTGGCGGCGGCGATTCCGAACTTCTACTTGATGGACGTGCCGATAGGGGCGGCGGCGGTGGCGGACGGGTTCGCGGCGCTGCCGACGGGCGCGGGGTTGGGGATTGAGATCCGGGAAGGGGAGTGGGCGTAATGGAACGGCGAATGTTTCTGGGAGCGATGGGCGCGAGCGCGAAGGCGGCGGACATCTGCGGGTGTTCGATGGTGCCGCAGGCGGCGCTGGGGGCGGAGGCGTTTACGAGCGTCGGGAGTAAGATCCGAATTACTAGGTTAAAGGTCTTCGGGGTGTCGCTGACGCCGGAATCCGACCGGCCGTATGTGTTTGTGAAGCTGGAGACGAATCAGCCGGGGCTGTACGGGTGGGGCGAGGGGACGCTGGAGGGCAAGGCGGCGGCGGTGATGGCGTGTGTGGAGGATTTCAAGGATTTTCTGATTGGTGCGGACCCGATGCAGGTGGAGCATCACTGGCAGTCGATGTACGTGCACAGTTTTTACCGGGCGGGGCCGGTGATCGGGTCGGCGATCAGCGGGATTGATCAGGCGTTGTGGGATATACGCGGGAAGGCGATGGGACTGCCGGTGTATAAGTTGCTGGGCGGTCCGGTGGATCCGCGGGGGGTGCGGGGTTACTATCATCTGCGGGCGCGGAGCAAGGCCGACTTACCGGGATTGCGGGAGGAGGCGCGGCGGCAGGGGATCACGTGTTTCAAGAGCGGGATACCGGGCTATTACGAATGGATTGAGACGAACGCGAAGATATCGAAGGCGGTGCAGGCGATCGCGGACTTACGCGAGGGGCTGGGGAATGATATCGACATCGGTATCGACTTTCATGCGAAGACGTCGCCGGCAGTGGCCTCGATATTAGTGAAGGAGTTAGAGCCGCTGAAGTTACTGTTTGTCGAAGAGCCTTGTCCGCCGGAGAATGTGAAGGCGATGCAGCGGATTGCGAGGCGATCGACGACGCCGATTGCGACGGGGGAGCGGCTGGTGGCGGCGTATAACTGCCGGGAGTTAGTGGAGATGGGGGTGGTGGATATCATTCAGACGGATATCAACCATGTGGGCGGGATTACGGCGCTGTGGAAGGCCGGGGCGCTGGCGGAGGCAAGCGGGGTGGCGATGGCGCCGCATACGTGCGAGGGGCCGATCGGCGGGTTGGCGACGGTGCACGTGGATGCGGCGATGCCGAACTTCCTGGTGCAGGAGATCTGCAGCGGGGTGGCGATCGGGCCGCAGGAGAAGGTGTGGCACGAGTGGCTGGGGTTCCCGGCGATGCGGATGGTGGACGGGCGTTTTCCGCTGCCGGAGAAGCCTGGGTTGGGCTTCGACCTGACGGAGGAGGCGCTGAAGAAGTACCCGTTCGGGGGGACGCGGCCGATGGCGCGGGTGTTCCACGAGGACGGGTCGGTGGCGGCCTGGTAGAGACGGAGCTTGGGTTATCCTTGGGTTTTTTCTGGGTTTTCTGGGTTCAAACCTGGGGTTTTCTTGGACTCATTCTGGGTTATTCCAACTTGTAACTCCTTTATTGTCATCATTTCTTGGGTTATTCCCATCGAAACACTGTTTTTTTGGCTGCCGTGTCGTCCGGCTGTCTGATTTTTTGGGCATAGCTCTCCTGTCCTCCTTGCTTCCTTCGGTTTCGTGGGCCGGGAGGGGCCACGGTTTCGGCTGACGGCGGCGACGGGCCGGATTCGGAATAGAGAAAGGGCCCAACTGCGGCGGCAGTTGGGCCCTCTTGCTTGTGTGCCGAGCATGATCGAGAGCTTGAAGGTGAAAGTCCTTTTCACAACCTGAT
>CAYSFR010000053.1:0-56765 GCA_964430625.1 uncultured Solibacteraceae bacterium
GATTTTTATCTTCTTTCTTTCCAACAGTTGCAATTTTTGACCTCGTGATTATGGTGCAAACGGCTGCTAGCTTTGTGGCTGGAGGTACCCTAATTTATGTCTGTTCCATCTGAGGTGCGGTACGGTCTTGAAAAGCTGTTCCTGTTCCCCTATTTTCAGACGCGCGAAGCCTATCAGGCTGCGACGGGAGTAGAGCCGCCGAAGTTCGACGGCACCAAACCGCCCAAGTACTGGTTCGACCCGGCTGCCAAGGATTCTACGCGCCGGAACGTCACCTACGACCAGGTGATCGCCTATCACGCCAACGGCTCGCCGATGGCCGGGGACAATGGCGAACCGCTGGTCGAGTTGATGATGCTGAACAAGGACGAAGCGTCGGGAGTGAACATCCCGCCGAAGGGATTGGGAATTGCCAATATTCCCGGTTCCGACAAGCCGGAAATCCCGCCGCCGTTGCGGGCGCTGCGGAGCGACGAAGAACTCTTCTTCCCGTTCCCTGGCATTGTGGCTGTCCGGATCAAAGGCACGTTGGAGCCCGACCGCGGCTTCACCGAAGAGGACCGCGCTCTGCTGCTGGCAATTGCCCGCAAGCTGGGCGTCTAACCGATAGAAACGGTTCGGCTTATTGCTAAGCCCCGCCCGTACCGCCACTGGATGGCATCACGCCCAGATAGCGATGGATGTCATAGGCGGCGATGAGCGGGTTGCGGTCGGTCAGGTCGGCGGAGAGACGCTCGGTCTTTCCGCCGATCGTCACATCGATCATGCGGTTGACGTAGGATCCGCCGGGATAGCCGACCACGTCCTCCGAGTAGCGGATGTCGAGTCCGGCAACGTTCATGCCGAGCGCCTTCAGGGTGTCCAGAAGCTTTTGCACACCCAGGCCGGCGGCCGGTTCCGACCGGGTGGCTGACGAAGAATTGGCGGCTGCTGACGAATTTGTGGCGACGCCGGCGGTGTTTGCGGCCGCCGAGAACGCCGCTCCCCGGCCGCGGCTGGCGTCCGTGCTGCGCGCTTGCCGGGAAGTGGCTGTATTGTTTGGACTTACTGGATTCGAGGTGGTGGTGCGAGGTACGACGAACAAAGGGGCCTCCAGGAATGCTCAAGCAAACCGGAGGCCATTCGCGGCTACTTCTTCGGCGTCTGCTGCGGCAACTGCTTCTTCAGCTCTTCCGGAATGTCGAAAACGACCGGGAAAATCAGCGTTTTGTTGAACGGTTGGACCTGCAGGCTGGCGTTCAGGGTAGGCTTGGCGTTCTGGTCCGCCGGATCGTAAACGAGTTCAATTCGGGACGTTTCGCCGGGTCCCAGTTCCGTTTTCTCCAGTTTGTAGGTCAAACCGGCCAGGGTTTCGGTCTGGAAATGGAGGGTGATGGAGCCGGGCATGCCATTGGTGACGACAATCGTGTCGGCCGATTTTTCCCAGCCATGGAGAACGAAGCGGTCCTTGTTCGGCTTGATCTGGTTGAGAATAATATTGGGGTTTTTGATCATGTCATCGATCTTCATCCCCTCGCGATTGCCGGGTCCGGGTGTCATGGTGCCCATTGGTGTCACTTTACCGAGCGTAGGATCCACAAAATAGACCCATTTCCCGTTCTCCAACTTCCATTTGGTGGCCATGGGAGCGGCGGCCGGGATGTTTTGGCCGCGCATTTGAATGGAAGTTTGGACGGTGGTGACGACAGAAGCCTTCTGGAAACTGTCGTCCCAGTTGATCTTGATGATCTCAAAACCGCGGATTTTGGTCTTTTCCTGGTTGTAATGGAGGTCTTTGGTGTCTTCGGCGACGAACTGTTCGGCGGAGCGGAACTTGCCGTCCACATAGGCCTGGTAAAACCCCGTAACTCGTTCGCGGAGAGCAGCTTCCACTTCCGGGGGGGCGGAGGAAAACAGATTCGGTTTCTCCTGGGCTCCGAGGGCAATGGCGGCGGCGAGAGCAAGAACGAACGGTCGCAAAATCATGGCTGGTGTGGAAATCCTTCTCAAAGCATAGACGCACGCGGCGGCCGAATTGTTTAGGGCTATTGTTTGCGGTTGGGAAAAGGCCCGTATACGGTGAGGTTTTGCTTGGTAGTGCCGCGCCAGTCGCCGATTGGGGGCGCGCCGGCGTTTTGGAACCATTTTTCGATCTGGCCCTTCAATACGGCGATCTCCTTGGCATAGGCTGGGTCGTCGACGCGGTTGGTATTTTCACCCGGGTCTTTTTCTAAGTCATAGAATTCAAAGGGGAAGCCCTCTGCGCGCAAAATGAGCTTTCGGGTGGTGGTGCGGACGCCGCGGACGTAGCTGTATTCGAAGAAAAGCCTGTCTTCCCAGCGCGGTTTCTGGCCGCGGAGGAACGGGGCGTAGCTACGGCCGACGCGGCGTTTATCGGGCGGGGCGGAAAGGCCGGTGTAATCGAGCATGGTGGGGAAAAGATCGTAGGACGACACCATGGAAGTGATTGTCTGGCCAGGCTTTATGCCTGCGGGATGGTTCCAGATCATGGGGACGCGGATGGACTCTTCGTACATGTTGAAGGGCCAGGTGCCATTGCCCTTGCCCCAGACGCCATGGTGGCCGGCGTTCCACCCCTGGTCGGCGGTAAAGATGACCAGGGTGTTGTCGCGCCATCCGCGCTGTTCGAGGTAGCGCAAAACGCGTCCAATGTTGCGATCCGCACCCGAAATGAGCGCAAAATAGCTCAATTTTGACTCATTATTGCCATGATTTTTGCCCAATCCGGGGTTCTGATTGGGGTGTTTGGGGGTGTCCGGGAAGCAGGATAGCTTGGAGGCTGTATAGTGGGCGCGGTCCTCTTCGGGTTGAAAATCGAAGGGGGTATGGGGGGCATAGAAGGGGACGTGGAGGTAAAAGGGTGCGTCCTCTTTTTGCTGTTTCAGGAACTCGAGGGCGAAGTCGCCGATGGCATCCTCTTTGAACCCAGGGTAGGGGGTGGTGACGCCATTTTTGACATATGTAGCATTTCGGAAAGTGCCGCCGCCGCCGGGGACGGTGGCCCAATAGGTGAAGCCGCGCTGGGCCTTTTCGTCGTTGCCCATGTGCCATTTACCGACCATGCCGCACTGGTAGCCGCCTTTGGCGAGGACTTCCGGGAAGATGGTAAAGCCATCGAGCCAGGCTTTGGCGGTGGGGCCGAAGCTGTCTTCGGGGCGGAGCCAGTCCTGGACGCCATGGGCGGATGGGAGGCAGCCGGTCATATAGGTCATGCGGCTGGGGGAGCAGACGGGGGTACAGGCGAAGGCGCGGGTGAAGCGGGCGCCGCCTTTGGCGAGGGCGTCGATGTTGGGGGTGTGGATTTCACCGCAGCCGTAGGCGCCGGTGGCCCAAGCGCCGTGGTCGTCGGTCATAAAGACGATGACATTGGGGCGGCGTTTGGGTTGGGCGAGGGCGGCGAAGGAGAGGCCGAAGAGGGCGCGGCGGGTGAGTCGCATCCTTTGCAACGTATCATAGCCCGGCGGGGCGGCGTGCGGCGGAGAAGGAGAAAGAGAAAGGGCGCTCCCGGTGGGAGCGCCCTTTCGGCACGTCGGTCGGATTTGACCTTGTGTTTTGAATTATGCAGTCCCCTTCTCGACGGGGTACTTTCAGTCTACCTGATTTTTTCGGCGATGGACTGGGCCTGGAGGAACTGCAGGAGATAGTCCGGGCCGCCGGCTTTGGAATCGGTCCCTGACATATTGAAGCCGCCGAAGGGGTGGGCGCCGACCATGGCACCGGTACATTTGCGGTTGAGATAGAGATTGCCGACGTGGAAGTGGCGGCGGGCCTTTTCGAGATTGGCCGGGTTGGCGGTGTAGACGGCGCCGGTGAGGCCGTAGTCGCTGTCGTTAACCAGTTCGAGGCCATGGTCGAAATCCCTGGCCTTGGTAACGGCAAGAACGGGGCCGAAGATCTCTTCCTGGAAGATGCGGGCGGAGCGGTCGACGTCGGCGAAGATGGTGGGCTGGACGTAGTAGCCATTTTCGGCGAGGTCGGCGCCACCGGTAATGAGGCGGCCCTCCTTCTTCCCGGTTTCGATGTAGGCTGCGATGGTCCGCTGGGCTTTGGCGGAGATGACGGGGCCCATGTAGTTGGCCGGGTCGTCGGCGGGGCCTTGGGTGAGCGCCTCGGTTTTCAACTTCACCAATTCGAGGAACTGATGATAGACGGCCTCATGGACGATGGCGCGGGAGCAGGCGGAGCACTTCTGACCCTGGAATCCAAAGGCAGACTGGACGACGCCGGTGGCAGCGGCTTCGATATCGGCATCGACGTTCACCAGAATGGCGTCCTTGCCGCCCATTTCGGCAACAACGCGTTTGATCCAGATGCAACCGGGGGCGGGGCGGGCAGCGAGTTCGTTGATGCGCAGGCCGACTTCACGGGAACCGGTGAAGGAGATGAAGCGTGTTTTGGGGTGGGTGACGAGGGTGTCACCGACTTCGCTGCCGCTGCCGACGCAGAGTTGGAGGGCGCGGGGCGGGAGGCCGGCCTGGTGGAGCACCTCGACAAACTTGGCGGCGATGATGGGGGTTTCGCTGGAGGGCTTTAGGACCACGGTATTGCCGCAGACGAGGGCGGCGACGGTGGTTCCGGCGAGGATGGCGAGGGGGAAGTTCCAGGGGGGAATGACGACGCCCACGCCCAACGGGAGATAGATCATCTCATTCTTTTCACCGGGCATCTGGACGATGGGGACCGGCGCGCTGTAGCGCAGCATTTGACGGGCGTAGTATTCGCAGAAGTCGATGGCCTCGGCAGTATCGGCCTCGGCTTCGGCGAAGGATTTTCCGGATTCCAGGATGAGCCAGGCGTTGAACTCCGCTTTGCGCTGGCGGAGGATAGCGGCGGTGTTGACGAGAATGGCGACGCGATCGGCGACTGGGGTGAGGGCCCATTCGCGGAAGAAGGCGTAGGCATCGTCGACGGCCCGCGTGGCCTGAGCGGCATCGGCCTTGGCATGGCGGCCGATGATTTCGGAAGGCAGGGACGGGTTGACCGATTCGAGCCAATGTTCCGAGCGGACGGCCCGTCCCGCGATCCAGTTGTCGTAACTGCGCCCGAGTTGGCCGCGCACGGCGGCGATTGCTTCCTGCTGGTGGTGCCGGTTGGCGGGCAGGGTGAAATCGGTATACGCCTCGTTGGCGTAGGCCGCAAGCGTCGGGGCGCTCATGGCGTTAGCCTTCGACGAGTTTTTTGCCGCGTTCGAACATGTCGGCAGCTTCGTCGGCCATGCTCTTGCCTTTGCTGTAGAGTTCGCGACCGCGGTCCATCAATTCGCGGCCCCGGTCACCGAGGACATCTTTGCCTTCATTCGCTTTTTCGAGCAATTTGGCCCGGGTCTCTTCGCCGCTTGCGGGGGCGTAGAGCAGGGCAATGGCGGCGCCGATTGCCGCGCCGGCCAGGAACCATACTACTTTGTCGCCACTTTCTTGTGCCATAGATAGATCTCCTGGTATTAGTATCCCACTTAGGGCGGGAAGAAAAAGCCGGGGACAGGAATAGAATGGGCGGCGCGGGGGATATTCGTGTTGGAATGTCCTTTGCAGAAGTAGCGGAAAACTGGATGAACCGGACCGGGGTCGAGCGGAAGGCGGAGACGGCGGCGGAGCGCTTTGAGCGTGAGGCGTTGCCGCATCTGGGGGATCTGGTGCGGACGGCGACGCGGGTGATGGGTGACCGGGGGCGCGCCGAGGACGTTGTCCAGGACGTATTTCTGCAGGCGTGGAAATCATTCGGCCGGTTCGAGGCGGGGACGAATTGCCGGGCTTGGCTGTACAAGATTCTGTTTCACTGTGCGCATCATTACCGGCGGAAGTGGTTCCGGCGGGAGGTGACGGTGCTGGGGGACGAGGTGATGGAGACACAGGCGGCGTATACGCCCCCGATGGCGGAAGGTTTGACGGACGAGGATCTGCTGGCGGCGTTGAACCGGGTGCCGGGCGACTACCGGGCGGTGATTCTGCTGGTGGACGTGGAAGAGTTTTCGTATAAAGAGGCGGCCGGGATATTGGGCGTGCCGATGGGGACGGTGATGTCGCGGCTGAGCCGCGGGAGGCGGCATTTGCGGGAGTTGCTGACGGGGAATGAGGGAGTACGATGAGAACCGAATGCAGGCGAGCGCTGGAGAATCTGGACCGGGAACTGGAGGGGGCGGAGGCGTTGTGGCAGGCCGGGCATATTGCTGAATGCGAGGCATGCCGGAGTGAGGCGGCGGCGCGGGAGGCGCTGCGGGAAAGGCTGCGGCGGGCGGTGAAGGCGGTGCCGGTGGACGGCGCGCTCGCCGGGCGGGTGCGGGAGGCGACGGTGGCACCGGGGCCGCGGTACCGGTGGCAGGCGTGGGCGGCGGCGGCCGCGTTGCTGGTTGCCGTTGGCGGGTATTGGGCCTTGCCGTGGGTGGAGAGCGGGTTAGGGGAGAGGGCCTATTTTGCGGAGTTGCCGGCGCGGGTGAGCCGGATGATGCGGGTAGGGTTGAGCGATCATGTGCATTGCGCGGCGTTCCGGAAGTTCCGGGAACCGGTTCGGGAGGAGTTGCCGGCGGGGTTCCGGCCGGTGCTGGCGCACATTCCGGAAGGCTACCGGGTGGTGGCGGCGCATGAGTGCAAGGCGCGCGGGCGGAACTTCGTCCATGTGGTGATGCAGGGCGCTAGCGGGCGCGTGGCGTCCCTGGTGATTGCGCGGAAGGAGGGAGGGGAGACGTTTGCGAACAGTTCGCTGCGGCGCGTGGCGGGGGAGATGCCGGTGTTCACCGAAGAGGTACCGCGGTTTCAGATTGCCGGGTTTGAGGCGGGCGGGTTCCTGGCGTTTGTGGTTTCCGATTTGAGTGGGGAGGAGAATCAACGGCTGGCGCTGGTAATGGCCGGGCCGGTGAGGGCGCTGTTGGCGGCGATGGGGTGAGGCCGGGCGGGTTGTGCGGGTTGGGGGGTGGTTCGGCGGGTTTCGGTGGGTGGGGACAGCCGTACATTTTTGGTGAATCGTACAAGGACGGCACACCGGGCGGACGGATCTTCGGCGGCCGTTCAGCAGCCGGATTCTACTCCCATCCAATCGGGCCTCGGCCCTGGACCTTTCGCCGCGACGTCATCAACCGGGTGGAAGTATGGAGGGTGGATCCGTGAGATCCACCCCATTTACCAGAGTATTTTAAGACCAAGCTGCATTTGGCGAGGCGAGTTGGCCTGGGAGTTGATCGTTCCGCGCGCCGACGAGGTGACGCTTGTGTTCGGGTTGCCGAAACGGGGTGTATTGAAGGCGTTCAAGGCTTCGGCCCGGAACTGCGCACGGATGTTGCCGGCATCCCGCTGGAAAAGAGTGAAGTCCTTGAACAGCGAAAGATCGTAGTTCTGGGTGATGTCGCCACGGAGATCTCCGTATCGCTGAGAGGCGTTGCCGAAGGTGAAGGCCGCCGGCTGCGTGAACACGGTCGTATCGTAGTAGCGGTCCAGACGCTGATCCACTTTGCCGGAGAGCCGCGGGCTGACACCATTGTTGTTGGCGCGAATGGACGAGTTGTAGATTCCGGCCGTGTTCGAGGCGGAGGGCCCGAGCGGCGCCCCGCTGGAATAGGTGGTGATGCCGTTCATCTGCCACTGGCCGATTGCCAGGTCGACGACGCGGGACCAATTGGCGCCGTACTTCTTGTTGCGGCCGAACGGCAGCTCATAGATGTAGCTCATCACGAAGCGGTGTTTGAGATCGATGGAGGAGATGGCCCGGTCGTCCCGCATGTTGTAGCTATCCTGGTGCGACTCGCCGTCGTCCATGTTCTTGCCCCAGGTATAGCTGCCCTCCAGCATCAGGCCCTTGGTGAACCGCTTGGTCAGCGTGGTCTGCAGGGCGTGGTAGAAGTTGCTGGCGCCGCTCGAATAGATCGGCGTGATCGTGTCGAATTGCGGGTAGGGCCGGAGCAGTTGGGCGCGGCGGACGGTACGGCCGGCGAGCAGGCCAACGCCGCCTGGAGTGCCAAAGAACGGATTGGGGACCAGATCGTTGAGCGACGCTCCGAGCGACATGGCACTGGCGGGAAGCTGGTTCAGGGTCAAGCCGCTTTCCGTGTTGCGGAAGAGGTGGAATCCGCGGGTATGGACGTAGGCGACTTCCAGTTGGAATCCGGCCGGAAGCTCCCGCTGGACGTTGGCATTGATCTGGCGGTTCCAGTTGGTAAGCATGTCCTGCGTGGCCGCTTCGATGGTGGATCCGACCTGGGTCAGCAGCCCTTGCGAGGACTTCGGCGGCTGTGCAAACCCGCCGGGGAAGGGATTGGAGAGCAGATTGGTGGGCCGGATGCCATCCACGGAGGCGACCCAGATGTTGTCGGTCCGGAATCCCTGCGTGCCGATGGTGCCCGCGGCGGCCTGGAAGCCGGCGCCATAGAGATGGCCGTAGCCGGCGCGGAACACGGTCTTCTTGTCGATCTGGTAGGCGAAGCCGATGCGGGGTGCCCAGTTGTTCAAGTCCTTGGGGAACTGCGTGCGTGGCTGGCCGCCCGTACCGACGAAGACAAGGCCGCCCTTGAGGCCGGGAACGACATTGGCGAGCGGGGAGGCGATGGAGGGATCGAAGTAGTTGGTCCGGTCAAAGCGCTCCGAGCGGGGGGTGTCGATATCCCAGCGGAGGCCGAGGTTGATGGTCAGTTTGGTGTTGATCCGCCAGTCGTCCTGGAAGTAGCCGGCCAGATAGAAACTCTGGGTGGCGACGTTCTTGAAGTTCTGGATGAGCGAACCGCTGGACCCCGCACCGAGCAGCAGCGACGCCAGGCCGTTGCCGGCAACCGGCGAGGCCTGATTGGGGTTCGGACCCTGCGTCATCCCGGCGCCGAAGTTGAAGTCGCCGGCCGAGCGGGCTTCGTTCGTATTCACCCGGAGCAGGCGCCCCTCGAAGCCCGTTTTGAGCGAATGGCGCCCGATGATCTTGGTCAGGTTTGCCAGGGTGGTGTAGCTCATAAAGGCGTTGCGGCGGTGGTCGCCGCTGCCGAGCGAGACGTAGCCGCTGGCGGCAAAGCCCGGAAAGAGTTGGAAGTCCGGCCCGATGTCGTAGCTGGACGGCAGCCCAAGCGAGGAGGGCTTAAAGCCGATGCTCTGGTTGTTATAGACGTACAGCGTACGGGCAAATCCGAGCCGGACGTTGAGAATTGTGGAACCGCTAATGGTATTGGTGTAGTCAGCGACGCCGCCGTGAACGTGGTCCTCTTCCACGATGCGGCCCTCGGCGATGGTAAGGTCGGCAGGGAAACTGCGGAGGGGAACGGATTCGTTCAGACGGGTGGAGTAGCGGCCGAAAATGCGCTGGCGGTCGTTGATCTGGTAGTCGACCCGGTAGTCGTGCTGGGTGATGTTGTTCTGCCCGGAACCGGACTCGGCGTAGTTGTTCTGATTGGTAATGGCGGCGCCGGTGGTGTTGGCGCGGGGGTAGTACTTGACGACGTTCTGCGCGACGCGGTCGAAGCGGGCGGCCGGGATGACATTGCCAGGGAACGCGTCGCGGATGGAGCCGGTACCGGTGGGGTTGGCGCGGGTAGAGAAGGGGTCAAACATCTGGATTAAGGCCGGTTGGCCGGAGACGATGTTGAAGGTGCGGGAGAAATCGCCGGTGCGTTCGAGGTCTGTGGGCGTGGTGAAGACGCGGCGGGCGAAAGAGCGAGACCGGAGTCCTTCAAAGCTGGTCATGAAGAAGAGCTTGTCCTTCTTGATGGGGCCCTGCAGCACATAGCCGAACTGGCTGCGCTTGAAGCTGGAAAGCGGACGGCCGACGCGGTTATCGAAGAAGTTGTTGGCGTCGAGAACGGAGTTGCGGAGGAACTCATACGCACTGCCGTGGAGGGTATTGGTGCCGCTTTTGAATGCCACGTTCAGCACCGAGCCCATCGACCGGCCATACTCGGCCGAGTAGTTGGAACCCATCACCTTGAACTCTTCGATGGCGTCGACCGAGGGGAAAACGGAGATGCCGCCGGAAAGACCATTGACAGTGGAGTGTGACGCCGTCACGCCATCGATGAGGGTGTCCATCATCCGGGCGCGGGCGCCGTTCACCGAATAGCGCATCTCGCCGTAGCTGTTGCCAATGGTGCCCGAGACCCCCGGCGTAAGGTAGATGAGGGAGTAGACGTTCCGGGTATTGAGCGGCAGGTTGACGATACGCCGGTTTTCCACCACTTTGCCGATGGAACTGGTGGTAGTCTCCAGCGCCACGGCGTCAGCGGTGACCATGATCGAGTCGACCACCTCGCCCACGGCCAGGGCCACGTCGACCTGCAACTGCTGGGTAATCTGCAGGTTCAACCCCTCGCGGACCGACTTCTTGAAGCCGGACGCGGTGACCTCCACACGGTAATTGCCCGGCGGCAGGTTGTTAGCCCGGTAGAAGCCATCCGAGCCGGAGGTCTCCACGGCGCGCAAGTTGGTGTCGACGTTGGTGACGGTGACTTGCGCGCCAGGAACCAAAGCCCCGGACGCATCGCGGATGGTCCCGAGAATGGAACCGGTGAACGACTGTGCCCATACACTGGACAAAAGAACAGGTAGCAACAGAGCTAACCGCATAGTAGCGTCTCTCCCCAATTGAAGGATTGTGACGCTACTGTAACAGAATATTCACTGACGCAACAGCGTCGCTAGGCGACGGCGAGTGCGAGCACCGGTTCGGTCTCCGCCGCAGCCGGCCGTTTGGCCGGCCGTTCGAACATGCCACTGAACTGCATGGCATTGAGAACAGACTGCCCGCCGCCGTCGTTGGTAAAGAAGCAGAAAGAGCGTTCGGCAATACCCCGGACCTGCTCAATCCGGTTCTTCCAGTCGGCCAGTTCCGCCGGCGAGTAGGCATAGCCACGGTGGCTTCCGTTTTGCGGCCGGGTGGACTGCTGATACTCATTCCACCACCAGGCACGCTGCCGGCCATGGAGACGGAAATAGGCGATCGGAGAGGTGAGAAACGCCGTCGGCGGCATGGCGCGCACGTGCTCGGGCTGATCGAGGTTGCAGAAGCCGACGCGGTAATCGATCAGTGTACCCACCGCCTCCGACGACATCCAGCTCTCGTGACGCATCTCGGCCACGAGCGGAAACTCATGGAAAGCGCGGCGAAGCTCGATGAAGTAGTCGCGGTTCTCCTTGGTGAAGCGGAAGGACCACGGGAACTGCATGACAACGGCGCCCAGGCGCTTGCCCCGTTTGAGCTCACGCAGACCGACATGGAAGGAGTCGACGGCGGCGGCGTCCAACAGACGTTCATGTGTGAAGCGGCGGTGCATGCGGGCCGTAAACTGGAAGCGGGGATTCGCCTGCACCTTCGCCATCCACAGGCGGGCGAGTTCCGGGCGGATGTCGGTTTCAAAGGAAGCCGAGATCTCGACAGCGTCAAAGCGCTGCGAGAGGAAGTCGAGAGGGTGAAAGCCGCGGGGCCGTTGGCGCGGGTAGATCACGCCGTCCCAGTGCGGGTAATGCCAACCCGAGGGCCCAATGGCCAAAGGTGCATCGGATACTGCCAGGGAGAATGGGGAAGAAGAAGACCTGACCATGGGGCGCCTCGAATTCGCTTTTTATTCGCCCTCAGTATGCGGGATATTTTGGACTCGGTCAAGAGTTTTCTTCGCTTTTTGTTCGCGTCACTTTGGGGGGAGGAAACCGGGCGGCAAATATAGCGACCAGACCTCGTTGCTCAACGGCTTGGCGTGGCCGCCGGCCACCCAAATGCGGTCGCCGAAGACGTAGGCCGAGTGTTCGTGACGCTCCTTCCAGATGACGTTCGCGGTGAGGCGGGTCCAATCCCGGCCGTTGGCGGAATACCAGACATCGCCCCAGTTGGTTTCCGGCACGCGGGACCATCCGCCCAATACCCACATGTGCCCGCGATAGGTGACCGCGGAAAACCACAATCGCGGCGGCCAGGGGGCAGCGGCAGTCACCTGGGTCCAATGAATGCCGTCCGGAGAAGACCAGACGTCATTGAACCCCTGATACTCCGGGACATAATTACCACCGCCGAATACCCAGATCTTGCCGTCATGAACAACGGCCTGATGATAGGCGCGCGGCGCCCATCCGGCATTGGCGGTGGCCAAGGTCCACGTGCGGCCATCGGCGCTGGACCATACGTCATTCTTCAGGCTCTTCCGGTCCCCGAAATAGTAGTTCTCCGTCCCACCGAGCAGCCACATCCGGCCGCGGAACTCAACGATCGCCGCCGCCAGACGGGGAGACCACGCCGCGGCGGGCGTCTCCTGTTTCCACTGGGCGCCATCCGCCGAGGACCAGACGGCATTCGACGCCGAATGCCCCGGAAGACGGCCGTTGTACCAACCACCCATCATCCACATCCGCTTGCGAAAGGTAACGGTCATCGGCAGATCGCTGTGAAGCCAGGGAGCAGCGGCGGTTACCCGATTCCACTCTCTCCCATTGGGCGAACTCCAGACGTCTCGCGGCGGCGCTTCAAAAGAATTGAACCAACCGCCGAGAAGCCAGAGTTTGTCCCGAAAAACGACTTCCCCTTGCGAATCCCGCGCCTGCCAGGGTGCGGCGGCGGTCTCCCGAACCCAGTCCGGCCCGCGGCGTTCCTGTGCCGCCAAATGAGTCGAAAGGCCAATCAGAATCATCAAAATCGGACGATTCAATTTTTTTTCCCCCGCTGGTAACCTTCGCCTTGCTGGCGACGCTATACTTTCAATCCCCGTTACGACAGGCGGACGCGTTCACCCCTACACCCAATTGCGTCCGCCTACAAAAACACCGCCTTCGGGCGGTGTTTTTGTAGGCGGATTGGGTTTCGAGCTTACTCGTTGAACATGCCTTCGTAGAGCACGCTGGTGAGGTAGCGCTCGCCGGAATCGGGCAGGACAACAACGATGGTCTTCCCGGCATTGGCGGGGTCCTTGGCCTGGCGAATGGCGGCCACAGCGGCAGCGCCACAGGAGATGCCGCAGAGAATCCCCTCTTCCCGCGCCAACCGGCGGGCCATCTCGATGGACTCTTCGTTGGACACCTGTTCCACCTGGTCCACCACCTTGATGTCCAGCGTATCCGGTACGAACCCGGCGCCGATCCCCTGAATCTTATGCGGCCCCGGTTTCACCGTTTCCCCGTTCAGGGTCTGCGTGATCACCGGACTGGCAACCGGTTCCACGGCGACCGAGCGGATAGCCTTCCCCTTGGCGCCCTTGATGTAGCGGGAAATACCGGTAATCGTCCCCCCGGTACCCACGCCGCAGACGAGAATATCAATCTTGCCCTCGGTGTCTTCCCAGATTTCAGGACCCGTGGTCTGTTCATGAATCGCCGGATTGGCCGGATTCTTGAACTGCTGCAGCAGGACGTATTTGTCGGGGTCGCCGGCGGCAATCTGTTCGGCCCGGGCGATGGCGCCCTTCATCCCCTGTGCGCCTTCGGTCAGAACCAGATTGGCGCCGAACGCCTTCAACACCTTCCGGCGTTCAATCGACATCGTCTCCGGCATGGTGAGCGTGATCGGATACCCGCGTGCCGCGGCGACGAACGCCAGGGCGATACCGGTATTGCCGCTCGTCGGCTCGATCAGTTCCTTCCCGGGTTTCAGGATGCCGCGTTTCTCGGCGTCCCAGACCATGGATGCCCCGATGCGACACTTCACCGAGTACGCCGGGTTGCGCCCTTCAATCTTGGCGAGCACCGTCACCGGCGCCCCGTCGGTGACGCGGTTCAACTTGATGAGCGGCGTGCGGCCGATGCTCAATGAGTTATCTGCGAAAATCATTTGCCTCTCCTTCCGGGTTGTCCCCGACGGGAATCAGATTTCCCAGTTCGGGACGTACTTACTCTGGCGTTCCTTCCAGGTGCGGGCGAGATCAGCTAAGGTGGTGTGGTCAATCACAGCGGAAATCGAGCGGTCGACGTTCGTCCACATCTCCGAAAACGGCGTCTCCACCCGCTTTCGCGACCGGGCACCAGAGTTGCGGGCCCCCTCGATGTGGCGAAGCACCTCTCCTACCGTGATCGCGTCCGCCGGGCGGGCCAGCAGATAGCCGCCGTCGGCGCCGCGCCGCGACTCGACAAACCCGCCCTGCTTCAACCCCGACAGAATCAATTCCAGGAACTTCTGTGGAATCTTCTGCCGGCGAGCGATGTCGGCAATCTTAACCGGACCGTTTGAATCCTGCGTCGCCAGATCGAAAAGCGCATGCAGGGCGTATTCACCTTTGACCGAGGTCGTCACTGTCTGAAAATGGAATCCCTAGTTCCTTATCGAGATTACCGTATTTCAGGCCGTCGCCGCACGCGAAGCTCGTAACGGAAGTCCCCGTACGGCTAGTGATTCTAACAGAGCCGCATGGGTTTCGGCATCCAGAAGCCAGTAAGTCCCTTCCGGATCATCCATTTGCGTGGCTTGACCGCGGGCGGCGAGCAACAGCAGGAACTGCTGTTCGCCGGGAGAGAGGTCGCGGCGGTCGATCCGCGCCAGGGCGCCCGGCGCCGCGGTGACCTTGCGGAGCAGGTCGCGGGTGAACACCTGCTGATCGAGCGAGTCGAGAGAGGCGGCGGCGGCAGACATCCGTTGCTCGGGAGAACCGGCAAGGTGCGGCCCGGATGCGTAGGCGAGCAGGAAAATGATGATGTCGATGAACGCGGCCAGCAGGAAACTGAAGGCGTGCCGCGGCGTGGGAGCCGAGAGCAGTTCGGAGAAAGCGAGGAGGAGTTCCTCCTGGCCGCCGGAGGTCTGGTCGACGAACTCGGCCAGCGCGGGAATCTCGGGTTTTTCCTGGCGGCCGGAGTGGAGCGTCTCATTGACCTCGGTCCAGGGGACGGCGTCCAGGGCGGCGTGGAGGGTGCGGAGTTGCTTGTCGGCGGGATCGTCGGGCTTGGTGGCGGCCCGCCAGTTGGCGATCGCGGCACGAGAGTTATCGATGGACTGCTGCGACTCCCGGGCCAGGCGCGCATGGCGTTCAAAGGCGGTATAGCGGACGCCGGTGCCGGCGCCTTCGCGGTAGGCTCCGTCGACGCCCTGGGCTTCGCGAGCCACCGCCTCACGGATTTTGTTGAGATAGGGATCGCTATCGGTAGCGCGCGAAATGTGGCCATGGGCCTTCTCCGCCTGGGTCATCTCTTCCAGCGCCAGCACATGTTTGCGGGCTTCGGCGGAGGCGGAGGCGAGCGTGGAATCGGCCTTGGCGGCGGATTCGGCCAGCCGGTCATAGAGTTGGCGCCGGACCAGCGCGGGCCGTTCCCGTTCCGAGAACCAGCGGTAGAGGCTGACGTAGCTGAAGGCGACAGAAACCAGCGCCGTGATGCCATACACCACGATCAACTGCGTTCTCCGGGCCCGGCTGAACCCGATCAGCCACGCCACAAAGAGCAGCGCCGCCTGCACGCCGAGCGAAGCAAGGAGCGCGAACCACTTCGAAAGGTAGAGCGACATCCCTTCAAACGTGGTGTACCAGGAAACCACCGCCAGCATGGCGCTGGCAACAAACAGGCCGCGGACAAGCGGAGACGCATTCTGTTGCGCCGAGGCAGGCATCATGGGTGAGTCGACATTCCCCCTTCGACGGGAGCTTACGAGAACACCTTAGCGAGAGTTCCGTAAACTTCTTAGTTCTGCCAGTGCGGGTTGGGGATGTCTTTCTGCGGTCGCGGAGCAGTCCGGGCCGTCTTGCAGATCTCTTCCAGCTTTTTCACCACCGCGGGGAACTTGGCGGCCACGTTGGTGGTTTCGGCAATGTCCTTAGCGAGGTCGTAGAGTTCGAGCGGCCCCCCGGCGACGGGCCGGACGCCTTTCCAATTGCCCATACGAACGGCCTGCATGGGAACTTCGTCGGCAAAGGTGCCGGTAGCCTTGTCGTACTTCGGCAGTTCCCAATAGAGATAGTCGTGCTTCTTCTGCACGCCCTTGCCGAGCAGGGTGGGAACGATGGAGATACCATCGATGTCCGCCGGAGGCGTGGCCCCAGCCAGTTCGGCCAGCGTCGGCAGAATGTCCGGGAAATAGCAGGGCAGGTTGCTGACGACACCCGGCTTAATACGGCCCTTCCAGCGGACGATAAGCGGGGTTCGGATGCCTCCCTCGTAGAAATTGGTCTTGTGCCCGCGGAACGGACCTGCGCTTTTGAAGTAGCCCTTGTCGTTCCAGATAGGCGTGGCGGTTCCGTTGTCGCTACAGAAGAAAATGATGGTGTTTTCTTCGATCCCGATCTCTTTCAGTGCGGCGAGCAGATCGCCGACGTACTTATCGACCCGCGAGACCATGCCGGCATAGGCCGTGCGCGGCTTATTCTGCTGCGCGTAGTGGCTTCGCGGATTGGAATAGCCGCCGTCTTCGACGATCGTCTTGTCGTAAGGCCGCATCGCGTCGCCAGGCACCAGGAGTTCCAGATGGGGCAGCGTGAGCGGCAGATAAAGGAAGAATGGCTTCTTCTTGATTCGCGCTTCGTTGACGAACCCGGTGGCGAGGCGGGCAATCAGGTCATTGGCGAACACATCCCGATAGCCACCGCCATTGTCCTTAATCGGATAGACCTCCTCGTTCGCATACAGGAAGCCCGGATATTGGTAGTGCGCGTGAATCTGGTGCAGATAGCCGAAGTAATCCTCAAATCCCTGCTTCCACGGCACGCCCTCGGAATGAATATCGCCGAGGCCCCACTTGCCGTAGGCGCCGGTGCGGTAGCCGGCTTTTTGCAGGACCTCGGCCACGGTGACATCCTCGGGAAGAAGCGGTACGCCGCCCGTGTTGGCGCGGATGGAGGTGTGGCCGGTGTGTTTGCCGGTCATCAGGACCGAGCGGGATGGCGCGCAGACGGTACATCCGGCGTAGGCGTCGGTAAATCGCATGCCCTCGGCGGCCAGGCGATCGAGATTCGGCGTCTGAATCAGCTTCTGGCCGAAACAGCCAAGATCCCCGTAGCCGAGGTCGTCGGCCATGACAAAGATGATGTTCGGCGGCGGCGTGGCCTGGGCGTGCAGAGCGGCGGCACCGGCGGCGAGACGAAGAAACTGGCGGCGGGAGGCTTTGGAGGACACTTCTCGGATTGTACTAATAGCGCGGGACAGCCGTGTCGATTTCCGCGCTCCAGCGGTCGATCCCCCCCGCCATGCTTTGGCAGTTTTCCACGCCGTTGCGCCGCAGCCAGTGCACCACGTTCAGGCTCCGCACGCCGTGATGACAGTAAACAATGAGCGGCGTCGAGTCGGCCTGCGCATCGAGTTCCTGTAGCCGGGAGGGCACCGTGTTCATGGGAACCAGATTGGCGCCTTCAATACGGCAAATCTGCCATTCCATGTCTTCCCGGACATCGATCAGGCACATTTTCTCCCCGGCTTTGCGGCGATCTTCCACCTCCCGCGGGGTCACTTCGTAGGCGAGTTCCTGTTCCGGCATGAATATTTCTATTGTACGAACCGGGAGCGAAACCAACTAGAATAAACGGCGAGGACTCATCATGGCGTGGCGCGTTATCACCGGAGCACTCTTGGCTGCCAGTCTGCTGCAGGCGCAGTATCCACCCGGCCAGTATCCTCCCGGGCAATACCCACCCGGCCAATATCCGCCGGGCGGCCAGTATCCAGGCGGCCAATACCCGCCCGGGCAATACCCCACCGACACCTATCCGCCAGGGCAGTATCCCACCCGCTTGCCGGGCGGCGTTCCAGTCAGCCTACCCATCCCGGAGATCAAGCTTCCCAAGCGCGGCCCCAAAGATAAGGATACCGAGGCAAAGAAGGGCGGCAAACCGTCGAGCGAGATCAAGATCACGCTCCAGACGATGGACGGCACACTGCGGAAACTGAGTGAGAAGGAGTTGGTTCTCGATACCGCGACCAAGGGAACGCTCCAGTACCGCCTGCTCGCCAAAACGCAGTTCCTCGACAAGGAAGGCGCGGCGATTCGCGACTCGCTGTTGAAGCCGGGCGACCAATTGCAGATCGGCTTCAACCCCGACGACGAAGAGACCGCGCTCCGCGTCACGCTCACCCGCAAAGGGACCGCGGCTGAACGCGAATCGGTGGAGAAGAACCCGCCCGCCGAAGTAAAGAAAGCTTCCGAAGCCGAAAAGGACGAGGATGCGCCCATCCTCCGCCGCGGCATCCCCGACCGGGTGAAGAAGGAACAGGCCCGCCGCGAGTCCGAACCGGAGCCCGCCTCCGCGCCCGAACCCGCCGGCGACACCCGCGAGTACAAGGAAAACGCCAGCGTCTTCGCGCCCCCCTCCGACGAGACCATCGCCGAGGCCCGCGACGTGGCCGACGAGTTCTCCGAGACCCTGCCGGATTTCCTCGTGCAGCAGCACACCATGCGCTACATGGGTACATTGAAACCGCCGAACTGGCAAGCCATCGACATGGTGACCGCCGAGGTGGCCGTCATTAAAGGTGTCGAGGAGTACCGCAAAATCTCCATCAACGGACGAGAATCCAAACGGCCGGTGGAAAAGTCCGGCGCCTGGTCCACCGGTGAGTTCGTCACCACCCTCCAGGACATCCTTTCTCCCATGACCGCGGCCCACTTCGTCAAGCGCGGCCAGCAGCGCATCTCCGGCCGCGACACCATCGTCTACGACTATTCCGTCCGCCAGCCCAACTCTCACTGGCGCATCATCCCGCAGAACGGCGCCAGCCATAACCCGGCCTACAAAGGCGCCATCTGGATCGATAAAGAGACCAAACGCGTCATGCGCATCGAACAGAAAGCCATCTCGTTCCCCGACGATTTCCCCTTCGATCGCACCGAGATGACCCTGGAATACGATTTCGTCCGCATCAGTGGCAAGCCGATTCTGCTGCCCGTCCGCAGCGAGAATGTGACCTGCCAGCGTGGCACCAACACCTGCAGCCGCAACGAAATCAACTTTCGCAACTACCGCAAGTTCGGCGCCGAGTCGAGCATCACCTTCGACAAGGACTAGGGATCGCGAGGGATCGCGACAGATTAGTGGTCGCGCGCCGTGACCAGTTCCGTGACGCTGAATAGCGCCCGCTGATAGGGCGACTCAGGGAAACCGTTGATCAGCGTCCGCGCCCGCTCCGTGAAGTGCTGCGCGCGCTCCATTGCCCGCTCAATGCCGTGGTAGCGCTTCAGAATGCCCGTGATCTCGTCGAACCGGACGCTCTTGTAGTCCTGCTCGCGCAGCACCGTGGCTACCTTCTCCCGCTCGGCCGGCGTAGCGTCCTGCAACGCGTAAACCAGGGGCAGCGTCACCTTGCCTTCCCGCAGGTCGTTCCCCACCGGCTTGCCGAGAATTTTCTCGCGCGAGGTAAAGTCCAGTACGTCATCCACAAGCTGGAACGCAATGCCCAGGTTCCAGGCGAACTCGCCCAGCCGCGTTTCGTCGGCCTCGCTCGCGCTTCCCGTCATCGCGCCCAGGCGCGCGCAGATACTGAAAAGGCTCGCCGTCTTCCGGTCCACCAGTTCCATGTAGTCGGTTTCGCTGATGTTGATGCGCCCCAGCCGTTCCAGTTGCAGCAACTCCCCTTCCACCATCAGCTGCGTGAGGCCGATGAGCAGATCGAGAATGCGGAAATTCCGCGCCCGTACCGCCACCTGAAAGGCCTGCATGTACAGCCAGTCGCCGGCCAGCACCGAAGTCTGGTTGCCCCATAGCGCATTGGTGGAGGGCTTGCCCCGGCGCGTCTCGGCCGCGTCGATGACGTCATCGTGTACCAGCGTGGCCGTGTGGATCATCTCCACAATGGCCGCCATGGCGATGGCCGTATCCGTCAGCGGGCCAAACAACTGCGTGGAGAGCAGCACCAGCGTGGGCCGCAAACGCTTTCCGCCAGACGCCTGGATGTGGCGATTGATCGCCGATATCGCCTCCACCGAGGCGACCGACTCCAGGCGCATCACCTCCTCTACCCGGCGCATATCCTTTTCGACAAGCAGAAGGATCTCGCGGGCCGTTAAGGCTTGACCAATCCGGCTGATACCCATGAAATATCCCAGTGTAACGCAGTCCGTCCCCGCCCTACCTACTCAGATGCGGCCCCGGGGAATAAGCGGAAGAAATTTTCGCTCGTCACGCGGCCCAGTTCCTCCGCGGAGACGCCCCGCAACCCGGCCAGCATCTCGCCTGTCCGGACCACATACGACGGTTCATTGCGCTTGCCCCGCAGCGGCACCGGCGCCAGGTACGGCGCGTCTGTCTCCACCAGCATCCGGTCCAACGGCGTGATCATCGCCGCTTCCCGCACGTCCGGGGCCTTGGGGTAGGTCACGATTCCGGCAAAGCTGATGGTGAAACCCATCGCCAGCGACCGCTCCGCCTCCGCCGGCCCGCCCGAAAAACAGTGCATTACCCCCGGCAGCCCGGCCGGCACCCAATATTTCTCAAGGAGTTGGAAGGTGTCGCCCCATGCTTCCCGGGTGTGGATCAGGATCGGCTTCCCCGCCTCGGCGGCGATCTCCATTTGCTCGATGAACACCCGCTGCTGCACGTCGCGCGGCGAGAAATCGTAGTGATAGTCCAGCCCGATCTCCCCCAGCGCCACCACCCGCGGATGGCTCATCCGTTCCCGTAGCGCCGGCCCGCAGTCCGGCGTCCACTTCGCCGCGTCGTGCGGGTGCACCCCCGCGCTGGCATACAGGCAGCTGTACTTTTCCGCCAGCCGGATGGCCACATCCAGGTCCGGAGGCCCGTCGCCCGTGCCAATTGTTAACATCTTCGTCACGCCCGCGGCGAGCGCCCGGTCGATCACCGCCTCCCGGTCGCCCTCAAAGCGATGACCATCCAAATGGCAATGGGAATCGATCCACATCTATTTGAGCCGCGCGCCGATCGGCACATGCTCCAGGAACCCGGCCAGCACCGGCTTGCCGCCCTCCAGCGAAGCGGCGACGATCATCCCCCGGCTCTCAATTCCCCGCAGTTTCCGCGGCGCCAGGTTGGCCACAATCACCACTTTCCGCCCGATCAGCTTCTCCGGTTCGTAGACCAGCGCAATACCGGCCACAATCGTCCGTACTTCGGGCTCGCCGATGTCCACTTTCAAATGGAGCAGCTTATCGGCCCCTTTCACGCGTTCGGCAAACTTCACCTCGCCCACGCGCAGGTCCACCTTCACGAAATCGTCAATCGTGATCTCCGGCGCCAGCGGAATCGCCGTGCCCTCGTCCACCGGTTTCGGTTCTTCCACGCTCTTCCCCATCAGCACGGCCTGCCGTGCCGCCTCCTGCTGTTCCAAATCGTTCAGTTTGTCGATGATCACTTTCATGTCCAGCCGTGGGAACACCGGTTCCACCGGCGGAATGGCGCGCGTCTCTTCCTCGGAGGCATCTTCCAACGCGCCGATTCGCTGCTCCTCCAACGGCGCCGCAAATCCCAGCAGCTTCCAGATCCGCGCGCAGGATTCGGGCAGCACCGGCGCCGCCAGCACGGTCACCACGCGCAGCGCGTTGTAGACGTTCGATAGCACGGCGTCCAACTGCTCCGCTGCCGCCGGGTCTTTGGCCAGCTTCCACGGTGCCTGCTCGACAATGTACTTATCGGCTGCCCCGATCAGCGCCCAAATGCTCTCCAGCGCCTTGGAAAAGTCCAGCTTTTCATAGCCATCCACCGCCCCGGAAATGGTGTTCCCCAGCGGCAACGGTTGGTCGCCCCCCGCCGCCGTCTTCACCACCCCGCCCCGATACTGGTGGATCATGCTCAGCGTCCGGCTGGCCAGGTTGCCGAGTCCGTTGGCCAGATCAGCGTTGTACCGCGTCACCAGCGCGTCGTAGGCAAAGTTGCCGTCCGAACCGAACACCACCTCCCGCAGCAGGTAGTAGCGCAGCGCATCGGCCCCCATCGCCTGCCGGATCGGCTCCGGCCGCACAATGTTCCCGCGCGACTTCGACATCTTGTTGTTGTCAAACAACAGCCAACCATGGGCAACAATCTTCTTGGGCAGCGGCCAACCGGCCGCCCACAAAAACGCCGGCCAGTAAATGGCATGGAACCGGACAATCTCTTTCCCGATCATGTGCAGATCGGCCGGCCACATCTCCGTGCCCTCCACCGCACTCATGTAGGTGGTCAACGCGTCAAACCAGACGTAGAAAACATGGTCCGGCTCGTCGGGCACCGGAATGCCCCATTTGATCGTCGTGCGGCTGATGGAGAGGTCCTTCAGCCCGCCTTCCTGCTTCAGAAAGGCCAGCACCTCGTTCCGCCGTGTCTCCGGCTGCAGAAATTCCGGATTCTCTTCATGGAACGCGATCAGCTTGTCCGTAAAGGCGGAGAGCTTGAAGAAGCAGTTCTCCTCGGTCACCAGTTCCAGCGGTTGCCCGGTCTCCGGGTCCACATCGCCTTCCTTGGCGTCCTGAACAAACGCCTCCTGCACCACCGAGTAGTAGCCCGTGTACGAACTCTTGTAGATGTACCCGTTCTCCTTGCAGCGCTGATACAACTCCTGCACCTTGGCCGCATGCCCGGCGGAAGTCGTCCGCTGGAAATAGTCGATGCCGAAGCCGAACTTCTCCCACGTCTCCCGGAACTCGGCGGCAATCGCGTCAGTGAACTCCTGCGGCGACTTCCCCGCCTTCTTCGCGCTGCGCTCAATCTTCTGGCCGTGTTCATCGGTGCCGGTCGTCAACCGCGCGTCAAATCCCTGCATGCGCTTGTAGCGCTTCACCACGTCACAGGCGATGGTCGTGTAGGTATGGCCGATGTGCGGCGCCGCGTTTACGTAGTAAATCGGCGTTGTAATGTAGAACTTTTCCATTGCGGTTAGAACTCTTTCCAATAAGCAAACTGGGCTTCGGCCAGCACTTTCTTCAGCGGCACGCCCTTCTCCCCGGCCAGCGCGCGGCAGTCGTCATACTCCGGACTCGCCCCCTCCGGCGTCACTTTCATCCGAACTTTCCCGTACGGCGTCTCCACCGTCACTTGACTCCGCGCCTGCACCCGCCGCTCGGCCACATACATCCGTAGACCCAGCGTCGTCGTCTCTTCCAGAATCACCCGCGCCAGCGCTTCCTGCTCCTCCGGCCGCGCAATCACCGATAGCAGCGAACCGGGCCGGTTCTTCTTCATCAGCAACGGCTGAATCGTCACGTCCAAGGCGCCCGCGGCGAATAGCCGGTCCATCGCATAACCCAGCATCTGCGGCGTCGAATCGTCGATGTTGGCCTCGATTACCGTGACCGTCGTCGACTCCACCGCCGCCGTCCGCTCCCCGATCACCGCCCGCAACACGTTCGCCTGCATCGGGAAATCGCGCGTCCCCGCCCCGAATCCCGTGCCCCGGATCGACATCGCCGGCATCGCCCCGAATCCGGCGGCCAGCGCCGCCACAATCGCCGCGCCGGTCGGCGTCGTCAACTCCATCGTCGGCCCCTTGGAAAACACCGGCTTGTTCACCAGCAGTTCCGCCGTCGCCGGCGCCGGCACCGGCAACGTGCCATGCTCGGTCTCCACGGTGCCGCTGCCCACGTTGATCGGCGAGCAATAAACCTCATCCACCTGCAACAGTTCCAGCCCGTAGCAGGCGCCGACAATGTCGGAAATGGAGTCCACCGCGCCGACTTCGTGGAAATGAACTTTCTCCAGCGGTTGCCCGTGGATCTTCGCTTCCGCCAGACCCAACGCCTGAAACACCGCAATCGACCGCTGCTTGGTCTGCTCGCTCAACCGCGTGGCGTTTTCAATAATCCGCACAATATGCGGCAGGTGCCGGTGCGCCTTCTGATCCCCGCCATCCACATGGAATTTCGTCGCCGCAATGCCTCGCCGCCGGGTTTTCTCGAACGAATAGGTCGCTCCCAGGCTCAGCGAGTCCAACGCATCGATCAGCGCCACGCCGTCGGCGCCGGCGTCGATCAACGCTCCGACCGTCATATCGCCACTGATTCCCGAAAAGGCGTCGAAATAGCAGGTTTTCATGGGGATAAGCTAGAACTACCATTATCCCATGCGACTCATCGCTTCTCTCGTCACTTTTTCGCTCTGCCTGGCCGCCCAGACGAATAACGCCCCCGCGGTCGCAGGAGAGGGCAACAAGGCGGAACGCCTCGAGTGGTTCCGCGACGCCGGCTTCGGCCTCTTCATTCACTGGAGTGTCGACAGCCAGCTTGGCTCGGTCATCAGTCACTCCCTCGCCGGCGCCTCCCAGGACTACCGCGAACGCTATTTCAGGGATCTGCCCAAAACCTTCAATCCCCGCAAGTTCAATCCCGATGACTGGGCCGCACTCGCCAAACTGGCCGGCATCAAGTATGTGGTGTTTACCACCAAACACCACAACGGCTTCACCATGTATCCGTCGAAAACAACGGAGTTCGGTATCCAATCCACGCCCTTTAAACGGGACATCAACGGCGAACTCATGAACGCCTTCCGCGCCCAGGGCATCGCCCCCGGCTACTACTTCTCGCCGGACGACTTCCTCCACCTGCACAAAAAAGGGATTCCCATCCAACGCAACATTCCCGAAGTGGCCCCCGCCAATGTGCCCGGCCTCCTCGACCTCGACCAGGCCCAACTCCGCGAACTCCTCGGCAATTATGGACCCATCGACGTCATCTTCTTCGATGGCCCCGCCGAGGGCCTTCGTGAGCTGGCCTGGAAGATGCAGCCAAACATCGTCGTCACCCGCGGCGCCATCGCCACCCCCGAACAGTACGTGCCCGGCGCCCGCATCGAAGGTCCCTGGGAAAGCTGTATCACCATGGGCACACAGTGGCAGTACAAGCCGACGAACGACGTCTACAAGTCCGGCGGCGAACTCATCGCCCTGCTCATCGAGACCCGCGCCAAGGGCGGCAACCTGCTGCTCAACGTCGGGCCCAAGCCCGACGGCGAGCTCCCCATCGAGCAGGAGGAGCGGCTCCGGGAAGTGGCTCTCTGGATGTTCATCAACGGCGAGTCGATCTACGGGGTCCGCCCCTGGATCGTCCCTAGCGAATCGGCCGGCCAGGAGACCTACTGGTTCACGAAGAAGAAGGATGCCGACGTGCTCTATGTCGCCGTTCGCCCCAACGAGCGCTGGAAATACGGTGCCTGGAAGGATCTCACGCTCCGCAGCGTGGCCTTGGCTCCCGGCGGGAAGGTGGAGGTACTCGGCCAGAGCGATGAACTGCTGGAGTATCAACCGAAGGTGATCCCGAAAACCACCTGGCACCAGGCCGCCGACGGCCTGCACATCCGCGCCATGCACGCCCAACGTATCTACAACGATCGCAAATGGCCCAACCCGGTGGTGCTGAAGATTACCGGGGCCCGCCCCGCCTTCACGCCCCCCGAGGTCTCTGAGGCCAGATGGCGCTGGGACCCCGCGAAGAAGGTGGCCGTACTGACAGCGGACTTGAAGAACCTGAGCAATCAGGCCGCCCTGGAAGTCGGATTCGAGTACCGTTCCGTGAAGGGGCTCGACCTGACCGAACGGGCAGGATCCTTCACGCGAACGGTACTCGTGCGGCGGACAGCCACCGGCCCCTTCACCGCGGAGGTGCCGTGGAAACCGGGCGATGTGATGGAGTATCGTGCCGTCGTCCGCCACCCGCTGCTCGAAGCGTTCAGCATCGAGCAGAAGGCGGAAGTGAAGTAGCTACTGCAGCGGCGTCAACCGCGCCAGGCCCAGCATCGTGTTGTCCGTGCGGAGCGCGATCAGTTCCTGCTTCGCCGTCGCCAGGAAGACGAAGGTATTGGTGCGGAGCGCCGTCCCGCCGTCTTCATCGACAGCCATCGGCGAAGTGATCTTTAAGGTGCCAAAACCCTGACCGTCGGCGATGTAGCTGCCGTCGACGGTCCGCGTGTCGCTGCTGCTGTTCTGTTTGACAACCACGCGGCCGCTCAGCGAGCCATCGGCTTTCATGGTCAGCAAACCAATTTCGGCGATTGCCTGGCCTGACGGGCTAGCCCCTTCGTCGGTCAAGAGGAATGCGCCGTTGAAACCGGTGGCGTTGGAAGCGGGGAGGATGTCGGCGAGTGTGGCGGCCGACGAATCCCGGCGGATGGCAACAAAACCGCCGGCCTTGGCGCTCAGAAACTCATAGACGGCGGTGACGGCAGGAGCCAGCCCGTCTTCCGTGGTGACTTGTGTATTTAGGGTAAGTGTCCCGCTGCCATCGGCGGCTACGGTGTAGTTGCCGGTAACTTCGATTGCCTGTGTAATTCCTGAGGCCTGGACATACTCGGTACCTGCCACGGTGCCGGTAGTGCTGAAGGTGAGGATACCGAGGGCGGCTGAGGAGGCATTCTCCTCGGCGAGGATAAATTTGCCATTCAAAACAGGGGTCTGCGCCCAAATAGCTGCGCCGAACACGGCGTAGCACGCCAAATTGCGAAGAAACATGAAACTCTCCTGAAGGTTTGGAATGCCTGGCCAGGCGCACCTGGTCAAAGGCGGCCCTGCGGAGTAAGTTGTGTCCCTGTTAGTCAAGAAATGTTAAGCGGCACAGTTACTCGAGTAACATTCTCGGGCCCGCCAACGTCAAGTCCGGCTGACAGACGACAGCGGGGTGCACTACCCGCAAGCCCCGCATCCGCCGCGCCGCCATTCGCCCGAGCCCCGGCCGGATCGGCCCAACCCGCGGCCAGGCGCCCGCCGGACCACAGCGACAGCACTGACACAATTCACCGCCCGTCCCCACACCCGTCCTCCCGGGTCGCGTGGCCGGACTTACCGGAGCAACAATTCCCGGGCCGCCAATGCCGTCTCCGCCGCGCTCTCGACGGTCGTCCCCAACGCCGTCAGGTGTCCCATCTTCCGCCCTGGACGCGCCGACATTTTGCCGTACAAATGCAGCTTCACGTCAGGCAGCGAAAGCGACGCCGCCCAGTTTGGTTCCCCGCGGTCCCAAAGATCCCCCATCAGATTCGCCATCGCCGCCGGACGCAACAACTCCGGCGATCCCAGCGGCAGTCCGCATGCAGCCCGCAACTGCTGTTCGAACTGCGAAGTCACGCAAGCGTCAAAGGTGAAGTGCCCCGAGTTGTGGGGCCGCGGCGCCAGTTCATTGATCAGCAACCGGCCATCACCGGTCACAAAAAACTCCACGCACAGCACCCCGACAACATCCAACTTCTCCAATACCGCCCGCGCAATCTCCACCGCCTCTTCCGCCATTGCGGGCGGAACCCGGCCTGGAGCCCGCGTCAGATCGAGAATATGGTTCTGGTGATCGTTCTCCACCACGCCATAGTGAACGAAAGAGCCATCCACCCCGCGCACCGCCACCACCGAGACCTCTTTCTCAAACTCGATCCAGGACTCCAACACGCACTCCTGGCCACCCATCCGCCGCCACGCTTCCTCTGCCGCCGACAAGGCGTGGATCTTGATCTGCCCCTTCCCGTCATAGCCGAACCCGGCGGTCTTCAAAATCGCCTTCGGCCCGACCTCGGCCAGCCCCCGCGTCAGATCCTCCAGCGACCGGACTTCCCGAAAATCCGCCAACGGAAACCCATTCGCCGCCAGAAACCGCTTCTCCCGCAACCGGTTCTGCGTGGTGTGCAACACCTCGCCTCGCGGCCGCACTTGCGAACACTCCGCCGCCGCTGCCGCCGTCGCCGCCGGTACATTCTCAAACTCGAAAGTCACCACCCGTACCTGCTGCGCAAACCGCCGCACAGCGTCCAGGTCTTCATACGGCGCGACGATCTCCAGATCGGCCACCTGCCCGGTCGGCGTGTCGGTGTCCGGAGAATAGGTATGGACACGATACCCCATCCGCCGCGCGGCAATGGCAAACATCCGGCCCAGTTGGCCGCTCCCAAGAACGCCAACCGTGGCTCCAGGCAAAATTACGCGAGGTTTCATGGAATCGCTTGAGCGCGCACCATGTCTTTCAGTTCCTGACGATATGCGTGCAACCGCTCCCGCAACCCCGGCCGCGTCACCGCGAGGATCGCCACCGCCATCAGCGCCGCGTTCGTCGCGCCCGCTTTCCCAATTGCCATTGTGCCCACAGGAATTCCGCCCGGCATCTGCACAATCGACAACAGCGAATCCATCCCCTTCAACGCATGACTCTCCACCGGAACTCCGAGCACAGGAACCACCGTCTGCGCCGCGGCCATCCCCGGCAAATGCGCCGCCCCGCCGGCACCGGCGATGATCACGTGCAGTCCCCGCTCCTCCGCCGTGGCCGCATACTCGGCCAGCAAATCCGGCGTGCGGTGCGCCGAAACCACCCGGCACTCATGCGGAACTTCAAAACGCAGCAAAATGTCTCGGGCATGCTGCATCGTCTCCCAATCAGACTTGCTGCCCATGATGATTCCGACCAGTGGTTGTTCCGCTATCATTACCAAAGCCGTCGCTTTCTTACGATAATTCGCCCGGAGTCCAACCGGCAAGTTTATGAACCGCAGAGACTTTCTTTTCTCCCTCGCCGCCGCCGCTACTTCCCGGCCCAACATCGTCCTGCTGCTTGCCGACGACCTCGGCTCAGCCGACTTAAGTTGCTATGGATCCAAGGACTTGCAGACGCCGGCGATCGACTCCATCGCCGCCGCCGGCCTCCGTTTCCACCAGGCCTACGCCAACGCCCCGGAGTGCACCCCCAGCCGTTGCGCGTTATTGACAGGGCGCTATCAACAGAGGGTTGGTGGCCTGGAATGCGCCATCGGGCTGAGCAACGTCGGCCGGTACGACGAAGCCGTCTGGCTCCAGCAGCGAGGGGAACTCGGGCTGCCCGCCAGCGAGGTCACACTTCCCGTTCTCCTGAAGCGACAGGGGTACGATACGGCCATCATCGGTAAATGGCACCTCGGATATCTCGACAAATTTGGACCAAATAAGCATGGTTTTGATGAATTTTTTGGCATTTTAGGAGGTGCTTCTGACTACTTTCGCTACACCGAACAGGACAACGCGATGGTCCTCCGCCACAACGGGAAACCGGTCGAGGCGAAAGGCTATCTCACTGATTTAATTGGCGAAAGAGCGGTCCAGTGGCTCCGCGGACGCTCCCGCACCCGTCCCTTCTTCCTCTACGTCCCCTTCAACGCCCCCCACAGCCCGTTCCAAACCCGCGAAGACGCGGAACAAAAAGAGGTGCAGTGGAACGGCGCCAACCGCCCCTCGCTCCTGAAGATGATCACCCAAATGGACCAGCAGGTCGCCGCTATCCTTCGGCAGATCAACGACATGGGAGCTGCGGAAAACACCATCGTTCTATTCATGAGCGACAACGGCGCCCCGGCCGGCGGAAGCAACGCCCCGCTGCGAGGCGGAAAGAGCCAGGTGTTTGAGGGTGGAATCCGCATGCCGCTCGCCATCCGCTGGCCTGGCGTTCTGAAACCAGGCTCCACCACCGCCCAGGTGACGCTGATGATGGACCTGACGGCCACCCTGGCGGCCGCGGCCGGAATCACGGGAGCGAAGTTCGACGGCATCGACCTGCGGCGCGAATGGCGCGGCGACGCCCCCCTCCGCAAGCGAACTGTATTCTGGCGCTACAAGCGGATGCAAAACCGCCGCAAAGCGGTCCGCGATGGCGACTGGAAATTGGTCTCGGAGAACGGAAAAGAGTGGCTCTTCGACCTCAAAACCGATCCCAGCGAAAAAACCGACCTGGTTTCTGCCAATCCGGCGGAGGCCGCGCGGTTGCGCAACCTCCTGGCTGATTGGGAGAGGGAAGTGGCTGCCCCGCGGTTGCGGGAGTTTCCCGGTTGACAGGCCCGGTCAAAACGGGAGATCGTCCTCGGCCACGCCGTCGGCCTGCGAGTGCGCCGATAACGCCCGATTGAAATAAATGTTCGTGTCCTCGCCCTTGGTCACGCGGACCACTTCGAGTTCCACCCCTTCCAGTTCGTGGACACGGGACTTGAGATCCGCAAACCGCTCCAACTGCAGGCCGCAAGTTTCCAATTCCTTCCGCACGAATCGGATGGTGTTTTCGGTAATGGCCGAATGCTTCCGGAAAATCCGGTCGCGGAAAGTGGATCCCGTGATCCGCAGAACATAACGAATCATCGGATTCCCGCTCCGCTGGGACTTGGTCAGCGACGCCTCGGCGATGACCACCTCATAGCGGCCGTCAGGAATGGTGTTGGAAATCGGAGCAGCGTCCGAAGGAACTTCGGTGCGGTAGAGGGTGTTGAACCGGGAAAGATCGATTTCTTCTTCAAAGGAGAAGGAAGTGTTCATGGCGGGAAACTCCTGCCCAGAACAGGTGCAATAGAGTCACCAATTCCCACCCACAGCAAAATCAATCACTTACGAAGCAGCCACCAGGAACGGTTCCGATCTGGAACGCCAGACCGGAACCCGGAGTTTCAATTTAGAACGGAACGTCGTCGTCGCTGATGCCGGCATCAAACGGCGACCCGCCACCAGGACCGGACGAGGCCGCGCCACCGCCCATGCCACCCTGCGGCCGCGCCGAACGGGGCTGCGAAACCATCCGCGGCTCCTGGCTGTATCCGCCCGCATCCATCCCGCCGCCCTCGCCGCGATTCCCGCTCAGCAGAATCACATCGTCGGCCACCACTTCCGTCGAGTACTTCTTCTGCCCGTCCTTATCCTCGTAGCTGCGCGTCTGCAACCGGCCTTCCACGTAAACCTGTTTGCCCTTGGTCAGGTACTGGGCAAGGTTCTCCGATCGCCACAACGATACGTTGTGCCAGTCGGTCTCTTCCTTCCATTCGCCTGACTGCTGATCTTTCCAGCGGCGGCTGGTCGCCACCGAGAAACGGGTCAGACTTGCCCCGGAAGGTGTAAACTTTGTTTCCGCATCTTTACCGAGATGCCCGACCAGAATTACTTTATTTACGCTACGAGAAGCCATACTTCCTGCACTCTAGCACACGCCTCCGCCATTCACTGGTACTCCCGGCCAAGTCCTAGGCAAAATTTAGGGCGAACCCCCATTCCATCTCAGATAATTGTGATAGATAATACAGCTTATCCTCACGGCTGCTCTGGGCCGCGGATACCGATTACTCTTTTGAGGGCAAGGCAGCGTGGGAACACCCCAAGTGCTTGGCAAAATCGGCGGCCGAATCTCCCTACTCTTCGGGATGATGACCGGTGTGTGCGGCGTGACATACGCGCAACTCGTCATGACCGGCACCGGCGGCATGGTCCGCCTCTTCGGCACCGATCAAGCCATCCTCGAAGTGCAGGAACCCAGAAAAGACCTCCCCTGCACTGTCACGCCGACGAAAACCGCGCAAGTCGGCTTCGACCTGAAGTTCCATGGCGGTTACGAGGTCTCCGTCCCGATGAAGGACCTGGCCGGGCCCGAAAACCTGCTCACCATCATCTTCCGGGTGACACCCGCCAATAACGCGGGGGAGGCAGCGTACTTCATCCAACGCATCCGTGTACCGGAAATCGATGAAGACGCAAAAGGCGATGCCTCTTTCTATGGCTCCTTCGACATCGGCGAAGGGAAGTATAAGGTTGACTGGTTAATGCGCGACCGCGCCGAGCGCGTCTGCTCCAACTATTGGGACGTGGAGGCTCAACTTCCCGATAAAGATAATCAGATGGCGCTGACGATCGGTGCCAGCACCATCCGGCAGTCCGAGTCCGAACACTTCCGCCAGGAACCGCCCGTTCAGCGGGAGTCCGATCCCTCCACCGTCAAGATCCTCCTCAATTACGCTCCGCAGAACCCGCGCAGTTCGATGATGCGCCCCATCGACACCTCCGCCCTGGTCTCCATACTCCGCAACATCTCCCGCGACCCGCGCATATCTCGTTTCTCGCTCGTTGCGTTTTGTATGCAAGAGCAAAAAGTCCTTTACAGACAGGAAAACGCCGACCGCATCGATTTCCCCGCCCTGGGCGAAGCACTGGCGAAGATCCAACTGGGCCGCGTCGATCTGGCCCGTCTGGCGGATAAGAAATCTGACATCCGCTTCCTCACCGACCTCATCCGCAGCGAACTCGGCACCACGGACCACCCCGACGCCTTTATCTTCGCCGGCCCCAAGGTGATGCTCGAGCATAATATTGAAACAGAAGCACTTAAAGAGATCGGCAGCCTGGAGGCGCCCGTCTTTTACATGAACTACAACCTCTTCCCGCACGCCGTCCCGTGGCGAGATACCATCGGGAACGCCGTAAAGTATTTCAAAGGAATGGAATACACAATTTCCCGCCCCCGGGATTTGTGGTCAGCGACAACCGAAGTCGTGGGGAAGATACAAAAATCCCGTTTGGCACGAATTGCCCAAAACGCAAAGTCGAACTGATACGTCCCACTGGTATAGGAACTCGCTGCCCGCTATGAAACTCTCCGCTCCGCTTCTCGCCGTCTTCGTCGCCTTGCCCGTTATGGCGCAACCGTTGGGACAGCGCATGGCGCCCTACGTCCCCTCGCCGCAGGAAATCATTGACCGGATGCTGGAAGTCTCCCGCGCGCGGCAAGGCGATACCGTCATTGACGTTGGCTGCGGAGACGGCCGCATCCTCATCACCGCCGTTCAGAAATTCCAGGCCAAAGCGATCGGCATCGAAATTGACCCGAAAATCGCCTCCCAGGCTAGTGAAACCATCCTGAAACTCGGCTTGCAGAACAAAGCCAAAGTCGTCCGCGCCGACGTTTTCGACGCTGACTTGTCCCAGGCCGATGTGGTGACGCTCTATCTCACCACCAGTTTCAACGAAAAGCTCCGGCCGAAATTTGAAAAGTCGCTGCGCCCCGGCACCCGCGTCGTTTCCCACGATTACGGCATCCGCGGCTGGAACCCGGTGGAGGTGGAAGAGGTTTTCGTCCACGGCCGCCGTCATCGCATTTTCCTCTATGTCGTAGAGGGCAAAAAGAACTGAGTACACATCACCTGTGCTACGGTAGTCCTTCGGATGCCTGATTTTGACGTAGTTGGGGTGGGCCTTAACGCCACCGATACATTAATCCTTGTTCCCCGCTTCCCGGCCTACGCCGGCAAGGAGCCGTTTGTCGACGAAATGTACAGCCCGGGCGGCCAGGTCGCAAGCGCCATGGTCGCTTGTGCCAAACTCGGCCTCCGTACCAAGTACATCGGCACCGTCGGCGACGACGTCCGCGGGCAAATCCAGATTGAGAGCCTGCAAGGCACCGGTATCAACCTCGACCACGTCCAGGTTCGCAAAGGCTGCGCCAACCAGTCGGCCTACATCGTCATCGACCAATCCACCGGCGAACGCACCGTCTTCTGGCGCCGCTCGGATTGCCTTCGCCTCGATCCGGCCGAGATCACGCCCGAGATGATCACCTGCGCCCGCCTGCTCCACATCGACGGCCACGACACCGCCGCCGTGGGCCGCGCCGCCGCCATCGCCCGCCAGCACAACATCCCCGTCACCGTCGACGTCGACACCGTCTACCACGGCTTCGACAAGGTCCTCCAGAACGTTGACTACCTCATCACCAGCTCCGAATTCCCCGTCCGCTGGACCGGCGAAGGCGACCCCTTCCGTGCCCTCATCATGATCCAGGAGGAGTACGGCATGAAGGTCGCCGCCATGACCCTCGGCTCCTTCGGCTCCATCGCCCGCATGGATGGCAAGTTCTGCTATTCCCCCGCCTTCGTCGTCAACTGTGTCGACACCACCGGCGCCGGCGACGTCTTCCACGGCGCCTACTGCTACGGCGTCCTCCAAGGCCTCAGCCTTCGCGACACCCTCGATCTTTCCAACGCCATGGCAGCCCTCAACTGCACCGCCATCGGCGCTCGCGGCGGCATTAGCGACCTCGCCTCTGCCAAAGCCCTGATGGCCCGCGCCGAACGCCGCACGAACCGCGACTTCGAACAGCGCGCCCTATGATCCCGCTCCGCGACACACAGCCGAGCTACACCTTCCCCTTCGTCACTGTCGCGATCATCGTCCTCAACGTACTCGCCTTCCTCTACGAGTTCTCCATGGACGACTACGAGCTGAACTTCTTCATCGCTCACTACGGCGTCATCCCCACCCGCTTCCAATGGATGGACATGCTCACCAGCATCTTCCTCCACGGCGGCTGGATGCACCTCATCGGCAACATGTGGTTCCTCTGGATCTACGGCGACAATGTCGAGGATATCCTCGGCCACTCGCAATACCTGGTCTTCTATCTGCTCTGCGGCGCCATCGCCACCCTCACCCACATCCTGTTCAACATGGACTCCCGCGTCCCCACCATCGGCGCCAGCGGCGCCATCGCCGGCGTCATGGGCGCCTACGTCGTCAAGTTCCCCCACTCCCGCATCACCACCCTCGTCCCGGTCTTCGTCTTCCTCACCACCATGGAGATCCCGGCCTACTTCATCCTTCTCTACTGGTTCGTCATTCAGTTCTTCAGCGGCATCGGCTCGGTCGGCCACTCCCACCTCTCCCAGGGCGGCGTCGCCTGGTTTGCCCACGTGGGCGGCTTTCTCGCAGGCGTCGTGCTCATCCTCGTCATGCGCACCCGCGAGCGCTGGAGCCACCGGCCTGACATGCGATGGTAACCGTCGAGTTCTATACCCGCCGCGGCTGCCACCTCTGCGAAGCCGCCGAAGCCGTCCTGCGAGCCGAACAGAAGCGCACCCCCTTCTCCCTCTCCATCCGCGACATCGACACCAACCCCGATTGGCTCGATCTCTATAATCTGCTCGTCCCCGTCACCGTGCTTCCCAACGGCGACGAACTCCACTACCGCGTCGACCCCGCCCGCCTCCGCGCCGCCCTCGCTACATAGAAAACGTGTGATGGATGTAGTAGAACACCGGACTGCGGTTCGGCGTTATCCCCCGGAAGTACGTCCCGTTCACGTACGCCCCCACTCCCCCGCCTAGCGTCATGAATTTGCGGTACGTCCAGTTCACGTAGCTGTCAAACTCCTGCCCAGCCCACCGCGAGTTCCTCCCCCCCGGGTCCCGCGCAATCAACCGGTTCTGCGTGTTGAATATACCCACCCGCGGATCCACCACCCAATTGGCGTTATACATAAAGTTCACCGCCAGCGACTTCCGCGGCCGCCAAGTCCCAAAGGCCCGCGTGTTGTTCAGGTTCCGCCAGGCAAACAGATCCTCATGGCCCAGCTTGTCATGAATCGCCGGATACATCTGGTCGAAGCCTGACGAGGCGAACTTGTACTCCACCGACAGATCCACATCGCCAATCTTCCGCGCGAACGCCACCGCCACCGCCCCTTCCCCCGCCGTCGCCGCGCCCCGTTTCACCCGCTCCGTCACCGGTTCCACCGTCAATTTCCACTTCCCCAACCCCTTCATCAGCCGTCCGCCGGTGATGACACTCTCTAAAGTCCCCGGCTGATCATGCCGCAGCACATAGAGTTCCGCCCATTTCCCGAAAACGTTGTACGTTCCGTACATGTGCTCCCGCAGAATCGGCTTGTTGAAACGGTTGATTTGAATCGCCGTCGGCGACACGAACAGAAATTCCCAGGTCACCTTCGGCGTCCGCCACTGCGCCCGCGCCATATCGTAGGTGCGCGTCAGGTTCGCCCACTGTGGTGAGCCGATGAACCGCGTGTCCCCGTAGCTCAGCGTGCTCCGCCCGGCGCGCATGGCAAATCCGGTCTTCCGCTTCCCGAACAGGTCGATATACGCCTCATACAGGTCGGCGCCATCGCGTAGCGAGTTCGGCGCGTTCGGTCCGTAAAGCGGCGCCCGCGTGTCCTGTCCCACCACCCGAATCTCCACATCCGCGCTCGGCCGGTACAAAAAGCCCAGCCGTTGCCGCAGCAGCGCCACGTCGTAGTCCCGCGCCGTGCCGAACGCCACGCTCCTCCGGTCCTCGTACCGGATCCGCGTCTCCCCGATCAGTTGCAGCCGCCCGTCAAAGAAAACATTGGGCTCCGCCGCGGCCAGCGCCGCGGCGAAGAGCGTCCCCATCAGTACCGCGCGCAATCCACTAGTCCTGTTTCAGCGGCGTCACCGGGTCAATGAACGGCCACACAAACGCGCCGCACAGATACACCGCCGACATCACCGTCAGCACCTGATTCCAGTCGTTGCCCGTGTAAAGCAGGATGTACGGCGCAATCAGCGGCGCCGCCAACCCGGCGAAGTTGCCCATCATGTTCATCGAGCCGGACAGCGTTCCCGCAAACTTGCCGCCCACGTCCATGCACGCCCCCCAAGCGTTCGGCATCACCAGGTCGTTGCAGAAACTCGCCATCCCCATCGCCAGCATCGCCAGCAAAGGCGTGCTCATCTGCGTCGTCGAGAACATCAGCATCGCCGCCCCGGCAAACCCGATCGTCGACATGATCCGCCGCGCCTTCCCCGTGCTCCCGATCCGCGCCGCCAGCCGGGGCGAAAGGAATCCGGAGAAGATCGCCCCGATCCCGCCGAAGAACAGCGGGAAGATCTGCAGATTGGCCGCTTCCGGCCCGGTCAGTTTCCAGTGCTCCTGCAGGTAAGTGGGCAGCCAGGTGATAAAGAAGTACCAGGGATAGGAGAGAAGGAAATACTGCAGCCACAGGCCCCACACGCTGCCGCTGCCGATCAGCTTGCCCCACGGCACGTCGCCATGGCTTTCCACTTTCTGTGCCGATTTCTGAATAATCGCCAGTTCCGCCTTGTTCACCGCCGGGTGGTCGGCCGGATTATCCCGGTACCACTTGTAGAAAAACACGGCCCAAACGACACCGATCGCGCCAAACACCGCGAACGCGTTCCGCCAGTCCATCAGCTTGAACACCGCGATCACCAGCGGGCCCGTGAACGCTCCGCCCCACCGCGCCGCCAGCCACGTAATCCCCTGCGCCCGCACCTGTTCGTCCTTCGGCAGCCACGTCGTGTACGTCTTCGTCAGGTTCGGGAAACACCCCGCTTCGCCGGCGCCGAACAGGAACCGCGTCACCCACATCGACCAGAAACTGAACATCCACCCCGTTGCCACCGTGAAAAAGCTCCACCACACCACAATCCGCATCAGCACTTTCCGCGCTCCCATCCAGTCGCCCATCCAGCCGCCCGGAATCTCAAAGAGCGCATACGCCAAACCGAACGCGCCGAAGATGTACCCCATTTCGGTCTTGCTGAAGTTCAGGTCTTTGGAGATGAACGGCGCCGCCGTGGAGATGGCAACGCGGTCGATATAGGAAAGAATCGCCAGGGTGACGGCGAAAATGATGACAAGATGACGCGACTTGGTCGGTTGCATGAATGGATTCCCTTATGAATTCCCGGACGGCTCTAACTCTCGGTCCATCCACTCTATGTAAGCCGGTAGCCCTTCGGCAACTGGAATCGCGATCACTTCCGGAACTTCATAGCTGTGCATCCCCGCCAACCGCTCCTGCAGGCGCCCCAATAGGTCCCGGCGGCTCTTCACCACCAGCATCACTTCGTCGCCTTCGTGGACGCTCCCCTGCCACTGATAGACGCTCACCACCCCGTCCAGAACGTTGACGCAAGCCGCCAATCGCTCCTCCACCAGCCCTCTGGCGATGCGTTTGGCCTCTTCCCGCGAAGGGCATGTTGAAAGAACAATTACTTTATCTGTCATTGGGACTTGGTTTTTGGAGCAAAAGCAGATTATAAACAAAGGTGAGGCAAAGTGTTGGAGCAAGAAGAGAAAAAGGTAAATTGGAGGCGCTTGATGGCCATTGCCGCCACCGGTGCCCTTTCGATTTACACCATCATCACCCTCCAGGGGCCGCACGGCATCGGCGCGCTCCGGGCCAAACTGGCTAGAATCCAGGAACTGCACGCGCAGCAGGGCAACCTCACCAAGGAGTTGGTGGAGAAGCAAAAGCGGGTCGAATCCCTCGAGCGCGGCCAAAACATCGACATGGAGATGCGCCGCTTCGGCCGCACCATGCCCGACGAAGTCGAGTATAAGGTCACCGAACCCAAAGTCGACGCCCCCGCCGAAGACGGCACCTCCCCCAGCCAGAACTAGCGCCGGCCCGGCCGCACCGCCACCCCCGCCGGCACCCACTCGCAATACGCATCCCGCGTCGTCCGGCATGCCCCAGCCGGATCCGCCTCCACCCGCTCGGTCAATGCCGCCAGCCGCTTTATATCCCGCGCCGCCAGCACCGCCATGTTATGTTCCGCATCGCTCACCCGCAGCGTAAACAGCAGCCTCACCCGCCGCATCCGCCCCGGCACCCGTAACCGCGGCGCAAACGGCTTCGCCACCGCCGTCTCCACCCCGCCCTTGTTCACCTTCACCTCCCCCACCGTAATCCGGGACCCCTCCCCCACCAGGTACACCGCCGTCTCATAACCCTGAAACTCGTCGCCCACCCGCAGCGTGATCGTATTCCCCTCTTCCTTCGCCTCGCCGGCCGGCAACAGGAACTTCCCTGACTTCAAAATCGGCGTCACCACCGTCACCCGCCCTCCGGGCTCCAGGTCCACATACCGCGGCCCGCTCACCGCCCGCCCAGCCACCGGCGCCGGCGCGGGCAGCGGCCTCTTCGCGCACCCCGCCAAAACGACCGCCAGCAGCAGCAGTCCCTGTCTCACGCCGTCAACAACCCCCACGCCATCGAATACAGCTTCTCCGCCGCTTCCTCCGTCTTCGCCTCCACAAACAGCCGCAGCAGCGGCTCCGTATTCGACGCCCGCACGTGGATCCACCGGTCCGGCCACAGCAGCTTCAGCCCGTCGGAACGGTCCGCTTCGGCCTCCGGAAAACCCTCCTCCAGCGCCTGCATCAGGCCCCCCAACCGCCCATGCTCAAACGCCACCTTCCCCGACTTCCGCACATACTGCGGCAGCGCCGCCACCAGTTCCGATACCGTCTTCCCCGTCTCCGCCATCAGGTCCAGCAAAAACGCCATCGCCGTGAACGAGTCCCGGCACAACTGCACCGCCGGGAAGATCACCCCCCCGGCCGACCCCTCTCCCCCGATCGCCGCCTTCACCGCCTGCATCGTCTCCACCACGTTCGCCTCGCCCACCGGCGTCCGGTACACCCGCCGCCCGAAGCCCAGCGCGATATCGTCAATCGCCGACGAGGTCGTCAGGTTCACCACCACATCGCCCGGCACCACCGCCAGCGCCCGCAGCACCGCCAGCGCCAGCACGTCGTCGTTGTCCAGCACGCGCCCGTTCTCGTCCACAATCGCCAACCGGTCGGCGTCCGGGTCCTGCGCAAACCCCACCTCCGCCCCCGTCTTTCCCACCAGCGCCGCCAGGTCCCCCAGCGTGTCTGGACGCGGCTCGGCCACCCGTGGAAACACCTTCGTCGGATCAATCGAGATCGCGTCCAGCCGGCAGCCCAGCGAATCCACCAGAAACCCCGGCGTCATCACGGACCCCGCTCCGTTCACCGCGTCCAGCGCCACTCGGAACTTCCGCCGCCGGATCCGCTCTACGTCCACCTTCGCCAGCACCCGGTCAATATGCACCGCCTTCGCCGTGCCCTCGTCCCGCCGCACATACCCGATCTCGGCGTTGGTCGCTTGGGTAAAGTCGCTCTGGTGGTAAAGGTCGATCAGTTCATTCCGCTCGTAATGATTGAAGAATTGGCCTTCTTTATTGAACAGCTTCAGAGCGTTATATTCCGGCGGATTATGCGACGCCGTCAGCCCGATTCCCCCTCGCGCCCGGATGTGCTCCACGTAAATTTGTATCGTCGGCGTCGGCAGAATCCCCACGTCCACCACTTCACACCCCGCCGCCAGCAGCCCGCATTGCACCGCGTGCTGCAGCATCGGCCCGCTCAGCCGCGTATCCCGCCCCACCACCACTCGCCCCCGGCCCACGTAGGTCCCGAACGCTTGCGCGAAATGCAGCGCCAGCGCCGGCGTCAGAAACTCCGGCACCACCCCGCGGACGCCGGAAACACTGATCTTCAACAGATGTTCCCTCGGCATCAGCTGTAGCTCCTTGCTTTGTCCATCAATGTCTCAAACAGCTCCTGCGGCGGCGCTCCCCGCTGCTCGCAGATCACCCGGATAATCGGCTCCGTATGGCTCACCCGCACGTGGAACCACCGGTCCGGCCACGACACCCGCAGCCCGTCCGTGCGGTCCGTCCGCCCGTCCGGATAGCTCGCCAGCAGGTCCAGCAGCAACTCTGGCACCCGCGGCGATTCCAGGCGCACTTCCCCCTTCAGAATTGAATACCGCGGATAATCCCCCAACAGTTCTCCCAGCGTCCGCCCCCGCTCCTTCATCATCGTCAGCACCGCCAGCATCGACGCAATCCCGTCGTAGATGAACCGGAACTGCGGCATCATCACCGCTCCGGTTCCCTCTCCGGCCACCGCGATCTGCTCCGGCCGGTAGGCCGCCAGCGCGTCCATTGCCGCCTGCCGCCCCACCGAAACCCGCAGCACACGCCCCCCGTGCCGCGCCGCCACTTCCTCCAGCAGCGCCGAACTCGAAAGATTCGTGATCACAATCTTCCCCGGCCCCCGCGACAACTGATGATCGGCCAGCAACGGCAGCATCATCTCTTCGGACACCCCGCGCCCCTGCTCATCGGCCATCGCCACCCGGTCCGAATCCACGTCAAACAAAAAACCCGCGTGCGCCTGCAGCGGCTTCATCAGCGGTCCCAGTTGCAGTTCCACCATCCGCGCCGACGTCGTCGGCTCGTGCGCAAACTGCACCCCCTCCACCCGTTCGTTGATCAGCACCAGGTCCAGCCCGTACCGCTCCACCACCCGCCGCAGTATCAGCGCCGATGTCCCGTTGCAGCAGTCCACCACCACCCGGAACCCGCGCAGACTCGGCAGATCGAATACCGCCGCCAGGTCATCGATATAGCGGTCCAGCGCCCCTTCATCCGTCCGTACCTCGCCCAGCTTGTCCCACCCCACAAAACGGAACTTCCGCAAATGGTAGATGTCGAGCAACTCGCCCGCCTCCGCCGTCGACAGATACGTTCCCCGCGGCCCCAGAAACCGCAGCGCGTTCCAGTCCGCCGCGTTGTGGCTCGCGCTGATCGCAATACCCCCCGCCGCGTCCAGCCGTTGCAGCGCGTGCTGCACCACCGGCGTCGACACCACCCCCAGGTCGATCACCTCGTGCCCGCACGCCATCAGCGCCGACACCACTCCCTCCCATGCCATCCGCCCGCTCGCCCGCGGATCGCGCCCCACCACCACCGGCCGCTCCGGCTCGATAAAGGTTCCAAAGGCCGCCGCAAAATCCAGGATGTGACCAGCCGTCAATCCCCTTCCCACGATGCCGCGCAGGCCCACGTGGGAAATGCGGAGGCCGCTATCGCCCCTCATTTTCCTACCAGCCGCAACCGCCCGAACGCCTCCGGCACATGATAGTTCCGCGCCCCGGTCGGCTGCCATGCCAGCATCCGGTAGCCGTTCGGCTTCTTCCCCTGTATCCGGTAAAAATTGATCCGCATCTCGCTCCCCGTCTTCGCCACCGCGCCGTTAATGCTCTCCATCGGTATCTGAAACTCCCCGTACCAGATCTTCTTCTCTTTATCGATTCGTGCCTTCACTTTGTAGCCGGAGTTCCACAGCATCCCGCCCTGCGGCAGCGGATTCTTCCGGTCGATATCCAGGTCAATCCACTCCCCCTGCGGCGACACCTGATACTCCCGGTAGTGCCAGATCTTGTCCATCTCGGCGCCCACAAAAACCTCGGCCACGTCCCACTCCCACAGCCGCCACGTGTCTTTGGTCAGGTCCGGATCCGCCTTCAGGTTCAGCTCCTCATACGGGCAGGTGAACAGCAGATACAGGTTCTTGTCCGTCCACAGCGAACGGATCTCCGTCCGGTGCCCCGGAACCGGCTCGCCCAGCGGCCCGTTCTCGGCGATCACCGGTGCGACATCCTTCCAGTGCTTCGCCTTCGGGTCGGCGGTCAATGCCACCTCCCGCTTCGAGCGCTGGCTTTCTATCACGCCCTTCCCGTCGGCCCACAGCGGGGCCATGCAGAGGAAAATCCACGCGAGCTTCTTCATTTCTCCCACGCTATCAGGTTAAATGACCTTATGCTTACTCTGCGGTCCGTCGCACTCCTTCCCGTCGCCGCGCTGCTCACCCTGGCCCAGCCCGCTCCGGCCCCGGTCCGCCTCCCCGCCGGCGTCACCGTCCAGGAAAACGTGCCCTACGACACCCACCCGCAGACCGTCATGGATATCTATAGGCCGGCCGGCCCAGGCCTCCATCCCGCCATGATCATCATTCACGGCGGCGGCTGGACCGGCGGCCAGAAGTCCGGCATGGTCGGCCCTTGGGTCTTGCGCTATCTCGCCAAAGGCTTCGTCGTCGCCAATGTCGAATACCGCCTCGCCGCCGTCGCCCCCGCCCCCGCCGCCGTCGAAGACGCCCTCAAGGCCGCCAACTTTTTCATCGACAACGCCAAAAAATACGGAGCCGATCCCAAGCGCGTCGCCGTCACCGGCGGCTCCGCCGGCGGCCACCTCGCCCTCATGGTCGGCATGACCCCCAAAAGCGCAAAACTCGGGAAACCCGTCAAAGTCCGCGCCGTCGTCAACTTCTACGGCATCACCGATGTCGACGACCAACTCCACGGCCCCAACATGCGCAAATACGCCGTCACCTGGGTCCCCGAAGGACCGGACCGCACCGCGCTCGCCCGCCGCGTCTCCCCCATGACCTACGTCCGCAAAGACGTCCCGCCCGTTCTCACTCTCCATGGCGATGCCGACGCCACCGTCCCCTATCAGCACGGCGTCAACATCACCAAGGCCCTCACCGAGGCCGGCGCTAAAGCCGAAATGATCTCGGTACCCAAGGGCATCCACGGCTTCCCCAAGGAAACCCAGGATCAGCTCTATCCCAAAATCTTCGAGTTTCTGAAAACCCACGGAGTCATGTAGTGCGCCTGCTTCTCTTCCTGTCCGCCGTCGCCCTCTCCGCCCAGTCGCCGAAGATCACGGAGGAAAAGGTGTATGGCCGTGAAGCCTGGATCCTGTCCAATGGCCTCATCCGCGTCGCCCTTCTCAAAGGCGGCGGCCACATCGCCGAAGTCCGCCAAACCACCGGCGACCCCAAACGCGACGTCAACCCGATGCGCGTCCCCCACTACCCCACCATCGATCCCCAGGCGTTCAATCCCGCCAAACACGGCTCCCTCTACGGGACCGATGCCCATAGCCGCCTCTCGTCCGGCTATATGGGCCACCTTCTCTGCTTCCCCTACTACGGCCCCGCCTCCGAAGCGGAGAACAAGGTGGGCCTCGGCAACCACGGCGAAGCCCCCGTCGTCGAATGGACCAAGCTCAAGGCCGAACTCACTCCGGACGCGGCCATCCTCGAATACGGCGCCAACCTCACCCAAACCCAATACCGGGTCTGGCGCCGCGTCACCCTGCCCGCTGGCAAGAAACACGTGAACGTCGAAGAGTGGGTGGAGAATCTGACCGATTTGGACCGCCCCATGCAGTGGATGCAACATGCCACCTTTGGCCCTCCCTTCGTCGAACCCGGCCGCTCCCGCATGCGCATCTCCGCCCAGGACCCTGCCCTCCGGGACCGCACCATGCCCGAAGAACACGCCACCGGCAGCTACACCGCCATCCGCCTCGACCCCACCCGCCCACAGCAGTTCTTCGTCATGTCCCACCCTGATTTCAAGGTGCAAATCGGCTACATATTCCCCTCCGGCCCCAACCCGTGGGTCGGCGATTGGATGGAAAACCAGCGGAACAAACACCTGCCCTGGAGCAGTCAGGTCATCGCCCGCGGCATCGAGTTCGGCAATAGCCCCTTTGCCGAAGGGCTGCGCAAAGCCATCGACCGCGGCACTCACGAAGGTACCCCCGCCTACGGCTGGATCGCCGCCCGCCAGACACTGAAGAACGAGTACCGCATCTTCCTCGCCGAACCCGGCGCGGCCGAGCCCGGGAGATGAGCCTATGGATCTCGACCGCCTCCAAGGAACATGGCACAGCGGCCCCGCCTCCATCACCATCGAAGGCAACCGCTTCACGGCGTCCCAGATGGGAGCCGGCTACACCGGAACGTTCGTCGTCGACGGCCCGTCGCTGACGCTGCATTTTGCAACGGGCCCGGAGGCCGGCAATGTAAATTACGGCATCCACTCCCTCACGGGCGACGAATGGCGGATTTGCCTGAACATGACCGGCGGCCCGGCACCGTCGGAGTTCCAGTCCGCCCCCGGCGTCGCGTTGATCGTCTACCATCGGGCCCAACCGGCCGAACCGGCCGGCGCCGCCCGGCCATCCGCCCCTGGCCAGCCAGTGGCCGCCCTGCAGGGCGAATGGTCCATGGTGCGCTGTGTGCGTGCCGGCGAACCGCTCCCGGCGGCCTTTGCCAAGCACGGCGTCCGCCGCGTCAAAGGCACCTCGTCCACCCTCCACTTCGGCCCCCAACTCTTCATGCAAGGAACGCTTACCGAGGACGGCCCCGGCACATTTCGTCTGGAACCATCCACCGGAGAAGGCCCGCAATTCGGCATCTACACCGTCTCCGGAGCAAAATTGGAGACCTGCACCAGCGCCTCCGGCAAGCCCCGCCCGGCGTCGTACGCCTCCACAACGGAGGGCGGCGAAACCTACACGGAATGGAAGCGCCGCTAACCCGCTCCAGCATCGCCGTTCCCGGCCTCCCCCCTCCCGCCACAACCCCAAAATCCGATAACGGTGTAGCGGGTCAGGCGGCCGGAGCGCAGGCCACCCCGTACTTCGCCGGCAACGGAACGTAGGGTAGCGCCGCCAGGGGGATCAGCAGCCAGGCGCTCAGGACGCGCGTCCTCTGGTCCCAGCTACGCCGCGCCAGGTCCCCTAGCAGCCAGAACGATGCGGCCATGAACAAGGCGTCCTGCCGCGGAAAGCTTCGCCCGAGGGTGAATACCGGCATCGTAACCAGCGAGGAACCACCAGCCATCCATTTGGGCATGGTGCGGTAGTGCGTCAGGATCCACGGGAGTGCAAGCGGGACCGTGACCGCAAAATGGAACGCGTAGGTCAGCCCGTTGGCGACCACCCACACCGGCTGGGAATAGGCGGCCGGGCCCCGAATTGCGAATGTTGGGGCCAGCACCGGATCCCGGGTTCGGAAGACGAACGCCGCCATCAGTGCAGAACCCGGCGCTACCGGCCACAATCGCCGGACCCATTCCCTCCTGCCGGCGTGCATCATGGTCAGCGCGTTGGATCCGCCCAGAAGCGCTACGTGCGGTCGCGAGAGTGTCCCGCAGGCCAGAAGCGCGGCTGCCAGCCAGCCGTCCAACGCCTGGTCCTCCTCTCGCCACCTGACCATTCCGGTCCATAGCCCATACCGTGAACACCCTTGCCGCTACGTCCGGCATCACGGTCCCGCTCCTCGCCAGCACTGCCGGGGTACCGGCCGCCACCAACGCGCTCCGTCGCGCCTGATCTTCATTCAGGCCCGGCCGGAATGCCAGCGAGACCGTACCCAACAACCCCAGCGCCAGCAGGACAAGCTGGGTACCGTGTCCCATCCCCTCCGCCGCTCCGCGGAGTTGGTCCAGACGATCTCGTCGGCGGCGGGAGGCAAAGGGTTCCGCGTCACCTGACGCGCCCCTTCCAACTTGGTCGGGTCATCGATCGTGTAAGCCTGATCGTAAAACGGAGCCGGCGCCAGCAGGCTCAACCGAATCGCTGGTCATTCCACCCGAAACCAAATGGCCATGCCGCCCCGATTGAATTGGTAGCGCCAAGGGGATTCGAACCCCTATTAGAGCCTTGAGAGGGCTCCGTCCTAACCCTTAGACGATGGCGCCACGAACTTAACCCAATATATCACGCCGTCCGGTTATACAATCAGTTCGATGCGCTCTTCACTCCTGCTCCTGGCCGCCGTCGCGGCCCTTGCCGCCCCCCGTCCGGCCGACATCCCGTTCAAGAAGCTCCAACTCGACTACGGAGCCAATGAGACCGCGGCATTTGCCGACCTGAACGGCGACGGTAAACTCGACATCGTCAATGGCGAGAACTGGTACGAGCACCCGAAAGTGAAGGGCGCCGAGTGGAAGAAGCACCACTTCCGCGACATGGGCTTTGCCAATAACTACATCGACTCGTTTAGCGATATTCCGCTCGACGTCAACGGCGACGGCAAGATGGACATCGTCAGTTGCACCTGGTTCGCCAAGAAGATCTCCTGGTACGAGAACCCGGGCAAGCTGGGCGCTACCTGGAAAGAACACATGGTGGAGACGCAGTGGAACGTTGAGTTCATGTTCCTGGTGGACATCAACAACGACGGCAAGGCGCAGGAGTTGTTGCCCCAGTTTGGCGGCAAGGGGCCGACGGCGTGGTACGAACTGACCAAGGGCGGGTTTGTGCGCCACATCGTGCACCCGGACAACTTCGGCCATGGCATCGGCGCCGGCGACGTGAACAAAGACGGCCGGGTCGATATCCTTCATCCGAAAGGCTGGCTGGAAGCGCCCGCCACTGCCGGCGACGGGCCGTGGAAGCTCCATTCCGATTGGACCGCCAAGAAGCACACCGGATTCCTGAATGTGGTCGACATCGACGGTGACGGACGGAACGACGTCTTCTACCCCCATGCCCACGACTACGGCATCTTCTGGCTGCGCCAGGACGCCGACGGCAAGTTCACCGAGATCAAGATCGACGACGCCTGGAGCCAGGCGCACGCTACCGCTTTTGTCGATATCAACGGAGACGGGCAGAAGGACTTCATGGCCGGCAAGCGTTTCTGGGCGCATGAGCATGAGCCCGGCGCCAATGAGCCGCTCGGCATTTACTGGTACGAGTGGCGCAAAGGGGAAAAGGGCATCGAGTGGATCCGCCACATTATCGACTACGGCTCCTCGGCGGGTGCGGGCATGCAGATCGCGACCGCCGATGTGGACGGTGACGGCGACCTGGACTTCGCCGTCGGCGGCAAGTCCGGCGCGTTCCTGTTTGAGAACCTGACGCCGCGGAAGGCGGGCGGGAAATGAAGCGGATGTTGATTCTGACCGGCGATGGCGGGGAATGCTACGAGGCCTGGTACGCCATTCACCGGCTGCGCGAGGCCGGCCACGAAGCGGTGGTCGCGGCACCGGCGCGGCGGCGGCTGCATATGGTGATGCACGACTTTGAGCCGGGCTGGGATACCTACGTGGAGCGGCCCGGGTATGGGGTGAATGCCGATGCCGCCGTTAGCGAAGTCTCGGCGGACGACTTCGACGGGGTGCTCATTCTGGGCGGGCGTGCCCCGGAATACCTGCGCCATAATCCCCATGTTGTGGGCTTGGTCCGCAGCTTTGAGGAACAGGGCAAATGGCTGTTCGCGATCTGTCATGGCATTCAGGTTTTCAATGCGGCGGGGATTGTAAAGGGCCGGAAGGTCACCTGTTATGAGCATGTGCAGTCGGAGGTCGCCCAGGCCGGGGGAGAATGGCAGACGGCGCAGGCGGTACGCGATGGCCGGATGGTGACGGCGCAGACCTGGGAGAGTCACCCCGAGTTCTATCGCGAGGTGATGGCTTGTCTGGGGAGCTAGCGTCGGCGCTGCATCCGGAGGTGGAAGCGATGCTGGAGGCGCAGCGGGCGGCGGGCGCCAAACCGCGGTCGGAGATGACCGTGGAGGAGACGCGGACGGCGATGCTGGCCGGGAGAAAGTGGCAGCTGGACCCGCCGCCCGGGGTTCCGGTGCGCGACGCGGTGGCCGGCGGGGTGCCGGTTCGCCTGTACGGCGCCGAAAGTGCCCAGGCCCTGCTCTTCCTGCACGGGGGGCGGTTCTTCAGTGGCGATCTGGAGTCTCACGACTGGCCGCTGCGGATGCTGGCCGCGCAGTCGCAGTGCCGCATTTGCGCCGTCGACTACCGGCTGGCGCCTGAATACGTCCACCCGGCGGCGGTGGAGGACGCAATTTCGGCGGGCCGCTGGTTCGCCGGGCAAGTGGACCGGATGCTCCTCGGCGGCGATAGCGCGGGCGGGTACCTGGCGGCGATGGCTGCGTTGGCGCTGGCGCCCCGGCGGCAATTGCTCATCTACCCGATGCTCGATCCGGAGTGCCGCGCGGCGTCCTACAAGGAGTTCTGGCAAGGGCCGTGGCCGAGCGGGGAGGACATGCGGCGCGGGTGGGAACTCTACGGAGGCACACCGGTGACGGCGGACTCCGGCCCGTTTCCCGCCACGTTGCTCATCACGGCTGGCGTGGACGCGCTGCGCGATGAAGCGCTGGAGTTTGGCCGCGGTTTGCGGGAACGGGGCGTGGAGGTTGAGGCGCATCACTACGCCGACATGCACCACGGTTTCTTTACCCAGACCCGGCTCACCCGCTCGCGCGAGTTGCTCTCGCTGCTGGCGCGGGCTATAGCAACGCGGAGCAAATGAGAGTACTCTTGACGCCAGGGACCCATACCATGGCGCCAGAAATTTAATATACACTTTGGACAGTCGCTGCCGAGATGTCGCGCCGCCCGACGCGAAGGTGCCTCCGCAGCCCCGATTTATTGGAACCCGGCCGACGCCGGGTTTGGCCTTTTACGTGCATTGATTGAGCGGGGAAGTGTCATGAAGCTCCAATTCGATGAGATGATCTGTCAGGATCTGGAACAAAGCAGCCGTCTGGAATGGCTGGAGACGAATGGCTTGGGCGGGTTTGCCAGCGGCACCGTCAGCGGCATTCACACGCGCCGGTATCACGGCTTGTTGACCTCGGCGCTGCATCCCCCGACCGGGCGGATGCTGCTGGTTGCGAAGTTTGAGGATGTCCTGGTTGTGGACGGATACCGGGTAGAGTTGTCGGCCAACCGGTATGAAGGCGCGGTGTATCCGCAGGGCTACGAGTACCTGCGGGAGTTCCGCCTGGACCCTTTCCCCACCTGGGTCTACGAGATCGGCGATGTGCTGCTGGAGAAACGGGTCTTCATGGTCCACGGCAAAGACGCGACGGCCGTCGAGTACGAAGTGAAGGGACTGTGTAAGAACTGCCGCCTGGAGGTGCGTCCGCTGATTGCCTACCGGGACTTCCACGCGACAACCCACTCCAACCCGGTGTTGGACCGGCAGTTTGAGTGGGAGGAGGAAGGGATCGTGTCGGTGGAGCCGTACCCTGGGTTGCCGCGGGTCTACTTCGGGTCCGACTTCCGCACGTGTGAGCCGACGGGGCACTGGTACAACCGGTTCGAGTATCAGGAAGAGAAGGCCCGCGGACTGGACTTCCAGGAAGATCTGTTCCAGCCGTTTGTGCTGCACTACGACCTGTCTAATTCGCCGAAGGCGGTGGTGATTGTGTCGCGGGAGGCGATAGCGGCTCATGAGGTGACCGGTTTACGGGAGCGGGAGAGACTGCGGCGGCAGGCGTTGCGGCGGCAGGCGCCGCAACCGGACCCGTTCCTGGAAGACCTGGCGGAGGCGGCCGACCAGTTCGTGGTGCGGCGCGGGGAAGGGCACTCCATCATCGCCGGGTATCCGTGGTTTGGTGATTGGGGGCGGGACACAATGATCGCGCTGCCGGGGCTGACGCTGGCCACCGGGCGGTTTGATGTGGCGCGGGGCATCCTGAAGGAGTTCGCCAAGGCGTTGAACCAGGGGATGCTGCCGAACCACTTCCCGGATGACGGGGAAGCGCCGGAGTACAACACGGCGGATGCGACGCTGTGGTTCTTCGAGGCGGCCCGTTCCTACCTGCACTACAGCGAAGACGAGGCGTTCGTGCGGGATGTGCTGTACCCGAGGCTGGTGGAGGCGATGGACTGGCATCTGCGGGGGACGCGGTACGGGATCCGGGCGGATGCGGACGGTCTGCTGGAGGCCGGCGAGCCGGGAGTGCAGTTGACCTGGATGGACGCCAAGATCGGCGATTGGGTGGTGACACCGCGGCATGGCAAGCCGGTGGAGATCCAGGCGCTGTGGTACAACGCTATCTGTACCCTGCAGGAGTTCGCCACGCGTTTCGGCGACCTGGAGCGTGCCGGGCAGATGGAGGAACTGGCGCAGCGCGCCCGGAAAAGTTTTCTTGGCGAGTTCTGGGACGAAGAGCGCGGCTACCTGCTGGATAACACGGCCGACGCATCGATCCGGCCGAACCAGATCTTCGCCGTCAGTCTCCCTTACAGCATGCTGGAACCGGCACAGGCCGCAGCGGTGGTGGAGACGGTGGAGAAGCATCTGCTGACGCCGCTGGGGTTGCGGAGCCTGTCTCCGGTGGATCCGGCGTACCGGGGACGGTACGAGGGTGGGGTCTGGGACCGGGATTCGGCCTACCATCAGGGTTCGGTATGGCTGTTCCTGATGGGGCCGTTTCTGACGGCCTATTCCAAGGTCCATCCGGGTTCGCCGCGGACGCGGCACCTGCTGGAGGGGATGGCCGGGCATCTGCGGCAGGCGGGGATCGGCCAGTTGTCGGAGATCGCCGATGGGGATCCGCCCAATTCGCCGAGAGGCTGCTTTGCGCAGGCCTGGAGCGTGGCCGAGTTGTTGCGAGCCGCGGCGGAGGGCGCGACGCATCCGACCCTTTCCGAACGGTCGTTCCATGCGGCGGGGATGCCGTAAGCGGGTATCGGGCAAGAAAAAGGCCCGCTCCGGAGAGCGGGCCTCAGCCTTCCTTCGCAGGAAGTGTTAGGGAAGCAGTTCGACGGTGACGCGCTTATGTTCGGCGTCGAGGGCCGTGATCTTCACCGAGCGGACGGTCCCAGGCTTGATGGTGGCGGCTTTGGGAGCGGGGTCGCCTCCCTTGCCTTCCTTCCACCGGCCCTTGAGCATGGCGGCGAGGGAGCCGAGGTCAGCGGCGCCGGCGCTTTCAGCAGCGGGCTTGGCCTCTTCCTTCTTCGGTTCTTCGATCTTGCAGTCGGCGAGGACGCCCTCGGAGACTTCGATGCGGATGTTGTTGCCGCGGACGTCGGTGACGAGGCCGCTCAACGTTTCACCGACCTGGTGTTCGGCGATGAAGAGGTCCACCTTGGTGGGCTGAAGCTGCTTCAGGCCCATGCGGATGCGGCGGCGATCCTTATCGATGTCGAGGACGATGGCGCGGACGACTTGCCCTTCCTTGACGACATCGCGAGGATGGTCGATCCGCTTGTCGTTGGCCATGTCGCCGATGTGGATCATGCCGTCGATACCGTCGCCCAAGTCGACAAACGCGCCGAAGGCCTGGATGGACGTCACGGGGGCTTCCACGATGGTGCCGGGCTTGTACTTTTCGAGCGCTTCGACGAAAGGATCGCCGAGGGCGTTCTTGAGGCTGAGTTCGATGCGCTTGTCGCCGGGCTTGACGCCGAGAACGACGACTTCCACCTGATCGCCGACCTTGAGGAGGTCAGAGGGCTTGCGGACCTTCTTCGACCAGGACATCTGGGAGAGATGGACGAGGCCGTCGACGCCGGGGGAGAGTTCGACAAAGGCGCCGAAGTCGGTGAGGCGGGCGACGGAGCCGACGACGCGCTGGCCGGGCTGGAACTGCTGAGCGGCCACAGTCCAGGGATCCGGCTGCATCTGCTTGAGCCCCAGGGACACCTTGCGGGTGTTGGGGTTCAGCTTGAGGATCTTGACTTCGAGTTCATCACCGATGGAGACGACATCGGCGGGCTTGCCGACACGATGCCAGCTCATGTCGGCCACATGAAGGAGGCCATCGACGCCACCGAGGTCGAGGAACGCGCCGAAGTCGGTAACGGAGCGGACACGCCCTTTGACGACATCGCCTTCTTTGAGGGCCTGGAAGAGCTCTTCCTTTTTCTTGGCGGCTTCCTCTTCGAGGACGACGCGACGATCGACGACGATATCTTCCTTCTCGACATCGATCGAGAGGATGCGGACTTCGACGTCCATACCGACGAGCTTTTGGAGTTCGAAGGCGTCACGGGTGCCGGAGCGGGAGGCGGGCATGAAGGCCCGGCCGCCAATATCGACACGGACACCGCCCTTGACGGTTTCGGTGACCTTACCGGCAACGTTACGCTTCTCTTCGAAAGCGGCGAGCAGGCCGCTCCAGTCCTTGGGCTTCTCCACCTTCAGCGGCGATAGAATGGCCTGTCCTTCTTCGTTGCGGCCGGTGATGGTGACTTCCACCAGGTCGCCCACGGCGATTTCGGACATTTCAGGAGTAAGGGAGGACTTCGGCAGGACTCCATCCGCTTTGCCTTTGATATCGACAAAGACCGAATCTTCCGTGACGGCAATCACCTTGCCCTTGATGGGGCCAGGGGCGTCGGCCGGTTTGGCGGCAGGCGCGGTGGCCTGTTCCTGTTCAAACTGGCGAAGGATGTCGCCAAAGGAGGATTCGTTGGACTGAGACGCCGACTCCTCAAGGGGGTCGTCGACTGGATTTACTGGGTTCATGAGGACAATACGCGAGACTCCACCCATTGTGGCACAAAGCCCGATAGTATGGGCGGGATGGGAATCGCATGGCTGTTGTTGTTCGCGGCGATGGCCGTGGCCAGTCCGAAGCAGGATACGCCGAGCCTGACGATGTTGACGGGGCTGGCGATCTTCCAGGTGCTGGAACACCGGCTGGCCGCATTCCAGACGCCGCGCGGCGAGGTGGTGGCGATCGCCATCAAGCTGGTGCTTTGCTACCTGGTGGTCGGCTATACCGACGCCTTGAACTCCTCGTTCTTCGTGGTGCTGTTGTTGCCGGTGGTGAGCGCGGCGACCACCATGGGGGGATGGGCGACGCTGACGGTGACGGCGCTGGCGATGGCCTCCTATTTAAGCTTCCTGCTCTACCTGGAGCCGGAGGATCTGGGCCGGTATTTGTTTGACTGGCGGGAGTTGTTTCTGCGCACCGTGTTCATGCCGGTGGTGGGGTTGCTGACGTTCCAACTGGCCAAGACGAACCGTCTGGAGGCGCGGAAGAGCCAGCAGACGGCCAAGGAACTGGCGCGTGCCAACGAGGAACTGGTGAAGGCGGAAGCCGCTGTTCGGCGCAGCGAGCGCCTGGCGGCGCTGGGCCAGTTGACGGCCGGGCTGGCGCACGAGTTGCGGAACCCGCTGGGGACGATCCGGGCGTCGGCGGAGATGCTGAAAAAGGTCGCCGGCGGGGACAAGGAGATGGGCCAGGAGTTGACCGGGTATATCACCAGCGAGGTGGACCGGGCGAACTCGCTGGTGACGCGGTTCCTGGAGTTCGCCCGGCCCTTGCCGCTGAAGCCGGCGCAGACCGATGTGCACGAAGTGATTGACCGGGCGGTGGTGCAGTATGAACGGAGCGCGGACCGGCCGGAGGTAAGTATTTACAAGAATTACGACCCCGGTGTGCGTCCGGCACCGATGGACGGGGAGTGGATGGAGCGGGTGTTCTACAACCTGCTGCGGAACGCGGCGGAGGCCAGCCCGGCGGGCGGGAGCGTGACGGTGAAGACCCGAATGGTGGACGGGTTCGTGGAGGCGGCAGTGATTGACCGGGGATCGGGGATCGCGCCGGAACACCGGGAGAGCATCTTCAACCCGTTCTTCACGACAAAGGCGAGCGGAGTGGGGCTGGGTCTGGCGATCGTCTCCAAGATCATCGACGAGCATGGGGGCAGAATCGTGGTGGAAAGCGAACCGGGGCAAGGCGCGGTGTTCCGCGTGTTGCTGCCCGTGTAATGGGATCATGAAGAAATGAGCCGACGTGTCCTTGTGATCGAGGATGAAGAGAAACTGCGCCGGGTGGTGCAGTTGCAACTGCAGAGTTCCGGTTACGAGGTGGAGCAGGCGGCCACGGCGGAAGAGGGGCTGCTGCTGGCCGAGCGGGCGGACCTGGTGCTGACCGACCTGCGATTGCCGGGAATGAACGGGCTGGAGTTCCTGGAGAAGACACACGCCGCCCGTCCGGGGCTGCCGGTGGTGATGATGACGGCCTTCGGCAGCGTGGAGACGGCCGTGGAGGCAATGAAGAAGGGGGCGGCGGACTTTCTGGTGAAGCCGTTCTCGCTGGACCATCTGACGGCGGTGGTGGAGAAGGCGCTGGAGATGCAGGCGCTGCGGGACGAGAACCGGCGACTGAAGGAAGAGCTGGGCGGGCGCTACCAACTGGACAGCATCGTGGGCCGGAGTGGGGCGATGCAGGACGTCTTCGCCATGGTGCTGCGGGCGGCGCCGACCCGGGCGACGGTGCTGCTGGCCGGCGAGAGCGGGGTGGGTAAAGACATGATTGCGCGGGCGATCCACTATCACTCGCCGCGCAAGGACAAGCCGTTCATCAAGATCAACTGTACGGCGATTCCGGAGAATCTGATGGAGAGCGAGCTGTTCGGCTACGAGAAGGGCGCGTTTACAGGCGCGAACATGACCAAGCCGGGCAAGTTCGAGCAGGCGGACACGGGTACGGTGTTCCTGGACGAAATCGGGGACGTGCCGATGGCGATACAGGTGAAGCTGCTGCGGATCCTGCAGGAGCGGGAGTTCGAGCGGCTGGGGAGCAACAAGACGCGGCATATCGATGTGCGCGTGGTGGCGGCGACGAACGTGGATCTGCGGCGGGCGCTGGAAGAGGGCACGTTCCGGGAGGACCTCTACTACCGGCTGAACGTGCTGCCGATCAACATTCCGCCGTTGCGGGAGCGGCGCGAGGACATTCCGTACCTGGCCGACCACTTCATCCGGAAGCATGCGGCGGAACTGGGCACGGCGGAGTTGGAGATGAGCATGGACGCGACGGCCAAGCTGATGGCCTACCACTGGCCGGGGAATGTGCGCGAGTTGGAGAACGTGATCGAGCGTTCGCTGGTGCTGGCGATGGGCGGGCGGCTGGAGGCGGGTGACATCCGATTGGATATGGCTCCGCGATCTCGTGTAGCGGCCAGCGGCGGGGGCGGGGAACCGATGTTCCTGCCCGACGGCATGACACTGGACCAGTACGAAGAGGCGATCATCCGGGAGGCGATGCGGCGAGCGCAGGGCAACAAGAGCCAGGCGGCGCGGCTGTTGGGCCTGACGCGGAACGCGCTGCGGTACCGTTTGGGCCAGATGGGCATGGAGACCGGCGGCGACGACGACAAGTAGGAGCCAGGCGCCCGCGAGCGGGGGCGCCTGGCAGCGGATCAGCGGGCCCATGTGACGCTGGCTTCCGGTTGGACGCCGGAGGTGGCGGCGAGCAGCAGGGGGCCGAGGGCACGGGCGGTTTCCGCCCCGTAGACGGAACTGAGGCGGCGATGGAAGGCGAGTGTGAGTTTGCTGAGCATCTCACTGAGTTCGCGCATGGCCTTGACGGGATCGGCAGAGCGCCGCTCGAAGAGTTCGAGTTGGGAGGCGATGGCGTCGACCAGGACGGCTTCCATGCGGAGGAGCGACTGGAAGACGGCGGTGCCGACAGGTTTTGTCAGAATCCGGCGCAGTTCGTCCGGGGTGGCATCGAAGGGCGAGTTGGCGATGTTGGCCTGGAGGCTGGCCGCGGTCCGCGGGTTCCAAACCATGGCATCGCGAAGCCGCGGGTCCGCCCAGTCCCAATACGAGGCGCCCTCGCGGTTGAGGGTAAGGCTGGGGCCGTCGAGAGAGACACGGGTGGTAACCGGGAGCGACATCCAGACGAGGAGCGGCGCGGCGGTCTGGGTGTTCAGGGCCTCGATGTCGACGACGGCGGGCAAGAGGGTTCGCCAGGCGATTTGGATGCGGCGGGAGACCTCGGCGGCCGGTTGCGGGCTGAGCCAGTGGGCGATGGCGTCTGGGGGCAGGGACACCTGGAGGTGGCAACGGGTGGCGTCGGGCGGGACGCGGCCGGCCTTGTAGAGATCCATGAGCGGTTGGAGCGCGCGCGGGCGATTGGTGCGGAAATGCAGATCGAAGCTGGCGCGCAGGCTGGCCGGGTCATGGACGGTGATGTCGCCGCCGAGACGGGCGGCGAAAGCAGCCTCGAGGGATAGGAGGCTGGCGGCATGGCGGGTGCGGCGTTCGCTATCGACGCGGACGCGCCCGCGGATGACGCGACCGGCGGCATCGTCGAGGGCGAGCATGGCCGTTTCCAAGCGTTCGCGGGAATCGGTGTAGCCGGCGGTGAAGGGCAGGCGCCAGGAGAAAGTGCGGCGGCGCGCGAGTTCGGTAGTGATGGCGCAGCTATGGAGCGTTACTCCATTGACCGGCGCGGCGAGGAGGGGCTGGAGGTCTCCCTCGCGAGTGCTCTGGAAGATGGGGTCGAGCGCCGGGTTGGCGTCGAAGTCGAAAGTGGCATGGAGGATCGCGCCGCTGGAGCGCTGCCTGTCGAAGGCGGCCGAGAGGGAGGCCGAAAGGGACTTCTCGAGCGTCCGCACGGCGGCGAACTCCAGGCGCGCCGTGAGCTGATCGGCGTTGGCGAGAGTGGTGTCGATGGCGCGTTCCACGGCTCGTTTGAGGGCGCGGAGAACGGGGTCAACCGGGTTGCTCCACTGCTCGTTGCGAACGGCGTCGGGAAGGGCGAGCCAGTTCTCGACGAAGGCAGCGATGGTCCGTTTGGGGAAGGGGAGCTTTCCCGGGAGGGCGGCGGCGCCCCGGCGCAGACTCTGGAGGAGTTGGGTGCGATGGTGGCCGAGTATGGCGGCGACGGAGTTCCGGGTGGCCTGGTCGAGGCCGGCGGTGGCGCCGGCGGTGACGTTGAGGGAGCGAGCCGAGGTCCGGGCGGCGCAGAGGCGCAGTTCGAGTGTGCGGGCGGCGGAGGGGCGATGGATGGACCACCAGCAGTCGCTGGAGGCGCACCATTGGGCCTGGGCCTGGATGCCCAAGTCGAGATCGAGGCCGATGTCGCCCGAGAGAATGCTCTTGACTGGAGCGGCGAGGCTGGTCCAGAGGGCGGAGATCTCGGCGGAGGCGGAGGCCCGGAGATTGGCGGATTGTTCGACGAGCAGGGTGAGGCCGGATTGCCAGTCGTCGACGGTATCAAAGCGCGGGAAGGCCCGAGCCGGCGGCGGGGTGGCAGCGGGGAGGATGGCCCAAACGGATTGGACGGCGGCATGGACGCCGGAATCGGTCAAGGCACAGAGGTAGTGCGGATCGTTAGACTTTAGGTTCAAAGCGGCGGGAAGGACGAGGCTTCCCGCGAAATTGGCCAGAGGGCCAAGTTTTGTGGCGGCGATGCGGAAGGGCATAGAGTCACTCTCGATTTGAGCTTGGCGCGGCCGTCTATAGTAACCGTCGAGTGTGAAAAATGATGTTGTTGAAAACAAACTAAATATAAATT
>CAYSFR010000054.1:0-51051 GCA_964430625.1 uncultured Solibacteraceae bacterium
ACCGGACATTTAGCGTGTGAATTAAACCGGACAGATTGACAAACTACGAACAGGGGGGGGCGAACAGGGGGGGGCGGAGGACTAAAAGCGCGGGGCGCGGAAAAGCTCGTTAGGGGAGATGGGGATGGGGAGGAGGAAATCGACGAAGCAGACGGCCATCTCTTCGTTGCTTTGCTCGCCCCATTTCACGGTGGCCGAGGGGTTGGGGTTGCGGGGGTTGTTGGGGGAGTTGTCGAAGACGGCGTCGAGGATGATTTTGGTGCCGCGGGGAATGGGGATGGGCTTGGCGGGGCGATAGACGAGTTGCCAGTAGAAGTCGTAGCGGGGGACGTCGAGGATGGTGGTCTCGGTATCGTCCGGGGCAATGGTACGGACCTGCATGGACTTGCCGCGGAGGTGCATGTGGGGGGCGAGGGCGTAGATTTCGGTGTGGGTGCCGACCGGAAAGGTTGCCTGGACGGGGTGGGCGGGGGCGCGGGGAGGGATGGAGAACGAACCCTGGGCGATGGAGAGGGAGTAGTGGCGGATTTTGGGGGGCTGGGTGGCGAAGACGAGGCCGAGGCGGGTCTGGTCGAGGGCGGTTTTGCCGTTGGTGGTGTAGTGAATCTGGAAGATGAGGTCGCTGCCGGCGGGGATGAGTTTGGCGTGTCCGGGGGGGAGGATGTGGGGATCGGCGCCGGGGAGGTAGGCGGCGATGACCTCGTCGAGGGTGGAGAGGCCGGCGAGGGCCTGGCCCTTGGCGGTGAAGAGTTGGCCGGGCGGTTGGTGGCGGAGCCAGACGGACTTGGGCGGGCGGACGAAGACGACGGCGTGGTGGACGTGGGCGCGGGACTGGGGGCGGAGTTCGAGGGCGGTGACCCAGCGGTCCTGGGTGAAGCGGGTGGGGACGATGACGTGCTGGTAGTCGACTTCGCCGGCAGCGGGGAGGGCGAAGGGTTGGGGCATCTGGAAGACGGCGTCAGGGGTGGGGATGCGCCAGCCCTGGGGCCAGTCTGCCTTGGGGGGGACAGGGGTGCCGGCGGGAGCGCCGGCGGCGGCCCATTGTTTGAGGGTATTGATTTCGGCGGGGGAGAGGCGGGGATCGTTGGCGAATTGGCCGGGAGCGGAGTCGGCGAACCAGGGGGGCATGGTGTGGCGGAGGACGGCGTCGCGGATGGCGCGGGCGTAGGGGCGGGCCTGCTGGTAGGTGGCGAGGGACATGGGAGCGGCTTCTCCGGGGCGGTGGCAGGAGAGGCAGCGGCGCTCGAGGATGGGGAGGACGTTCTGGTAGAAGAGCGGGACGGCGGCGAGAAGGGCGAGGGGCCGCGGGCGCATGACTTTCAGCGTAACTGCAAGTTCATACAGAACTCTAGTAAAATAAACTGAGAGCTCGTTCCTCCTCGTTACCCCGTTGTGAGTCGATATCTCAACCCAATCAGGAGTGACTGTACGTTATGGCAAGAAAGAAAGTGAACGAAGCTGCGATTGCACCTCCCCCGGTTAGCGAAGCAAGCGTTCCTGTTGAGAAGAAGACGCGGAAGAAGGCAACCCCTGTAGCCGCGGAAAAGAAAGTGGCGGTGAAGGCCGTCAAAACTGCAACGCCCCGCCGGAAAGCGGCTCCGAAAGTGGAAGCTGCAACGGCAAACAGTTCGATCGTGAACCTTTCCGACGCGATGGAACCGGCACGGATGCTGGACGCGCGGGAGATCGAGCAGCGCGCTTACCTGTCATGGCTGGAGCGCGGATGTCCTGAGGGATCGCCCCAGGAGGACTGGTACCGAGCGGAGCGAGAGCTGATCGCCATGGTGGCAACGGCCGGCAAGTAGTTGGGTTGGGGGCGTCTTGGGTGGCGCCCCTACCCGTCCCGGTCGCTGATAGAATATGGCAACATGCGCCTTGCCATCTGTTTTCTGATTGGTACGGCCGCGTACGCGCAAGCGCCCGCGGACATTGAGTTTTTCGAAAAGGAAGTGCGTCCGCTGTTGCGGACGAACTGCCAGGGCTGTCACTCGGTGAACGGGTTGAACAGCGGGTTGGCGTTGGATTCGCGGGAAGCGATTATCAAGGGCGGCAATCGCGGTCCGGCGGCGACGCCGGGGGACGCGGCAAGTTTGCTGTTGCAGGCGGTGCGGCAGGATGGCGGGCTGAAGATGCCGCCGAAGCGGAAGCTGGCGCCAGAAGAAGTGGCGAAGCTGGAAGAGTGGGTGAAGCGGGGGATGGTAACGACGCCGGAGTTTGTGGCGGCGAAGCGGCGGAAGTCGACGCATTGGGCGTTTCAGCCGGTGAAGCGGCCGGCGGCGAGCGGGATTGACGAACTGGTGGCGGCGAAGTTGAAGGAGAAGAATCTGGCGATGTCGCCGGAGGCCGACCGGATGACGCTAATCCGGCGGGTGAGTCTGGATCTGGTGGGATTGCCGCCGACGCCAGAAGAGGTGAAGGCGTTTGTGAATGACAAGCGGGCGGATGCCTATGAGCGGCTGGTGGACCGGTTGCTGGCATCGCCTCATTTCGGGGAACGGCAGGGGCGGCATTGGCTGGACCTGGCGCGGTATGCCGATTCCGACGGGTACACGATCGATGCGCCGCGCGATATCTTTCCGTACCGGGACTGGGTGATCAAGGCGTTGAACGCCGACATGCCGTTTGACCGGTTCACGATCGAACAGTTTGCCGGGGATCTGTTGCCGAACGCGACGAACGATCAGATCATCGCGACGGGATTTCACCGGAACACGCCGTCCAATTACGAGGGCGGGATCGACTTTGAGCAGTACCGGGTGGAGGCGGTGGCCGACCGGGTGCAGACGACGGGTGCGGTGTGGCTGGGCCTGACACTGGGATGCGCGCGGTGTCATGACCACAAGTACGATCCGGTGTCGCAGCGGGAGTTTTATCAGCTCTTCGCGTTTCTGAACAACGTGGACGAGGTGGACAAGGAAGCGGACCGGAAGTATTTCAACAAGCCGTTTCTGGAGATGGGGACGCCGGAACAGATTGCGGCGCTGGCGAAGTGGGACGCCGATGTGCAGGACGTGGAGTTGCGAATCCGGAAGCACCAGGAGACGCTGACTCAGGATGCCGACAAAGATCCCGGCTTGATTGCGTTGCGGAAGGAGTTAGTGGACCTGCGGAAGCGGAAGCCGGCGGTGCAGCGGACACTGGTGATGAAAGAGTTGGCCAAGCCGCGGGAGCATTACATCCACCTGGGCGGGGACTTTACGCGGAAGGGGAGTGCCGTGCAGCCTGGCGTGCCTTCGGTGTTTCCGCCGCTGAAGAATCCGAACCCGGTGCCCAACCGGCTGGACCTGGCCAAGTGGCTGGTGGATACGGAAAATCCGCTGACGGCGCGGGTGACGATGAACCGGATCTGGCAGCAGTACTTCGGCAAAGGATTTGTGGAGACGGAGAACGACCTGGGGCTGATGGGTGATCGTCCGACGCATCCCGAGGTTCTGGACTGGCTGGCGGCGGAGTTCATGAGCGGCGGCTGGAAGCTGAAGCGGATGCACAAGGCGATTGTGATGAGCGCGACCTACCGGCAGGCATCGACGGCGCGTCCGGACGCGGCGGCGGTGGATCCGTACAATAAGCTGCTGGCTCGGCAGAACCGGTTGCGGCTGGATGCGGAGATCATCCGCGATTCGGCGCTGGTGGTGACGGGGCTGCTGGGCCGGAAGGTAGGCGGACCGAGTGTGTATCCGCCGCTTCCGAAGGGCGCCAACGATGTGACGCAGGTGAAGCGGGAGTGGAAAGTCTCCGACGGCGAAGACAAGTACCGGCGGGGGATGTACACCTATTTCCAACGGTCGGCGGGGCATCCGGGGTTGATCACATTCGATGCGCCGGACGGCAGCGTGACCTGTACGCGGCGGGTACGGTCGAACACGCCGTTGCAGGCGCTGATTCTGTTGAACGACGACGCGTATTTCGAGTTTGCCGAGGTGCTGGCGAAGAAGCTGCTGGCCGATGGAGCGGGGCTCGATGACGGCGGGAAGCTGGCGCTGGCCTGGGAGCGGGTGCTGCAGCGGGAGATGAAGCCGGGCGAGCGGACGCGGCTGCTGGGTTTCCTGGCGGCACAGCGGGATGCGCAAAAAGAGAAGAGCGAACAGGCGGCATGGACGGCGGTGGGGCGCGTGCTGTTGAATCTTGACGAGTTCATGACGCGGGAGTAACTACGATGCAACCGGAAGATAAGAACCTCTTAAAGACGACTCGGCGGCACCTGTTCCGCGAGTGCGGATTCGGCGTGGGGAAGGCGGCACTGGCGAGCCTGATGGCGGATAAGTTGCTGGCGCAGGTAAATGCGCGGCATCATGCGCCGAAGGTGGACCGGGTGATCTTTCTGTTCATGGCGGGTGCGCCGACGCAGTTAGAGTTGTTCGACTACAAGCCGGAGTTAGTAAAGTGGGACGGGAAGGTGACGCCGGAATCGTTTCTGAAGGGGAAGCGGTTTGCGTTCATGGACACGTTCTCCAAGGAGCCGCCGAAGCTGCTGGGGACGCGGCGGACGTTTAAGCAGGCGGGCGGCAACGGAATGTGGTTTTCCGACCTGGTGCCGCACCTGTCGACGGTGGCCGATGACATTGCGATGATTCATGGCGTCTCGACGGAGAACTTCAATCACGGGCCAGCGAAGCTGTTTGCAAATACGGGGTCGGTACGGACGGGGCGGCCGTCGATCGGTTCGTGGGTGACTTACGGGATTGGGAGTGAATCGAAGAGTCTGCCGGGGTATGTGGTGCTGCAGTCCGGGCCGCGCGGACCGCGCGGCGGAGCGGCGCTGTGGGGAAGCGGGTTCCTACCGTCGTCGTATCAGGGCGTGCCGTTCCGGTCGGCGGGCGATCCGATTCTGGATCTGTCGAATCCGGCCGGGGTGGACAGTGAACAGCAGCGGCGGACGATTGAGGCGATCCGGGATCTGAACAAGATGGAGTTGGACGAGACCGGGGATGCGGAGATTCAGACGCGGATCTCGCAGTATGAGATGGCCTACCGGATGCAGACGAGCGGTCCGGAGTTGATTGACTTCAAGAGCGAGACAAAGGAGACGCTGGAGATGTACGGAGCGGAGCCGGGGAAGGCTTCGTACGCGAATAACTGTCTGCTGGCGCGGCGATTAGTGGAGCGGGGTGTGCGGTTTGTGCAGTTGTATCACGCCGACTGGGATCACCATGACGACATTACGAAGCCGCTGGACCGGGTATGCCAGGAAGTGGACCGGCCGACGGCAGCGTTGATCAAGGATTTGAAGCAGCGCGGATTGCTGGAAAAGACGCTGGTGATCTGGAGCGGGGAGTTCGGGCGGACGCCGATGGGCGAAGTGCGGGAGAAGGGGAAGATCGGGCGGAACCATCATATCGACGCGTTCAGTCTGTTCATGGCCGGGGGCGGGATTAAGCCCGGGACGGTGGTGGGAGGGACGGACGAGTTCGGGTTCTCGCCGACGCAGGGGAAGATCGACGTCTACGACATTCAGGCGACGATTCTGCACTTACTGGGGATTGATCATTTGAAGCTTACTTTCCGTTTCCAGGGGCGCGATTTCCGGTTGACGGACGTGCACGGGAACGTCATCAAACCACTGCTGGCGTAGGGGCTTTTCTCTTATTGCCGGGTAGTCATCCTGGTGATTGACGGCAGGCGGGCGGCTCGGCGACGGAAAAGTCGGCGAGTGCCGGCCAGCTAGCTATACATGGACGACGGAGAAGGCGCCGGCGAAGTATCCGCGGATGGAGTAGGCGTACGCTGTGGTACTGTGCTGATTGATGAAGGCTACACTTTTGCTGGCGGGGCTGTTGTGCTGTTTGGGGCTGGGGGCGCAGCCAAAGGAAGGGGACCGGGTGCGGGCGCTGGTGGCGATGCCGGCGGACAATTCCGGGGTGGATGTGCCGGGCGAGGAGAAGGTGGCGGCTGAGCGACTGGCAAAGTATGGAGTAGGGGTGGCCAAGGGGCGTGTGGCGACGGTGACGCTGGTGAAGCGGTCCGGGAATCATGTGGAGATTCACCTGGATGGGGGTGGATTCACGAACAAAGAGTGGCTAACGCTGCCGAGCTACGATTCGGCCAGATGGGGGATGACGCCGACGGAGGAACGGATGAAGCGTCGGGTGACCGGAACGAGAGACCGGGACCGGCGGCGGCAATTGCAAGCGGACTATGACTGGGAGCGGCGAAAACGGGTGAAGCCATTGCGGGAGGCCTACGAGCGGGAGTTGCGGGCCAAGCGGGGTTCGCGGGTGAATGTGAAGATTGGAGAAGGGGCGACGGCGGCGGAATGGCGGGAGATGCTGCGCGGGGTGCTGGAGCTAGAGTAAGTAGGGGCGTTCGCCGCGCCAGCCGAGTTCGACCTGGGAGAGGTACCAGGTATGGCCGCGGTCGGGGTTGCCCTGGAAGAAGAGGTGGGTTTTACCGGCGCGGGTGACGAGGACGCCGGGGTGGCCGGACTCCGAGGCGTTCCAGGAGCCGGGGGCGCCGTTGGGGAGGAGCGGATCGGAGAAGAGGCGTCGCCAGGCGATGCCGTCGTCACTGACGGCGCAGCCGATCTGCTGGGGGGCATTGTTGTAGCCGCCGGCATAGAACATGTAGAGTTTGCCGTTGCGGATGAGGGTAGTGGGGGCTTCGATGCAGTCGCGTTCCCAGGGGAGTTCTGGCTTCAGGAGAGGATGAGGGGCGAGCATGCGCCAGGCGCCGGGGCCGAAGCCCTGGCCGGGATCGGCGACGGCGCCGAGGATCATCTGGACCTTCATTTGCGGGTCGCGGGTGGCGGCATAGAGGTGCCAGCGGCCGCGGAAGAGGATAATGTCGGCATCGATGGCGCGGCCGGCGTGCCAATCGCCGGCGGGGCGGAAGACGGGGTTGGCGGGGTGGCGCTGGAAGGTGATGCCGTCGGCGGATTCAGCGTGGCAGATGGCGTCGAGGCGGCCGTTGCCGTAGGTCTGGTAGAAGAGGTGGACGCGGCCATCGATGACGCGGGCGCCGGCGGCGCAAATGCCGTTCTTTTCGCAGTCCTGTTGCGGGAGAAGTTCGGCGGTTTTGTGCCAGTGGATGAGGTCGGTGCTGTAGGCGATGCCGATGCCCCAACCGGTGCCGCGGGGGCCGGTGCCGGGGAGAGAGTAGTAGAGCAGGAAGCGATTTTGAAACTCGATGACGGAGGGATCCTTGGCGAAGGGGCGGCCGAGGCGGGAGTCATCGGCCCACCTCATTTGGGGCCGGGGAGCGGCGTAGGCGGGGAGGAGGAGAGAGGCGAGGAGGTGGCGGCGGCGCATAGGAGGGAGAAAGAAAAAGGCTCCCGGGGAGCGGGAGCCTTGGGTTCGTTTTCGGGTTCGTTACTTCTCGGTGAGAGCGGCGACGCCGGGGAGTTCGAGTCCGGAGAGGAACTCGAGCGAGGCGCCTCCGCCGGTGGAGACATGGGTGATTTTGTCGGTAACGCCGGCCGATTTGATGGCCTTTTCCGAGTCCCCGCCGCCGACGACGGAGACGGCGCCGGAGTTGGCGACGGCTTTGGCGAGGGCGACCGTACCGGTATCGAAGGGCTTCATTTCGAAGACGCCCATGGGGCCGTTCCAGATGATGGTTTTCGACTCCTTGATGACGGCTTCAAAGGCGGCGATGGTGGCCGGGCCGATGTCGAGGGCCATCTTGCCGTCGGGGATGGTGGTGACGACTTCGTTGGCGGCTTCGGCCTTGAACTCTTCGGCGACGACGTGATCGGTGGGGAGCATGAGCTTGTCGCCGAGCGAGGCCATCAGTTCGGAAGCGAGGGCGAGTTTGTCCTCTTCCACGAGGGACTTGCCGGTGGCTTCGCCGCGGGCCTTGAGGAAGGTATAGGCCATGGCGCCGCCGATGAGCAGGCGGTCGACGACCTTGGAGAGGTTCTGGATGACTTCGATTTTGTCGGAGACCTTCGCGCCGCCGAGGATGGCGATGCAGGGGCGGTCCGGGTTGGAGGTGGCTTTGCCGAGCCACTGGAGTTCCTTGTCCATAAGGAGGCCGGCGGCGGCCTGGGAGACGAAGGAGATCATGCCGACGGTGGAGGCGTGGGCGCGGTGGGCGGTGCCGAAGGCGTCGTTGACGTAGACATCGCAGAGGGCGGCGAGCTGTTTGGAGAATTCGGGGTCGTTGGCCTCTTCGGCGCTGTGGTAGCGGAGGTTTTCCAGCAGGAGGACTTCGCCGGCGGCAGGTTTGAGGGCGGCGACTTCCGGTCCAATGCAATCAGGGGCCATGGTGACGGGCTTGCCGAGGAGTTCGGCGAGTTTGACAGCGACCGGGGCGAGGCTCATTTCCGGGTTGCGCTTGCCCTTGGGCCGGCCGAGGTGGCTGGCAAGGATGAGGCCGCAGCCCTGTTCGAGGGCGTACTTGATGGTGGGGAGGGCGGCGCGGATGCGCTTGTCCGAGGTGATTTCCTGGCCTCCGGGCGCAAGGGGAACATTGAAGTCCACGCGCATGAAGACGGTTTTACCGTGCAGATCGAGATCGCGGATCGATAGTTTTGCCATAGATTTGTGGGGATTTCCCCTAAATTTGATCCTAACACTTCCGCTGCGGCGATTGACGAAAGCGGGGGGCTCAGGGGAGGATGAAAATCGGGCTCGGCGGAAACGGCAAAGGGCCCCAAGGACTCTTTTCGATATGACATTTTCCTTCCGATGGGCCTTCGTGGCCGGGTGTGCGGTGCTGGCGGGGTGCGGCGGGGGAGGGGCTCCGAAAACGGAGCCGGCCCCGGCGGCGGCTCCCAAAGTAGCGAACCCGATCGTCTACGCGCCGGGGCCGCGGCCCGCGCCGCCTGCCGGGTGCGAGTGGGTGATGAACGAAGTGGCGATGCCCGGGGACGAGTTCCTGCTCTACATGGCGGCCAAGTGCAATGGGAAGGTGAAGGCGCTGGAGTATGCGGGGGGTGCGCACAAGGCGGAGTTGAAGTACGGGGAACACGGGCCGGCGGTGGTGGAGATCTTCTCGGCCGAACCGGACGGAAAGACGGCGATTCTGCAGCACGCCAAAGAGGGGATACCCAGCAAGGCCGAGGCGGCCAAGTGCGAAGTCCGGGCGGCGAAGAATCCGCAGTGGCCCGAGGACGCGCTGGTGGTGGACGTGCGTGAAGCGGAGGCGGAGAAGGCGGGCGCGCCGCGGAGCGCATGCGGGACCTACGGGTTCAAAGAAGGTTCGCAGAACTATTGGCGGGTGATGAATGGGTTTAGCTGGTTCTTCTCGCTGGGCACTGGGGCGGCGGAGATTGATCCGGGTTCTTTCACCGTGGCGATCAAGGACGCACAGGGTAACTGGAAGCGGGCGGGGAACTAATTCCGGCCGGGTTCTAGTACTTACGAATAGGCCTGTTGCGTTTGACGCGCAGGACAAGGGTGGGGGACCATTTTAGGAGCACGCATGGACCGTTTTCGTTTATTGCTCGGCTTGACCCTGGTCGGGATATCGCTTTCCTGCGGTGGCGGAAGTGCCCCGAAACCGGACGCGCCGGCCGCGAAGACCACGGAAAAGAAGGGTCCCGAGGGGCTCATGGTGTTTGCGCCGGGGCCGCGTCCGAAGGCGCCGTCGGGGTGTGAATGGGTGGTCAACCAAACGGAGTTGCCGGGGGCCGAGGTGTTGCTCTACCTGGCGGCCAAGTGCAACGGGAAGACGACGACGCTTCACTATTCGGCGACGGCGGAGAAGGCGTTATTCAGCTACGGAGAAGGCGGTCCGGCGGTGGTGGAGATGATGGGGATCGAAAACGAGGATGGCGACGCGGCGATTCTGCGGCATGCCCGGGCGGCAATGGACGCGAAGACGAAAACGGCGAAGTGCGCGGTACGGTTGGCGAAGCAGGAGTTGTGGCCCGCGGATGCAAAGGTAGTGGATGTGAGTGCCGCCGAGGCGGCCAAGGCGCCGAAGGATGAGCCGCGGTCGGCCTGCGGAAAATACGGCCTGGACGAGGATGCGCAGCTGTTCTGGCGTGTTTTCCAGGGTTTTGCGTGGTACTTCAATCTGGGTCAGGAAGATTTTGTGATTGACCCGGGCTCGTTGACCTTAGTCAGCCGGGACGAAGCCGGTAACTGGTCCTTGTACAAGCATTGATGGCGCCTGGCGCCTGGCGAAACAAAATGCGGCCTGGTTCGCCGCCTGGAACTTCCGGACTGGCGAGTCCGTGAACAGCGCAAGTGTCTTCCGAAGGCTGAGCCCGGTGCGCGTTCCCTCCGTGACCGCCTACCGGAATGGAGCGCGCCACAAATCGCGGCAGAAAGACAGGAAAGAAGATGAGAAGGCTATTGACGGTTCTGGGTATGGCGGCAACCACTGTGATGGGGGAGCAGGTGGGAGGCGGGCTCCAAAAGACGAATGTACAGAAGGCGGGGGAGTGGGAGTTGGCGCGATACTCGACCGATGCGTCCGGCAAACAGGTGGTTTATTGCACCGCGGTGGTGATCACCGGACAGGAACAGGCTTTGCGGATGCAACTGAGTAAGGATCAGATCGTGTGGGGATTCATGGGGGATGCATCGGGAGCGGTGGGGAAGTCACCTACGGTGACTTACTGGTTTGATAACAACACAGCGGGCAAGAAGACGGTGAAGATGAAAGAGCTGACGACTCCCGAAGAGGGTGTGGAGTGGTTGACTTACGCGCAGACCAATGGTGAGCCGGGCGATGAAGCCAGCTATAGGAATGCGGTGAAAGTCACGTTCACCTACCTGCACGAGGGGAAGAAAGTGACCCAACCGTTTTCCTTGAAGGGCGGAAACGCGGCGCTGAAGCGGCTGTTCGAGATGTGTCCCCGGTAGGTGAACCCGAGGGCTAGTTGCTTTCCCGTGCGGATGGAGGATCCAGAGCCGGGGCGAGGCTGGAGAGTGGCCGTAGCGGAGGCAGGGATCGTCCCGGGCGGCTGACAAGGGAAATCGCGGCGGGATGCGCCGCATGGAAACAGGAGTGAAAATGAGCTGGAAGAGTATGATGGGAGCCGGAGTGATGGCTGTGGCGGCGATGTCCGCGTATGGCCAGGACACGGTGGTGGATAAGGCCGGGCCGTTTACGATCAACCGGATTATGGTGAACGGGAAACTGGACCGGTGCGCGGCGACGTTGCAGCCCGGGCCGATGATGCTGCGGATTGCCTATTCGGCCAACCGGAAGTACGCACTGAGCACCCCGCCGGCACCGAAGGGAAACGGGGACCTGATTATGCACGTGGATATGGGGAAGGCCGGGAACTACACCACGAACGCGGCGACCGACGGAAAGCGCGCGTGGATTCCCCTGCCAAACGAAGCGGTGGAGATGCTGATGAATACGAAGGGGAAGATCTCCGTGGATCTGGGATCGGCGAAATTCAGCTGGCCGTTGGGAGCCACGAACATGGAAGACGTATTTGTGCGGCTGGAGAACTGCGTCTTTAAGGTGCAGGGGCGGTAGCTATCGAAGTGGGGGCCGGTGCCTGGAGGCGCCGGCCCCGTTGCCTCATTTTTCGGCGTCGGGGAGGTTTTGGAGTTCCGCGGTGACGCCGGCGATGCGGAAGGCTTCCAATAGGGCGCCGGCGGCGGGACCCAGAGCAGGCGGGGCGAAGGTGTTAAAGGGATTGGCCGCGGTCCAGAGGCTGATGAACTTTTCGCGGAGGATGCGACATTTCCAGACGCTGCCGATGGGGGAAAGGCGGGCGGGTTCCTTGGGGGCGAAGAGGTTGCGGCGGACGATGGTGGAAATGTGCATGAGTTCGGCGGCGCCCCGTTCGAGGATGTCGCGCGCCTCCGGGTCCCCGGATTCAGCCTCCTCGTCGACGATGCGGGAGAGGGAGGCGAGGCGTTTGCGGGGCCAATCGGCGGTGTACATGGCGTGCATCATGGCGTTGGCTTCCGTGTGACCGGTGGCCTGCAACAGACGGGCATGGAGGGAAGTCTGCGTGCCCCAGTTTTCGTGGACGCGCATAGCGGCACGGACGGCTTCGCGGGCGATCCAGAATCCGCCGCCCTCGTCGCCGAAGATGTAGCCCCAACCACCGGCGCGGGCGAGTTTGCCATGGGGGCCGCGGCCCATGGAGATGTGCCCGGTACCGGCGATGGTGATGATGCCGGGTCCGCCGCCGCAGGCGCCGGCGAGGGCAATGGCGGCGTCGGTGGTGACGAGGAGGTCCTGGGCGGAGAGCATTTCCCGAAGGATGCCCTGTTTGTCGGCGGGACCGCCGGAGAAGCCGAGGCAGGCGGCGCGGAACGGGGGGAGATCGTCGCCGGGGAGGCCGGCCTGGAGGGCGGCGGCACGGATGCAGCCGCCGATGACGCGAACAAATTTTTCGCGGCCCTCGGCGGCGGACTTGACGTGGTTGCAGGGCCCGTCGGTGCCGCGGCCGAGGACGCGGCCAGACTGGTCAGCGATGAGGGCGGTGGTGGAGGACTGGCCCCCGTCGACACCGAGGAAGAGTGTCATCTGGACTCCTTGGGGCGGGATTCGAATTCGGCGGTGGGGACGAGGCGATAGAGGCGGACTTCGGCCACATTGGCGAGTTCTTCGAGGCCCCAGACGGCGCGGTTGAGGAGGAAGTCACCGCTGAGATGGTCCGAGTCCGCGCTGACGATGTAGTGGATGTCGCGGCGCAGGAGTTCTTCGATGGCGCGGCGGCGGAGTCCAATCGGGGCGGTTAGATGGGTCGGGCGGAGTTCGGTTTTGAGGGGTTCCCAGACGCCGTTTTCATTGGGGGCTTCGATGTGATAGGTGTCCCAGGGTTGGTCGGGGGACATGAACACGCTGATTTCGTCGAATACTTCGTAACGGCCGAAGTCGATCTCGAGGAACATGCCGGGGAGCCTGCCGCGTTCGGTGAGCCAGCGGGTGAGGTAGGAGCCGTCGAAGGCATTTTGGACCTCATGCAGGGTGGTGTTGGCACGAAGCCGCCATTGCAGGGTGCGGGGCAGTTCTTTGCCGGAGGAAAAGACGCGGAGTTCGGAGATGGACCAGCGGGTATTGGCGTCGAGGCGATCCTGGACGATACGAAGGGCGCGGCGGCGGGAGGGAGGGACGAGGAGTTTGAGATTGATGGTGGGCTGGCGGTCGCGGTCGAAGGCGGTGGTGAGGACATCGCGGATACCGAGGCCTTCGGAGGACTGGAAGGAGACGAGGTAATCGCGATTCGTATAGGCCTCTGGAATCTGGCCGAAGCCAAAGAGGCGCCGTCCGGGAGGGACAAAGGTTTCGATTTTCCGGGTGAGGCCGTAGGACGGGAGGTGATGAATGATGAACGCGTCTTCGGGACGGAGGCGGAGGGCTTCGCGCCAGGTGACCTTTTCCAGGCGCCATGCCCACTGGCTGGCGTAGGACGGGATGACATCGGGCCAACTGAGAGCGGCGTGAACGGCTACGACCGCGACCGGCAGCCAGCGGAAAGAAGAGAGAACGAGGGCAAGGGAGATTGCGAGGAAGGGGAGGGCGGGAATCAGAAAGCGGGTGCCGATGTTCGATGGATAGGTGGCAAGGGCGAAGGCGGCGGCAAGGAGGAGGCGGCGGCCTTCCGGATGGCGGAGGGCGAGGAGGGCGAGGGGCGTGAGGAGGAAGACCGGACCGAGAAGGCCGTTGAGGCTGGAGCCATGGACGGTGACTTCCAGGGGGATCTGCGAGTAGGAGTTGAGGGAGTACATTGCCATGTGGCGGCGGTACTCGAGTTCGAAGCCGTACTGGACGAAGGGGTTGGGGAACCAGTTATTGAAGAACGGAGCCAGGGGGTTATGCCACCAGATGATGTTGCGAACGACCCAGGGCGCAATGAAGGGGAGGGCGGCGGCGGAGAGCGCGAGAAGGGGCTTAACGGCGTTTTTGCGGTGAATCCAGGCGAGGCGGAGGGCGGCAAAAACAAGTGCGGGGGCAAGCGTGTACTTCAGGCCGTAAGCAAAGCCGCCGAGGATGCCGGCGAGTACGGGGAGTTGAAGGCCGGAGGGCTCGTCATCCATGCGGCGGACGACGAGAAAGAGGGCAAACCACTGGGTGGCAGCAGCGACGTCGAGGTAGGCGCTAATGCCGTCAATCCCGACCACGGGAGAAAGGAAGACCAGGAGTGCGGCGGTGACGCCGGCGGCGGGCATGGAGTAGCGCCGGCCAAAGCAGATGAGGAGCCAGGGGAGGGCGAGCAGGTAAGTGAAATGGACGAGTGCGGCGGCCGAGTGGCGGCCGATGGCGAAGGCGGAGAGAAAGAGCATCTCCATACCCTGGGAGAGGGCGGCGTACATGTTGGTGGTGACCGGGACCATAGCTCGTTCGCGGTAATACTTGGCGACGAGTCCGAGATGGTAGGCGGAGCCATCGGGGCTGGCCTCCGGCGCCATGGCATTGGAGAGATAGAGAATGCCGAAGAGCACGGCGAGCCAGAGCATGCGGTGCCAGAGCGTGGGAAGCGCCGGGAGCCGTTCAGCCGGTAACGGGAGGGCGTTGGTGCGCCAGGCGAAGAGAAGCAGCAATGCGGGGAGCAGGAAAAAGGTGGCGCGGTAGTAGAGATGGGCGATGCCAAGGAAGAAAACGGCGGTGGCGTAGATGCCGGCGCCGGTGACGAAACGGAGGGCGATGGATTCCTCGCGGGTCCAGAGTTGGGGACGAAGGCGATGGAGGACCAATGCACCGGCGGAGTAACAGCCGAGAATCGTCACCAGCCAGCCGAGCAGGATATAAAACACGGCGGACATGGGCTACTTGTTTGGCTCCAGGCCGATCTCAGAGAGGATGAGGCTGAGCTTTTGCTTGTCGGCCTGGGCGACGTAGATCGGGCTGACTTCGGCACGAAGCAGAATATCGGTGTTGACAGGAACCCACTCGGACGGAACCGGTTTACGGAACTCGAGGATGCCGGTTTTGCGGTAGACAACGGTGTCGAGCAGATGGTCGTTGACGAAGAAGCGGACGGTGATGGGCAGCAGCGGGGAATGGCTTTCGTCGGGGAAGGTGAAGTTCATGCGAAAGCGAAGGTTCTTGCTGTCGCTGACGCGAACACGGACGGTCGGTTTATCGGTCGCCCAGCGCCAGGTTTGATCCGGAGCGGCGTTCAGGAAACCGTCGACGAGGTATTCCGGGGAGCGGGGGTCCGCCAGGGAGATGAAGCCGGAGATGGGCTCCGGTTCGGGACCGTCCTTGTGCTGGCGCTGTTCGGGAATGGGATAGGATTCCGGGAGCGGTGTGCAGGCGGCAAGCGCGAGGAACGCCGCGGCCAACAGGCAACGGCTCATGGCAGTTTATCCCCGGCGTAGCAAATGTGGTTCATGGGGCAGGTACCGCATTTGGGTTTGCGGGCAACGCAGATTTCGCGGCCAAAATGGATGATTTGATGGGAGAACGAGATCCAGCGGCTCTGGGGGAGAATGGCGACGAGATCTTTTTCGACTTTGACGGGGTTCTCTTCGCGCGTGAGGTCAAGACGGTGGGCGATGCGGCCGACGTGGGTGTCGACGACGACGCCGCTGGCGATGCCGAAGGCGGTGCCAAGGACGACGTTGGCTGTTTTGCGGGCGGCGCCGGGGACGGTGAGGAGTTTGTCGATGTCGCGGGGAATCTCACCGCCGAAGTCGTTGAGGATGGTCTGGGCGGCGCCGACGATGCTTTTGGCTTTGTTGTTGAAAAAGCCGGTGGAGCGAACGTCGTCGGCGAGGACTTCAGGGCGAACGGCAGCGAAGTCGTGAATTGTCGGATACTTGCGGAAGAGGCCCGGTGTGACCTTATTGACGCGTTCGTCGGTGCATTGCGCCGAGAGGATGGTGGCCACCAGCAGTTCCCAAGCGTTGGAATGGTGGAGCGCGCAGGTGACATTGGGGTATCGATCATCCAAAATGCCAAGAATCTGCTGCAACCGAGCCTGTTTTTCCGCTTTTGATCGGGGCCGCTTCATGAACCTTACATGTTAGCATCGCGCCTGTTGGTTTCCCTCGCGGGGGCGCTGCTGCTATGGCTGGCGCTGCCTGGCACGTTTGTATTTGACGACCATTCGTTGTTTAGCGATCCGGCGGTGGCGGGGGCGGATGCCTGGCGGCAGTGGCTGCGGCTGGAGCAGACGCGGCCGCTGACGTACCTTACGTTCTGGCTGGATTACCAGATCTGGGGGAAGGCGGCGGCCGGGTTCCGGTTGACGAATCTGCTGATCCACGCGGCGGGGTCCGGGATGCTGTATCTGGCGGTGCGGCGGCTGTTTGACGCGCCGTTGGCCCTAATGGCGGCGCTGGTGTTTGCGGTGCATCCGCTGGGGCATGAACCGCTGCTGTACGTATTTGCGCGGAGTTCCAGCCTGGCGGCACTGTTCTGCCTGGTGTCGCTGTGGTTATGGTTGCGGGAGAAGCCGCTGGCGGCGACCGGGGCGTTTGCGGCGGCGCTGCTGGCCAAGGAAGAGTGGGTGGCCTTTCCGCTGGCCCTGTTGCTGCTGGAGTTCGCGCGGGAACGGCGGCCGCGGTGGGGTTATCTGGCGGCGATGACGGCGCTGGCCGGGGCGGCGGGTGTGCGGGTGCTGTATGCCACCAAGGTGGTCGCCGGAGCCGGGAGCGGCTTTGGGCAGACGACCACGCCGGGGAAGTACCTGCTGCTGCAGGGGCAGGCGATTCCGGGCTACTTATGGCGGCTGGCAGCCCCGGTGGGGATGACAATCGATCCGGCGCGGCCGGGGGAGAATCTGGAGGCTGGAGTTTTCTTCTGGGTGGTTCTGGTGGCGGGGGTGTCGGCGGCGTCGTGGTTCTGGGCGAAGGCGAATCAGGCAGGATTCTGGCTGCTGCCGGCGCTGGTGGTGCTGTTGCCGAGTTCGTCGATTCTACCGGCGGCCGATGCGGTGGCCTACCGGCGGATGTATCTGCCGCTGGCGTTCCTGGCGGTGGCGACGGCCTTGGCCTTGCGACGGTGGCCGCGGGCGGGGTGGGCACTGGTGGCGGTATGGGCGGTGATGGCGGGAGCGAGGCGAGAGACCTGGCAGAGCGAGGCCGCGTTGTGGACGGAGGCGATGGAGGGAGCGCCGGGGAAGTTGCGGCCGGTGGTGCAGTTAGCGCGGGTTTCGCCGGCGCGGGATGCGCTGCGGTTGTTGGACCGGGCGAAGGAAATAGCACCGAACGATGCCGAGGTGGCATCGGAGAGAGGGAGAGTTTGGCTCGAATCCGGAGACGCGGCGCAAGCGCTGGCGGAGTTCGGCCGGGCGCTGGCGCTTGCTCCGCGGCAGGCGCGCCACTTGCAGAATCGTGGCGTGGCCTTGGCGGCTCTGGGGCAGGCGGAAGCGGCACGGGCGGATTTTGAGAAGGCGCTGGAGCGGGATCCGTGTCTGGGGCCGGCGCGGGAGAATCTGCGGCGGCTTGGAGGTTCGCCAACTCCTTCTCCAACGCCATGTCCCACTATCAACTCCGCTGCGAAATGACCGTCCCCAAGCCGATTGAGGAGGTCTACGCTGTCTTTGAAGATCCCTACAATCTGGCGATTATCACGCCGCCCTGGCTCCATTTTCTGGTGACCTCCAAGGAGCGGGTGGTGATGGGCCTTGGGGCGGAGATTGACTACCGTTTCCGCTGGCTGGGAGTGCCGATGTACTGGCGTACGCGGATCACCTCGTACGATCCGCCGCGGCAGTTTGTCGATGAGGCGTTGCGGAGCCCTTATGTTTTCTGGCGCCATCTGCACACGTTTGAGAGTGTGGAGGGCGGGACGCTGGTGCGGGACCGGGTGGATTACGCCCTGCCGTTCGGCGTGCTCGGGCGGGCGGCGCACGCGCTGGCGGTGCGGCGGAACCTGGTGCAGATCTTCACCTTCCGGCAGCAGGCGCTGGACCGGCATTGGGGCGGCGGATCGAAGATCGTCTGGCCGTCTATTCGTTGGATTGAATCACGACTTTTGGCTCCAGAAACTGCCAGTCAGGAAGGTCGATCGCGCTGACTTGGGTTTTGGCTTTGGCGCTGACCTCGGTGGAACCGAAGGGGCTGAGGCGTTTCACTTTCACATTGAAAACGGCCACTTCCTTGGCGGTGCCTTTGGCACCGAGAACGACGTCAATGGAGAGGTCGGCGATCTCGGCGGCCGAGTGATTGACGACGAGCAGTTGGATGTCGGCCTGGCCGGGCTTGGGAAGGCGAAGGCGGACGCCGGTTACTTCGATCTGTTTGGCGAGCGGATGTGTGCTTTTGGCGCCCTTCACCTGCTCGAGTTCCGTTTTTGCGGCGGCTTCGGGCTTATCGGCCTGTTCGTTGCGGTTCCAGAAAAAGTAGCCTGCGCCGACCAGGACGAGGGCGACGCCGACCGTGACAAGGGTGTCGCGAAGGCCGGTGGAGCGATGTTCGTGGTGTTCGTGGTGGAGGACCGGCTGGTGGTAGACAGGAGCGGGGGCGGGAGCCGGGGCGGGCGGTTGCGGGGCGGCCTGGGGAGGTTGCGGAGCCTGGGGCTGGGGCGGCAGGGCAGGGGGGACGGCAGCGGGTTGCGCGCTTGGTGCCGGTTGGGCCGCCGGGGCCGGTTGAGCGGGTTGGGCGGGCTTGACGCAGCGGGGGCATTCCTCTTGCGACGGGAGCACTTCGCCGCCGCATTGCGGACAGATCCAGGTAAACATGGGGCCTCTTCGTTTTAGAGTACGACAGAGATAATAGTCGGATGGAGTTGGTGCAGGGACAATTTACAGAAAGTGGGACCGTGGCCATCCTGCCCGGGAGTTTTCATCCGCCGACGGTGGCCCATTTGGGATTGGCGCGGGCGGCTTTGGGGCGGGTGGCGAAGGTGGTGTTTGCGCTGCCGCGGGCTTTTCCGCACAAGCGGTATGAAGGGGTGGGGTTGGAAGAGCGCCTGGAAATGCTAAGGCGACTGACGGCTGGGGAGGCACGTTTTGCCGTGGCGGTGAGCGACGGGGGCCTGTTTGTGGACCTGGCGCGGGAGTTGCGGGCGCTGGTTCCGGGTGCCGGAACGGTGTACTTACTGTGCGGGCGAGACGCGGCGGAGCGGATTGTAAACTGGCCGTATCCGGAGAATGAGCCGTTTGTGAAGCAGGTGGAGTTGTTTTCGCTGCTGGTGGCGGGGAGGCAGGGGACGTTCACGCCGCCGGCGGAGTTGCGGGCTTCGATTGCCCTGCTGGAAACGGAAGAGAACTGGGACGACGTATCGGCGACGCGGGTACGGGAAGCGATTGCGTCGGGCGGGGACTGGCGGGCGCTGGTGCCGGAGGCGATCCACGCCGAGGTGGAGCGGCTCTATTCGCCGTCGCGGTTGGATTCGAGGAACGTTCGGAGCCGGTGAGAACGGCTGGGGTGGCGCAATTTGCGCAGGGCCTTGGCTTCGATTTGACGGATCCGTTCGCGGGTGACGGCAAAATGCTGGCCGACCTCTTCGAGCGTATGTTCGCTGCCGTCCTGCAGGCCGAAGCGCATTTTGATGATCTTCTCTTCGCGGGGAGTGAGGCTTTTGAGAACTTCCGCCGTCTGCTCGCGAAGGTTGAGATTGATGACGGCTTCCGAGGGAGAGGCGACGCGTTTGTCGATGATGAAGTCGCCTAAGTGCGATTCATCCTCCTCGCCGACCGGGGTTTCCAGCGAAATCGGTTCCTGGGCGATGCGCATGATCTTGCGCACTTTGCCAACGGGGAGATCCAGTTTGCGGGCCAGTTCATCGGTAGACGGTTCGCGGCCCATCTCCTGCTGCAGTTGGCGCTGGGTGCGGACGAGTTTGTTGATGGTCTCGATCATGTGCACCGGGATGCGGATGGTGCGGGCCTGATCGGCGATGGCGCGAGTGATGGCCTGGCGGACCCACCAGGTGGCGTAGGTGGAGAACTTATAGCCGCGCTGGTAATCGAATTTGTCGACGGCCTTCATGAGGCCGATATTGCCTTCCTGGATGAGGTCGAGGAATTGCAGTCCCCGATTGGTATATCTTTTGGCGATGGAGACGACCAGGCGGAGGTTGGCTTCAATCAGTTGCTTCTTGGCGCCTTCCGATTCGCTTTCGCCGCGTTCGACGATGTGGAGGGAGCGGCGAAGTTCGGTATAGTTGGCGCCAAACTCCAGTTCCATCTGTTCGAGGCGTTCCGAGCAGAGGCGGAGGTCGCGGCGGAGTTCGCGGGCCTGGACGGCGCAATCGGCGGCGGCCGGGATGCCGGCGCTCTGGTCTTCGGTTTCGATGGATTCGCCGTTGGCGAGCGCATCGAGGTCTTCGATACGGCGCTGCGTTTCGGCGATCTGCTGCTCCATGGGGCGGAGTGCGTCGACAGCGGCGCGGAGGCGGGCGGCCATGCGGCGGCTCACGAGCGAACCGAAGGACATGAGGCGGATCAACTGGCTGATCTTGACGACGACGCGGGCTAGGCCGCACTGCAGGGAGCGGTACTGCTTGGGCTTGCTGGAGCGCGGGGAGGCTACCATGCGCTCGCGGAACTGGGCGGCGCGTTCCTGGAGTTTGTCGAGTTCAGCGAAGAACTGGGAAAGTTCGGCGCTTTCCACCGGTTCCTCTTCTTCCTCGGCGAGTTCAGCTTCTTCCTGGCGGAGGAGGACGTCGTCGAGCAGAAGGCTGCCGTTGGCGATATCTTCCCGGATGCGGTAAAGTTCGCGGACGGCGACCGGGGAGCGGGACAGCGACTTGGCTACTTCGCGCTGGCCGCGTTCGATGCGGCGGGCCAGTTCGATTTCGCCTTCGCGGGTGAGCAGCGGAACGGTACCCATCTCGCGCAGGTACATCCGGACAGGGTCGTTGGTCTTGTCGGCAAACTCGGCGACGCCGTCCCCTTCGCCGGAGTCGTCGGCTTCTTCGAATTTCCCGCTGAATCCGGGTTCTTTGGGCTCGACGAGGAGTTCGACGCCGGCGCCTTCCAAATCGGCAAGAATATCCTCGAGATTCCCGCCGGTACTGAGGTCGTCCGGGAGGATCTCGCTGACGTCGTCATAGAGAAGGTAGCCCTTCTCTTTGCCGGCTTCGACTAGGTTGCGGATACGGCCAATCTTTTCTTCCGATGCCACTGCTACCCCTGCACTAAGAACCCTCATTGTAACGCAACGGCCCCCGGCTCAAACTTCACGTTCGAGCCGATGAAGCTCTTCTGCGATTTGTAGTGCTTCCATGATGGCTCCCCTTTTTTCGGCGTCCCGGACCCGTTGTTTGAGCGCTGCGATTTCCAGTTTTCGGTTGCCGGCGCCGAGTTGGGCCAGACAGGCCCCGGCTTGTTCCACCAAATTCTGTTCTGTCTGTAAATGATCGGCAAAAGCCATCGCCGCCATTAGAGTGCGGCTGGCGGGAGAGAGTTTCTGTTCGAGCGCTTCCCAGTGAAAAGAGGCCGCGTCCGGGAACTGAATAATGGCCTGCCAAATCTCGCGGGCGGCCGATTCCTTCAGGCGCGGATATTGGCTGAGTTGGGGGAAGACGCAGTCGCGGACTTCGGCGGAGTGGAGGAAGAGTTCGAGGAGCATGCGTTCGGCCGGGGAGACGTCGAGCGCGGGCAGTTCGATGCGCTCCTCGCCCCGGCCGCCGGCGGCGCGGCGGAACTGTTCCAGCAGGAGTCCCTGCTCGATGCCGAGCACGGCGGCGAGTTCATTGGCGAGAGCGGCGCGTTCGACACGGTCCTGGACCTGGCGGACGCGGGGGAGGAGGAACTCCAAGGCCTGAACCTTGCCTTCACTGGAGCGGACGTCAAAGCGCTGGCGGGCGCGTCCGGCGAGCCAGTGGAAGTAGGGTTGAGCGGTCTCCAGGCGGTTGCGGTAGGCCTCGGCGCCATTGGCTTTGACGAATTCGTCCGGGTCGAGACCGCCTTCGAGGGCGGCAATGCGGACGCGAAAGCCCTCGTCGAGAAGCAGTTGGATGGACTTTTCGGTGGCGTTGGCGCCGGCGGTGTCGGGGTCAAAGTTTACAACCGCAAGCGGGGCGAGGCGGCGCAGGGCGCGGACTTGCGGGGCGGTAAGAGCGGTGCCGCAGGGGGCGACGGCTTCCGGGACGCCGGCGGCGAAGGCGCCGATGACGTCCATATAGCCTTCGACGAGTACGACACGGCCGGATTTGCGGGCGCCATCGCGAGCGCGGTGAAGCGAATAGAGAACCGAGCTCTTGTGATAGATGGCGGTGCCGGCCGAGTTCAGATACTTCGGTTCATCGCCGTCCTGCATAGCCCGCCCGCCAAAGGCGATCACCTTGCCGCTTTCGTTGGCGATAGGGAACATGAGGCGTCCGCGGAAACTGTCGTAAAAGGTTCCGTCTTCCCGTTTTTTGACGAGGCTGGAGGCTTCCAGCGCCTGGAGCGGGAACCCCTGTTTCTGGAGCAGCCGGGAGAGGCCGCCGTTGCGGTCCGAGAAGCCGAGACGGAATTCGGCGGCCAGTGCCTGGGTGACGCCGCGGCGGCCGAGGTAGGCGCGGGCGTCGGCGCCGGCCGGCCCTTCCAGGTTCTGCTGGAAGTGGCGGGCGGCGAGTTCATGCATATCGAGCAGCGCGGCGCGGAGGCGCGACTCGGGATCGTCGGCCGGGGCACGTTTGGGCATGGGGATGCCGAAGCGCTCGGAAAGCGATGTGATGGCCTCCAGGAAGGTGACGTTTTCGTACTCCATGACGAACTTGATGACGTCGCCGGAGGCACCGCAGCCGAAGCACTTGTAGAACTGCTTTTCCTGGTGAACGTTGAAGGAGCCGGATTTTTCCTGGTGAAAGGGACAGAGGCCGACGAAGCTGAAGGTGCCCCGTTTTTTGAGCGGGACGCGCTCGCCGATGACGGTGACGATGTCGACGGAGGATTTCAGTTGTTGCGCGAAGTCCATAGGGCGAACCTTCTTTTCTATTGTCGGTCATACAATCGCCGGCCGTGCCGATAAGTCAGCCAGGAAATGACTGTCCATTCCCTTTTTCGAATCACCGGCTGGAACCGGGACGCGTGGCAACGCCGGATCTGGTGGACGGCGGCAGTCGCGGCATTGCTGGGGATGGGGCTGGGGTATGTGCGGGTAGAGGCAGCGATCCGATCGATGGCGCAGATGCGGCTGGGGCAGGACTTGGCGGCGCGGGTGGAGTGGCTGGAGGAGTCGTGCCAACAACAGCGAATGATGGCGGAACGGTGGGCGGCCGACCCGCGGATTACCCGGGTGGTCGAGCGGTGGGAGGCCGGGGAGGCCGGGGAGATCCCCAAGGAGGTTGCGCACGAGTTACGGGATCTGGGGTACGAGGGGAGTCTGGTTCGAGTGCCGCCGGAGGCCGCCGCGGCCGGGTTTCAGTTCCGAGGGAAGGGGATTCTTTATTCGGCCGTAGTCCGTACGGTGCGGGGCCGGGCTGTGGGACTCCTGCGACTGAAAGCCGAGCACTCGCGGTTAGGCGTAGATCCGCGGGTTCCCGACTCGTTTTCCCTGGTGAGCGGGAAGGGCCGGGCACTCTACAAGACCGCTCCGTGGCCGGCAGCAGGGGAACCGCAGGTACGGGAATGGAGATGGGTTCCGGCGTTAGGGGTAGGGTTACTGGCCGAGAGATGGGAGGTGACCGGCTTAGCGGTGCTGTGGTGGGCTCGTAATGCGCTGGCGGCACTGTTGATCCTGGGTGCGGCGGCGATCTGGCAACTGGCGCGACGGCAGCAGCGGGCCGGCGAGGAGGTGCGGCGCATGACCGAAAGACTGGCGCGGTTTGCCGCCATCAGCGAGTCATCGCCGCTGGGCATTCTGCTTCTGGATTCGGAAGGAAAGTGTGAGTATGCGAATCCGGCTTACCGCCGGATTACGCAGCAGGCGCCGGAGCGGGCATTGGGCGAAGGATGGCGGGACGTGATTCTTGGGGAGGAGCGGGAGTCGTTCCAGGAGAGTTGGGAACGGGCGATGGAGGGGACCGGTCGGCTGCAGACGCAGGTTCGTTTGGAGCGCGGGGACGGCTGGACGGTGGTCGGGGAGCTGCGAACGGAGCCGATGCGGACGCGTAGCGGTTGGACTGGTGTGATCGTTACGCTGGAGGATGTCACGCGGCGGCAGGCGCAGGACGCCGAACTGCGGCGGCAGAGTGAGCGGCTGCGGCTGGCGCTGGAGAGTGCGCGGGAAGGGACCTGGGACTGGGATCTGGAGAACGGGCTCATGATCTGTTCCGAAGTCCTGATTTCGATGCTGGGGCATGAGGAGGAGGCGGTGAACGGACCGCGGGAGCTTTGGCTTGGGTTCGTTCACCCTGACGATCTGGCGAAGATCCAAGCGTCGTTGGCCCCGCACATGGCGCGAGACGTGGAGATCTACGAGTGTGAGTACCGGCTCCGGAACTCTTCGGGGGACTGGTGGTGGGTACTGGACCGCGGCCGTGTGGTGGAACGGGATGAGCAGAACCGTCCGCTGCGGATGGTGGGTGTGATCACCTCCATCGAAGAACGGAAGCAGTTTGAGGACGCACTGCTGCAGGCGATGGAGCGGGCCGAGGCGGCCAATAAGGCCAAAAGTGATTTTCTTGCGATGATGAGCCATGAGATCCGGACGCCGATGAATGGGGTGATCGGGATGAATTCGCTGCTGCTGGAAGAGAATCTGACCCCGGAACAGCGAGAATTGGCCGAGACGGTGCGTGTGTCGGGCGAGGCATTGCTGGCAATCATCAACGACATCCTGGATTTTTCGAAGATCGAAGCGGGGAAGATGCAGCTCGAGAGTATCAGCTTCCAGCCCCGGCCTCTGGTGGAAGAGGTGGTGGACCTGATGGCGGAGCGGGCCGGGGCAAAGCACTTGGACCTCACGGTCCTCTGTGACCCGCGGCTTCCGCAGCAGCTAACTGGTGATCCCGGGCGCCTGCGCCAGATTTTGCTCAACCTGGTGTCGAATGCCATCAAGTTCACCGAAGCCGGGGAAGTGACGATTCGGGTGCGTGTGGAGATGGCGAGTGCGCGGACGACGCTGATTCGCTGTGAAGTGACCGACACCGGCATCGGAGTCCCAATCGAGGCGCAGCAGCGGCTGTTCCAGTCCTTCTCGCAGGTGGATAGTTCGACCTCGCGCAAGTACGGAGGGACAGGACTTGGTCTGGTGATCTCCCGGCGGCTGTCGGAGTTGATGAACGGGGAGGTGGGCGTTCAAAGCGAACCGGGGAAGGGAAGCACGTTCTGGTTCTCCGCGCAGCTGCAAAACGTGGATACGGTGGTGGAGCCCGAGCGGCCGTTGGCCGGGCGGTATGTGGCGGTGATCGATCCGTCGCCGCGAACCCGGGAGCAGTGTGAACTGCAGTTGCAGCGGCTGGGTGCGCGTACCGATTCCTATGAGGGGGTGCCGAAGCGGTTAGAGGACGACGTGGATGCGGTGGTACTGGGTTACCGCGCAGTGGATGCTGCCGGATGGCGGGTTGTGCAGTCGGTGCGCGGGTTGCGCAAGGGAGGCGTGCCGGTGCTTTACGTGGCGGCGGCGTGGCAGCGCCAACAAGCGGCGGCCGCGGCGACGGCAGGGTGCCAGGCGTTTCTCAGCCGTCCGGTGAAGCACGCGCAACTGGCACGGGCATTGGAACGGACCATCGCCCCGCCGGCCTCCGGCGCGGCGAAGTTGACGGTGGTCACCGACGCGGCGGGCGGACCGGCCGGCGCCCTATTCACGCGAAAGGTGCTGTTAGCCGAAGACAACCTGGTAAACCAGCGGGTGGCGGTGCGGATTCTGGAACGGCTCCAGGCGGAGGTGCATGTGGCGCGAAACGGACGGGAAGCGGTGGATGCGGCCAGCCAGGAGCGGTTCGACCTGATCTTCATGGACTGCCAGATGCCGGAAATGGATGGGTTTCAGGCCACACAGGCAATCCGCCTGACCGAGGAAGTGGGGGCCCGGACGCCGATCATCGCTTTGACCGCCAATGCGATGCACGGAGACCGGGAACGCTGCGAGGAAGCGGGTATGGACGACTACCTGGCAAAGCCGGTGAGGAGTGACGAGTTGCTGCGGATGCTGGAGAAGTGGACGCCTTACGCGCGGGGGGCGGGAGGGTATGATGGGAAGAATGCGCGTGGCAAGAGTCCTTCCGCTGCTGTTGGCGAGCCCGCTGTTTTGCGCGCCGGGTGATTGGCTGGTTCGGGGCGCGGGCGGGTTGTGGGAAGTGCCGCAGGCGCCGGGGAACTTTGAGCTCCAGGGGAAGGTGCAGGCGCCGGCCGGGGCGCGGGTGGAGTTGCGAGTCCGGTTGAAGAATGGCCTGGGGTATCGGATTCAACTTGGAGGGGCGGCGGCCGGGCGGCTGGACGACCCCGGGCGCCGGGCGGGCGTGCTGGCTGAGGCGGCGAAAGAGTCGGTGGCGGGGTGGGCTCCGGTAAAGGGAGCGGCGTTTCAACTGACGGCCAACGGGCCGCGGTTGACCTTGCGGTTGAACGGGAAGCCGGCCTGGGAGTTCACCGAAAAGGAAGCGGGGGTCTATTCGGTGGGTGCGTTGGGGTTTGTGTTGCCTGCCGGTCGAATGCCGCGCCAAAGTCTGCCGGAATTGGAGATGCGCGCCTTGCCGCCGACGCCGGTGACATTTGCCGAGCGGTATGGTCCGGGAATTGGAGAAAAGGCGCCGCCGCTGCGGGCGATCGACCAGGACGGCAAGCCACAAGAGTTCGCTTCCCTGCGGGGCCCCAAGGGGTTGTGGGTGCTGTTCTTCCGCTCAGCCGATTGGTGACCGTACTGCAAAACTCAACTCGTGGAGTTGGGAATACACGCCGAAGCGATTCGGAAACTGGGATACGGTGTGGCGGCGCTGAGCTACGATCAGCCGGCGGCGCTGGCACATTTTGCCCGGCGGAAGCAGATTCGCATTCCGCTGTTAAGCGATCCGGAGTCGAAGGTGATAGACGCCTTCGGGATCCGCAATGAGAACATTAAGGACGGGTTCGCCAAGGGGGTTCCCCATCCGGGCCTGTTCCTGATTGGTGCGGACGGACGGGTGGAAGCGAAGTATTTTGAGGACGACTACCGGGAGCGGATCACGGTGTCGTCGATTCTGACGGGCCGGTTCGGGGAACGCGCGGCGCCGGCCGGAGCGGCGGTGGAGCGGGCACGGATCAAGGTGACACCGACGGCAAGCGCGACGGTGGTGCGGGGCGGCCAGCACATTAAGCTCTCGGTGGAAGCGATCCTGGGCCGTGGGCTTCACGCCTATGCGCCTGGAGCGCCGGAGGAGTTCATTGCGGTCTCCTGGACGCTGGTGCCGTCAGCGGCATGGAAAGCCGGCGAGCCCGAGTGGCCGGCGCCGGAACGTTCGCTGCTTTATGGTTATGACGAGAAAGTGCCGAACTACATGGGAATCCTGCGTGTGGCCCGGGAGTTAACCCTGGGAGCGCAAGCAGTATTGAACAAGGAATCGCCGTCCGGCGAAGTGGTGATCAAGGGTGAATTCCGGTATCAGGCCTGCAATGATCGAGTCTGCTTCCCGCCGGAGACGGTTCCGCTGGAGTGGAAGTTGATTATTGAGGGGCACGACCGGGAGCGGGTGCCGAAGGAACTGCAGCGGCCGGGGTTTTAACGGCAGGATCGTTGCGAAGGTCGTAGATATAGATGCTCCATCCGGCTCGGGCGGAGGGAGTCCGGTTGCGGAAGAAGCGGAAGTAGTCCTCGTAGGCCGGTTTGAAGAAGTGGCCCGGGAGGAGCGTTGCGCTGACGGCGTAGATGGCCGGTTCCGGTTCCAGTACCTTGCGGCCTTTGACGAGCGCCTCGTTCCAAGGCGGGGGAGTGGCGACGATATCGCGGTCGGTGAAGTGGCGCCAGGGGGTGTCGGCCCCGAAATAGGAGAGGCGGAAGTTCTTCGCGTTGTTGCGCGTGGCCCATTCGCGGAGGGCAGGGAGGTCCTGGCCCCAATCGAGGTTACTATCGGCCAGGTAGTGCAGGCCGTTTCCGGGTCCGCCGGCGAGGAGGTTGAAGAAGGAGATGCCGTGCGGGTAGTAGGCGAGCGATTCGGCGGCACCGAGGGCGGCGGCGATCAACGCGAAGCGGTGCCAGTGGTGTGCCATGCGGGCGGCCATAAGGGCGGCAAAGGGGAGGGCGGGAAGGATCAGCCGGATGCCCAATTGGTGGCCGGATAGGCTGGCCAGCGCGATGTAGAGCACCGGCGGGAAAAGAAGAAACATGCTGAGCGTATCGCGCTTTTTGAGGCAGTAGAAGGCAGCAGCCAGGAACAGAACCTGAAAGCCGATGGGCACCTTTACGGCGAGAGCGATGAGGAAGTAGAGCGGGTCGGCGGTGTGGCGGACAGTGCCGAGGAGGTAGATGGGCGGACGGTCGCCGGCACTCCAGAAAAGGCCAATGCAACCCTGCCAGAAGTATTCCGGAACGGGCAGCCATTGGAATATTTGCCCGATAGCGGTGAAGAGGGCGGGAACCCGTCGATCCGTCCAGAAGTACTCGATTTCGGCCGGATGCAGAAGGCGCACTCTCCACTGGTAGGCGGTGCAGAGGCCAAGGTAGAGCGGAACGGCATAGAGGGCGAAATAGGCCGGGAAACGGCGCCAGGTGCGGAGCAACAAAACGAGCGGGCCGAGTCCGGCCAGGATAATGAGCGAGAGCTTTGCCAGCACGCCGAGCAAGGTGGCAAGTGCCAGCCAGAGGACTGACTTCCAGGTAGGAGACTGCCAGTGCCGCCAGACGGCGTACCAGAAGGCAAGATAGGCGAAGGCGGCGGCGACGTCGTTCTTGACAAGGGCTCCGTGGCCCAATGCGGTGGGTTCCAAAGCGAATACTGCCGCTCCCAGTAGCGCGCCGGCGGGTCCGGCGGCGGCACGGCCCCAGCGCCAGAGCAGCAGCACCGTGGCGAGCGGAAAGAGCAGTACCGGAAGGCGGCAGAGGAACGTGAGGCGCTGGTAAAAAGGGTCCTTCAGGTCGACGGCCCAGGCTGCTGCTGCGCCCCATTCGTCTTTCGTCTGCCAGCGGGATTCGGTGGCCGGCGGAATGGGCAGCTGGAACGCGGTGGGAACCCATCCGCTGGTGATTTTCAGCAGCGGGGCGAGGTCGGGAACATGATAGACCTTGTCCCCGCCCCAAAAGAAATGGGACGCCAGGATGTGGTTGGGCTCGTCCATGGTGACACCTCCGGCCGCTGCCTCCCGGACCAGCAGGGAAAGTAACAACAGGAGGAGGGCGATGAGGGTAAGCGGTTCCTTATGTTTCCCTAGCCCCACCAAACCTCACCTGCGGCCAAGTGCGCACGGACGACATCGGGGTTGAGTTCGATGCCGAGGCCGGGCTTTTCGGTGGTCTTGATGTAGCCACCTTGAACGTAAGGACCATCCAACAGCAGGACCTTGTCCATCCAATCGCCCTTGCCGGTGACGGTTTCGGTGGCGATGTAGTCGCGAATGGTGGAGGCCCACTGGATGTTGCCATAAGTGTGGACCTGGCTGGCGGTGTTGTGGGTGGCCATGGGCATGCCAAATGGTGCGGCGAAGTCGGCAATGCGCTTGGTCTCCAGGAACCCGCCGGAGTTGCGGAGGTCAGGATTCAGGATGTCGCAGCCCTGATTGAGGATGAACTCCTTAAAACCTTCCCGCCGCGCGAGGTTCTCCCCCATGCAGATGGGCACTTTCGAGGAAGCCGTGAGGCGCGGCCAGGAGGAGGAGTAGTCCACCAGGAGAGGATCTTCGAGCCATAGCGGCTTGATGGACTCGACAGCCTCGGCGATTTGAATGGCGGTGCGTACGTCGTACTCCCAGTGGCAATGGACGATGATGTCGTGTTCCCAGCCGATGGCTTCGCGGCAATTTTCAAAGCCTTGGCGGACTTGCATCAGTTCCTTGGTGGTGAGGATGCGGTTGCCGGGATCCTTGGCCACGTCGTTGGCGGGCCTGGTGCGGGGGAACCCAAACTTGTGGCAGGTGAAGCCGGAGGGATCCGCCTTCACCTTGGCGGCCCACTCGCGGCACGAGGCCTTGTCGAGCATGTTGGCTGGGGCCGAGTGGTCATAGACGCGGACTTTGTCGCGGAATCGGCCACCGAGCAGCGTGGAAGTGGGCACGCCGAGAATCTTGCCGGCCAGATCCCACAGCGTCATCTCAATGCCGCTGGCGGCGCGCATCAGGTTGTGGGCCGAGCCGTCAGTGCGGGTGCCCGACAAGCTGGCACCACCCGAGCCAAGGCCGGTGTAGATGGTATCGATCTGCAGCGGATCCTTGCCGATGAGTCCCGCCTTCAGGGCGAGCACCTGCTCTTTGACTCCGATGCCGGGGCTGCCATAGGCCTCGCCGATGCCGTAGACGCCATTATCGGCGGTGATTTTGATGAGGGTGTAGGTACGCCCTCCCTGCATCATCATGACCTGGACGTCTTTGATTTTCACCTTGCCGATCTGAGCGGCGGCGACGGGGAGCGCGGATAAAAACAGGCGGCGGGAGAGCATGGATACCTATCCTACTATTTCGTAGAAGCCGTTGCCGATACCCGTCCACTGGCCGAGGCGGAGGAAGGGAAGGGCCCCGGTAAGCGAGCCGGAATACTCGATTTCTCCCTTGATTCCTCGCGTGTCGTAACGTTGGCCGGTCCGGGTGCTCTGGCGTTGGCGGGAGTGAATGGAAGTACCGTCGCGACGGATTTCCACCTCGGCCCGTTCCAGCGGCGGCAGCGGCGGGTGGCCGCCGTAGAGCGTGGAGAGCGCGTTGATGCGATCGTGGAGGCGGGCGATGAGTGCGGGAAAAACGGGCGAGATGTCGGCAGGAGAGAGAAAGCGAAGGGTGAGTTGGTTGACTTCCTCACTGGCGTCGAGCGAGTGAAGCGAGTCCCAGGTTTCCACATCCAGCAGGCGGATCCGTCCCCGTCCGGGGCCGAGACCCTCTGTTTCTAACAGCGCCATCACCTGGACTAAGACGTCCTTCACAGGCAACGCTGGCGCGAACTGGTGAACGTCGAATGCAAAGGTATCTCCAGCCTGAAACCGTAGTCCGTCCAGCGGAAAAGCGCGAAAGAGAAACGGTTTGGGCGGCGTGGCGTAACCCGACGGGGCGCCAGGCCAAACGGGGTGAAGAAGCCCGGCGGCTGACTTCGGCGCGACCCGCGGAATCAACAGGCCGGCCATTCCCCGCAGGACGTTCTCCGCCTTTCCGTCCGGGAAATAGAGCGCCGTTTGCACAGCGCAATGCAACCGGTGGCGAAGGAGTCTAAACGCAGGAAGGGGCAAGAGGGCTTACTGCCGGGACTTGGCCGTCAGCGACTCGCGGATTCGCAGCAGCACGAACCGGCGGTCCAGCGTACGGTCCAGGCGGAGGACGTTTTCCGGGATGAGTCCGTGGCGTTCAATGTCCTCGGCGCTACGCGAGGTGGCGAAAAGCACGCGAATGGCGGGAATCCGGTCCTGTACCGACTCGGCAAGCGCCGGTCCGCTCATGCGCGGTAGCGTAATGTCAGTCACCAGCAGGTGAATGATCCCGGTGGACTTGTGAGCGATTTCCAGCGCCTGCAACCCGCTGCGGGCGTCGAGCACCGAATACCCGGCCGACTCCAGCGCTTCCCGCATCCGTTGCCGCTCGACATCGGATTCCATGGCGAGCAGGATGGTCTCATCGCCCTGCAGCGACTCTTCGCTGACCGGTTCCGGTTTCGGTCGCACCTGATCGGGAGCCAGCGGAAGGAAGATTCGGAACGTGGAGCCATATTTCGGCGCCGAATGCACCACCACCGAGCCCGACGCCTGGCGGACGATGCCGTACACCATGGCCAACCCCATGCCATTGGAGACCGGTGAATTCTTCGTCGTGTAGAACGGTTCGAAGATGTGCGGCAGGGCCTCGGGCGGAATACCGGTGCCGGTGTCGACGACGGAGATGGTGACGTACTCGCCCGGGCCGATCGGCGGATGGGCATCCAAACGGGTGCGGTTAAGCGTGCGCACGCCGGTTTGAATCTGCAGGGTGCCGCCGTTGGGCATGGCTTCCTTCGCGTTGGCCACCAGGTGCATGATGCACTCTTCAATCAGTTGCGGATCGGCGACGGCGAGCGGGAGGTCGTTTTCGAGAGAAAGGTCGACGTGGATGCTGTCGCCGGCCATCACCCGGACCAGACGCTCCACGCTGCGGACACAGTCGTTGAGATTCGAGGGCTTGGTGTTGCGCGGATGGTTGCCGGAGAAGGTAAGGAGTTGACGGGTGAGGGAGGCGCCGCGGTCGCTGGCGCGCTTTATCTCCTCAATGTCATTGCGGACCGGATCCCGGTCTTCCAGGTTGACGAGCGCAAGGCCGGAGTAGCCGGTGATGGCTGTCAGGAGGTTATTGAAATCGTGCGCGACGCCACCGGCCAGGCGCCCGGCGGCGGTCAGGGACTCGGTCTCGCGCCGGCGCTCTTCCGATTGCAGCGTGGTGGTGACGTCGGTGCCGGTGCTGACGACGTGCGTCAGGCGCCCGTACTCATCGCGCAGCGCGTTGTGGTTCCAGGCGATGATGCGGGACGAGTTGTCGCGGACACACCACTCCGAGCGGCTTTCACACGGGAAGTCGCCGGCAAGCAACGCCAGCACCTGCTCTTCGGCTTCGCGCATCTTGGCCGGGGCCGCTACCGCCTGCCACAGGTATTGCCCGCGCAGTTCGCCCTCCGAAAAGCGGGTGAGCTCTTCGCAGGTGCGATTGAAACGAACCAGGCGGCCCTCGTGGTCAATCACAACGAGCAGCGAGGGGAGGTTATCAATCAACGAGGACGCAAAGCGGCGCTGGGTTTCGATCTCGATCTCGGCTTTGTTGCGGTCCGAGCGGTCCCGAACGATCACGCTGAATCGCTTCTCGGCGTAGCCGGGCAGTTCGCTGAGCACCAGGTCGAGCGGGAACTGCGGCCCGCCTTTGCGGACACCAATCAGCTCCCGGCCTTCGGAGGCATGGATATAGTTGGCGCGGCGGCGCCCCTTGGCCGGCGGCGGGATCAGTGCGGAGATGCTCTTTCCACGCAGTTCGGCGAAAGCGTAACCGAAGAGTTTTTCCGCCGCGGGGTTGCTGCTGAGAATTTCGCCCGACTCCTGGATAACAAAGATGGCGTCCCGGGCAAATTTCACGATCTCCGGCGCCCCGGGGACGAGCACCGGCGTTGGACGTAAGGCGGGTTCGTTGTTCCGGCGGGTGATGAACAGCACAATCACCAGCGCCAGCAGAATCACACAGGCGCAGCCGAGAGTCAGGGTCACCGCATTCAGGCTGGATGGCGATGCGGGCGCGGCAACCGATGCGGTAGCCGAAATAGCCAAGGTAACCGCGAGATTTGCGACGCGGCTGGCGGTGGGGGAACTAAGGTGTTTGGGCAACATTCTCAGGTATTTGCCTGTATGCTAGCGAACACGTAGGACGAATGGCAATGCTCGTACGGATCTGGGGTACCAGAGCCTTTGAGAGGAAAGTAACGGGCGGCGGTAGTACTGAAACGGGTTCGTGTGCTGTCACAATGAACAGAGGAGCGAGGGACAAAATGGCAGAATCTTTCACGATACGGGCCGCCGGGGCCGGGGACGTCGAGTTAATCCTGCAGATGATCCGGGAGATGGCGACCGCCGAGCAACGCCAGAACGCGGTGACGATCACGCGGCCGGCTCTGGAACGCCACGTCTTCGGCGAACGACCCGTGGCGGAGGTATTTCTGGGTTATTGGGACGGCGATCCGGTGGCCTATCTGATGGTTCAGGCTCGATTTTCCAGCTATTCCGGCGACCCAATCCTGTATGTGGAAGATGTTTTCGTCCGCGCGCGGGCGCAGGGGCGGGGCTTGGGAAAGAAGTTGATGGCGTTCGCGGCGGAGTTGGGACGAAAGCGCGGATGCGGGTCGATGCATTGGAGCGTGGGCGACTGGAACGGGCCGGCGCTGGTCTTCTACGACCGTCTGGGCGGAGTCCGCGAGAAGGGCCGCGTGCATTATCAATTGGATGCCGCCGGCCTGGCGGCGCTGGCCAGCGAGGCGCCCCGCTAGAATTTCCTGAGGTTTTGCACCGCGATCCACAGGGTTTTCCACAGGGTCTTTTCCGTCGTGATCTGGGGAAAGTGTTAGTCTGAAAGACGTTAGACACGATGTCGGAAAAGAAACTGCAAGTCATACCGCTGGGCGGACTCGGTGAGTTCGGAATGAATTCGATGGCCATCCGCTACGGCGATGACATCGTGGTGATCGACGCCGGGATGATGTTCCCGGACGCCGAACTGCTCGGTGTGGACATTGTCACGCCTGACTTTGGCTACCTCAAGGAGAACAAGGAGAAAGTCCGCGGCCTGCTGCTGACGCATGGCCATGAAGACCACATTGGCGGAGTACCATTCTTGCTGGCCGACGTACGGGTGCCGGTGTATGGTACCGCGTTCACTTTGGCCCTGGTGGAACGGCGGCTGGAAGAGCACAGCATGCTCGACCAGGTGAACCTGAACGAGATCCAACCTGGTGACCGGATCAAGCTGGGGCCGTTTGAAGTCGAGTTCATCCACGTTACCCACTCCACCGCTTCCTGCGTAGCGCTGGCGATCACGACGCCGCTTGGCGTCATTATCCACACCGGCGACTTTAAGGTGGACCCGACCCCGCTCGACGGCCGTCCCTTCGATCTCCACACCTTCGCCGAGTACGGCAAGCGCGGCGTCCTGCTGCTGCTCTCGGATTCCACCAACGTGGACCGCCCCGGCTACTCGGAAAGCGAGCGCGCCGTGGGTCCGCGCCTGGAAGACGTGCTGGTCCGCAGCGAACGGCGCGTGGTCATCTCCTGCTTCAGTTCCTCGGTTCACCGCCTGCAGCTGATCTTTGATATGGCGCAGAAGTCCGGCCGCAAGGTGGGGTTGCTGGGCCGTAGCATGCTTTCGGTGACCGAGATCGCGCACCAGTTGGGGTTGCTGCATGTTCATGACAACCTGCTGCTGCGGCCGCAGGACATTCAACTCGCCGATCCTTCCAAAGTTTGCGTGCTGGTCTCCGGCACCCAGGGCGAACCGATGAGCGCGCTTTCCCGCGTCGCCGTCGACAACCATAAACACCTGAAACTGGAAAAGGGCGACACAGTGGTGCTGAGCGCCCGTATGATTCCCGGCAACGAAAAGCCGATCATGCGGATGATCAACCACGTGGCGCGCCGCGGGTCGAATCTTGTCTTCGGCCATATGACGCCCCCGGTGCACGTCTCCGGCCACGGTTATTCGGAAGAACTGCGGCTCATCCTGAATCTGGTGAGGCCGAAGTATTTTGTTCCCGTGCATGGCGAATACTGGCAGTTGTCGCGCCACGCCCATCTGGCCAAGCACCTCCGCGACCACGGTTTGGAGGCCTCGTTCCTGATGGAAACCGGCGAAACCCTGGAAATCGACAAGAACGGTGCGCGGAAAGGCGAACGGGTTGCCGTGGGCCGCGTTTGCATCGACTCCGGCTCCATCGACGAAGTTGTCGAAGAACTGGTGATCCGCGACCGCCGGCACCTCTCCGAGGACGGGTTCGTGATGCCGATCATTGCTATCGACAAGTCCACCGGGCGGCCCGAGGGCCTGCCGGAGATCGTCAGCCGCGGGTTCCTCTCCGAGGACAACAAGGAGATTCTGGCCGAAGCGAAGAAGGTGGTTTCGCGGACCCTGGAAACCTCCAGCCAGGAAGAGCGCGGCGACTGGGGCGTGATGCAGGAGAAGGTCCGGGCCGACCTGAAGCGGTATCTCACCAAGCAGACGGCGCGCCGTCCGCTGATCATGCCCGTTATTCTGGAAGTATGATTTTTGAGGATGCCTCCGGGTATACCGGAGAAGCCGAGCGGCTGGAAAAGCCGGCCACGCCGGAGGAGGTTGCGGCGATTCTCGCCGAAGCCTCGCGGGCGGGCGTTCCGGTCACCGTCGCCGGCGCCGGAACCGGCGTCACCGGAGGCGCAGTGCCCGTCGGGGGGATCGTCCTGTCGCTCGAGCGCTTCCGCCGGCTGGAAATTGGTCAAGGTCAGGCGCGCGCCGGAGCGGGTATACTTCTGCACGAGTTGCAGACTGCGGCCCGGAAAGCCGGGCAGTTCTATGCCCCGGATCCGACGCACAACGCGGCGGCGCTGGGCGGAACCATCGCCAACAACGCCAGCGGTTCGCGCAGTTTTCGCTACGGATCCACGCGGCGGCATTTGCAGTCGCTGCTGGTGGCGTTTGCCGACGGCTCGCTGCGGGAGTTGCCGCGCGGCGAAGAGATCGATTTTGAGGTGACCCCGGTTCGCCGTCCGGAGACCACCAAGCATCAGGCCGGCTATCCACTGCGGCCCGGCATGGAGTGGGTGGATCTGATTTGCGGCTCGGAAGGGACACTGGCGGTGGTCCTGGAAGGGACGTTTCAACTCCTGCCCGCGCCGGGTGAGCGGCTGAGCGGCGTGGTCTTTTTCCCCACCGAGGCCCTGGCCATGGATGCCATCGACGCCTGGCGCAGCGTGCCCGAGCTTTGCATGCTGGAGTACGTCGACGCGGCGTCGCTGCGCCTGATTGGCGGCCCGCAAGCCGGCGCGGCGCTGCTCATTGAGCAGGAGCACCCGGACGAAGACGCCTGGATCACCCGGCTGGACGAAGCCGGCGCCTTGGGCGATGACTCCTGGTTCGGTACCGGCGAAGCGGACCGGGAGCGGTTCCGCAAGTTCCGCCACGCGCTGCCGGAGAAGGTGAACGACACCGTGCGCCGTCGCGGCTACATGAAGATGGGGACCGACTACGCCGTCCCCGTGGCGCGCCACCGCGACATGCTGGCGCACTACCGCGAAGGGCTGGCGGCGTTTCCGGGTGATGGGGTTGTCTACGGCCATGTCGGTGATGGTCACCTGCACGTGAACATGATGCCGGCCAACGACGCGGAAAAAGAACAGTCCTGGGAGTTGATGCATACCTGGGCGGCGCAGGCCGTAGCGCTGGGCGGCACCGTGGGCGCCGAACACGGCCTTGGGAAGCGCAAACGCCACCTGTTGGAGCTGATGTATACGCCGGCCGAGATCGAGGCGATGCGGGCCGTGAAGCGGCGGTTGGACCCGCAGTGGCTGTTGGGGCGGGGGAATCTGTTCGTGTATCCTGAGGCATGATCTCGATTCCAGAGCCCTGCGGCCGTTCCTGGGCGGCGATGGAGGGCGATGAGCGGCGCCGGTTCTGCGGGACCTGCGGGAAGTTTGTCTATGCGGCAAAGGCCTATCCGGAGGCCGAGCTAGCCGGGCGATGTGTCTATTTGGGAGGGGAGACGCAGGCGGCGGCTTCCAGCCGGCGCATGGTGGTGGCGGGCGCGGTGTTGACGGCCATTTCCCCGCTGCTGGCGCAGGACGGGCGCATCCGCGTGGAGGTGACGGACGCCTCCGGAGCGGCCGTGGGCGCGGCCGAAGTCGCGTCCGGCGAGTGGCGCGCAAAAGCGGACAAGGAAGGCGTGGCAATGATTACCGGGCTGCGGGTAGGGCGGCATACGGTGACGGTTTCCTCTCCCGGATTTAAGCGCTGGACGGGCGCCCTCAACGTGACTAACGGCGGAGAACAGCGATTGGAAGCCCGGCTGGAGGTTGGTTCGGTTGGCGGGGGGATGGTCATCAGCCTGGCCAGCGGCATCCGCGTACAGGTCACCGATCCTTCCGGCGCGGCCGTAGCCGCGGGAGAACTCACCGCACTCTGTGCCGATCGAGCCACGCGGAAGACCCCAGTCGCCAACGGATACGCCTCGTTTCAGGATCTTCCCGAAGGCAACTGCGAACTCACCGTGACCGTGCCGGGATTCAAGCCCTGGACGCAGTCCCGTGTTCTTCGGGGCGGGGGAGAGGCAGCGGTGGAGGCCCGTCTGGAATTGGCCGCGGCCGGAGAAAAGGTGGCGGTGCGGCCAAAGTCCGCCGGGCGGCGGTTCGTTGATTGGTTGACGTCCTGTACGCGGAAGTAGCGCCCATGCACGGTTCCATTCCCAACCCATGCCCCAAGCGCTGGAAGGATCTGGCGGGAGACGATCGGCGACGGTTCTGCGAGACCTGCGGAACCCACGTCCACGCCGTCGGCGGGTACTCCGTTGAGCAGTGGCAGGCGCTAGTGGCCTCCGGTCCCGTGTGTGCCTATTCGGAAGGCGAAACCACGGCCGCACCGCGCAGCCGCCGCGCGGTGGTGGCTGGCGCCCTGTTAACCACCATCGCGCCGCTGCTCGCTCAATCCGGATCGCTGCGCGTCCGCGTGGTGGATGCCTCGGGAGCCGTGATTCCTGGCAGCACCGTCACGCTCGCCGGCGCCGGCAGCGAAGAACGGACGGCAACAACCAATTCCGAGGGCGTAGCCGTCCTCTCGGAGTTACCGGCCGGCACGGCCCAAATTCGCATCTCTCAAAATGGCTTCAAACTTTGGCGCGGCGAGGTGACACTCCTGCCGGGCCAAACGCAGGAGTCGTCGGTCACTCTGCAGGTAGGTGCCATCGAGATGGGCGTCTTTGTGGGGGTGCCGCGTCGCAAGTGGCTCCGCTGGCTCCCCCGCCGCTAGAGTTTTCGCCCGATGATGGCGTAGTCCAAACAGCCGAAAAACGCCTCCCGGAAATCGGCGGGCAGGCTGGCCAGGCTCGGCATGGAATCGATGGCCGGAGCCAGTCGCTTCACTTCAATCCGCCCCAATCCCGCTTCCTCCATATGGAACGCGGCCAGAATCGGCGGTACCGGCCGGTGGTGCGTCGGGTCCAGATAGAAATGGGTGGCGAAGATGGCCAGACACTCCGGGTTCGGAGTTTCCAGAATCAGCACGCCGCCCCGCTCCAATTTCGCTGCGCAGAGCCGCACGAACCGCGGTAACTCCAGCGGCGGCAGATGCTCAATCACCTGGCTGCAGAACAGGACCTCGTGCGCCTCGTCGGCCGAGTTTTCCAGCCACGAATACAAGTCAGCCACCTCGGCCGTGAGCCCCTTCGAATGGCAAATCGCCACTGACTCTGTGTCCCCGTCCACGCCCCGCGCCGGAATGCCCTTCTCGCGCAGCAGTTCCAGCATCTCGCCCCGGCCGCAGCCCAAGTCGATCACGCGCGTCTTCCCAGCGAAGTAATCCAGGTAGTTTTCGAAGTTCTGCCGGACGTACTGCTCCGGCCCGCGATAACGCTCGGCGAAGCGCAGGAAATCGTAGGGGTGCTCTTCGGCTTTGGCCGGAGCCGCCACCGGCGGCAGCGTCGCCGCCGCGAACGCCTTCTGCCGCACAGACCGCAATTCCGAGTGGATGATGGTTTCGTACTCGGTGCGGATCCGGTCCAGATCGTCCCACAACCGCTTCTGCACCTCGGCGGCTGAACGGGCCAGCGCGCCTTCAAAATCGGCGTGCTGCGCCTTGGCAATATCGCGGAAATTGGCTTCCATCATCGTCGACCGGTGGCTGAAACCGCTCTGCAGGTCGGCCACGCTGCGCAGGAACTGCGTTTCGTTAATGGCCAGGTTCCGCTCCCACTCTTTCCGCCACTCGTGCCAGTGTTTGGCGATGTCGGCGAGTTCGGCGGCCCGGTCGCGCAGCGGTTCTACTCTCGATTCCATCGCCGCAAACCGCTGGTTCGTTTGCGCCACCGCGGTGTCGAGTGCATTGGGCAGATCCGACAGACGGTCACTCAAATCGCGAATGGCCGCCTGGCAGTCGCTGATAGCCACCGCCACCGCTTCCAGGGCGCGATTATGGTCATTCAGCGCCTCCATCGACGCCTGCACGCAGTTCATCTGCGCGCGGTTGAATTCCACCTGTTCCCGGACATGCCAGTCCAGGATGCGCGCCACGAACCGCTTCCACTTCTGGACCAGATTGTTCTTCAGCCCCGGCGGGCGCGGGTTGACGGTACCAATGGCCGCCACCTTCGCTTCCGCCGCGTCCCGGGCGTGCAGCAACGGGAGCAGGTTGGCCAGCGGCACGCCAAACGAACCCGCCGCTCCCTGGGGATGGCGCGTCCGCACCCGGGCCTGGATCTCCCGCACGGCCTGTTCCAGTTCCCGCAACGACGGATCGGTCTCAGCGGCCACGCCTGGCACCCTTCTTCCCGCGCTCATAACTGGCGCGGATAATGGTCGCAATGCCGCCCCGCGGCGTGAAATCGCCAATCACCGTGGCGCGAATCGGATCGGCGTACTTCACCACATCGCGCAGGAACTTGTTGACGATGTTCTCCTGGAAGATCCCCAGATTCCGATAGGCCAGCCAATACATCTTCAGCGATTTGAGTTCCAGGCACATCTCGCCCGGGGTGTAACGCAGCGTGATGGTGCCATGGTCCGGCAGCCCGGTCTTCGGGCACACCGAGGTGAACTCCGGATTGATGATCTCAATCTCGTACTCGTCGTCGTACTGGCTGGGCCAGCATTCAATGGCCGGCAGTTCGGCATCCACGCCGCTGGCGGCGTGCTCGTCGGTATAAGCCTTGTTCTTTTTCATGCGGGAATCAGTTTGCGCGAGAGATGTTCCAGGAAGAGGCCCACGTCGGTCACCACGCCCACGGCCTGGCCCGTGCCGCGGTCGCTCACCTTGGTCGCCACCGCCGGATTGATGTCCACACAGACAATCTTTACCCAACTCGGCAGCATGTTTCCGGTGGCGATCGAATGCAGCATCGAACTCAGGCACAGCACCAGGCCAGCGCCTTGCAGATGCTCATTGTAGGCGTCCTGCGCCTCGTTCATGTCGGTGATGGTATCCGGCAGCGGCCCGTCGTCGCGCAGGCTCCCAGCCAGCACGAACGGCACACCCGCCTTCACGCACTCATACATCACTCCGGTCGGCAGGCGGCCCGATTCCACCGCACCCTTGATGCCGCCGGCGTGGTAGATGGCGTTTATGGCGCGCATATGGTTCCGGTGGCCATGCTCTTCCAGGCGCCCGTCCACCACCCGCACGCCGAGCGAGGTGCCCAGCAGCGCCGCTTCAATATCGTGTACCGCCAGCGCGTTCCCGGCCAGCAGGGAGTCCACCCAGCCGTTCCGGATCAACTGCGACAACGGCCCCACGCCACCCGTATGCACTACCACCGGGCCGGCCACCACCACGATCTTTTTTCCGTCACGCCGCATCTGCTCCATGATGGCCGCCGTCTGGCGCACCGCCGTGTCCACCTGCCGTTCGGAACTGATCTCATTGCTCATGAAGGAGAAGCCGTGCCGGTCGCGCTCCTTCGATTCCGGGATCACCCGAATCCCGCGCATGCCGACGACCACCGCGTCCCCCGCCTTCAGGTCGCGCAGGCGCCGGCAGGTAGCCACGCCGTCGGCCACCACCACCATCGCGTCCATCCGCTGCCGGCCTACCGGCACCCAGTCGCCGTGCAACCGGACTTCGGTGCGGTGGTTGGTGGTGGAGTAGAAGTCCTCCGGGGCGCAGCAGTCGCGTTCCACAATGCGCGTCTCCGCGTCGCCGTCCTCGGCCGGCGTGCAGCCCAGGCCCAGCAGTTGGCCGAGCAGGCTGTCCATCTGTTCGCGCGTCGGTGTCTCGACTTTGAGACGGAGATGAGACGGGTCGGAGTTGGTGCGGCCAATCTGAAAGATCTCGACTTCGAAGCGGCCTTGAAACTCGACGACGGTGTCAAAGATCCTCTCCATGATGTGGGAGTCAATCAGGTGGCCCTGGGCCTCGACGGTCTCCTGGAAGGGAAGGGGTTGCGTAGCGGGATCCATGCTTCTTAACAGGATAACGGTTCATAGCCTCTACAATGAAGAAACGACAGCATGACGATCCCGATTGCCTGGCAACCGGACTCCGACGCGCAGGCGCGGGCCCGCTTAACTTCCTTCCTTCGCCAATGCGGCGAAGCGGATTTTGATTCCCTTTACCAGCGGTCCATTCAGGACGTCGAGTGGTTTACCGGCGAACTGTTGCGCTTCCTGGAAGTGAAGTTCGATCCTCCCTATACGCAACTGCTCGATCTGTCGGAGGGCGCGCCGTGGGCTCGCTGGTGCGTCGGGGGCGGCCTGAACATAAGTACCGCCTGTCTGGCCGGGCGCGACCCGCAACAGACCGCCGTGGCCTGGGAAGGCGAAGAAGGTGCCACCCGCGCCTGGAGTTATCGCGCCCTGCGAGTGATGGTGCAGAAATGCGCCGCCGGATTGCGCTCTCTGGGAGTAAGGAAGGGGGATGCCGTCGGAGTCCATCTGCCGATGATGCCGGAGACCGTGGCGGTGATGCTCGCCTTGGCCCGCATCGGGGCCGTTGCCGTGCCACTGTTCACCGGCTACGGTCCGGCGGCGATCGCTGACCGCCTGAACGATGTCGGCGCCGTGGCGCTCTTTACCGCCAACTCATTCCCGCGAAGAGGCCGCACCGTGGCCTCCAAAAAGACCGCCGATGAGGCTGTTTCCCGCTGTGAAACGGTGCGCAATGTCATCGTGGTCACCCGCATGGATGGCCATCCGCCGCCCATGCACCCGGGCCGGGACCTGAGTTGGGAGGAGTTGTGCGAACAGGGAGACGATAGCTCGGTGGAGCCCACCAGCGCCGAGGATCCGCTGCTGATCGTCTATACCTCCGGCACCACTGGCCGCCCCAAGGGGATCGTCCACGCCCACTGCGGCTTTCCCCTTAAGGCCGCCGCCGACATGGCCTTTGGCTTCGACGTCGGATTCCGCACCCGGATCGGCTGGATTACCGATATCGGTTGGATGATGGGGCCGTGGCTCATCTATGGTTCCCTTTTGCTGGGTGGAACCATGGCTCTGTTTGACGGCGCTCCGGACCACCCGCATCCGGCCCGGTTGTGGGCGTTTGCCGACCGCCAGAATGTCGCCGTACTCGGCCTTTCCCCCACACTGGTCCGCACTCTGGAAGTCCACGGTGAGGACTGGGCCAAGCGCCATAGCCTGGAGTCGCTGCGATTCTTTGGCTCCACCGGCGAACCGTGGAATCCCGCGCCGTGGTGGTGGCTGTTTGACAAGGTGGGTGGCCGCCGCATTCCCATCATCAACTACTCCGGCGGAACCGAGATTGCCGGCGGGATTCTTTGCGATAACCCGTTGCTCCCGCTGAAGCCCTGCGGGATGGCCGCGCCGTGCCTGGGAATGGCTGCCGATGTGGTGAATGAGCAGGGCGAGAGCGTTCGCGGCGAAGTGGGCGAACTGGTCATCCGGAAACCATGGCTCGGCATGGCCCGTGGCTTTTATCGGGACCCGGAACGGTACCTGGAAACCTACTGGAGCACCTTTCCCGGCATCTGGCGCCACGGCGATTTTGCTCTCCGCGATGCCGACGGGCACTGGTTTATTCAGGGCCGCAGCGACGACACCATTAAGGTGGCGGGCAAACGGGTTGGCCCGGCGGAAGTCGAGTCTGTACTTGTGGGCCATCCCGCAGTGCGCGAATCCGCCGCCATCGCTGTGCCGGATGAGTGGAAGGGATCGGCCATCGCCGCTTTTGTCGTACTCCGGGATGGCGCTGCCGCGCCGGAATTGGAAGAAGCGCTCAAGGATCGCGTGGCCCATGAACTGGGCAAACCGCTGCGGCCGTCGGTGGTTCGCGTTGTGAGCGGCATCCCGAAAACTCGCAATGGCAAGATTATGCGGCGCCTGGTTCGGGCGGCTTGGCTCGGTGAGCCGTTGGGGGATACAACCGCCCTGGAAGATCCCGCCTTATTGGAAGAAATTGCCGCCGCACGCGAAAGATGAAGGAATCCTGAGCGTTTACCGGCCTGAACTATGCTACGATTCGCGTGGAATGGACGTTACCCGGGTATTAGTCGTTGAAGACGAGAAGCGAATCGCGGATTTCATCTCGCGAGGTCTGGAGAGCGCGGGCTACCGCGTGGAAACGGTCCACGACGGCGCCAGCGCCGTTGACCGCATCCACGAACTGGAGTTCGACCTGATCGTCCTCGATCTCGGGCTTCCCGACATGGACGGGCTGAAGGTGCTGGAGAAGATCCGCAATCGCAAGACCACCCCCTCGGTACTGATCCTCTCGGCGCGGGGGAACGTCGATGATCGCGTGAAGGGCCTGGAAATGGGCGCCGATGACTACATGGTGAAGCCTTTCGCCTTCGTCGAGTTTCTGGCGCGGGTGCGGGCTCTGCTGCGCCGCGGTTCTGCCCTGCCGGAGCGCTATCAGGTGGGCGACCTGGTTCTCGATGCCCTGCGCCGCAAAGTCACCCGCGCCGGCGAAGCCATCGACCTGGCGCCCAAAGAGTTCAGCATTCTGGAGTACCTGATGCGCCACCGCGGTAAAGCCCTCAGCCGCACCATGATTGTGGAACACGTCTGGGATATGGACTACGACGGGTTGACCAATATCGTCGATGTCTATATTCGCCACCTGCGCAGCAAGATCGACGACGAGTACCCGGTGAAGCTCATCCACACCGTGCGCGGAATCGGGTATATGATCGATCTACCGGCCGAGTTGAAAGGTTAGCGCCCGCTCCGCTGTCGTGGCATGCCCCAAAGAGTAAAGAGTCTCCGTTTTCGGCTGACGATCAGTTATGTGGTCATTTTCGGGATCCTACTGACCGCCATCGGTTTCACGTTCCGCACCCGCCTGATGACCATCATTCAGGAACGCGTGGAAGAGGCCGTGGAAGACGATTGGGGCGCGGCGCGCGGGTTCCTGAAAGTCGAACGGGGGCAGGCCATCTGGTCCGTGGACCCTCGCGAAGTGGGCCAGACGCTCTTCGTGGAGCGCCTGCGCCGGTTCGTTCTGGTGGCTGACTCCAAGGGCGAGGTGCTGGAGATGTCCAGTGGCTACCGCCTGCAGGGCGTCGAGTCCGCCGCCGAACTGCGGGAACGCTTCCGCAGCGGCAGCCCCCGGTTGGTCGTCAAGGACCTCGGCAAGGATCGGGCATTGCTTCGCTACGGCGTTTTCAGTTCCGAGGGCAAGCCGTATCTGCTGGTCGTCGGCCGGCGGATGACCGACGTTAGCGGGTTGCCCAACGCCTTCATGTCGGACTATTTCTTCACCGCGCTGCCACTGTTGTTGCTGGTGACCTTCTTTCTCGGCTGGTTTATGGCCGGGCGCGCTCTGATGCCCGTGAATCGCCTGGCCGAGGCTGCCCAGCGCATCTCCGGGTCCAGTCTCCACCTGCGGATTCCGCAGCGCCACGCCAATGACGAACTGGACCAGTTGATCGTCGCCTTCAACAAGATGATGGAGCGGCTGTCGGAGAACTTTGAGCAGATCCGGCGCTTTTCCACCGACGTCTCCCACGAATTGCGTACCCCGCTGACAGCCATTCGCGGCCAGTTGGAAGTGGCGTTGATGACCGCCGAGTCCGAAGAGGATTTCCGCGACGCCATCGTCAACGCGCTGGAGGACGTCGACCGGATCTCCAACATCGTCCGTGCGCTGCTGCTCCTTTCTCAGGCCGAAACCGGGCAATTGGTCCTGCAGCAGCAACCGGTAAACGTTACCAGCGTTGTAGAGGAACTGGTGGAACAGTTCCAGGCCACCGCCAAAGAGTCCGGCCTTGCTTTGACCAGTGACTTGGAGCCCGGTGTCTACATTCGCGGCGACCGGACGCAAATGGACCGGCTGATCACAAACCTACTGGCCAACGCATTGAAATACACGCCCGCCGGCGGTCAGGTGGCGGTCTTCCTGGGCCACAACGGTGATGACGGCTCGGTGTCGCTGCGGGTCGCCGATACGGGAAAGGGAATCCCGGCCGATAGCCTGCCCCACATTTTTGACCGCTTCTACCGCGTGCCGGGCGAGGACCCGAACAAGGGCCTTGGTTTGGGGTTGAGCTTCGTCAATTGGATCGTGAAGGCCCACCAGGGACATATGGAAGTCGAGTCGGAACTGGGGAAGGGAACCACGTTCAGCATCACACTTCCCCCCTACCGTGAAGAGGCGGCTGCTGAGCCGAAAGTGGAGAATCCCATTCGACTCGCCGAAGCGCGACAATAGCGCTATGGATCTCACGTTAACCGAACGCACGAAGGAAGGGATCACCATCCTGGACGCCAAAGGGCAGATCGTGGCCGGCGATGGCGCCGACTGTCTTCGCGACCGGCTGCGGGCACTCGCCGACGCCGGTACCGTAAACGCGGTGTTGAACCTGGCGCAGGTGGACTACATCGATTCGTCGGGTTTGGGCGCATTGGTGATGAGCTTTTCCGCACTGCGGAAAAAGGAGGGCACGCTCAAGCTGCTCAACCTCAGCCGGCGCAATGTCGAGTTGCTGGTACTGACCAAGCTGGAAACGGTCTTCGAAGTTTTCGATGACGAACAGAGCGCGGTGAATAGTTTCTTCCCCAACCGCGAGATCAAGAAATTCGACATCCTGACGTTCCTGCAACAGCGCAAAAAGAGCGCTGGCGGGGAGTAGACCATGATCGGAGTGGGTGCCAACGCGCCGCCGTTCCGGCTGGGTTCGTTTTCGCTGGCCGAGGCGGGCGAGAAGGTGCTCCTGGCGTTCTTCAAAATCACCTGCCCCACATGCCAGCTAACCTTCCCTTTTCTGCAAAAACTGGCCGAAAGAGGCGGTCCGCGCATTGTCGGCATCTCGCAGGACGACGCCGCCGGGACGGCCGAGTTTAACACCGCTTTCCGGGTTCGTTTTCAGACCGAGATCGACCCCGCCGGCGAGGGTTACCGGGTGAGCAACGCCTATGGGTTGACCCACGTCCCGGCACTGGTGCTGGTCGGTGTCGACGGGCGTGTCGAGTGGACCAGCGAGGGATTTTCGCGGCCGGATCTGGAGGCGCTCGCCGCCCGTTGGGGCGTAACGCTGTTCGATCCCGCCGACCGCGTGCCAAATTACAAGCCCGGGTGAGGATCTAGGAACTGACTCCGGGCCGGAGTCGCGATACACTGGAGAACGAATGGCATCGAAGATATCGGAAGTACTCGGCAACACGGCAGCGATCGTGAAGGGATTGAGCGTCACATTCAAAGAAATGATGGCGCCGACGATTACCGAAGACTATCCGGCGGCGCCGGCTATCTTCCAGGAGCGCTTCCGCGGCACTCACGTGCTGCAGCGCGACGAAAGCGGACTGGAAAAGTGCGTCGCCTGCTTCCTGTGCGCGGCCGCCTGCCCGGCCAGTTGCATTTACATTGAAGCAGCCGAAAACACCGAGTCCAAACGGATGAGCGGCGGCGAACGCTACGCCGAGGTCTACAACATCGATTACAGCCGCTGCATCTTCTGTGGATTCTGCGTGGAGGCCTGCCCGACCGACGCCATCACCCACGGCCACGGTTTCGAGACGGCCAGCTATAACACCTCGACCCTGATCATGCGCAAGGAACAGATGCTGACGCAGATTTCGCCGGCGGCGAAACCGGCGCAGCCGCTCGGCGACGGCGCCGGCGCGCACTAGCCAAACGGAGAAGGCCCCCCGGCGGTGCCGGGGAGGCAGCGGAGTTTTGACAGATCCGGGGGGCTACCGGAGAAACTCCACATCGTGGGGCGACTGGTACACGAAGTGGGGTAATCCGATGGACGAGGACCAGCGGTCAAGCCTGACGGCGTGGGACTGCAAAGACCACGTCATCCCCCTACCGAAACGCAGGCGCCAGGTGCTGTATGCGCAGCGACGAATGCATTTGGGCGAGGCTTTTCGGCAACTTGCGACGCAGCGGGAAAGCCCGATTGTCGAGTGGCACCTGACGGCAGATCATTTGCCCTTGCTGATATCGATTCCGCCGAAGTATTCGGTTACATCAAGAGCAGGTGCGCGATCCAGTTGGCCAGCACTCCTGGGCTCGCGGATACTTGGTATCGACAATTGGCGGAGACGAAGCGGTGATTCGCGAGTACATCCGCAATCCGAGGCAGGAACACCTTTGGCCCGATCCATTGAAACCGAGCCTCTGGATAGCGACCTCACAGGGCCGCATTCGTCTCCGCACCGAGCCGTTTTGAGCGGCTCACATCGTAAGCCTCCCGGTTAGGCCGGGGGAGACTTACTTTTACTGGATGTGATACTGGCTGCGGATGGCCGCCACATTCTTTTTGGCCTGCGCCTGGAAGTTGCTGTTGATAGCGGCGCACTGCTGGTTGAATTTCAGCGCGTCCAGGATCCGGTTTTTGTCCTTCTTGGCCTCGCCCAGCTTGTAGTTGGAGAGGCCCAGGTGGAAGAGGGTCTCGGCGCCGATATCTTTGTTGTCCTTGACGTTGGGGAGTGCTGCGCGAAGGTGGATGTCGGCGTCGGCCCAGCGCTGTTCGTTGCTGGCGAGCACGCCGAGCATCCACTGGGCAATTCCGACCTTGAGGCTCTTGTTCTTGGCCCAGTCGGCTTCGCTCATCCCCTGGGGCGCGGGCTTGGACGGAAGAGTCTCGATGAGCCGTTTGGCATACACGGTGACCTTGGCCTTGTCCTGGCGCTCGTAGGCCTTGCTGGCGGCGAAGATCAGCATATCGTCGTTGGTGGAATTGGCTTTGATCTCCGCCTCGGCGATGGCCAGGGCGCGCGCCTGGTTGCCGGCCTGCTGGTAGGCGACGAACAGGAGCGGGCGGAGCGTGGCGTTGTACTCGGAAGCCGGACTTTGCTGCGCCAGAAGTTCGCCGAGTTCGGCGCGCTGGGCGGGAACGGTAGTCTGCAGTGCCAGCGCGTAGATGGCGTAGTCGCAGTAGGTGTCCACCTGTTTGGCGTAATCGGCGTCGGCCTGCCAGGCGGCGGCCTCCTCGGCGTCGGCCGGTTTGGGGGTAGCCAGGACCTTCCGGGCGGCGGTTGAGGCGCTGACGGCCCATTTGCGGATCAGGGCGGGGTCTTTCAGGCCTTCGGAGGCTTTCAGGTTGCCATTGGCGATGGCAACGTCGGCCGGATCGGCGGCCAGGATCTTTTCGCCGGCGGCGAGGGCTTTGGCGAACTGCCCGGCCTTCAAGTAGGCGGTCTGCAGTTCCCCCAGGACCCAACTGGCGGATTCGTGGGCCGCGTGTTTGGCGACAAAGTCTTCCATGAGCGCGGTCTTCTTGGTGGCGTCCGGCTCATCCATCAGGTGCTTGAGCAGAGCGCCCTCGGTGGACTCCAGATCGGTGGGCAGGCGGCGTTTGGCGGCCTCGGCTGCCGGGAACGACAGCAAGATCACTGTGGCAAATGTCAGACGTAGCAAGCGGTGCATTGAATCCCCCTACGGAACAATTGGCGTTTGCGCTAAAAAAGCCACTGCCGATTGTATGTCAATCGGCAGTGGCGAACAATTGGGAAAATGTCTCTACGGGGGAGCCTTAGTAGCGGCGCGGGAAGAACTGGAACCCTTCGGCGGCGAGTTTGGCCGACATCTCCTGCTGTTGGGCCAGAGACTGGATAGGGCCGATGAGCACGCGCAGGGCCACCGAATTCTCGAGAGGCGCCAGGATGACCGGGAAGCCCTTCTGCTGAAGGCGGTCCTGCATGGAACGGTCGACGAGCGGATTCATGTGTCCGACCTGAAGATAGAGTCCGGCGGCGGGGAGCGGCGGACCGGCGGGCTTGGCGGGGGGGGCCTGCGGCGGTGCCCAGGCTGACGGGCGGTCGAGCGGCTGGACCACCACCGGCGGGGCCGGAATTTCAGTGCGGACCACGGTCGCGCTTTCGGAACGAATGTGGGTGACGGTACGCCCAGCCAGGTAGCTCAGGCAGGCGACAAGCCCGGTCAGGAGCGTCATGCCGAGGATCGCGGTAGTCAGCCGCCGGTTGGCGGCGGCCAGTTCCCGGTTTTCGGAACTTGGTGTGGGATAGGTAAGGTCGCTCATAGGGGGGACACCTTGGTCTATATGACTATCGGCGCGCTAGGGGAATAGCTGTAGTGGCTAGGGAAAAAAACAAGTCGGCTAGGTGTTTTTCCCTATATATGAGAGACGTATGTCTGTAAGTGATAGAAAAGAAGATGCTTAGTTCACTCTTTGGAATAACGTGGCGGGGCCGTTTTGTCAGTCACAGGAGCCACTTGCAAAACCCGGCGTGCATGTGGAAAATCTGACTTAACAAAAAAGAGCGATCCCCCGTTTCCGTTTCGACGCCAATCAAAACAAAGGGAACCGCTCTTCTGTTCAGGTATTGAACAAATGCAGGTTACCCTTTCCAATCCCATAACGCAATTCGCCCATCTGCTGCGGGAGGAACTCTTCCCGCATCTGGAACCGGCAATCGGCCCAATCAGCGACCGCCACGCGCTCTTCATCGCTACCTGCGCCATGGTTCCGTTGGCTCGCTATCTCCCCTGCGGCCGCTGGAATGGCCGGCCCAGCAAAGACCGTCTGGCCATCGCCCGGGCGTTCCTCGCCAAAGGAATCTTCGGCTATGGGACCACCCGCCAACTCCTCAACGCTCTGAGCTCCGACAAGAGCCTTCGCGGTCTCTGCGGCTGGGCCCAGGCCCACCAATTGCCCCACGAATCCACCTTCTCGCGCGCCTTCGCCGAATTCGCCCAATCCGAACTCCCCCACTTCGCCCATCAATGCCTCATCGCCTCCCTTCATTCCCACCAACTGGTCGGACACATCTGTCGCGACTCGACAGCCATTGAAGCGCGCGAGCATTTCCCGGATCCTCCGGAAGAGAAGAAAAAGAAGAAGAAACAGGCAAAGCCCAAACAAAAGCGGAAAACCAGCGGGAGAAAAGGACCCCCCCGCCGTATGACCCGCGCCGCCCGCCTCGCGCTCGGAACCCGTATCCAGCGCCAGTTAGAGATGACCGATCCGGACCAGATGCTGGCCGGCATCTCAAAAAACTGCGACATCGGCGCCAAACGCAGCAGCAAAGGCAATACCATGTACTGGCGCGGCTACAAACTCCATCTCGATGTCGCCGATGGCGGCATTCCCATCACCGCGCTGCTGACCTCGGCCAGTGTTCACGATTCCCAGGTGGCGATTCCACTCATGCATATCACCTCCAAGAGGGTCACCTATCTCTATGACGTGATGGACTCAGCCTATGACGCCGCCGCCATCCGAAAAGCCAGTATCCAACTCAACCATCAGCCCATCATCCAACCGCACACCCGGCCCAAGCCGAAGACCCAGCTCCCCGTTCGTGTGAAGCTCCCCCCGGAAATGTCTCCGGCCGAAAAGCAACGATACAAACAACGAACAACCGTTGAGCGAGCCTACTCCCGGCTTAAAGATGAGTTTGGAGCCCGCACCGTTCGCGTTCGGGGCCCGCAGAAAGTATTCGCTCATTTGATGTTCGGCGTGCTGGCGCTCACCGTCGACCGGCTGCTCAAAATACACACATAGCGTTCCATATCGTCCCTAACTGAAAGCGATTCTTTAACTCAGAACGGCACCCCATGCCCAAAAACCACAAAATATGGGCTGTTTTTCGCTTTCTCAACTACCACTAGTGGTTTTTATTGGCAAATTTACCTATTCAGGGAACTGCCCGCCTTTTTCGGAAAAGTTCTGCAAGCCGGTCCTTCGAAAAACATTCCACCCTAACCGATAGAAGCTTCGGGATTTACCG
>CAYSFR010000055.1:0-50860 GCA_964430625.1 uncultured Solibacteraceae bacterium
GCCTCAGGACCCCGCGCCGATGCTCTGTTGAACGTGTTCAACTGCCGGATTTAGGGTCAATACTCCTCCCGGTCCGCGTCCACTCCCGGTGCGGAACCTGGTGCCAATCCCCGGCGGAACCTTTGCGTGGGATCCCGCCGCCGGTTCTCGTGTTTTGCGCTGTGTGAATTCATCCTTTCCGCAACGAAAGTGGCCATCTCCACCGCGTCCGGCTTCATCAACTACTGGCCGGACGTGTTTCCATCCAACCCGCGCGTTGTCCCGGTGCCGTCGTCGACCGGGGAGGGGCTAAGCGACACCGATTACCTGCACCGCTCTTTGTCGCCACGCCGCACGCCGAATTTCGAAGCGAGTGGAAGCTGCGCAAAGCCATCGACGAGGACTTGCCTCGGCAGACCGGGTTTCCGCGCCGCCGCCACCGGTTTCGCGCCGGAATCGAAGCCATCGCCCCCATGCCGGAGCACACGATAGATTGGCTGATCCTGTTCCTGCGCCAAAACCACGGGCGCCTGTCGAGGCGGGCGCAGGAGAAAGGGTTTGCCCGGCGCACCGATGCCGAGCCGACGCGGTACGAGGCCGCCGACACGGACTTGTTCCAGAGGGACGGACCAGGAATCGCGAACACGGTCCACGTTCCCTAGGACAGTGGGTGCCGCCAGCGAGCGCAGCCATTCGCGCAATGCCAGGAACGGTAGATCGGTACGCCATTAATTCACCTTGCGCAGGTCTCTACCCACGCGGAACGGATTGCGCCATCGATGCTGTTTGTCCTGTCCGCAGGTGCCAATCCCGGGCGGCCGACGCACGCCAGGCACCCCGCATTCTTCATGTTCATCGACAATGCCGATAGGTACCGGAAGGAGGGGGCTCTCCTCGATCCCCGCACCCACACACCCGTCTCAACCGTCCCCGACGTCCCCGGCGGCAAACTCGCCCAGGCCTTCGGCGGCGAGCGCAGCGGGGAACAAATCTCTCTTCCCCAGCTCCGCTCTCTCACCAAAAGGACCGCTATGCTCATCGCCCCCATGTGCGCATCGTCCAAGACACCGCCGACCCAGGAGGGACTTCCCGCCAAAGCCCTCCGCCCCTCCCCCATCCGCTAAATGAACGCCGCCAGTCTCGGCGCTCCGCGCAGAACTCTCCGCCTCAAATTGGCGCAATCGCATATCCTGACCGAGATGACGCGAGCCCGCAAATCCAACCCGGGACCGGTGCTGAGTCCGAAACTCCAACTTCGCCACCAACAGTTCCGGTACCGCAAAGTGTCGGCCGTCCCGGCGATGAAACGCAACTTGTACGCTCGCGTCGTCCTTTCCCCCGACCGGCGCCGAATGGCAGGGCGCCCCCAATGGCGTCGAGCCTGTCTGGCGCCGGGACGGCAAGGACCGCTACTTCATCCGCCGCGACAGCGAGTTCATGGCCGCCACCATCGACGCCTCCGGCCGGACCATGCAGGCCCGCGCCCCGCGCGCCCTGTTCCGTGTGGCCCTCCCGCCAGCTTCGGCTTCCAGCCACCGCTACGATGTCGCGCCCGACGGGCGAATCCTCGTGCTCGAGCACATCCCCGATCCGGCCGGAGTTCCCTTCTCGGTGCTCCTCAACGGGCAGAACTACGCCTCCAGGCCGTAAACCCTTCCGCATCAGCTGCGCTGGCGCGAACGGCCGTCTCCAGGACGGTCAATCCCCGAAAACAACGAAATAGTACAATAAAAACTGGATTATAGGCCTTCAAAAAAATTTATAAGTATATTATAAAACAACAGTTTAATAATGTATATCGGCTTGAACATCGCAGAAAATACTAGACAAATAGATATAATGGAAATAGAGTCGGCGCCTCGCCCCCGGCCAAAATGCGGAGAGGATCTCCGGCCCGCACCTGGCGGGCACCATTTTCACCACCCGGGGAAGGGGGCCTAATGCCTGACAGCACATTCGAATTCCATTTTGGCGAATTCGCCATCACCACTCCCGAATTCGCTCCGCAACTCGACCGTCGTATCGCCGGCGTCCGCGCCGATATCCGCCCGGAAACCGTCCTCGAATGCATCCTCACCGACGAGATTATCCACGCCGGCTGGGAATTGGAACGCGTCCGCCAACTCGCCCATCACCACGACGCCGAACCGCGCCTCGCCGCCACCACCTCCCGTGCCTCTCGCAACTGGCACCGCGCCCGCAAATACCTTAAGAAACTTCAGTCTGCGGAAGCCAGCCGCTACTGCGCCACCTCTGACCTCGCCTCCCAGGATCGCGCCGCCTCTTGCCCGCTCGCCGACCTCACTCGACTCCCCCAACCCTTCTCCATCGCCCCGGAGGGCCGGTAATCATGGCGACCCCCTCCCAAATCCTCGCCAACCAGGCCAACGCCGCCCAATCCACCGGTCCACGCACCGCCGCCGGTAAGGCCGCTTCTTCCCGGAATGCCACTACCCATGGCTTCTCCACCGGCGTCTTCCAAATCGATACGGAGGACCAGCCCTACTTCCAGCAACTGGAAGCCGTACTGCACGCCCAGGCCCACCCCGAAGGCGCTCTCGAACTCGACGCCCTGCGCGAGGTGCGCGATGCCTTCTTTCGCCTTCGCCAGATTCGTAAAATCGCCGCTCAGCTCTACCTCCAATATGGGGAAGACCCCATCGTTCACCCCGAAGCCGATGCCGCCATGCGTCAACTCACCCGTTTTCGCGCGGCCGCCGAGATGCAACTCTACCGGGCCCTCGACGCCATTCTGGACCTTCAACTCCTCCGCGCCGGCCGCATGGCCCATCTCACCGCGAAAGAAGAGGAGTTCATCGGCCCCATGGTCTCCTCCGCCGTCTTCGCCTTTCAACCGGTCGGAATCCACATCTTCAGCCGCTTCCAACGTGAGTGTTACGACCGCAACCTTGAACACCTCGCTCCGGAAGAGGCCCTCCGGCTCGCCCATTTCGGACTCACCTTTCACCCGCCTCCCGAACCGGCCGTGTCCTAGCGCCGCCCCCTTCGGATTTGCGAAACGAACCCAATCCGCGGCCCGCGCTTATTGATCGGCGGGCACCGGGATCCCCAAATCGGCCGCACCCAATGGCGACATAACCGCCTCCGGGCAGTACCGCGCAATGTGCTCGCAGGCGATCTGCGCCCGTCGCACCCGCTCTTTGCTCAGCGCCACCACCGTGTTCTCCAGGTGCGTTCCGCTTGGATACACATCCGGCGAGTTCCGCAGCCCGAACTTCAGGTAGATCGGCGCCGCAATCCGGATCAGCTCCGGGATCTCGTAGTAGCGCAGAAACCCGCCAATATTGTCCGGCGCCTCGACATAAAAATCGATCGGCTTCGTAATCGCCGCCCGGATGGAGGCGATCTGCGGCAGCGTCAAATCGGACGGGATATTGATCGTATCCGCCCCCAGCCGCTCCAGAATCCGCGCGCTCGCCGGATTGGCCGGCGCCATCATCACCGAAGTCTTGATGATCAGATCCTTCGGAAACAGTCCCTTGGCCCGCATCTCCGCCACCATCTCCAGAGAGCCCAAATCGCTCACCAGCACGCTGCGGATGCCCAACTCCACCGCGCGATCTACATCGGCCAGGCCCTGCCGCAGTTGATTTGAACCCCGCATCGACAGCGCCAGCGCCTTGCCCGCCGCCGAAAACGCCTGCGCCCCGATGTCGAAGCTCGCCCGCGGCCCCAGAAACAGGTTGACCTCAATGCTGTGCTTCACCCCGATGGCCGCCATCTCCCGGATCTCATCGTCGGTTAGCAGCATGATGCCGCTCCCCTGGCTGATCCGGTGCACCGGCACCTGCCGCGCCTCCGCCTCGTCGAGCACCGCCGTCAGCGACCGCGGCCCCTCCGTCGACGGAATCTCAATCCGGTACTGCCCCCCGTCCGGGAACCGTAGCGGGGAATCCGCGCTCACCGGCGCGTCCTCGCCCGGCAGACCGGCGCTCGTCAGGAACTTCTGCAGATCTTCCATGGCAATTACTCCAAAGTGGTCACTTCGTAACCCGTCGGCCAGATATTGGCGTGCAGGATCTCGGAGGCATGCCCGTGGTGCCGGAATATCTGCAATACCAGATCGGCCACCTTCTCCGATCCTCGTTCGTAGAGCACTAACACCGACGGCCCTGCCCCTGACAACGCGCACCCCAGCAAACCCGGCGCCCGCAGCTTCAAAATCTCATCCAGCCCCGGCACCAGCCGCGCTCGATACGGCTGATGGAGCCGGTCCTCCAGTGCCGCCGGAAACGCCGATACCGTCCCCGTCGCCAGCGCCGCAATCAGCAGCGCGCTCCGCTGCACGTTGAAGATGGTGTCCGCTTTGGAATAGGCGGTTGGCAACACCGTCCGCGCTTCGTGCGTCAGCAGGACAAAGTCCGGCACCACCACGGCCACACCGAACTGCTTGGGCAACTCCAGCCGGACCGCTCGCGCAATCCCGTTGCCGTCAATCGCGCTGGCCACAATCGATCCCAGCACGCAGGCCGCCACATTGTCCGGATGCCCTTCAATCCGCGCCGCTTCGTCAAGAATCCGGTGCGCGCTCCAGCCCAGGTCCAGCAGACGGTCGGCGATAATCACTCCCGCCGTCAGTGCCGCCGCGCTCGAGCCCAACCCCTTCCCGATCGGGATTTCGTTATGGACCTCGAGGTAAATCGGCGGCAACTCCCGGCCGGCGGTCTTGGCCACGTTCAGCGCCGTCTGCCAGATCAGGTTATTCTCACCCGGCGAAATCAACGAAGCATCGCGGCCGAATCCATGAATTTCCAGCCGCTCGGCCGCCCGGAACCGGCACGTCAGATGGATGCCCAGGGCCATCCCCAGGGCATCGAATCCAGGTCCCAGATTGGCGCTCGACGCCGGTACTCTTACTTGGTGCAGCACGCGTTATCCAATCGCCACTCGCCGCTCTTCACGGCACGACTGATACACTCCGCACACCACTTCCAACGCATGTAGACCCGATTCCCCCGATACGGTGGGAACCGTTCCGTTCTTGCACGCCTCGCCGAAGTCCAGGAACTGCCGTTCAAACGGCGTCAGCGGAATTGCCATCGGGTCGCTGGCGCCCGACATCACTTCCTTCTCCACCGGCGCCGGGTCGCCCGCGTCGTCCTGCACATCCCATGCCGTCAGCTTGTCGCCGGTCACCACCGCCGTTCCCTTGGTCCCGTGGATCTCCACCCGCTCGGAATACCCCGGCCAGAATGCCGTCGACGCCTGGATCACCCCGGTCGCCCCGTTCTCAAACCGCATCATCGCGTTCACCACGTCTTCGGACTCAATCTTGTGCAACGCGCCCAACTGCCAGTAGCCGTTCACTTCCTTCACCCGGCCAATCAGGTAGAGCAGGATGTCCACCTGGTGCACCGCCTGGTTGATCAGCGCGCCGCCGCCTTCGGTCGCCCAACTGCCCTTGATGGGCCGCGAGTAGTATTGCGCGCTCCGGTACCACTTCACATAGGCATCGGCCTGCAGGATCTTCCCCAGCCGCCCGTCGGCAATGGCCTTCTTCAGGAACCGCGTGGAATCGTCGAACCGGTGCTGGCTCACCACCCCGAACACAATCCCGGCCCGCTTGGCCGTCTCCACCATCGCCCGCGCCGTCTCCACGTTGGTCGCAATCGGCTTCTGCACCTGGATGTGCTTCTTCGTCTCCGCGCAGATCTCCAGCGGCTGCATCCGGAAATCCGGGAATGTGCACACGTCCACGTAGTCCACTTTCGGGTGCCGGCACACCTCTTCATACGTGCGCACGAACTCGCAGCCGTTCGCTTCGGCGAACTTCCGCCCGTACTCTTCATTGATGTCCGTACAGACCGTCAACTCATAGCCGATGTTCCGTAGTGCGCGCGCATGCATGTTTGAAATCGCGCCCGTGCCGATCATTCCTACTCGCAATGGTTTCTCCTCAAATCGTTGAGTATAACGCAGGGCGCCCCGCCGGCAGTCGCTTCTGCTCTATCCTGTTGGCATGACGCCCCGACTCTGTATGCACCGCCGCCGCTTCCTGCAGTCGCTCCCCGCCGGACCCCTGGCGCTGGCTTCCCAATTCTCCTCCCAGGCCGCTGTCCTCAAGGGGCTCGGCATGCCCGGACCCTACAAAGGGCGCGTCGTCGCCGTCGAACACCCCGCCTCCATCGTCAAGGGCGCCTACCAGGCCGAACCCGTCACCGCTATGATGCGCCGCGGCATGCGCGAACTCACCGGCGCCGATGGCTGGGTCGACGCCTGGAAGCGCTTCTTTGAACCGGGCGACGTCGTTGGGATCAAAGTAAACCCGGTCGGCATGCCCCACGTCATCTCCGCGCCGGAAGTCCTGCGCGAGATCATCGCCGGCGTCCTCTCCACCGGAGTCAAACCGCAGGACATCGTCGTCTACGACCGCTACCGCCGCCAGTTCCTCCAGGCCGGCTTTGACAAGTGGTTGCCGGAAAAAGTGCGCTGGATGCACGCCGCCGAAGACTACGAAGAGATCCAACTCGGCATCGATGGCTACGATCCCGATCACTATATGGAGATGGCCCTCGTCCAGCCTGGCCAGGACCTGGACAACCTCACCATGCGCCGCTCCTTCGCCTCCCGGTTCATCACCCGTTCGGTCAATAAACTCATTAACCTTTGTGTGCTGAAGGACCACCAGTCGGCCGGCGTTACCCTCGCTCTGAAGAACCTCTCCCACGGCCTGGTGAACAACGTAGCCCGCAGCCACTCCACTTATACCCTGAACGCCTGCGGCGCTTTCATCCCCGCCGTGGTGCAGATGCCCGTCATCCGCAATAAAGCGGTGCTTCATATTCTCGATGGCATCAAGGGCCTCTATCACGGCGGCCCCGGCGCCCGCCCCGAATTCGTCTGGGAGCACAAGCACCTCTACTTCGCCACCGATCCGGTCGCTCTCGACCACGTCGGCTGGCGCGTTCTCGACGAAAAGCGTCTCGCCGTCGGGAAGAAGAGATTGGTCGATGACACCCCCGACCAATTCAGCCACTTCGTCCACCGCCAGCCGGAACACGTGGAAATCGCCGGTGCCATGGGGCTGGGCGAGTGGAACTGGGAGAAGATCGAACTGCGCACCATCCGCTACTAAAGCCCGGTTTTTAGGCTCTTTTGTGGTATCCTGAGGAAAGCTGGCAACGCGAGGCGTGGCGGGCGTTGTCACAAGGGATGAGTCGGTAGCTCAGTTGGTAGAGCATCGCACTTTTAATGCGGTGGTCCCGGGTTCGAGCCCCGGCCGACTCACCATCTCCATCGACATGCCAGCCGGTGACTCCTCCCGGCCCGGCCGCGGATCTGTTATGCGTAGTGATACTCGATCGCTATGAGCAATGCCCCTGACCCGCTCCGCAAGCCCCTCACCCGCAAACACCTCCTCCTGCTCCCCTTCGCCGGCGTGTTCTTCTTCTGTCTCGCCGGGGCCGTGGACCACTACTGGCATTTCGCCAACATGCGGCCCACGAACGTAACCGTCCTCGCCAGTTCCCTCCACATAGACACCTTCCCTCGTGAATTGGACGAACCCGCCCGCCCAGCCTATTTCCTTCGCCTCCAACTCCAGGCCCCGGGCCGGTTGATTCAGACGGAGGAGTTCCTCCCCCACGCCACCCATCCCGAAGAGGCCATCGACGAACTCACCGATTGGGCCCCCCGCTCCTCCCATACCGTCTATATCCTTCGCGGCAACGCTGCCGTTGTCCGTATCCCCGGCATCTCCGATAGCCACGAACGTACCACCGGGAACGCCTTCCTGTTCTCGGCCATCCTCACCCTCATCGGCGGCGCCGTGCTCCTCGCCCATCTCGGCGATTATCGTTTCCTCACCATTCGCACCACCTTTGCCCTTTTTGGCGTCGCCTCCGCCCTCCTTTCCATCGCGTTCCTCTCCGCCCGCGTCCCCGCCATCTTTGCCGGTCCCAATACTACGGCGGCGATCTCCAAACCCAGCGTCACGCTCCCGGCCAGCACGACCATCGATCCGGACGCCCGGCAGCCGCTGGATGCCTTTCTCGCGGCTCCCCGGCACATCCTGACTTTCTCCTGGAACGGACGCACCGTGCACGGCGGAATCGGCGGCTACCCGGGCGCCTACAACACCGTTGCCGGGGTCTGCCCGTCCACCGCCGCCACCTGTCAGTTCCAGGTCAACCCCGCCGATCGCTGGAATGCCGAGCCCGCTCCCGGCTGGAACGCCGGGTTCTTCGTCCCTCTGTTTCTTCTCCTGACGACTACCGCCGCCTTCCTCCTCGCTGCCCGCGTCGTTCCTCTTCCGCCATCGCACTCCTGAAATCGGCTATTTCCCCGCCAACAACTCCCCCACCCGCTTCTCCACCCCGGCCAATTCCTCGGACCCCTGCACTCCCGCCAGCGCCGTTCGGATCTCGGCCAACGCTTCCGGCCACGGTCTTGGCCGCTGCTCCTGCAGCCGCTTCCAGGCCGTCACCCACAGCGTAAAGTGCGCATCGATCTCCCGCGCCAGCACCAGGTCCGGGTCCGCGGCATCACCCGACCGAAACCGCCGGATCTCCGTCGCCAGCAGCGGCAAACACCGCCGTAATGGCCCCTCGTAGGATTCCGGCAATGGCCCCTTCCTCGCCACTGCCGTAAACAGCGCCCAACGCGAGTACACCGGCGAAGCCAGGAACTCGCCCAACTCCTCCGCCCGCGGGTGGAGCACCAGGTGCGCCGCCGGGCTCAACGTCCGCTCGAACTCGCGTTGATAGTCGTTCCGGTAGAAGTCGAGATAGGCCGGAATGGGCGCCTTCGCGCCCAGTGCCAAGAACGCGTTTCGCAACTCCGCCTGTCGCGCATTTTGCTCGCCAAACCGCCTGTTTTCTGTCTCCGAGCGCCGCTCCACCCGGACACGGCAATGAAATCCTCCTGCTGCCGGATCGGGCAGCCAACGGCCCCAGGCCACCTCCGCTTCCCCCGGACGCGCCGGCAGAGCCACCGGAAAGGACACCCCCATCCCCGGTCCAAAATCGAAACGGATCCGCCGCTCCGCAGTGGCGGAAAAGAGGGGAAGTGCCGCCGGCACGATGGTCTGCCCCGCCTCTACCCGCGTCGTCTGCCAGTCCACACTGGTCCACCGTGCCGGCTTGCGGAAGTAGGCACTCCGCAACGCCTCCAGCGTCACCCGTCCCTCTCCGGCCCGCGCCCGGTTGGAGGGCTTCCACTCCGGGGGACTGCGCAGTTCCACCAGCAGATTCAACTCCTCGCCCCCCATCACCGGCGCGGACTCCCGCCCGGTATAGCGCCACCAACCCCACGCCGCCAGCATCACCAGGCTCAGGCCCACGGCGAGTTTCCGCCAGAACCCTCCCCCCGGGACCAGAAATCCGTTGGCCAATCCCAGGAACAGCCCCCCTGCCGCGCCCGCCATGCCGAACCGCGCCATGGCCTGCAACTCGGCGCCATGCCAATCGTCAAAACCGTACCACCGGTGATACTCCATGCCGATATAGACTCCGCAGGCGCCACCGGCCAGCGCGCATACGACTCCGCACAGGATGACAAAGAGCCACGACATGGTCTTCCCAGTATTCAGCGTCATCCGCCAGGGACGCAAACCGCTCCTGCCCCACCGTTACGTTGGGCGGCTAGCGTCCGGGCGGGGAGAGGCGGGCGAGGTCGGCGGCGAGGCGCTGGCGGAGGGCGGCGGCTTTCTCGGGTTGCTTTCGGGCGACATGGAGATCGATTAGGCGCTGGCCGATCTCCCGGAAGGAATCGATCTCCGGCCGGATGAGGGTTTGGCTGGCGAGGCCGTCGTAGGCCTGAGTGAGTACGGAGATGGCTTCGTCCGTGCGGCGCTGCGCGAGGAGAACCGAACCGAGTTTGCTGAGGGCAAAGAGGCGGGGACCGAGATCGGCATCCTTGGCTTGCGGGGCGTCGACAACGGGGCGGAGGACCTTTTCGGCTTCCACGGGCCGGCGTCGCGCAAGGAGGAGGTCGGCGAGGTCGAAGGCGGCGTCGGCGGTTTCGACATCGGCAGGGCCGCTGGTGGTGAGAAGGCCATTGTAGGATTCGCGGAGCAGCGATTCGGCGCGGGAGGGGTTCTTGTCTCGAAGGGCGCCGGCGAGCATGTACATGGTTTTGAGCGTATCGGGGTGGGTGGGGCCGAGGGCTTTTGTCTGGCCGGCGAGAGCTTCTTCGAGCAGCGGGGCTTCTTTCTCGCGCTGGCCGACGTTAGCATAAGCGCCGGCGAGGTGAACGAGGAGGCGCATAGTGCGGGGGTGGCCCGGGGGGTAGACTTTGCCGCGGGCGGCACGATTCTCAAGCAGGAGAGCGAGGGCTTCTTTGTGTTCCCCGCGGTTGGAGAGAACGCCGGCAAGGTTATACATCGTAATGAGGGTGTCCGGGTGGGCGACTCCGTTGACGCGGCGCTGGATGGAAAGGACGCGGCGGTACCATTCCTCTTCCTCTTTAAACTTCCGAATACGGTTGCAGATAAAGCCCATGGACGTCATGGCGCGGAGCGTGTCGGGGTGTTCTTCGCCGAGCGTTCGGCGTCGGCCTTCGACCACTCGTAACCCGAGTTGCTCGGCGTCGGCGGGAGCGCCTTGTTCGACCGAGGTGGCGGCGAGACTGCTCATGATCTCCAAGGTGTCGGGATGCTCGGGGCCGAGGATGCGGGAAGCCGAGGCAAGGGCTTCGCGGAGGAGGGAGATGGCGGGTTCGAGCTTTGCCACCAGGCGATAGGCCTGGGCAAGGTTGGTCATGGCGGCGAGGGTGTCGGGATCATCCGGTCCCAGGTGCTGACGGTGGAGGGGGAGCAGTTGGGAATAGAGCGTTTCGGCCTGGGCGTAGTTGCCCTGAATGGAGACGAGGGAGGCCAGGAGGCGCCGGCTTTTGAGCGTATCGCGGTGGTTTTCGCCCTGCGTGGCCCGGCGCAGGGCGATGGCGCGGTCGACCTGTTGCTGGGCGGGAGCGAAGACGGCAACCCCGAAGTAGGCATTGGCGATCGTTTCGCGGATGGCGGCCTCGACCAGGGGTTGATCGGGGAACTTGCCTTCGACGTTCCTGGCGGCGCGGTCAAGGGCGGTGCGGACGGTGAGATTGGGATCGGGGGAGACGTTGGGGCGGGCCTGGTTGCGCGGGTCGGCTTGGGCCAGGACCGAGGAGCGAAGAAACTCGTTCACGGCGTTGGCGACCTGTTCGGCTTGGCGGGCGCGGAGGGCGAGAGCGATGCTGACGACGACGGCGGCGACGAGGAGGACCACGGCGGCGCCGCCGACGGCGAAGGGGAGGCGGTGACGGCGGACGAATTTGCGGACGCGGTAGGCGCGCGAGGGCGGGGCTGCTTCGACGGGTTCGCCGGCAAGGTAGCGTTCGAGGTCACGGGCCATGCCGTAGACCGATTCATAGCGGCGGGCGCGTTCCTTCTCGAGGGCCTTGAGCGGAATCCAGTCCAGTTCGCGGTCCAGGGCGGAGGCGCGGTTGCGGAGCGAGGGGGCGATGGGTTCGTGGTCGCGGATGCGTTCGAGGAGGGACTGGACGTTTTCGCGGGCGAGTTCACCGGTATCGAGGGGCGGGGTGCCGGTGAGGAGTTCGTAGAGCAGCGCGCCAAGCGAGTAGACATCGGTGCGGATGTCGATGTCGATGTGGCCGGGGGCGGCCTGTTCGGGGCTCATGTATTGGAGCGTGCCGAGGATGATGCCGGCGTGGGTGAGCAGCGAATGGCCGGAGAGGTCGGCGTCGAGCGCTTTGGCGAGGCCGAAGTCGATCACTTTGGGGATGGGCTGGCCCCCGACGGTTTTGACCAGGACGTTGGAGGGCTTGATGTCGCGGTGGATGATGCCCTTCTGGTGGGCGTGATGGATGGCCTGGCAGACCGGCAGGAAGAGTTCGATGCGCTGACGGATGGGGAGGTGGTGGCGTTCGGCGTACGTGGTGAGGGGAAGGCCGTCGACGAACTCCATGACGAAGTAGGGCAGGCCCTGCGGCGTGGCGCCGGCGTCGAGGACCTGGGCGATATTGGGGTGGTCCATCAGCGCGAGGGCGCGGCGTTCGGATTCAAATCGGGCGATGACGGCTTTGGAGCCCATGCCGGGCTTGATGATCTTGAGGGCAACCTCGCGCCGTATGGGTTCGGACTGGGAGGCGAGGTATACGGTTCCCATGCCGCCTTCCCCCAGCACCCGCTGAATGGAGTAGGGGCCGATGGTGGAGGGCGGGACGTCGGAGGGGGCCAGGAAGTGGGCGGCGCGTTCATGGGTGGCCAGCAGTTGGGTGACCTGTTGGAGGAGGGAGGGATTGCCGGCGCAGGCGGAAGCGAGGTAGGCGGGGCGCTCGGGGGCGGGGAGGTCGAGGGCGGCGTCGAAGAGTTCGTTGATCTGGTTGTAGCGTTCCGGGGTCATGGGTTGGGGCTGAGCTGCTGGAACAGCCAGGCTTGGGCCATCCGGAAGTCGCGGCGGACAGTGGAGAGGGAGGTCTCAAGGACGAGCGCGGTGTCTTCCAGACTGAGGCCCGCGAAGAATCGAAGCTCAATGATTCGTGCCTGACGGGCATTGAGCTTCTCGAGGGCATCGAGAGCGGCGTCCAGCGCCAGGACGTCGGCGTCCTTGGGGAGGGTGGCGGCCAGTTGAGCCGCCTCCGAGAGGGAGACGCGGAGGACGCCGTGCCCGCGTTTGGCGGTTTGGGCCTCGCGGGCGGACTGAACGAGAATGCGCCGCATAAGGGTGGCGGAGACGGCGAAAAAGTGGGTCCGGTCCTGCCACTTGTCCGGCTGCCATTCGATAAGCCGGAGGAAGGCTTCGTTGACGAGAGCCGACGGCTGCAGAATATGCCCGGGGCGTTCCCGGGACAGGTAGTGCCGGGCGAGGGAGTGGAGTTGGCCATAAACGAGAGGGGTCAGGCTGGAGAGGGCCTCCGGGTCTCCCTCGCGCCAGGCGGCGAGGATACGGGTGATGTCGGGGGAGTCAGGCATCAGGCTCTTGGGACAGGAGCAGCGAAAAAATGAACAGATATTGTTTCGAATCTCCCTTACCTCAGTATGGGCCTTTTCGCCGTTGGGCGAAGGGATCCAATAAGAGACCCGGCAGCCTGGAAGTTGCCGCGGGGTGAGCAACAGAAGGGAAAGGGAGGAGTCCTACGATGAAGATTCGCTACTTGTTGGCGGTTGTGATTCTGGCGATGTCGCTGGGGGCGCAGACCGAGTTTCAGTTTTCCGACGGAGGGCGGCGGACGGCGTTGATGCTGGCTGCCGATGAGGTATACAGCAGCCAGGTATCGGTGCGTGCCGCGCGGGCGGCCAAGGCGTGGGGGGACGGCAGGGTTTACCAGATGGACGCGGCGGCGATGCGGCGCCTGCGCGCCTCGCGGGCCGGCCGCAGTGGAATTGTCCCGGTGTTCTACGACCAGGGCAGTCTGCCGGCGGGGGAAAAGCTGGCCCGGATGAGCGCTGAAGAACGGGCGGCGCGGATGGCCAAGGCACGGCGGCTGATGACGGCGAAACTGCTGGTCCATCTGGATGCCAGCCGGGCGAGTGAACTGGCGGCGACGCAGCCCTCAGGGACGGAAACCACCTATCTGGCCGGCTGGACGATGGTGGTGTATCCGGACGCCTTTGCGGCTCTGGATGCGGCCGAGTGGCTGGCCAGGAAGGGCGGCGTGGAGTTCACGCCCGTCTTTGCCCGCCCGACCTACGTTAGGGCGGAACTGTTGCGAGTGCCGAACGACCCGCTGTACCCGAAGCAGTGGCATCTGGACGATACCAAGGACTTCAATATCGGGATGAAGGACGCCTGGGATTACGCCACTGGGAAGGGAATCAACATGGCGGTGGTGGATGACGCGTTGGATCTCAAGCACGAAGACTTGACCAACGTCTATCCGCTGGAGACGGGCTATCACAGGAATTTCAAGAAGGACGGCGAGCCGAACGATCCGAACCCGATGAAATCGACCGAGAACCACGGGACCTACTGTGGCGGATTGGCGATGGCGGCCGGCTTCAACAACACCGGCGTGGTGGGGGTGGCACCGGAAGCTCGCGCGATGGGGCTGCGGATTGTGGGGGGCGAAACGGCCGACGATGCGGCGCAGATCGCTCTTGGCTGGCAGCCGGAGGGGATATTGACCCATGTTTCCAGCAATAGCTGGGGGCCGGCCGACGACGGGAAAGACGACGGGCGGGTAAGCGCCCTGCAACTGGCTGGGCTTGAGAAGGGCGCGACTAAGAACCGTGATGGATTGGGGACGGTGTTTGCCATCTCCTGCGGCAACGGCCGCGACGAAGGGGACGAAGCCAGCTATGACGGATTTTCGGGATCGCGCTTCGGCATTGCCGTAGCGGCGGTTGGCCGGAACGGCAAGCAGAGCTCCTATTCCGAAAGCGGGATGAGCGTGGCGATTGCGGCCTTTGGCGGAGAGTTTCAGCCGCCGGACGTGCTTTGGAGCACGAACGTCACCGGCGAAGAGGCCTTTGCCTACAAGGCGAAGAACTATCCCTCCACGGAAGCGCCCATCAACTACACCGACTCGGCGAACGGCACCTCCTCCGCGGCGCCACAGGTGTCGGGAGCGGCGGCGCTGTTGTTAGAATTGAACCCGAAGCTGGGCTACCGCGACGTGAAAGAGATCCTCATGAAGACGGCGCGCACGGAGGGTCTGGAAGGCAACGACGTGTTCAAAAAGAACGCCGCCGGATTCTCATTCAACCATGCCTTCGGAGCCGGGCTCTTGAACGTCTCCGGAGCCTTGGAGATTGCCAAGGACTGGGTAAATCTGGGCGAGTTGTTGAATACGGAGTACACGTTCATCGGGCCGAATGAGATTCCCGATGGCGGCGAGCCGCTGGGGATGGATCTGAACTTCAATGCGGCGGCCGACAAACTGCGGGTGGAACATGTGGAACTCACTGTGAACGTGAAGCACAAGAACCGTGGCGATCTGCAGTTCACCATTCAGTCGCCGAGCGGGTTCCAGGCGATTGCAGCGCCTCGGAAACCGGATGACAATGCCGACTTCACCGACTACATGTTCACCTCCCCGCGCTTCTGGGGGGAGAACGCCGAAGGCGTCTGGAAGGTGTTCATCACCGACCGGAACGGCAACGGAGTGGCCGGAACCCTGGTGAACGCGAAGTTGAAGATCTACGGTACGGCGAAGTAGCTCTTCGGAAGGGATCCAGGAAACGGGCGGCGCACCGGAAGGGGCGCCGCCCGTTTCGCTGGAGGGGATGCGGCCCGGCCTGGCCGGTGTTAGGTTGGGGATATGAGATGGGTCTTTGCGGTGCTCGGAACCGCGGCCATGTTGGGGGGACGGACCAACGCGGAAGGGTGGAAGGAGTCCTACACCGGTCCGGTGGAGGTTACGGTGGCCGATCGATTCGATGGCGGTGCCGGATTCACCGTTTATCGTTACCGGAGTCCACGGGACGGGCGGGAGATCGTGGCCCGTCAGGATTCGGCGGCGGCCGCGGCGATCGGGTGCGGGGATCATGTGCGTCTGGAAGGGGAGCGGAGCGGAGACACCGTTCGTGTCCGGGAAGTCTCTCTGCTGCGTCGGAACCCGGCTGGCGCCGATGCGCTGTGCACTCCCTTGGGTACGCAGCGGGTGGCGGTGATCCTGGCGACATTTCCCGGGATGCGGCCTCCGGTAATGAACGCCGGGACCCTGCGGCGAATGCTGTTCGACGAGGACCGCGGATCGCTGGCGGCTTGGTTCCGCCGCGCCTCCTACGGGAAGACCGATTTCCAGGGGACGGTCTTCGGGCCCTACACGTTGGACCGGACCTACACCTGCGAGCAGACAACGGCAATGCGGGCGGCGGCGATCCAGGCAGCCGGCCGGGACGTGGATTTCCGGGCCTTTCAGCGGGTGGTGCTGATCATTCCGCCGAGCGGGGATTGCGGCTGGGGCGGTCTGTCGACCATCGGCTGCACCGAACTCCAGTCCGCGGCCGGACCATTTCGGGCCTCTTGGATGTGGTTTGTCGATGGGCCGGAGACGTGGCAGACCGTACACAGGTTCATTCATGAGATGGGGCACAGCCTGGGGTTGGGGCATGCCCGCTTTCTTCGCTTTCCCGGGGAGTCGCTGGGGGCGGAGGAAGCGCTGGCAGTGCCGGTGGAGTATGGAGATTCGACCTCAGCCATGGGCAGCGGGGAGTATGGGGATTTTGCGGCGAAGCACAAAGCCGAATTGGAGTGGCTCACCGGAGATGCCGGCATTCAGACCGTGGAAGAGGACGGGGAGTTCCTGCTGGCGCCGCTGGAGGCCGGTCAGGGATTGCGCGGGCTACGGATCCGGCGCCACGCGGGTGCGGCAGAGTGGCTCTGGGTGGAGTTCCGGCGGCAGCCCCTTGCGCCGAACGGGACCCTTCGCGGGCTGAATGGAGTGCTGCTGCGAAGCGAATCTCCGGCGGCCGAATCGCAGACGAATCTGATCGACGCAACGCCGGCGACGCTCGATGAGTCCCGTTTCGACCTGGGCGTGGCGAGTGAAGAGTCGATGGAGATTCGGATGGGGAGCGAGTGGCGCGACCGGCACGGCGCCGTGGAGTTGCGCGTGGGGGTGTTGACGGCGGAAGGACTGCTACCGGTGACCGTGCGCTATGCCCGGCGGTGTGCGGTGGTGGAAGGCGACCGGACGGTTGCCGCCGAGGGGGAGGATTTGGAGATTCCGGTGGCCGTCACGGGCGAAGGCTGCGATTGGGACGTCTCGTCCAACCGTCACTGGCTGGGCGTGACAAAGCGCAATGAGGCTGCGGTGACGGTCCGGGTGGCGCCGGTCGAAGATGGGGCGGACAGGGCAGGTACCGTGACTATCGGGCGGACTCCGGTCCAGGTGACGCAGCGGGGCAAAACGAGCCCGCCGGAACTGCTGTCGTTTCTGGCGGAGGGGGGAACCCTGCCGTTGGGTGCGGCGCTACCGTTCCTGGCGGAATTGCGGGACGCCAATGGTGCGGCTGATTTGGAGGTCATTCAGTTCCGTCTGACGCCAGGGCCCTGCCATTTCCGCTACTCCACGGTCCGGCGGGTGGTGGAGGTGAGCCGGGATGGGGAGACCTTTGTGGACGACGTGTCGCCCGAGGTGGGGCAGTCGGGCGCGTGCGCGCTGCAAGTCCAGTTTTTGCGGCCAGGCCCGGATCGTCTGCAACTGCGATTGGGTCTGAAGTACGCTGGCGGCGAAGGGGACCCCGTAACGCTCTGGTTAAAGACGGAAGAGAAGACGGGCGGGGCCGGGGAGTGGATACGCGCGGCCGAACTGAGGGCGACGGCGCGGGAGTGCCGGGCGTTACCGTCGTTCAATTTTTTCACCTATGCAGCGCCCGCGGTGGCCGGTGGCGTGCTCGATGTCGCGTCGGCGCCGAACGGCTGCCCGTGGACGGCGACAAGCGATGCGGGCTGGCTGCGGGTGCGGCAGAGCGCAGGCACGGGGGCGATTGCTTTGCGATTTGACCTGGAGGAGAACCCGGAACCGTCCACCCGGCAGGGACGGATTTGGGTGAACGGCGTCCCCCTCCTGGTGACACAGCGAGGCCGGGAGGAGATTCTGCCGGAGCGGGTGACGTTGCGGCCCTCCGAAACGGTGGTATCCAGTTTGCCCGGAGTGGGCGGCCTGATCTATTTCTATCCGTTTGCCGATGGGCTGCCAGTGGAGAGCCAAACGTCTTGGTTGCGCTATCTGCGGGTGCGGGAAACCGTGTATGAACGGATGGCGCTCTATACCTGGGAAGGGAATCCCGGACCGGAGCCGAGGGTGGGCGTTCTGATCGTCGGAGGGAAGTCGTATACGGTGGTGCAGTTGGGGGCGCGATAGCCGCCAGACTGGAAGGCATGATAGCCTGTAGTACCAAGGTCCCGGTACGACCAAATCAAATCCCCATCCACTACGGAGAACTATGCGACCGAAAAGTAGTATCCCTTCCTTGTTGGAGAGCCGGCTCGGCCGGTACGCGATGACAGCCGGGGCCGTTGCCGCGGCTACCGTGCCGGCACAGGCGGCGCCCATCACCGTCTGGCTCCCTACGCCAATCGACATTCGCGGCGGCTATGACTTGGATCTCGACAACGATGGAAATACGGAGATCCACTTCTCCGGGAGCGGATCCACCATTCTCGCCTGCTATTTCGGCACAGCGAATGTCCTTGTCTCGGGTTCCTTGGTGCTTCCACTGAACGAGGGGGATAGTTTCGACATTTCCGTGGGGACTTGGCGAGATTCCTCGCCGATGTTGATCGGCACGGGTAGCGGGCTGACGTTCTTGGGAATCCGGTTTGGGACGACGGTCGGACCGATGGACTGGATCGGATACGCACAGTTTCGCGGGCCGAATCTGTATGGGTGGGCGTATGAGCCGACGTCGAGCACAACGGTTTTTGATTTGCAGCCAAGTACCTCGTCCGTACCGGAGCCAGCCACAGGGGCACTGGCGGCGCTGGCGCTCGGGGCGATCGGGTTGGCGGCTCGTAAACGGAAGCAAGCGTAGTTTCGGCAAGTGGCGACGAAGCGCGCAAGCCGGGTGCTCCTGGCCGGATGGGGCACGGCCGAGTGGGCTCTGCTGAGCCCGTTGCTCGATCGTGGTGAACTGCCGAACCTGGGACGGCTAATCCGGGAAGGGGCGCTGGGGCGGCCGGCGACGCCGCAGCCCTCCGCGCCTCTTTCCTTATGGACGACGATTGCCACCGGGGTACACCCGGACCGGCACGGCATTCTGGGCGCCGGCGCGCTCGACCAGCGGAGGCACGCGGCGGTGTGGGACAGCGTGGCCGCGAACGGCTTGCGCACCCACGTGGTCGGCTGGCCTGGCGCGGTAACGGCGGAGCCGCTCCCGGGGGTGTTCGTGACGCCGGGCTTCGGGAATGGGCCGGAGGCGAAAACGGTTTCGCCGGTCGAGTTCTTGGACGAGTTGGCGGATTTGCACCTGCATGGCAGCGGCTTCCCGGCCGCGGCGTTGCGGGAGTTAGTGCCTTTGGCGCACCAGGTGGACCAACGGTACGACGACCGGCTGGCCCGGATTGCGAATGCGATGGCGATGGCCTGTTCGCTGCATAATGCGGCGACCTGCCTTCTGGCGGAAGACAACTGGGCGTTTGCGGCCGTGCACTATGACGCCGTAGCCTACTGTTCCGCGCACTTTTCCGAATTTCTGCCGCCGCGGATGGGGCACGTGAAGCCTGGCGACCAGGAGATCTACGGCGATCTGGTGGCGGCCGTGTACCGGTTCCACGATCTGCTCCTGGGGACGCTGATGGAGTTGGCCGGGCCTCAGGCGGCCGTCATTCTGGTGGCGCCCTACGGGTGCGCGGCCGGAGCGGACCGCCCGTCGAAGAATTCAACGGCCTTTACGGACCCGATGGCGTGGATGACGGCTACGGGGCTGGTGTGTGTCCGAGGGCCGGGCGTCGGGGCCGACGAGCTCATTTATGGCTCGCGGTTGGTGGATATTGCGCCGACGGTGCTGGATCTGTTGGGGCTGGACTGGGGAAAGTTGGACGGCCAATCGCTGGTGACGGGGCAGGCACGGAAGATGGTGAGCACGGAGGAGGCGGGATTGGCGGCGCAGTTCCGGGCGATGGTGGAGACCGACGATCCGGGCACCGAAGAGCAGGAGCGGTTTCAACTGGCTGGCGTGTATATGAGCACCGGGCGGCCGCACCTGGCCCTGCCACTGCTGGAGGCGCTGGCGGCGGAGGCACCGGAGGAGATCCGGTATCAGCGGACCCTGGCGCAGTGCTGCATTGTGCTCGGTAGGGTGGAGCAGGCCGAAGCCCTATTGGAGGCATTGATTGCAGGGCATGAGCCGCATGGATGGGCCTACTACCTGCGCGGCGTCATTCACAGTCACCGGCGGCAGACGGCCCAGGCCATTGCCGATCTGGAGAAAGCGTCGGAGCTGGGGGAAAAATCTTCGGCTCTCCACGCCTTTCTGGGGAACGTCTATCTGTCCAAAAACATGCGGGAGAACGCGGAGGCGGCGTTTCGGAAGGCGGTGGAGCTGGAGCCGAACTCGCCCGACGCGCTGGCGGGACTGGCAGCGGGGGAACTGCTACGCCGGCGGCCGGAAAGGGCGGCCGAGCTGGCGCTGGAGGCGATTGCACTCCGATACGAGACACCGGCCGCGCACCTGCAGTTGGGGATTGCCCTGGCCCGGCTGGGGCAATGGGCGCGCGCGGCGGTGGCGCTGCGCGCGGCGGTAACACTGGCGCCCGGGGTGAAGAGCGCGGCGCGGTACCTGCAAGTGGTGAATGCGCGCCTGCTGCCGCACGAGCGCCGTTAGGAGCGAAGGATCTATGGACCCCGCCGCGCTGCTTGCCGAGGCCGTCAGCCACCACGCCAGGAAGAACTGGGCCGAGGCCGAGGCGGCGTGCCGCGCCATCCTGCGGGCCGAGCCGGGACATCCGGGGGCGCTCCACCGTCTGGGTCTGCTGGCCCGAGATTCCGGGAAAGGGAAGAAATCGCTGGAACTGCTACTGCGGGCGGCGCTGCTGCTGCCGGAGGATGCGGCACTGCTGTGCGACCTGGGCGCGGTGCTCGCGGGGATGCGCCTGATCGGTCCGGCTGTCCACAGGCTGCTGGCGGCCCTCGCACTGGATCCGGAACGGGCCGAAACCCATCTGCAACTGGCGCAGGTGTATTCCGAGATTGGACAATCGGCCAAGGCATTGGCGGCGGCGAGGAAGGCCTTGGAACTCGCGCCAGGGAACCATGCGGCGCTGGTCCCGATTGCCGGCGCGCTGATGAGCCAGGGGAATATGGGGGAAGCGCTGGAACTGTGGCGGGAGTTGCTGACGCAGTGTCCCGGGCCCGGTACCCACTCGCCGTACCTGTTCAGCCTCCACTATCCGCGGGAGTCCGGCGCGGCCGCGATTGCTGCCGAGCACTTCCGCTACGGGGAGTTGTACGACGAGCCGCTGCGGCGGTCTCACCCCGTGCACCGTCCGGCGCCAATCGAGGGCCGGCCTCTGCGCGTCGGCTACGTTTCGGCGGACTTCCGCCAGCATCCCATCCTCCAGTTTTTGCGGCCGGTGCTGCGGCGCCACGATCCGGCTGCCGTTGCGTTCTACTGCTACAGTAACCATCCGGAGGCCGACGAGGGGACCGCCGAATTCATGAAGCTGGCCGGACCGAGGTGGCGGGAGATCTACGCCGCCGAGGATGCGGCGGTGGCAGCGCTGGTGCAATCCGATGAGATCGACATCCTGGTCGATCTATCCGGCCACACCGCGGGTAACCGGCTACCGGTTTTCGCGCGCAAACCGGCGCCGGTGCAGGTGACCTGGCTGGGTTATGCCGACACCACCGGGCTGCGCTCGATCGACTACCGGATTACCGATGCGGTGGCCGACCCGCCCGGCCGGACCGAGGCCTGGCACTCCGAACAGCTCTTCCGGCTCCCTTGCTTTCTGACGTATGAGCCGCCGCCATACTGCCCGCCCGTGGCACCGCCGCCCTGCCTGCGCAACGGGTACGTGACGTTTGGTTCGTTCAACAACTTCATGAAAATCGACCCGGCGGTGATCCGGCTGTGGGCCTCCATTCTGGAGCGGGTTTCCGGCTCGAAGCTCCTTTTGAAGCACCGGGACTCGCGGGATCCGGCGGCTCTGGAGCACTTCACGAAGTACTTCGGCGAACTCGGGATACCGGCCGGAAGATTGATTTTCGCACCGCAAATGCCGTCTCACGCCGTGCATCTGCAGCATTACGCGGATATGGATATCGCGTTGGATCCGTTTCCCTACAACGGGACGACGACTACCTGCGAGGCGCTGGCGATGGGCGTCCCCGTGGTGACCATGGCCGGGGTGGCGCACGTTGCCAGGGTGGGAGCGGTCCTGAACCGGCAGTACGGACTGGCGGATTGGGTGGCCGAGGATGAGGATGCCTACCGGGAATTGGCGGTGGCGCGAGCGGCCAATCCGGCTGCGCTGGCCGCGCTACGAGCGGAGATGCGCGGACGATTGGCGGCGTCGAGTCTGGGACAGCCGGAGGTTTTCACACGGCAGTTGGAGAGCGCCTACCGGGAGATGATGCAGAGCTATTTTGCGGCGGCGCGCTAGCGTTCGGAGCCGCTATCATCCCCTCGGCCGCCAACTGCAAAACAAGCCGCTCGACGGCCTCCTCCACCGCCGGCGATGGCGCGCTGCCGAAGTCGAACCGGTCCGCCTCGATCCCGTAGATCGTGACCCGGGGCGGGAGACGATCCAGAATCCGCCCCAGTTGAATCGCTTCGGCGACACCGAAGAAGTGGGAGGTGGCCCGGCGGATATCGCCCGTCACCGGGGCGTCATGGGCGTCCCACACCGAGATCTCCCCCGGCGGGCGGCCTGTCACCACGGAGTCGATCAGCACCACCGATTCGCATCCTCGCCAGGCTTCGAGCAACGACAGGCCGTCCCCGCTGTGCTCCCGGGCGTTAATTCCCAGGCCCCGCAGGCGCCGGGCGACGAGAAGGCCGGCGGCATCGTCGCCGCGGTCCGGATTGCCGCAGCCGATGATCCGGTTCATACCCGTTCGATCTGCACCCGCAGGAAGTGGGTGGCGCAGGAGATGCAAGGGTCGTAGTTGCGAACCGCCTGCTCACACTTCCAGGTGGCCTCTTCCAACGGCCAGGAGGCCACCTGGGCGGCGAACTCCCGCAGATCGTCCTCAATCCGGCGCAGATTCTGTGAGGTGGGCGGTACGATTTTGGCGGCGACGATGAGACCGTTGCGGTCGACGGCGTAGCGGTGATAGAGGATGCCGCGGGGCGCCTCCGTAATAGCCTGGCCCACGCCCTCCCGCGCCTCCACCGGCACTGCCGCCCGCGACGGCGGCGAGTATTCCCTCACCACCCGGAGCGCCTCCGCACAGGCGAACACCAGCTCCACGGCCCGGACGACAATGCCGCGGAACGGGTTCTTCACCGGGGGAATCAATCCGGCCTCCTCGGCCGCCTGCCGCGCGACGGCGGGAAGTTTGTCGAAGTTCAGGTTGAACCGCGCCAGCGGCCCCACCAGGTACGACCCGCTCCCCCGCTGCACCGAGTGCAGCGCGTTGGAGTGCTTGATGTGCTGCTCGTTGAAGCGGTCCTCGTACTCGGCCGCGTCGATATCCAGACCGCGGTTGGACACCAGGCGACCCTCATTGAACGGGTACTCCTCCGGGTGGGAAAGCGCGACAAACTCATAGTTCTGCTCGAACTCCGGGAACTCGAAACCGGCCACGAGTTTGACGGTGGCGAGCGAGGCGTCGAGAGCCCATTGCAGGTCGTCTTCGAGTTCCCGCAATTGGCTCTTCGCGGGCACTTTGGAGAAGCCCCCAACCGTGGCCGAGATGGGGTGAATCTCGCGCCCGCCCAGGATGCGGACAATGTGATTGCCGATCTTCTTCAGCCGCAGCGCCTGCTCGACGGTTTCCCGGTGGTCGCGGGCCATCTCCAGCGCGTCCTGGTAACCGAGGAAGTCCGGTGCATGGAGCATGTAGACATGCAGCGCATGGCTCTCGATCCATTCGCCGCAGTAGAAAAGACGGCGCAGCAGGCGGACGGCGGGGTCGATCTGCACACCGAGGGCGCGCTCCATGGCGTGCACGGCGCTCATCTGGTAGGCGATCGGGCAGATGCCGCAGATGCGGGCGGTGATGTCGGCCACTTCGCTGAAATGGCGGCCGCGGAGGAAGGCTTCAAAGAACCGCGGCGGCTCGTAGATACGGAGCTTGACGTCAATCACCCGGTCGCCCTGCAACTTGATATGTATTGCGCCCTCGCCTTCCACCCGGGCGAGCGTATCCACTTTGATGGTGCGGGTTTTGCCGTTCATTGGTGTTCGCACTCCTCGCTGGCCTTTCGGAATTGCCACGCCCAGGCGTTGAAGCCGCGGAAGGCGCGGGAGATCTGCGGATTGTCCTGGCCCAGGATGCGGAACTGGCGGGTGATGGCGGCGGTATTGGCGCTTTCCATCGGGCCATAGCAGCCAAAGCAGCCCCGGTCGAAGGCCGGGCAGATCGCTCCACACCCGGCCTGCGTCACCGGCCCCAGGCAAGGGATCTGTCGGGCGACGGCGACGCAGACCGTTTCGCGGGCCTTGCACTCCATGCAGACGCTGTAGGTGGGAATGTTCGGCCGCCGGCCGGCCAGGGTGGCCGAGATCAGTTCCACCAGTTGATACTGATTGATCGGGCAGCCGCGCAGTTCGAAATCCACCGGTACATGTTCGGCGATGGGGGTGGAGAGTTTGAGCGTGGAGATGAACTTGGGCGAGGCGTAGACGACGCGGATGAACTCGTCGACGTCGCGCCAGTTGCGCAGCGCCTGAATGCCGCCGGAGGTGGCGCAGGCACCAATGGTGACCAGCGTTTTCGACTGGCGGCGGATCTCCTGAATGCGCTGAGCGTCATGATGCGTGGTCACCGACCCCTCCACCAGCGCGATGTCGTAGGGACCCTTCGACATCCTCCGGCTGGCCTCTGGGAAGTAGGCGATTTCAATGGCATCCGCCACCGCCAGCAACTGGTCTTCGGCGTCGAGAAGACTCAACTGGCAGCCATCGCAGGAGGCAAACTTGAAGACGCCGATGCGGGGTTTGGATTTCGATTTAGAGCTCATATTGCTCCAGCAGGCGGGCGATTCGGGAGAACGGGAACACCGGGCCGTCTTTGCAGAGGAAGTGCGGCCCCCACTGGCAGTGTCCGCAGAGGCCGATGGCGCATTTCATGTTGCGTTCGGTGGAAAGGTACACCTCTCCGGCGGCCAGGCCGCGCGCGAGCAGGTCGCGGGCGACGACGCGCATCATGATCTCCGGGCCGCAAACCATTGCCGTGGTTCGGGCCGGTTGCAGCCGGAGCATCTTGAACAGGGAGGTGACCACGCCGACGTGGCCGCGCCAGCTGACGCCGCCGTAGTCGACCGTGGAAAGCACCTGCGTATTGGGCAGGCGCGCCCAGGCGGCGAGTTCCTTGCGGAACAGCACGTCGCGCGGGTTGCGGGCGCCGTAGACGATGGTGAGCCGCCCATAGCTGGCTCGGTTGGCCAGCACGTGGTAGATGACGGGACGCAACGGGGCAAGGCCGATGCCGCCGGCGACCAGCAGGACGTCGCGGCCGGCGGCTTCCCGTACCGGCCACCCCACCCCATACGGGCCGCGGACCCCAATGGTCTGCCCCGGCTGCCGGCTGATTAGCGACTGCGTGGCCGGGCCGACGGAGCGAATGGTGTAGGTGAGCGATTCGGGCCGTGCCGGGTCGCCGCTGATGGAGATGGGCAGTTCCCCCACTCCGCAGACCCACAGCATGCTGAAGTGGCCGGGAGCGAACTCGGCGCGGGCGCCCGGCGGCGGGTGGAGCACCATGGTGAAGGTGTCGTGGGTCTCCTTGGTTACTTGGCGGACCACCCAGGGGACCGGCACCATGGGGCTTGGCGCGGGGAGTGCGATGTCAGCGAGTGCCATACATGTCCACCAGTTGCATCCGCGTAGCGTCCAGGCGGCCGCCGACCACCTGCGAGAACCGCTTCAACAGTTCGTAGCCGAGCGTCTTGTCGGCATCGCACTTGTTGCGGAGGCATTTCCCGTCCAGGGCGATGGCGCGGGCGCCGTCAATGGCCCGCGCCTGGAAGCGCCACTGATAAGGCGGAAACAGCCACGACCAGCCGAGGATTTCTCCCTTGTCGAGCGTGTCCACGACAATGGCGCGGCGGTGCGGCGGGAGGATCTCGAGGGCAACGCGGCCCTCCCGGATCAGGTAGAACTCGTTGGCCTCTTCGCCCTCCCGGAACACATATCTCCCGGGTTCGAAGCGGACATTGGAGGCGCAGCCCACCAGGACGTGAATGTACTCGCGTTCCAGGCCGGCGAAGAAAGGGTGCTCAGCAATGATCTTTTCCAGATTATGCGTTTCCATGGGTCAGGGCTCCACGCAAGACTTGGGCCTCTTCGGTGATGTCGATTCCGGAAGGGCACCAGGTGATGCAGCGGCCGCATCCCACACAGCCCAAGGAGCCGAACTGATCGATCCAGGAGGCAAGTTTATGGGTCATCCACTGGCGGTAGCGCGACTTGCCGGACGTACGGACACTGCCGCCGTGGATATAGGAAAAGCTGGTGGTAAAGCAGGAGTCCCAGCGGCGCCAGCGATCCGCGTGGGTGCCGGTGACATTCGAGGTGTCTTCGATGTCGGTGCAGAAGCAGGTGGGGCAGACCATCGTGCAGTTGGCGCAGTCGAGGCAGCGCCCGGCGATGTCGTCCCAGCGGGGATGCTCAAAGTTGGCGAGCAGCAGTTCCCGAAGGCCGCGGGTCTCCATGTGCCGTTGCTGTCGCGCTCCGGCCGAATGCACGGCCGCGGCAGCCAGGCAGCAGTCTTCCTCCGTCGCCGGGCGATGGGGCAATTCGGCGAGCAACGCGGTTCCCCGTTCGCTGCCGGATTCGGCCAGAAACCAGTGCTGCCCGCCGCCGGCCATCTCGGTGAGGGTAATGTCGGCGGCCGCCGGGTTCACCGCCGGGCCAGTGCCCATCGAGGCGCAGAAGCAGGTGGCGGCGCTGGTGGTGCATTGGACGGCTACCAGGAAGGCTCCCTGCCGGCGGGCCTGGTAGATGGCGTCGGCATAGGGCCCCTGTCGCAGTACCTTGTCCTGAATGGAGATGGCGGCGAGCTCGCAAGCGCGCACGCCGATGAGGGCAATGGGGGGCGAGGGCGGGGCGGCGTTGTCGAGGATGCGGAAAACGCCGTTCTCACTGTTCGCTTCGAACAGTTTCACGCGGGCCGGATGAAAAAACTTCTTCCAGCTATGCGGCCCGATCACATAGCCGAAGTATGCGTCGTCGGAACGGGGAACAAGAGAATACTTGCCAGGCTCCTGTTTCTCAGTCAGACCTTGTGGCAGATCGTTACTATCTTCAATCCGGTCGTAGACAATGGCACCGTCTCTGGCGGTCGGTCCGTAAATCGGATAACTCCGATTGGTAAGTGACCGGAAAAGCTCTCCGATCTGGTCTGCCACGATTCTCACTCGAATCGTATCAGCCATGGCCTCATGCTACACCCGATGAGGTTGGGAAACAATCGGGCTCAGCGAGCCGTGCCGGCGATCCGCAGCGCCTCCCGCCGGATGCCGTCCAGCATGCCGCGGAAGACGATGTGGTGGAACGGGACAACGGCATACCAGTAGGCCAGGCCGAATAGCCCGCGGGGCTTGAAAAGGGCGGTCTGCCGCAGCACCGCGCGCGCGTCTCCCTCCGGCTCGATGCGAAACTCCAGCAGCGCCACGCCCGGAAGCTTCATCTCCGCATGGAGCGCCAGACGGCGGTCGCGTTCATAGCCGGTGACCCGCCAGAAATCGAGCGCCTCGCCGAAGGCCACCGTCTCCGGGTTACGGCGCCCCCGGCGAAGCCCCGGCCCGCCCGCCAGCCGGTCGAGCCAGCCGCGCAGTTTCCACAGCCAGTCGGCGGCGTACCAGCCGTTGCCGCCGCCCACGCGGCAAACGGCGCGAAAAACGGCGGAAGCGGGAGCGTCAATGGCCACCTCGCGCGCGTCGCGGAACACGGTTCCCCCCGCCCAGTCCGGGTCGCCCGGGATCGGCCCGGCCATCGACCAGGTGGTCTCCACGTTGTTCTCGGCCACCTGCGCCAGCGCCGCGCGAATCGCCGCTCGCACCGTCAGCAGCGGCTGCGGCACGAGCCCCGTAATCCGCGTCTCGCGGCACACCACCGGGTTCTTCAGCCCTTCGGCCAGCGGTTTGGCGATGTCGTGCGTCAGCGGCGTCACCAGGTGGATCCAGTAGGAACTCAGGCGCGGTGTCAGCACCGGAACCGGGATAATCCAGCGCCGCTTCAGGCCGAGTTCCTCCGCCATCACCCGCATGATGTCCCGATAACAGAGCACCTCCGGCCCGCCGATATCGAAAATGGCGCCCGTCGTCTCCGGTACCGTGAGACAGCCGGCCAGATAGCCGATCACATTGTCAACGGCGATGGGCTGCGACAGCGTGTCCACCCACCGCGGCGTGATCATGATGGGAAGCCGCTCCACCAGATAGCGCAGGATCTCAAACGAGGCCGACCCGGAGCCGATAATCATCGCCGCGCGCAGCACCGTCACCGGAATACCCGTCGAGGCCAATGCCGACTCCACTTCGCGCCGCGACGAGAGATGCTCGCTCAGATCGGGACCGGTCTCCCCCAGTCCGCCGAGATAGATAATGCGCCCGACGCCCGCCTCCCGTGCCGCCCGGGCGAAGGCGGTGGCCAACTCGCAATCCCGGTGTGCATAGCCGGCGCCCGCCGAGGTCATGGAATGAACCAGGTAAAACGCCGCCTCGCACCCGGCCAGATTTGCCGCCAGCACCGCGGCATCGTCCAGATTCGTTTGCTGGATCTCGATCGACGGCGACGAGGCCCACGCCCGGTCGCGCAATTTCTCCGGCGCGCGCACCAGACAACGGACCCTCCAGCCCAAGGCGGCCAGGCACGGCACCAGCCGTCCGCCGATGTACCCGCTGGCTCCGGCAATGGCGACGCGCTTGGGTGAGAGAGGTTCTGGCAATGGGAGGCTAGCGCCGGCGGCGCTCCTTTGATGGTTACACAGGGAGCGAGATCGCTTCGGCTAGAATAAAGGACCTCATGAACCGACGGCAGTTCCTTGCAACCATGGCGGCTCCGGCACTGGCGGCCGCCCGGCGGCCCAATATCTTCGTCCTCCTGATGGACGACTTCGGCATCGGTCACTGCTCTCCCTATTCGGAGACGATGAACGCCGCGATGCTCGATCCGGCTTACCGCGAGTTCTTACGGAACAAGGACGCCGGAATCGAACCCGAAGAGGCGCTCGCCTTGTCGCGGCGGGCCATGCCGGTGCTACACGCGCTGGCGCGGCGCGGAACGGTATTTACCCAGGCGTTCTCCTCCAGCAACCTGTGCGCTCCGGCGCGGGCCGGCATCTTCACCGGCCAGAACCCCAACCGCTTCGGAATCTATAACAACATCGATTTCGACCGCCAGGGCCTGCCGCCCGGTTCGATGCTGGTGGAGCGGCTCCGCAACGCCGGATACGCCACGGCGATGATCGGCAAATACCACACCGGTACCCGGAACCATGCCCTCCGCGCCGCGGTCCTCGCCCGCCATGGCGTCACCCAGGCGGAGTTCGCCCGGCTTCCCGAGGCCCGGCGCGCCCCCATCGCTCGGGAGATCGTGGAGACCGGATTTGAAGGGTCCGTGGTGGACGAACACCATCCGCTCCGCTATGGCTTTGACTATTACTTCGGCTATAACTTTCACCAGTGCCCGTTCTACAACTCCGAGCAGATCTGGGAGAACCACACTTATACGGGCAAGCAGCCGAAATACAACACGGAGTTGTTTACGGAGAAGGCCATCGGCTTCGCCCGGCGGGCGCTCGCGGAGAAGAAGCCATTCTGCATTGAGATGGCGCTTCACGCCATGCACGGGCCGCTCCGGCCGCAGGCGCCCGACAAGTACTTCCTTCCCTTTGCCAGCCGTTCGTTCGAACTGCAGAACTACTACGGCCACATTCACGCCGTCGACGCCGCCATCGGCGCCTTCCGCGATGCCATCGGTCCGGAGGAGTGGGCCAATACCCTCTTCGTCTTTGCCGGCGACAACGGTGCCCCGGTCTCGGTGGCCACGCCGCCCCCGGGCAATGGCCCCCATCGCGGGCATAAAGGCAGCTTCTTCCTCGGCGGGATCCGCGTCCCGCTGATCGTCCACTGGCCGGCCGGTGGCGGAAAGGGCCAGCGGAATGCCGCGCTGGTTTCCACCGTGGACATCATGCCCACCGCACTGGAGGCCGCCGGCCTGCCCGCCGCCCCCGGCATCGACGGCCGCAGCCTGCTCCCGCTCGCGCGCGGCAAGGCGGCGCGCACCCGCGAGCACCTGCTGCTTTCCGGGATCCATTCCCGGGCCTGGGGCTATAGCGGCGAGACCACCATCGGCGCGGCCGCCAACGTGCGGCGCGAGGAGAGTCCGGGCGCGTGGGTCGTCACCGACGGCACCTACCTCCTCCGCTTTACCGGAGCCATTATCCCCGGCCTCTACCGCGACGCCGCCGAAGGCGTCGCCGCTCACTACGAACTTTACGACCTGCGCGAAGATCCCGGCGAAACCCGCGACCTGGCCCGCCAGTTGCCGGCCGTCGTCGAGCGGATGCGGAAACGGTACGAGGCCGAGGCCAAGGACTGGCCCGCTCCGCCGGTGTGGCGCCGCGACCGTTGGGCGGAACTGCTGCCGGGCCGTCGATAAGCTCCTCCGGCGTTCCCCGGCAAAAATCTGTTCCGCCGCCCCGCGGGCACTGTCTCAGCCGTTATGAGACTTTCTCTCTTCCTCGCCACCGCCGCCCTCGCCCTGGCGCAAGTCCCGATCTTCGTTCCCCCCGCCACCTACACCACCAACGGGTCCAGCGTCACCGGCCCTTCCACCTACTTCAGCGCCGCCGCTGATTTCAACGGCGATGGCCGCCCCGATCTCGTCGCCCCCGATAACCGCGTCGCCGACAATATCTTCGGCTTCTCCGTCGCCTTCTCCACTCCCGCCGGCTACTCCGCCCCCGTCTCCTTCCCTGGCGGCTTCTACGTGGCCAATGTCGCCACCGCCGATATCAATAACGACGGCCGCATCGACCTCGTTTTGAACGGAACCGCCACCGCCGTCCGCCTCAGCAATGGCAACGGCACCTTCTCCGCGCCCCTCCCCGTTCCCGCTCCCTTCAACTTCTCCTGGGTCGCCGGCTCCAATGTCGCCGCCGCCGACCTCAATAAGGACGGCTTCCAGGACATCCTCGTCCCCGGCGTCGGCGGTCTCGCCGTCTCCCTCGGCAACGGCAACGGCACCTTCCGCCCCGCCACGCTCTTCCCCTCCTCCCTGCAAACCCCCTATGTCACCGTCGGCGACGTCAATAACGACGGCAACCTCGACGCCCTGGTCACCATCAGTTCGGTAAGCTCCGCCAACGTCTTCCTCGGCAACGGCGATGGCTCCTTCCAGCCCTATCTGCTCACCCTCCCGCTCGCGTTCGGCGCTCAACTGGCCGACTTCAACAACGACGGCAAACTCGACATCATCCACCAGACCGCCCAGCCCCGCCAGGACGGCTCCAACTTCGGCATCTCCATCGCCCTCGGCCTCGGCAACGGCCAGTTCCAGGGCTACTCCAGCTACATCTTCGCCCAGCCGTTCCGTGACATTATCGTCGCCGACTTCAACCAGGACGGCCGCCTCGACGTCGCCTCGTTCCTCAACACCAACGGCAAACTCACGGTCTTCTCCGGCACCGGTACGGGCTCCCTTGGCCCGGTTCTCTTCGATACACCCGTCGCCAACGGCCCCTTCGCCCTGCTCGCCGCCGACATGGACGCCAACGGCTCCAAGGACCTGGTGATCTCCTCCTACTCCGAATTCAATCTCTTCCGCAATCCTCGTGGCAACCCGCCGCTACTCGCCCAGGTCACCCTCAATCCCCCCTCGGTCATCGGCGGCGCCGCCAACTCGACCGCCATCGTCAGCCTCGGTAACGCCTCGGCAACCCCCGTCACCGTCACCCTCTCCAGTTCCGCCCCGGCCGCCTTCTTCCCCGGCGGCAACACCGTCACCATTCCCGCCGGCGTCGCCGCCCTCTCGGTTCCCATCGCCACCTCGGCCGTCACCGTGCCTACACCCGTGAACATCACCGCCACCGCCGCCGGCATCCAGCAAACGGCGCGTCTCGACCTGGTGGCCGCCTTCGTGCTCACCGGACTCTCCGCCAACCCCGGCAGCCAGTACGGCATATTCTCCACCACCGGTACGGTCACCCTGAATGGCCCGGCCGCCTCGGCCACCTCCGTCTCCCTGCTCAGCGGCAATCCCGCCGTCGCTGCCGTGCCCGCTTTCGTCATCGTCCCGGCCGGCGCCTCCTCGGTCAACTTCCCCATCACCCTGGCCCCTGTCGCCGCGGACACCGCCGTGAACCTCTCGGCCTCGCTCGATGGCATCACGCAGGTGGCCACCCTCCGCGTCCTGCGGCCCTTGGATGCGGTCACCATCTCCAAGGCCATCTACACCGCCAAGAGCTTCCAGATCAAAGTGGAGGCCACCGGCACCAATCCCGCCGCCACCCTCACCGCCTACAACGCCAACACCGGAGCCCTCCTCGGCACCCTGTCCGGCAGCAACGGGAAGTACAGCGGCACCTTTACCGCCAACCTCGGCGCCGCTCCCCGGGTCACCCTGAAAAGCAGCCTGGGCGGCAGCGCCACCGCCGCCGCCCAGGTAAAGTAACCCATCCCGGGGTCCCGAATGGGAGGGGGAATCGCGGCCGGCAGCGGCGCGGTTCCCCCTATAGCCGCCCCGCCCGGTAATCCAGCACCGCCCGCCGCAACTGATACTCATACTTCGCCGCCGCGTTCTGGATCTCGGCGCTCGTCTTGGCCAGTTGCGCCTGTGTCAACTCCACGATCGAGCTCAGCCCCAGATCGTACCGGGACTGCGACAGTTCCAGCGCCTGCGAAGCCTGCTCGATCAACTGCTGCGTCAACCCGATCCGTTCCAGCGCCGTATTCACGTCCAGCATCGCCACCGAAACATCCCGGCTGACGGCGTTCTCCATCCCCTTCACCCGCTGTTCCGCCTGCAGCGACCGCAATTCCGCCTCCCGCTGCCGCGACTTGAAGAGGCCGCCATTGAGAAACGGAAGGCTGATGTTGACGCCCCCGGCCAGATACCGGCTGGAAAGACTGCTCGCGTGCAGCGGAATCACCCCTGCCGTCGCCGTCGCCGAGAGAATCGGATACTTCAGCCTCTCCTCGGCCTGCGCAAAGCGGCGGGAGGCGTCGGCATCCAGGCGCCCCGCCACCAGTTCCGGACGGTTGCGCAGCGCATCCGTGGTCAGCGCCGCCGCGTTGGCCGGTTCATCAGCCGGCATCGGCACCTCCGCCAGCGTAAACGCGCCCCCGGCGGGCGAACCAATCGCATCGGCCAGTTGCGCCAGCGCCGCCTGATACTCGTTGTTGGCCGAGGAAAGCAGCAGCCTTGCCTCGGCCAGATTGGTGCTGGCAAAGCTCAGGTCCAGGCCCGACTTCAATTGCGCGTTCACCAGCGCCGTGATCTGGTCCACCGAAACCTGCCGCGCCTGCACCGTCGATTCGGCAATCCGCACCACGGCCCGTCCGCGCAGCGCCGTGAGGTAGGCGCGGTGGACATTCAGCAGAATATCGGCACGCGTTACGTTTACTCGCGCCGCTTCGGCGTTCGTCGCCAGCTTCGCGCTCGCCATCAGTTCGTTCGTGCGCCCGAAATCAGTCAGCATTTGCGAGACGGTCACGCCGCTTGCCAGTCGGCTGAAGATGATCGGGTTGTTCAGCGCCCCGGCCGCTAGCCGGCTGTTGTCCGGCGCCCCCGCGCCGGTGATGCTCGCCACAGCTGTCGGCCGCCGCGTCGCCGCGATCTGCTCCACCCGTTCCCCGGTCGCCCGCGCGCCCAACTGCGCCGCCTGCAGCGCCGGGTGGTTCTGCAGCGCCAGTTGCCGCGCCTCTTCCAGTGTCAGCGGCGTCTGCGCCCACACGCCGATCCCCAGCAGGGAACCAATCAGCAGCGCTCTCATGCCGCCTCTTTCCGGCCGTGGATCAGCAGGAACGCACACGGCACGATGAAGATCGTAAACACCAGCGAAACGCTCAGTCCGCCGATAATCGCCTGCGCCAGCGGCGCGTAACTCTCGCTGCCCGTGCCCAGTTTCAGCGCCATCGGCATCAGCCCGATTACCGTCGCCAGCGACGTCATCAGCACCGGCCGCAGCCGTACCCGCCCTGCCATCGCCACCGCCTCCCGCACCGGCATCCCGTCGTGGATCAGCCGGTGCGTGAACTCCACAATCAGAATGCTGTTGGACACCACAATCCCGACCATCATCACGATCCCCATCAGCGACTGCACATTCAACGTGGTGCCGAGCAGATAGAGCGTCACCAGCACCCCGGAAAGACCCATTGGCACGGCCAGAAGGATGAGAAACGGATCGATGAACGACCGGAACTGCGCCACCAGAATCAGGTAAAGCAGCACCACCGCCAGGCCCAGGCCCATCGTGAAGCTCTCCAGCGAGGCCCGCATCCCCTGCACCATCCCCCGCATATCGATGCGCAGTCCGGCCGGCAGCTGCGTCGCCGCCGTAATTTCGTCGATGCGCGCGGCCACCCGCCCCAGATCCTCTCCCGACAGGCTCACATAGACGTCGATCACCCGCCGCAGTTGATAGTGGTCCACCTCCGTCGGCGCATCCATGCGGCGAACATCGGCCACCGCGTCCAGCCGCGCCGGATCGGTGAACCGCGGCGCGTGCAGCGGAATCGCCCGCAGGTCCATCAGGCTCCGGACCTGGTTTTCCGGATACTGCACCGTAAGCATGTAGTCGTTGCCCGTGCGGTTATCCACCCAGTAACTGGGCGCGATCATCTGGTTGGAAACCAGCGCCGTGATGATGTTACTCGTCACTTCCCGCTGCGTAAGTCCCAGCTGCCCGGCGCGCGTCCGGTTCACGTTCAGCTTGATGGCCGGATAGTCCAGGTCCTGCGGAATATACACGTCGCTCACCCCGGGAATCTCCCGGAACTGGGCCGCCAGCGTCGACGCCAGCTTATGCGCCGCCACCTGATTCGGACCGCTGATCTGTAAGTCGATCGGCGCCGGCAGGCCGAGATTCAGCACCGCGTCCACCAGGCCGCCGGATTGGAAAAACGTCGACAGATGCGGCATCTCGGCGCTCAGCCGGCGCCGGATGCGGTCCATGTATTCGTAACTCCCCGTCTTATGGCCTTCCTTCAGGCTCGCCTGTACCGACGCTGTGTGCTGGGCCGAGTTGCTCGTATAGATCGACGAATAACCCGGCGTGACGCCGATGTTAGAGACGATAATGTCCAGGTCCTCCCGCGCCACCTCCTCGCGGATAATCGCCTCCACCTTGGCCACCTCTTCGGCCGTCACTTCCAGCCGCGTCCCGGAGGGCGCCTTCACGTTGATCATGAACTGACCCGCATCGGTTCGCGGAAAGAACGCCACGCCCAACTGCGGATACAGCAGCAGGCTTACCGCGAATAGCGCCGCCGTCCCCGCCAGCACCGCCACCGGGCGCCGCAGCGCCGCCCGCGCCAGCACCATGTAGCCGTCCAGCAGCCGCTCGAACATCGCGTTGAACCAGTGGTTGAATCGCGTCATTAAGCTTCGCGGCGCGTCGTGCGCCGGCGTGTGGTGGGCGATAAACCGGCTGCAAAACAGCGGAACCAGCGTCACCGCGATCAGATAGGAGGAGAACAGCGCCAGTACCACCGCCACTGCCAGCGACGTGAACAGGAACTTACTCACGCCATACAGGAAGGTCACCGGGAAGAATACGATCGCCGTCGTCAGCGTCGCCGCCAGTACCGGCAAAGTAACTTCGTGCCCGCCCTTTTCCGCCGCCGCAAACGGCGTCTCGCCCAGTTCCAGGTGGCGGAAGATGTTTTCCAGCACTACCACCGAGTTGTCGATCACCCGCGAAAACACCAGCGCCAACCCGCCCAGTACCATCGTATTCATCGTGCCGCCGCCAAAGAACAGCATCAGAATCGTGGCCAGCGCCGAAAGCGGAATCGACAGGCAAACGGCGATCGTCGCGCGGAAATTCCCCAGGAACAGCAGAATCATCAGCGCCGTCATCACCAACCCGATCGCCCCCTCATGCAGCAGCGTGCTGATCGCCTGCTTCACATACACCGACTGATCGAACACCACCGAGGCCCGCAGCTGTTCCGGCAGGCCGAACAATCCGTCGACTGCCTTCCGTATGCCCGCCACCACGGCGATAGTATTTGTGTCGCCGCCCTGTTTGAGGACCGGCAGATACACCGACGGCTGCCCGTCCACCCGCACAATCGAGTTCTGGATCTGCTGCGCGTCCTTGGCCTCGCCGATATCGGCCACCGTTACCAGGCCCCCATGGACCGATTTCAAAGGAATCCGGTTGATATCCTCCACCGCGTCCACTTGGCTATTGGTGTAAATGCTGTAGTCGAGCGGCCCGATCTTGGTGTCGCCCGCCGGCAGGATCACGTTGTTCTCGTTCACCGCCCGCACCACGTCCATCGGGCTTAACTGGTGCGCCTCCAGCTTGAAGGGATCCACGTAGACCATGATCTGGCGGTAACGGCCGCCGAACGGTTGCGGCACGCTCGCCCCCGGAGCGTTGGCCACCTGGTTGCGGACCGCGTATTGGGCGTTGTCCCGCAGCACCGTCTCGGAAAGTCCCTCGCCCTTCAGCGTGATCAGGCACACCGGCAGGCTGGAGGCGTCAAACTTCAGAACCACCGGCGGAAGCGTACCCTGCGGTAGCCGCCGTAAGTTGGCCATGGCTAAGTTGGAGATGTTACTGACGGCCGAATCGGCATTGGTTCCCGGCTGGAAGTAGATCTTGATCAGGCTCACCCCGGGCAGCGACCGGGACTCGATATGGTCCACACTGCTGGCCAGGGTAAAGAATCGCTCAAAACGGCCAGTAATTGACGTTTCCACCTGTTCCGGCGGCATGCCGGAGAAGAACGTGGCGACCACAACCACCGGAATATCGATCGGCGGGAAAAGGTCCACCGGCATACGCACCAGGCTGGTAACTCCCACCACGCTGACAATCAGACAGAGAACGATGATGAAGTACGGATTGCGGATGGCAAATCGCGACATTTAGCGGCCTCCGCCGGGCATCAGTTTGGCGTTTGCATGGTTGCCGGGTTTCAGGCCGCTGCGGTTGCCGATCACCACCAGTTCGCCCTCCTCCAGCCCCGTCGTGATCTCCAGCAGCGAAGGGGTCTCCAGCCCCAGCGTCACCAGCCGCTCCTCCAGCCGTTTGGCCGGATTCAGCACGAACACACTCGGCTTGGTGTTGTGCCCCGCCACCGCCTGCACCGGCACGGCGATCGCCCCCGCCCGGGATTCCAGCCGGATCGAAGCCGTGCCGAACATACCCGGCAGCACCGTGCCCTCCCGGTTGTCAATATCCACCTCGGTCTCCATCGTCCGCGTCGCCGGATCCAGCCTCCCGGACGACCGCGCAACCCGCCCCTGAATCACCGTCTTTAACGTGTCCACTCGCACCTCCACCGCCCCGCCCGGCCGGATCCGGCTCACCGCCGACTCCGGCACCGGCAACACCATCCGCAGTCGGCTGATCTGCGATATCCGCACCACCGGCATCGCCTGCGTCTGGCTCGCCGTCCCTGCCTGGATCATCGCCCCCGGATGTGCGTACCGCTTGGTCACCACCCCGTCAAACGGCGCGATGATCTTCAGGTAGTTCATCATCGTGCGGACACGCTCCTTGGTCGCTCCGGAGACCACCACCTGCTGCTCCGTCGAAGCCTGCGCCGCCTTGGCGGACTCCCACTGCCCTTCCGCTTCGCGCAGTTGCGCCGCCGCCGTGTCTACCTCCTGCAGCGCCACCAGCTTCGGCCGGGATTGAAACACCTTTTGCAGCCGCTCATAGGAGAGCTTGCGCATCTGGTAATTGGATTCGGTGCGCTTCACTTCACTCTTCGCCCGCACCACGTCGAGCTCCGTCCGCCGCTCCCCGGCCGCTGCATGGGCAAGTTCTTCGGCGTATTCCGGAACCTCCAGCGTCGCCAGCACCTGCCCCGCCGCCACCCGGTCGCCTGCGTCCACCGTGATCGTCTTCAAATACCCCGCCACCTTGGCGTGCAGTTCCACCTCCTGGAACGGGCGGAATTCGGCGGTCACTTCCAGGTCCCGCGACAGGTCGTGCCGCGTCACCTTCACCACCGGGACGGTGAGGATCTTCTCGGCCTCCGTACGGGGCGTTGGTTCTCCGCGCATGCCGCAGCCGGCCAGGCCAGCCAGGGCCGCCGCGGCGAGTGTGGAATAGAGAGTGGTTCTGTTCATCCGATCCTTTCACCGCGCGAGGGCGGAATACTGATGGCGCCAATAGACGCGCAGGTTGCGGGCCGCCGGGCCCTGTAGTTTCACCCGTACCGAACGCCAGGGCCGTGCAGGCACAGGCGCCGGCGGAACAAAGGCGAGCAGGTACTGCAGTCGTACCTCCAGCCGGTCGAGCGCGGCGGGCAACTCCCGCGTCGTTTCGGCGGTAAGCATCCGTCCGCCTGTCTCTTCCGCCAGTTGGCCCAGCCGCACCGTCTTCCAGACGTCCCGGCCCCGCCACGCCGGCAACGTGACGCCGTAGAGCACCGCGTCGGTCTCCAATGCCTGCCGCCGTACGTCGTTCCAGCCCCGGTCGCTCGAGTTGTCCAGTCCGTCGGAGAGAATCAGCACCGCTCGCCGTGCATTGTGGGCACGCCGGGTCAGCGCCAATGCCTGCAGAATGGCGTCATTCAGCGCCGTGCCCCCGCCGGCTTCCATCTCCCCGGCCTGCCGCCGGATCACGCCCGGGTCCCGCTGGAACTCGCAGCCCCCCGGCGTCTGATCGCGAAACACCAGCAGGCAGAACTCATCTCCCGTCCGCGCCCGGTCCAGAAACCGGCCCAGCGCCTCCCGGGCATCCCCCAGATTAGCCGCCATGCTCCGGCTGACGTCCAGCAGAATTACCGTGGAGATCGCCACCTCTTCCACTACCACCGAGTGCAGCGGCACTACCTTTCCCTCATCGGAGAGCTGAAAATTGGCGATGCCCAGCCCCGGGCGAAAGCGGTTGTCGTCGTCGTAGACGCCCGCGTTCACCAGCACCAGCCGGCCGTCGGCACGGAATTCCGATTGCGCGGTCAGCGTCGACAGGACCGCGAAACAGAGCCAGATACGCGTCACCTCTCCCTTATCCCCCGCCGGGTCCCGCCGAGCCCATCCCCCCTTGGGGGGATCTTTCCTGGAATCGTACGCTAGAGACAAACGGACGCGCGCGCGGCTTTGTAAGCTGGAGAAGACCAAATGCGAAACCGGACCTGGCCTGTGTTTCTGGTGGGACTCGGCTCCCTGCTGGCGCTGCTGTTCCTGCCGGGCAGCGCTGCGCTCCGGAAATCCCAGCAGGTCTACAACAGCATTCGGCAACTGCGCGAGTCCGACCAGCGCAGCCAGGCCCGGCTCCACGAACTGGAACGCCGCATCTACATGAACAGCATCCTGGTCCGCGAACTGCTGCTCGACTCCTCCCCCGTCCAGAACAGCCGCTACGCCCGCGAGTTCCAGGAAAACCGCGGCGCTGTTGAGCGCCAGATCTCCGAATTGCATGCCAATGCCCCCGTCGTCGACACCGGTGCCCTGCGCCGCCTGGAGGCGGAGTTGCAGGCCTACTGGCAGTCCGTCGAGCCCGTGTTTGCCTGGACCCCCGAGGAGCGCCGCCAGCGCGCCACCTACTTCCTCCGCGAACAGCAACGGCCCCGCCGCCAGGCCATTCTCGCCATCGCCGATGAACTCGACACCCTCCGCGGCGATGCCTACCGCGCCCAGTACCAGCAGGTCAACCTCAGCCAGATCCAGTTCCAGCAGGATATTGAGCGGATCGTCGCCGCCGCCTTTGTCATCGGCGTTCTCATCGCCATCGGATGTATCGTCCGCATCGCCATGCTGGAGCATCGCACCGAGCGCCAGCGCGCCAAAACCGAACTGGCCGAAGAGCAGCTACGCCACCTGACCACCCAACTCATGCACGCCCAGGAAGAGGAGCGCAAAACCATCTCCCGCGAACTGCACGACGAGGTCGGGCAGATGCTCACCGGCCTGCGCATGGAGTTGGGAAGCCTGGAACCGCTGCGGGACAATCCGCCGCAGTTCGCCGCCCACCTCCAGGAGGCCAAAGCCATTGCCGAACAGTCGCTGCGGGCCGTTCGGGATCTGGCCGTCGTTCTCCGTCCCTCGGTGCTCGACCTTGGCCTGCTGCCCGCCCTCCAATGGCAGGCGCGGCACTTTTCCAAGCGCAGCGGCATCCCCGTCACAGTGACCGCCGACGGAGAGTTTCTCGAGCTCTCCGAGGAGCACAAAACCTGCGTCTACCGCATCGTCCAGGAGACGCTCACCAACTGCGCCCGCCACGCCGGAGCGCGAAAGGTCGAGGTGGCGCTACGGGAGACCGCGGCCGCTTTGGAGGTACGGGTCCACGACGACGGGCGTGGCTTTGACCCGCAGTCGCGCCGCCAGGGCGGCCTCGGCCTGATCGGTATCGAAGAACGGGTCCGCGAACTCGACGGCGACCTCCACATCGAATCCGCCGCCGGGAAAGGAACAACGCTCACCGTGCGCTTCGCACTGGTGGCCGGTGCCAAATCATGAGCACGATACGAGTTCTGCTGGCCGACGATCATGGCGTGGTCCGCAAAGGGCTGCGTTTTCTCCTCTCCCAGGACCCGGCCATCGAAATCGCCGGCGAAGCCGAGGACGGCCGCGAAGCCGTCCGCCTGGCCTCCGAACTCCAGCCAGCCGTCGTTATTATGGATATCGCGATGCCATTACTGAATGGCCTCGACGCCGCCGCCCAAATCAGCAGGAGCAATCCGCGGACCGCCGTCATCATCCTCAGCATGCACTCCGACGAGGAGTTCCTCATCCGCGCGCTCTCCGCCGGGGCCAAAGGCTATCTGTTGAAGGATTCCGCCGAGGCCGACGTGCTCCGCGCCGTCCACGCCGTCGCCCAGGGCCGGACCTACTTCAGCCCGGCGATGGCCCATACCCTGTTGGAGGACTACATGCGCCGCCTCCAGCAGGAAGGCCTCCAGGACCGCTATGACCTTCTCACCGACCGCGAGCGCGAGGTCCTCCAACTGCTCGCCGAAGGCCGCTCCAACAAGGAAGTGGCCTCGCTCCTCGGGCTCAGCATTCACACCGTCGACACCCACCGGACCAACTTCATGCAGAAGCTGAACCTCCACAATACGGCCGAAATCGTCATCTACGCCATGCGCAAAAAGATCATTGCCTAGTGACGTAGCGCTCTAACTGCCGGAGGATGCCGCCAGGAGCCACCCCATGGGCGGCGATCTCGTCGGCCCGGGCCTGCGTGTCGGCCACGGCGTAGATGCGGAGTTCGTCGGCGTTGCCGGAAGGGCGTATATGGGCCACTTCGCCGTTGGTGAAGATCATGCGGACGCCGTCGGTCCGGTCGATGCGGTCGAGGGCGCTGAAGCCCAGTGCGGCCGGGAAGAACTCGGGGATCAGCCCGTCGGTGAGTTCCTCCACAATCCGGAGCGCCGTGGGGCGGGGGAAATCCTTCAGCAGCGCGGCGCGGCTGAAACGAGCCGGCAGGCGGTCGAAGAGCGCCTCCAACGGCTCCTCCCCCGCGGCGAACAGGGCGCAAAGCAGCGGAAGAAAGGCGTCTCGCGTCGCCAGTGCCTTCAGCCCCGGAATATCGGAGCCCAGCAGGAACCCGCCGTTGGCCTCCCACCCGCAAACGGCCTTCTTGCCTTTGGCAATCGCCGCGTCCATGCCCGCGATCACGAACGGAGAGCCGATCCGCGTCTTGGGCTCGGTGACGGCCGCCAGCGGCCCGCGGTCAATGGCGTCGTTGCAGCTGATGGGGACCACCACCGCGTCGGCGCCCAGATACTCGGCCACCACCATCCCCAGCAGGTCGCCGCCGAAGAAGCGCACCGCTCCGGCCCCATTCACGCCCAGCAGCAGCGGCCGGTCGCTGTCCCCGTCGGTGGAGGCAACGGCGTGATACGGCCCGTCGACCAGCGCCTGGATCGCGGCCAGTTGCGAGGCCTCGATGTTCTCGGTGTCGATCGGCACAAAGGACTCGCTGCGGCCCGCCGGAACCGCATCGGCCCCCAAACGTTGGAGGAGCGTGAACAGCAGGTCCCGGCCCACCGCCGAGTGCTGGTAGACCAGAATACGCCGGCCGTTCAGCGACTTGCCGGCGAAGAAGCGGGTATAGCGCTCCAGGTAGGCCTCCGCCGCGGCGCCGTCTTCCGCCGGCGCCGCCGCCGGCGGCGTCTTAAACTGGCCTTCGGCGGTAAACAGCGAGTCCGCCGCGGGCCGGCTATACAGCCTCTCCCGCACGGCCGCCACCTGGGCATTGATCGGCCCTTCGTGGTGCTTCAGCAACTCCCCCCGGGAGGTGTTCAGCTTGTAGCCGTTGCGGTCGAAGGGGATGTGGCTGCCGGTCACCATCAGCGAACCCTTGCCCTGGCTCAGCGCATAGTAGGTAAGCGCCGGCGTCGGTATCTGCCCGCAGTTCACCGGCACCATCCCGCCGTCCCGCAGCGCCTGCACCGCCGCAACCGCCAGCGTGGGGGAACTGGGGCGCAGGTCGCAGGCGTAGTAGAACGCCTCCCCCCGCGTGATCCCGCCCTCGGCGGCGGGCAGCGACTGCAGATATTCGATCTCGGCCAGGACGTTGAGATAGATCTCAAGCGGGGTCAGGTGGATGATTTCGCCGCGGCGGCCACTGGTGCCGAACTTCAATACCACGGGCGTGTAGGTCAGGGAATCGCGCAAGGTCACACTGCCTATTCTCGCAAAGGAACAGGCGGTGGGGCGCGTCAGGCCTTGACGGCTTCTTTGATGGGCGGGAGCTTGGCGACGAAGTCGGCCTTAGTGCGCTTCAACTCGGCGATCGCCTTGGCGCGTAGCCGTTTCAGCGTCGTCTGGTGCGCCGGGTCGACGGCCAGGTTATTCAGCTCGTCGGGATCCTTGTCCAGGTCGTAGAGCTCTTCCAGGTCGGTGATCAGCGGCCGGACGTATTTCAGCTGCTTCTCCCGGATCAGGACGTAGTAGGGCACGTTGTTGTGCATGGCGCTCTTGCCGTCCAGGTCGGCGGCAATGTGGGAGCCGAACTTCTGCCCCGTGGCCATCATCATCACCGTGTGCGGCCAGGCGGCCTTCGGGTTCTTCAGCAGCGGCGAGAGGTCGTGGCCATGGATCTCCCAAGGCGGGCTGATCCCGGTGAACTTGAAGATGGTGGCGGGGATGTCCACGCCGCTCACCGGCACGTCGCACACCTCGCCCTCCGGAATCTTGCCGGGCATGGAGAACATCAGCGGGGAGCGGATGTTGGCGTCGTAGGGGGCCACCTTCACGCCCCGGAACCCGTGCTGGCCGAAGGCCAGGCCCTGGTCGGAGGTGAAGATCACCAGGGTGTTCTTCCGCTGGTTGGTCTCCTCCAGGGTCTTCAGCAGACGGCCCACGGCCTCATCGAGCGCGTAGACCCCCTGGTGATACTGGCGCACCCACTCGGTGAGCGACTTATCCCCGGAGACCGGCGTGCCGCCCGGGCCCTTCTTCCACTGGTTGATCTTCTGCGCCCAGTCGGGCTTGGTGGCCCGCGGCGGATAGATGTCCTTGGGCGTCTCAAAGTCGATGCCGGCCAGTTCGTTCAGGTGGCGCTTGGCCGGCTGGTAGGGGCTGTGCACCGCGCCGTAGCAGAGCCACAGATACCAGGGTTTGGCCTTGTCGCGTCCCTCGCCCTTCATGAAGTCGATGGCCCAGTCGGTGTACTGGTCGGTGGAGTAGCGCTTCAGGATCTCGGTCTTGCCGCCGTGGTAGGTGATGGGCTGGTCGTAGTAATAGTTCTGGTTGGTCTCGTGGAACTGCGGGCGGTTCCAGACGAGCTGGAAGTCCCAGTCGCGGCCGAAGCCGGTGTCGACCCCGGTATGCCACTTGCCGATCTGGGCCGTCACATAGCCCTTCTGGCGGAAGACCTTGGGCCAGAAGGGGCATTTGTCGGCGTCGTAGACGCAGCGGGGATAGGGGCCCTCCATCCGCATCGACTCGACGCCATGGGTGTGGCGGCCGGTGAGCATGGTGGCGCGCGAGGGCATGCACCAGGAGCCGTTGTAGGCGGCCAGGAAGCGGACACCCTCCTTGGCGAGGCGGTCAAAGTTCGGGGTCTTCACCCATGGATAGGCCTCTTTGTAGCAGCTGAGGGTGCGGTAGGAGTGGTCGTCGGTATAGATGAAGAGGACGTTGGGCCGCTCCGGCGTCGCGGCGGCGGGCAGGGCGGCGGAGGCGAGGACGCCGAACATCTGGCGGCGGGAGAGTTTGGCCGAAGGGAGCATTTGGTTAGCGGCCATTCTAACAGCATCGGGGAGGGCGTAGGATGGGGGTGGAAGGGGGATTCCCGGTGTCGATTTCCAAAGCGGAGTTGGGAGATGTGATCGGGCGCTACCAGGCGCTGTATACGGGGGCGATCAGCGATATTCTGGACAAGCACGGGTGGCGGCACCAGGTGCTGCCGCGGACCGTGACGGCGCAGACGGCGGCCAACCGGGTGGCGGGGCTGGCGTTTACCGGGCAGGGGTATCCGTGCGCGGACCCGACCGACGACGACACCCAGACCCGCCTGCGGATGCTCGACAGCATCACGCCGGGGACGGTGTCGGTGTGGGCGTGCGGGGGCGAGTCGAGCTGCGCGCACTGGGGGGAGATGATGTCCAACGCCGCCCGCCAGCGGGGCTGCAACGGGGCGGTGGTGGACGGCGGGGTGCGCGACCTGGACTTCATCAACGCCATGGACTACCCGGTGTTTGCCGCCTACCGCAGCGCGGCCAGTTCGGTGGGCCGGTGGAACATCGAGAAGTACGAGGTGCCCATCAAGATCGGGGCAACGGTGATCCATCCGGGGGACTTTGTGTTCGGGGACCTGGACGGGGTGGTGATTGTGCCGCAGGACCTCATCCTGGATGTGCTGACGGCGGCCGAGGACATCCACCGCCGCGAGACGGGCATGAGGGAGGAGTTGCGGATGGGGGTGTCCGTGCAGGAGGCCTACAAGAAGTACGGGTCCCTGTAGCGGGCGGCTACTTGTCGGTCCAGAAGAGTTCGGCGTCGGACTTGCGGACGTAGTTGGCGTCAAGCGCGGCCGGGTCGGTGGCCGACTGCGCGGCGAGGCGGGCGATGGCGCCGGCCAGGGCGCGTCCGGCGGCAATGGACGGCGAGTCGCCCAGGAGGGGGAGGAACGGCGCCGGGTCGGCAAAGACGAAGGTGGTCTCCGTGCGGTGCTCCAGGGCGGCGAGCCAGACGGCGAACGGGGCGACCTGTTCGCCAGTGAGGGGGTTGGCGTGTTCGTCGAAGACGGCGGCGAAGATCTCGCCGCGGCGGGCATCGAGGACGGCGGCACGGCGGGAGCCTTCGCCGAGGCTGGCCAGGGCCCGCAGGTTGCTGACGCCAGCCGCGGGTTTGCCATGGGCGGCGGCGAGTCCCTTGGCCGCGGTAAGGCCGACGCGGACGCCGGTGAAGGAGCCCGGGCCGGCGGCGGCGGCGAAGAGGTCGACGTCGGCGGAGGTGAGGTGGTGGGCCTTCAGCAGGGCGTCAATGCGCTCAAACAGGACGTGGCCGTAGCCGTCGGGGGAGTACATGAGCACCTCCTCAAGGACAGTCTGGCCGCGGGCGAGAGCGAGGCTGCCGAATTCGCCGGTGGTATCGATGGCAAGGACGAGCGGTTCGGTCACGGGACGAGGCGGAAGACGCGGTCGAGCGCGTAGGCCTTTCCGTTGGCATTGAGGGCGGTGACGCGGAGGATGAGAACGGCGCCGGCGGACTTGGCGAAGGCGGGCGGGATCTCCAGCTGTCCCTTGGCGCCGGTGGCGAGGACGCGGTAGCCCTGGCCGTTGGTGGTGACCTCGCCGGTGATGAGGTAGGACATGGCGCGGGTGGCGCGGGTCTGCCGTTTCAGCTGGATCTCAAAGGCCGGCGGCTTGGAGACGGAAAGCGTATCGCCCTTGGGCTCGGCGAGGGTGAAGGGGACGGCCTTCTCCAGCGTCTCCACTTCCTGGACGGGGACGGGGCGGGCTTCGAACTTATAGGACTTGAGCATGCCCTCCTTCTTGCCGTCGCGGGAGAGGTGGAGAATCCAGTCCTGGGTAGCCGAGGGCGGTTCGCCGACGAACTTCTCCCCCTTCCAGTCCTTGTCCTTGGGGCGGGTGGCTTCGCCGGTGGCGGGGTTGATCCAGTAGACGTCGTAGCCGTGGCGTTCGACGAGGACCTCGACGGGGCCGTTGGGCTTCTCGATGTAGACGAGGTACTCGATGCCTTCCAGGCCGATGGCGCGGCCGCCGTCGACATCGAAGTAGGGTTCGAAGTCCCAGTAGCGGGTGTTGGCGAAGAGTTCGGCCCAGACGGTGAGGGCTTTCCGGTCGGCCGGGGAGGAGGCGGTGAGGTAGTGGCCGTTCATGGCGGCGCGCCAGAGCTGGTGGCGGAAGGTATCGCCGCTGCCTTTGGAGAAGCCGGTGTTGACGAAGGGTTTGGCGTAGACCTGGCGTTCGACGGCGTTGAGGTTGTCGTCGGAGGAGTCGTAGAGGATATAGTCCAGCCAGCCATCGGGGATGAGGGGGGCGGAGGTGCGGGCGGCGTGGGTGGAGCGGGGGTGGGCCATGGGGTCGTAGAGTTTGATGGCCAGGCCGAGTTCCTTGCAGAAGGCGCGGCCATTGTCGTAGGTCTCAAACTGTTCGACCAGCTGCCAGGTGATGGCATAGGCGGAGTAGCGGGCGGCGACGTAGCGGGCGAAGCGGTCGCGGGACTGGCGGTCCGGGAGCATGCGGGCGAGTTGGTTGTTGGGGTGGCCGAGAACGAGGTCGGCGGTGATGCCCTTTTCGTTCATGGCGCGGACGCGCTTATCGAGTTCCTGGAAGAAGGGAACGCTAGGGGAAGCGGGGGCGGGGAAGGCGGCGGCGGGGTTGGCGGAGAGGAGGTAGCCGCGGAGGTGGTTGATCTTGTCCTTGGCGGCGGAGTCGATGACGGCGTCGAACTCGGCGCGGGGGATAGCGGCGAAGTTCATGAGGGAATCGCCGGTCCAGAGGTGGGGCTTCTTGCTTTCCTCGTAGGCGAAGTGGCGGACGTTCTGGACGCGGATGAAGCCGGGGTGGTCCGACGGGGTGGCTTCAAACTTGCCCTCCTTGCCGTTGAAGCGAGGGAGGTTGGAGGTGAGGCGGAAGTCCCAGGTGCCGGGGTCAGTGGGGGTGAAGCGGAGGACGAGGCGGTTGCCGCCGTCGTAGAAGGCGTAGGCCTGGAAGGTTTTGAAGCGGGGGGAGCGGACCTCGGCGCGGAGGTCGACGGTGGAGTAGGGGTTGGGGTGGGTTTTGAGTTCGGCGGCGTCGAGCTCAAAGAGGATCTCGCACGGAGTGTAGGCCAGCACGGGCTGGCAGACCGTTTGCGCGGAGAGCGCGACGGCAGCAAAGCAGAAGCTGACGAGCCACTTCATTCCCATTCCCAAATCCCTGATCCTTCAAACATACGACAATGCAAGGATGCGCGTGTTGACACTTTGGTTATTTTGCATCTCTTTCGGCCTTTTGGGGGCGACGATCGGGGAGAAGACGGCGGGGATGAAGAAGCTGCCGGGATTCTACCCACTCTATTGGGACGAGAAGGGCGGGAATCTGTTTCTGGAAATTGAGCGGATGGGGGAGGAGTTCCTTTTCTATACGTCGTTGACGGCGGGGTTGGGGTCGAACGACGTGGGGCTGGACCGGAACCAGTTGGGGCAGGAGCGGGTATTGCGATTTGAGCGGGTGGGGCCGAAGGTATTGTTGCGGGAGCGGAACCTGAAGTTCCGGGCGGAGTCGCCGGACGCGGCGGAGCGGCAGGCGGTACGGGAGGCGTTTGCGGAGGGGACGTTGTGGGGATTCGCGGTGGCGGCGGAGGAAGGCGGGCGGGTGCTGGTGGACCTGACGCCGTTTGTGTTGCGGGACGGGCACGGGGCGGCGAGGCGGATGGCGATGGCGCGGCAGGGGACCTACCGGGTGGACGCGTCGCGGAGCGCGGTATATCTGGAGCGGACGAAGGGCTTCCCGGACAACACGGAGGTGGAGGTCTCGCTAACCTTTACGGGGGATGCGCCGGGGCGGTTTGTGCGGGACGTGGCGGCGGACGCGGAGGCGGTGACGCTGCGGGAGCACTATTCGTTTGTGCGGTTGCCGGATGGGGGGTATCGGCCGCGGGAGTTCGACACGCGGTCGAGCTTTATCTCCACCGGGTATGCGGACTATGCGACGCCGCTGGGGGAGTCGATCCATAAGCGGTACATCCTGCGGCACCGGTTGCAGAAGAAAGACCCTGGGGCGGCGGTGAGCGAGGCGGTGAAGCCGATTGTGTACTATTTAGACCCGGGGACGCCGGAGCCGATCCGGACGGCGCTGCTGGAGGGGGCGCGGTGGTGGGAGGCGGCGTTTACGGCGGCGGGATTCCGGAACGGGTACCGGGTGGAGGTATTGCCGGCGGGAGCGGACCCGATGGATATCCGGTACAACATGATCCACTGGGTGCACCGGCAGACGCGGGGGTGGAGCTACGGGGCGTCGGTGATTGATCCGCGGACGGGGGAGATTCTGAAGGGGAACGTGACGCTGGGGTCGCTGCGGGTGAGACAGGACTACATGATTGCCGAGGGGTTGCTGGCGCCCTACGAGGAGGGGAAGGCGGTGAGCCCGGCGATGCGGGAGATGGCGCTGGCGCGGCTGCGGCAGTTGAGCGCGCATGAGGTGGGGCATACGCTGGGGCTGACGCACAACTTTGCCTCGAGCGTGAACGGGCGGGCGTCGGTGATGGACTATCCGCATCCGCTGGCGAAGCTGGGGGCGGATGGGAGGGTGGACCTGACGGAGGCGTACACGGTGGGGGTAGGGGAGTGGGACAAGGTCGCGATCACGTGGGGGTACGGGCAGTATGCGGCGGGGGCGGATGAGAGGGCGGCGCTGGACGGGCTATTGCGAGGGGCGACGGGGCGGGGGTTGCGGTTCCTGGCCGATGAAGAGGCGCGGGACGCGGCGGGGTCGAGCCCGGTGGCGCATTTATGGGACAACGGGAAGAACGCGGTGGACGAGTTGGAGCGGGTGATGGGGGTGCGGAAGGCGGCGCTGGGGAGGTATTCAGCGGCGGCGATCCGGGCGGGGCGTCCGATGGCGGAGCTAGGGGACACGCTGGTTCCGGTGTTTCTGATGCACCGGTATCAGACGGAGGCGGCGGTGAAGTCGATTGGGGGCGTGGACTACAGTTACGCCCTGAAGGGGGACGGGCAGACGGTGACGGCGACGGTGCCGGCGGCCGAGCAGCGGCGGGCGTTGGAGAGTGTGCTGAAGACGCTGGATGCCGGGGCGCTGGAGGTTCCCGAGCGGGTACTGGCGCTGATCCCGCCGCGGGCGTACGGGTATGGGGAGACGCGGGAGCAGTTCCAGAGCCGGACGGGGCGGACGTTTGACCCGGTGACGGCGGCGGAGAGCGCGGCGCACCATACGCTGGGGCTGCTGCTGCATGCGGCGCGCGGGGCGCGGATGGATCAGCTGAAGGCGCGGGACGGAGCGTCGCCGGGATTCGACCTGGTGTTGAAGCGGGTGCTGGCGGTGAGTTGGGGGGCGGCGGCGCGTCCCGGGTTGCAGGGGGAGATCCAGAAGGCGGTGAACATGGCGGTGCTGCACCATCTGATGGTTTTGGGGGCGAATGAGGGGGCGGCGGCGGGGGTGCGGGCGCAGGCGTATGCGGCGCTGGGCGGGCTGAAGCGGGAGTTGGCGGTCCGCAAGGACGCCCTGGCGGTGTATGCGGCGGCGCAGATTGAGCGGTTCGAAAAAGACCCGAAGGTGATTCCGGTGCCGCGGCCGGTGGAGCCGCCGCCGGGGCAGCCGATCGGGTGTTTGATGGAGTAGGCAGAGGGAGGGGCGGGGCCGTGTTGGGGCCCCGCCGCCGATTCAGGTGAGCCTTGTGGCCAAGGAATCGAGGGCCTTGGCGTTGTCGCGGATCATCTTTTCGCCGAGGAGGCGGAGGCCGCGGATGTGGTGCGGGTTGGTATCGTCGAGCTTCTCACTGCCGCGTTGGAGCGAGGTCTGGAAGCGGAAATAGTCGCCGGGAGGCAGGAGCTGGTTGAGCTGGTAGTTCACGGTTTCCGAGACGCTATCGAGGACGATATCGAGGACCGGTTTGGCCCAGCGGGCGACGCCCCAATGGCAGGCATCGCCGTAGGCGAAGCTGCGGGTGAGGACGCCAGTGCCGAGGGAGCAGACGAGATAGCCGGGTGCGCCGGGGAACTGTTTGCGGGCCTCGACGAGGGCGCAGGCGGCGGGGTTGTTGGCGAAGACGCCGCCGTCGATGAGGGCCCAATAGTCGCCGGGGCGAGCGGCGGTGAGGCGGGCGGGCTCGAAGTAAGTAGGTGCGGCGGAGGTGGCGCGGGCGACCTGCCACATGGGAAAGTCATGGGAAGGCAGGGCTCGGGCCGATTCGCTCTTAAAGAAGAACGGGACGCGGCGTTCGATCTCGTAGCTGGGCACGAGGGTGCTGGTGAGTGCCTGGCTGAGGCGCGTCTGGTCAAAGTAGCGGCGGAGGACCTGGTCGACGCCGCCGGAGGGGTACTTCTGGTCGCCGATGGAACCGAGGGACCGGAAGCGGTGCCAGAGGTTCCTGGAGAAGATGCGATTGCCTTCGCGCTCATAGAGGGAGGCCATCTGTTCGGCGGAGAAGGCGGGTTGGCCGTGGTCATCGGGGCGGACGAGGCCGAGGGCGAGTATGCCTCCGGTGGAGGTTCCGGCGATGAGGTCAAAGAGTCGGGACACGGGTTGGCCGGTCTTGCGCTCGAGCCACGCGAGCAGCATGGCGGGGAGAATCCCACGGATTCCGCCGCCGTCGATGGAAAGGATACGGACTGGTTTTGGCACAAAAGCAAAAAGCCCCCGTTGGGCGGGGGCTTTCTCCTCCTCTTGAGATAGACCGGGGGCGGGCGAGGGCGTTTGGAACGCGGGCTCGGCCGGCCGGTGGTCGGGTTTGTGGTTGCCGGCGGGTGCGCTGTTTGGACACACTCCGGGTGTGTGCGCTGCCGGTTGGTTCGAGCGTTGTCCGATCCCGGGCCGGCCGGCGGGCGTGGGCCTGGGCCTGGGCCGGTTGTCCGGCGATCACTCGCTACCCGCGGGTTTGCGGCCGGGCCGGGTTTGGGTTCGAACTGGCGAAACCGGGTGGGGGGGCCGCTGGTTTGGGCTTGGCCCCGGAGTAACGGGTCAGGCCCCCGAGGTGGCGGCGCCGGGTTCGTCGCGGGGAACCCAACTGGGGCGGTACCGCGACGGGAGGGCCGGGAG
>CAYSFR010000056.1:0-47500 GCA_964430625.1 uncultured Solibacteraceae bacterium
GGTTGTGAAAAGGACTTTCACCTTCAAGCTCTCGATCATGCTCGGCACACACGCAGTAAGGGCCTGGCTGCCGGCGGCAGTCAGGCCCTTACACTTTCATTATATCGCGGTGTCAATAGCGGGAGGCGGGGACGGGCGGATAAGTGCTTTGTTTTGTGTGAAATTTTGTTGAAAAGGGGCTGTGAACGGGGTTTGTTCCCACGGAGTCTCCTCCTCGACTGGTTGTGTTTGTCGAACCGGGAGAAGAGGTAACCGGCTTGGGTTCGGCGCGAACGGCAGTTGCAGATGAAAAACGCATCTACAACGACCGATTCCGCCAGGAAGCTGAAAACCGGTGAAGCTACGAAGACGGCATACCGGAAACGGGATCGCGCGATGGACACGGAACCCGGTTCTCATCGACAACGCGGTGTTGAATTGGTTGAAGTCGAGCGGTGAAGGATGATTGCACCTGATCAACGTGAGCCTGCGCGAGAGGAGGACGGGCCTTTTCCCCGCTTGGAGGGCTCACTGCCGGCGCAGTGCCAAGACCGGTTCGATCTTCATGGCGCGGTGGGCGGGGAGGATGCAGGCGGCGACGGCGACGGTGATCAGCAGCAACGACACCAGGATCAACGTTACTGGATCCGCGGGCGTGACGCCGTAGAGGAGATTGGATCCGGCCTGACCGAGCCCAAGGGCGGCGAGGAGGCCTACGAACAGTCCGGTGAAGCTCAGTTTGAGTCCCTCGCCGAGGATCATGCGGAAGATCTCGCCGGCCTGGGCGCCGACAGCCATGCGGATGCCGATCTCTTGCGTACGTGTCGAGATGGAGTACTGGATAAGCCCATAGATTCCGACAGCGGCCATGAGCATCGCGACTATGGAGAATCCGATCAGCAGGAAGGTCTGGAAGCGGCGCTGCACGAAATACCTTCCAAACTGCTGTTCCAGGGTGGCCATGTCCGCAATGGAAGCGTTCTTTTCCACACCGCGGATGGCGGCGCGGAAGGTGGCGGCCATGGCCAGCGGGTTTGCCGAATAGGTCCGAATGAAGAGGTCGACGGTGCGCGGGGGGAGGGTTTGGGCGAGAGGGACAAACATTTGCGGGAAGGGTTGGTTCTCCGGGCCCTGGGACCGGATGTCGGTGACGACGCCCACAACGGTATACCAGGGGCCAGGGGAATCCGGCGGACCGAGCTTAAACCTTTTGCCCAACGGATCGTGCCCCGGCCAGGAGCGGCGGGCCATGGTCTGGTTGATGATGGCAACGGAAGGTGAATCCGGGCCGTCGGCGGCCGAAAAGAAGCGGCCTTGGAGCAGGGGGGTACCTATCGCGTTGAAGAGATTCGGACTCATCTCCTCTCCGCCGAAGTGAAAACGCTCGGAGACGATACCATCGGGGCGCTCGGCAGTGACGACCTCCTCCCGGTTGTTGTCTTTGAACAACTCGCCGACGATGCCGGCGTCCTCGACGTCGGGAATCGCCTGGATCGTTTCGAGGACGCGGTGATAAAAACTCTGTTTGGCGGGAATGCTGAATGTGTTCGGGGCGGAGATCTCCATCACAAGGGTTCGGTCCGGCCGAAAGCCAGGGTTGATCCCGTTGACGTTCCACCAGCTACGGATGAGCAGACCGGCGCCGGCCAGGAGGAGGATGGCGAGCGCAAAATCGGCGATGACAAGAGCGGAACGGAGGCGGCGGGTTCCCACTCCGCCGGAAATGCTTCTGCCGGCGTCGACGCTGGACGGGGGCAGAGAGTGCCGGAGAGCCGCCCTTGCGGGTAAGAGTCCAACGAGCGTACCGGCGAGCAGCGTGATGGCGAGGACCCAGCCGAGGACGTGGAAATCGAGAGAGATTTCATTCAGGCGGGGGAGGTTGGGCGGGCCAAAGGCCCGAATCAACTCCATGCCGGCTGAGGCGAGTAGAGTACCGATGAATCCGGCGAGAGCGGCGATCCACATTCCTTCGCACAGCAATTGGCGAACGATCCGGCCGGCACTTGCGCCTAGCGCCGCGCGAACCGCCATTTCTCTGGCGCGGGCAGCACCTCGCGCCAAGGAGAGGCTGGTGACATTGGCAGCGGCGATGAGAAACAGGCAAAAGACGGCACCGGCAAGCATCCACAAACCGGTTCGGGCTTGGGTTCCGACCGTATACAAAGTTATCGGGACGACACCGATGGTTCGGTTCCGCGCATCGGAGGGCAGTTGCGCCCGGAGGTGGCGGGCGACGGCGGACATTTCCGCCTGAGCCTGAGCGAAGGTCACGGCAGGGCGAAGCCGTCCAATGACGGACCAGACTTCTCGGCCGCGAACCGCCTGACGGCTCGGGTGTGGTTCCCAAACGTCGGCGGCGAGCCTTGCGACTTGGAAACCGGGAGGGAGGATGCCGATGATCTGCGATTGGGCGCCGTTGAGTTCGAGGGTGGCGCCGAGCGCGTGGGGCGAGGCGCCGAATCGGGCCCGCCAGAAGCGATGGCTGATGAGGACCACTCGATGGCGTTGCTCGGCTTCTTCGGTTGAAAAGTTTCGGCCGAGAATGGGACTCACCCCTAACAGGGGAAGGAGGTTGGCAGAGATGCCGGCGCCACCAATCTGCTCGATTCCATCGGGGCCGCGGAGGAAGGAGGACATGGCATCGAAAGTCGCCATATCCTCGAAGCTCTGATTTTGACTGCGCCACTGTTCGACATCCCAAAGCGCCGATCGGCCTTCCCGAAAACTTCGGGACGGATCCTCGGCCCACAACATCGCCAGCCGTTCCGGGGACTGATACGGGAGGGGACGGAGCAGGACGGTATTCAGAACGCTGAACATGGCGGCGCTGGCGCCAATGGCGAGGGCGAGCACGGCGACGGCGCTGGTGGTGAAGCCAGGGGCGTTTCGGAGCGTTCGGAACCCGTAGCGAAGGTCCTGGGCGGTGGTTTCGACGAAGGCGAAGGTCCTTCTTTCCCGGTAGAGTTCTTTCATGGGCTCAATGGCTCCGAAGCTGCGCAGGGCCGCATGGCGCGCCTCGGCGGGAGCCATGCCGGCTTTGCGGTTGTCTTCGGTTTGCATGTCGAGGTGAAAGCGGATTTCCTCGTCGAGTTCGCGGTTGAGGCGGCGGTTCGCGAAGAGTCCACGGATTCGAGCGGCCATTACGGAAGCCCAACTCATCCGCTCACGTCCGCCAACAGATTCTGATCCGAATCGAGGAACCGCTCGATGGTCGAGGACATGCGGCGCCAATCTTCGGTTTCCTTAGCGAGCCGTTGCTGTCCAGTTGGAGTGATGGAGTAGAACTTCGCTTTCCGGTTCTTCTCGGACGCGCCCCACTCGGAAGCGATCCACCCCTCCTGTTCCATTCGCAATAGGGCCGGATACAGGGTGCCCTGATTGAGTTGCAGCACATCCCGGCTGATCTGCTCGATCCGGCGCGCAATGCCATAGCCGTGGAGCGGTCCAAGGGCGTTGAGGGTCCGGAGGACAAGGAGGATGAGAGTGCCCTGGAGGAGGTCGGATTTCTGTGCGGGGCTATCTTCCATTTGGAGACCTACAGGAAGAGTATTTTATTTTCCTGTTGGCAGTCAACAGGAAAAAGCATGAAGATTCGAGTTGGGGCTACTCCGGGGCGAGGGTGAAGTTGCCCGGTTTGGCGGCGGGGCGGAGGGTCCAACCGGGGGCCAGATCGAGGCGCCAGCCGGGGCCGAGGAGGGGGCGGGCGTTGGGATTTGGCGGGGCCGCTATGCGGAGCGATTGATTGCCGGGGGCGAGGAGGGCGCCGATATCGTCCACCTGGAGTTTGCCCCAGCGACTGGCAAAGGTCCCGGCCGGGTAGACGGTGCCGAGATCACCGAGCGGCACCAGGTTGTTCGGGTTGAAGGAGCGATTCAATTCCGGTGTTGGGGGGAACTCGAGAACCGGGCTTTCCAGGAACCGCTTGCGGTAGGCGGCGAGGACGGCATGGGCGCGGACGGCGCGGGCGCTCTCTTCGGCGGACACAGCGCGGAAACCATAGCGCCCGGCGCGGGATTCGGCCGGCTTGACGGCGGCGGCGGGGACCGCGGCGTGGAGGGCAGCGGTAAGGAGGGCGGCGAGGTTGGTGTCCTTATTCACGGACTTCCGCCAGTTGGGGGCAAAACGGTCGAGGAGGATACCGAGGGCGGGGCCGGTGGCGTAGGCGAATGACCGGGCAAAGGCGCGCTGATCCTCGGCGTCTTCTACGGCACGAGCGACGCGGGCAATGGTTTCGCCGGCGGCGGCCAGGGCCGTGACGGTTCCGGTGTATTCGGCGAGTCCTTCCTGGATTTCGAGGGCGGACTCCAGTTTCCCGGCGCCCGGGTTGAGGGAGTGGCGCGCGGCGCGGAAGAGCAGGGCGTCCTTGGCGGCGCTCTGGCTGGGCACCCCTTGCGTGCGGAGGGCTTCGGCCAGGGCGCGGAGTTCGAGGCGGAGCCAGAGGCGGCCGGATTCGAGTTCGAGGTGGGCGCTCACGGTATCGTCGGCGCGGAGGCCTAGCGAGGGCTGGATACGATGGAAGGACTCGTGCGCGAGGAGGCGGAGGCGCTGGAAGCGCTCGATTGGCAGTGGGAGCATGACCATGGCCCACTGTTCGCCGTCCCAATTCGTTGCGGTATTGGCGATGAGCATGTCCGGCGGGAGCGGGCCGGCGTAGAGGCCCGCCCTTTTCTCAAACTTTCCGGCGGGGTCGGGATGGTTGGCGAAGGCGGTGCGGGTACGGCCATCGACGAGAAGGAGGCGGCCGCACAAGGAGCGTCCCCAGAGGCGCTCGCCGGACTCGTTGCAGATGGCGGCAAACTCGGCGAAAGCATGGGCGGCGGCGGCATCGGGCTGGTTTCGGGCGGCGAGAGGGGCGGCGGCGAGGGCGAGGGGCAGGAGAAAACTCAATGGCGGGCGCAACGGCGACTCCCTTCGGGTTCCGGGTTTGGACGGGTCAGCCTCGATTTTGTCACGAGCAATTGGCGCGGGAACATTTCGGAAGCGGGGAGCGTAAGGACAGGTTATGATTCCGGGAGAGGGCACGCTGTATGCACTGATCGTCGGCTGCGAGGCGGGGTTCTGGGTAGCGCTGTTCGCGGGACTGGCCTTCCGGTATGTGCTGGGCTGGAAGCGGACGAGTTGGCTCTGCCTGGCTTGTGTACCGCTGATTGATGTGGCGCTGCTGGCGCTGGCGGTGATGGATCTGCGAAGCGGCTCGAAAGCGACGATGGCGCATGGGCTGGCGCTGGCCTATGTTGGGTTTACGGTGGCGTTCGGGCCGGTGGTGATTGGTTGGGCGGACCGGAAGTTTGCGGGGTGGTTTGGCGGGAAGGAAGCGGCGGGCCGGGAAAGTCCAATGCGCGGTTGGGCGAGCGTGCGGTATGAACTGGGGCTTTGGGCGCGGTGCCTGGCGGCCGTAGGAATCATTTATGCGCTGCTGACAGGGGTGCTGGCGGTGATCGACCGGCCGGACCAGAGGGCGGTGCTGGCGATGTGGTATCGGATTCCGCTGGGGACGGCGTTTTTCTGGTTTCTTTTTGGGCCGCTGTGGAGTCTGGTGTTTTTTGAGCGAGAGAGGGAATCGCGGTAGGGGATTACGTCGATCGACGGAGCCGCTGGGGGGACACTCCGGGTAGGCGCTCGATCTCCCCGATGACTTCGAGGTGAAGCTTCACTGTGACGGTGTACCAGACAACCGAGCCCAAGCGGGCGCGATGGTCTGGAGACAGGAGTTTTTCCACGCGTTCGGGGAGATCGTCAAAAGCAATGCCCTTCGGATGTTTGGGGATGGCCCGCAGGAGCGCCTTACGTACGGCGAGGTATTTCCACTCGGCGATCTGGGTGCCTTTCCTGCCCGGGGCTGGGGTTTGGCACAGGACTTTCGGCTCCACACTTTTTGCCACTGCTGCCTCCTTCGATTCCGCGCGGCGCCGGCGCGGGGAGTCTCGATGGTTCTCAGGATAGCGCCTGGAAGCGCGGGGTGGGGGCGGCCTGGGGCATCGAAGACTGTTGCGCGCAGGGTAAGATGAGTGCAGATTGAGCGACCTAGCCGCCTACTACCGGCGCCAGTTTCGCTGGCGAGAGTGGCCGGTGGCCTTGGCCACGCTCCCTCCCTTGGGGGGCCAAACGGTATTGGATTTGGGCTGCGGGGTGGGGGATCTGGCGGCAGAGTTATCGGCTGCCGGCGCGCGGGTGATCGGGATCGACGCCAACGAAGAGTTGATCGCGTGGGCGCGAACGAGGGAGATTCCGAACGCCGAATTCCGTGTGGGGGACTTGCGGGAAGACCTGGACGTGGAAGCGGACGGGATCTGGTGCAGTTTCACGGCAGCGTACTTTGTCGATCTGGGCGGCGCGCTGGCGCGATGGACTCGAGGGCTGCGGCCGGGCGGGTGGATTGCCGTGACCGAGATCGACGACCTGTTTGGACATGGGCCGCTGCAGGCGGGCAACGATGCCCGGCTGCAGGGCTATTGCGATGAGGGGTTCGCGGCGGGACGCTACGATTTCCGGGCGGGGCGGAAGCTTCCGGGATGCCTGGAGGGGGCGGGATTGCGGGTGGTCCACTCGATGACGTTGGCGGATGGCGAGTTCGCGTTCGCGGGCGCGGCGGAACCGGAGGTATTGGAGGCGTGGCGGGCGCGACTGGGGAGCATGAAGCTGCTGGAGGCCTATCTGGGCGCGGAGTACGCTAGTGTTCGCGATGATTTTCTGGGATGCCTGGCGCGGGACGACCACCGGTCGCGGGCCCGGGTGTGCTTTTGCCTGGCGGTGAAGGGGGGGATTTCGGGGGTTACGGGACCTGGATGACGAACTCCTGGAGGATGGGGCCGACACCTGGTGGGTGGGTGGATTCGTAGGATTTGGGTAGTTCGCGGCGGTAGGAGTCAAAGACGGAGATGCGGAGCGGACGGTTAGCGGGGGCCTGGAACCGGGCTTCGGTCCGATCCTTGCTTAGGAATCCGTTGGCAAGCCACGGGATGCCGCCGGGTTCGATGGGCTCGCCCAATACCCGGATGGCCGCGGTAGTCATTGTTGCTCCATCCGTGAAGCGGACCTTGACGGAGACCGGGCGGAAGGTGACGGGTGGACCGGAGAGGAGGTCCTTCCCGGTCAGGCGCAGGGCGGGTCCAGCGACTTCGATGATTTGGGCCTGGGCCCGGGAGGCGCCGTTGGGATAGTACGTCGTTTCGAGCGGCGAGGGCTGGTGGCGATCAGACTGAGGGCCGTCTGGGTTGAAGGCGAGGAGATAGCGGCCGATGGGAACGTTATCGAAGAGGAAATCGCCGTTGGGCTCGGTACGGGTGTCGCGAAACCAGACGCGGGCGGGCGAATCGAGTTGGGGGGCGTCCAGATCCATGAGACCGACGTGGGCATTCCCTAGCGGCTGGCCGCGCGAGTTCCAGACTTTGCCGGCAATTGAACTGCGGGAAATCATGGGGATGTTTTTGACGGCGCAGCCGTGGGAAAGGGTGGCTTGGATGGTGGCGGGGGGGTAAGGAGGGAGGGTGGCCTCCAGAGTATACGATCCCGGCGACGGGACGGCGAGTTCCCACTTGCCGGCCTTATCCGCGGTAGCGGTGAAGGTCTTCCCGCCGGCGGTGGTGCGGATCGTGGCACCGGGAAGCGGTTTGGCTTCTCCCTGGCTGAGGAGGAAATCGACCAGGTTTGGCTCCTGGAACGCCGCGGCGGCGACCCGACCACGGAAATGGGGTTGCGCGGGGGCGCTTCGGATGTGGCGGACGTACTCCAATTCGTCGCGAGCCTGCGCGATGTCGAGACCGGTGAAACAGATTCCGTCCGTGAATTTTCCGTCCCGCCTGGATGGCATTGCCAGATAGGTTCTTCCGGGACGATATGGATTGGGGCTGCACATTCCGGGTAAGAGTTGGGTTTCGATCTCCACGACTTTCGTTGCCGGAGGAAGACCTCGGAAGATTTCGATCACTTCGAAGCGAACAGGACCTTGCTGGGTGTACCAGGGATGGTCGCGAAGGGAGGCGACACCGCCGGAGACGACTTTTCCAATGAAGAGGATGGGGCTGGCGGCGATTTCGCACGCAGTGAGTTTCCGGCACTCACAGGCGGGGAGGAGCGGGGCGGAGAGGAGAGCGGCGAGGAGGAGGGTTCGCATGGTTTCCCGGTAGGGGATTGTAGCGGGCATTGTGGCGGCATTGCAACGGCGTCCAGGACGTACCGGAGATTGGGCAGGGATCCATGGCGCAACGCTACGACGGATCGCCCAATGCTTTCTGTTGCTGCTTTCTGGCGTATTGGGCCGTGGACGTCAGGCTGAAGAAGGCGGCTGGGGCGCAGATCCTGCAACGATGGGAGGAAGCGGAACAGGAAGGCATGCCGGCGTGGGTTGCGCAACGGTTGCAGGCGGCAACGGCAGAGCCATTGCAGACTTGGGCGAAGCGGACTCTCCACGCCGGCACCCTGGAAGAGATCTTCCGGTGACAGAGCGGCCCTAGTTGGAGACGGAGGCCAGTTCGGCTTCCGGCGCGAGGTCCTGGAGGCGTTGCGCGCGCGGGATTCCGAGTTGGGCGAGTTCCCTTCTCAGGATGGTGAGAATGGCGGGTTCGGCGAAGGGCGACTGGCACTCGATGCCGGTGAACACCAAGCTCACGCTGCGCGCGAGTTTGGGCGGGGCGGGAAAGCCACTGGCAGAAGGAAGCAGTGAGTAATAGGCGGCTGAGGTCTCCGCTTCACAGGGGCCATAGGTGGCGGCCCGCTGGATGAGGCGGTTGGCCAGATCCATGAGAAGAGCGATCTCCTGGTTCGCCTTGGGGTGACCGGCGGGAGACCGCTCCTCCACTTCCAGATGGAGGGCGATTTCCAGCCACGGGACCGGAAGTTCTCCGGCATCGCCGGGGAAGTCCGGGAAGATCTCATGGGAAACAGGCAGGGTTTGCTGTTGGTATGGGAGTTGATGCGGGGTCATAAGTGTTTCGCTTTCTGTCCGCCGGGGTCAGGCGGACTCCGATTCGGTGAGCTGCCAGGCGGCGATGCCGCGGCAGAGATAGATGGACGACTCTTCGATGGCGAGGAGCTGAATCCACTCGTTGTCGACGAGCTGGCAGACGGCGGGATTGGCGCGGAGGACCTTGTCGATTCTTTCGCGCGGGGCGTTGACGAAGACCTGGAGGCGGAGGGGTTCGTGGACCCACCTGGTGCCATCGTGGAGTGATTGAAGGGGGAGGCCGGTGCGGAGATCGCCGGCGTTGCCTTCCCAGACGCCGAAGGTGCCGACGACATTGTGGAGGACTTTGTTGCCGCTGCCGTAAAGGGGGTTATTGACGGTGGAGGCAAAGTACTGGAGGTTGATCCAACTGGCGACGACGACGGGGGCGGTGAGGATGAGTTGGAGGACAGAGGCGTCGTGGTCGGCGGCGGGGTCGTACTCGTGGAGGAAGACGCGGCCATCGAGGCGGAGATGACTGGTGCGGGAGCGGGGGGCGGCGACGAAGGCAGCGTTGCCGGCGAGCCCCCATTCGGGGCGGACTTCGGACCAGTCGGCGGAGCGGTGCTGGAGTTCGCGGTCCAACTCTTCCGGCGAAGAAGGGGGAAGGGGCAGCGGGAGAGAGCGGCTGCGCTCGGCCCGGGCGAGGCGGGAGGCGGCGGTGAGCCACTCGTCGACAGCGGCACGCTGCGTGTTGGAGAGCAAGCATTCGGCGTCGAAGAGGATGACCTCGTCGGTGGTGGTGATGTGGAGGCCGGGGAGGAAGACGGTATCGGTGGGGATCTCGATACCGCGGGCGCGGAGGCCGGTGCGGACGTCGGGATGATTGAGGATGGCAGCGGCGAAGCGAGCATTGATGTCGCCTTTGTGGCCGCCGCAGGCGCCGCAATCGAGGCTGGAGGCGTAGGGGTTGTTCCGGGTGCTGGCACCGTGGCCGCAGAGCAGGACGATGGGGGCGAGGCGGGCGGGGTTGAGGCTCATGTTCTTGAGCGCGCCGGCGGCGAGATCGATCTGGTCGGGGATGGGGACGTGCCAGGTGAGGCTTTCGGCGGGAGGAAGCGGATTCGAGTGGGGGTTGACCTGGCGGAGGAGCGGGAGGGCGGCGGCGGCGCCGGCGAGTTCGACGGCGGGAAAGCAGGCGGAAGCGGAGGTCTGGAGGGATTTCCAGACGCGGGCGAGGGTGGAGGGCCGGGAATGAGCGGCGTCCCCGTGGACCTTATGCTTCGGCTGCAAGAGCACGGGGCAGCGGGAGGTGGATTGGAAATCGACGGCCATGCCGAAGAAGCCGGCAAAGCCGATGGTTTCGATTTCGGCGGACTGGGATTCCAACGCGCGGCGATAGATTTCCGAGCGGACATCGATGCAGAAGACGGCCTGGAGCGCTTTCCGGGTGGCGGGCGCAGGCTGGGGGACGTGGCGCACCAACTGTGCGGAGAGGCGAGAGCGGAAGGCGTGTTCGATGGCGAGTTGGGCGACGTATTTGGCCGGGGTGAAGGAGGCCGGCCGGGAGGCGTGGGTTTGCCACTCCGGGTGGAGGGAGAGGAGGGCGGTATCGTAGGCGAGGCGGATGGCGAGCAACTGCCGGAGATGCTGCTCGCCGGAGGCCTGGCGATCCTGATAGGCGGCGTAGGCGGACCAGCCGATGATGCTGATCAGTTGCCGGTGGAGGAAGTTGACGGTTTGGGTATGGGGGACTTCGAGCAGGTTGAGGGCGTGTTCGATGGCCTCTTCGGGGGAGTCCGGGAGTTGGGCGACGTGGCGGCGGAAGGCGGGGAGACCGGCGACTTCGGGGTTGGCATCGAGCCGGGCGGCGCGTTTCCAGGCCTGGTAGAGGGGGAGGTGCTTCCAGGGCAGGGCCCAAGAGGACTGTCCGCGGTCAAAGTAGGACGAGCACCACTTGGAGATTTCGTCGGTGAGGAAGGGGGCCCAGGAGGTGCCGCAGGCGGCATCGAGGGAGTCGGCGACGGTGAGGGTGATCTCGGTTTGGCGAGGCTGGCGGAGTTCGCCGGCGAGCCAGGTGAGGGGGTCGAAGGGCCAGGCGGGGATACGGGCATGGGCGATGGCGGCGGCGACATCGCGGGCGGAGATGGTGCCATCGTGGAGGCGAGCGAGGTAGTACTCCTCGTCCATTAATGGCGCAGCGTGGGCAACCTTACCGAGGAGTTGGGCCGCTTCCGGGAAGGGAGTGGAGGCGAGGCCAAGGAAGGGATTGACGGCAACGAAGTTCTGGAGGGGCCAGAGCGGGGGAATGCGGCCGCAGGCTTCGTCGACAGCGGAGACAGAGGTTGGGGTGAGTTCGAGGGAATCGAGTGTGAGGGACATGGGGAATTCCTGTTAGAAGGATTTTGCCGGCCAGAGGGCGGCGGTGAAGCGATTGGCGAGGGTATTGCAGTAGAAGCCGTTGCGGGCGTGGACGTAGAGGCGTTCGCCGAAGCTGGTTCGGGCGAGCGCGGCGAGGCGGGACTGGGCGACGGCGACGAGGAGGAAGGCGGCGAGGACGGCCAGACCGGCGGGGGAGAAGGCTCCGGTGGCGGGTTGGACGATGCGTTCGGCGAGGAGGTGGAGGGCGAAGTAGGCCAAGCTGAGCAGGGCGGCGGCGGCCAGGGCGAGGGGGAGGTGCCAGGCGCGGCGGAAGTGAGGAGAGGCAGACCAGAGCATTTGGGCGAGGCCGAGGGAGAAGATGGCGTTGAGGGCGAGGTGGGGCAGGAAGGGGACGCCGAGGACGGCGGCTATAGAGAAACTGATGGCCGTGGCGGCGAGGAGAGAGAGCCCGATGGCGAGGGGCGGGGCGGGCTGGCTTTGGGGCTCCGGTTTGGAGAGGACGGCGCTGCCGGAGGAGAGGAAGGCGTGGGCCTTGTAGAGCGAGTGGGCGACGATGTGCAGGAGGGCGAGGTGGAAGGCGCCGAGGCCGCACTCGAGCATCATGAAGCCCATTTGGGCGACGGTGGAGAAGGCGAGGGAGCGTTTTACGCTGGCCTGGGTGAGCATGACGGTGGAGGCGAAGAGGGCCGTGAAGCCGCCGATGGCGACGAGGGCGAGCATGGCGTGGGAGGAGAGAGAGACCAGCGGGCTGAGGCGAATGACGAGGATGCCGCCGGCGTTGATGATGCCGGCATGCATGAGGGCGGAGACGGGCGTGGGTGTTTCCATGGTGTCCGGCAGCCAGCTATGGAAGGGGAACTGGGCCGACTTGAGAAGAGCGGCGAAGACGAGGAGGGCACAAAGCAGGTGGATGGAGCCGGGGAGGTTCTCCGGGCCGGCGGCCTGCAGGCGCTGGGCGGCGAGGAAGATGGGCTGGAAGTCCCAGGTGCCGAAGATGCGGTGAGTGAGGACGAGAGAGGCAAGGAGAGCAGCGTCACCCAGGCGGCTGATGAGGAATTTCTTGCGGGCGGCGAGAAGGGCGGCGGGGCGGTGGCTGTAGAACTGCAGCAACTGGTGGAGGCTGAGGCTGACGCCGCACCAGGCGAGGGCGAAGAGGAGAAGGTTCCGGGAGAGGACAAGGGCGAAGACGAAGGATCCGGTGAGGCAGAGCCAGAAGAGGAAGCGGGACTGGCCGGGGTCGCCGGCGAGGTAGCGCTGGGAGTAGCGGCAGACGATAGCGAAGAGGAATGTGGAGAGGATGAGGAGAACGCTGGTGAGGCGATCGAGCAGAGGGATGGCGGCGAGGGCGGAGAGAATGCAGAGCGCGGCGTAGAGCTGGCTCCAGAGGGCGGCGCGGGTTGACGCGGGCGATTCGTTTACCTGCATATGAAAGCAGGATAGGGCAGGCGCCTCGCTTCTTTCCAATAGATGTTTTATAACCTATCGTTCTATTTGTTATATCTGAAGAACGGTCTATGTTTTTGAACTACCATCACCTGCGATACTTCTGGGCGATTGCCCACGAAGGCAACCTGACGAAGGCGGCAAGCCGGATGAACGTGGCGCAATCGGCGTTGAGCATTCAGCTACGGCAGTTGGAAGAGAGCCTGGGGCATGCGTTGTTTGTGCGGAAAAACCGGCAGCTGGTGTTGACGGAAGCCGGACAGATGGCGCTGCAGTATGCCGACTCAATTTTCCGCGCCGGGGAGGAACTGGTAGACACGCTGCAGCACCGGTCGCGGAAGGCGCGGCAGGTGCTGCGAGTCGGGGCGGTGGCGACACTGTCGCGCAATTTTCAGTGGGAGTTTGTCAAGGCGTTGCGGAACCGGAAGGACGTGGAACTGGTATTGCGATCGGGGGTATTGCGGGACCTGGTGGCGCAGTTACGGAACCATGAGGTGGATGTGGTGTTATCGAACCACGCATTGCGGCGGGACGCCGAGGCGGGGCATTACAGCCATTTGCTGGCGGAGCAGGAGGTGAGCCTTGTGGCGCGGCCGGTGAGCGGGATGGTGGCGTTCCGGTTTCCGGCGGATCTGCAGAAGACACCGATCATTTTGCCGAGCCTGGAAAGCGACGTCCGCTCGGGGTTCGACCTGATTCTGCATCAAGCGGGGATACGGCCGATGATTGCGGCGGAGGTGGACGACATGGCGATGCTGCGCGTGATGGCACTGCGGAGCAAGGCGGTGACGCTGGTGCCGCGGGTGGTGGTGCAGGACGAGTTACGAGCGGGGACGCTGGTGGAGCGGCACCGTTTGACGACGGTGAAGGAGCGATTTTTTGCGATTACGCCGAGCCGGACGTTTCCGAATCCGCTGGTGAAGGAGTTGATTGCGCATGCCGGGCGGAAGAAGTAGGGGGTGGGTGCGGGTGTTTGGGATCGCGTCGCTGGCGGCGGTGGGCGCGGGCGGGGCGGCGGTTTCCCTTTCGGGCGGAGGGATGGGCGGGGGAGCGCGGAATGGGGCGGCGTGGGTGGCGGGGGTGGCGCACTGCTGGTTGTGTTTGCGGCTGCGGCCTGATGCGCTACTGGCGGGATTGCTGGGGCTGACGCCTTTGGCTTTAGGCGGCAGTTTGCTGGCAACCGGGCAGGAAGGGGTCCACCGGTGGATTCGAATGGGGCCGCTGCACTGGAATGTGGCGTTGTTGCTGTTGCCGGCGGCGACGGTGGCGACGGGGGTGCTGGCGGAGGGAGGGAGGCGATGGGCGATGTGGGCGGCACTGGCGATTCAAGCGTCGCTATGGGCGCAGCCGGATGCCTCGCAGGCCACTGCCTTTGCGGCGGCGATGGTGGTGGCGCTGCGGGGAGCGCGCTGGGCGGGGCTGCTGTTTGTGGCGGGGGCGGCTCTGACGTGGATGCGGCCGGATCCATTGGCGCCGGTGCCGGAGGTGGAGGGGATTGTGGCGCTGGCGGGGAGCGTTTCGTGGCTGCTGGGGGCGACGTGCGTGCTGGCGCTGGGGACGGCGTGCGCGGCACCGCTGGGGGAGGGACGGAGGGCGGGAGCGGCGCTGACGGCCTACTTTGCGGGGTGTGCTCTGGCGCCGCTGGTGGGGGCGTTTCCGGTGCCGCTGGCGGGGATGGGGATGAGCCCGGTAATCGGGTTCTGGCTTGGAGTGGGGGCGCTGCTGGCGGCTAGGAGGGCAGGGAGCGAAGGAAGTCCCGGATAGCGGGTTGGCCGAAGAAGTTGGCCGTGTCGATGGGAGAGACGCGGCGGAGGTCTTCGCGAATGGCGGGGTCAGCGCCGTGGGCGACGAGGAGTCTGGCCATTTCGAGGTGACCGTACTGGGCGGCGAGGTGGAGGGCGGTGATGCCCTGGCCATGGGTGAGGCCGCCGAAGGTGGCCTTCTGGTTGACGGGGGCACCGTGGGCGAGGAGCCAAGAGGCGGCTTCGAGGCGGTTGCAGACGGCGGACCAGATGAGCGGGGTTCCGCGGTAGGGATCGGCATCGATGCGGGCGCCGGCGGCGAGGAGGCGAGGGAGGGCCTCGACGCGGTTGGCCTTGCAGGCCCAGACGAGGGCTTCGTCGAGCACTTCCTGCGGGTTGGGCGAGGGCCGCCATTCGGGGAAGCCGGTGTGGGGGCGGTAGAAGTCGCGGGCGGAGATGGCGGCGGGGATGAGGGAGCCGGCGGGGGTGAAACAGGCGTCGATGCGGGAGAGATCGCCGAGGCCGGCGGCGGCTCTCAGGTTGGCAGGGGTGACCTGGCGGGCGGCGAGGAGATCGGCGACTTCGCGGTGGCCCCAGAAGAGGGCGACGATGAGCGGGGTACCGCCGGGGGCGTAGGCTTCGGCGTCGAGGGCGGCGCCGTGGTGGAGCAGGAGGGCGGCCAGGGAGGAACGGTTGGCGTAGGCGGCGGCGTGGAGGGGCGTCCAGCCGTGGTGGTTGGGGGTATTGGCGGGGGCACCGGCGGCGAGGAGGGCTTCGACGGCGGGTTGGTTGCCGATGTTGACGGCGAGATTGAGGAGAGTATTGCCGTTGGAGCCGGTGCTGGACGGGAGAGTGGGGTGGGCGAGGAGGAGTTCTTCGAGATCCGCCGCGGCGGCGGATTCGAGGGCGCGGAAGGCAAGGAGGAAGGGTTCGCGTTCGGGATCTGCGGCAACGCGGGCGGCGTGAAGGAGGAGGGCGTCCCAGGAGTCGCAGCCGTGTTCGCGGGCGAAGGCGAGGCGCTCGGCGGCTTCCGAGAGGGACGGGTCATTGGCAGCGTGGCGGGCGTGGAGGCGGCCGAGAACGCGTTCGCGGAGCCACTTGGGATCTGTGTTGTAGAGACGGGCAGGGTGTTCGATGGGATTACTTCTTTCTCTGCGGGTGCAGGGTTTCGCCGCGTTTGAGCATGTCGGTGAAGGCCTCCACCTTCTTTTTGCGGCCGGCGGGGGTGCGCATGTTGTGGAGGCGGAAAGCGAGGGCAAAACGGTTCTGGGCGCTGAGGGATTCCAACGTTTTCCGGGCTTCGGGGAAGGGAGCGATGGCGGCGAGGAGGTCGGCAGGGATCTCCAGGTCTTTCCCGCTTTTATAGGCGCGCTGCCAGCGGCCGTCGGCTTTAGCGGCCTCGACTTCGCGGAGGCCGTGCGGGGTCATGCGGCCTTCGGCGATGAGGCGAGCGACGTTGTCGACATTGATTTGGCTCCAGATGCTTTTGCGACCGCGAGGGGTATAGCGCTGGAGGAAACTTTTCGCGTCGAAGCTTTTGCGGATGGCGTCGATCCAGCCCCAGCAGAGGGCGGCGTCGATGGCCTCTTTGGGGGTGATGGAGGGGAGGCCGGAGTTCACTTTGTGGATTTTGATCCAGACCTCGGATTGGGTGTTGTGGTGGGCGGAAAGCCAGCGGTAGAAGCTTGCCGCGTCGGGGAATTCGTGGATTTTGGTGGGATCGACGGTGACAGGCGGCATCTTGGTGATCGTAGCATTGGGGTGGTGGTGCGCGGCAGTAAGATGGTGGCCATGGCGCAACCGAGAGAGTTCCGGAGTCGAGAGGCGATGCTGTGGTCCGTGGGGACCGGGGTAGAGGTGGGGGAGATGCTGCGGGCGGCCCGGGAGGGGGACGTTGGCACGCTGCGGAAGCTGTTGCGGCGGAAGCCGGAACTGGCGCGGTGCCACTACAACTACCGGACCCCGATCTACTTTGCGGTGCGGGAGAACCGTCTGGAGGCGGCGAAACTGCTGCTGGGGAAGATGGGCGACCCGTTAAGCCTGGCGGTGAGCGACACGTTGCTGACGGTGGCGCGAGACCGGGGGTATATGGAAATGCTGGCGTTGCTGCAACCGCGAGCGGACGGGCGGGCGGAACCGGTGGCGGGGGCCATCCGGGAGGGGAGTCTGCGAAAGGTCCGAAAGATGCTGGACGGGGATCCGGAACTGGTGCGGGCGCGTGATGAGCGGGGGAATCAGCCGATTCACTGGGCGGTGATGACGCGGCAGTTGAAGGTGATCGATCTGGTGCTGGAGCGGGGCGGGGACATCAATGCCAAGCGGCCGGACGGGGCGGCGCCGATTCAATTGACCAATGGGGACTATCTGTTCCGGGGGTGGAGGGACGTGCCGCCAGGGACGAAGACGAAGCCGCGGGAGGTGCTGGCGCATTTGCGGAAACGAGGGGCGTATTGCGACATCTGCACGGCGGCGTACATTGGCGACGCGGAGCGGGTGGCGGAACTGTTGCGGGAGGATGCGGGGCTGGCGAACCGGCCGTCGGATTACATCACCTACTATGCGTGTTCCGGGACGCCGCTGCGGAATGCGGCGGCAGGCGGGCACATGGAGATTGTACGGATGCTGCTGGACCATGGGGCGGACCCGAACGGGCCGGAGGAGGGGATTGCGCCGAAGGGGCATGCGCTGCATATGGCTGTTTGCAACGGGCACCGGGCGATTGTGGAGTTGCTGCTGGAGCGGGGGGCGTACGCGAATGTACCGGTGGAGAGTTCGGCTGACACGTTGAGTGCGGCGATGCGGAGCGGGGATGCGGGGATGGTGGAGTTGCTGGCATCGCACGGGGCGGCGCGGGCGATGGAGTTGCTGGCTTATTACGGGGATACGATGACGGCGGCGGCAGTGGTAGCGGCCAATCCGCGGAAGGCCAACGACGAGCATGCGCTGCGTTATGCGGCGGAAGAGGGACATGCGGGGTTTGTGCGGCTGTTGCTGCGAGCGGCACCGGGGTTGGCGAAGCGGGTGGGAGTGGGCGGGAAGACGGCGGAGATCACGGAGATGCTGTTTGCCGGTGGAATGAACCCGAACTACCGGGACTGGCTGGGGGCGACGCCGTTGCACGAGTTTGCGCGGCGGGGGGACGTGATGAATGCGGGGATGTTTCTGGACCGCGGGGCACGGATGGAGGCGGTGGACGGGGATTTGCGATCGACGCCGTTGGGATGGGCGTGCAAGGCGGGGAAGGTAGAGATGGTGCGGTTCTTGCTGGGGCGCGGGGCGAAGGTGGATCCGCCGGGGGTACCGGAGTGGGCGCGGCCGGTGGAGTGGGCGAAACGGCGAGGATTTGGGGAGGTGGTGGAGGTTTTAGGGGGTTGAGCAAGGCGCGGCGAGACCGGGACGCGGGATCCGGTCTCGCCGCGGGGATTCCGCCTCAGCGTTTGAGTTCGTGGGCCTTGCGGACGTCCTCTTCTTTACCGGGACCGTGGCAGGAGGCACAGCGCTCTGTGACGCCGGGGACGATGCTCTGCTGGGTGGTGGAGAACGACGCGCCGCCTTTGCGGGTCATGTGGGAGCGCACTTCCGAGTTGTCGTGGCAACCGGAGCAGGTGGCGGCGGTGGGGGTGATGCGGAGGTCGTTGGCGGGGTCGACATCGATGGTGCGGAGGGAGGTGGCGGTGGCTTGCGCGCTCCGGGTATTGATGGTGGTGCCGAGGGCCTTGGCGGAGAGGGGGAGAGCGTAGGAGCCGTTGACGTGGCACTTGGTGCAGTCGCGGAGTTCGCCGGGGAACCTGACGGTGGAGAAGTCGTAGAGGGTGCCCTGGAAGCCGACGATTTTGAGGGGTGTTTTGCGGAATTTGCCGGCATGGATGCCGTGGATCATGCGTTTGAAATCGATGGATTCCTCGGCGCCGGAGGCACGGAAGGGTATGTCGGTCTGGTTGGCGTTGTGGCACATGACACAGAGGAGGAGATTCTCGTTGCGGTTGGCACCGTGGAGGGAGAGACGGGGGACGACGGAGTCGCCGTGTTTGGCGCCGTCGTGACATTTCTTACAGTTGGCAATGTCGACGATCTTGCGGCGCTCGGCGGCGGGGGCGCTAGTGAGAGAGACGGTTTTGGCGGCACTTTTTACGGGGATATAGGCAGCGGTGGCGAGGCCGTTGGCTACGGGGCAACCGGGGAGGACGGGGCCGGTGAGCGGGCAGACGAGGCGGCCTTCGATGGCGATGATGGCGGTAGTGATGGTGCGGCCGGAGGGGAACTCCATGGGGGCGACGGTTGTGCTGACGGTGTAGCGGCCGGCGGCAGGGATGGCACCGAGTTCGGGGCAATTGGCGGAGGTACAGGGTTGGGCGGCGGTGGGGCCGGCGAGTGTATTGAGCGAGACGGGAAGAGCGGCGCCGACGCTGGAGGGAGCGGTGGGAACGGGGTTAAGATTACCGCGGCTATTGGTGTTGGTGAGTTCGGAGGCGTCCCAACCGACGAGGACGCGGAGCGCGCCGCCGGTGATGGGGAGGGCGGTCTTGATGTTCCAGAAGGGGTCCGGGAAGGCGGGAGAGGGGGCAGGGTTGGAGACCGAGAAGACGACTTTGACGGTCCAGGATGAGCTGGTGACCGGGGTAGCGGTGACCTTTTCGATGTTGTAGGAAAATTGGGAAGCGGCGCTCCATGCGAGCGGGGTTTCCTGGGCGAGGAGAAGAGATCCGCAGAGAGATGCGGAAATGGTGAGACAGACGTGCGTCAGTTTCATGCGTAGGTTCCATCCTTGCGTGGGGTCGACGGAGCCGGCATCCGGAAAAATCGGTTGCCGGAATGGGGAAGCGGCGCTCCTGCCGCTCTTTTTTCGGGGGTGAGGTGAGGAATTCACCGCACCCTATTGCCACAATGTAAGCGTTTTCTATTTCCGTGTAAAGGGAATTCTTACACTAGCCCGGAGGCCCGGGACACCTATGCCTGCGTCAATGGGGAGGGCAGTTTCGCGTGGGCGAGTCAGGCGGGATTTTTGTCCATGACCCAGGTGGTCATGGCGCGCTGGTTGTGGACGATGGTGGTTTTGAGGGGTGCGGCGAGGGTGGCCTGGAGGCGGAGGGTGTGGGCGGCGAGGAGATCGGCGTCGACGAGATAGCGTTCGGAGGCGTCAGGGGAACGGAAGCGGCGACCGTGGAGATGTTCCACCTGATTTTCCATTCCGATGGTGGATCCGAGTCGGGAGAAGAAGAGGCCGCCGGGTTTGAGGGCGCGCCAGCAGCCATCGAGCATGGCTGAGAAATGGGCGTCATCGGCGGCGAAGTGGAGGACGGTGTTGCAGATGACGACGTCGGCGGAGGCGTCGTCAAACGACATGTTCTCGACGGGTTCGACGTGGAAATTGGAGGGCGGGAGAGCGGGGGCGAGTTTAGCGGCCAGGGTGCGGACGGCGGCAACAGCTTCGGGGCTGGAATCAGCGGCGAAGACTTCGTAGCCCTCGCGGAGGAAGTAGACGATGTTGCGGCCGCCTCCGCAACCGGCGTCGAGAATGCGCATGCCGGGGCGGATGCGGCCCTGGAGCAGTTGATCAAAGAGATAAATGTCGATGTGGCCGAACTGTTCCTGAAGGGTAGGCATGGCCGTTGCTCAGGGGAGCAGTTTCTTAATGGCTTCGACGGTGACCAAGGAGGGCTTGAAGTTGCCGAAGCGGTAGCCTTCGGCGATGGTGAGGGGGGTCCAGCCTTGCTTGTTCTTCTGATTCCAGACCTCGCGGCGCGCGCCTTTGGCGGCGAGGAAGGCGACGGCTTTGGGGGAGTTTTTGTAGGCGGCGCCATGCATGGCGGTTTCGCCGTTGTTGTCGACGGCGTTGATGTCGTTGCCGAGGTCGAGTGCGACCTGGAGGGCTTCGACGACCTCGTCTTCGGTACCGGCATCTTCGCCGGGGGACCGGGTGCCGAGGCCGGCGGCGGCCATGAGCGGGGTGGAGTTGTCGGCGTTGGTGAGTTTGGGATCGGCGCCGAGTTCAGCGAGGACGCGCATGAGTTCGGCATCGGCGTTGCGGGCGGCCATGAAGAAGGGGGTGGCGCCGAGGGAGTTAATGCCGGTCATGCCGAGGCTGACGCGGCGGGTCATTTTGAGATTGAGGTTGGCGCCCTTTGCGGCCATTTTGCGGACGAATTCGATGCTGGTCATTTTGCCGGAGCCATCGGGGGCGGGATCGTTGTCGCCGAGGCCGGGCTTGCGGACGGAGGAGAGGATGTGGAGGGCGCCGAGGCCAGGGGCAGCGGCGTTGGGGTCGGCACCGGCATCGAGGAGGAAGGCGGCGAGTTCGTAGTGGGCATTGGTGACGGCGAGGGCCAAGGCACTGGTGCCGGAGCGGGGAGCGCCGCGTGTTTGTCCGAACTTTTTGCCGGAGATGAGGCCGGGCTGGATGGTTTCGTTGGGGTTGGCGCCGGCTTTGATGAGGGTGCGCACGACGCCGAGGTGGCCCTCGCGGACGGCGAAGAGGAGCGGATTGAAACCGGAATCGAGGCGCTCGTTGACGTTGGCCCCGGCATGGAGGAGGGCGCCGACGGCTTCGCCGTTGCCTTCAGCGGCGGCCCACATGAGTGCAGTCTGGCCGGCGCGCGCTTCTTTGGCATTGACGTTGGCGCCGGCGGCGAGGAGGGCGCGGACGGCCTCGACTTTACCGGTGCGGGCGGCAAGCATGAGCATGGTTTCGCCGCCGGGGAGGGTGGCGTTAGCATCGGCGCCGGACTTCAGGAGGAGTTCGACCATGGGGCCGCTGCCGTTGATGCAGGCCTCCGAGAGAGGGGTGGCGCCGTAGCGGTTGGCGGTTTTGGGGTCGGCCCCGGATTTGAGGAGGCGGCGGGCTTCCTCGAGGTTGTCCTGGTGGGCGGCGAGGAGGAGCGGGGGGGCGACAGCGCCCTCGGGGGGCGCGGCAGCGGCGAGGGTGAGCGCGAAGAGGATTACGAACGGCTTCACAGGCTGGCGGGCTCCAGGAGTTCCTTGATTTTGCCGCGGCTGTCGGCGAATTTGTCGAGGCGGACACCGACGCGGTCGAGCAGGGTGAGGTGCAGGTTGGCGAGGGGTTGGGCTTCGGCGTAGCGGACGTGGCGGCCGCCGGGGGTGCGGGTACCGCCGGCGACGAGGATGGGGAGATTGGTGTGGTCGTGTTTATCGGCGTCGCCCATGCCGCTGCCGTAGAGGTAGGTGGTGTGGTCGAGGAGGGTTCCGTCGCCGTCCGGGGTGGCCTTCAGCTTTTCGAGGAAGTAGGCGAACAGGGAGACGTGGAAGGCGTTGATTTTGGCGACGCGGGCGAGTTTTTCGAGGTCACCGCCGTTGTGGGTGAGGGGGTGGTGGGGATCGGGGACACCGATCTCGGGGTAGGTGCGGGTGGAGGTTTCGCGGGCAAGTTGGAAGGTGATGATGCGAGTGACATCGCCTTGGAGCGCGAGGACCTGGAGGTCGAACATGAGGCGGGCGTGATCGGCATAGGAGGCGGGGACGCCGATGGGGCGATCCAGGTCGCGGAGGGGGGTGTTGGCGGCTTCAGCCTCGGCTTTCTGAACGCGGCGTTCGACTTCGCGGACGGTGTCGAGGTATTGGGAGACTTTGCCGCGATCGCCGGGGCCGAGTTTGCGCTGGAGGCGGGCGATGTCCTCTTTCACCCAATCGAGGAGGGAGGAATCCTTCTTCAGTTCGGCACGGCGGGCGTCGGCGGGGCCGCCTTCGCCGAAGAGGCGTTCAAAGGCGACGCGGGGGTGGGCTTCGGCGGGGAGGGGGGTGGTGGGGGTGGACCAAGAGAGGTTGTTCTGATAGACGCAGGCGTAGCCGTTGTCGCACTGGCCGACGGTGGACAGGAGGTCCATGGCGAGTTCGAGAGAGGGGAGGCGAGTGGCCTGGCCGACCTGTTGAGCGGCGATCTGATCGGCAGTGGTGGCGAGGTGGTAATCGGTACTTTCCGTCCACTTGGCGGTGGCGGCGGAGAGGAAGGCGGCGTTCGAGGTAGCGTGGGTGCCGGGGTAGGCATTGCGGAGTTCGAGGTTGGTGACGACGGTCAGGTAGTCCTTCACCTTTTCGAGGGATTTGAGGGTAGGGGTAAGATCGCCGAGGGGGCCGTGGGGGGTCCCGGGGGTCCATTCCTTGCGATAGGCGCCCATGGGGATGTAGCAATAGCCGAGGCGCCGCACCGGTTTGAGGGGAGCGGCGGCGAGGGCGGGGACCATGGCGTCGAGAAGGGGGAGGGCCAGCGTGGTGCCGAGGCCGCGGAGCAGGGTGCGGCGCGGGAGCGCCTTACGGGTGACGATCATGACGATCTCCTCATTTGGAACGGGGTGCTATTGACGATGGAGAGGATGAAGGACGAGAACTTGAAATCCTTCTCCTTGGCTTGGCGAACGATTTTGCGGACGGCGGGTGCGTCGGTATATTCGACGCCGCGGCCGAGAGCGTAGGTCATTAACTTTTCGGCGAAGGTGCCGGCGAAGATTTCTGGGCGTTGAAGGAGGGCCTGCTGGAGGCCGTCGACGCCGGTGAACTTGGAGCCATCGGGGAGCATGCCGGAGGCGTCGATGGGTTTGGCATCTTCGGTGGTGCGCCAGCGGCCGACGCCATCGTAGTTTTCGAGGGCAAAGCCGATGGGATCCATGAGTTGGTGGCAGCCGAAGCAGACGGGGTTGGCACGATGCTCGGCGAGGCGTTCGCGCATGGTTTGCGGCTTAGAGATGCCGGTCTTTTCGGGGAGGGCGGGAACGGCGGGGGGAGGCGCGGGGGGCGGGACGCCGATGATGTTTTCCAGGACCCATTTTCCCCGGATGACGGGGGAGGTACGGGTAGCGTAGGAGGTGACGGTGAGGATGCTGCCGTGGCGGAGGAGGCCACCGCGATTGCGCTCCTTGTCGAAGGTCACGCGTTGGAAGCGGCTGCCATAGATGTTGGGGATGCCATAGTGTTTGGCGAGCCGGCCGTTGACGAAGGTGTAGTTGGCGCTGAGGAGGTCGAGGATGCTGCGGTCTTCGCGGACGATGGACTCGACGAAGAGTTCGGTTTCGCGGCGGAAGGCCTGGCGGAGGTTATCGTCAAAGCCGGCGAAGACGCGCATGTCGGGGGTGGTGGAGTTGAGATTGCGGAGGTAGAGCCACTGTTCGGCGAAGTTGGAGATGAGGGTATTGGACCGGGGGTCGGCGAGCATGCGGCGGACCTGGCGTTCGAGGACGGCGGGTTGGGAGAGTTTGCCTTGCGAGGCGGCAGAGAGTAGTTCGTCGTCCGGGAGAGAGCTCCAGAGGAAGTAGCTGAGGCGGGTGGCGAGTTGGAGTTGGGTGAGGCGGTAGGGGGATTTGGGGGCGACGGCGGGCGGATCGGATTCGACACGGAAGAGAAACTCGGGACTGACGAGGACGGCGCGGAGGGCCATTTCGATGCCGGTTTCGAAGTCGGGTTGCTCCTTGAAGAAGCGGAGGGGAGCGGCGATGTCCTGCGGGGAAACGGGGCGGCGATAGGCACGGCGGGCGAGGCCGGAGATGATTTGCTGGGCGCAGGCTTCGGTTTTGGCGGAGCAGGTGAAGATCTTGCGGCGGCTGGGGGTGTCGCCGGGGCGTTGCTGGCCGTAGGGCCCGTTGATGGTGATGGAGTAGACGGCGGGATGGATGCGGGGGTGGCGATCCATATTGAAGTGGGCCTGGTAGGGCTGGCGTTCGGTTTCCAAGAGGGCGGAGGTTTTGCGCGGGAAGACGACGGCGACGACGTGGGGACCGGCTTTGATGGGGAGTTTGAGATTGAGGTGTTTGTCGACGTTGGAGTGGTCCTGGCCGGCAGGGGGCGGGCGGACGGTGAACTGTTTGACGGGGGCGCCGTCGATCAGGAGTTCGACATCGTGGACACCGGCGATGCCTTCGACGTGTTCATTGCGGTCGCGGGCGAGGCGGATCTGGACCTCGTATTCGGCATCGACGGGGAAGGTGTATTGGAGTGCCTTGCCGCCACGGGTACCGAGGGGGAGGCCGGCGAAGTGGTCCTCCTGCGTGAGGTCGGGAGGGAGATTGACGGTATCGCCGCCGGGGGCGCGGGCGGGGATACCAACGGCGAGGCGGCTGATTTTGCGGGCAGCGGAGAGGTAGCGTTCGAGGAGGGTGGGAGAGAGATCGTCGACGGTGATGTTGTCGAAGCCGTGGCTGGATTCGTCGGGCGGAAGGAGATTGGTGACGTCGACATCGATGGCGAGGAGATCGCGGACGGAGTTGCGGTATTCGGTGCGGTTGAGGCGGCGGAAGGTATCGGAGCGGCCGGGGTTGGGGGGGAGGGAGTCGAGAGTATTTTCGAGCGATTGGATGGCGGCGAGGTATTCCGCTTCAGGAGGGTGGGGGATGTTGGCGGGGGGCATGGTGCGGCCGCGGAGGCGGCGGAGCACTTTTTCCCAGACTTCGGGCTTCTCGGCCGGGGTCCCGGATTCGAGGTTGAGATTGCCACTGCGGAGGGCACGGCTATGGCAGCCGAGGCAGTTTTTGTTGACGAATTGACGCTCGGGGGGCTGGGCGATTGCAGTTACAGCGAACAGGCAATACGCGGCCTGGAGCGCGAGGCGGCTCATGTAATGGACTATACATGATGGCGGGGGGCGGATGGGATATAAAGTGGATTGTATGAAACGACTCGGATTACTGGTTTTGGCGGTGAGCGCGATGGCAGCGGAGGGTAAGTGGGTGTCGCTGTTCGACGGGAAGACGTTGAACGGGTGGCAGGGCTTCCGGGGACCGGCGAACGCGGTGTGGATTGTGAAAGACGGGGCAATTGTGGTGAACCGGGAAGGGGTGCCGGGGACTCCGGGGAACGGGAACTCGAGTTTGCGGACGGTGGGGCAGTAAGGGGATTTTGAGTTGGAATGGGAATGGAAGAATGCGGCCGGGGGGAACAGCGGGTTGTTCTACCGGACGACGGAAGAGGAAGAGCGGCCGCAGTGGACGGCGGTGGAGTATCAACTGCTGGACGGCGGGGCGCATCCGGACGGGAAGAACGGGCCGGACCGGTGGAGCGGGGCGGCGTATGCGCTGTATCCGCCGGCGGCGGACGCGGTGCCGGTAGCTGTTGGGCAGTGGAACAAGTCGCGGGTGGTGGCGCGGGGGGCGAAGGTGGAGCACTACCTGAACGGGAAGCTGGCGTGTTCGTTCACGATGGGGAGCGAAGATTGGAAGAAGCGGGTAGCGGCAGGTAAATTTGCGAAGTGGACGAAGTTCGGGGTGCCGGCGCGGGGGTATATCGCGCTGCAGGATCACGGGCATTTTACGGCGTTTCGAGCGATACGGATCCGGGAATTGAAGTAGGCGGGAAGAGGTGTGCGGCCGACAGCGGCAGGCCGCGGAGTTGGCGAGCGAAGGGGCAGTGACGCTATTCTCTTTATTGCAGACAGGGCAGAATGGATCACTCCAGAGTATTCAAGATGGCGTTCGCGGGCGTCTATCCGCACTACATCGCCAAGGCGGAAAAGAAAGGCCGGACGCGGGCGGACGTGCACGCCATTATTCAGTGGCTGACGGGCTACGATGAGCAGGGCTTGCAGAAGCAGATCGAAGAACGAGTGAGTTTTGAGACGTTTTTCGCGCAAGCACCGCAGATTAACCCGAATGTCGGGAAGATTACCGGGGTGATTTGCGGCTACCGTGTGGAGGAGATCGAGGACCCGCTGATGCAGCAGATCCGATACCTGGACAAACTGGTGGACGAACTGGCGAAGGGGAAGGCGATGGATAAGATCCTGCGGAAGTAGGGGCCAGAGGGCCTATTCCTCGGCGGCATTGTCACCGCCGAGGGCTTTGCGGAGGAGAATCGTCAGGTCGATCATCGGGCCTGGGCGGGGGCGCGGAAGACGCCATTGAGGAAGAGCAGGTTCATGCCGTCGAGATAGGCCCGGAAGTTGGGATCGAAGGTGAAGCCGATGACATGGCCCGTGCCCTGGCGCTCGACCATGACGAGAGGTTTGTAGGCAAGTTGTTTGCGATTCTCTTCCCACATGTAGCCGCTGGCAAGGAGTTTGTCGGCGCCGAGGAAGTAGGCGGCGTTGACCCCTTTATCGAGCTTGAGAGGCGTGTAGGTGGTGCGGCCCTGGACGAGGGCGTTGACGGTGGCTGGGACACCGGCGGTGATCCAGTGTTCCGGGTCCGTGCGGGCGATGCCGAGGATGCCTTGCACGACATCCGGGTTGTCGCGGTCGGGTTTGATGGATTCGAGATAGGCGGCTTCGTCCTTGAGGAGGCGTCCGGGGACGCGGCCGTTCTCCGGTTTGGGCGCGTCAGCGGGTTTCTTCTCCACCGCCAGAGACTCACTGGCGGTCGAAAGCAGCCCGACCGAGGGGCTGGCGAGGAAACTGACGGCCTCTTCGATGGCGATGAGGGTACCGCCTTTGGCGACCCAGGCTTTGAGGCGGGCGACGAGCGAAGGCGAGATGGCCTCGCTATAGCTGCCCTGGGCGGAGGGGAGGATGAGGACGTCGAACTGATCGATATCGGTGAGGGCCAGTGCAGAGGTGCGGAGAGCGGTAACAGGGTAGCCGAACTGGCGTTCGATGACGAAGCGGGCGGCGCCGGCGCTCTGGCTGGAGACGGGACGGTCCCAGGCGAGAGCGATGCGGGGCTTCTTGAAGAGAGAGACGTTGCGGCTACCGAAGTTGATGCCGCTTTCGACCCAGCCGGTATCGACAGGAACGATTTCGGCATCGGCGGCGAGGCGGGTGACGGTGTCGTGAAGATTGGCAGGGTTCTCTTTGGTGAGGACAACGAGGGTACCGCGGGGGAAGGTGCGGCCGGATTGGGTGAACTCTTTGTTGGCGGTGCGGATCTTCAGGTCCGCCCGGAGTGCGGCGGCAAGGAACTGGGCGGAGGCTCGGCCCTTCCAGGGGACGAGATAGGCAACGGAGGCTTTGGCAAACGTCTGCGGCTTGGGGGCGGCGGGCGGGGTGTACGGCTGCAGAGGAGCGGTGACGGGGGCATTGGCTGCCACGCATTCGACGTTATAAAGGAGAGGCAGGCTCCAAGCGGTGACGTCGTAGATTTCATCGCCCAGTTTCTTGGCGCGGCGGCGTTCCTGCTCCTTGATGAAATCGGACTCCATGTTTACCTGAGGGTCGAGGAGGACGCGGATGAGGCGTTTGGCGGGTTGGGCGAGGGAGACGACGTAGCTGCCATCAGGGAAGCCATTGACGGAGGCGGGGGCGCGCTGGACTTCGACGCCTTGTTCGACGAGGAGGGCGGCGAGTTTGTCGACGGCGGCGGTATCTCCGCGGCGGGGGAGGATGTAGGCCTTGATGGACTCGCTCTTGCCTTCGGCGATGGCGGATTTGTTGTATTCCCAGAAGTTTTTGAGCAGCGCGGCGCGATTATTGCCGGCGGCTTCAGCGGTGGCAATCTGGGTGGTGAAGTGTTTGCGGATAGAGTCCTGGAAGGTGTAGAGAGACTTGTCGAGGCGGCGGTAGACGAGGCCGCGGACGCTGGAGTTCTCGTAGGTCATGGCGATGGAACCGTAGTAGGCGGGCCAACTGGCGCCATAGCCGGGGAAGAAGGCGTCGTAGAGTTCACGGGTGAAATAGGCGTAGCCGAGCTGATCGAAGTATTTGGCGTTGTTTTTGCCGAACCAATCGAGGCTGGTTTTCTGTTCCTTGGTGAGATGGGGGTTGAAGGGGATGGCTTCCGGGGCGAAGTAATAGCTGGTTTCCGAGCCCATTTCGTGGAGATCGGCAACGACGACGGGGTACCACTCCTGGAACATCTTGATGCGGGCCTTGGTTTCCGGCTGGGTGACGGCGAACCAGTCGCGGTTCATGTCGAAGAGATAGTGATTGGAACGGCCGCCGGGCCAGGGTTCGTTACGTTCGGCGGCGGTGGGGGCGGGATCGGGTTCGAGGCCGAGGGCCTGCTCAAAGTTGTTGATGAAGCGGGTACGGCCGTCGGGATTCTGGAGGGGATCGAGGAGGATGAGGGTATTGGCGAGCGCGGCGTTGACCGGAGCCTGGTTACGGGCGGCGAGGAGGTGGTAGGCGGCGAGGAGGGCCGAGTCCGGGCCGGAGACTTCGTTGCCATGGACCGCATGGCCGAGCCAGACGATGGCCGGGGTGGAGGCGAGGAGTTTTTGGGCTTCGGCTTCGGAGGTTTTGCGGGGATCGAGGAGTTTCTTCATCGACGCCTGGATTTCAGGGAGGCGGCGCATGTTGGCTTCGCTGCCGATGATGGCGTAGACGAGTTTGCGGCCTTCCCAGCTTTTGCCATATTCGACGACCTTGAGGCGATTGGGTGCGGCAGCAGCGAGGGCTTCCAGATAGCGCACCAGATCAGCGTGAGTGGCGAAGCGGGAGCCCGGTTCAAAGCCGAGCACTTTCTGGAAGGTGGGGATGGCGGGATCGTAGGTGGCACCGGGCCAAAATTCGAAATTGGACTGGGCGAACAGGGCCACAGCCGTGCAGAGGCACAGCAATAGAGATCTCATTGTTTTCAGGATAAGCGAGAGGAACGGTATCCTGGGTACGTGATCCGAAGAACACTGCTGCTTGTCACGCTGGGGGCGCTGGCCCTCACAGGCGCGCCGAAAAAGACCGCGCTGGATGAATATGTCGCGAAGGCCGATCCGGCTTACCAGTGGAAACTGGCGCACAAGGTGGAGTCCAAGAATACGACGGGCTTCATTTTGGACATGACCTCGCAGAGCTGGGGCGAGGACAAGAAGGTGGACCGGACGAAGTGGGTCCACACGGTAACGGTAGTGAAGCCGAAGGAGTTGAAGTCGACGACGGGACTGCTGTTCATCACGGGCGGCGGGAACGACGGGCGTCCGCGGACGACGGTGGATGCGACGATGGCGGCGATTGCGGAGTACACCGGTTCGGTGGTGACGGAACTGCGAATGGTGCCGAACCAGCCGCTGGTATTCGGGGACGATCCGAAGCCGGGGCGGAAGCGGCTGGAGGACGAGATCATCGCCTACACGTGGCGGAAGTATCTGGAGACGGGGGACGTCTCGTGGCCGTTACGGCTGCCGATGACGAAGGCGGCGGTGCGGGCGATGGACACGGTGACGGCGTTCATGAAGAGCGAAGAGGGCGGCGGGAAGACGGTGGACAAGTTCTTTGTCGCTGGCGGCTCCAAGCGCGGGTGGACGACGTGGACGACGGGTGTGGTGGACCCGCGGGTGGTGGGGATGTCGCCGATTGTGATCGATATGTTGAACATCATTCCGAGCTTTATCCACCATTACCGGGCCTATGGATTCTGGGCGCCGTCGGTGGGTGATTACTATCACGAGGGTGTGATGGATGAGATGGCCAACCCGAAGTACAAAGAGTTGATGAAGCTGGTGGAGCCGTACGAATACCGGGACCGGCTGACGATGCCGAAGTTCATTATGAACTCCGCTGGTGACCAGTTCTTCCTGCCGGATTCCTGGAAGTTCTACTTCAAGAACCTGAAAGGCGAGAATCATCTGCGTTATGTGCCGAATTCGGACCATTCGCTGCGCAATACGGACGCCTATGAATCGTTGATCGCGTTCTACGATTCGATGCTACAGGGGAAGAAGCGGCCAGTGTATGCGTGGAACGTGAAGAAGGACGGCACGATTGTGGTGAATACGAAAGACGCGCCGACGGTGGTGAAGTTGTGGCAGGCGACGAATCCCGATGCGCGGGACTTCCGGCTGGAGCAACTGGGGCCGAAGTACACGAGCACGGAGTTGAAGGCGGTAAAGCCGGGGCAGTATATCGGGAAAGTGGACAAGCCGGCGAAGGGGTATACGGCGTATTTTGTGGAGATGACATTCCCTAGCGGAGGGAAGTATCCTTACAAGTTCACGACGGGAGTGGTGGTGAATCCGGATACTTATCCGTTTGCCGCTCCAGTGAAGGGACAGACCAAGCTGGGCGGACGCCCGGCGCGGAAGTAGGGGAGCCATGTGGAGCTATAAGCTATTTCGGATCGGTGCGCTGGTGGTGACTTTGTGCGGTGTGGCGCATCTATTCGGCCATTTCGCCAGCAAGGGCCAGAAGCCGGTGAACGGGACCGAGTTTCAGTTGGAAGAGCTCATGTATGGCTACAAGATGAACGTGATGGGCACGATGCGGAGCCAGGGGGACTTCTATGACGGGATGAGCCTGGGGTTCACGGTATTCATGCTGACCCTGGGAGCGTTCGGATTCCTGCTTCCGGTGCAGAAGAAGGCGGCGATGATCTTCGCCGTTTCCCTGGCGGTGATGCTGGTGATCTCGGTGATGTACTGGTTCATTCTGCCGACATCGTTTTTGGCGGCGGCAATGCTGGCCTACGCCGGCAGCGCCTACCTGGAGCAGAAGAAGTAGCGATTTACTGGACGGGCAGTTCGGGGGCGGTGGAGCCCCCGAGTCCGGCATACATGTCCTTGACCTTGGTGACTTTGGCACCGGTGAAGGTGACGAACGTCAATTTGCCGGGCGGGCGGCCGTACATCCAGTCTTCGAGTTCGTCGCCATCGACGACGCGGCGTTCCTTGCGGACGGGTTGACCGACGGCAAGGCGGACCTGTTCCCGGTCCATGCCTTCAATGACGCGTTTCTGCTGGATGGCGACACGAACGGGTTCGGGAAGCTTCTCCATGTAGGACTCGGTGACCGAGCGCATCTCGAAGTCGAGTACCTGGGAGAGCATCTTCTTAACCTCGGCGACGTCGAGGGTTTCGATGTTCTTGGGGAAGACGATGGCGAGGTTGGTGCCGGCTTTGGCGACGTTGTCGCGCCCGGAGATGGGGGCGGTGTTGTTACCCATGCCGACTTCGACGCGTTCGTACCATTTCGGGCCTGTTTTCAGACCATGATTGAGTTCGAGTTCGACGCGGTCGTCTTCGATCTTGACCTTGGTGATCTGGACCATCTCGCCGGTACGGGCGGCGGGGCCAAACTCGACGTTGGCCTTTTCCCAGGATTCCTTATCCCATTTGCCGGTGGGCTCAATGGCGAGAGGTTTCTTGGAGCGGGGGATGAGAACGCGAGCCTTGGCGTATTCGGCGGTGAGGCCGCGGAGGAGGGCCATGCGGTCATCGGTGGAGAGTTTCTTCTCCTTGGCCAAGGCGGCCATGGGGAACAGGAGGAACAGGGTCCGCCGTTTCATACTGTTGGGTCCTCCTCTTCGACTTCCTGGAACAGGTCCGGCATGAGCGGAAGGCGCTGCTGGACCAATGGCATGCGGTGCAAAGTAAAGAAAAGGACGACGACGACAAGGAGGGTGAGAACGCTGCCCTCGGGGCCGTAATCGCCGCCACTCCAAAGTTCGCTGGCGCGCCATTCGAGCGTGTGGCCCGTCAGCCCCATTCTGAAGCCACTGAGGTTGACGCCAAAGAGGGGTAAAGTAAAATTCCAGCCGAAGTGGATGGCGGTGGGGAGCCAGAGGTCACCGGAGCGAAGGAGGGAGTAGCCGAGGAGGACGCCCCAGAGGAAGGTGTTGAAGAGGGCGAGAGGAGAGCTATTGAGGTTGCCGGCGTGGGCGGCGGCAAACAGGACAGCGGCGGGGAGGAGGATCTGAAAGGTGCCATAGCGGCCGGCGAGCATCTGGAAGGGGTAGCCGCGGAAGATGAGTTCCTCGCCGAGGGCACCGAAGAGGAGGACGATGCCGACCATGAAGACGCCGGAGAGAGAGAATGGGTACTCCTTGGAGGGGACGAAGTAGGCTTTATCAATAAGCCAGGGGAAACCGACGACGAAGATGGCGGCGGCGGCGCCGAGGAGAACGCCGATGCCGAAATGGCGAGCAGCGGCCGAGTGCCAGGCGAGGCCGATATCGGGAAGAGCGCCGAACTGGTAGATGCGGAGCGCGAGGACGGTGGCAAGCGCGCCTCCGGCAAAGGCGCCGAGGGTGGCGCCGATGAACATGCCGAAGGGTTGAAGGGCGAGAAAGCCGACGAACTGGATAGCGTAGGCGAGGAAGAGGAAGACCACCACGCGCACGCCGGCCATGAGGTGGGAAGGCGCCGGCGCGGGCACTGGGGCGGGACTGCTCATGCGATCCTACTTCTGGATTTTGACTTTGACGCCGCCGAGCGCGACCTTGACGGGGAGGACTTCAGCGCCGTCTTCCTGGATGATGGCGGAGACGCGCTCCTTGGTGCCGGGTTCGACGAGGAAGAAGACGCAACCGCCGCCGCCGGCCCCGCAGACCTTCGCGCCGACAGCGCCGGCACGTTTGGTGGCAGCAACGAGTTTGTCGATGTGCTCGGTGGTGATGCCCGGGGCGTTCTTCTTGCGGAAGTTCCACTCTTCGCGGAGGAGGCGGGCAGTCTCTTCCCAATCCGCCTTTTCCAGGGCGAGACGCATGTCGTGAGCGATAGAGGCGATCTGGTCGAAGTTCTTGTGGACTTTGCGATCGCCATCGATGTGGAGTTTGGTGACTTCCCAGTTATTGATGCCGGAGTTGCGGGGCTCGCCGGTGTAGGCAAGGACGGTGCGCTGTTCGAGGTCGGCGGGGTCGAGCGGGATGGCGACGCGGCGGATGCCGTCGGCGCGGAGTTCGATGGCGGCGATGCCGCCGTACATGGCGGGGTAGTAGTCCTGGCAACCGGTAGGGACGCGGATGATCTGGGCTTCGATATTCTGGGCGAGTTCGCGGAGGCGCTCGATGGAGTAGCCGGCGTTGAGCCACTTATTGAAGGCGGCGCAGATGGTGATGAGGAGGGAGGAAGAACCGGAGATGCCGGCGCCGGCAGGGGCTTCCGAGTGGGAGTCGAGTTCGAGGCCGGTCTCGGGGGAGAAGAAACTGACGGCGTAGGCGAGGAGGGAGAGTTTGTATTTCTTCGCGGCTTTGAGTTCATCGATCGAGGCAAAGGTCTCTTCGACGCCGAGATCGCGGGAACGGAGAACAATCTGGCGGTCGTTGCGGGGAACGACGGAACAGGTAGTGTAGCGATCGACGGCGAAGTTCACCGTGACGGCGTTGGCGTGGTGGAGGTAGAGAGGCCAGATATCCAGGGTGCCGCCGGCCAGGTCAACGCGGCAAGGAGATTTCGACGTGATACGCATGAAGTTCCCAGTGTATCGCGGGGCTCAACGGCGAGGCAGGCGGGTGAAGAGAATGACGGTGGCGATGGCTTCGAGCGGGACGAGCAGGAGGGTGGCACGGACGAGGCCTTCCGGGGTGAGGTATTGCATGAGAGCGACGGTGGTGTCTTCGTGAAGAACGCGGGGAAGGGCGAAAAACAGGACAAGAACGAGGAGGAATGCGATGCGGAGGCGGCCTTTGGCGGTGGGAGCGTCGGAGGTGTGATTGGCGGTCCAGGTGGCAAGGGCGGCGACGAGGATGCAGGCGAAAAAGCTCATGACTGCGAGGGAGAGGCTGACGGCCATGGGGGGAGAGACGAGTCGTCCGCTGCGGATACTGACGGTGGCGATGCCGAGCCAGAGGACAGCGACGCCGGTGAACCAGCCGAGCACCGTATCGCGGAAGATGGCATTCAGTGGGACGCCGCGGGAGGGGGAGGCAAAGACAGCGTCGACAACCATGGGGACAACGAAGAAAAGGCCGAGGAAGGAGTAAGGGAGAAGGAGGAAGAGATCCAGGTACTCGATACCTTTGATATAGGGGACGAGGACGCCGAAGAGAATCGCGACCAGAAGGTTATTGAATACGGTGCGCGCCTTCACCTGAGATAGCATAATGCATGAGATGACACGGAAACGATATTTTCTTCCCCTGACAGTGGTGGCGTGCGCGGTGCTAGGGTTTGGGTTCCAGGCGGCGACGAAGAATGCGACGCCGAAGGATCCGATTACGGCGGGGTTCGAGAAGACCACCGTGGCCTCAGTAGCTGACGCGGTGGACCAGATCACTGGCGAGCGGGGCTTCCTGTCGCACGACATGCGTCCGCGGACGGGGAATATCCGCGTGGTGGGGAGAGCGACGACCGTGCTGCTGAAGCCGGCGACGCCGGATAAAGCGACACCGGCGTTGTCGACAGGAATGTCGACAGCGATGATCGATAACTCCAAGCCGGGAGATGTCGGTGTCATTGTGATTGAGGATGGCCTGGATGTTGCGGGCATCGGCGGGCTGATGGGGACAGCCGCGAAGGCGCGGGGGATGGCGGGGGTGATTGTCGATGGCGGTGTGCGGGATCTGAAAGAAGTGCGGGGATTGGGGCTGGCGATTTATGCGCGGAGTGTGGTGCCGTCGAGCACGGTGAGCCGGTTTGCAGGCGTGGCGAAGGACGTTCCGGTGCGATGTGCAGGAGTGACGATCAAGCCGGGCGACTGGATAGTGGCCGATGAAGACGGGGTGGTGCGGGTGCCGCAGGAAAAGGTGAAGGAAGTACTGCAGCGGGCGCAGGAGATCGACGACCGGGAGACGAAGATGGTGCCGTACATCTTGAAGTTCAAGGCACTGACAAAAGCCGTAGAAGTTTTTAACCGGATTTGAAATGGGAGGGCAATGACCCTAGTAGTCGTAGGGTGATTTTCCACAGGGCCTTCCTATACTCGATTTCGGACGGGCAACCGATAAACAGGTATATGGCAGAAAGACGCATCGAACCTCGCCTGATGTGCGCGGACCTCGTAGAAATCGAGTGGCGTGACGGGAAGGGCCGAGAACAAAAGACGGTAGCGAATCTGGAAGACATTTCCGCGTTTGGCGCATGCCTGCAGGTGGAAAACGAGATTCCGTTGCGGACCGCCGTGAAAATGCGGGTAATGAAGAACTACTACCAAGGAGAGATCCGGTACTGCGTATTCCGGGAGTTTGGATACTTCCTGGGAGTACAGTTCGAGCCTGGGGTTAAGTGGAATTCGCGGGCGTTCAAGCCGTTGCATCTGTTCGATCCGCGGCGGCTGTTGGATATTCGTCCAAGCAAGTAGGGTTTTCGCAGAGGTTCAAAGGTTTGTAGACTTTGAACGATATGCGAATATTGGTGATCTTTGCAGCGGCGGCAGGGCTACTGCACGGGCAGGTAACCCTAGACGTGGATGTGGCGGTGTACGGGTCAACGCCCGCGGGAATTGCGGCGGCGGTGATGGCCGCGCGGCAGGGGCGGAAAGTGGCGTTGGTAGAGCCGACGGGCCACTTTGGCGGACTGCTGACGGGCGGGCTGTCCTACACGGATTTCCGTACCCAGGAGTCTGTGACTGGGTTTTTCCGGGAGTACATGGACCGCGTGTTCGCGCACTACGTGCGTACGTACGGGAAGGAATCCGCGCAAGTGCGAGATTGTTTTTTGGGCGCACATGCGGAACCGCAGGTTTCCGACCGGATCCTGCGGGAGATGGTGAGCGAGCAGAAGACGCTGACTTTGCGGACCGAGTGGCGACTGCGGACTGTAACGGGCGGGGCGCGGGTGCGTGCGGCGACGTTCGAGACGCCGGGCGGACGGGCAGAGGTGAAGGCTAAGTTCTGGATTGACGGAAGCTACGAGGGGGACCTGGCGGCGCCAGCGGGGGTGCCGTACCGGCTGGGAAGAGAATCAACGCGGGAGTTTGGGGAACGATTTGCGGGGGTGCTGTTTTTTGATCAAGGTAAAATTCTTCCGGGATCGACTGGCGTCGCGGACGCGCATACGCAGTGCTACAACTTCCGCGTGATCATGACGAACCGGAAAGAGAACATGGCACCGGTTCCCCGCCCGGAGACGTACCGGCGGGAAGAGTTTACGCAGTTAATTCCGTTCTTTACGAGCGGACGGATTACGGAGATCTATACGGAGTCCCATGCGGGGATATTCCGGCTGCAGCGGATCCCGAACGACAAGTCCGACATGAACGACATTAAGCAGGCACCGATCCGGATTGCGTTACCTGGGGAGAATGACGGGTGGCCGGAGGGGGACACGGCGGTGCGGCAAAAAATTCATCAGCGGCACCTGGACTACGCGATGGGGCTGATCTATTTTCTGCAGAACGACGAGGCGCTCCCTGCGGGGATTCGGGCTAAGGCGAGGGAGTGGGGATTGGCAAAAGACGAGTTTGTGAAGACGGCGCATATGCCGCCGGCGTTATACATTCGGGAAGCCCGGCGGATTCGAGGCGAGTCTACATTTACCGAGCACGATACGCAGCCCGCGCCGGGTTCGGTGCGGACAGCGGTACAGAAGGACGCCGTGGCGATTGGAGACTATTCGCTGAATTCGCATGGGCATCAGGCGGGGGGACCGCTGTACCCGACATTGGTGGAGGGGGACTTCAGTTTTTCGACGACGCCGTTCCAGATTCCATATTCCGTGATGGTTCCACAGAAGGTGGAGAATCTGCTGGTGCCAGTGGCCGTTTCGGCCTCCCATGTGGGGTTTTCCGCGTTACGGCTGGAGCCGACGTGGACGGCGCTGGGGCATGCGGCTGGAGTGGCGGCGCATATGGCGCTAGCAACTGGGGGGCGGGCTCGGGGGGTGGACGTAGCGACATTGCGCCGGCAGTTGCACGAGCAGGGGCAGGCGACGATTTACGCCTCCGACGTGGCACCGGGGTCGCGCTACTTCGCAGCGGTGCAGTGGGCCGGGCAGCACGGGTTTCTACACGACATTGTGGAGTACCGGACGGCGGTGCTGGAACCGCTGAAGCGGCGGCATGGGCTGCAGTATTCGCACGCTTTTCCGCTGCACGCGGTGGAACCGGAGAAGGCGATGGATGAGCGGTTGCGGGCGCTGTGGGAGAAGCGGGTACCATGCGGAAGCGCCCCGCGTGCGAACACGCGGGGCGCTTATCTGGAGGCTGTTTACCAACAGTGCAAACGTTAGGTTAGAACTCGAACCGGCCGATGAGGAGGAGGTTCGAGTTCGACGTGCCGATGTCGGAGAAGGATCCGCGGGTACCGCTGCCGATGCGGGCAAAGGCGCCGAGGTTGTTGAGGTTGAAGGCGCCGTTGGGATCGGCGAACTGGGGCTGCTTGAGGGGGAAGTTGTTGCCATCCAGGCGGATCTGGAAGCGGTACTTCTCCTTGACGCTCCACCACTTGGCGATCGAGACCTGGGTCCAGAGGAGGCCTGGGCCTTCAAAGACGTTGCGGCCGAGGTTGCCCGTCGTGAACGCCGCCGGGTAGGCGAAGGAACTGGAGTTCAAGTAGGGGTTCTGGGCCTGCGTGGGGAAGCGGTTGGCGCCGAGTTCCCAGTTGTCGACCTGAGCGGCCTGATGGGTGGTGATGATGTTGGGCCGAGATTCGCCCGGGAGGTAGCGGTTAGGGCTGCCGGCGAAGGAGACGTTGAAGGGAGGACCGGACTGGAGGGTCTGGGTCCAAGTGAGTTGCCAACCGCCGAAGGCGAGGTTGCTGGCACCACCGCCATTCATCCACCGCCGGCCTTTGCCGAAGGGGAGTTCGTAGGACATGACCGTGACGAAACGGTGGCGAACATCGTAGCTGGCGCGGGCCTTTTCCAGGCGCCGGTTGTAGTAGGTGAGTCCGTTATCGCCCGTTTCGGCTTCGGCCTCGGTGAGGGTTTTGCTCCAGGTGTAGAAACTGTTGAAGGTAAGGCCGGCGGACATACGCTTTTCGACGCGCACAGTGCCGCCGTGATAGGAGTTGTGGCCAAAATTGGAGTACATGTTAATGCTTCCAAAGTTGGTAAATGGAAGGTAGTTCTGTTGGGCGGTGAAGATCTGGTTCAAGACAGCGGGATCTGAGGAGATGTCCAAGGGCAGCACATTGACATTCCAGTTGTTGATGAGGCCGACGCCGGACTGGCCCTGGTACTGAAGCTCCATCATCCAGTTCTGGCGGAAGGCGTATTGAATGCCGCCGGACCAGCTCATGACGTAGGGCATGCGCATATTGGGATCCCATCGATTTGCGGCCCGGCCGGCAAAGTTGGTGCCGACGAAAGGAACGGAGCCGTCGGGCTGGACGTTGTATTGGAACGAGGGCGGGCCCTGGGAAAGGCGGAAGACGTGGCGGGGGTCGCCGACGGGCGCCTGGACGTTGGCGGTGGCAAGATATTCCTGGAACAGGCTATTGCGCTCGGTAGCAAAAACGTCCTGGTGTACCATTCCGAAGGAGGCGCGGAAAACGAACTTGGGACGGAAGTTCCAGGCAAGGCCGAGACGGGGAGCAAAGTTGTTGAGGTCCTTCCTGGCAAGGGGGCCTGGGCTGTGAACGATGGCACCTGGGCGCCCAGAGATGGGGTCACGGGCAGTCGGGTCAAACTGGGACTGTTGGCCATACTTAGTCTGGAAGGGGCTTTCATAGGAGTAGCGGACACCCAGATTCAGCGTGAGACCGCGCATCGGCTTCCAGTCGTCCTGGAAGTAGGCCTGGTGGGACCACCAGCGTGGCAACCAGCTAGCGAAGGCCGAGGTGTAGGTGGCGCTGGCGACGGTGCCGAGAAGGAATGAAGCGAAGGTGTTTCCTGTATTCGGGGTGAATGGAGCGTTGGTTGCACCAAAGTTGTAGGTGCCGCCCGGTAAAGCCGGAACAATGGAGTTGTAACGAGTGCGCATCAATTCGTAACCGGCTTTCAAGGTGTGTTTGCCGGTAACTTTGGTGATGTTGTTCTGAACGGTGATATCTTCACCGATGTTCTGGTAACTGGGCAGAGAGTTGAATCCGTAGCCAATGTTGAAGTAGGGGAAGGTGGCGCCCGAGACGTTGGGAATGCCAAGTTGTTTGGCCCAATCGCCATCCTTGGTGATGGCAGTTTCCTTGAGGACACGACGGTTGAAACCGACGCGGAACTCGTTACTGACGGTTGGGCTAAGGATCAGCATGTCAGAGAAGACGATGTTGATGTGATCGACGGGCTGGGGCTGCGCGTTGGGATCGATGTCGCGCCAAGCGAATTCCGCGAGGTAGTCGCCCTTCCAGGCGCGATGAATGGACTGGGAGTAGCGGCCGTACGCTTTGTGATTGGAAGTGAACTGATGGTCGACTTTGAAATCGATACGCGTTCGATAGATTTCCTTGGGCTGATTGACGACGAGGTTCTCGGTGGGCCCGGTCGCAGAGGGAATTCCGGGTTGATTGGGGGCGGTGAAGGGTTTCCGATTGAGGAAATTCTGAACGGCGGGGTCAAAGAGCGAACGGGGGATGATGTTGTTGGGGAAGGGGTCGCGGGCCCAGGTCGTACCCTCCTGCCTAGTGGAGAAGGGGTTGTAGATCGGCAGGGGCCGGGGAGAGGTCAGGCCACCGAAGGAGAAGTCTCCGTTCATCATTTCGGGGGTAGGAACGGTTGCGCGGCGAGAGGAGGTGCCGGCGACCTCCGCGTGACGGGCGATGCCGGCGAGGAAGAAGGTCTTGTCTTTTCCGTTGTAGAGTTTCGGAATTTTGACGACGCCGCTGACGAGGCCGGTGCTTTCGTTGTAGGAGAAGGGGTTGGTGCGGGGCAACTGCTCAAGGTAGTTGCGGTGGATCATGCTTTTGTTGATGTGGCGGTTTTCCGCGACGACGTGGAGGTCGTTGGTGCCGGATTTCATGACCATGGACATGAGGCCGCCGGCGGAATGGCCGTATTCGGCGGGCATTCCGGTGGTATGGATTTTCACTTCCTCGAAGGCATCCTGGGTAGGAGAGACCTGTTCGTTGGGGCCGCCGATGTTGCCGATGCCGGGTTCCTTGCCGTTCACGCCGTCGACCTGGTAGCCGATGGCGCGGGAGCGCTGGCCGAGGACGTGGTATCCGTTCATGGAGTTAGTTCCGGGGTAGTAGTACATCATGCGGACAGGGCGTTTCTGGCTGACGGGGATAGCGACCAGAGTATCGCCGGAGAGGACGAGACCCGAGGCGGAAGTTTCGGTGTCGAGGAGGGGAACGCCACCGGTGACCTGAACGGTCTCAGTAACACCACCGACTTCCATTTGGATATCGATACGGGGAATCTCGCCGGTGCGGATGACGACGCCTTCGCGGACGTACTTTTTGAATCCGGGGGATTCGACGGTAATGCGATAACTGCCGGGCGTGAGATACGGGATGTAGTAGGCCCCCTCATTGCTGGTAGGGACCTCCGAGGTGAAGGCGGTGGCGGCGTTCACCACGGTCACCTTTGCTCCGGCGACGACGGCGCCGGAAGTATCTGAGATGGTGCCGACCAGCGTACCGGTACCGGTAGTCTGCGCGGGAAGCGCAACGGATAGCAACATGGCCAAGGTCCAAACGGCCACTTGGCCGCAGACAGGTTTCTTCATTCCAAACTCCCCTCAATGATTAACGCGATTCAATGCAACGGGAGCAATCCCATCACACTCAACCGGGGCCTGTCAATTGTGCGGCCAGCCGTTAACGGCCGTCGCGGAGGCGGACCTCGTGATGAGTGACGTATTCCGTATGAATGGGGACCTGCGATTTGAAGCGGCTCTTGATGACGACCTGGTAGTTTTGAGGGGACTGTCCGGCTGGATTGCGCAGGCGGCTCATCATGGTTTCGAGGGCAGAAGGGTTGGTGAGATACTCAGCGGCGGCCCAGGTTCCTTCCGTGGAGGTGGAGGCGAGGACCAGGACTTCGCCCCATCCGGTAGCGCCGCGAACACGGGTGATGACGGCATAGTCTTCGGGGATGTCTTCGACGTCGGGAGCGGAAGGTTTTTGATAGCGGTCGGCTTCGCCGGGGCGGGGATGGAGGTTCTTGATGGCGCCCTGGTCAATGATGAAGTCCTGGTAGATGGGGAGATCGGGGAGTTGCCTGTTAAACTTGGCGGGGCCGAGAAAAATGAGATTGCTGGAGCGGACATCCTCCCAGGCGAGGACGGTGCTTCGCTTCAGGACGAGGTCTTTGAGCGGCCCGAGAATTACGGCGAGGCGGAATGCGGCGGCGGCTTCGCCAAATGGTGTCCAGCGGTAGGTGGGAGTAGGGGGAGTGGGAGATCTCAACAGACGGCTCATCTCATCGAGCGGGATTTCACGTTGGGCATCTTTCCACTCGTTTGCCCACGGGTTACGGAAGTAGTGGGTATTGAGGCGGACGAACATGGGGCTGCCGAGCACGACGATGGCGGGTTTTTTTGAGTCGACAAACGGCTTCCAGAATTCGTGGAACTCTCCCGGGGCGGCGACGGCAAGCGGGGCCACAACGCGGCCTTCCCGCCAAAGCGCGATCATGGCTCCGGCGAGAGCGACGAGGAGGAGAGCGAGGGCGGCGGCGATCCATTTCCACCAGTTGGTTTGGGGAGGGGCAGGCGGATCGGGAGGGGGGAGGGGCAGCGGTTCCGGGGGACTGGCGACCGCTTCAAAGGCCAACGCGAAATGGCCCTTGGGAATGGTGAGTAAGAACTGAGATCCGGGCGCCTCGGTAGCGTAGTAGCGTTCGAGGCGCTGGCGGAGTTTCCCGACCTGAACTCGGACGGAGGCGTCGACGCGGGGATCGTAGTCATCGGGCTTACCCATGACATCGCGGCCGATGGTGTACTCCTTCAACTGCCGTCCGGTACCCGAGATATGGGCTTCGGCGAGGTAGGAGAGCAGGCGACGAAGGGCCTCCGCGCTACGGAAACTCTCGCTGGCGAGGACGCGCTGGAGTTCCTGGTGGAAGGCCGGGTTTTCGAGGCTAGTGCTCGGCACGTCAATAGTTTACCTTGCGTTACACCCCGGAGTTAACCTCCTGGTTACCGGTTACCTGCTGTTGCCTACTTCTTTCCTGGCGCGCAACACGATTAGATCAATTAATATGTCTCGCCTATCTCTGTCGATTGCAATGCTCACCTTGACCGCCATGATGCTGCCAGGCCAGGAGGCACGTGGCACGCTGGTTGGCCGCGTAGTTGATTCCACGAACGCGGCGATTCCAAACGCTACGGTGGTGGTGACGAACAAGTCGATGGGAACCGCCCAGCGGGTGGTGACTAACGATACGGGCTTTTATCAAGCGACGTACCTGATTCCTGGCGCCTACCGGGTGGAGGTAAACGTCTCGGGCTTCATGAAGTATGTTCAGGAGCCAGTCGAGGTTCGAGTGAACGACCGGATCGAGTTGTTAATTGCGTTGCAGTTGGGGACGGCGGAACAGAGCGTGACCGTGGTGGGGGAGACGCCGCTGCTAAACACGGCGTCAGCGTCGTTGGGAACGGTGATCGACTCGCGCCGGGTGGCAGAGTTGCCGGTGCCCCATGGCAATCCGATGTTCCTGATCAGTTTGGCATCCGGGGTATCGTTCAACCGGGACGCGCGACTGGACCGTCCGTTTGAGCCGACGCATATCGTTGGGTATTCGATGGACGGTACGCGGGCAAATCGGAGCGACGTGACGCTGGACGGATCGGTGGCGACGGCGACGGCGAATAACGGAGAAGTGATTGCTTCCTATGTTCCGCCGGCAGACATCATTCAGGAGTTCAAGGTCCAAACGGCGACATTTGACGCGAGCTTCGGGCAGACCGAGGGCGGCGTTACGAACATTTCCATTAAATCCGGCACTAACGAGTTGCATGGGACGGCGTACTACAACAAGCAGGTCCCGGGACTGTTTGCGAACGATTATTTTGCAAATATGAACGGGGTGGCGCGGGCGGACTTCACCTATAACCGTTACGGCGGGTCGGTGAGCGGCCCGGTTCGGATTCCGAAACTCTATGACGGGCGGAACAAGACCTTCTTCCTTTATGGCTATGAAGGCATCAAAGAAGACCGGCCGCGCAACAACGGGACACCGACGGTGCCGACGGCACGGATGAAGAACGGGGATTTGTCGGAGTTGTTCAGCCTGCCGAATCCGACGTTGTATCAGGTTTACAATCCGTTTTCCGGCCGGGAGGTTGTGACGGGAGGGAACCGGCTGATAGCGCGCGATCCGTTCCCGGGGAATGTGGTTCCGCAGAGCCTGATCAGCCCGGTGGCACGAAACATTTTGAAGTTTTTCCCGGATCCGTTGCAACCGGGCGTCCAGAACAATTATCAACGGCCGGAGTTGACTGAGCATGCCGACTACGGCTCCCATACGATTCGGGCGGACCAGACGATCAATGATGCGAACCGGATGTTTGTTCGGGTGAACTGGTATGACCGGAACAGCACCTATAACGACTTCTTCTCCAATATTGCGACGGGGAACCTGTTTCAGTTCATCTCGCGGGGTGCGGTGATCGATGACGTTCACACGATCAGCCCGACGATGGTACTGAATTTGCGCTATGGGTACAACCGGTTCATCCGGGCCGACGACAATCCGTACAAATCGCATGGGTTTGATTTGACTTCGCTGGGACTGCCCTCGTACCTGACAGCGCTGACCTCTGACGATATCCGGAAGTTTCCCCGTATTGATTTGACGGGATATCAGGGGACGGCCGGTGGCGGCGAATGGCGTCCGAACGACACCCACAACATCAATGCGACGTTATCCAAGTCGCAGGGAGCGCACTTCCTGAAGATGGGAACGGAGTTCCGGTCGTACCGGGAGAACCGAAGGGAGTTTGGGAACAACGTGACTGCGCAGTTTGCCTTTGACACCGCGTGGACCCGCGGGCCGAACGTGAATTCGCCGGCAGCGCCGTCCGGTTACGGACAGTCGGTGGCGGCATTGCTGCTGGGGTTGCCCACGGGTGGCGGGATCTGGCGGCCGGCCTCCTATTCGGAGCAGTCGACCTCGTGGGGAACATTTGTTCAAGATGACTGGAAGGTAAACAAGCGGTTGACGCTGAATTTGGGGCTGCGATGGGAGTTTGAGACGCCGCTGAATGAGCGCTATGACCGCAGCGTGCGGGGGTTTGACCCGAATGCGACGTTTGCCTGGGAGGCGCAAGCGCGAGCGGCCTATGCGAGCAATCCCGTTGCGGAGCGACCGGCGTCGACCTTTATTCCTCGAGGCGGTTTGACGTTTGCGAACGTGAACGGCCAGCCGAGTGGTTTGTACTCGACGCCGAAGTGGAACTTTATGCCTCGCTTGGGCTTTGCTTATCAGGGGCGGCCTTCGACGGTGGTTCGTGGCGGGTACGGTATCTTCAACGGCTTTCTGGGGCAGCGCCGGAGTGACGTGAACCAGACCGGCTTTAGCCGGCAGACGGATTTCCAGGTCAGCAACGACGGGTTCCTGACTCCGGCAGTGACTCTGGCCAATCCGTTGCCGTCCGGACAGCTGTTCCCGATTCTGGGAGCGGGGCTGGGGGCGGAGACGGGGATCGACACCGGTTTGTCGTTTTTCGCTGATTCGCCGCGGATTCCGTACATGCAGCGGTGGCAGTTGGGAATTCAGCAGACTCTTCCTGGTGGATTCCTGGTGGAAGTTGGCTACGTAGGCAATCGGGGAACACGGATTGAGACGAACCGGGATTTGAATGCGATTTCCAACTCGTTCCTGAGCACCGATCTCACGCGGACGGCGGCAATGGTGGCGACGAACAACTATCTGTCCGGCAACCTGACGAATCCTTTCCGGGGATTGGTTGGAGCCGCTGCGCCGAATTTGAATGCAGGCACGACGCGTTCGCGGTCGGCGCTATTGCGTCCGATTCCGCAGTTTGGCTCGCTGACGACGACAACGAATCAGGGGTACAGCTGGTATCACTCCCTGCAGGTGCAGATGGAGCGGCGCTTCTCGAAGGGATTCACCCTGCAGGGGAATTACACCTTCTCCAAGTTTATGGAGGCGACCGCGTACTTGAATGCGGCGGATGCCCGGCCGGTTGAGGTCATTTCCGACTTTGACGTGCCGCATCGGCTGGTGGCGAGCGGCATTTACGAACTGCCGTTCGGGCCGGCACGGCGATATGGATCCGGGGCACACCCGGTAGTGAAGGGACTGATTGGCGGATGGCAGATTTCGGCCATTTATACGGCACAGTCAGGGACACCGATCAACTTCGGGAACATCGCATTTGTTGGCAACATCAATGACGTGAAGAAGGATAATCCGACGCGGGAACAGTGGTTCAACACCCGCGGCGGATTCCTGCAAGACCAGTTGCAGAGCAATCTGCGGTACTTCCCGCTACGGTTCGGGTTCTTGCGTGCGGCGGGGGTCAACAACTGGGATGCGTCGTTGATCAAGAATACGCGAATCAAGGAGCGGTACAACTTTCAGTTCAAGGCGGAGTTCCTGAATTCGATGAACCGGGCACAACTGCCGGCCCCGAATACGGATCCGCGGAACGCGCAGTTTGGAGAGATTCGGGCTGTGAACCAGGCGAATTATCCCCGGCGTGTGCAGTTGACGGCGAAATTTCTGTTCTAGGTTCGGTTCAATAGTCGGTCATTTCATCGCCGCCGATGCCAACGCGAAGTGCGTTGAGCACGGCGGCGATGTCTATTGCTTCCTGGGCGAGTGCGCCTGCGGCGGGAGACAGGTATCCGGCGGCGGCGAAGGCCATGCAGACGGCACCAAGGCCCATTCCGCCAACGGCGCTTTGCATGGCAATGGCGCGCATGCGGCGGCCGATGTGGATGAGCTGGTCGACTCGGCGAAGGGAGGGCTCGAGGATAGCGGCGTCAGCGGCTTGAACGGCGATCTCCCCGCGGTCGCCGAGTGCAATACCGACAGTGGCCGCTAAGAGGGCAGGAGCATCGTTAATGCCGTCACCGACATAGAGGACGGGTGATGTTTTGGCGATATGGGTGACGAATGCCACTTTTTCTTCCGGGCTTTGGCCGAACAGGACTTCGCGAATACCCGCGAGTTCGGCGAGGTACCGAACCTCGGTCTCGCGATCTCCGGAGAGAAGTACCACTCGGGTACTTCCATGTCGGGTACCGAGGTGTCGGACGAAATCGGGGGCATCCTGACGGGGCGTGTCGCGAAACTGGATGAGGGCGGCAAATTCTCCTTCGATGATCACGACACATTCGAGGCCCTCGCTTTCCGCGGGGAGGTCCAGCCCAAGGGAAACAGCCCGTTTGCGGCCGGTGACCTCGACTTGCTGCCCTCCGACGCGGGCTACGAGGCCTTGGCCTGGGAGTTCGTGGATTTCCTCGACGTCAACGGGAAGGAGGCCTTCTGCCGCTTTAACCAGCGCGGCGGCGAGGGGATGCCGGGAGTATCGCTCCATGGAACCTACGAGGCCAAGCACCTTTTCGCGTCCGAATCCCTCTCCGCAGATTACTCCGGAGACCGAGGGTCTTCCGTAGGTCAGAGTACCGGTTTTGTCGAATACGAAGACCCGACACCGGTCGATATCCTCCAGCGAGGCCGCCTTTCGGATTAGGATCCCGTTTTTTGCGGCGAGTGAGATTGCGCCAATGACCGCGACCGGGATGCCGATGAGGAGGGGGCAAGGGGTTGCGACCACGATGACCGCCAGGAACCGTCCCGACTCGCCGCTAAGTAACCAGGCGCCGGCGGCTATGGCTAGTGCAAATGGGGTGTACCAGGCCCCGAGTCTCTCCGCCAACCGGCGCATCTGGGGCTGGTTCTCCTCCGTTTCCCGGACAACGCGCATGATTTGAGCGTAACGGGAGTCGACCGCAGGTTTGGAGGCACGGATGGTCAGGGCCGTGTCACCGTTTATCGCACCAGAGAGGACGGAGGCTCCGGCGGACTTTGCAAGGAGATACGGTTCTCCGGTGAGGTAGGCCTCATTCATGGAACCATGCCCCGAGGCGACAACCCCATCGACGGGACAGGCCTCGTGGGGAAACACAACGAGGAGATCGTTCGGATGAATGGAATCGACGGGAATATCCTCCGTGCTATCGCCCTTTACCCGGTGCGCAGTACGAGGCATTCGTTGGGCGAGCGCATCAAGAACCGAGGAGGCTTTGCCTGTGGCGTATTGCTCGAGGATGGTGCCGCCGGCGAGCATGAGGACGATGATCGTTCCGGCGAGGTATTCATGAAGGATGAGCGAGGTAACGATGGAGACCATCGCAAGGACATCGGCATCGAATCGTCCGATAAGCAGGCGGCGGGCCACCGTCCATACTTGGGGGGCGCCACCGAAAAGGAGTGCGCAGAGGAGGGGCAGATCCTGCCGGCCATCGGTGATTCCAGCACCGTATCTGGCGCCGAGATGGAATGCGATACCGAAGAGGGCGATCGCGGCACTGAGGAGGTCCCGCGTTATGAGGCTCACTACACCCACTGTAGCGAAGTTGGCGGGCGCGCAGACGCGAAAAAGCCCCGGGGGTAACCGGGGCTTCTGGAGTTAATTTGGGCGACTTCCTACTCTCCCACACACTCGCGCGTGCAGTACCATCGGGGCTGAGAGGCTTAACTTCCGTGTTCGGGATGGGAACGGGTGGGACCCTCTCGCTAGGATCACCCAAAAGCTGTTGAGACTTTC
>CAYSFR010000057.1:0-48349 GCA_964430625.1 uncultured Solibacteraceae bacterium
AAACCGGACAGATCTCGCGTGAACTCAACCGGACAAATCACATACTAGCGACACCGGCGTAGGCCGAAGGCTTGCCGCCTGGGCCGGGGTTGTGAGATCATTCCCTCAAATCCAGATCAGCCTGCTGATTCCCGCGTAGGGGCGGTGTTGGTAGGCATACCCAATGAGCAACGAAAGCATCAGCGCCTTCTTCCCGGCGTACAACGACAGCCATACCATCGGCGGGCTAGTGCGTAACACATTGAAGTTGTTGCCTAAGCTCACGGAAGACTACGAAGTAATCGTCATCAATGATGGCAGCGCCGACGAGACCGCCGCAGTGTTGGCTGCAATAAAGGCCGAGTTTCCCCAGCACGTCCGCATCGTCACCCACGAACAAAACCGCGGCTACGGCGGCGCGCTCCGCAGTGGCTTCGCCACGGCGTCGAAAGATCTCGTCTTCTACACTGACGGCGACGGACAGTATGACCCGCTGGAACTCGAACTGCTCGTTAAGCGCATGGGACCCTCGGTCGGCTTCGTCAACGGGTATAAGCGCAGCCGCAACGACCCCTGGCACCGTATCGCCATCGGCTGGCTCTATAACCGGTTTGCCCGGTTTATCTTCGGTATTCAGCTCCGCGATATTGACTGCGATTTCCGGCTCATCCGCCGAAGCTTGCTCGAAGAACTCCATTTGCGGTCCACCAGCGGCACCATCTGCGTAGAGCTGGTCAAAAAGCTGGAAATGTGTCCCTATCTGGTGGAAGAAGTCGAAGTGAGCCACTATCCGCGGCTGCACGGCCGGTCGCAATTTTTCCGGCTCCAATCGCTGGCAGGAACTTTTTTCCAACTGGTCCGACTCTACGTCAACCTGGTAGTCCTTCCGCAGGTCACCGGCCGCGACGTGCGCACGGTCTAGCGCCCCGCCCTACTGCAGCGGGACGCTTGCTTGGATCGCCATGGTGACGGTCTGGCTGTCGACGCCACTGGCACGCAGAATTACCGGGATGGCATCGCCTACCGGGACGTCGGCCGGAATCACCGCCGTTACAAAGTAGATCCCTATCTGGCCGGGAGCGAGATAGGCCACAACGTCGGTTGCCGGCTTGTCGCCGATGAGGACCTGAATCGGATTCTTTACCGGCAGCAGATTGTCGGCAGGAACGGCCCTGCCTTCGTTGAAATACGGATTGGTAGCGCCAAGGCCGGTGGAAACGATCAGAATTGTCTCTCCCGGCTTGGCCGCGTTCTCCGGGGTGGCAAAGGCCGCCGGGGCGTCCGCCTGCAACCGGTAAATCTGACCCGCACCGCTGCCGCTTCCGTTCAGGGTTGCCAGCGCCGGGGAAGCGCTGCCGACCCCCATCGCCGCCGGAGCCGATGCCAACTCTCCGCGGCGAATCGTCATCCGGTATTCGCTGTTTTCCAGATCGTAAGGTACCTGCAGGTTCACCTGCGTCGGTGACGTATACAACAGCGGCGCCGGTTTGCCATTGAATAGCACCTGGACGCCTCCCAACTCGAGCGGAAATTCTCCGGGCGTATCGAAACCCAACTTCGGCTCCAATCCCAGGTTTTCTCCATAAATGGTGATGAACGCGCCAGGTGCCGTGATCGACTTGGCCTGGAAACTCACCGCGTCTACGACACTGAACGAGCGTAGACTCGGCACCGCCGAATCCACCACCCGTCCATTCAACGTCATTGTCCCGACGTAGATTTCGCGCTCGGAGACACCGCGCACCGCGACCACCTTGGCTGCAACGCCCTCACCGCTCCGTTCCGGCTTCCAGAACACTTCCCACAGCCCGTTGCCGACCGAGGTCGCAGTCACGGTTCCGTTTGCCGGCTCCGTCGTGAACCGCAGTTGCGCCTTATCGCTGGCGTTCACCTGCTGATTGCACTCGTCAGTTAACTGTAGCGTGAACCGCAGCCCGATGTTCTTCACCACCGTAAACGGAAGGCCCGGTTCGCGCGGCGCGATCAGGAGCCGCGAACTGGCGCACGAGCCGATCATCCGCTCTTCGCCTTTGCTCTGCGAAACGGCCTGCTGCGCCGTCGTCAGGACGTTCAGGCTATAGACCAGACGTTCTCCGTTGGCAAAAACGATCACCACATCTTTGGTCTCCGACGGTTCCGTGGAATTGCCTGTTCGCGTGACCTCTACCTGCACTTCGTTGGCGCCTTTTCCGGCGATGCCTTGCACCGACGGTACGGAAACCGTTCCCGAATCGCCGCCCAGGGTGTACGTGCTGTAGACCACCGCCTCGCTCGCGCGGCTGAAGACCGGTATCGTCAACGTCGCGGTCCGGGCAGTTCCCAGATTCAACGTCGACCCCGCCGCGCCGCTCTCAAACAGCCGCTGCACGGTGGAGCCTTCCGGGAAATAGAACACGGTGAGGAATCGTCGCGCCACACCCTGCTGGGTCTGCGTTTCAAACACCACGATGTTGCTGCTCTGCCGCGCCGGCAGCGCCGCGCGATTCAGTACCAGGTCATAGCCGACCACCAGTTTGCCATCGTCCATACGGGTCGACTGCGACTTCTGAACGGTGAACCACGCCGGCGCGGTTCCGAAGTCCGGCTTCACCGAAACGTCCGTCTCGTCCAGCCCGGAGAGCACGATCGAAGTTGCCCCCAAACGGCTTGCATTCCGTGCGTTGAGGGAGGCAATGTCCACCAATGCCGATTCGGCACTGATGTCGATCGACGTCAGCCGACCAGTGATTTGAAAGCTCAAGTTCATTTCCACCGGCTGTTTGCAGGTGGCGCAATTGGCCTTCACGGGAATCTGATAATGCTGCCGGAAGAGCTTCTCCGGGCTGATGGTGAACGTGAACTCGCCCGATTGCTTCGGCTCCAGCGTAAGGGAGGCAGGGGCAACCGAGATTCCGTCGGGGAACGTCCCCTCCAATCGGATTTCCACGACATCAGGGGCGTTGTTGAACAGCCGCACCGCCCGAGTTGTGGTGCTCTGCGACGGGTCCACTCGAAATGGCGTCAACTGCTCCAGCAGGGAGATGGTGGGCGTGTTCGCCAGTTTTGCCGCATCAGGGACCATGTCGATCGCGGTGTTGGCCATTACCCGGCCCGTATCGACGGTAAGCAGTTCGATGCGGCAGGAGGCGGCGCGAGAAGGCGCGGCCAGTGTATCGAGAGCGAAACGCAGTTGTGTCGGCGCCACGGCGGCCGAGGGACCCAGCCGGACAAACTTCTCAAATCCCCTGTCACAACTCAGACGCGTTTTGAACGCCGTCGGGCCAAACCCCGGATTCACCGGGATCGCCAACTCCTGTGTCCCGGAATCAGGCATGTAGGTCCAGGTCTGCCGATTGGGAAGTGCGACCGCGCTTTGGTTGCGGAACTGCGTGTCCTCAAAATAGTAGATCCGGCTCAGGTTAGTGCGAATCAGGATCCCGCGAGGATGCGAGAACAACGCCTGCGGCGCTTGCAGCGGACCATCGTAAAAGGTGATCGGCCGCGGTTGGCCCGTCAGGACGTTGTCGCTGCTCAGTTGGAACGAAAACAGATATCGCCGGCCGGCCTCGTTGCTGCTCCCGGTGGTGCAGCAGGTCACTGCCAGGATCCGGCCACTCAGATCCACGGCCAGTGAGGTTAGCCGCAGATTGAGGGATGTGCGCAGCGTCTCATCGAACCGCAACACGGTCTGAACCAGCGTCGACGGATTCATGCGCTTGATCGTCAGGAAATTGATGTTCGCGCCCTCCAGTATCAAAAGGTCGCCTGTCTGCAACTGCGCAATGGAGCGTAACCGGCCGCCGCTATAGGACCGCGTGAAGTTCCACTCGCCGCTGAGAGGATCGCCGGAACCGGTGTGAATTTCTCCCAGTAAAGAGAGCCCGATGTGCACCCGCTTGGCGGTGTCGATGTGCAATAGCGCCTCGCTGCACCCTCCGGCATTGGGGAATTCCCGAGCCCGTCTGGCCACGGTCGCGCTGGTCTGGATCAGGAAGTTGCAGTTCCGGTCCAGCATGTACAGCCGGCCTTCGATGTCATTGGCGATCGCGACGATCGGGTAGGGGAGTGAATCAAGAGAGAAGTTTTCACTGGTAGGCCGCGGGGGAGGTGGTGCGTCGGGGTTGAATGTACTCCGCGCAAGCCGCTGCAATGCTCCGTTGTTGGCAATCCGGTATACGGCTCCGTCGCCGCCCTCCACAACGTACACCTGTCCCTGAAAATCAGTGCTTACACTAATGGGATTGTCGAAAGCCGGCCGGAACGCCGCGTTCCCAGTAAGCGGAAGATAGCGCAGAAGGCGTGCCACCTCCTGGGGAACAAAGAAGCGCGCAACGTCGGGGACGTACCGCAGAATTCGTTTTTCGTTCAGGTCCAGCCCTACCAATTGATTTCCCTGACGCGCGATCAATCCATTCAGCTTGGTGAACGCGTCCAGGTCCACCCGCAACTCGCCCATAGCCAGGCGGAATAGGTTGTTCGTCGACGGCGAGTGGAGGAAGATGTTGCCATCATCTGTCTGCACGATTGACCGTACCGGGTTGGAGTTGAGTACCGTGTAGCGTCCATCCACCATTGGGGAGTACTGCAAAGCCGGCGAAAGGCGGAACAACTGTCCGTCGGCGGCGAAGTAGATATTGCGGTCCTTGTCCACCGATAGCGCCGTGAACTCCGGCAGGCGCTGCCGCCCGGTCATCGCCTGCTTGCCGTCCCAGTGCAGCACCATCGCGGTCGCGCGATTCTCCAGCCGAAAGATATAGAAGAAGCGATTCGTTACGTCCTGACCGTTGTCCTTGACCGTCTCCTCGCGCATGAAACCCAGATACGGGTTACCGGCCGGATCGATGGCCAGTTGTGCCGAGTTCGCATAGGTATCCCGGGTCATGGTAAAGACCGGCAGATCAAAGGTCCGCGGGTCCATCCGGTCTTTAATCACGCGGTCAGACCCCGAGCCCATGATGCGGGTAACCGTTCCGTTGGGTGCCACCTGCGAAAGTGTTCCGCGGCCCAGATCCAATACGTAGAGTGTGCCGTCCGGGGCCACTTTTGCCTGCAACGGGCCCAGGAAGCCATCGGCTAGCTGACGCACCCGGTTGTCGGCGCTCCATTCGATAATCGCGCCAGTGTCGGACAGGCACATATACCGGGTACCAGTCGGAGTCGATTCAAAACAGGTCACATCCGACGTGCCGGGAAGATAGTAGGAATCCGCCGGGAGGCCGCCGGCGGGAACCCGCGACTGGAGTCGTGCAGAAAGAGGATATGCCAATTCCTGCGCCGGCAACAGCGCCGCGCATCCCATCCCTACAAGCAAAATGATTCGGCTCATCATGACGGTACCGCTCCTCCACTACTGTTGTAACTCGAAAAATTCCGCGGAGAAGCCTCAAAAACGTTACACGGCGGCAGCGTACCCGATCCGAGAGCGTTATTTGCCCTTTTTCCCCATCGACGGGGGCGGATTATCTCGCGGTCCGTCCATAACCTTCGGGAATGGGGCCGCCTTCGAGCGATCCGGATGGCGCAACCGGGACTGGCCGCCACTATCCCGGTACAGCGGCATATTCATGCCCCCGGTGTTCTCCAAAATTTCGAAAAGCCGTGCGTTCATTTGCTTCACGGTTGCCGCGTGGGCGGGCTCGGCAATCAGATTCCGCGTCTCCTTGGGATCCTCCTGCAGATCGTACAACTCGTCCAAATCCCAGATGCCATGATAGCGAATATATTTGTACCGGTCGGTCCGCAATGCGTGAATTGTCGGCGTCTGGGGGAAGTTCCGTTCCCAGAAATACTCATAGAGCAGGGAATCGCGCCATTCCGTCTTCTTCCCCTGGAGCACGGGCAGCATGCTCCGGCCGTCAATCCCTTTCGGCACCGCCACACCGGCCGTCTCCAGCACCGTTGGCAGAATATCCAGATTCGCCACCACTTCCTTCACCGTTCGTCCGCCGGCGAACAGTTCCGGACACCGGGCCAGCATCGGCACGCGCATGGATTCCTCATACGCCGTGCGTTTATCGATCAGCCCATGCTCGCCGAACGCGAAGCCATTATCACCCATGTAGATCAGCAGCGTTGAGTCGAGTTCACCCCGTTCGCGCAACACGTCCATCACCCGGCCCAGGCTCTCGTCAACGGCCAGGAGGGTCTCCGCGTACATCTTGTAGTACTCGGCGATATCCATCCCGGTGTGGTAGGGATACTCCACGCCGTGCCAGGAGTTGCGCTGGTTTTGCACCCACATCGGCCGGGTCCGAGTTTGCTCCTCGGTCATGTTCATGCTGGACGGGGGAACAAAGGTCTGGTCCTTAAATGCCCCCTCGTGCCGGGCCGCCGGGATGAAATCGCCGTGAACGGCCTTGTGACTCAAATACAGAAAGTAGGGCTGTGTCTTCGGCTGCGCGCGCAGCCACTCCACTGCATAGTCCGTCAATTCGTCGGTGATGTAGCCCTTCTGCGGTACTTTTTTGCCGTCGATGTTCAGTCCGTTGCGGGAAGGGAAGTAGGTGCCCTGGCCGAGGAAACTGATCCACTTGTCGAAGCCCGGCTGAGGTCCATCGCTCTCACCGCCCATATGCCACTTGCCCATGAATGCCGTCTTGTAGCCGGCCTTCTGCAGCAGTTGCGGGAAGAACGACGTGCCTTTGGGGATCGCCGTGTTGTTGTCAACGATCTTGTGGGCGTGTGCGTAGCGACCGGTCAGAATGCTCGCGCGGGAGGGGGAACACAGGGCCGTGGTAACGAAGGCGTTTTGCAGGTGGGCGCCCTCTTTCGCCATGCGATCCATGTTCGGGGTGCGAAGCCACTTTTGCCCTCCCAGGAAACCCATCGCGTCGTAGCGGTGGTCATCGGTCAGGATAAAGATGACGTTGCGCCTCTTCGGCGCGCTCTGCGCCATAGCAGCAGAAAACGATCCCAGGAATGTGCGTCGGTTCATAGAGGTTATCGGCACCATCGGTTAGCCACTTGTATCAGAGATCGGGTCAGTGTGTCGAGCGTTGCCAAGTCGGCCCACTCCACGGCCTCGTGCGCCCCGGCTCCACCCGCGCCCAGGATGACCGTCTCGATACCCGCAGCGGCGAGCAGTGCCGCGTCAAACCAGGGCGTCTGGCCGGTAACTGCCGGCGCCGAACCCCGCTCGGATTCCACCGCCGCTCGCACAACCTGCGCAAAGCCGGTCTCCGGGCTAGTCTCAAAAGGCTCTCGCCAAAAAATCAGCTGGGCCTCATGGGGCGTGGCCGCCCGTACCACCTCAGCCAGCGCCATTTCACCGGTTTCTCCCGGCAGCAAGCGTCGTTCAATCTGCAACACGCACTCCGCGCTATAGGTGCTCCACGCCGTCCCCCCGTGAAGCGTGGCCGCGTGCAGCGAGGGTTTCCCCAGTAGCGGATGGGCGGCACGGCTGTTCAACTCATCCGCCAGCGTCGCAATCCGACCCAGGACCCGCCCCATCTCCAGATTGGCGTCCACTCCGAGGTCCGGCCTCGACCCATGGGCGGCGTGGCCGGCCACGCGCACCTCTACCCACGCGAAGCCCTTGTGCGCAGTGCAAACGTCCAACCCGGTAGGCTCAGTGACAATCGCGGCATCGGTGCGCACGTGCCGCAGCAGCTCCTCCGTACCCAGGCTGCCGTACTCCTCGTCGGCCACCGCCGCCAGCACTACATCCCCGCGTAGCGGCGCCGCGTGGCACAAGGCAGACAGCGCTTCCACCGCAGCCGCCAGCCCGCCTTTCATGTCGTAACTTCCGCGCCCATACATCCGGTCCCCTTCCACCCGTCCGGAAAACGGCTCCGCCATCCCCTCCACGCCCACCGTGTCGCAGTGTGCGTTGAAGAGCAGGCTTTTCCCGCCGCCGGTCCCGCGTTTCCGCGCCACCAGGGTGGGCCGGCCTGCCGTGGCTTCCAAGCGGAAGACTTCCAAAGGGAGGCCCCGCAGCCGTTCCTCGATGAGCCGGACGACTTCCGGTTCGCCTGGCGCACCCTGGGTAAGAAGCGGATTCACCGAATTCGTTCGCACCAGTTGTTGCAGGAGTTCAATGGTTCCCATCGCCGCAGTGTAACGGATTAAGCTGATAATGAAAGAAAAATGCTGCAGCTTTTGGATGCCAATGCCGCGTTGCTACTCGCGGCGGCGGGTTTCCTGCTAATCATTGCCGAATTTTGCCTTCCCGGCTGGGTGCTTCCTGGCGTGTGTGGAGGAGTTTTACTCATCTGCGGTGCCTACCGCCTGGCCTTGCTGGACGCCGCTCCCGCTCCGGCCGCCGCTATCGCGGTGATCATCGCGGTGGCTCTCGCCGCCGGCTACGGCGCCGTTCCTGAGCCCCTCGGCTGGGTTGGGCTGGCGGTGTTTCCTTGGCTGTGTCACGCGCTGTTGCCGGCCCGGATCGCATGGCCCTCCGCGGTGCTCGCCGCCGGAGCGCCGGGAACGGCATTTCTCCTGCTTCGCATTGCTGCGCGCGCCGTCGCCAACAAAACATTAATACAATGAGTTGTTTCAATTGGGGAGACAGGATATCCTCAGGAAGAGCAAAAGGAGGTAACGGATATGCCTCGTAACGATGATGGCGAAATGGAACTGGTGCTCGGCAACAAGCAGTTGCTGAGCGTACTGTTCATTCTGGTGGTGCTGCTGGGTGTCTTTTTCACGATGGGCTACATCGTGGGACGCAATAACCCCAGCGAGGCGACGGTCCGTTTGGCCGCGGCCAAACAACAGGTGGCTTCCGCGGGCAAGCAGCCCCCGGTTGCCATTGACCCCACCTCCGGGGCGGTGATCACCAAGCCCAACCCGGCCCCTCCGGAAGCGATCCCTCCCACGGCTCCCGTCGCCGTCGATCCCACCCGCAAAGAGGCCGAGAAGAAACAGGAAGAACCTCGGAAAGAGGAAGTGAAGAAGAAGGAAGAGCCGAAAAAAGAGGAGCCGAAGAAGGAAGCAAAGAAGGAACCGGAAAAGAAAGCCGAGCCTGCCAAGCCCACCCCGACCCCGGCGCCGGTGGAAACCGCCTCCGGCCTCTTCCAGTCCACGCCCACGCCTGGCCAGTATCTGCAGGTGGCCGCGATCGATCGGCCTGGCGCCACCGGCATGGCGGAAGCCTACCGCAAACAAGGCTTCCCGGCGCTGATCACGCCAAGCTCTTCGCCCACGCTCTTCCGCGTCGTAATCGGTCCGCTAAAGAACAGTGACGCCGTTGCCGACACGAAACTGCGTCTGAAGAAAATCGGCGTCGACGGCGCAATCCTGCGAAAATTCTAAGGTGAGCGATTTCGTACAGATCGACGGAGTCCGTCCCCGCCTTCCGGACTGGCTCCGCAAACCCGATACCCATTTCGAATCGGTCCATCTGCTGAAGCGCGGAATGCGCGAGCGAAACCTGCATACGGTCTGTGAATCGGCCCGTTGCCCGAACATCCACGAGTGCTTCCACCGGGGAGCGGCGACGTTCATGATCCTTGGTAATCTCTGTACCCGAGGCTGTGGCTTCTGCTCGGTGCCCAAGGGATCGCCCGCCAAAAAAGAGTTTGAACTCGATTCGGCCGAACCGGCGCACGTCGCCGATATGGCGGCGCAGATGAATTTGCGCTATGTGGTGATCACCAGTGTCAACCGGGATGACCTTCCCGATGGCGGTTCCCATCATTGGGCCGAAACAGTCCGCGAGGTACGCAAAGCGCTTCCCGCGGCGAAGATTGAGGTCCTCACCCCGGATTTCTGCGGTGACACGGATGCGGTGGCTCGGGTGCTCGACGCCGGACCTGATGTCTACAACCACAACATGGAGACGGTCTCGCGCCTCTATCGCCGTGTTCGTCCACAGGCCGATTACCGCCAGTCGCTCGACGTTCTTGCCTTTGCTCGTCGTTACCAGCCTGCCACACTCACCAAAAGCGGGCTGATGGTCGGTTTGGGGGAAACTCCCTCCGAAGTGGAACAACTCCTGCGTGACGTCCGGCAATCGGATGTCCATGTCGCCACCATTGGCCAGTATCTGCAACCCACGCGGCGGAATCTCGCCGTAGCCGAATATGTGACGCCGCAACAGTTCGCCGCCTATCAGGAGTTCGGTATGTCCATCGGCTTTCAAATGGTTTTCAGCGGACCCTTCGTCCGCTCCAGCTATATGGCCGACCTCGTCAACGAGCAGGCGACTTCGCACTAGCGTGTTGATCCGACTCCTCCTCGCGCTCTTTTCCGGCTTCCTGCTCGTTTTGCTTTATCCTCCTTACTCGCTGGCGCCGCTGGCACCGGTTGTCTTGGCGCCTCTGCTGGTTGCTCTTGGCAGAGAGTTCCGCCCTGCCGGCCGCTTCTTTTTGGGCTACGCGACTGGAATCGTTCTGTGGGCCGGTGTCTGCTGGTGGATCGCCCCGGTCCTGGCTGTGCATGGCGACATGGGGCCGGCGGGAGGGTGGGGATCCTTCGCGCTGTTCTGCATTCTCAAGTCGATCCACTACGGCGTCTTCGGCTTGCTGGCCGGCGTCCTGGTTCGTCACTGGTACGGGCCGCCGGCGGTCGCTTTGCTTTGGGCCGTGCTGGAACGGTCGCAGGAACCACTCACCCTGTTCGGCTGGCTTATGCTGGGCGACGCCGCCATCGATATGAGTCTACCCCTGCGCCTAGCGCCGTATACCGGTGTGTACGGGCTCTCATTTCTCTTCACCCTCAGCGCCGCCTGCTTCGCCGCACTGCTTCTTCGTTATCCCCACAAACACGCGCTCTGGGCCTTGCTGACGCTGATTCCGGCCGTTCTCCCCCCTCTCCCGCATGGTCTCCGCCCGGATGCGCACGCCGCCATTGTCCAGCCCGATCTTCCGGCCTCGATGGACTGGACCGCCGAGTCCTACGCCGCCGCCAAGACCAAACTGGTCGACCTTTCCCGCCAGGCTTTGGAACAGGGCCCGGTCAATGTCGTCCTCTGGCCGGAGACGCCAGGCCCCATGTACTACTTCGCGGACGCCGACCTGCGCGCCCGCGTCCAGGAAGTCTCTACGGCCGCGGCCGCACCGGTCATCCTCGGCACTATCTGGCGCGACCCCACCGGCGCCCCCCGCAATTCGGCTCTTCTCGCGCCGGCGGCCATCCGATACGACAAGGTTTACCTGGTCCCCTTTGGAGAGTATGTCCCGTCGCTGTTTTCTTTCGTGAATCAGGTATCCGACGAAGCCGGCGCGTATACCCCGGGCCACGACACGGTCATCATGCCGCTCAATGGCCGTAAAGCGGGCACTTTCATCTGCTACGAGTCCGCTGTCTCCCACCATGTTCGCGATTTCGCAAGCCGCGGTGCCCAGGTCTTCATCAATCTCTCCAACGACGGCTACTTCTTCCGCACCCAGGCCCGTGCACAGCATCTGCAACTGGTGCGGATGCGCGCCGTCGAAAACCGCCGCTGGATCCTCCGCGCTACCAATAACGGGATATCCGCCGTTGTCGACCCTGCCGGCGTCGTCCGGGAACAACTTCCCGGCTTTGACGCTCATGCCGCGCGTGTTGCCTATGGCTACGTTACTGAACAGACCCTTTACACACGGGCCGGCGACTGGTTTCCCATCCTGGCCGCCTTGTTAACCACCGTCGCCCTGGTGGCGTCCCAGTGGCCCAACTACAGCCCTAGAGCGGCACCTCGGTCAACGTCAGAATCTCCTCAATGATTCGCTCGGCCGCCGCCGCAGTCCGCTGTGCGGCGGCCACCCGCGTCGACAGCGCGATCCGGTGGGCAAAAACCGCCACGGCGAGCCGTTTCACATCATCCGGCGTCCCAAACATCCGTCCATCGAGGAGGGCCATCGATTGGGCGGCCCGGTACAATGCCTGCGCCCCGCGGGGGCTCACACCCAGCGACAGGGATTCGTGGGTCCGGGTCCGCTCGACGATCGCCAGAATGTAATCGACAAGCGCCTCGTCCATCCGCACTTGCTCGGCCTGCTCCTGCAACTCCAGTACTTCCTGCCCGGTAAGCAGCGCCGGGGCGTGCAGCTGGGGATCCGAGGGGCCGCGCCGGAGGATCTCCCGCTCGTTCGCGGCATCGGGGTACCCGATCCGCAAGCGCATCAGGAACCGGTCTAGCTGCGACTCCGGCAACGGATAGGTGCCATGATGCTCCAGCGGATTCTGGGTGGCCAGCACCATAAATGGCCGTGTCAGCGGGTAGGTTTGCCCATCGACACTCACCTGGCCTTCGTTCATCGCTTCCAGCAAGGCGGACTGCGTCTTTGGCGTTGCCCGGTTGATCTCGTCGGCGAGTAGAAAATTGGTGAACACCGGTCCCGGCTTGAATTCAAACTCATGGGTGTGGGCGTTGAATACACTCACGCCAGTCACATCGGCCGGCAGCATATCGGCGGTAAATTGCAGCCGGTGGAAGCCACAATCCACGGCGCGGGCGAGGGCGTTGGCCAGTGTGGTCTTTCCCACGCCTGGAACGTCTTCAATCAGCAGGTGCCCGCGAGAAAGCAAACACGCAAGACTCAGCCTTACCACTTCGGCTTTCCCGCGCAGCGACTCTTCGATGCGGGCGGTCAAGGCCGCCAGTCGCGCCGCCGCCGGAGCCGTCACCGTCGTCGATCCGTATCCGGCCGCTATTTCGCGCTCTGCCATTTCCCCTATGATAACAACGAGATGCCCACTTCCCCCGACCCGGCTTTCTGGCTTCGCCGCGCCATCGCGCTAGCCATCGAAAATGTCCAATCCGGCCGCGGCGGGCCCTTTGGCGCTGTGATCACTCGGGGAGGGGAACTCGTCGCCGAAGGTGTGAACCTGGTCACCTCCAGTTGCGACCCCACCGCCCACGCCGAAGTTACCGCCATCCGCCGTGCCTCCGCCGCGCTTCAGACCCACGACCTGAAGGGCTGCGAAATCCACACCAGTTGCGAACCCTGCCCCATGTGCCTCGGCGCGATCCTCTGGGCTCGCCTGGACCGTGTTTTCTACGCCGCCACGCATCGTCAGGCCGCCGCCGCCGGCTTTGATGACTCCCTCTTCTACGCGCAGATGCCGCTCCACCCTTCCCAACGCATAATCCCCATGTCCCGGGCACTGGAAACCCACGCCAATGAGCCATTTGAAGCCTGGAGCGCGTTTTCCGGTAAAGTACCTTATTGAGCCTTTCATGGAAACCGCCCTCGCGCTTACGGCGCTCTCCAAATCTTTCCCGTCCCATAAGGTGGTTGACGGCATATCGCTCAACGTTCCCAAGGGCTGTTTCTATTCGCTCCTCGGCCCCTCCGGCTGTGGAAAAACCACCATCCTTCGCATGATCGCCGGCTTCGCCGAACCCGATGAGGGCGAGATTGTACTCAATGGCCGGCCGCTCAATGGCCTCCGCCCCTACGATCGCCCCGTCACCACCGTCTTTCAAAGCTATGCCCTGTTTCCGCACCTGACGGCCGCCCAGAACATCGCCTTCGGACTTGAACGCCGCGGCGAAAAACCAGAAGCGATCGCACCCAAAGTGAAGCGGATGCTGGAACTGGTGGGCCTTCAGGAAAAGGGCGACCGCCTTCCCGCGAACCTCTCCGGAGGCGAAAAACAGCGCACTGCGCTCGCCCGGGCCCTGGTGGTCGAACCGGAACTGTTGCTGCTCGACGAGCCGCTCTCCGCACTCGACCCCGCCCTTCGCAAGCGCGTTCGCATAGAGCTCAAACAACTGCAGAAGCAGCTCGGCATTACCTTCCTTTTCATCACCCATGACCAGGAGGAGGCGCTCAGCCTCTCCGATCAGATTGCCGTGATGAACAAAGGGAAGATCGAACAGATTGGCGATCCCCGCCAGATCTACCTCGCCCCAGCGACCCGTTTCGTAGCCGGATTCCTGGGAGCCGTAAACTGGGTGAACGGCGCAGGCATCCGGCCCGAAAACACCCGCATTGGCCGCAGCGCTCCCAACGGCGCGCAGAAGTCCGTGGAGGCCCGCGTCGAAACCAGCATCTTCCTCGGTGACTCCTTCCACGTCCAGACCCGAACCGCCGCGGGCGTCACGGTCACCGCGCAGGTCCCCCACAGCGAAGAACCCTATTACTCCGGCGAACCCGTCCACATCTGGTGGAATCCGACCGATGAGCTTCCGGTGCGCGAATGAACCGTCTCCGCGCCCTGTTTCTGGCTCCCTCGGCCGCCTTCACCGTCATTCTCTTCCTCATTCCGCTGACGATCATCATCAGCTACAGCTTCATGACGCGCGGTGTTTATGGCGGCGTCGCGGGTCCTTGGACCCTGGAAAACTACCAGCGGCTCTTTGATCCCCTTTACGGCATCATTCTCTGGCGGTCTCTCGTCATGGCCACGATGGCCACGATGCTGTGTCTCATGGTCGCCTTCCCGCTTGCCCTCTTCATCGCCCGTGCCGATGCGAAGAGGAAGAGCATCTACCTATATCTCGTCATCCTTCCCTTCTGGACCAGTTTCCTCGTCCGCACCTATGCCTGGATGTTTCTGCTGCGCGATAGCGGCCTAATCAACAGCACCTTCCTGTCGCTGAAGATCATCTCCGAACCGCTGCCGCTGCTCTATAACGAAACCGCCGTCGTTGTCGGGTTGGTCTACGGCTATCTCCCTTTCGCTGTGCTCCCATTGTTTTCCAACCTGGACCGCCTCGATAAGAACCTGTTGGAAGCCGCCGCTGACCTTGGCGCTACTCCGTGGCAGACGATCCGCCACGTCGTCCTCCCGCTTTGCGCACCGGGCATGCGCGCCGCCGGTGTCCTGGTGTTTATCCCTTGCCTGGGCGCCTATCTCACCCCGGACCTTCTCGGCGGTGGCAAGAGCATCATGATCGGCAATCTGATCCAGAACCAGTTCACCACCGCACGGGACTGGCCCTTTGGCTCGGCCATATCGCTCGCCCTGATGGCCCTGGTAATGATCCTCCTCCTGTTCCTGCTCAATCGCGATGGCGAGGAGGCGCTATGAAACAGTCGCGCTTCCTTGCCGTCTTTGCCGCGGCGGTCTATGCCTTCCTCCACGTCCCGCTGCTCATTCTCTGTGCGTTCAGTTTCAACAGCTCCAAATTCACGATCTGGGAAGGGTTTTCGCTGGAGTGGTATCGCGCTATGTTCAGCGATGCGCAGTTGGGCGAGGCGGCTTGGAATTCGCTCGTCATCGCCCTCGCTTCCACGGTCCTCTCGACGGTAATCGGCACCCTCTGCGCCTACGGCCTCTGGAAGCGCAACGCCAAATGGCTGAGCGGTTCCCTTTACCTCTCGCTCGTCACTCCTGAAATCGTCACCGGAATCTCCCTGCTTGCGCTTTTTCAGTGGGTCTTCCGCTACTGGCACGTCCAACTCGGAATGCATACGGTCATCCTTGCGCACGTCGCATTCTCCATCGCCTATGTTCTCCTAGTCGTCATGGCCCGGCTTCGCACCGCCGAACCGGCTCTGGAAGACGCCGCTCTCGACCTGGGGGCCAATGAGTGGCAGGCCTTCCGCCTGGTCACGTTACCCATTCTCAAGCCCGGTATCGCCGCCGCGGCGCTGCTTGCTTTCACCGTCTCTTTCGATGACTACGTGATTACCAGCCTGGTGGCCGGAGTCGATTCCGAGACCCTTCCCATGGTCCTTTATGCCATGGCCCGCCGCGGAGCCAACCCGGTGGTCAGTGCCATTTCCACCGTCATCTTCGTCGGTTTCGGCGCGCTCATCCTGCTCTCGGAAAGGATGCAAAAGAACGGATGAAACGCCGCGCTTTCACTCTTTCCCTGGCCGGCCTCACCGCATGCGCCCCTTCCAATGCTCGTCGTCTGAATGTCTTCAACTGGTCTTCCTACGTGGCTCCGGAGACCATCCCCAACTTCGAAAATCGTTACGGCGTCCGGGTCCGCTACAGCATCTACGAGTCCAATGAAGAGATGCTCGCCCGGGTATTCTCCGGCAACTCCGGCTGGGACGTGGTCTTTCCCACCCACTACATCGTCCCCCCCATGCGCGAACAGAACCTTCTCGCGCCACTTGACCACTCAAAACTTCCCAACCTCAAGCATCTGGATCCCGCCTTCCGCCAACCCGTCAGCGACCCCAGGCTCGAACATTCCGCGCCCTACATGTGGAACGCTACCGGGATTCTCTACAACAAGAAGGTTACCCCCGCCCCCACGCGCTGGTCCGATCTCTGGCTTCCCCATTGGAAAGGGCATCTCACCATGCTCGACGACCCCGCCGAGGTCTTTGCCGCCGCCTTGCGCAAGCTCGGATTTTCCCTCAACTCCCGCGACCCCGAGGAACTACATGCCGCCCAGCGCGAGGCCGTTGCACAGAAATCGCTCCTCCGCGCCTATCTCAACACGGAAGTCCGTGACCAGGCTGTGGCCGGCGACATCCTCGGCGCCCAGATCTGGTCCACCACCGCGCAACAGGCCATCGACGCGAACCCGAACCTGGCCTTCGTCTATCCCACGGACGGTTTCCCGTTGAGCCTGGATTGCGCCGTCATCCTCCGCGAGTCCTCCCGCACGGAGATCGCCCACGAATTTCTGAACTACCTGCTGGAACCGGCGGTCAGTGCCCGCATCGCCGAATCCATGCGCACCGCCACAGCGAACGGCGCGGCCAAGCCGCTGCTTTCGGTTGCTACCCAGTCCACGTCCACGCTCTACCCGCCCCCGGATGTCATGGCCCGCGCCGAGTGGTTCGCCACGGTTACCCCGGAGGCCCAACGTCTCCGTGACCGCCTCTGGACGGAGATCAAGTCCGCCTGATTCTTCCCTCCGGCTCCAAACCCCATGAAGCGACTCCTCGCCCCCATCCTTGTTCTCGCCGGTTGCACCGGGCTCATGGCGCCCACTCCCGCCGCTCCCATTGGCGACTCCATGTTCGCCGGTCCCTACGTCGCCAGCATTCTGTACTCCGAAGAGCCCCGCGTCGGGGAGGTTCCCCGTCGCCCGGACAATGATCGCTACCGCCTTACCCTGGTTCTGCATTCTCTCGATGGCAAGCCGGCTCGCTCGGTCCCGCTCAAAGGAGGATTGCGGAGCGGCGAATTCATGCCCTCGGCCCGTATGCTCGGCGACGATGGACGTCTTATCTGGTTTCACGCCCACGAGACCATGGCCTATGATTACCGAACCGGTAAACTGCTCTCCGGCGCCGCTCTTCCGCGGGCCGGAGAACCGCAGCGCCCCTTCTCCCAGCGCAACCCGCAGCCACGCGAATTCCGCGCCCCGGCCGGAGCCCTTTGTTCTGGCTGCAAACGGCCGGCACTCCTCCTTTCTTCCCCCAACGGCATTCCTGTTACGCTCACTGGTCCCAATAGCGTGTTGGTGCTCCATCGTTCCAATAGCGGCGTCTTCGGCACGGAGTTGATCTCCCGCACCGCCCCGGACGGCAAGACACTTTGGACCGTCGATACCGGCCTCCAGGACATTACCCAGATCCTGCCGAGCGATCCCTACACCGTCTTCCTCGGCCAACAACCCCCGGAGGCGCCCGACGCCTTCCGCCCTGCATACCTGGTGATTGTCAACAACCAGTCCGGTACCGCCACCACCCACCCGCTGGGAATCATCCCCCGTTAACTGGCACCATGGAGGTATGATCCTCCTCGCCGCCGCCGCCCTCGCCGCCGTTGCCAACTGGATCCCTATGCGTTGGCCCACGGCCGATCCCGCATCGCTCGTCCTTCTAGAAAACACACCCATTAACTGCCTCCTCCTGGAACCCCAGCATTGGTCCCCCGTTTTCCTCGCGAAGGCTCGCGAACGTGGTATCGCCACGGTCGGCCTCGCCGATAAACCCTGGGACCCCAAGGCCGCTTCCGGACTCGACGCTGTCCTTTCGGCAGGCCCCGCCCAGCCTTCCTCGATCCCTGTCATCCCCTTCGTCCAGCGATCTTCCCTGGACTTTTCCAACCTCACTCTCATCGCCACCCCGCAGGGTGTCTGGCCAGGCATCAACCCGCCGCCGGAGGGACAGGAGGCCAAGGCCGCACCCTCCGGCGCCCCGTGGATCGACACCAATGCCGGCTTCCTCCGCTTCGCCCGGGCGCTCACCGATCGTCCCATTTGGATCGCCAACACCCCGCCGCTAAACAAGACTTACCCCATCACCCGCTATCTCCAGGCCGCCGCCGAAGCCGCCATGTGCGGCGCCAAATGGGTGGTCGCCCTCGATTCCGATCTGCAGCGCCGCCTCCTCGCCGGTGATGCCAATGCGCTTCGCGATTTCCGCCGCCTCGCCACCCTGCTGACGTTCCTCCACGAACAGCGGTCCAAGCTCGAATGGCCGCCTGCCGGCCAACTCACCCTTATTCAGGACGCCCAGTCCGGCGCCCTGCTCAGCGGCGGGATTCTCGACATGATCGCCGTCAAACATACCCCCGTCCGCCCCATCCCCGCGGCCAGAATCCGCCAGGAACAGTTCCGCGGCGCCGTTATGGCCGTCAATGTCGACCCTGACACTATGACTGCCGCCCAGCGCGAAGTGCTTTCCGGCTTCGCCCGGTCTGGCGGCACCGTTCTCACCGGCCCCGCGGGTTGGCAGTTCCCGGCGCCCCGCCCCGGGCAGTTGACGCTCGACGAAAAAGAACTCCTCAAACTCGATGCCATCTGGAAAGAGGTGAATGCTCTCACCGGCCGCCGTAATCTCGGCGCCCGCCTCTTCAATGTCGGTTCCATGCTATCCAATCTCACCGCTTCTCCGGACGGCAAGAAATCCCTCCTCCATCTCGTCAATTACACTGATTTCCCCGTCGAAAACATCACCGTCCACATGCTCGGTAAGTGGTCCCGCGCTACCCTCCTCCAGCCCGGTCTGTCACCAAAGATTCTTGAAACATATTCCACCGAAGACGGTACGGGAATTGATATACCTGAGATGACCTCCTTTGCCATCCTGGAGCTCGAATAGCTGCATGACTCTCCCTCGCCGTCAATTCCTCGCCGCCACCGCTTTCACACCTCTTTTGGGCGCCGCCCCGCCTGCGCTTCCGGTCGCTGTGGCGAAAGTCGGGTCCTATAATGCTGACCTTACCGCCGCTCTCGGCGCGATGTTCGACCAACTCGGCGGTCTCGCTCGCAAAGTGAGTAACAAGACCGTAACTGTCAAGCTCAATCTAACCGGCTCCCCGGCCCTCAGGTTTCAAGGCAAGGCGCCCTCCCTCACCCATTACTCGCACCATCGCCTGGCTGGCACGCTCGCCCACCTCCTCCACAAAGCCGGCGCCCGACGCATCCGGTTTGTCGAGAGTTGCGCCGGCACCGCTGGACCATTGGAAGAGTATCTCCTCGATTCGGGCTGGAACGTCCGGCAACTGCAGTCGATCGCCCCGAACATCGAGTTTGAAAATACGAATGCGCTCGGCCTGGGCAAACGCTACATCCGCCATAAGGTTCCCGGCGGCGGACTCGTTTTCCCCTCTTACGAATTGAACCGCAGCTACGCAGACACCGACGTTTTTGTCAGCCTCGCCAAGCTCAAGGAACATGCCACCTGTGGCATAACGTTGTCGATGAAAAATATCTTTGGCATCACCCCGGCTTCCATTTACGGCGATGATGCCGGAATCGATGAGCCAAACGAATCCCCCACCAAGGGGCGCGTCAAGGTCTGCCATCTCGGCGAACGCCAGCCGGCCCGTATCGCCGAACGCGAAATCAACTCCGCGTCTTCTCGCGTTCCGCAGCACCGGATGCCCCGAATTACCGTCGAATTGAATGCCGCCCGTCCCATCGACATTGCCGTTATCGACGGCATTGAATCGATCACCGGAGGCGAGGGCCCCTGGATCAAGGGAATCGGCCTCATCAAGCCCGGGGTTCTCCTCGCCGGCTTTAACGCCGTTAACACGGACGCCGTCGGTGCTGCCATAATGGGATTTGACCCGCGGGCGGCGATGGGGACGCTGCCTTTCGAAAAGTGTGTCAACACTCTTTTGCTCGCCGAAAAAATGGGACTCGGCTCCGCAGATTTACGCCGCATTCCCGTGCTCGGAACGCCCATCCAGGAGGCGCGGTCCACCTTCCGGACAGTCTAACTCTCTATGACGACATTGCTTGAGTCCATCTTATTGCAGATGCCCCGATTCACCTGGTCGGCGGCGCTCGATATCCTCCTCACGGCATTCATCGTCTATCAATTCATCATCATCGTCCGCGGCCGCCGCTCGGCCGCCATGCTCGCCGGCCTCCTCATCCTGGTCTTGGTCTATCTCGTCTCGGTCTACGCCAAACTCGAGATGCTCCGCACTATCCTCGCCACCCTCGCGCCCTATACCGCATTCGGCATGATCGTCATGTTCCAGAGCGAGATCCGCCGGCTCCTGGCCCGCATCGGCCAGCGCCGCATCATCGGCTTTGGCAACCGCCTCCACCGCCGCGAGACCGTCGAAGAGATCCTCCTCGCCATCCATCAGTTGTCGCAACAGAAAATTGGCGCCCTCATCGTCGTTGAACGGGAAGTCGGCCTGCGGACGTTTGTCGAAAGCGGCGTCTCGCTCGACGCCAACGTCTCCCGTGACCTCCTGCTGGCCATCTTCTACCCCGGTTCGGCCATGCACGATGGCGCCGTCATCATCCAGGGCGACCGCGTGGCCGCCGCCGCCTGCTTCCTCCCCCTCACCATGAATCCGGAACTCCTTCGATTCCTCGGTACCCGCCATCGCGCAGGTATCGGCATTACCGAAGAAACCGACTGCATCTCCCTCATCGTCAGCGAGGAAACGGGCCGCATCTCCATTGCCGCCCGCAATGAAATCGAGTATGACGTCACCATCGACCGCGTCGAACAGCGACTTACCCAGCGCTTCTCCGGTCCCGTTGACCGTACCGCCCCTGAACTCGTCGCCTCCCGGGAGTCCAAACGATGATTGCCTCCCTCAAGCGTCTCGTTACCGTCAACATTGGCGCCAAACTTCTCTCCGTCGCGATCGCCGGCCTCCTTTGGATCGCCATCGTCGGCGAACAGGAACTGGCCACCGCCATTGACGTCCCCGTCGAATACCGCAACTTTCCCAAGACCTACGAGGTCTCCAGCGGCATGGTCAACCGGGTCAACCTTCTCGTCCGCGGCCCCTCCGGCAAGATGAATGACTCGTTCCTAAAGGAAGTCGCGGTTGTTGTCGATTTAGAAGGAGTGAGACGCCCCGGAGACTGGACCTTCAATCTCGATAGCCGCACTCTGCGACTTCCTGCCGGTTTGGAACTGGAGCGCGCCATACCCACGCAGATCCGAATGCGGTTTGAAGAACGCTATGCCCGGGATGTCCCTGTTCAGATCCGCTACGCCGGTAATCCGATGCCGGGCTATCGCATCGCCCGCCAGGAACTGCTCCCCGAACAACTCCGGGTCGTCGGCCCCCGAAGTCGTGTGGAACGTCTCCAATCCATTGATACCGACCCCATTGACCTCAACGGGATCATCACGGAAACCGAAACCAGGGTCAGCACTTTTGTTGACGACCCCCAACTCCGCATCGACGGCAACTCCATGGTTCGAGTCCGCCTCGTCATGGAACGTATTGGCCCCGGACTGGAGCAATAGATAATGGCTCGTCAACTCTTTGGCACCGACGGTATTCGCGGTGTCGCTGGGGAATATCCACTCGATCCCCGCACCGTTTACGCCTTTGGCCGTGCTTTGGGCGAATGGGCCCGCACCCATTCCAACACCCCGCGCGTGCTCATCGGCATGGATACCCGCGAATCCGGCCCGGCACTCGCCGCTCAGGTCACCGCCGGACTGGAGCGCGAGGGCGTGGAATACGAAGTCGCCGGCGTCCTCACCACCCCGGGCGTCGCCTGGTTGACTCGCAACGGACCCTACGCCGCCGGGCTTATGATCTCCGCCTCCCACAATCCCTTCCAGGACAATGGCCTGAAACTCTTCGCACATTCCGGATACAAGGTACCGGATGCCGAGGAACTGGAACTGGAAAAGCGAATTTTCGCGCTGGCTGCCGAGGCCGGCGAGGATCCCGGTGACATCCAAACCCACTCCGGCGCCGGTGCCGGTTATGTCGAATTCCTCCATAGGTCCTTCACCCACTCCCTTTCCGGCCTGAAGATCGTCGTCGACGGCGGCAACGGCTCGGCCAGCGCCTTCGCCCCCATTCTCCTCCGCGACCTCGGTGCCGAAGTTATCGAACTCCATTGCGCCCCCAACGGCCGCAACATCAATCTCCACTGCGGCGCCCTTCACACCGAGAACATCCAGGAAGCCGTGGTCGCCCACGACGCCGATTTCGCCGTTGCCTTTGACGGCGACGCCGATCGTGCCATGTTCGCCGGCCGCAGCGGCCGCCGCATCGACGGCGACCATGTCCTGCTCATCTGCGGACGCGACGCCCACAAACGCAACGCCCTCCCCGCAAATACGGTCGTCGCTACCGTCATGTCGAACCTCGGCCTGGAACTGGCCCTGAAGCGGGAAGGCATTCACCTCGCCCGCACCGCCGTCGGCGACAAGTACGTCCTGGAAGAGATGATCCGTCTCGGCGCCGTGATCGGCGGCGAACAGTCCGGCCACGTTATCTTCCACGAAAGCGCCACCACCGGCGACGGCATGCTGACCATGCTTCGCCTCCTGGACGTCATGGTCCGCGAACACGCCGCCCTCGATTCCCTCGCCGATGCCCTCACCGTGCTCCCCCAGACCCTCGTGAACGTCCGATTCGGCCGCAAGCGCCCCCTCGAGGAACTGGATTCCGTCCAGGCGGCGATTGGCGACTGCAACGCAGAGTTCGGCGAAGCGGGCCGCGTCGTCGTCCGCTTCTCCGGCACCGAACCCCTCGCCCGCGTTATGGTGGAAGGCCCCGCCATCGACCGCGTCGGCCACCACGCCGAACGCATCGCCAGCGCCATCCAACACGAACTCCGCGCCTGAAATCACCCTTCGCACCCATCTCGCGATAAACTAGCCCCATGCGGACTCGTTACCTCGCCCTCCTACTGGCGCTCAGCGCCTCCCTCGCCTTCGCCCAGCGCCCCAAACGGCCAGTCCTCCCCGGCGAGGACTGGGTCTACCTCTTCAACGGCAAGGACCTCACCGGCTGGACCGAAATCGGCAAAGAAAAATGGGTCGTCGACAACGGCACCATTCACGGCCAGGCCATTTCCAAGGAATATGGCTACCTCAAGACCGTCAAAAACTACAAGGACTTCCACCTCTCCTTCAAGTTCAAGTGCGAAGGCGACGGCAACAGCGGTGTCTTCTTCCACTCCGAATTCAAACCCGGCACCCCCACCATCACCCAGGGCCTGCAGTTTGAAATCGATTGCCGCATCGGCCAGCACACCGGGGGGCTTTACGGCGATGGCCGCGCGTGGATCGTCTGGCCCGCGCCCGAGAATGAAACCGTCGTCCGCGCCGGCGAATGGAACGAATACCTGCTCAAAGTAGAGGGAAATCGCTACTTTTCCCGCTTAAATGGCGTCGTTATGGTCGATTTCACTGACCCCAATCCCAAGAGCTTCGACGGCGGTATCAGCCTTCAACTCCACTCCGGCGGAACCGGTAACATGCGCTTCAAGGACATCATGATCCGCGACCTTACCAAGCGCGACGAACCCAAGCCCGCCCAGTAAGTGCATCTCTTCTACTGCGACCACATCGACATGGGTCTGCCGCCGGAACACCGTTTCCCGGCGAGCAAATACCGTTTACTTCGGGAGTCCCTCCAAGGGGACTCCCGTTTCACTTTCCACCCCGCGCCGCTCGCTGACCCCGCCCCCGTCGCCCTCGCCCACGATCCCCATTACGTCGACGCCGTCCTCAGCGGCACCCTCCCCCCCGCCGCCATCCGGCGCATCGGGTTCCCCTGGTCCCCTCAACTCGTCCAGCGCACGCTCGCCAGCGCCGGCGCGACGCTGGCTGCCACCCAGGCCGCCGCGGACCATGGTGTCAGCGGCGCCCTCGCCGGCGGCACCCACCACGCCTTCTACGCCGAAGGCTCCGGCTTTTGTGTCTTCAACGACATCGCTATCGCCATCGCCCACCTCCGCGCCACATCGTATCGGTCCCGCTTCTCCGTCATCGACCTCGATGTCCACCAGGGCGACGGCACCGCTCAGATCTTCGCCACCGACCCCGACGTCTTCACCCTCTCCCTCCACGGCCAAAACAACTTCCCCTTCCGCAAACAGCAAAGCACCATCGACGTCGCCCTGCCCGACCACACCACCGACTCGGCCTACCTCGACGCCCTCGAACAAGTCCTCGATAAGGCCTTCACGCACAACCCCGACTTCGTCTTCTACCAGTCTGGCGTCGACCCGCTCAAAGAGGATACCCTCGGCAAACTCGACCTCACCATGCAAGGCCTGAAGGCCCGCGACGAAATGGTCTTCACCGCGGCCCGCCGCCACGGCGCCCCCCTTGTCATCACCATTGGCGGCGGATACGCTAATCCTATCGAACTCACCGCCGCTGCCCACGCCCAAACCTACAGGATATGTTCCTCCCTATTCTCCTCCTCGCCGCCAATCTCATAACCGTCAACACCGAAGGCCAGAACTCCACTCTCTACTTCCACAACTCGAACTTCACCGCCGACCTGAAGTACCTCATCTATGCCCGCGACGGGCAGGTTTATAAGTTCAACCTCGCTACCCGCGAATCCATGGCTCTAACCAACTCCCCCGGCGTCGCCGCCTCCAACGCGATGCCGGACCGATTTCATGCCAATCGTGTCCTCTACCCAAAGGGAAGGGAACTGTGGGCCGTCGACGTCGAAACCAAACAGTCCATCCGAATCGGCACCGCCCCCGGCAACATCAGCCAGCCCAGCGTCTCCCACGACGGTAAATCCGCCGCTGTCTCCTTCAAAAGTGGCGAACAATCCTGGGAAATCGGCCTGATTGACCTCACCACCGGCGCCTACCGCAAGGTCCTCGAACAGGGTTTCCAAATCGGCCACGTCCAACACAGCTACCGGGACCCGCTCATCTTCTATGTCTGGGAAACCGGCGGCTATGCCCCGCAGCGGACCTGGCTCGTCAACGCCGATGGCACCGGCAACCGTCCCTTCTATTTCGCCACAGCACCCGCCAAGTGGCTCACGCCCCTCAAAGAGTGGATCACCCATGAAGCCTGGATCCCCGGCACCAGTGACATGACCATGATTCTGGATAAATACGGTATCCTCCGCGTCTCGCCCGATGGCACAACCAAGGTCATCGTCCGCGGCCACTACTGGCACGCCCAGGCCACCGACGCCGGAAGACAACTCATCGCCGACGATTTCGACGGCAACATCTGGCTCATCGACGCTGTTACCGGCGAAACAAAACGCCTGGCCGCCGGCCTCCGCAAGGCCGGTGATCCCCACCTCCACGCCTCCGTCGACCCGACCGGCAAGTGGGTGGTCACCAACACCGGGAAAACCCGCGTCGCCGTCCTCGCGGTCTCTCAATAGCTCCGGGAACTTTCCCCTCCCGCCTGGCGTCCAACCCAGGAATCAAAGGAGCATCCCCCTCTGCTCGAACTCCGCAACGTCACGAAACGATTCCGCGGCCTCGTCGCTGTCGACGACGTCAGCTTCTCCGCCCGCCCCGGCGAAATCACCGGCTACCTTGGCCCCAACGGCTCCGGCAAGTCCACCACCATGAAGATGATCACCGCCCTCCTTCAGCCCTCCTCGGGCAGGATCTTCTTCAATGGCCAACCCATTGAGACGGATCTTCCCACCTTTAAACAACGAATGGGCTACGTCCCCGAAGAGCCCCACCTCTACGCCCACCTGAGCGGCCTGGAATACCTCGTCATGGTGGGCCAACTCCGCGACCTCCCCGAACGCCTTACCGCCTCCCGGATTGACGGCCTCCTCCGCCTGTTCTCCCTCCATTCGGACCGCCATGCCCCTATCTCCGCCTACTCCAAAGGTATGCGCCAGAAGGTGCTCCTCTCCGCCGCGCTCCTTCACAACCCCGACCTGCTACTTCTGGATGAACCTTTCTCCGGCCTCGACGTTGGTACCGGCCTGGTACTCCGTAGCCTCATCCAAGAGCTCGCCTCCCGTGGCAAAGTCGTCCTTTTCAGCTCCCACGAACTTGAAACCGTCGAACGCGTGTGCAACCGCGTTGTCATTCTCCACAAAGGCCGCGTTGTCGCCGACGACTCAATCGCCCGCCTCCGCACCCTCATGTCCACCCCTACCCTCGAAGGCATCTTCCAGCAACTTGCCGTCGAACAGGACACCGTCGCCATTTCCCGCCAAATCGCCGACCTCGTCGGAGCCTGACAACCTATGCGGCTCCGCCAATGGAAGGTCCTCTACCGCCAGTTCCTCTTCCGTATCGTCGATCTCGACGTCCTTTCCCCGGACGCGCAGGGCGATGCGACACGACTCCTCGGTCAGTTTGCCTCTCTACTCGTTTTCCTCTCCGTCCTGGGCGCCCTCGGCGCCTTGCTCGGCGGCCGCTCCGGCGGGCCCGAGGCGCAACGCTACGTCCTGACGTTGATCGCCCAGCACTTCCTCATCGCCACCACCATGCTCACCGTCGGCCTCTTCGCCGTCCTCAGTTGGGATGCCACTTTCCCGGACCGCCGCGATGTCCTCGTCCTTGCTCCGCTCCCCGTCCGCACCGGCACCATGTTTCTCGCCAAAGTCGCCGCCGCCGGATCTGCCCTCGGCCTCACCGTCCTCCTGCTCCACTCCGCTATGGGCCTCCTCTGGCCGGCCAACTTCGCCTTCCACGCCCGCCCCACCACCATCCTCGACCTCTCCTTTTCCCCCACCCCCGCCGGCATCCCAGTCGGCGACCTCCCTGCCGTCATGACCGCCGATATGCCCCCGTTGGCGCCCACTGCCGGCATCGCGATCGGCATCTGGCGCAGCAATGAACGCCAGATCATGACCTACGGAGCCGCCCGCCCCGACTCCCTTTTCGAAATCGGGTCCATCTCCAAGACCTTTACCGGCCTGCTGCTTGCCCGCATGGTGGCGGAAGGCAAAGCCCGCTATGACGAACCCGTCCGCGAACTCCTCCCCGCCGGCACGGTCGCTAAGCCGCCCGGCCCCGAAATCACCCTCTTCGATCTCGCCACCCACCGCTCCGGCCTCCCCCGCATGCCCCCCAACTTCCGTCCCGCCGACCGCACCAATCCCTACGCAGACTACGATCCCCCCAAGCTATATGCCTACCTCAAGGCCCATGGCGTCGCCAAAACGCCCTCTCCCGACTACCGCTACAGCAACCTCGGCCTCGGTCTCCTCGGTCAGGCCCTCGCCGAAAGGGCAGGGAAGTCCTATACGGCGCATCTTCGCGATCAGATCACGGCCCCTCTCGGGCTCGCCGATACCACCGTGCAGCTTTCTCCCGAGCAACGAAAGCGTTTCCTTAAAGGGCACAACGACAGGAACTTCCCCGTCCCCTCCTGGGACCTCGACGCACTCGCCGGGGCCGGCGCGATTCGTTCCACCGCCGGCGACATGCTTACCTACCTTGCCGCGAACCTTCACCCCGAACGTTACCCGGCCCTGCAACTCGCCCTCGCCAACTCCCATCGCCTACGCGCAAACGCCGCCGGTGGCTCCCTCATCGCCCTTGCCTGGCACTACAGTCCGGAGGACTCCGCCTACTACCACAGCGGTGCCACCGCCGGCTTCACCGCCTATGCCGCATTCAGCCCGCCATCGGACACTGCCATCGTCGTCCTTTCCAATTCCGGCCCCAACTTCCACCTTCCCCCAGAACTGATTGCCTCTCACATCCGCCAGCGCCTCGCCGGCATCCCCGCCGTCTCCCTCCGCACCACGCAAGTTCCCGCCCCCACCGGCGCCATCGCGCTCTTCCGCTCCTACGCCGCCTACTGGATCACCATGTTTGCCGCTGGTCTCTTTGTCTATGCGGCCCTTCTCTCCCTGCAAGGCCTCGCCGCCCAACTCCTCCCCCGCCAGCTGTTCCTTCGCATTTCCGGCTATCTCCAACTGGCCGCCTTCTGTGCCATCGTTCTTTTCTACTTCTTTCAACCAGGCTTCGGTGGCCTGAATGACTTAACGGCCGCCTCCGTCTGGCGCGTTATGAACTTTCTGCCTTCCTACTGGTTCCTGGCCCTCTACCAGCAGTTGAACGGCACGCTTCACCCCGCGCTGGCGCCGCTCGCTCTCCGTGCCTGCCAGGGCCTCGCCACCGCCGTATTCGTTGCCTCGGCCAGCTACGCCCTCTCCTACTGGCGTACCCTACATCACATCGTCGAAGAGCCCGACATCGTTCCCGGCGCCCGCCGCCTTGGCTGGCTCCCCCGCTTCGGCAGCCAGCGCCAGACTGCGATCGGCCAGTTCGCCGTCCGCACTCTGGTCCGCTCCCGCCAGCACCGCATGATTCTGGCCTTCTATCTCGGCCTGGGCCTCGCCTTCACCAGCCTGCTGCTGAAGGATCCTGCCACCAAGCGTCAATTTGATGACGCGTCCCTGGCCAATCCCTGGAGCGAAGCCAGCATCGCCCCATGGGCCGCCAGCGTTATTATGATGATCCTCGCCATCCTCGGCACTCGTGTGGTCTTCGCGCTCCCGTTGGACCTCCGTGCCAACTGGGCTCTCCGCCTCACCGGCTTCCAAAGCGGACCTGCCACGCTCGCAGCCAGCCGCCGCGCCCTGTTCCTGACGGCCGTGTTCCCCGTCTGGATCCTGGAAGCAGCCATCTGTCTCGCGCTCTGGCCCGCTTGGCAAACCGCCTCCCACCTCGCCGCACTCGCCATCCTCGGCCTCATCGTCGTCGAAATCAGCCTTCTCGGCTTCCGCAAAATCCCGTTCGCCTGCTCCTATCTGCCTGGAAAAACAAAGTTCCACCTGATGCTGCTCGGCTCGGTCGCCCTCGCCCATGGAACTATTCAGGCAGTCCTCTGGGAGCACCGGACCATTCAGCAACCGCACGCCGCATTCATGCTGGTGACCGTCCTCGGCGTCCTCTACACCGCCGTGCGCGTCGCCAACCGCCATCAGCCGCTCGAACCGATGTACGAGGAATTAGACGCTCCCGCGGTTCAGACCCTTGGCCTGAACCGCGATGGCTATACTCCCATTTCGTCCGGAACTACGCTTTGAAAATCGAACCCGTCAAGGTCCCCGTCGAATCGGCGAACGACTCCAGACCAATCCCCAGCGAGTGCAGAATGCTCAGGTACATGTTGGACATCCGCGTTTCGCCGCTGCGCCAATAGGTCCCGTGTTTCAACCCCATATTCGCGCCGCCGGCCACCAGCGTCGGCAGGTTGCGCGAATGGTGCGTCGTGCTCGCGCCGCTGCCGAACAAAACGATCGTGTTGTCCAACACCGTTCCGTTCCGGTCGGTGTAGCCATCCAGCCGGGTGAGGAACTGCGAAATCTGCTCTGCCAGGAACCGGTCGTACTTGGCAAAATTCAGCTGTCCTTCTTTATCCGTCGCATGCGACAGGTTGTGGTGCGTCTTTCCAAGCCCCAGCTTGATCGGGAACGTGTCGGAGATACCCATTCCGTCTTCCCGGTTCAGCATGAAAGCCACCGACCGGGTAATGTCGGCGTCAAATGCCAGCGCGATCAAGTCGAACATCGTCCGGTAAAACTCGGCGGGCTCGCCTTCGCTCGTCGCGTCCAGGTTCAGGTGCGAATAGTCCTGCTTCTTCAGCGGAATGTCGATCCACTTCTCCGACGCAATCAGCCGCGATTCCAGTTCGTTCAGCGACGTCAGATACTGATCCATCCGCTCCCGGTCGCTCTTGCCCAACTGCTGGTCCAGAGCCTTGGCGCTCGAAGCCACCGCATCCACCAGCTTGATCCGCTTTTGCAGCTTCGCATGTTCGGCCGCCACCGAATCGCGGTCCCCCCGGAATAGCCGGTCGAAAATCCGCCGCGGATTGTTTTCCGCCGGAATCGGCTTACCTTCCAGGTTGTAGGAGATGGTTCCCGTCCGCGACAAAAAGCCCGTACCCGCATCAATCGACAGCACCAGGGATGGCTGCCGGCAGTGTTGCTTGGTGTGCAGCGCGATCACCTGGTCCAGCCCGGCCGTGTTATAGGTGCCCGGCTTCGGATTGTGCAGCGGCGCACCCGTCAGCCACATGTCCGAACAGGTGTGCGGATCCGCCTTCGGGCCGCTCGGATGATAGAGCCCGCCCATAAAGCTCAGTTTGTTGCGGTGCGGTTTAAACGGCTCGGTCGACTGACCAAATATGAACTTGCCGTTCTCCGACATCGTCGGAAACCAGCTCCATTCCGGGATGTTGTTCTCCGCCCGCGGCAAGGACATTCCGTTTGCGGTGTACAGCGCGCAGAAGCGCTTCGGCGCATTCTCGGTCACGCTCGCGCCCATGGCGTCGAGCCCGGGCAACGCCAGCATGGCTCCCCCGAATCCCTGCAGGAAAGCGCGGCGGTCAAGTCGGAATTGGCTCATCGTCGTTTGTCTCTACTTTTCCAGGAAAATGGGACTGCGCACCACAAACCGGAGCATATCCTGCATCCGGTACCCGCTCGCCTTCAGCTGCAACGCATCTTTCTTCAAGCGGTTCTGTTCATTGTATGTCAAGCTGCGACCACTTGCGTAGACCGCCAGATGCTTCAAAACGCTGTAAGCCACCTGATCGATCCGGTCTTCGCTCAAATACTTCTTTAGCTCCACCACGCCTGCCACTTCCGTCTTATCCGGCAGCGTCGATCGGGCATCGGCCGGCTTCGTCTTCAATCGTCCGCCCGCGTCAAATTCCTCCAAAGCCACGCCCCACGGATCGATCTTCAGGTGGCACTGCACACACCCCGGTTGATTCCGGTGCCGCTCAATCCGTTGCCGCAGCGTCAACTCTTCCTTCGGATCGTCTTTCAGTGCCGGTACATTGGGTGGCGGATCGTCCGGCGGTTCACTGACAATCTTCCGCGCCATCCACGCCCCGCGTTTCACCGGATTGGATTCGCGGCCATCGGAAAGTCCGGATAGAATTGCAGCCTGCGTCAGCAGCCCGCCCAACTCCCGCCGCTTGTGTTCAATCGCCACGAACTCGAATCCCGTTTCCGGTTTCTTGTCCAGATCGTAATAACTCGCCACCGTCTCGTCGGCCAGCACGAAATCGGAGCTGATCAGATTCTTCGCCGGCAGGTTCTTCTTGATCAAATACTCCACAAACTTCACCGGCTCCTGCCGTAAGTGAGTTCGCGCGTCCCGGGTCAGCTTCGGATATCGTTTCCGGTCCACTTCCACCACCTGAAACTTGTCCAGACTCAGCCACTGATAGGCAAACTCCCGGGTGAACTCGGCAAACTTCGGATCGGCGACCATCCGCGCCACTTCCGCGTCCAATTGTGTCCGCAGCGCGCCCGCCTTCGCCAGGCCTAGACTCCGTGCATCCGGCGGCCCGTTCCACAGGAAGTAGGAGAGCTTGGAGGCGAGTTCATAATTGTCCAACGGCTCCGGCGCCGGCGTTGCGCTCTTTTCCACCAGGAACAGAAACTGCGGAGAGGTCAGCACCACCTGCAGCGCATCTTTCACACTTTCTTGCCACTTGCCGCCCGCCGCCAGAGACTTCGTAAACACGCCCATCAGCGCCGCCTCTTCACTTGCCGTCACCGGCCGCCGGTAGGCTTTCGCTGCAAACCGCGTGATCACCTCCCGCGCGTACGCCTTCGGGTCGCTCTTCTTCGGCGAATCCACGAACAGGCTCTTGTGCGTCGCCGGCGGCCAGCTCTCGTAGAGCGGCCCTTCGAACTCCACGCTCCGCACCACCAGCCGCGGCATGTCCCGCCCGTCGGTGTACTCACTCCGCACCGCGATTTCCCGCACACCCGCCAAATAGTTGACGTTGTCTTTCTCCACAAACGGGGCAGGGAAGTTGCGAATCGCGCCTTCAAAGACGTACTTCGCCAGCTTCTCGCTCCCCACGGTCTTCGGCCCGCCCACCGGGGCAAATGTGCTGCCGCAGTCGCGCCGCAAACCCACGTGGACTCCCAGCTTCGGCCACCGCGTCTCAAATGCCAGATACTTCTTCGCCACCGCGTCGGTTTCGGCCAGCGGTGTGAAGACGATCTCTTCCACCCCGCGTCCGCCGCCGTATTTCACCGATACCGGCAGAGCTCCGGCCGCCAGCCGCACCACCACAAACGCCGGTTGGTCCAGCGTGCCGATAAACTGCCGCCCGCCCAGTCCCAGCGTCAAATCCTGCGGCTTATCCTCCGGCGCCTTCGCTATCGCCCGTCCCGGTTCAATCAACGCCTGCAACTCCGCCTCGCCCAGCGCCCGCTTGTATAAGTGGACCTCGTCCAAGTCGCCCCGGAACCCTTTCCCGATCACTACCGGTACCCGCGCGTTGTCCAAGTTGGCCGGCCCGATCTCCCCCCGTCCCACCGGATACCCGTTCACATACAACTGCGTACCGCCCTTCCCACGCCGCACCACCGCCGCAACATGGGTCCACACGTTCGGCTTCACCACGCCCGGCTCGGACACAACGGTCCCGTTGGGCTGCCCGTCCGGCGCATAGGTCTCCAGCTTCAATCCGCCCCGGCCCTCGCCCAACTCCAGCGCCCACCCATGCACCCAGTTCTGCCCGCCAGCACCTACGATCCCTGCCCGCCGCGGCTGCTTGGGATGGATCCACGCTGCGATCGTAAAGTCGCCCTCTCCCACATCCGCGCGCCCCACTTCCAGCGCCTCTTTGTCCCCGCCTACGGCCAGCGCCTTCCCAAATGGCGAGGCCACCGCCTTCGGCAATTCGTCCATCTTCCACGCCCCGCTCAATCCATCCTTCAACCTCGATCCGTCCGCTGCCGGTATCCCCGCCCCTCGCGCCGCCAGATAAGCATCCACTTGGTAAACCCCCGCCTTCGGGACCGTCAACGTTCCCGCCCCCTTCAACGCCAATCCCCCCGTGCGCTCCCGCGCCGCCGCACCCTTGTCCAGCAACAACCCGTCGTTGTACTTGGCCGCCGTCACCGTCACGCGGAACCGACCGTTGTCCGGCAGTTCCCGCACCGAAAGCTTGAAGTTCGCCTTCGGCCCATATGTCCCATCGGCCTCGAACGTCTCATCGTTCGGAATCGCCGGCCGCAGAAGCAGTCCTTCGGGAACCGTCGAATACGCCTTCCCCTTCGGATATCCTCCGCTGCCCCGCATATCGGCAAACACCGCATGGTAGATGCTGTCAAAGTCACGCCATCCCCGTACCGTATCGTTACCCTGATACCCCTCAATGAACCGGTACTTGGTCTTCATGAAGAACGGCTCAAACGGAAACGGCTTCTTCGGCGTCAACTGCGTAACCAATACGTCTTTGTTGTCCAGCAGCGCGCTTCCGGCGCCCAGAATCAGCTCTTCCCGAATCGGCGAAGGGTTCACGCCCGCCGCCAGGTCCACCCGGAAGTTCTGAATCGAAGGCTTCACGGCCGGGTCCACCATCGCCCGCGTCAACGCCTCATCGGCGATTCCCAGGTACGCCTCCAGCAACAGCGGCGAAAGCTGCAGCGTCTCCTTGTTATTCAAGAACCCGTCTTTCGATACCGCGTCCGGCGGCAGAATCTCCGTCAGGTCATCTTCCAGCCCCAGCAACTCCCGCAGCGTGTTCTTGTACTGCGCTACCGTCAACCGCCGCACCGCCCCGTTCTTCGGCGTCGGCCGCAACTTCGCAATCTCCAGTTGCTTGCCAATCCACTCCACCGTCGCCTTCCGCTCCTCGGCCGTCGGCTGTTTCATCCCCTTCGGCGGCATCGTCCCGTCGCTGATCCGGTGCCGCACCTCCGCCCACAACTTCATGTGCCGGTCTTCCATCCCCGCCGTCAGCATGTCCACCCGGATCCCCGCAACCGCCGTGTCCGTATTGTGACAACTCACGCAGTTCTTCTTCAGAAACGGCTGCACCGTGTCGGCAAACCCGGCTTCCGCGCCCCCTTGCGCCCCGCGCGCCGTCCACAACAATCCCAATCCAAGTACCGCCAGCAGGCCTGCCCACACTGTTCTGAATTGCATTTCTCTGCGCTATGTTATCACCCCTACCCCCCCGAACTGCGGTACGATCAAGTCCAAATGAGTGCCGAATCCCCCAAGCAATACGACTACGATCTCCTGGTAATCGGCAGCGGTCCCGCCGGTCACCATGGAGCCATCGAAGCCGCCAAACTCGGCCACCGGGTTGCCATCATCGACCGCGCCGGCGACCTCGGCGGCGTCTGCCTCCACACCGGCACCATCCCCTCAAAAACCCTCCGCGAAGCCGTACTCTACCTGAGTGGTTTCCGCCAGCGCTCCTTCTACGGCCGCGGCTACCGCCTCAAAGCGCGCATCAATATCCAGGACCTCATGTTCCGCGTTAATGAGGTCATCAAACGCCAATATGCCGTCATCGAGGACCAACTCCAGCGCCACGGCGTCCAGGTCATCGACGGCCACGCCACTTTTACCGCCGATCCCCATACTCTCCGCGTCACCAGCCCCCACTCCGAACGCCACTTCTCCGCCGCCAACATACTCATCGCTTCCGGCACCCGCCCCGCCCGCCGTGACGATATCCCCTTCGCCGCCCTCCAGGTCTACGATACCGACGAGTTCATCAAAATCACCGAAGGCGAGTTCCCCAAATCCCTCATTGTCGTCGGAGGCGGTGTCATCGGCATGGAGTACGCGTCCATGGCTGCCGCCCTCGGCAGTGAAGTCACCGTGGTCGAGGTCAAGGACTCCCTTCTCACCTACGTCGACGCCGAAATTACTCAGTCACTGATGTATCAACTCCGTCGCGCCGGCGTCACCTTCCGCCTTGGGGAAAAGGTCGTGAGCGTCGAAGCCCTCGATACCACCCCCCTCACCACCGTCGCCCACCTTGAATCCGGCAAACGACTCATCGCCGAGGCTCTCCTCTACGCCGTCGGCCGCCAGCCCAATACCGACACACTCAACCTCGCGTCCGTCAGTATCCCTACCCAAACCCGCGGACACCTCACCGTCAACGAAAACTTCCAGACCGCGATCCCTCACATCTACGCCGCCGGCGACGTCGTCGGTTTCCCCTCTCTCGCCTCCACCTCCATGGAACAGGGCCGCCTCGCCGCCCGCCATATGTTCGGCGAGACAGTCGAGAACCGCCCCGACCTCCTCCCCTTCGGCATCTACACCATCCCCGAGATCTCTATGGTGGGTAAGAACGAAACCCAACTCACCCAGGAGAAAATCCCCTACGAAACTGGCGTCGCCCAGTTTGACGAGGTTGCCAAAGCCCAGATCACCGGCGACCAGACCGGCCTGCTCAAGATCATCGTCCACGCCGAAACCCTCCAACTGTTGGGCATCCACATCGTTGGCGACAACGCCAGTGAACTCGTCCACATCGGCCAAATGCTCATGATGACCGGCGGCACCGTCGAAACCCTCGCCAAAACCGTCTTCAACTACCCGTCACTCGCCGAAGCCTACCGCGTCGCCGCCGCGAACGCCCTCGATAAGTTGCGTCGCCGATGAACTTCCTCGCCGAGTCCATCGCCATCTTAGAGCGCACTCCGGCCTCGCTCAACGCGCTTCTCCGCCACCTGCCCGAGACCTGGACCGAAGCGACCGACGGCCCCGGCACCTGGAGCGCCCACACCGTCATCGGCCACCTCATCCACACCGAAAAAGTGGATTGGATACCCCGATTGGCCATTATCCTGGACCACGGCCCCAGCCGCCCTTTCGATCCCCTCGACCGCGAAGCCCAGCTTTCCGCCCCGCGGCGCCCGCTTCCCGAACTCCTCGACGACTTCGCCGCCCTCCGCGCCGCCAGCCTCGCCAGCCTCCGCGAAAGAAACCTGACCCGCGCCCAGTTGGAACAGACCGGCACCCATCCAGCCCTCGGCGCCGTCACCGCGCGCCAGTTGATCGCCACCTGGACCGCCCATGACCTCTCTCACATCGTCCAGATCTCCCGCACCCTCGCCCGTCGTTACCAGTCCGAGGTCGGCCCATGGGCTGCCTACCTTTCCGTCATGCGCTAGCGATCGCGCCTGGCCGCTGCCTCCCTTACCCTTTCAACCCCAACACCCGCACCCCGTTCTCCCAAAATATCTTCCGCGTCACACTCGGGTGCGGACTCAACCGCTTGATCGTCTCAATCTGCTTCGACCCGCTGCACTTGTCCCCATGCCCGGCCGCATCGCTGCAGTCACTCCCATAGATCAGCTTGTTCTGATGCCGCTCCAGGAACCCCCGCGCATGCTCCTCATCCCGCAGCAGTGCGTTCAGCCCCGACCCAGCCGACATATCTCCATACATGTTCGGATAGTCCCGCAAATACCGGTCCGTGATCCCGCCCGGCGTCACTCGCGTCCGGGGATAGAGCACCTCCTGCTGCAGGTCCTTATCGATGTTTCCCCACCAGGTCTGCGCATGCCCGATAAAATTCACCGTCGGATACTTCTCCAGAATCCGGTAGAACCGCTGAAACGCAATGTTGTAGGTGTTGTGCTCAAAGTGCAGTAGCACCGGCACTTTGTAATCCCGCGCAATTTGCGCCACCAGGTTCACGTGCACCCCGTCGGCGTCCACCGGAAACTTCTGCTCCCCGATACCGATCGCCCCCAGCTTCAGATATTTCTCCAGTACCGCCTTCGTCTGGTCCGGCGCCGGCCCTTCATTGGCGAAAAACACAAACTTCCCCGGGTACTTTTTCGCCAGATTCATGCAGATGTCGTTGCCACCCGCCCCGGCCGCCAACCCGTAACGAGCCCCGGCCGGCAGCAGCACCGTCCGCGCAATCCCCATCCGTTCCTGGTGGGCGATCATCTCTTCGTCCGTCCGCCCGGAATACGGCGAGTGCTGGTGCAGATCCAGAATCCGCTCCCCTGGTGTCTGCGCCCGGCCGGCCGCGGCCAGCCCCGTCAGCAATAGTGTGCGTCGCGTAAAGTCCGTAGGCATCAGAAATACGATACCGTGAGAAAAGGTCAAACGTGAGCAGTCCCGTCGAGACAATTCCGGCAGCACCCGCTGAATCCAAGAAAACCTCCCGTTCGGAACGCCTCGGTTTTATCGATTGGACCCGCGGTGCCGCCACGCTTGTCATGCTCCAGGGCCACGTCTGGGAGAGCTTCACCGACAAAGACCTCCGCGACACCGGCGTCTACATGATGTCCCAATTCCCCGGCGGCGTCGCCCCGGCGGTCTTCCTCTTCCTCTCCGGCGTCACCCTCGCCTTCCTCATCGATTCCCGCCAGCAAAAAGGCGCCGGCCCCGGTGGCCGCAGCTATGCTGCCCTCAAACGTGCCGCCTTCCTCGGCTCCCTCGCCATCCTCTTCCGCCTCCAGATGTTCGCCTTTTACTGGCCCAACTCCCCCTGGCGCGACCTCCTCCGCGTCGACATCCTCAACTGCATGGGCGCCGCCTGCGTCATGCTCGCCCCGGTAGCCGCCTTCGGACGCCTCGGCCGTATCCGCGGCGCCTTGGCCGTTGCCGCCATCATCGCCTTCGGCGCTCCCTTCATGAGTGATTGGAAGGCCGACGCTCCGGAAAGCCTCATGCGCATGTACCTCGCCCCGGACTACGGCGCCTTCGCGCTTTTCCCCTGGGGCACCTTTGTCGCCTTCGGCATGGCCTGCGGAACGGTCTTCCGCTGCGTTACGGAAGAGGGCCGCGAAGACCTAATGCAGTGGGCCGGTTGGGCCGGCTTTGCCCTCGCCTTCGCCGGTCAATACGTCTCCAACCTTCCCTACAATATCTACCCCCATTCCGAATTCTGGCTCGACAGCCCCTGTCTCACCCTCATCAAGGTCGGCGTCATCCTCATGGTCTGCGCCTTCGGTTTCTTCTGGAATCAGTGGGTCCCCCGTGTCCGCGCCGGTGCCGGCTATGGCCCCCGCTTCTCCATCCCCCGCCAGCTCGGCCAAACCTCGCTCCTCATCTATTGGGTCCACATTGAACTCGTCTATGGCCGCTGGGCCGAGCCCTTTAAGAACAAAACGCCCCTTTTTGAAACTGCCCTCCTTGCCCTCGCAGTCATCGCTCTCATGCTTGGCCTGTCCACCGCCAAAACCCGTCTCGTCACCAGCAACTGGTACCTCACTCGCCGCGCCCAACTCCTCGGCCGCTTACCGTTCCTCTCCCAGAAAACCGTCTGAGCCCCCTCTTACGCCTTCCCCCGGATCGCCTCCCGCCCCCAGTAGCCGCCGCCCCAATCGCCACACGGCCTCCCGCAACTCTTCCGGTTCCCGTACTGTGAATCGCCACGGCAGCCGCGCCAATTCCCGGGCAAACCAATCTAGGTCGTCCGCCTGGCTCCGCAACTCCACGCCCCCGTCTGCCGGTTCCAATACCCCCATCGCGCCAAACACCTCCTGTTGCGCTCCTTCCAGGTCTGTCTCCAGCCACACCCGAATCGAATACCGCCGCGCCAGCGTCGCCAACGATACCTCCAAATGCTGTAACACCGCGAACCCATCAGGCCGCGCAAAGCGTCGCCCCTCCAGTTCCGCCCTCCAGATACGGTCCATCCGGAATGTACGTAACGCCTGCCGCATCTGACAGTACCCCACCGCGTACCAGTGCCCGCCGCGCATCGCCAGCCCGTAAGGGTCAAAACCCCGCTCACTCTCCACTCCCGCCGGGTCCCGATACCCCATCCTCACCCCGCGCCCCTCGTGTGCCGCCCGGCTCAGCACCCCCATCACCCTCCTGTTCACCACCCCTCCTGCCGGATCGCCCGCAAACACCACCGTCTCCCCCATCGCCCGCATCCGCCCCTTCAACTCCGCCGGCATTACCCGTTCCAGTTTCGCCGCGGCGCTCCCCACCGCCTCCGTCAGGTCCAGGCCCCTCACCGCCGCCAGCCCCAACCCGATCGCCACTACCTCGTCCGCCGTAAACAATAGCGGCGGCAACTTGAATCCTGCCACCAGTTCATACCCTCCCGCCGGCCCTCGTTCCGTTGTGATCGGGATTCCCATCTCCTCCAGTTGCACCATGTACCGGCGAACCGTTCGGCGGTCCACCCCCACCCGTTCCGCCAACTCCTGCCCGCTCATCCGCCCGCGCGCCTGCAATAACTCCAGCACCGCCAGCACTCGCGTCGTCGGATGTTTTCCCGCGTTCTTTTTCATCTTTTTAGGACGCTAACTGTCCTAAAAAGAAGCTACCATACCGCCTATGACCCGCTTTTTCTCCCTTTTCCTGCTCCTTGCCTTCCCCGCCGCCGCCTGGGACCGCCAAAAAGCGTTCGATTACCTCGAGTCGCGCCAGCAACAGTGGGCCGCTTGGAAACCCGCCCAGAAAGCCGGTGGCCCCTGCATATCCTGCCACACCGGTCTGTCCTACCTCATTGCCCGGCGCCTTCTCGCCGAACCCACGCCCCGTCCCCGCGAACAGGAACTCGTCGACGGCGTCAAAACCCGGCTCGCCTCCCATCCGCCCCTCGCCATGCTCAATAACGCCGGAGCCGAAGCCGTCCTGAACCTGCTCACCCTCTCCCTCCAGCGCCGTGACCCCGCCGCCCCCCTCACCCCCGCCGACACCACCGCCCTCCAACGCCTCTGGGACAACCAAATCGCCTCCGGCGCCGCCAAGGGCTCCTGGACCTGGTTCGATCACGCCCTCGACCCCGTCGAAACCGAAGTGTCCAACTTCTACGGCGCCACCCTCGCCCAACTTGCCCTCTCCGCCTACCCCGCCCAACCGCCCGCCCGCATCGCCGCCCTGGAGTCCTTCCTCAAGGCCGATCTTTCCCGCCAACCTCTCCACAACCGCCTCGCCTGGCTCGCCTTCCGCCCCGTGAAAGACGCCAAAACGGCGGCCCCCATCCTCCGCCAACTCTGGCAAGCCCAATCCCCCGATGGCGGTTGGACCACCGCGGCGCTTGGCCCCTGGATGCCACACCCCGCTGCGGTTCGCCCTGCCGATTCCGATGCCTACGCCACCGCTTGGGCTGCCTATGCCGCCCGTCAGGCCGGCGTCTCCTGCTCCGAACCGGCTCTCCAAAAAGCGCTCCACTGGCTCCAGCAGAAGCAGCACCCCGCCACCGGCGCCTGGTCCACCCGCTCCATGAATAAGGTTTATCCGCCTGGGAGTATCCAGGAGAACTTCCTCTCCGATGCCGCTACCGGTTTCGCTACCGCCGCCCTCATCGCCTGCCCCCAGTCCTGATTCACCCACAAGCGGGGCAGAAACCACACTTTGTGGTTTTTGCCCCATGCCGGCCTCCCGTTCTTCAACGCAGCTCCAACCCCGGACTGGCGAGCTACGTGCATAGTCTCTGTTGAGCCATCAGCCAGGGAACGCGAATCCCGAGTCCAACCGGATGCCGTGCGATTCACGCTCCGGAAAGGAGCTTCCTATGAGAGGTCTCATCCATTTGCTCGTCGCCGCCACAATGTGGACGGTGTGCACACCTTCCTCTTTCGCCCAGCCGTCCCGGCGCTATCAGGACCGCGGAGATTCCCGCTACCATCAGTTCGGCCGCGGAACTCTCGACCGCGTCCGAGCCGACATCGCCCGCGCCGAACGCAGCCTTCACTACATCGGCCCCATCGAAATGCGCCGTTTCTATCGCGTCCGCGATGGCCTCGCCGACTTCCAGCGCCGTTGGGAACGCGGTCACTACGATGCGCCCGCTCTCGACCAGGCCATCTCCGGTCTCCAGGCCATCGTCGATCACAGCCGCATCAATCCCCGCGACCGCGACTTCCTTCGCCGCGACCTTTTCCAACTTCGTGACTTGCAGCACCGCATCGAACGCGGTGGCCCCCGCCGCTAACGCTGCTCCGGAAAAGGTAACCCTATGCGACGCTTCCTGGTACTCTCCGCCGGGTGGGCGCTCGTCGCTTGCGCCCTCCCCGGCATCGCTTCCGCCAAGGACCCCTCCGTCAATCCAGCCCTCGATGCCGCCCTTCGCTCCGAGTTCCCCTGGGCCCGCGCCGACGGCCGCTCCGGTGATCTCCTCGAGCCCGGCCCCCTCTTCGTCCTTCGCAAAGACGGTGTCGCCACCAATCCGGCCAACGCCCCTTTCCATGCGCAAAACAACTACAAGGACGGCCAGGTCCGGCGCTCTGCGCTCAACATTTTCGCGCAGGACCAAGCCACGGCAGGCAAATTCCTGGCCGGTGACGCCGTCTACATTACCAAAACCGAAGTAAAGGAGACGAGCGTCGTCTTCTCGCTCCTCTCCGCCGCAGATTTCGGTGGCATGCGTGCCAAGGCCTCCGTCGCCTTTCAGTTCCCCAAGAACTTCCTCGCCACCGCCGACATTCGCCAGGTGGCCGCCGTCGTAGCCGAACTTCTTGAGCCAGCGGCGCCACCGCCTCCGCTGCCGGAACTCGTCCCATCGTCCGATCCCGCTCCCGCGCCCGCCCCCATTGAAATCGGCGCGACGCTTGACCGCGTGCTGGAAACTCTGGGCCAGCCCGATATCATTGCCGACCTCGGCAGGAAGCAAATCTACATCTACCCGGATTGCAAGGTGACATTCCTCGACGGCATCGTCGCCGCCGTGGAATAGGCCCGCAGGTGTCCCGTCTCGGTACACCGGGAGAATCCGTATGTCCACCCTCACTTCGCACCGTATGCTGATCGCACTATGCCTGTCGGCGGCATTCGCCATCGCCCAGCCGCCGGAGCACGACCGGGAGAAGGGCCGCCCCGGCGGCCGTCAAGTCCGCCAGCAGGAGTCCGGCCAAACCCCGGCCCAAGCCCAGCCGGAACGCTCCCGCCGGGTCGATGCCGCCTCCGGCCAGGGGCAGATGCAGCGCAACGTCGGCAAGCCCCCCGAATCCAATCCTGCCGGCCAGCCCCAACGCAACCCCGGCGGCTTTGACCGCAACGCCAACCGCCAGCCCGGCGTCGAGCGGCAACCCGGCATGAACACCGGCCAGCCCCAACGCAACCCCGGCGGCTTTGACCGCAACGCCAACCGCCAACCCGGCGTCGAACGGCAACCCGGCATGAACACCGGGCAGCCCCAGCGCAACCCCGGCGGCTTTGACCGCAACGCCAACCGCCAACCCGGCGTCGAACGGCAACCCGGCATGAACACCGGGCAGCCCCAGCGCAACCCCGGCGGCTTTGACCGCAACGCCAACCGCCAGCCCGGCGTCGAGCGGCAACCCGGCATGAACACCGGCCAGCCCCAACGCAACCCCGGCGGCTTTGACCGTAACGCCAACCGCCAACCCGGCGTCGAACGGCAGCCCGGGATGAACACCGGTCAGCCCCAACGTAATCCCGGCGGCTTTGACCGCAACGCCAACCGCCAGCCGGGCATCAATGCCAATCAGCCCCGCCAATCCGGACCCAACGACCGGTTCGCCGCACAACCCCGCGCCCCCCGGGCAACGATCACCCGGAACCAGCAAGGGCGCATCGAAACCTACCGAGGCCGTACCGGTTCCGAGGTTCGCTACCAGCCCGATGGCCGCGTCGGCCTCGTCCGCAGGGGCGGAACTACCATTCAGCGCGGGGCCGGTGACTCCCGCCGCATCGTCGTCCACCGACCGGATCGCTCCATGATCGTCACCAACCACCGCGGACATGGCTTCGTCCAACGACCCTTTGCCTACCAGGGCCACTCCTTCGTCAATCGAACCTACTTCCTCCGCGGTCGCGCCTACAACCGCTACTACACCCCTTATTCCTACCGTGGATTCACCCTGAATAGCTACGTCCCCAACCGCTACTACAATTCCGGGTTCTATAGCTGGTTCCGCCTCCCCTGGATGGTGCCCGTTCAGTTTTCCTGGGGCTGGTACCGCGAACCCTGGTTCGCCCACTTCCGCGGCTATTTCAACCCCTACCCCAGCTACATCTCGCCCGCCTACTGGCTCACCGATTTCATCCTCGCCGCCCGTCTGGCCGACGCCTACACCGAACTCGGTGACCGCCCTCCGCTCTCTGGCGCCGTCATGCTCTCCCCGGCCGTCAAACAGCAGATCGCCCTCGAGGTCGAACGCCAACTCGCCGTCGAGCAGCAGGAAGCCCAAGCCATCGCCCGCAATGAACTGCCCGATCCACAGGCCGGCTTCCCTCACATGCTCACCGATAACAACGCCCACGTCTTCGTTGTGGCCTATTCCCTCAATGTCAACGACACCGCCGGCCGCCCCTGCAGCCTCGTCCGCGGTGACGTATTTCGCATGCGCCAGGCCCCTCCGGAAGGTGCTCCTGCCGCCTACGTCGAAGTCATCGCCAGCCAGCCGGGAAGCTGCCGCGTAGGGAATCACGTCTCCGTTTCCATCGAAGACCTGCAGGATACCTACAACAACATGCGCGAATCCATTGCCGAAGGCCTGGAAGACCTTCGCTCCCGCGCCGGTCAGCAGGGCGTCCCGCCACTCCCCTCCGGATTGGCGGCCCCCCCGAGATCAGCCTCTTTCGTCTCCGCCGCGCCTCCCCCGGAATCCGGCATCGCCGAACAACTCTCCGCCGAGGTACAGGCTGCGGATCGAATCGAGCAGGAAACGGTCGCCGAAGCGGTACAGGCCGAACAGAACCCCGCCGAAGCCGCTTCCACCATTACCATAACGCTCGGCCTCACCCCGGAGCAGGTCATCCAACTCCTAGGTTCCCCCAAGCAAGTCGTCACCCTCGGCAACAAGCAGATCTTCATCTACCCGCAAATGAAGATCACCTTCTTGGGCGGGCGCGTGACAGATGTCGAATAGCAACAGCCCCACCTTCTTGAAACGGTGGCAGAACCGAGAGGAAAGGCCCTACCCGTTTGTCCGGAACGGGTGGGGCCTTCCGCTTTGCCGGAACCCGCTCCACGCCGCCCGGAACACCGTCCGCAGGATTACCCACCCCGCCCGCACCGACGCCCGCAAATTCCCGCTCACCTTGTTCTCCCCCGCCACCCGTCGCCCATACCGCACCGGGATCTCCCGTACCCGCAACCCCTTCTGCAGCGCCCGGATCTGCATTTCCACCGTCCAACCGTAGTTCCGGTCCGCCATCCCCAATCCGAATAGCGCCTCCCTCGAAATCGCTCGGAACGGCCCCAAATCAGAAAACCGGTGCCCCCAGAATACCCGCATCAGGAAACACGCCAGCCAGTTCCCAAACTGCTGATGCGGCAGCAGTGCACCCTCCGCCGCCTCCCCCATCGTCCGCGACCCGATCACCAGATCCGCCTCCCCCGCCGCAATCGGCGCCATCAGCGCCCGCGCCTCCTCCGGGTCTTCGGATAAATCCGCCTGCATCCACACCACAATCTCCGCCTCCGCCGGCATCGCCGCCATCGCTGCCAGCGAAGCCGCCCCGTACCCCCGCTCCGCGATTCGCACCACCATCGCCCCCCGCGCCCGCGCCACTTCCGCCGTCCCGTCCGTCGACCCGTTGTCGGCCACCATAATCCACCGAAACAAATCCGCCGGAATCGCGTCGAATAACAGAGGCAGACATTCCGCCTCATTCAGCGCCGGAATGATCAATATCGCTCGCGAAGTTCCCATTTCAGAGTACAATTCAGCCTAATAGGGTTCCATGTCGACTGACCAGCCCCCCGAGTCCAAAAACCTCCTCCTTGGTGCCGCCTACTGGCTCCGCGACCTCATGCTCTCGGTGGTCATCGCCGTCGTCATCATCCTTTTCCTTTACCAGCCCGTCAAGGTGGAAGGAACCTCCATGATGCCAGCCCTTGAGGACCAGGAACGCATCTTCATCAATAAATTCCTCTACCGCTTCGGCTTCGGGCAGATCGAACGCGGCGACACCGTCGTCTTCTGGTTCCCCCGCGACCCCTCCAAGTCCTACATCAAACGCGTCATCGGCATCCCCGGCGATACAGTCGAAGTCGTCGACGGCAAAGTCAGCTTGAATGGGAAACCGGTCAACGAACCCTACGTCCCCGAAGAGTTCCGCGACCACCTCACCGTCCCCGCCACCCAGGTCCCCGCTGACTCCTTCTACGTCATGGGCGATCACCGCAGCTCTTCCAACGACTCCCGCGCCTGGGGCGTCGTCCCCCGACGCTTCATCTACGGCAAAGCCGTCTTCGTCTACTGGCCCTTTGAAAAGATCGGCGTCGTCCGCTAACTACCGTCGCCGGAATAGCCACAACAAACCGGTCAGCAGCAGGCTCGCCACAATGCTGGACGCCAGTGGGAAATACACGGTGGTGTTTTTCCCCCGCCATACGAAGTCCCCCGGGAGCCGGAGGCGCTCTATCGTCCACATTGCCGCGCCAAGCGCCACCAGCGCCAGCCCGATCAGGAGGATGGAGCGCCCCACTGCTGTCTTCCTACAGCGAGAACGTCCGGCCCTTGTTCTGGCCCACCAGAATCTGGAACAGCCGGTGCGAAATCAGCTCATGCAGCGTCAGTAACTCGCGATTGGACGCCGTCATCCCTGCTGCATCGCGGATATCGGCCACGCGCGGCCCGCCAGCCTTCAGTGCGTCCGTCGCCCCTTGAATCACCGGATCGGTCATCGCCTCACCCGCCATTTCCCATAACGTGATGAACCGGTCTACCGCCGTCGGGAAGCTCACATGGAAGACCCCGTGCACGGAGGTCGTGCGCGGCGGCTTGTAGTCCAGGTTGAACGGCCCGTTGTAGCCGTAGGTCCGCAGCAACACAAACACATTCAGCCAGTCCAGCGGGTTCACCAGCCCCACCGCGATGTCCACGTCGTGCTTGCCCGCGTACCCGTCATTGATGTCGAAGTGGAACAGCTTCCCGCACATCAGCGCCCGCGCCAATGCCGCCCGCGGCGCCGTGCCCCACATCAGTTCGTGCAAATACTCCGGATTCAGACCCACCATCGCCGGATACTTAATCAGCCCGGAGAAGATCAGCGCCAGCATAGAATCCGACGTCGGCAACAGAATCTCCGCCACCGGCTCAAACGGCTTGGCTTCCATACAGTGCTTCAGCGTCGCCCGCCCGTTCTTCGCCGCCAGCTCGATATCCTTCTCGCAGGCCGCGTTAATGCACTCGGCATACCACTTCAACGTCTGCAACTCGTCCATCGCGCCCTGAATGAAGTACCCCAAAGCGCCCGGCCAGTAAACCGCGTAGTTCGCCCCCAACTGATGCCCGATGGAGACCGTGTTCTCTACCCGCCAGTTGGCGTACTCCCGCACCTGCCCCGCATGGGGCGCCGGACTCGCCGCCCACACCGGATTGTGGAACGTCTCCGTCGTCACCATCGAACAGGCCAACCCGTTCTTCTTCAGCGACTCCCCGATCCGCCCGACAATCTCGTCCTGCCCGTCCCGCCCCAGTTGCTCGGTCGGAATCACGTCCGTGTCATGCGTGCACCAGTAACCAATGCCAATCTTGGCGTACTCTTCAATCACCCGTTCAAACCCGACCGCCGGCCGTGTCTTGTCCTGGAACAGGGAATGGCCCTCATAGGCCGCCGCCCATTGCGGGCCGGTAATGAAGTACTTCCGCCGCTGCTCCGGCGTGTACGAACCGCCGCAGGCCGCCGTAAGGCGCTCCACGACAGACTGTTGTTGGTCGACTGGGATCGCTGTCATAAGGGTTTAACCGAAATCCAATCATAGTGCAGTCGCCCTGGGGCAGGGAAGCCCCTGCCCTGATAGAATATTCGGCTGATGACTCAACCCGCTAAGCCCGCCTCCCTGCCTACGTTGGTGCCTCCGCCGGCCGAGTTCGCCGCTCAGGCCAACGTCTCCGGAATGGAAGCCTATCAGGCACTTTACAACGCTGCCGTCAACGATCCCGCCGCCTTCTGGGGCGACCTGGCCGCCAACGAGCTCGACTGGTTCCAGCGCTTCGACAAGGCCGTCGACTGGCAGCCTCCCTTCGTGAAATGGTTCACCGGCGGAAAAATCAACGTCAGCTACAACTGCCTCGACCGCCACACCAAAACGGCCCGCAAGAATAAAGCCGCCATCATTTTCGAAGGCGAGCCCGGCGACCAGCGGATCATCACCTATCAGGAACTCCATCGCCTCGTCTGCCGCTTCGCCTCCTCGCTCCTCCAACTCGGCCTCCAAACCGGCGACCGCGCCATCATCTACATGCCGATGATCCCGGAAGCCGCCATCGCCATGCTCGCCTGCGCCCGCCTCGGCATCCCCCACTCCGTCGTTTTCGGCGGCTTCTCGGCCGAAGCCCTCAAGGCTCGCGTCCAGGATCTGGAAGCCAAAGTCGTCCTCACCGCCGACGGCGGGTGGCGCCGCGGTAAGGAAGTCCGCCTCAAGGACGCCGTCGACGAAGCCCTCAAGTTCTGCCCCACCGTCGAACACGTCGTCGTTTACCAGCGCACCCATTCCCAATGCCACATGGAGACCGGCCGCGACCACTGGTGGCACGTCCTCGACGAAACCGCCCGCGAAGACGTCCCCGCCGTCGAACTCGACAGCGAACACCCCCTCTACGTTTTATATACCTCCGGCACCACCGGCAAGCCCAAGGGCATCCTCCATACCACCGCCGGCTACCTCCTGCAGTGCACCATGACCATGAAGTGGGTCTTCGACTTGAAGGAGTCCGACACCTATTGGTGCACCGCCGACGTCGGCTGGGTCACCGGCCACTCCTACGTCGTCTACGGTCCCCTCTCCGCCGGTGCCACCACCGTCATGTATGAAGGCGCTCCCGACACCCCGGCCTTCGACCGCTGGTGGCGCCTCGTCGACAAGTACAAGGTGAGCATCTTCTACACCTCGCCCACCGCCATCCGCGCCCTGATCCGCCAGGGCGACCACTGGCCCGAACGCCACAACCTCGATAGCATCCGTCTCCTCGGCTCGGTCGGCGAACCCATCAACCCCGCCGCCTGGGAATGGTTCCACCGCGTCATCGGCCACAACCGCTGCCCCATCGTCGACACCTGGTGGCAGACCGAAACCGGCGCCATCATGATCGCCCCCATGCCCGGCGCCGTCGGCCTCAAACCCGGCTCCGGCACCCTCCCCATGCCCGGTCTGGTCCCCGAGATCGTCGATCACAACGGCAACCCCGTCCCCGACGGCCACGAAGGCTTCCTGATCCTCAAGAGCGCTTGGCCCAGCATGCTGCGCACCATCTGGGGCGATCCCGAACGCTTCAAGGAACAGTACTGGTCCAAAGTTCCCGGCGCCTACTTCACCGGCGACGCTGCCCGCCGCGACAAAGACGGCTACTACTGGATCCTCGGTCGCGTCGATGACGTCATGAACGTCAGCGGCCACCGCCTCTCCACGATGGAAATCGAGTCGGCCCTCGTCCGCCACCCGGCTGTCGCCGAATCCGCCGTCGTCGGCAAACCCCACGAAATCACCGGCCAGGCCGTCTGCTGCTTCGTGACGCTGAAGAAGGGTATCGGCGATCACGAGAAGCTTGGATTGGAACTCCGCCAGTGGGTCGCCCACGAAATCGGACCCTTCGCCCGCCCGGAAGAGATCCGTTTCACCGAAGCGCTCCCCAAGACCCGCTCCGGCAAGATCATGCGCCGCCTGCTCCGCGAGATCGTCACCAGCCATACCGTCGCCGGCGACGTTACCACGCTCGAAGACATGAACGTGCTCACGGCCCTCTCCGCCCAGCACGACGAAGAATAAACTCTTCGAAAACATCGGGATAGGGGGGAGCTTCACAACTCCTCCCCTCCCACACCACCGGACATGCG
>CAYSFR010000058.1:0-44417 GCA_964430625.1 uncultured Solibacteraceae bacterium
GGATCGGTAAATCCCGAAGCTTCTATCGGTTAGGGTGGAATGTTTTTCGAAGGAACGGCTTTTTCCCCAGCGCCATTTTTACGAAAATCGGCCTCCGCCAAGGCCGATTCCGGCTTGGCGGAGGCCAAACGGGCGGGTCAAAAAGCTCTATTCGTCGCCGTCGGCGCCGGTTTTGCCGACGGCCCCGGTGTGCGGTCCGGAATTGACGCCAAGAACGGTTCGCAAGTAGTTGATTCCAGGCACAGTTATCGACATCCGGCTCTTGTCGTCCATCTCAATGACCTTTTGCGTCTTCATGTAGGTCATGACGAACGATGCCCCTTCGCGCTCGATGTTCAGGATGCGTTCCAGGTCCAGAATGGAAATAAACCCGCCATTCGGGTTCTTTTTCTTGCACTGGTAGAGCAACCCGAGGATGCGCCGGATGAGCAGTTCGTCACTGAACAGCTCGTTGTACAGGTCGGTAAGTCCTTCTTTTTCCTGCACTTTGGCTATCGGAGCGGCTGGCGGCGCGACGGGCGGCGCAGCCTCCTCCGGTTCCACGGCCGTCGCAGTGGCGGTAGCGGCGGCGGCCACTCCCGCGGCCGCGTCGGCGGTGGATTTCCGGGCGCGCTTCAACAGCGAGAGAAGATCGACAGATTCCAGAGCCATACACACGATCATCGGCGGAATCAGGCGCAGGCTATCTAGGTGAAACCCCTTAGGCGGCCGCTAGGGCCGCCCGCAGAGGTGACGAAATTAACCGGCGATGGCTTCGCGCAGAGCGCCAAGCAGCAGGTCGACATTAGCTGCCGTGGACCCTTCGCCCATCAGGCCGATGCGGAACACCTGACCGGCGAGCGGGCCGAAACCGCCCTGGATCTCGATACCGTGCCGCTCCATAAGCTTTTTGCGCACGTCGAGGTCATTGACGCCGGCGGGCACTTTCGGGGTATGGAGGGCCCACATGCGGGTTCCGGGAGCGACGAGCATTTCCATGCCCATGGCTTCCAGGCCGGCGACGAGTTTCAAGTGGTTTTCCTTGTGGCGGGCGAAGCGGGCTTCGACGCCTTCTTCGAGCACCAGCGCCAGGCCTTCGCGCAGGGCGTAGAACATGGAGATGGGTGCGGTGTGGTGGTAGCGATGGGCGCCCTCGTAGTATTCGGCCAGCAGTTTCAGGTCGAGATACCAGGAGTGATTCACCGAGGTGCGGGCCTTGAGCCGTTCCATGGCGAGCGGCGAGCAGGAGATGGGCGACAGGCCGGGAGGGCAGGAGAGCCCTTTCTGGGTGCAGCTATAGGCAACGTCGATACCGGTGGCGTCGAGGTTGATGGGCATGGTGCCGAGCGAGGTGACGCAGTCGGCGATGGTGATGGCGCCGACTTCATGAGCGGCGGCGCAGATGGCTTCGCCGGAGGTGAAGACACCGGTGGAGGTTTCGCCGTGAACGAAGGCGACCGTGTTGGGTTTTTCCTTGCGGATGATGTCAGCGGCGGCGGCTTCGTCGAACGACTGGCCCCAGGGTGCCTCAAAGCGGACGACGGTGGCATCCTGGCGGCGGCCCATCTCACTCATGCGGTCGCAGAAGAAGCCATTCGCGAAGACGAGGAATTTCGAGCCGGGCTCGACGAAGTTGGAGACGGCTGCTTCCATGCCGGCGCTGCCGGTTCCGGAGATAGCCATGGTGAATGCGTTAGCGGTGCCATAGGCGGCCTGGAGACCTGCGCGGATCTCTTCATTGACCTGGAAGAAGAAGGGGTCGAGGTGTCCGACGACGGACTTGCCCATTGCTTCGTAAACGCGAGGGGCGACGAGCGAAGGGCCGGGGCCGAAAAGCAGACGCTTTGGCGGCGCTAACGGGGCGAATTTGGACGACATCCACATAGTTTACCGCGCCAAGGCGCGTGGGTTTACCGCACCAAGGCGCGTGGGTTTACCGCACCAAGGCGCGTGGGTTTACCGCGCCCGCGCGGATGGGTTCTGTTTCGGGGTGGTGCGGGGGGCTTGCGATTGGGGTTGGCGGGGCTTGGTTTACCTTAAGAAGTGGTGCTTTCCCTTCCTGTCGACGCGCTGCTGGGCGACCTGCGCGCGTCCCTCCGCCAACATTCCTGCCTGGTTCTGGAGGCCCCTCCGGGTGCCGGCAAAACCACCCGCGTTCCACCCGCGCTGCTTTCCGAGACGCCGGGAGAGATCTGGGTGTTGGAACCGCGGCGGCTGGCGGCACGGCTGGCGGCGCGGCGGGTGGCTGAAGAGTTGGGCGAACGGCTCGGCGAAACCGTCGGCTATCAGGTCCGGTTTGAAGAGGTCTCCGGGCCGCGAACACGGCTGCGCTTCCTCACCGAAGGGGTGCTGACACGGCGATTACTCTCCGACCCGCGGCTGGCGGCGGTTGGCGTGGTGATCCTGGACGAGTTCCACGAGCGCCACCTGGACGGCGACCTGGCGCTCGCCCTGCTGCTGGACCTGCAGCGCAGTTCGCGGCCGGACCTGAAGCTGATCGTCATGTCCGCCACGCTCGACGCCGCGCCGATTGCCGCGCACCTGGGCGGGGCGCCGATCCTGCGGAGTGAGGGGAAACTGCACCCGATCACGATCGAATGGACGCCGGAGACCGGTGCCGTGCTGGAAGAGCGGGTGGCCAATGGGGTGGAACGGCTGGTGCGGCAGGGACTGACAGGCGACATCCTTGTCTTTCTCCCCGGGGCGTTTGAGATGCGCCGGGCTGGACGCGCCCTGGAACGGGTGGCGGCGGCGCATGACCTGCTCGTTGTACAACTGCACGGTGACATGTCGCCCGAAGAGCAGGACCGGGCGCTGGCGCGAGCGGCGCGGACGAAGGTGATTCTTTCCACCAACGTGGCGGAAAGCTCCGTGACCATTGAAGGCGTGACGGCGGTGGTGGACAGCGGTCTGGCGCGGGTGGCGATCGACTCGCCATGGACGGGAATTCCGTCGCTACAGGTGGCGCGGGTCAGCCAGGCGAGCGCCACGCAGCGGGCCGGGCGCGCAGGCCGTACGGCGCCGGGGCGGGTGATCCGGCTTTACACGCAGGAAGAGTTCGTGCGGCGCCCGGGGCAGGATCCTCCGGAGATCGCGCGGCGGGAGTTGACGCAGTTGCTGCTGGACCTGCACGGTTGCGGGGTGCGGGACGCGCACGCGCTGGCGTGGCTGACGCCGCCGCCGGAGGCCTCGCTGGCGGCGGCCGAAGAGTTGCTGGCGCGGCTGGGCGCGGTGGCCGATGGGCGGCTGACGCCTTTGGGCAAGCGGATGTCGCAGCTCCCGCTGCACCCGCGGCTGGCGCGGCTGGTGTTGGAAGCCGAAGCGCGCGGGGCGGGCGAGGACGGGGCGCGGGCGGCGGCCGTGTTGAGCGCGGGAGAGCGGCTGGAAGGGGCGCCGAAGCACCACGCCGACAGCGACCTGTTCCTGCTGTTTGAGCAGCGCTGGCTGCCGCACACGACGCGAATGGTAGAGCAGATCCGGCGTGCGGCGCGGCTGAGTTCGCGGCGGCTGGGGCAGGAAGAGGGGCTGCTTCTCGCGGTAACGGCGGCTTTTTCCGACCGGTTAGGGCGGAAGAAGCCGAACGGAGAGGTGCTGCTGGCAGGAGGCGGGGCGGCGCAGCTGGCCGATTCCTCCAGCGTCCGGGACGCGGCGCTGCTGGTGGCGCTGGACATCGAATTCCGGAAGGACCGCGGGCAGCCGCTGATCCGGCTGGCGAGTAAAGTTGACCCGAACTGGCTGCTGGACCTGTTTCCGGAGCGGCTGGATTCGCGCGACGGGGTGGAGTGGAACCGGGCGGCGGAGCGGGTGGAGAGCGTGAGCGCGCTGACGTTTGACGGATTTGTGATCGAGGAGTCGCGGAGCGGCGCGGTGGACATGGAACTGGCGGCGCGCCTGCTGGCGGAGAAGGCTGTGGAAGCGGGATTGGGGGCCTTTGCCGGGGCCGAGGAGGTGGAAGCGCTGTTTGCGCGATGGCGTTTTGCGGCCGGGTACGGCGGGCCCGCGGTGCCGGACGAAGAGGCGCAGCGGGGCGCGCTGGCGGCGGCCTGCTACGGTTGTCGCTCCTTCGCGGAACTGCGGGGCCTGCTGGGCGACGGCGGCCTGGAGCGGGCGCTGCTGGAAGGGGTGCCGGCCGGGAAGCGGGAGTTGCTGGACCGGCTGGCGCCGGAGAAGATCCGCCTGCCGAGCGGGCGATTTGCCAAAGTAAAATACATCGACGGACAGCCGCCGGCGGTGGCCTCGCGGTTGCAGGATTTCTTCGGCATGCGGGAGACGCCGAAGGTGGCCGGAGGGCGTGTGAACGTGGTGGTTCATCTGCTGGCGCCGAATCAGCGGCCGGTGCAGATGACGCAGGACCTGGCCGGATTCTGGGAGCGGCTCTATCCGCAGTTGCGCAAGGAACTGGGGCGGCGCTATCCGCGCCACTCGTGGCCGGAGAACCCACTGGCGTAGGGGTACGCAAAGTGATAGGGTTTCGGAATGACCTCGGCGCGCAAGGCGGCGGCGTTGCTTTCCATTCTGCTTCTGGGCGGGGTGGCGTGGGCTTACCAGAGCCGGCGCTCGAGCTACATGTACGAGCGGGAGATGCAGAACCCGGCCGACGATCCGGAAGACGCCGATGTGCCGGGAGAATGGGCGTTTGCGCGGCTGCGGTACCGTTCGGCGGGCGGGTGGAGGCGCGGGTCCTGGGGCACGGACGCCAATAAGGCCGAGAGGGTGTTCACGCAGGGCGTGCGGCGGCTGACGCGCGTGCAGGCGCGCAGCGTGGAGGAGATCATCGACGTCGACAGCGACGAGATGTTCAACTGGCCGTGGCTCTACGCGGTGGAAGTGGGGCACTGGAACCTGAGCGAGGCGCAGGCCAAGCGGCTGCGGGAGTACCTGGACCGGGGCGGATTCCTGATGGTGGACGACTTCCACGGCTCCTATGAATGGGAGGTCTTCGCCGACGGGCTGAAGAAGATCTTCCCGGACCGCGTGATTGTCGATTTGCCCGACGGAGAGCCGATTTTCCATGTTCTCTACGACCTGGACAAGCGGTTCCAGGTGCCGGGGCGGCAGTACATCTGGTCCGGGCGGACGTATGAGCGGGACGGGGTGGAGGCGCGGTGGCGGGCGGTGCTCGACGACAAGGGCCGGGTGCAGGTGGGGATCTGCCACAACATGGACCTGGGCGACGCCTGGGAATGGGCCGACGATCCGGAGTATCCGGAGGCCTTCGCCTCGCTGGCCTACCGGATCGGCATTAACTACATTGTCTATGCGATGACCCATTAGCGGGAACCGTTCGCGGGCAGCCGGTGTCTGTTAGTGCATGGCAATGCATCTTGGCGGCAATCAGCCGGCGGCGACAATCAATGTTACTCCGCTGATCGATGTCCTTCTGGTCCTGCTTATTATCTTCCTGGTGATCCAGCCTCCCCATTCGATGGGCCTGGAGGCGCGGGCGCCGCTGGAGGATAAAAACGCGGCGCCGTCGCTGGCCGACCGTTTGCCGCTGGTGATCACGGTGCTCGGCGGCGGGGAGGCGATGCTGAACCGGGAACGGGTGGGGGCGGCGGAGTTTGCCGGCCGTCTGCGGCAGGTTTTGGCGCTACGGGCCGAAAAAACGGTGTTTTTCACGGCGGCGCCGGACCTGGAGTTCCGCGCGGTGGGCGAGGCGATCGACGTGGCGCGCGGGGCGGGGGCGGCGCAGGTGGGCTTGCTGGCCAAGCCGGACTAGAACTCGATGGCCAGGCCGGCCGAAGGGAGCACGGGGAACATTTTTTCAAAACCCAGGCGCACGGTTCCGGCGCGGGCGTCGATGGAGCGGAAGTCGTCAAAACGGATGTTACGGCGGTTGTACAGATTGACCACTTCGGCATAGAGAGTCATCTGCCAGCCTCTGCGGATGTAAGTCTTGTTAGCTCGAAAATCGAGTCGATGATAGGATGGAATTAGTAAGTCATTGCGGTTGTGACTTAGCCGGTATTGTAAGTCATTTCCGGCGTAGAAGCCGCGGACGGGGAAGCCGGAGCCGTAGCTCCAGCGGGTGGAGAGGTTGACGGTGGGGCGGAGGCGATAGCTGGTGAAGACGTTGACGGCGTGTTTTTGCTGGAAATCGGCGGGAAACGCGGTGGAAAGGACGCCATCGCGGAGCCGGGAGACGGTATAGGCGTAGGAGACCCAGCCGGTGAGGCCGTTGGCGGAGCGGCGCTGGAGGAAGACCTGGGCGCCGCGGGCGTAGCCGCGCTGGCTGTTGGCCCAGGGGGCGAGAGTGTTGCCGGTATAGATGCGGTTACCGGGCCGGAGACGGGGTTCGAAGAGGGGGCGGAAGAGGAGGTCGCGGTCGGCGCGGTCCCAGAGTTCGGCACGGAGGCGGGTGCGGCTGTCGAGCCGCTGTTCGAGCGACGCCTGGAGGTAGCGGGAGCGCTCCGGAAGGAGGAAGCGGGCGCCGGAGCGGGCGAAAAGCTGGCTGAGTTCCGGGAACTGGGCGGCCTGGCCGAAGGAGAGGTGAAGGCGGGTACGGGCGGAGGCGGTGATACCGAGCGAGAGGGCGGGGGAGAGAACCGAGCGGGCCACGGATTGGTGATGGTCGGCGCGTCCGCCGGCGCGCAAGGCGATGCGTCCGCGCCAGAGGCGGAACTCCTGATCGAGGTGGAGGCCGGCGCGGGAGGAGCGGGCGGCGTAGTCGTCGATGCGGAGTGAGGGCGGGGAAGCAGTCTGGATGCGGTTGAGGAAACCCTGGTCGCGTAGGCGGCGGACATTGGCGCCGAAGAGCAGCGTCGCCTGTTCGCTCCATTGGGCGGTGTTGTCGCTGTTCCAGACCCACTCGCCATAGGTTCCGCCGGAGAGGGGGCGAATCTGGCGGTTGACGTTATCAAAGTTCTCTCGCATCCAGGCGAGGTTGTTCTGCAGAAGCCAGCGGCTGTTGGGGGTCCAGCGGGAACCGGCGTTGACGAGGGTGACGTGGTAGTCCGTTTTAAAGATGCTGTTGAGGCCGAGAGTATTTTCGGCGCCTTCGCGATTGAGGCCGGACTGGCCCTGGACGACGCTGACCGAAAGCCGGTGGCCGGGCTGGACGTCGTAGCTGAGGCGGCCCTGCATGTCCCAGAAGCCGAAGGCGAGGGTCGGGTCGTCGGAGGTGGACTGGATGAGGTACTGGAGGTAGCTTTTGCGGACGCTGACGAGCCAACTGCCGCGGCCGCGGGCGAAGGGCCCCTCGAAGGAAGCGTTGGCGTTGGAGGCGCTGACGGCGGCGCGGACGAAGCGGCGGCGGCGGTCGCCGTCGCGGTAACGCATGTCGATGGCGCCGGCGGTACGGTCGGCAAACTGCGGCGGGATGGGGCCGGCGTGGAGTTCCACCTGGTCCAGCATGTCGCTGCTGAGGAGGGTGAGGGATCCGGCGCCGGGTTCGCCCTGGACGGTGTGGAACGGAGAGTGGAGAACGACGCCGTCGAGATAGACGCCGAGGCGCGCGAAGCCGGCGCCGCGGAGGGAGATCTGGGCGGTGAAGTCGTCATTGGAGGTCACGCCGGGAAGGCCCTGGACGGCGCGGAGCGGGTCGTCGGCGAGGACGCTGGCGAGGTTGCGCAGTTCGCCGCCGGCGAGGTTGATGCTGGGGGTGGGTTCGGGGGCGAAGGGGCCGGCGGCGACGTCGACCGACTCGGTGCGGCGGAGGGTGTCGGGGACCAGGCGGATCTCCAACTCGGCGGCGCCGGCGGCGAGTTTCAGCACGAACGGGCGGTAGCCGACGCAGGTGACCTGGAGCTGATCGGAGGTGGACTGGAGGGTGAAGCGGCCATCGGGGCCGGTGGCGGTTTCGGCCCCGGCGCGGAGGGAGGCGCGGTGGATGGGTTCGTTGGTGGACGCATCGAGCACGCGGCCGCGGATTTCGGCGGCGGGCAGGGCGAGGGCGAAGAGAAGAAGGAAAGCTACTGGAGCAGCCAGCGGATGATCCCCTCGTTCATTTCATCAAAGGCGCGGTAGCGGTACAAGGGGCCGGAGAGGGGGACGATGTTGGTGTTCCAGTCGTTGGGCTGCATCCAGGTGACTTTGCGGTTCTGGGCGAGGTCGGCGAGGTCCCAGCGGGTGTAGAAGCCGGGCATCACGGCGTCATGGAGGCCGAGGTGGCGGGGAGAATCGAATACGGGCGCGAAACTGTGGGGGGCGCGCTCGAGCCAGAGGGTGTCCAGGCGCGGTTCCAGGCGGGAGGCGAGCAGCAGGGCGACGGCGTGAACGCCGTCGGCGACACCGCGGACGGGGGCCTGGGTGCCGGGTTGGGCGAGGAGGGCGCGGGCGGCGGTGGCGATATCGATGGCGCGCATGGCGGGCAGATTGCGGCCGGTGAGCCAGGCACGGGTGGCGGCTTCCCAATCGCCGTGCTCCAGGAAGCGGGGCGGGGCGGGGAGGGCGCGGGGCATGAGGGCAAAGACCTGGGCGCCGGCTTTGGCGATTTCGATGGCGCGCGGCGAGAGCTTGGCAGTGCGTTCGACATGGACGACGCCGGGCAGGGGCGCGGTGCCGGCGGGACGGAGAATCCAGCCGGAGAGCGTGACGCCGGGTTCGGTGGGGAGGGAAACCTTGCGGATCACCAGGCCGTCAGACTGCTCCTCGCTTTCCACGACGGGCGCGGCGTTGGCCGGGGAGACGACGGCGAGCCGTTTCACGTAGGCGTCCAGGTCGCCGGCGACGGGGCGGGCGGTGCGCTGTTCGCGAAGGATTTCGATGAGATCGCGGGAATCGGCGGCGAGTTGGCCGGTGGCGGTGACGCGGAGATCCTCGTTGGTGAACATCTTCACCGGGCGCTCTTTCCAGTTCGGATTGCCGTTGTTGAGCCAGCGGTTGAACCACTCATAGACGCCCTCGCGGATCTCAATGGGGGTGCCGTGGCCGCCGGGGCCGACCACCCATTTAATGCGGTCCTGAACGCCGAAAATCTCATAGAAGTTGCGGGCTTCCTCATAGAGCGGCTTGGCGCCTGCGGGAGTGAAGAAATCCTCCTTGGTGGAACCGATGAACCAGGGTTTGGGGGCGAAGAGTTCGACGTAATCGGTTTGATCGAGGCCCTGGGCGAGGAAGCCGGGCGGGCTCTGTTCGGAGTCGCCGATGGGGCCGGGGAAGAGGACCTCAAACGACTGCATGTAGCAGAGGGGGGCGGCGGCTTTGACGCGGGGATCGAGCGCGGAGATATAGGTAGCCTGGGTGCCGCCGCCGGAGCAACCGGTGCAGCCGATGCGTTCGGCGTCGACTTCGGGGCGGGAGGTGAGGTAGTCCAGGGCGCGCATGCCGTCCCAGACGAAGTAGGCCGAGAGGGTCTGGTTGATGAGGAAGGCGGCGGTGCCGGCGGTCCAGTGCTGAGGGACGCCGGGGGTGACCAGGGAGACGCCGGCGCGGGTCCAATAGCCCTGGAAGCGTTCGCCCTGGCCCATGGGATCGAAGGCGAGGACGACGAAGCCCTGCATGGCGAGGTTGGCGGCCATGCGCTGGGCGGCCGGTTTGCCCTCGTTCCAGTGGCCGATGGCATAGAGGACGGCGGGGAACTTGCCGGGGCGGTTGGGGACGTAGAGATTGCCGGTGACCCAGTATTTGGGGAGGCTTTCGAACATCACTTTTTCGATGCGGTAGTCGCCGGCGTCGAGCGTGCCGGTGGTGCGGGCATTGAGCGGGCCGCGGTAGTTGGGCAGGCCGCCGTAGACGGAGAGCAGTTTCTCGCGGACGGCGCGCTGGCGGGCCTCGGCATCGGCGCGGGACTTGATCTGGCGGATGGCTGCTTTGCGATTGGCCAACTGGCCCTGGGCGATGTTGTTGATCCACTCGTTGTAGGGCTGGGCGAGGGCGGAGAGGGCCAGCGGAAGGAGAACGAAAGCAAAGCGCATGGGAGCAGTTTACCGAGAAACGGGGAAGGGTAGGCTACAATGCAGCGAGCAGATGGAATCTGAATTTCAGCCGGTGGATGTGCTGCGGAGGGTGGCGAATTCGTCGCGGGTGGTGGAGGGGTATCGTCCGGTGGGCGAATCCCTGCTGTGGCGGCTGTCCGAGCAGTACTGGAAAAAGCACGGCACGCGCGGGTTCGTGGACCACAGCATCCCGTTTGCCTCCACCTCCGGGGGGATTCTGTCGCAGGATGCGGCGGAACTGCTGTTCATCAACTGCCAGGAGTCGCGCCCGGAAGGGACGATGGCGGTGCTGGAGTTGTGCGCCGGCACAGGGCTGTTCGCGCGGCTGTTTCTGGAGGCGTTCCGCCGGATCTGCCTGGCGGAAGGGGAACGGTTTCACGAACAGTTGGTGTATGTGGTGAGCGATGGGTCGCCGGCGACGGTGGAGCGGTGGGAAGAGTTGGGCGTGTTTCCGGGGGATATGGCGATCGCGGTGTGCGGCGATGCCCGGACGCCGCTGCGGTGGAAGACGGCGAGCGGCGAGTTGGAATTGACGGCCGTGCGGGCCGTTTTCTGCAACTACGGCTTCGATTCGCTGCCCGCGGCGATTGTCCGGCGGGGCGAACAGGGGCCGGAGGAGATGTGTGTCCGGACGCAAGTGACGCGCGATGAGGCGCTGCGGCGTCGATTGGGCGACCCGGCGGTGGAGGCGCTGCGAGAGATGGCCGAACAGGGCGACCCGGCGTTGATGGACCTGGCGGATCTGCTGGAGCCGGAGGCGGTGTTTCAGCCCTGTGAACGGGAGTATCCGTTCCTGCGGGAGGCGCTCGCGGAGTTTGGCGACGCCAAGCGGGTGGTGTTGAATTACGGGGCCATCCAGTGTTTGCGGACCATTCTCCCGGCGCTGGACGCGGGTGGGTTTATCCTGTTCAGCGACTTCGGCCTGGTGAGCAACGACGCGCCGTTGAGCTACAGCACGCCGCAGGAGTTCGGGTGGTCGCGGACCATGGGGCTGCACTTTCCGCTGCTGGCCTATTGGGCGGAGACGGTGGGGGCGGCCTGCGTGGCGCCGGCGGACAACGGGAAGTCGAATCTGCATGTCCGGATGGTTCTGAAGGCGGAGGCCGCGGCGACCCGGGCCGCATTTGCCGAGCGGTTCGGCGAGACGCCGTACCGTCGCGACTGGGAGCAGGCGCGGGTGCACTTGAACGCCGGCGCCTACGATGAGGCCAAGCAGTGTTACGAATCGGTGCTGGCGCGTTATCCGCGAGACTGGTCGCTGCTGTGCGAGGTGGCCGAATTCCTCATCCGGCAGGTGGCGGATTTTCAGGCCGGACTGGACCTGGCCAAGGCGGCGCTGCAGTTGAATCCCTGGTACTCCACCTGGATCTGGAACGTCTATGGCGACGGCTATTTCGGTCTGCAACGGTTTGAGGAGGCGCTTTCCGCCTACAAAGTGGCCGAGGAGATGGCACCACGCGACGTACGGACGCAGGTGAACCTGAGCTACGCCTATGCCGCGCTCACCGACCACGAACGCGCGCTGGTGGCGATCGCCCGCGGCTTTGCCAACGACTTCACCGGCGAGTTTCGCGACCGCCTGCGCGAGAAGCAGCAGCAGATCCTCGGCACCATTCGCGCCATGGGGACCGACGTGACCCGGGCGCGCGAACGGCGGTCGCAGCGTATGACCGCGTGTTAGGGCAGGAACGTCTGCAGCAGGTCCGTTACTTCAAAAATGGCCCGGTTCTGGATGGAGGCGACGTTCTTCTGCAACTCCGCCAGCCGTCCCGGAGCCAGCATCCGTTGCAGCGCCGGGACGATGTCGCCGAAAGTGGAAAGCGATTCGCCCAGGTTCTGCTCGGCCACCCAGTCGGCGTTGAACCGCTCCTGCGGGAGCGTCCAGGCGTTTTTTTCGACGATTACGGGCAGACCCATGTGGATGGCCTCGCTGATGGAGCCGGGGCCGGGCTTGCCGATGAAGAAATCGGCCAGTTGCATGTAGCGCGGCACCTCCCGGGTGAAGCCTTCCACGAACTTGGCGATGCGGGTGGGGCGTTCGGCCAGGCGCTGGCGCAGCTTTTCGTTCTTGCCGCAGATGAGGATCAACTGGACGTCAAGCGGGGAGGCGTCGACGCGGGCCAGGATGTCGCCCATCTTCTCCGAACCCATGCCCCCAAAGAGCATCAGGCCAGTGGGCCGCGCCGGGTCCAGACCGAGTTTGACCCGTTCCGCGGCGATGTCTACCGGCGGTACCTCGTAGAACTTCGGGTTCAGAATCATGCCGGAGACGCGATGACTGGAACTTTCCGGGCTGATCTCGCGTACCTGTTGTTGAGCCTTATCGGTTCCGCAGATGAAAATCTGTTTCTGGCGCTCGATCCAGAAGTGGGGCGGGTAATCGGCCATGTCCGTCAGCACGGTGACAAACGGAATCCGGGGATTCACCTTTTGCAGCGCCTGCCACATCGACCGGTCAAAGTTCGGAACCAGCGACACCACCATGTCCGGCGGGCGGGCGCCCCAGAACTTCGTCAACACACGGACCTGGGCCGGGTGATAGAGGCGAATGACGCCGTGCATCAGCGGCAGCAGTTGGGTGGATCCGAGAGTCCAGCCGTTCTCCAGCAGGCGGTTGTAGATATCCTCCAGCCTCAGTCCGGTGAGTTTGCGGAAGATATCGAGTTCGTCGAGAACGTCCTGGAGATCGACCAGGCGGATGTCCCAGGGCCGGTTCTGGGCGCGGATGACGGACTCCAGTGCGGTGGCCGCGGCACGGTGGCCGCCTCCGGCATCAAAGAAAATGAAATCGACGGCTGGTCTGTTGGCCACGGGAGAGTCTATTCGTCATTGTACCGGGCGGCGCACCTGAACAAATTGATTCACGAATGTTTTTTCCATTTTTCAAGAGTCTGTAACCGGGCGCGGTGTAAAAGGAACCATGCGCAATAGTCGTTCGATGGCTCATGATGTGATGGGATTCATCGCCGATCGCGACCTGGTCGTCATGCGGCGCTGTAATAAATGGATGGCGCCGCGGTGGTTCCGGCTGTGGATGATCTGCGCCACGCGGGGCGGGGACGGATGGCTGTGGTACGCGATCGGGCTGCTGACGCTGCTGATCGGCGGCGAGGACCGGTTTCGGGCCACGGGAGCGTCGACGCTGGCCGCGTCGGCCGGCATCTGGGTGTTCCTGGTGCTGAAGAAGGCGGCGAACCGGCCCCGGCCGTGCGCCATCGCCCCCCACGCCTGGGCGACGCTGCTGCCCCCGGATCAGTTCTCCTTTCCCAGCGGGCATACAATGACGGCGTTCGCCGTGGCCACGCCGCTGGTGAGCTACTATCCGGATCTAACGCTGCTGCTGGGCTTCTGCGCGGTGAGCATCGCCGGGTCGCGCATCATGACCGGAATGCACTTCCTGAGCGACGTGGTGGCGGGCGCGGTGTTGGGTTCGCTGCTGGGTTGCCTGGCGCTGGTAATTATTTGAGTTCGACGAAGACCCACTCGGCGGGCTTCGCGGTATCGTTGCCGACCATGGCGCTGCCCGGTTCGCGCCAGAGAGTTTCGCCGTCGCTCAGGCGGACGGCGACCACGGGCGTGTCGAAGCCGGCGCCGCCGGGCCGTTCGTCAGGCGCCAGGGTGGCGCGGAGAATGCGAACCTGCGAGTTTTCCATGTCGACGCGAAAGCGGGCGGCGGGCGGGGCCAGTTTCCGCGGGTGCGGGGTAGCGCGCGGCGGCGTGTCGTTCAACTCGATTTCCACGATGCGGATGGCCGTGCCGCCGGTGTTTTCGCTGGTGTGCAGGCCGACGCGGGGGTCCCAACGCACCTCGCCGGCGCGGAACGGAATATCGCGGGCGACGCCGGTTTCCTTGTTATCGATGCGCAGCGTTCCTTTGTCCAGGTGGATCATCACCCGGTTGATGAGGTGGACGTGGGGGCGGCTGAGCTGGCTGGGAATGTTGGCGGCGCGTACCACGCGGACCCAGTCATTCTGAATCACCACGGGGTTCTGTGCCGGACACGCAAAGGCGGCAAGCAGCGGCAGGGCCAGGGCGGAAAAGCGCATGGAGGGACGTTATCACAGATGGCCGGCGTCAGCCCAGCCACCAGCAGCCGAACACGATGGTGAGCACCGTCAGCGGCAGCCCCACGCGCGTGTACTCCCAGAAGGAGATGGCGACGCTTTTGCGCGCCTGCTCCACCACAATCAGGTTGGCCACCGAGCCCAGCAGCGTCAAGTTACCGGCAAGGGTGGACGACATCGCCAGCGTCAGCCAGCCCGTGGCCGCGTCCGGCAAACGCTGCACCACCGGCTTGAGCACCATTACGGCCGGGACGTTGGAGATGAGGTTCGACAGCGCCGCCGACACCAGGCTGAGCACGGGGATGGATTCCAGGCGGAGCGAGCGGGTCAGCGCCAGGAACTGCTCGTCGAGCGCCGTCTTTTCCACCGCTTCCAGCACCACGAACAGGCCGGAGAACATGACCAGCAGCGACCAATCGATCTGCGCGTAGACCTTCTCCGGATTGATGCGCCGGGTGATCAGCAGCAGCGCGCCGGCCACCATGGCCGCCTTGGCCACCGGAACGCCGGCGAAGAAGGCGGCGAAGACCAGCACGCTGGCGACGAGCGATTTCAGCAGGAGGAGGCGGTCGATGGCGACGTCGTGCTCGGGAACGGCAAGCGGGGCGGCGGCGCGGAACTCGTCGCGGTAGAGCGCGATGAGCAAAACGACGGCGAGCAGCGTCCCGGCCACCGCCACCGGCGCCAGCCGGAGGAAAAAGACGGCGAACGGGATGCCGGAGTAGCTGCCGATCATCATGTTCTGCGGGTTTCCGGTGATGGTGGCGACGCTGCCGATATTGGAGGTGACGGCGACGCAGATCAGATAGGGCAGGGGATTGCGGCGCAGGGCAAGGGTGATCTCCAGCACCAGGGGAGTCATCACCAGGCACATGGTGTCGTTGACGAACAGGGCGCTGAACACGGAGGTGCAGAGGGCGATGGTCACCAGCAGGGTCACCGGGTGGTGGGCGCGGCGGATGGCGGCCTGCCCGGCCCAGGCGAAGAAGCCGCTCAGCCGCAGATTCGCCACCAGAATCATCATGCCGAACAGCAGCAGAATGGTGTCGTGGTGGATGGCGTTCCAGGCCTCGTCGATGGTCATGGTGCCGATGGCCAGCATCAGCCCGGCGCCGATGACGGCGGCTCCGGTCCGGTCAATCCGCAGTCCGGGCAGACGCCCGGCGCCCAGCACTAGAAAGGTGAGCGCAAAAATCAGAACCGTCTCAATTTGTTTCGTCTGTTCCGTAGGTTTCAGTCTGCCATAGGAGGCGCCGGAGTTCGCGCGATGCCAGAATGAAGGGGAGTGGATATCCTTACGAACCCCCGGTCGCGTTTCGAGAAGATGCTGGCGGCGCGCCAGAGCGCGACCAAGGAGCACGAGCGGCGGCACCACTCGTTCGGATACCTGCGGCTGGCGCTGGGCGCGATGCTGGCCTACAGCGGATGGCTGGCGCTGAGCGCGCCGGACTCTGTGCCGTGGCCGTTTCTGGTGCATTTGGCGCTTTTTTCTGCCGCGACGGTGCTCCACGCCAAGGTGATCCGGCGGATGGAGTTCGCCCAGCGCTCGGTGCAACACTACGAGCGGGGGCTGGCGCGGCTACGCGGCGATTATTCCAAGGCCCTTTCGCGCGGCGAGCGGTTCGCGGACCCGCACCATCCGTTCTCCGGCGATCTGGACCTTTTCGGTGCTGGCGGGCTCTTCGAACGGATGTGCCAGGCGCGAACGCGGGAGGGGGAGCAGATTCTCGCCTCGTGGCTGTTGGACATGGAGGGCCCGCCGGCGGCCCCGCGGCGCCTGGATGCCGCTGCCGAGTTGGCGGAGAATCTGGAACTGCGGGAGCGGCTGGCGGTGTTGGGACCGGATCTGAAAGCGGCCATGCACCCGGCCGCGCTGCGCACCTGGGCCGTCGATCGCTCGCAACTGTTTCCCGCGGCCAATGGGCCGCTCTGGGCGGCCAACGCCTTTTCCCTCGCCTGCGTGGCGGCGGCGCTGTATTTCTGGGTGCTGAGTCCGCTGGCGCTGGCCGCCATGGTCTCCGCCGCCGTCATGTTCCGCTACAAGGGGCGGGTGCTGGAGACGTTGCACGCCACATCGCAGGCGGGCCTGGATTTGCGGGTGCTGGAGGGGGCGCTGCTGCTGCTGGAGCAGTCAAAGTTTTCATCCGGAATGCTCGTGGAGATTCAGGGACGAATACGCCGCGACGGTCCTCCGGCGAGCGAGCGCATTGCCCGCCTGGCCCATCTGGCCGAGTGGATCGACTCGCTCGACAACTCCCTGTTCCGCGTCCTGGATCTGCTGTTTCTCTTCTCTCTCCACTTCTCCCGGGCCGCTGATCAGTGGCGCCGCGAAAACGGCGAGATGGTGGATACCTGGCTCACCGCGGCCGGCGAGTTTGAGGCGCTCTGCTCCCTGGCCGCCTGGCAGTTTGAGAACCCGGACACCGTCGCCCCGGCCTGGTCCGAAGCGCCCGGCACGCTGCACGGCGTGGGGCTGCGCCATCCGCTGATCGACCGGGAAAAGGCCGTTGTCAACGATGCCCGGCTCGACGCCACCCATCGCATGCTGCTCGTCAGCGGCTCCAATATGAGCGGGAAGAGCACCTTCCTTCGCACCGTCGGGCTGCACACGCTGCTGGCCCATGCCGGGGCGCGCGTGCCGGCGGAAAGCCTGACTCTAGCCCCGCTGCGGCTGGGAGCCTCGATTCGCACCGTCGACTCGCTGCAGGAGGGGGCCTCGCGATTCTATGCCGAACTCCAGCGCCTGAAAACCATCGTCGACCTGGCCAAGCAGGACCGCACCCTGCTGTTCCTCCTCGACGAGCTATTGAGCGGCACCAACTCGCATGACCGGAGGATCGGCGCTGAGGCCATCATCGATACCCTCTTGAAGCGCGATGCCGTCGGCCTGGTGACGACCCACGATCTGGCCCTTGCCTCCATTGCCGACGATCCGGCCAACCGCGCCGTCAACGTGCATTTCGAAGACCAGATCGTCGCTGGCCGCATCCATTTTGATTACCGCATGAAGCCGGGCGTGGTGAAGACCAGCAACGCCCTGGCGCTGATGCGGGCCGTTGGACTGGACATACCCCAGAGGTGACCCGGGATGCTCAAGAACTTCTTCCTCTTTCTCTCCACGCAGCCGGCGATCCGGCGGTGGATGGAAACCTCTCCGCGCGCCCGGTTGCTGAGCCGGCGGTTCATCGCCGGTAACCGGTTGGAGGATGGCCTGGCCGTGGTGCGGGAACTCGCCGGGCGGGGGATGCTGGCAGCGCTCGACCCGCTCGGGGAGAATGTCACGACCGAGGCCGAAGCCGCCGCGGCGGCCGCCAATGCGCTCCGCACCCTGGAAGGTGTCATCGCGGCGAAGGCCGGCGCCACCATCTCCATCAAGTTGACCCAGTTCGGGCTGGATCTGTCGCCGGAACTGACGCTGGCCAATGTGGCGCCGCTGGTCGCCTTGGCCCGGGCGAACGGTACCCGGGTGGAGATCGACATGGAATCGACGCGCTATACCCAGCGGACCATCGACATGCTGCGGACCCTCGGCTCCCAGGGTCCCGTGCGTGGCGTCATCCAGGCTTACCTGTACCGCACCGCGGACGATATTCGCCAGCTGAATGAGCTCCGAATCCCCGTCCGGCTTTGCAAAGGCGCCTATAACGAGCCGCCGGATTTGGCCATGCCGCGGAAAGCCGACGTCGATGCCAACTATCGCAAAATGGCCGAACTGCTGCTGGAGAAGGGAACCTCTCCGGCCTTCGCTACCCACGACCCGGCCATGATCGACCACATTCTGAGCCTGCGCCCGGCCCGCGACCGGGTGGAGTTCCAGATGCTCTACGGCATCCGCCGGGATCTGCAGGACCGCCTGGCCGCTGATGGCTGGAGCGTCCGGCTTTACGTGCCGTACGGCGAAGCCTGGTATCCCTATTTCATGCGCCGTCTGGCCGAGCGGCCGGCCAATGTCTGGTTTGTGACCCGCAGCCTGTTCCAGGCCTAGCCGGACCGGAGAAATCCTCTAAAGCGCCGGCGGCTACTCTGCCGATATAGCCGGTAGGAGCGAAAAGCGATGCCCGGCTCGGCGAATATTCTTACAATCGGCAACCAATCGACGGGGATTGGAGTCTATAGGCATATGAAGTACTGGCTCTTCTTTGTAGCCAAACTCATCGTCGCGGGCTTGCTGTTCACCGGCATCTGGGCCGGAATGGAACTGCTGCTGCCGGAGCCTGCCACCATCCGGGACATCAAGCTCGGCCGGTTCGGGCAGGATCTCACGTGGACGACAGCCATCTTTATTTACTTCCTGGCCGCCGCTGGGGCACTTTACCTCGTCATCTGGGACCAGCGCTACCGCTGCCGGACCTGCCTGCGGCGCCTCCGCATGCCGGTAAACTCCGGAGCCTGGGATCAGATGCTGCGAATCGGGACGCCGCAGGTGGAGTATATCTGCCCGTTCGGACACGGCACTCTGAATGTAAAGCTGGTTCACTTCACCGGACATGAGGGCGACAACTGGCGGGAGCATGACGACAATATCTGGCGGGAGTTGGAAAGTATCTCCCGGGATTCCCGGGATTGACCGGGAAGTGCCTGATGTAAACGGCCCGATCAGGCCGGGTGTGCGAAAATAGATCGACAGAATATGGCGAAGAGCGATCCGCTCGTTAAGTCAGAGGGAAAAGGTTCACCGCGGAGCACTGGAGCCCGGACCCCGTTTCGGCGTTACTTGCTCTATGGAGTGACGTTTCTCGGCGTTTCGACGCTGATTTTCGGCATATTTACCTACATTCACTACTCGAATCTCATCGACGAGAAGCTGAAGGATGGCCCGTTCCCCAATACGTCGATGATCTTCGCCACCCCGCGGAGTTTAAACGTGGGCGAGGAAATTTCCCGCGACGAGATCATCCAGGCGCTCCGCAGCGCCGGCTACGGGGAATCGAAGTCCAACCGGATGGGCTGGTACAACCTCCGATCGGACGCTATTGAAATCCTCCCGGGCCCGGATTCCTATTTCGACAACGAAGGCGGCGTCATCCGGTTCGTGGATGGCAAGATCGAGAGCATTATCTCTCTCCGGGACAACACCACCCGCACCGCCTACTCCCTGGAACCGGAACTGATCACCCACCTGTTCGACCAGAAACGGGAAAAACGCCGTCTGTTGGCGTTCGAAGATATGCCGAAGACGCTGGTGAATGCCATCGTCGCCGTGGAAGACAAGCGGTTTTTCGAACACGCCGGGTTTGACCCGTTGCGTATTGCCAAGGCCGTTTACATCAACATTAAAAAAGGCCGCAAAGAAGAGGGCGCCTCCACCCTCTCCATGCAGCTTTCGCGCAACTTCTGGCTGAATCTCGACAAAAACTGGCAGAGAAAGATCGAAGAGGCCCTGATTACCCTCGTTTTGGAGCAGAAACTCTCCAAAGAACAGATTTTCGAGTATTACGCCAACATGGTGGATCTCGGCCGCCGCGGCAGCTTCGCCATTCGGGGCGTCGGCGAGGCCGCGCAGGCCTATTTCGGCAAGGATGTTCGGTCGCTGACCTTGGCTGAAGCGGCCACCCTTGCCGGCCAGATTCAGCGCCCGAGCTATACCAACCCCATCCGCTGGCCGGAGCGCGCCAAGTCCCGCCGCAATATCGTGCTGCAGCTCATGCGCGACAACGGCTACATCACTGATAAAGAGTACGCCGACGCCGCGGCCTCGCCGATGACCATTGTCAGCGGCGGTGGCTCCACCGGCGACGCCCCCTATTTTGTCGACCTGGTGAACGACTTCCTCCACGAGTCGCTCGCCGATCATGACTTCACCTCCCACTCCTACCGCATCTATACCACTCTCGATACCGAACTCCAGCAGGATGCCGTGGAAGCCGTCCGCGCCGGTCTGGCCGAGGTGGATAAACTGCTGGAGCGGCGGAAGAGCAAGAACCCGGGCGGCGCTCAGGTGGCCCTCATCGCCATGGACCCCACCAACGGTGAAATCCGCGCTCTGGTCGGCGGCCGCAACTACGGCCTTTCCCAACTGAACCGCGCCGTCGCCCGCCGCCAGCCAGGCTCCAGCTTCAAACCGTTCGTCTACGCCACCGCCCTCAACACTGCCATCAACGGCTCCGGCACCATCTTTACCCCCACCTCCACGGTCGTCGATGAGCCCACTACCTTCTGGTTTGACGGCAAGTCCTACGAACCCAACAACCACGGCGACCACTACTTCGGAACCGTTTCCCTCCGCACCGCGCTCGCCAAGTCGCTGAATATTCCCGCCGTGAAGATCGCCGAAAGCGTCGGCTACGGGGAAGTGGTTAAGCTGGCCCGCTCCTCGGGGCTGAATCTGCAGATCCGCCCCACCCCGGCGCTTGCCTTGGGCGCCTATGAACTGACCCCCATTGAAGTGGCCGGCGGCTACACCGTATTTGCCAACCGCGGCATGTTCAGCAAGCCGAACTGGATCCGTTCGGTCCGCGACGACGCCGGTTCGGAGATTTTCTCCCATAAGCCGGTCCGCCGCCAGGTACTCGACTCGCGAATCGCCTACCTCATGACCAACATGATGGAGGAGGTCATCCGTTCCGGTACCGGCGCCGGCGTCCGCTCCCGTGGCTTCGCCCCGCCTGCGGCGGGCAAGACCGGGACCTCCCACGATGGCTGGTTCGCCGGCTACACCACCAAGCTGATCTGCGTTGTCTGGGTCGGCTTTGACGATAACGAAGAGTTGAAGCTGGAAGGCTCGCAGGCGGCGCTCCCGGTCTGGACCGAGTTCATGAAGCGGGCTCATACCCGCCGGGCTTACCGCGGCGCCGGCCCCTTCCCCATGCCCGATGGCGTGGTGGCTGTTCCCATTGACCCCGCCAACGGACTGCTCGCCTCCGCTGGTGCCGCCAATGCCCGCAGTGAGGTATTCGTCACCGGTACCCAGCCCACCGGCGTCTCCAATGCCGGCGGCGGATCCGGCACCCAGGTGGCCAGTTGGGACGCGCCCGCGGAAGCGGCGCCTGCCTCCACCCAGGCCCCCGACAGCCGCGCCCGACCCCGCCGTCCCGTGGTCGCGCAACAGCAACCGGGCGCCGCCGAACCCCCGCCTGCCGCCCCGGCCCAGGGCGCCGAGAAGGGTGTTTTCGGCAAGATTGGTGACTGGTTCCGCCGCCGCGGCGGGAATTAACCTCCGCCGCCTTTCCGGAACCGCATGTAACGGAGTTACACTGATGGCAAAGGAGGTGCAAGCATGAATCACCAGTCTGCCCCCCTCTGGTGCGCTTTTCTGGTTACTGGCTCCCTGGCGCTGTTCGGGCAACAGGCGAGCAACGACGGCCTACGCGTGCCGTCCCGGGACGCCTCGGTTTCTGGCGCCCTCTCCTCTCGCCCCAACCTGACCTTCGAGCAGCGAGGCGATATCTTCATGGCTCGCAAAATGTATCGCGAGGCGGTGGAGGCCTATCAGCAAGGTCCGCCCCAGTCCGCCATCCTGGCCAACAAGATCGGCATCGCCTACCATCAGCTCACCTTCCTCCCGCAGGCACGAAAACAGTACGAGCGCGCCCAAAAACTCGACGCCAATTACGCCGAGGCCATCAACAACCTCGGCACGGTCTATTACGCCCAGAAGAGCTACCGCAAAGCCGTTAGCCAGTACAAAAAAGCCCTCAAGCTGACCCCCCAATCGGCCTCCATCCACTCCAACCTCGGTACCGCCTACTTCGCCCGGAAAAAGTATAAGGAGGCCTTCGAGGAGTATCAGACGGCACTCTCGCTGGACCCGGAAGTCTTCGAACACCGCAACTCGCACGGCGTCCTGCTCCAGGAGCGTAGCGTCGAGGAGCGGGCCAAGTTCCACTTCTATCTCGCCAAAACCTATGCCAAGTCCGGTCAGACCGAACGCGCCCTTCTCTATATCCGCAAAGCCATCGAAGAGGGTTTCAAGGAGCGCAGCAAGTTCGCCGACGACTCTGATTTCACCGCGCTTCGTCCGCTGCCTGAGTTCCAGGAACTGCTGAAGCTGGAAACGCGTGCGCTTTAGCCCGATACTGCTCCTGCTTCTCCTCCTGGTCAACTGCTCCCGGCAGGCAGTGCCGCCGGTGCGTCTGGCCTTCGTGCTACTCCCGGAAAACCTGACCGGCGATACGGCAGGCGCGAATGAGGCCGCCGCTCTCCAGTTAGCCCTTTGGGATGCCCTGCAGGCCCAACCGAACCTCCACGCTCTTCCGGTCGCCCACCGGCGTAATCTCTCGTCGATGCCGGCCGGCATCGTTGTCGATGGCTACGTCGCCCCCGGGCGATTCCGGCTCACCCTCGACGGAGCGTCTGTCGAGTGCGGTGGCACGCTCGCCGGATGCCTCAACTCGCTGGTAACCGGTATTGCCGGCCGGATCGGGGTCACGCCCCGGCCTGCGCTATCAGCGCGCTCGGTCGTCTGCCTGGCCGGCGCTGCGTCACCGGCCGATGGGCTCGCCTGCCTGCCCAAAGCGGCCGCCGCCGACCCCAAGTCCTCCCTCGTCTGGACCCGCTGGGCCGCCGCCGTCCGCGCCAGCGAAGGTCCCCCCGCCGCCGCCGCCCTTCTCGCGCGCGCCCCGGCCGCCGAGATGGCCGCCTTTGACGCCGCCCGCATCCGTGTCGCCGAAGCCGAGTTTCGCCAGGATCGCCGTGCCCATGCCAAGGCCTTGGCGGACCTCGCCCGCCTCACCCCGGCGGACCGGGACGTACAAATCCAGGCCGCCTCCGAAGCCGCTTTCCTCCGTGACTTCTCCTCCGCTCTCATCCTCTACGACGGCCTGCTCGCCCGCTTCCCCGACCCCGCCGTCATGAACCAAGCTGCCTACGTCGCCGCCCTGCACGGCCAACGGGCCAAAGCCGAATCTCTGGCCGATGCCGCCCGCGCCGCCGCCCCCACGGACCCAACCTTCGTCGACACCCGCGGAGAAATCGCCTACTTTTTCTCGGATCCGGCCGCCGCCGCCCGCTACTTCGAACAGGCAACCGAACTGAATGTTGCCTTTCAGGGTGGTATCGACCTGTGGAAGGCCGCACTCTCCGCTCGCCAGGCTGGCGATCTCCCTCGCGCCAAGGCGCTTTTCGAACGCTTCCTCACCGTCCGCAACCAGGGAAGCGCGCGCAACACCCTGGTTCTCCAGGCCGTTTGGGAGTGGCACGGCGGCAACAACGCCGAAGCGGTCGAAAGTCTGTCGGCCGCCATGCAGTCCACCGACCGCGGCAAGGCGGCCTTCCTGAAGGCGCTCATGGCCCTCAACCAGAAAGACCTCCCGGCTGCCCGCGCCCTTGTCCGGGACATGGACGAGGCCTCTATCGAAGCTGCTCTGCTGCGTAGCCTCCTCGACGATGTCGCCCCTCCGCCCGGCTTACCCTTCCCGCCGGAAGCGGTCACAGCGCTCCGCCTCTATTTCCGCGGCAACAAGGGTGCCGCGCTCACTTCCCTCCGCGCCGCCCGCGAAAAGATGAACCCTCTCGTCGAGGGCCAATGGAGAAAACTCGATGCCGTCCTTCAGGGACAGCAGCCGCAAGGGCTCCTACCGCCATCTCCCGACGACTGGCTGGCGATCCTGCTTCGATAACGAACCCGGGCGCCCTACTCCCAGGGACGCTTGTGCCCGCCGTGGTCCCGGTCCTTCACGCGGTCATAAAGATGACCGGTGCAAACCGTCCCCAGCCCGTTGTTGTACATCGACGTGGCTCCCAACGCCTCCGTCAGGTCTTCGGTGAACGAATGGAGCGCTTTTAGATGATCGGCCAGCGCCGCCATCTTGTGCCCATCCCGCGTCACGAAGAACATCTGGTAGCCGCCGTGCACCAGGCGGGCCACCTCTTTGCCATGCAGCAGCAGTCCGGCTTCCCCGATGACCGGCACGCCGCCTTCGCCTTCCGTCACCACGCAGCCAAGCCCGCGGCGGGATACCACGTTCCCGTCAATGGTGAATCCGGCACTCCGTGCGGCATTCAGGCGATCCGAAAATGTGAGGGGGGTCTCTTTCGCGCGGCGAAAAAACATATATCGTCATTATAATCACCCCGATGCCATATATTCTCTCCCTCGATGAAGGTACGACGTCCGCGCGTGCCGCTCTTTACAATCACGAAGCCCGCCGCATCTCCATCGCGGCCGTTCCCACCGTCTCCCATTTCCCCCATCCGGGGTGGGTGGAGCAGGACGCAACGCTCATCTGGCAGTCCCAATTGCAGGCCGTCCACAATGCCTTCGGCCTGGCCGGTTTGTCCGCCTCCGCCGTCCACGCCATCGGCATCACCAATCAGCGGGAAACCACCGTCGTTTGGGATCGCGCCACCGGCCAGCCCGTCGCCCCGGCCATCGTCTGGCAGTGCCGCCGCACGGCCGCCCGCTGCCGCGAACTCCTGCCCCATGCCGCCGAAATCACCGCCAAGTCCGGCCTCGTCGTCGATGCCTACTTCTCCGGCACCAAAATCGAATGGATTCTCGACAACGTTGCGGGTGCCCGCGCCAAAGCCGCCAACGGCGATCTGCTTTTCGGCAACATCGATACCTGGCTCATCTGGAACCTTACCGGCGGCCGCGTCCACGTCACCGATCCCACCAATGCCTCCCGCACCATGCTGATGAACCTCGGCACCGGCGACTGGGACGACGATCTCCTTCGCCTGTTGAACGTCCCGCGCGCCATGCTGCCGGCCATTGTTCCCAGTTCCTCCATCGTCGGCCACACGGATGCGGCTCTCTTCGGCGCGGAAATTCCCATCGCCGGGATCGCCGGGGACCAGCAGGCGGCGCTCGCCGGCCAGGCCTGTTTCGCCAAAGGCCTGTCGAAAAACACCTATGGCACCGGCTGCTTCGCCCTCCTCCACGCCGGCGACACCGAACCCGTTTCCAAGAACCGCCTGCTCGCCACCCGCGCCGCTTCCACCACCGCGCAGCCGCAGTTTGCTGTCGAAGGCAGCATCTTCATCGCCGGCGCCGCTGTGCAGTGGCTGCGCGACAAACTCGGCATCATCGCCAGCGCTCCGGAGACCGAGGCCCTGGCCGCCTCCGTTCCCCATACCGGCGGCGTCTACTTTGTGCCGGCCTTTGTCGGGCTCGGCGCCCCCCACTGGGATGCCGAAGCCCGCGCGGAAATCACCGGGCTGACGCTCGGTTCCGGCCGTGCCGAAATCACCCGCGCCACCCTGGAATCGATGGCCTATCAGACACGCGAGTTAATTGAGGCCATGGAGGGCGACAGCGGCACCCGCCTTGCCGAGTTACGCGTCGATGGCGGCGCGGCGGCCAATAACTTCCTCATGCAGTTCCAGGCCGATATCCTCGATCGTCCCGTCGTCCGCCCCGAGGACCCGGAAACCACCGCCCTCGGCTCCGCCTTCCTCGCCGGACTTGCTACCGGTTACTGGAGTTCCCCCGCCGAAGTCCAGGCCTTCTGGCGTGCCGAACGTACTTTCGAGCCCAATATGCCCGCTTCCCAGCGCGATTCGCTCTGGGCCGGCTGGCAGCGCGCCGTGAGTAAGTCGAAGTCCATTTGTTAACTTTCCGGTGCGGCGATATTCAGCGGCCGGGCGAATGCCGTATGGTTACAAGCAGGGAAATGAAACTATGAAAAAACTCCTGCTATTGGCCACTGCGTTTGCAACCGGCCTGTTCGCCCAGTCCGCTGACACCGCCGTCTTCGTCGCCGCCCTCTCTCCCGCGAACGAAGTCCCGGCCATAACTGGCTACGAGGCCTCAGGTACCGCTGTGCTCTACGCCCACGCCATGCGCAACGCGCAAGGCCAGATTGTCTCCGGTTCCGTCGATTTCGTGATCTTCCATGCCTTCCCGGATACCCCTACCGTCACGGGTCTCCACGTCCACACCGGCGCTGCCGGCGTCAACGGCGGCGTCGTGATCAATACCGGCATCGCCGGCGGCGCCAACTCGCTCGCCATTACCTCCGCCCGCGGCATTATCGAACGCCAGGCACAGGTTCTGCCTACCGACACCGCCGGTGTCGCCGCCCTTCGTGGACTCTTCGAAAATCCCAACGCCTACTACGTCAATCTCCACACCACGGTCTACCCTGGCGGCATCATCCGCGGGCAGGCCTATCGCGCTGAACGTACCGTGCTCCTGGGCCGCATGAGCCCCCGCAACGAAGTGCCTGCCATCACCGATTTCAGCGGCACCGCGCTCGGCAGCGTGGAAGCCATCCGCGCCTATGACGCCAACTACCGCTACATCGGCGGCGCCACCACCTTCAGCGTCGATTACACCGTCCCGGAACCCACCACTTTCACAGGCCTCCACATCCACACCGGCCGGGCCGGTGCCAATGGCGGTGTCCTGATCAATACGGGCATCGCTGGTGGGGCCAACTCGGTCGAATCCGCCGCCAGCGGCACCGGCAATGTCACCCGCCGCGTCGCCGTGGAACCCGGCACCCCCGCCGTCGGCGCCCTGGAAGGCATCTTCGATACTCCGGAAGAGTACTACATCAACATCCACAGCACCCGCTTCCCCGGCGGCGTGATGCGCTCGCAGATGATGCGGACCGAACTGATCCGTCTGCCCGCGCTGATGTCTCCGGCCAACGAAGTGCCCGCCATCACCGGTCTGGACGCCACCGCCGTGGGCAACGTCTGGATCTCCGCCCTCCGCGACCGCACGGGCGCCGTCACCGCCGCCTCCTTCACTTTCGACGTCAACACCCGCTTCCCTGGCGAAACCCGTTTCACCGGTCTCCATATCCACGACGGCAAGGCCGGCGCCAATGGCGGCGTCACCATCAATAGCGGCCTCCGCACCCTCGATAGCGCCACCGGCTTCGGCAACATCTGGTTGCCTGTGAACGTCTCCGGCGGGCAGGCCCTCACCTCGCTGAACTCGCTGCTCACCAATCCGGAGAACCACTACATCAACCTCCACACGGCCGTGAACGCCGGCGGCGCCGTCCGTGCCCAGATGGGTGCCGACAATACCCGCAATCCCGCCATCACCGAAGTCATCAGCGCCGTCAGCGATACCTCCGTCCGCAATGTCGCCCCCGCCGGCCAGTTCACCATCTTCGGTACGGACCTGGTCAAGGTCGCCTCGAATCTCGGCGGCCTGGAAGGCTTGACCCTCCCCTCCGCCGTCAACGGCACCAGCGTCACCATCGGCGGCATCACCGCCCCCATCGTCGCTGTCGGCATCGAACCGGCCAACAACCCGCCCCACTACATCGTCGCCCTGGTTCCCGTCGACGCTCCCGTGGGTCCGCAACCGGTCGTCGTCAAGACCGCCAACGGCACCTCGAACACCCGCCAGGTGACCGTCGCCGCCCAGGCGCCGGCGCTGTTCTTTGACGGCCAGGGCGCCATCGTCGTCCGCGCCACCACCTTTGACCAGGTTCGCGCCAACTCGCCGGCCCGCGCCGGAGAAGCGCTGGCCCTCCTCTCCACCGGCCTCGGCCAGACCACTCCGGCGCTCGCCACTGGCGAGATCCCGGTCAATGCCAACGCCGTCACCCAGGGCATCACCCTCACCGTCGGCGGCCAGACGGCCGTCGTCGCTGGTACGGTGGCTGTTCCCGGCCTACCCGGCTTCTACGTCACGCTCTTCCAGATGCCCTCGGGCGTTGCCGCCGGCAATGCGCCTGTCGTGCTCCGGATGAACAGCGTGGCGTCGAACACCGTCCTGCTGCCTGTCCGCTAACGGAGTTGTTTTCTTGAATCGGCGCGGCGCGGGTACAATCCATTGGATGAGTATGTACTCGCGCCTTCGCTTTTTGGTGTTTGGCCTTCTCGTCTTCGGCCAGCGCCCCGATGCGAACGCCGACCGCCTGGCCGCAATCCGCAACCTCGGCAAGGCGTTCTATGAGAACCCCACCACCCATAAGGAAGCGGTTGCCGAGTTCGCCAAGGCCGTCGCCGCCAACCCCTCCAGCGCCCGTGACCGCCTGAACTATGGCCTCGCCCTCCTCCGCGCCGGTTCCACCCGGGAAGGAATGGCCGAACTTGAGCGCGTCCAGAAGCAGGACCCCGCGCTTCCCCACACCTGGTTCAACCTCGCCATTCAATGGAAGAAGTTCGGCGATACTGAGAAGGCGCTCGTCCAGATCCGCCGCTTCGTCCAACTCGCCCCAAACGATCCTCCCGGCCACTACAACCTCGGCGTCCTGCTCAAACAGTCCGGCGACACCGCCGGCGCCATCGCCTCCTTCCGCAAAACCGCCTCTCTTGACACCCGCGCCTTCGGCCCTCATTTCCAGCTCTTTAACCTGTACCGCCAGGCCGGCCAGACCGAGGAAGGGAAGAAGGAACTGGAGATCTTCCAGCGACGGAAGAAAGAGCGCGAAGGCGACCCCATTCCGGAAGACCTCGAATGGTCCTGGTATTCGGAAATCCTCGACGAACCGGAACCCGCCCCGGCGGTTTCTTCCCTGAAACCGGCCTTCACCGACACCCCTGTCGATTGCAAAGCCGACCCGGCCACGGCCCAACTCACCCCGCTGCGCGATGGCGTGCTGGTCGCCTCCAAACTCGGTGTGGCCATCGTCAACCGCGCCGGGAAGGTTCGCTGGCGCCTCCCTCCGCCCGCCTCCGCTGCTGCCACCGGCGACGCCAATAACGATGGCGCGCCCGACCTCGTCACGCTCTCGCCGGCCGGCGCCGCGCTCCATACCGCTACCGGAGACACCTTCGCCCCGCCCGTCGTCCTCGACAAAGGCGCATACACCGCCGCCCTCTTTCTCGACTACGACCACGACAACGACCAGGATCTCCTCCTTCTCGGCGACGCTCCCAAACTCCTCCGCAATGAGGGCGATAACGGATTCCGCCCCCAGCCCTGGCCCTTCTCCCCCGGCAAAGTCACCCGCGCCTTCGCTCTCCGCATCGAACCGGATTCGAAAGCCCTCGATGTTGCTCTTGCCAATGGTGCGGGCCAAACGCTCCTCTTCCGGGATCAACTTGGCGGCCGGTACAAGCTGGAACGAACCGAACGGCAACCCCTCGCCCCGCCCTTCGATCTCCGCAACCGTGGACTCTATGACTTCCTCGGCACCTACCATACCGCCGCCGACCTAAACGGCGACGGCCTGATGGAAGAGATCGCCGAACCGGCCGCCGCCGCCGACGTTGATGGCGATGGCAAGGTCGACCTATGGACCATCGCCGCGTCTGGTACGCTCCTCCTCCGCCGCAATACCACCCCGCAATCGCCCAACTGGATCACCGTCAGCCTGGAAGGCGTCAAGAATCCCAAACTCGCCTATGGCGCCGAAATTGAAGTGAAAGCCGGGCGCCTCTATCAGAAACGCTTCTATTCCGGCGCCCCGCTCACCTTCTCCCTTGGCGCTCACACCCAGGCCGATACCGTCCGCATCACCTGGCCTAATGGTCTCATTCAGAATGAGGTCCGCCAGCCTGCCCGCAAGGCCTACCACTATAAGGAGGCCCAGCGCCTCTCCGGCTCCTGCCCCCACATCTGGACCTGGAATGGCCGCGAGTTTCAGTACATCACCGATGTCCTCGGCGTCGCCCCGCTCGGCGCCTCCTCCGGCGATGGCCAGTACTTCCCCACCGATCACGACGAGTACATCCAGATCCCCGCCGCCGCCCTCGCCGCAAAAAACGGCAAGTACGAGATCCGTATCACCGAAGAACTCGCCGAAGTCGCCTATCTTGACCAGATCGAACTCATAGCCGTCGACCACGCCGCCGGCGAATCGCTCTACGTGAACGACAAGTTCAAGGCGCCCCCGTTCCCCGATTTCCGCCTCTACGCCGCCCGTACGAAGATCACCCCCCGCCGCACCGGCAACGTCTTCGACTTCGGTCCCACCGCCCCCCGCGACGCCCTGCTCGTCCTCACCGGCTGGGTCGATTGGGCCGACGGCTCCACCTTCCTCCAGGCCGCCCAAACCCGCGGCCGCCAACTCCAGTTCCCTCGCCTGGAAGCGCAGGACCCGTCCGGCACCTGGCGCGTCATTGTGGAGGACATGGGCCTTCCGGCCGGTAAACCAAAATCCATCGTCGTGCCCCTGCGCAACCTCCCCTCCGGCAAACTCCGCATCGTCACCAACCTCGACGTGCATTGGACGGACGCCTTCCTCACCCCGGATGTGGCCGCTCCGCGCCACACCCTGCACACCGCTCCTCTCCTCTCCTCCGCCCTCCACTTTCGAGGCTTCAGCGCTGTCACTATCCACCCGCGACGCCAGCAGCCGGAGATCTTCCACTACAATCAGGTTTCGGCCTCTTCCATGTGGAACCCAACTCCTGGCCTCTACACCCGCTACGGCGCCGTCGACGAACTGCTCCACACCGTCGACGATCAACTCGTTATCATGGGCAGTGGCGACGAACTGGTTCTTCGCTTTGACGCCAATCTGCCGCCCTTGCCGCCCGGCCACCAGCGGGACTTCCTGCTCAAGGTCGACGGCTGGGCCAAGGACCGCGACCCCAATACGGTCTTCTCCCAATCGGTAGAGCCGCTGCCCCATCACCGCATGACCACCTACCCCTACCCTCCGTCCGAATCGCATCCTGGGGGAGACTGGATCGAACGGTATAACACCCGCCCGGCCCTCCGCCTCCTTCGTCCGCTGGTCAGCAGCCGGTAACCATGCGCAAAATCGCCGCCATCGCCTTCCTCGTTCTCCTCGCCAATACGGCCTACATCGGTGCCTTTGCCGAGCCCACCATTTTCTACATGGGCAACGTGCTGCTCCACCTGGCCCTTGGCGCCGTGGCATTCCTTCTCGGCATCCGCTACCTCCCGCGGCCCGCGGCGATCGTCTCGGTCGCCGTCCTCGCCACCGGCGCCTACCTCACCTGGTACGGCACCATTCTCCCCAACCAGCGGATCCTCTGGGCCCATATCGCCGCCGGCGTTGTCGCCATCCTTCTGATCGCCGCCCGCTTCCCCCGCCTCCGTACCGCCTCGCTGCTCCTGGTAGCCGCCGGCGTCGCCCTGGCCCTCCGGCCCCAAACCGAACAGCGCATCGTCAATCCCACCATCGTCCCCGCCTCCATGGAGGAGGAAGGGGAAGGCCCTTCGAGCCCCTTCTGGCCCTCCAGTTCCCGCACCAACGTCAAAGGCACCATCCCGTCGGACTTTTTCATGGACTCCAAGCTCTGCGGCGAGTGCCACAAGGACGCCTATGAGCAGTGGAACTCCTCGGTCCACCACTTCGCCAGCTTCAACAACCAGTTCTATCGCAAGTCCATCGAACACATGCAGGACACCGTCGGCGTCAAGCCCAGCAAGTGGTGCGCCGGCTGCCACGATCACGCCGTCTTCTTCAACGGCCGGTTCGAAAAACCGATCAAGGACCAGGTCAATACCCCCGAAGCCCAAAACGGCCTCGGTTGTGTCTCCTGCCACTCCATCTCCAGCGTTGATTCCACCATGGGCAACGGCGGCTTCACCATCGAGTATCCGCCGCTCCATGAACTCGCCTCCAGCCGTAACCGCTACGTCCGCGCTCTCGATAACTTCCTCACGTTTCTCGACCCCGAACCGCACCGCAAGACCTTCATGAAGCCTTTCATGAAAAAGGACAGCTCCGAGTTCTGCTCCACCTGCCACAAAGTCCACCTCGATGTGCCTGTCAATAACTACCGCTGGCTTCGCGGCTTTAATGACTACGACAACTGGCAGGCCTCCGGGGTCAGCGGCCAGGGTGCCCGCAGCTTCTACTACCCCGCCAAGTCCCAAACCTGTACCGATTGCCACATGCCCGTCGTTCCTTCCAAGGACCCGGGCAATCGCGATGGCGCCGTCCACTCCCACCGCTTCGCCGCCGCCAATACCGCCGTCGCCCACGTCAATAACGACAAGGTCCAACTCGCCGAAACCCAACAGTTCCTCAAGTCCGGCTTCATCACCGTCGACCTGTTTGCCGCCACCCCCATCCGCGATGGCGCCAAGTCCGAAACCCGCGCCAACACCGCCGAATCGGCCCCCAAACTCTCCACCACGTTTGCCGTTGGAGAAGAGTCCGACGCCGGCGGCCCCGTGATGATTCGTGAAATCAACGACGTGATCGCTCCGCTCGACCGGACCAATGCCACCTTCCAACCCGGCGATACAGTCCGCCTCGACGCCGTCGTCCGCACCCGCCGCATCGGCCATTTCTTCCCCGGCGGTACCGTAGATGCCTTCGATATCTGGCTGGAACTCAAAGGCGTCGACGCCACCGGGAAAACCGTCTTCTGGAGCGGCAAAGTGGAGGACGAAGGGAAAGGCCCCGTCGATCCCGCTGCCCACTTTTATCGCTCCTACCTCCTGGACGGCGATTCCAACCACATCAATAAGCGCAACGCCTTCGAGGCCCGCTCCAGTCTCTACGTCCGCCTCATCCCGCCCGGCGCCGCTGACACCGTTCACTACAAGTTCAAAATCCCCAAGGATGCCAAAGGCCCCATCCAGTTCCACCTGAAGCTAAACCACCGCAAGTTCTCGTACTTCTACAACCAGTTCGCCTTCAACGCTTTCCCGGAAAAGACGAAGGTGCTTCCCATCACCACCCTCGCCGAAGCGAAAGTGCGCCTGAATGTCGGCCCGGCGAAAACCGTTTGGGAGCCCGTCGTGCAAAAACAGGACCGCGAACGGTGGAATGATTGGGGCATCGGCATGCTGCTCCAGGGCGACATCAAGGGCGCTGAATTCGCCTTCCGTAAGGTGATCGCGGCCGAACCGGAATACGCCGATGGCTACATCAACGTGGCGCGAGCCCTCATACAGGAGGGCGAAACGGAGGCGGCAAAACCCTATCTGAAACAGGCGCTCGAGCGCCAACCCAACCTGGCGCGCGCCCACTTCTTCTCCGCGCTGGTACAAAAGACCGATGGCGACTATGACGCCGCGCTTGCCAGCCTCGCCAAGGTCGTCGAACAGTACCCCCGCGATCGCGTCGCCCAGAATCAGATCGCCCGCGTCCAGTTCCTCCGCCGCGACTTTAAGGCCTCGGCGGAAGCCGGTCGCCGCGTCCTCGCCATCGACCCCGAAGACGTCCAGGCCCACTACACCCTTATGCTCGCCTACCGCGGCCTGGGCGATATCGCCGCCGCCGACCGCGAACAGAAACTCTTCCAGCGCTTCAAAGCCGACGAGTCCTCCCAGGCCATTACCCAATCCCGCCGTCTCTTGAGCCCCCACGACAACAACGAACGCCAGATGATCCACGATCACGAGTCGCCCCTGTGAAACTTTCCTTCTTCCTCCTGTCCGCCGTCGCCGTGTTCGCCCAGGACGTTCAGTTCGCCGACATCACCAAAGCCGCAGGCATCGCCTTCACTCACAACTCCGGCCGCGCCGGCAAACGCTGGCTCCCGGAAACCATGGGCTCCGGTTGCGCCTTCTTCGATGCCGATGGCGACGGCTGGCCCGATATCGTCCTCGTCAACAGCAAGGATTGGACCCCTCGCGGCCGCCGCTCCCTCCAGGCCCTCTACCGCAACAACAAGAACGGTACCTTCACCAACGTCACCGCCGGCAGCGGCCTCGATATCGAACTCTACGGCCTTGGTGTCGCCTTTGCCGACTACGACAACGACGGCCGCGACGACCTCTACCTCACCGCCCTGGAAGGCGATCGCCTCTTCCACAACGAGGGCAACTTCAAGTTCCGCGACGTCACCGCGGCCAGCGGCATTGCCAACAAAGGCTTCCCCTCCTCGGCCGCCTTCGTCGATTTCGACAAAGACGGCCTCGCTGATCTCTTCGTCGCCAATTACGTCCAGTGGACCGCGAAAGGCGACCTCTTCTGCTCCCTCGATGGCTCGGCCAAGTCCTACTGCACCCCGGAAAGCTACAAGGGTCTCCCCAATAAGCTCTATAAGAACCTGGGCGGCGGCAAGTTCGCCGATGTCACTGTCAAGGCCGGCCTCTCCGACCCCTCCACCAAGTCCCTCGGCATCGCCGTCCTCGACTACAACGCCGACTCGTTCCCGGACCTCTTCATCGCCAACGACACCCAGCCCAACAAACTCTACCGCAACAATAAGAACGGCACCTTCACCGACGTCGCCGTCCAGGCCGGCGTAGCCTTCTCCGAAGACGGCGTTGCCCGCGGCGCCATGGGGGTCGACGCCATCGACTACGACGGCTCCGGCCGACTCCACCTCCTGGTCGGCAACTTCTCCAACCAGATGCTCGGTCTCTATCACAATGAAGGCAACGGCCTCTTCGTCGATGAGGCCCCCCGCAGCGCCGTCGGCCGCTCCAGCCTTCTTTCCCTCGCCTTCGGCGTCTTTTTCTTTGACTATGATCTCGACGGCCGGCCCGACATTTTTTCGGCCAATGGCCACATCGAAGAGGACATCGGCCGCGTCCAGCCCAAGGTCAGCTACCGCCAGACTCCGTTACTCTTCCGCAATGAGGGCTCCGGCAAATTTTCCGACGCCAGCCGCAAGGCCGGCCCGGCTCTGCAGCAACCCCTCGTGGCCCGCGGCGCCGCCTATGCCGATTTCGACCGCGACGGCGATCTCGACCTCCTCCTCACCAATAACCATGGCCCTGCCGTCCTCTACCGCAACGACGGTGGCAACAAGAACAACTACCTCTCCATCCGCGTGAAGGGCCGCGCCTCCGCCCTCGGCGCCATCGTCCGCGTCACCACCCCCTCCGGCCGCCAGTGGCAGACCGTCCACTCCGGCTCCAGCTACTGCAGCCAGAGCGATCTCGCCCTCCTCTTCGGCCTCGGCCAACACGCCGCCGCCAAAGTCGAAATCGAATGGCCCAGCGGGAAGAAGCAGGCGATGGACAATGTACGCGCCCGCCAGCACCTGGAGTTCAAGGAGCCCTGATCCCCCCATGCTTCGCCGCAACCTCCTGCAGTCCCTCTTCGCTCCGTCCCTCGCCCTCGCCGCCCCCAACGATTTCCACTTCTCCATCCTCGGCGACCGTACCGGCTCCGCCCAGCCGCAGATCTACGGCCGTACCCTCCGCGAGATTGCGATGCTGTCGCCCGATTTCGTCATCAACGTCGGCGACTCCATCCAAGGCCACGACGATGCCAAAACCGAACAGCAATGGCAGGAGGTGAAAGGCATCTGGAGCCGCCACCTCACCCAGAAACACTACGCCATCGCCGGCAATCACGACATCTGGGACGATCGCTCCGCCACCCTCTACACCCGCCACACCGGCTTTCCCCTCCGCTACAGCTTTCTCCATCAGAATGCCCTCTTCGTGGTGCTCGATAACTCCCGCACCGACGCTCTCGCGCCCGCCGAACTCGCCTTCCTCGACGCCGAACTCACCCGCCACCGCGACGCCTCCCCGAAGCTGGTCTTCTTCCATAAACCTTTCTGGGAAACCCTGCTGGCCAAAGGCGACGCCAACTTCCCGCTCCACCCCATCCTCCGCAAACATGGCGTCGGCCACGTGGTCTGCGGCCATCGCCATAAGTTCATCCGCTTCGTCAAGGACGGCGTGGCCTACATGGCCTGCGGCAGTTCCGGCGGCGATATGCACGGCAAACTCCTCCGCGGCGAGGGCTTCGCCCAGGGCTGCTTCTACCACCACATCTGGGCCCGCGTCCGGGGCGGGGAAGTCCGCTTCACCGTCCGCGAGCTCGATGGCCTCGGCGGGCATGGCCGCATGTTCCCTGCTGAACTCTGGGATGGCGTCCCCCAGTTTGATACCGGTGACCCCGGCCTCGACGGTAAAGCCGCTACATGAGCCCGCGCCGCCTCGCCTATCCCCTCCTCATCGCCGCCGCCGTCGTCCTTCTCTTCTGGAAGATCACCCTTTCCGGCCAGTTCACCTGGATGAACGGCGATGATACCGTCAACCAGGTCCTCCCCTGGCTGCAGATGCAGGCCCGGGCGTGGCACCGCGGCTACTTCCCCCTCCTCGATTTCCACTGGGGCGGCCAGTCGCTGGTCGGCCAGTCCCAACCCGGCGCCACCTATCCTCTCAACTGGCTGCTCTTCGTCCTGCCTTTCACCCATGGCCGGCTGCAGACGCCGATTCTGAACGGCTACTTCGTTTTCATCCACATCCTCGGCGCCTGGGCGATGTTCGCGCTCCTCCGTATGCTCGGCGCGGTTCGCCCCATTGCCGCCGTCGTCGCCGTAGCCTTCGGCGCCGGCGGCTACATGGCCGTCATCGATTGGCCGCAAATGCTCAATGGCGCCGCCTGGCTCCCGGTCACGCTGCTCTTCTGGATCCGCTTCCTCCGCGCTCCCCGCTTCTGGCTCCCGGCCGCGCTAGCCGGCGCCGCCGCCGGCGTCTCCGTGCTCTCCGGCCACCACAGCGCCCCCATCATGATACTCACCTCGGTGGCTGGGCTCACCGCGTACATGCTGGCCGCCCGCGGCCGTTGGAAACTCTACCTGCCCGGCCTCGCTCTCTTCGCCCTCTTCTTCGCCCTCCTTGGTGCCGCACAGGCCCTCCCCGCCACCGAATACTGGCGCGTTGCCTATCGCTACGTCAATGCCAAGGATCCGGTGACCTTCAATCAACAGATCCCCTACTTCGTCCACCGCACCTTCTCGCTCGACCCCGCCAGCCTCCCTGGCCTCGTCATCAACGGCTTCCACCGCGAAGCGGCGCTCAACCCCTTCCTCGGTCTCACACTGGCCACCCTCGCCGCCATCGGCTTCCACGCCTTCCACCGCAAACTCTACGCCCGCCTGTTCCTCTTCCTCGCCGCCTTATCCCTCCTGCTCGCCTTTGGTGAGAACTCCATCCTCCACGGACTCTTCTACGCCCGCTTTCCCCTCTTCGATAAGCTCCGCAACCCGTCGATGCTGATCCTCTGCGTCCACCTCGCCCTGCTTGTTCTCGCCGCATAAGGCCTGCAGGCCCTCCTCCTCGGCCGCGCGGATCGCCGTTGGAGTTCCGGCCTGCTTAAACTCGGCGCCGCCGCCTTCGCCCTTCTCACCGTTCTGTACACCCTCAACCCCGCCAAGGTCGCCGTCCAGTCCGGTTTCGCCCAAGCGGCCTTTTTCGCGGTCGCCCTCGGTCTGGCGCTCCGCGTGCCCTCCCCCCAGGTGCGCCTTCTCACCGTCGCCCTGCTCATCTTCGCCGAACTCGGCGCCAATACCACCCGCAGCTATCCCGACCGCGAGATGGGCTTCCTCAATCTCGAAAAGCTCAATCGCAACGACGACGTCGCCGGCTTCCTCCGCGAGCAGCGGGCGAAATCGCCCTTCCGCATCTCCGTCGATGACTCCGTCGGGCCCCAATGCTTCGGAGACTGGTACGGACTCGAACAGGTGAACGGCTGCTTTGCCATCAGCATTAACAGCGCTCGCGACCACTGGCGCCCCGAGGTGCAGGCCCTGCTCGGCGCCCGCTACCACGTCGGACCCAAGCCGGTTCATCCCTACCAGCAATTTCGCTTCACTGGCCGTGCGGGCGTGCAGGTTTGGGAGAGCCCGGAATACGCCCCCTGGACCTGGACGGCGCACCAGTTCGAACGCGTGGCCCCTGCCCGGTTGGAGGAGTTGTACACCCGCGGTTGGCCTGCTGTTCGCGAACCGCTCTTCGTCCTTGACGGTGCCGCCACGCCTGCTCAATGTCCCGCCACGCCGGATACCCTCCGCCTCACGCATCTCCAACTGGAATACGGCCGCATCGAAGCCCAGATGGGCTGCCGCGGGCTGGTGGTCTTCAGTTCGGCCTATCTGCCCGGCTGGCACGTTACCGTCGACGGCAAGCCCGCCCCCCTCCTGGAGGCATATGGGAAGCTTCTCGCCGTGGAAGTGGACGCCGGTCCGCATACGGTCGAGTTTCGTTATGCTCCCCGGAGCATCTGGCTGGGCGCCGCCGCGTCGTTGCTCGGCGCTGCCCTCCTAGCCGCCTGGTGCTGGCGCTCGCGTCGCGCGCAATAGGGAAACCGCCACTCTGGCCGGCACCATCGCCTCCTGCGGGCTTCGCTCCGAACCACCCAACAAGACGGGTGGTGTAGATTCGAAGGCTGGGAGGATTTGGATTTTCCCTGCTCCGCGTTCTGGACGATGAGGCGGGGGGCGTGTGGCGCTTCAGGTAAGCAGGGCTGGCCGGAACGAGTGTGTCCTTCGGCCCTCTGAACCCGGCATAATACCGCTTATGAGAATCTGGCTCGTTTGCTTTGTTCTGCTGATCGGCTGTGGGGGGACAAAGACGCTAGACCCCAACCCGATAATCGTAGAAGCGTCGGCGTTGGCCCGTGTATATGAATCCAATGAGCTTGCTGGCGATGCCGAGTTCAAAGGAAAGACGCTGAGGATCAATGGTGTAGTCAGGGAGGTATCAAAGGACATACTAGGGAATCCGTTTGTGATTCTCGAAGGTACAAAGAACAGCTACATGGGAGTTCAGTGCTCATTTGCTGAATCCGCGGCTACGCTCTTGTCCCGCCTAAGGAAGGGCGAAACAACTTCGTTTGATTGCCGGGTGACCGGGAAGTTACTCCATGTCCAGACTTCTGATTGCGCCATAAACTTGGTGCCGTAACGCGCCGGGAAGCGTTGGACCGCCAGTTATAAAGCCGGCAACAAACTTTTCCCATCCAGGCTCTTTATTTTCGCTGCCGCTGCTACGCCGCTTACTACTGCATCTTCGGGTTCTATTCATAGCGGCAAGTGGAGGGGGGCGGCCGCCGGGTCCCGGCCGAACCGGCTCGCACCGAATCCACCCAGTTTCCGCCAGGTCGTCCCCTGCCGCTGAACGGCAGCATCGCCTCCTGCGGGCTCGGCTGCGAACCACCCTACAAGACGGGGTGTTTCTCTGCCTTTCCGCCATTCGAGTGGATCGTCGTGATCGCGTCGTCCATAGGGGGTGCGGGATTCGACCGTTCTTGGGGACCAAGTTCGCCAGACCATTCGTTACGCTTGACGGAATACCTAATTCGTCATACTATGATTCTTGATCCGGTCGTTTCAATGTGCTGCGACAGAGTCGCTTTTCCGCGATCAGTTCGTTCGACGCTTTCAAACGATTGAACGGATAGCGCGGCGAAAGCTTCTGTTTCTCCACGCGGCGAAACGGCTGGACGATTTGCGAGTGCCACCAGGAAACCGGCTGGAAGCGCTTTCCGGGAACCGGGCTGGCTCTTTCAGTATTCGAGTCAACGATCAGTGGCGGATCTGCTTCGCATGGCGGGATGGGGATGCCTACGATGTGGCCATCGTTGACTATCACTAACGCAATTCGAGAAGAGAGGCAGTTATGGCGAGTGACCAAAAACTCGATCCGATTCATCCTGGGGAGATCCTGCGGGAGGAGTTCATGCATCCACTGCAGTTGAGCATTAACCAACTGGCTCGGGATTTGGATGTGCCGCCGAACCGGATCAGTGCGATTGTGAATGGGAAGCGGGCGATTACGGCGGATTCTGCGTTGCGGTTGGGGACTTACTTTCAGGTGTCGCCAGAGACGTGGATGACGCTGCAGGCGGAGTATGACCTCCGGGTAGCACAGCGGGCGCATGGAGAAGAGATCGCAAAGCGGGTGCGCGTGCGGCCAGCGGCTTGAGAGGGCGAGGCGCGCCATTGTGAGATGCGGAGGCTTTCCGGTCGTCAATTCCCGTTTCCTGTTGTTCAGTTTGTCTGCCTGTCCGCTGGTTTGCCGGCGGGTGGCAGTTTCGTGTTCGGAACCGGCACACGCACGTTTCGGTTAATGGGCTTCCCGGTCTCGCCGCGGGCGACCTCGGAATGCCAGAAATCGAGTTCCAACTCGCGAAAAACGCTCCTGATCCGTACGCGATCCGTATTGCCGGCAATCCCCTCCTTGGACAGCCCGAAATCAGTCGTAGCGCCGCAGAAACTCCGCTTTCCGCAGCACTTCTTCGTCGATGATTTTCCGCACACACTCATCCAGAACTTCGGCGTGCGGCGTCGCGCCGAATCATCGGCAAGAATCGCCTGTACCGTCTCGCACCTCCACCGTCATCCGCGGTCGCACCCCAAGAGGCCACGAAAAGTGGTTACTGGATTGAGCTTTCGTGAAATGAAAATCCAACTGCCTTTCTCTCCAACTCCGCAGGCGGACCACAGGAAATCTTTCCCTTGATGTAACCCATTACATGCGCCATCGCCTACTTTGGCGGGATTCTATTCAGCAGCCGCACATTGTCCGGCATCAGGTCCCCTACTTCCATCCGACCTGCCCGGTGCGCTGTCAGACTTCGGAACATCTCTCCCCGCCAACACCCTCCGGCGGCATTCTGGCATGTGATTGGCGTCGTCTTTAAGGTCCCGCTTCGTTTCGCCGAGGCCTTGATACTCATCCATCGGGTCTCGCTGCCTAATTTGCCCGGCGCCTCACGTTCTGGATCTTCGCCCATGGGTTCCCGGATTTACCATACCGCTCCGCCCTTTGCGCTCGCCGTGACGACCACTCTCGGCAATCAGATCGGACAGTGGATCCGCCGACACCCGCCGTTAGAGGTACTTTCGTTTCTCGCTTCGATGCTGCTGATCACCTGCTTGCTCTCTCGGGTGACGGTGGATTCGCGAAGGGAACTTGGGCCGCGCCTCTCAATCAACGCCGCCCGCTAACTGGTCCCGAATCGGGCTCGCGCAGATAAGCGTAGGTATCGCACCCCTGCTGAGTGCGTTTCTTCCTTCCAACCCGCAAACAAATCTAGGTGCCAGTATCTTTTGGGGCGCAGAGCGCCAGCCGAGCGGCGGAAACGTCGCGGATTTCGCCGCTCGGTACGGCCGTCAGCACGCGGCGCCAGGAGGCGCAGGTTTCGGAGAGGCGTCCCTGGTGGTGGTCGAGTTCGGCAGAGAGAAACTCGCTCAGGCTGAGGTCGGCGGAGGTTTCCTGGCGATATCGGCGAAAAAGTGCGACGTCTTTGGATCGAGAGGAGTAGTCAGCGACTCTCCAGGCGCACCAGGCCGAGAATCGGTCGGGGTAACTGACGGCCCGCAGGTACGGTTGAGTGGCGGGTTCGAGTTCGTCATGGTGCAGTGGACGGGGGGACGGCGGCAAGGAAGCAAAAGTCGCAGAGAGGTATCTGTTGGTGTGGGCAAGGTCGCGCCAGACGCTCTCTCCACCGCCGATGACATCGCCTTCGGCAGACCACAGCGCGGACGCCTGCTCGTAGTTGGCAATGCGGTTGATCGGAGGAACACCGAGAGTTGTGGCGCGGGAAAAGTAGAACGAACCGGCGGCACGAAGGACGGCCGGATCCCGCGGGGAGCGGGCGAGGAGTCGCGTCCAGACCGGTTCCAGGCCGAGAACCAGGCCGAATCGGCGATTCTCTGGCCCAGGGGCTGCGAGCGCCACCGCAGGTTAATGGCATCGGCCCAAAGGCAGGCACTCCCGTCGTCTTTGGGGAATCGGGCGCGCAGGTTTTCGAGGATGCGGGTCTGGGATTCGCGATGCCGGCGAGCGGATCTGGAATCGCCGAGGTTTTCGTTCGGGCCTCCGAGTACTTCGACGAGGCGACCATGGCCTTCGGCGATGAGAAGCGTCAGGTTCTTGTCGCCGGTCCCGGAGTCTTGCAGGCGATGGAGCCGTTGAAGGGTCGAGGTAAGGATCCGGGCGCGTGTGACGGTGGAGCCGGACAGTTTGCGAAGTTCGGAATAGGTTTCGGTGAGCGTCGCGAAACTCATCTCGAGTACATCGCTCTGGCGGGCTGCGGCAAGGTGGCGCGGGCGTTCGGCTATGTCGGAATGGGCTTCGGCACGGGCCAAGGCCTGGCTGCCTTCCAGGTTCGCTGCCAGAACCTCGTGAAGCCGGGCATCGGCGATGGCACGGCTGGCTTCAGCGCGACGCCCGGAGCGAATGGCATGGACGGCAAGGACTCTGAAGTCGGCGAAAGCAACGGCGGCAGCGCCGGCCGGATGACGGTTGCGGGCGACGAATCGCTGGAAGCGATCGAGCGCACTTTGGGGCCGTGTCTCGACGAGGCGGCGGCGAAGGAGGTTTTCCAGATCGGCGGCCAAGGCTGCCACGGACGAATAACGCCCGTCCGGTTCGGAATCGGTGGCCTTGTCGAGGATGGTGCGGAGATCAGGCGGAAGAGACGGAACTTGAGGAAGTCGGAACGGATCAGCTTCCCGTAGCGCTTCGGTGAGCGGCTTGGAGGACAATTGGCGGGTGCGGCGGGAGGCCAAGACTTCGAAGGCAAGTAGGCCCAGAGAGTAGATGTCGGTAGCCGTAGTGAGCGCTTCGCCACGGATCTGTTCGGGGCTGGCATACTCAATGGACAGGGCGCGGAAGAGGTTGGCGGTGTGGGCGGCATTGGGGGCCGCAAGGCGGGCAAGGCCGAAGTCGAACAGTTTCGATTCGCCGGCGGCGGTTACGAGGATGTTGGCCGGTTTTGGATCGCGATCGATGCCTTAGATCGCGACGGATGACTAGGTTGGAGTGGGTGGGTTGCACCGCGCGAGCGATCTGATCTGGATGAGCCGCCCGATACGGTCGTTGAGGGATAGGAACGGGGTGAATCGGGCAAGTTGGACACCGTCGACGAATTGCAGAACGAGGTTGGGGAATGGCTGGTCATCAAGTCCGGGGTCGAGAATGCGGGCCCGGATTGCAGACCCGGCGCCGCGCGCCGGGTTGCCCGCCGGGCGCGAGAGTGTGGGAGGAGCGCCTGAAGAAGCGGTCCGTGGCTGGTTCGGCGGCAAGGAGTTCTTGCGCCGGCGGAGGGTATCGGGGGCGTCGTGGAGAGCGGCTTCCAGAACAGCCTGGCAGGATCCCGGCGGGACTTCTAGAACGCCGGAGAGCGCAGCGTCAGGGCGGCGCCGCTGGAGCGGATTCATGCCGGATCCTGGGCGGATAGTTCGCGAAAGAGCCAGAGCCGGGCTACGGACCAATGGCGTTTGACGGTAGCCGTGGAGAGTCCCATGGCCTTGGCCGTGGCTTCGATGGATAGATCGGCAAAAAAGCGGAGTTCGACGACCCGCGCTTTCTCCGGGTCGAAGGCTTCCAGGCGGCACAGGGCGGCATCGAGCGCAATGATGCGGTCGGAGGGAGGAAAGGCGAGTAGTTCGTTTTCTAACGAGTCGCTCCAGGGGATCAGGTTTGCGCCGCCGCCACGTTTCGCCCGGGCGCGCCGCCGGGCTTGTGCCACCAGCAACTGGCGCATCAGGTAGGCGGCGATGCAGAAGAAGTGCTCTTCATCGGACGCGCGAACCGCACCCTGCCGCTGAAGCTCCAGGTAGAGCTGGTTGACGAGGGCGGTGGGGCGGGTCCGGGTTTCAGGAGATTCGCCGTTCAAAAGCCCGCTGGCCATGCGATGCAGCTCCGCGTAGACAAGGCCGAACAGAGAATCCAGTGCGGCACGATCACCGTGGCCTAAACGGGCCACGAGCCGTTCGACGTTTTGCGCTTCCATACTCGAACTTCTAAATTATGCCCGATCCTGATCCGAATTGGCGGCGGACCGCACTGCTTAGTGTTAGAGGACCAACCAAAATGACCAACTGGATGACAGGATTTTGGCAGCGAGGATTGCGATTCGTCCTGGGAACGCTGCTGACGGCAGGGCTGGCCGGAGTTCCCGTACGCGCCCTTCCTTTTGCGGCAAGCGGTACAATCTCCCAGTTCTTTTCGAACGGAGGCAATGCCGGCCAGGGAAATGGAACAGAAACTGCTGCCGGAGCTACGTGGGACCATTTTTTTGATGGAAACAACGGCCTGACGGCGTTGAACAGCGCGGTCTCGGCGAATGGGACCTTGCGGACGCTGGCGACAGTCACCATGGATTACGGCGGATGGGAATCTGGCGGGCTCATGGCCCGGTCCAGTGCAAGCTTGATTGAGGAAATGCTCCCCGACTGGGGGGCGGTGATGCAGCATGCGCTGACGCCGGACGTGGCGAGAGTGATCATGGACTTCGAGGTGCTGGCCACCGGAATGGTGCTGGCCACGAGCGACGACGGACCCGCAAGCACGGCAACGATCGACTATCAGATGACAGTTGGTGATGCCAATGCGTCGGGATCGAGGCAGGTAACGTCGGGCGCGGGAATGCAGGAATCTGGGACGTGGGGGACAGTCCTGATGACATCCACCGTGCCATTCCAGTCCTCCATTAACCTGAATTTGATCGCCAGCGCGACGGCTTCCGCGGGAAAAACCTATTTGTCGTTTCCGCAGGCCGATGCGGTGGCCGATTTCCTTCACACCCTACGTTGGGGAGGAGTGCGGCGTATCATCGTCGTCACGCAACAGGGACAGCAGATCGATATCACTGGCTCCTATGTTCCTATCCTCGGAAGTATGTCGGGGTTTGATTACTACTATGCGGCGCCATCGGCCGACGCGGGGATTCCCGAACCGTCGACGACGGCCCTGCTGGCGTTGGGGTTGATCGGGCAATGGTGGAGGCAGCGGTGCGGCTGAATGACTTCGCCATCGGCGGCCCGGAATTCCATTCCTCGATCCACTCCGGAGAACCCGCTGACGCGCCGCGATGGGCCATCCCATACCGCCGGCATACGTCCCACATATTCAGATCGTTTCGCTGCATCTCCAGTACGAACATCGCTGTCTCTTCCATCGGGCCGCTCGCTTTCCAAGGCATCTCTTCCGTTCATCGGCCGCCCGATCCTCTTCCAAAGGTGTCAACCTAAATCCGGCAGTTGAATAGCGTTGCGGACTTGCAAAACGCCGGAAGAT
>CAYSFR010000059.1:0-41319 GCA_964430625.1 uncultured Solibacteraceae bacterium
GCTTGACTCCGCCAAGCAGTTGATTCTATTCGACTTTTAACCGGACACTAGTGCAGTTGACTACTTCTCAATTAACACGAAGAACAGTCTCGTTGGCACCTGCTGACGAAACAGGCACCTTGAAGCTAGATACTCCGGAGCTTATTCTGGCGCCGAAGGAATCCTTTACGGCGAGTTCAGAATCCACAGAAAGCCGAAATTCCCGGTCGCCGGGAACTCGAACTGCGAACACCTTGTCTGTACCCTCGACCCTCAACAGACGCGCTGGCCTGTATGCCCCACTCTCGCTCACAACTCCCACGAAGAATCGCCGCTCCGGAGCCGGAGATCTGTATAGTGCCACTCTCGGTGAGTAAGATGCGGCCGTTCGGTTCGGCGGCGGAGACCGGGCGCCAATCTGCGCAAAGCCGGCCAGAAACCGGAGTAACATCGGGCAACTCCCCGTGGGCCCCTTCGACGCGGCTGGCCGCGCCGGCGTTATCAATCGATCGCCACCACCTCGTGCAGTTCCACGCTGGGCACCGTCACGCGGACGCCTCCGCGCTCGGCGCGCCACTCGGCCGCACCGCCGGCGGTGAGCAGTTTCACGGCCTTCGCCGTGACGCCCGGCACAAAGACGGTGATCGGCCCCACCGGGAAGAACTCGCGGAACGGCCCTTTCATGGTCATAGGATTCGTCAGGTTCACCAGGTGCACGGTCATCGAAGACTCCTGCCGCCATACCGTGACGTCCAGCAAGCCCTTGCCCTGCACCTCCACCACTTTAGGCGCCGTGGTGGCCCATTCCACGGCATTACGGAGTAACTGGAAGTGGTCCGCAGATAGTATCTCCCAGAAGGTACGGTCGAGGTCGAACGGGAAGTAGACCACCCGGCCGCGCGGCCCTTCGGTGACGTGGCACTCCTGCTGCTGCGTCTCCCGCTGGCGCGGATAGACCTCTTCCATGGGTAAGTCCGGGTAACTGGGAATCAGGGTGAGCGGCGAGGGACGCCCGTCGGTGGGCGTGGTGTGGACGCGCCGTGTGCCGTTGATAATCCGCGGCGCGCGCTCCAGACCCTTCAATAAAGGATGCGGGTGGCGCAGCGTGAGATAGGAGTTCTGCATGCGCGTCTCCACGCGCCCGGCGTAGCGGCAGCCGAAGAGGTCCGCCAGCCCGAAATCGGCGCGGCGCTTGCCCCATTCGTCATATAAAGAGGTCTCGCCGGTGGCCACCACGCTGCCGCCGCGGGCGGCGAAGGCCCGGATCTGCGCGCACTGCGCCTCGGAAAGGCAGGCGATATTGGGCAGCAGCAGCGTCTGGAAGGGGGCGAGGGTGGCCGCGTCCAGGCGCCGGTCATGCACCATTTCAAAGGGTATCCGCGCCTCCACCAGCGCCTGATACATCCCCAGCAACGCATCCTCCACCAGCGCCCGCGCCTGCTCGCCGCCGTAGTAGTGGGCGGTCTGCTGGGAATAGACCATGGCCACCCGCGCCACCGGCGCGGTGTTCCGCAGGTACTTCTCGTTCCTCCAGTGCCACTGATAGACCGCCTCCACCGCCGGCATCCAGCGCTCGTCGATCACCTTGGCGTTGAACTTGGTGAACCACGGCCGCAACCCGTTGGCGATCCCCTCGGCAAACCACAAGCGGATCTCCTCACCCGATTGCACCGAATCCTTCCATCGGTAGGGCTCCTCCACGCCGACGCTGACGATGCCGCCAATGGCCTTGTTCCCCATGACGGCTCGGTACTCTTTGCCGGTCATTCCGTTGGCCCACGGCGCCATCAACCCGCGGCGCGCCTGCCGGTCAGCAAACAGCGTCTCGGCACGGCGCCCGATGCCGTCCATATCCAATTCACTCAACGCGCCCCCGCCGGCGTTGGCAATGAAAGACGCTTTCGGCCGGAGGGCGCGCACTTCTTTATCCAGCAGGTCCCAGACGTCGAAGAGCCGCGCCTGATGCCACTCCAGATACTGCCGCTGCGCCGGGTCGGCCAGGCTGTTCGATTGGGGAATCGCCAGGCCGGTGGCTTTCCGGAAACTATCCTGGCAGAAGCGGCAGAAACACTTTCCGCTGCCGTGCCAGCGGTTGGAAAAGACGCCGTCGACGTCGTAGCGGGTGACAATCTCCCTGGTCACGTCCCGCATAAACTCCAGGGAGTACGGCCCCAGGCAACAGGTCACCCAGTAGTCCTGCATCGCCCAGTGCTTTCGCGGTTTTCCCTGGGCGTCCACGGCGGCCCACTCCGGGTGGGCGCGGTAGGCCGCTTCGTGCATGGCGTGGGGATCGGTACGGGCGATGACGTTCATTCCCAGCCCGCGGCAGCCGCTCACAAAGTCCCCGAACGGGTCGGAGGAGCCCAGATACTTGCTGCGGTAGTGCAGCGGAACGGCCGTTGGATAGAAGGCAATACAGCCGCCGGCGCTCAGGCAGGCCGCGTCGGCGTGGGTTTTGCGGAAATAGGCTAACCAGTAGTCCAGGGAGTAACTCCCCGGGTCGTCCTCCACAAAGGCCACCTGCGCCCAGCGCATGGGGCGGCCGTACCATCCCTTGCCGCCTCCAGACTGGGCCGGCAGAGCCGCGGCAAGGGGGGTCTGAAGGAGCAATCGGCGCGTCACCATACTCCCCCCATCCTACGCCCATACACCCGATTAGAAAATTTAATAGAAATCGTTGCCTCTTTTGCCCCTGCTTTGCGCGTCTATAGAAAGAGGGCCAATTTAGCCCGACTTTTTACCATGTTTCTCCCTACATCCGACATTGCCACTGACCGGTGGCGCGGCCCGATGAGTGAAATGCTCCTTTATGCCGAGCACCCGCACCTACCGATCCACGCGGCCCTCTTCTCCAACTTCGACGGAACTTTCTCCGTCGTCGTCAGCGGCCGCAATGGCCAGAATTGCCCGGGCGGCTACACCGTCTCGCTGGCCGGCGTGAACCGCGCCTCGGCCAGTGCCATGGAAATCGTACTCCGCCCCAGCAATGACCTTTCTCCGGCGGACCGAGTGACCTTTGAGGACACCGGCAGCCAGATCACGGGTATCCGTTTCGAACTCCGAGCGGAAAAAGCGCAGGTCGTTTAACCGGCCGCGCTCCTCATGCAGGCCCCGGCCGCTTCCACCGAAGCGGACCGGGGCTTGATGTTTTTCAGGGTTGCAATTCGGCCGTCATCAGCGCGCCGCCCATTTGGGCCAGCGTCGCCTGCGACTTCACATACCGGCGCGACTTGGAGTCGATCCAGAAGGTGAACTTCTCGTTGCCGCCATCGGCACCGGAAACCAGCACCTTCCAGGCCCGGAACGTTCCGGCGGCCACCGTCACGTCTTCCTGCCCGGCCACTTCCACGGCCATCTGCTTGGTCTTCATCTTCATCAGGTCCAGATTGGTGAAGGTGGCCTTGTAGCCTTCGGCCAGCGGCAGCGCCCCCAGCACCTGCGGACTGCCGCCGCCATCGGCGAACAGCGGACCCGGGAGGGCAATGTCGAACGGTTTGGCCTGGCCGTTCATCTTCATATTGCCCACGGCCTTGCCGTCTTTGACGTCCAGTTCAATCGCCATCGGGCCTTGGGTCATGTTCCGCTTGAGCAGCGCCAGCGTCGCCTTGTCGAGCACGGTGGTGTCGATGGCATCACCGCCCGGCGTCTTCATCACGTCGGTGGCCACAAAGGTGCCGTTTTCCTCCTTCACCGTGGAGGTGATCTGCATGTTCATCTTCCGTTCGCCCATGGCGATCTGCACCGCGTAGTTGCTCACGCCCGGGATTAGCCCGGCCACGGGCCGCGCCGCGGTACCGCCTTCGGTCTTCTTGGCAAGTTTCACCGTCTTCGGGTCCACGGTGATTTCGGTGAGGCGCTTGGCCACCTCCGGCTTGGCATCCTCCTGCGCCCGGCCGCCCAGGTGCTTGGCCAGAAACTTTTCGGCGGCCAGGAACATGGCCATGTTATTCACCGGGCGTTGGAAGCCGTGCCCTTCGTCGGGCGCCACCAGGTACTCCACCGGGAAGTTGCGATCCCGCAGTGCGATGACAATCTGGTCGCTTTCGGCCTGGTTCACGCGCGGATCATTGGCCCCCTGCACCACCATCAGCGGCGCTTTGATTTTGGCGGCCGAGTTCAGCGGCGACTGGCGCATCAGTTGCGCCTTGCCCTCCGGCGTCCCCGGATCGGCCATGCGGGTGTGGAACACCTTGCGGCCGGACTCCCAGTACGGCGGGATGGAATCAAGCAGCGTCAGCAGGTTCGACGGCGCCACAATGGCCACGCCGGCGGCATAGAGATCCGGCGTAAACGCCACCCCGGCCAGCGTCGCGTAGCCGCCGTAGGATCCGCCCATGATGCCCACGCGCTTCGGGTCCACGGTGCCGTTGGCCACCAGGTGCTTTACGCCGTAGGTCAGGTCGTCCTGCATCGTTTCGCCCCATTTTCCGTTGCCGGCGTTCAGGAACTTCTTCCCATATCCGGTGGAGGAGCGGAAGTTCGGCTGCAGCACCGCATAGCCGCGGTTGGCCAGGAACTGGGCCAGGCCGTTGTATCCCCACTGGTCGCGGGCCCACGGTCCGCCGTGCGGCACCACAATCAGCGGCAGCGGGCGCTTGGCCCCTTTGGGGATGGTGAGATAGGCCGGAATCTCCAGGCCGTCGGAGGAGCGGTAGCGGATGGACTCCATCGCCGCCATCGCCTCCCGAGGCAACTTTTCCCGTACCTTGTACTGGGATTCGGTCTTCTTCGTCTTCCGGTCAAAAAGGAACACTTCCCCCGGATCGGTGTCCGAATTGGCCACCACCAGGCACTTTGATTCGTCCTTGGTGCAACTCACCATGGCCACTTCCCGGCCGGCGAAGCGCTTCTTCAGCAGGTTGTAGTCGGCCTCCTTGGCCTTGTTTTTCCAGTAGAGGCGCGTCCGGTCCTCGGTATAGGCGGTCGCGTCCAATTCGTCGGTCACTTCGGAAAACATCGCGGCGCCGAAGTCCACCCGCTTGTTCGGGTCGGCTTCCACCAGTTCCGTCTTGCCGGTGGCGACATCGATCAGGTAGAGACCCGTGAGGTCGACGTTGGCGCCGGCGTTCGATTGCAGATAGGCCCGCTTGCCATCCTTATGGAAACGGCTCACGCCGCACCCCTCAAACACGGTGCAGGAGTAGATGGGCTTGAAGCCGTCGGCGTCCACGCGCAGAATCTCGGTGTCGCCCTTACCGGTGATGCGCGTCGCCAGGCGGAGGTTCCCGGCCAGGTCGAACACCCAGGAGTCGATCCGTTCCGTGTTCTTCCGCAGCAGCGTCTTTTCGCCGGTGGAGATTCTCAGCTTGTAGAGGTCGTGCCAGGCCTTGTCGCGGTCGTTGATGCCGATAAAGAAGACGTCGGGTTCGTTTTTCGGGGAACCGTAGGCGCGCGTGGCCACCCCTTTGGCGTTGGTCAGGTTCCGCGCTTCCGGCTTGGCCGCCGCCGGGTCAATCGCATACAGATTGAAGTTCTCGTCGCCGTCATTGTCCTGGATGAACAGAATCGCCTTCGAGTCCCGGGTCCAGAAATAGAAGGGAATGGGCCGTTTGGCCGAGGTAGTGAGCGGCCGGGCGGCGCTGAACGGCTCGGCAGCCTTCTTGATCCAGATGTTCCGAACCCCTTCGAGCGGACGCATAAACGTCATGTAGGCGCCGTCGGGGGAGAGTTGCGACCCGGAGATTTCCGGATCGCCGAAGTAGAGTTCGCGGTCAATCAGCGGAGGCTGTTGCGCGGAAAGAAGGCACGCGGTAGCGGCCAGAAGGGAAAGGTATCGATAGGTCATCGCTATCTCGATGATACGAACCCGGCGCGCCATCCGTTCCGCGCTTTGGGGCGAAACGGCAAAAGGCACCGGCAAGGCGATTGGCGATACATTGTTAGCTACCCTCCTATTTATGCGTTGCCTTCTGTTCCTCCTCGCCCCTTTGCTCGTCTGCGCCGCCGATTACGACGTTCTGATCCGCAACGCCCGCGTGGTGGACGGCACCGGCAACCCCTGGTACCGGGCCGATGTCGGCATCCGCGGCGGGCGCATTGCCAAAATCGGCACTCTTCCCGCCGCTACCGCGGACCGCGTCATCGATGCCGCCAATCGCGTTCTCGCCCCCGGTTTTATCGACGTGCACACCCACATCGAACGCGGCATCTTCCTGGCGCCCCGCGCCGACGCGTTCCTTTTTGATGGCGTCACCAGCGTTGTCACCGGTAACTGCGGCTCCTCGGCCACCGACCTGAAGGACTTCTTTACCCGCCTGGAAAAAGCCGGGATCGGCATGAACATTTCCGCTCTCATCGGGCACAACACGGTCCGGGCCGCCGCCATGGGCAGCGCCAATCGTGCCCCCAAGCCCGAGGAACTGGAGAAAATGAAGGAGTTGGTCGCCCAAGGGATGCGCGATGGCGCCGTGGGCTTCTCCACCGGCCTGTGGTACGTGCCGGGCGTCTACTCCCAGACCGGCGAAGTGGTGGAACTCGCCCGTGCCGCGGCGCCGTTCGGCGGCGTCTATGCCACCCACATGCGCGATGAGGGCGTCAGCGTGGAAGAGGCCATCCGCGAGGCCATCACCATTGGCAAAGCCGCGCAACTCCCCGTGCAGATCTCCCATTTCAAGATCATCGACCGCCGCCATTGGGAAAAATCGGTGAAGACGCTGCAGATGGTCGACGACGCCCGGCGCGACGGCCTCGACGTGGTGGTGGACCAGTACCCCTACACCGCCGCCAGCGCCACCATCGATATCTTCTTCCCCCGCGACGTGCTCGCCGACGGGCCCTCCGCCATCCGCGAACGGCTCACCACGTCCGCCAGCCGCAAACGCATCGCCGCCGCCATGGCCAAGGAGGCAACCCTTCGCCAGGGCCAGCCCGACTACTCCTTTGCCTATATCGGCGACTTCCCCGAGGACCGGACCATGGAGGGCAAGTCCATCAGCGAAATCAACCTCGCCCGCGGCCGCAAGAAGACCCTCGCCGACGAAATCGAAACTTTAATTGACATGCGCACCAAAGGGCGGCCGGTCATCGTCTACCACGTCATGAGTGACCCCGACGTCGACCGCATCATGCGCCATCCGCTCACCGCTATTGCCAGCGATGCCGGCTACGTCCCTTTCGGCGAAGGCGTTCCCCATCCGCGCATCTACGGCACCAACGCCCGCGTCCTCGGCAAGTACGTCCGCGAACGTGGGGTTCTTACGCTGGAAGACGCCATCCGCAAAATGACCTCGCTGCCGGCGCGGACTTTCGGATTCCGCGACCGTGGCGAAGTGCGCGAAGGCCTCGCCGCGGATCTGGTGCTCTTCGATCCCGCCCGTGTCACCGACCGGGCCGAATTTGCCAAACCCCACCAGTACTCCACCGGTTTTGATTACGTGCTTGTTAACGGGGCGGTGGCCATAGACGACGGCAAGGCCAACACAACCCGGGCCGGGCGCATTCTGCGCCGCCCCTAGTTTTGTGGGAAACTCAAACGTTCATGACATTTTTCCGCCTATCGTTCGGACTCCTCCTGACCGCGGCGGCCCTGTGTGCCCAAACCTCGGAATCGTTTTCCTACCAGGTGGAGTGGCGCCTGGTGAACGCCGGGCGCACCGAACTCACCTGGGCTCGCGGACCGGCCGGATATAAAGGACTGCTGAAGCTTTATTCCGCCGGGCTGGTGAGCCGTCTCTACCGCGTCAACGACATCTACGAGGCCCAGGGAACCGCCGACCTCTGCGCCCAGCAGGCCCGCCTGCAGGCCGAAGAGGGCTCCCGCAAACGCGACACCGCCATCCGCTGGGTGGAAAAGAAGTCGTTTTATAAAGAGGTGGACCTGCTGAAGAAAGAGACCATCCTGGAGCGGGAACTCGATACGCCCGGCTGCGTCCACGACGTGCTGGCCGCGCTGGCCAAACTGCGGACCATGACCAGTTTGCAGCCCGGCCAGGCCACCACGCTTCCGGTCAGCGACGGCAAAAAAGTGGTGATGGCCCGCGTGGAAGCGCAGGAGAAGGAGAAGGTGGCCACCAAAGTGGGCACGTTCCCCGCCATCCGCTATGAGGCCTTTCTTTTCAACGATATACTGTTCAAACGGAACGCCCGGCTGTTTGTCTGGATCTCCGACGACGCCCGGCGCATTCCGCTGCAGATTCAGGTGCGGATGCGGATCCATATCGGCACCGTGACGTTTACGCTCGACCGGCTCGATTCGGCAATGGAGGCAGGCAGAAAATGATTCGATGGATGTTGTTGTGCGCGTTGAGTTTACCGCTCCTGGCGCAGGGCGAGTTGATGAACGCGCGGGATGCCAACACGCTCGCCGAACGGATGGTGCAACTGGTGGAATCCACCTCGGTAACCGCGCCCGGCCTGGCCCGCGCCGCGGCACCGATGCTGGAGAACTTGAAGCAGACCGACAAAGCCATCAAAATCGCTGGAAGGCTAAGTATTTCAACGGCTTATGCGCTGTTGTCGGATTCCCGCGCCTATCTCGCCCTGGCCGACGGGATGCCCCGCCCCTATCCCCCTATCCCTACTGGGAAACAACAGTTGACCGAACTGCGCGACGGCGTGGAACGGCTGGAAGTCCATTTCCGCGCCATGCTGGCGGCCGCCGAAACCCAGATGCGCGGCGGCGACCGCGACAACCTCCGCCGCTATGCCGAAGCAAACAAAACACTTGCCGCTCCCACACCGGGACGCGTGGTGTTCTTGGGTGACTCCATTACCGATGGTTGGCGGCTGAACGAGTACTTCCCGGGCAAGGACTACGTCAACCGCGGCATCTCCGGCCAGATCACCGGGGAAATGCTGGGCCGTATGCAGGCCGACGTCATCGCCAACCGCCCGGCGGCGATGGTGGTGCTGGCCGGAACCAACGACATCGCGCGCGGGGTGAGCGTGGAAACCATCCAAAACAACCTCAAAATGATCGCGGATCTGGCCGAAAAACACGCTATAAAGTGCATTTTTGCATCGATTTTGCCCACTTCTGATCACCATAAAGACAAGAATCCGCGCTTCGAAATGACCAAAGGGCGGCCGCTGGCGGTGATCCGAGAGTTAAACCAATACATTTCACAAATGTGCCAAAAGCGTGGATTCACGTACCTTAACTACTACGACGCCACCGTGGACGCCTCCGGCCAACTGAAAGCCGAACTGGCCAACGACGGCCTCCACCCCAACGCCGAAGGGTACCGGGTGATGGCCCCTCTGGCCGAGGCGGCGATTGAAAAAACCCTGGCGCCGGCGCGAATTCCGCAACAGACCGGCAAGAAGAAGCGTCAATAAGTTATGCGTTTGGTTGTAGTTGCCCTCCTTTTGGCGTGTTCGTTGGCGGCGCAGACGCGCATGTCGTTGGATCAACTGCGCGCATTCCTGAAATCGTCGGTGGATCTGCACCAGGACGACAAAAAGGTGGCGGATTTCCTGAAGAAGTCCAAGCTGACGCACCGTCTGGAGCCCCGGTTCTTTGAAGAGTTTTCCGGGATGGGGGTGGGTCCAAAGACCGTGGAGGCGCTGCGCGACCTGCTGACGCTGACCAAGGATCTGCCGGCGGCGCCGGCCCCGGTGGCGGCGGTGAAGGCGCCGGTGGTGGTGATTCCGCCGCCGTCGGCCGAGGAGCAGAAACGGATTATCGAGAGCGCCCGGGAGTATGCCCTGGGGTACTCGAAACGGCTGCCGGACTTCATCTGCCTGCAAGTGACGCGGCGCTACGTGGATCCTTCGGGGCTGGAGTTCTGGCGCAACGCCGACACCATCACCACCCGCCTGTCGTTCTTCGAGCAGAAGGAAGACTACAAAGTAATTACGATCAACGGTCGAATGGCCGACGTTTCCTACCAGAAACTGGACGGAGCCACGTCGTCGGGCGAGTTCGGGTCGATGATGCGCGAGTTGTTTGAGCCGGAAACGAGCGCGCGGTTCGAGTGGCAGCGCTGGGCAACACTGCGGGGGAAACGGAATCACGTTTACTCCTACTTTGTGGCGCAGCCGAACTCGAAGTGGACGGTGTCCTATCAGCGGACCGATGTGACGACGCCGGGCTATCGCGGTCTGGTGTTCGTGGACCGGGATACGCTGGAGGTCTCCCGGATCACGCTCGATGCCGATCTCCCGCCGAGTTTCCCCATTCAGATGGCGACGACGGTGCTCGACTACGACAGCACCGACATCTCCGGGAGCAAGTTCATGCTGCCCTTGCGGGCCGAGGTGCGGATGCGGTCCGGCAAGGATCTGGTGAAGAACGAGGTGGAGTTCCGGCTCTACCGGAAGTTCGGCGCCGATACGTCGATCAAGTTCGATACGCCGGAGCCGTTGGCGTCCGACGTGGTCACCGAGGAACCGCCGAAGCAGTAGGAGCGGAGAGCGGGACGATCGCGCCTCCGTCCGGGTCCCAGACGGCCAGATGGATGGCCGGAGCGCCGGCGGCCTGCAGGGCGGGAATCAGCCGTTGCGCGTGGATCAGCGACTCCCGGGCATAGAACGCGCGGGGAGCCACAACGGCGCCGATGACCGGCAGTTGCGCAGGAATGGGATGCGGCAGGCGGCGCTGGAAGAGATCCCGGACCGGAGCACCGGAAACCAGGAGCTTGCACTGGCGCAGGTTTTCGACGACGGCGTACCAGGGATCGTTGGCGGCGCTTTTCACCTCACAGAGGGCGAGGGCGTAGTTGTCCCCATGGCGGAGAAGGAGGAGCAGATCGGCCTCCACATTGCCGCGCCGGCCGCCGCCGGCATCGCGGCTCTGGGTTACGGCATTGACGCCGTCGACGACCGTCCAGCCGAGGAAGGAGAGGCCGGGCACGGCACCGAGGATGGCAAGCTCGATGGCGTGTTCGCCGTTGCGAGGGGCGTCTGCATCGCCGCGCTGGTAGCGGCCGGTGAGCAGGCGGGCGTCGTCGCCTCGCTGCCATGGGGCGGGAATCGGGCGCTGCCAATGGGCCAGGATCTTCTCCGCGGGGGCGGGAGCGGCGGCGAGCGCCATTCAGTGATCGGCCCAACCGGCAAAGCTGGCCGCGGCAGCGAACACCGGCATTGACACGGATAACAGGTGGGGGATGGGCCGGGAAAGACCTAGTTCCCGGTAGATACTCTGGGTTTCGGCCTGCCATTGGGCGGCCGAGGTGGGACCGATGGGGTCGTCGACGAAGCTGAGTTGGACGAGCCAGGCAGGGTAGCGGACGATTTCCCGGAACCAGTACAGGTGGGCGAGGCGGTTGGCGTATTGGTAGAGACGGCCGGTCCACGCTTCGGTGGCGGCCGCGCCGCACCAGGCGCGCGTGTCGGCCAGGGCGTGCTCGATGCGGACGCGCGGCCCGGGGGAGGCCTGGCAACCGTTGCCGTAGATTTCGCGGATGTAGCTCTTCGCCTCAACGAGGACGACGGCTTCCGGCTCACCGGGCAGCCGAAGGAGGCCCAGCGCATCCCAGACCGCCCCCCCTTTGGGCCAGAAGCTCGCCAGAGCGGGGGCGTGAGCGGCCAGGCCGAGGCGATCGAGGAAAGCCGCATCCCGGTACTCGAGGTAGCCATCGGCGGCCAGGGGTGACACCCAGCGGAGACTTGCCCCGCGCGCCTTGTAGGCGGGCGGCAGATGGTCCAATATGGCGGCCGAGAGGAGATCGGGCCGCTGTTCCACGTAGTCCTGCACCTGGCGCTGGCTGCCGCGGGAGGCGCGATGGGAGGTAGCTTGGGCGGGAAGCGGTGGCGGAAGCGCCGCGGCACCGAGATAGCGGTGGTTGTATTCGGCGGTGAGCTGGGTCCAGTAGGCGGTATCGGCGACGGTGTGCGCCTCGACTTCCTGCCGGGTCTGGCCGGGGGTGGTTCGTGCGAACACCTCCGCGGCGGAGGGTTGCCCTAACTGGCGTTCCCGGCCTCTGGCATAGCTACGAAGCTTGGTGGCGCCGTTCTGGTCATCAACAAACAGGAGGAAGGAGGCCGGATCCCATTCCGGCAGCAGGACCATCCAGTAGCGAAACTTCCCCATTTCGAAGTATCGGCGGCTGGGCCCGATTCCTTTAGGATCGGCGATACTGGAGGCATGGCGAGTCAACCGGCTGCGCGACTGAGCGTTGAGGAATATCTGGAGCTGGAGCGAACGGCGGAGGAGAAGCACGAATTCGTGGATGGGCAGATGGTGGCGATGGCGGGTGGCTCTCCGCGGCATGCGCTGATTGCGGCAAATGTCCTCGTCGCGCTACGCGGACGACGGCAATCCCGTTGCGCTGTTTTCACCGGTGATCTGAAGGTCTGCATCGATCAGCGGCGGATGATTGCGTACCCGGACGTCACCGTCGTCTGCGGCGAGCCTGTATTCCTGGACGAAAAGCGGGACGTGGTGAAGAATCCGTCGTTTGTGGTGGAGGTATTGTCGCCGTCCACCGAAGATTACGACCGCGGAAAGAAGACTACGTTTTACCGCCTGCTCCCGTCTTTACAGGAGTTCCTGCTGGTGGGCCAGGAACCGGTGTTCATTGAGCAGAACCGGCGGTTACCGGACGGGACCTGGCAGGTAATTCTGCACCAGGATCCACAAGGGGTGATTCATCTGGAATCGCTTGCTGTCGACCTGCCCGTCGCTGCCGTGTATGAGGATCTGGACTGGTACTGAGGGATGACGGCGTGAGCCCCGAAGAGTATCTGGAGTTAGAACGGGCGGCGACGGAGAAGCACGAGTACATCGACGGCGAGATGGTCGCGATGGCCGGCGGGTCGCCTCGGCATGCGTTGATTTGCATGAACGCCGGTGTCGCCCTACATCAGGCCCTCAAAGGCAAACCCTGCCTCACCTTCAGCTCCGACGCCCGGCTTTCCGTTTTCTGGGACCGCCTCATCACCTACCCCGACGTCACCGTCGTCTGCGGCAAACCCGAGTACACCGACGATCGGAAAGACACCCTCGCCAACCCTACCGTCCTCGTCGAGGTCCTCTCTCCCTCCACCCGCAACTACGACCAGGGCGCAAAGGCCAGTCTCTACCGCCAACTCCCCTCGCTGCGGGAGTTTCTCGTCATCGAACAGGACCACGTCTTCGTCGAACACTACCGGCGGCTGCCGGATGACTCCTGGCAGATTGTGACCCACACCTCCGCCGGCGCTTCGATCCGGCTCGATTCGCTGGAAGTGACCCTCGCGGTGAACGAACTCTACGCCGGCGTCGACGCTCTCTAGTGCTCCCGGCACTCCGGGTACTCGGCCAGCATCGCCGCGCCTTTGTACCCCAGCGTCTGCGCCATCCCGACCTTCGATGTCCAATACCCGTCGGACGTCAATGACTTCATCGCCTTAAACCACTTCTGCTCCGGGGTCTTCTTTTCGCCCCGGTCCACGGCCGCGCATAGATCGTTCAACTTGGCCAGGTCGTTCTTCTTCAGCCACGCCAGACCGTCCTTAAACAACTTCTTCTGCGGGGCGCTGCGGCTCACGACGAAGTCGATATAGGCGGGCACGCCGGCGGCGATTGCTCCCGGGGTGTCCGTCGTCGGAATGATTAACTCGGCCACCTTGGCGACCAGGGCGAAATCCTCCTTGGAGAAGTATTTCGGCTCCGGTAACTGGGCCGCCACTCCCTCGGTGTGGGTGTGCTCCTGTTGGGCGTATAGCTCATCGGCCGCAAACGGGAAGGCGCACGTGGCGCCGATGGTCCCGATGATTTTCAGTGATGTACGGCGTTCGCTGCTCATAGTTCGCCTCGCTTTCCCCGTTCGGAGATGTGATCGGCCAGTTTGGCGGCCAGCGCCATGATGGTGTGCGTCGGGTTCTTTTCCGAGGCCGATGGGAACACCGACCCATCCACGACAAACAGGTTCTTCACGTCGTGCGTCTGGCAGTGGGCGTTCACCACGCTCGTCTTCGGATCCGAACCCATGCGGGCGCCGCCCAATTCATGGTTGGTCCGCGGCTCCTTATACACCTGCAGGATGTCGGCCCCTGCCGCTTTCAGAATCTCGGTGGACCAGGTTTGCATGTCGGCGAAGATCTTCTTGTCGTTGTCGCTCCACCAGACGTGGCGGCGCGCCGAGGGCAGGCCGAACTCGTCCTTCTTCTCGTAGTCCAGATCGACGAACGATTTCGCGTTGGGAATCATCTCGCCATAGGGGCTGAAGATCACGAAGGCCGGGTAACGGTCCTTTACGGCCTGTTTGTAACTGGCGCCCATGCCTTCCACTTCACGCGCCCAGCCGACGCCCCGGCGATTCTGATAGCCGAACTGCGCGCCGAAACTGCGCGAGTAATCCCGCTTCCGCTCGTGCATGAAACTCGGCAGATAGGCGTGATCGAGAAACCCTTCGTCGTCTTTCAGCGGGGTCCCCTTCAAACCGTGGAGAAAGGCCTCCACGCCCCCCGTGAAGTGGGGAATGAAGTGCTTGCCCAGGTGGCCGCTCGAATTGGCCAGGCCGTTGGGATAGAGCCGCGACTTGGACATCTGCAGCAGCGCCACCGACTGGACACAGGCGCAACTGATGACCACGGCCTTTCCGCTGACTTCCCCTTCCGCCTTGGTTTCCCGGTTGATGTATTTGACGCCGGTTACCTTGTTGTCGCTATTCACCACCACTTCGCGGACCACGGCATTGGGAATCAGTTCCAACTTACCGGTCTTCAACGCCGGCACCATGTGCACGTCGTAGGAGTTATATTTTGCGACCACATCGCAGCCGGCCATGCAGTTCCCGCAGTAATGGCACGCCGGGCGGCCGAACTTCGGGCGCGAGAGCGTGGCCTTGCGGACATGAATCGTCTTCAAGCCGAGTTTGCGGGCGCCCTTGTCGATTAACTTATCGGAACACTTATAGGGGACAGGCGGGAGGAAGACGCCGTCGGGCAGGTCCTTCAATCCGTCGTAGTTCCCGCAGACGCCCACTTCCCGCTCGATCCGCTCGTAGTAGGGGGCCAGGTCGGGGTAATCGATGGGCCAGTCTTCCCCGCCCCCGTCGATCGACTTTCCTTTGAAATCGCGATGGCTCTGGCGCCAGGCGACGGCGTTCCAGGTGAGTGATTTGCCGCCCAATCCGCGGGCGCGTTCGCTGCCCATGCCCTCTTTGCCGGGGCGCATGCGGGGGATCTGCCGGTTGGCGAACTCCCAGGGCATGGCGTGGGTGTTGAAGTCGGCGCGGGTGTTGATTTTGGGGCCGCCTTCCACCACGGCCACATCGACGCCGGCGCGGGCGAGGTGGGCGGCGAGCGTTCCTCCGGCGGCGCCGGAACCGACAATCACTACGTCGTAGGTTTTCATCTGTTGAGCCAGGATTTTATCGTTTTCGAGACCAGTTCGGCCGCGTCCTGCTGGACGAAGTGGCCGGCTTTGGGAATGGTGACCAGCGTCAGGTCGGCGTCCAGCCACTCCCAGGTGTTATTCAACGCGGGAGCGAGCAGCGCTTTGTCGTCCAGGCCATGGATCATGAGCACGGGAACATTCACCCGCTGCGGGGCCACCCGAGCCTCATAGGGTTCGCGCGGGTAGTTACGGCGGTAGATACTCATCATGGCGTTGAAGTCACTGCGCCGGAACGCCTCCACATACTTCTCGCGCGCCGCGGCGTCCGTCACCCACGAGGCCAGTCGTTCGGCGGTCAACTTTTTGTGCGAATCCACCTGCTGGAAGACGCGCGCATAGGCCGAGGCCTCCTGCTGCTTGGGATTCGTGGCTAATTCGCGCGACAGGCCGTTCGGGTGGGGCAGGTTGAGGATAATTAACCGCTCCACCATCTGCGGCACATGAAAGGCGAACTGCCAGCTAATGGCGCCGCCCCAATCGTGCCCAACGATGATCGCCTTCTCCCGCCCCAGGTGCTTGATGACGGCGGCGATATCGCCCACCAGCAGGCGCATATCGTAGTTCTCTTCCCCGGCCGGTTTGTCGCTCAAGTTATAGCCGCGCAGGTCAATGGCCGCCACCTGATACTGGGAGGAAAGCGCCTCCATCTGGTGGCGCCAGGTGTACCAGAAGTCGGGAAAGCCGTGGACCATCACCACCAGCGGCCCCTGGCCGGCGGTGACATAGTGGATCTTCACGCCATTGGAGTTAGCGTAGCCGTCCTTGAATTCAATAGCAGACATGGCAAGCGAAAGTGTGAAAGCGAGCAATAAGGCGCGCACTTACTTCTCTCCGGCTTCGATCCAAGCGGCGTTGAAATGGGCATGTTTGATGCTCTTTTCCTGTTTGCCGTTGCGGGTCTCGAAGATGCTGTAGGTGAGGTGGAGCGAGCCGTCGGAGGCCTGGATCAGCGACGGATAGTGATAGGATCCGGAGCCCTTGTCCATGTTCCGTTTCCATTTCCAGGTCTCGCCTTCGTCGTCGGACATAGAGATGGCAAGCGACGTACGTCCCTTTTCCAGATCGTTGTAGGCCATCACCCAGCGGCCATCCTGGAGGGCGATCGCCTCCACCGAGGTGCCGGGGTTGAAGAGGTTGATATCCTCCGCCGGGGACCAGGTTTCGCCGTCGTCCTTGGAGATGCTGCGCATGATGCGCTTGGGCGCCGGGCCGTTATCGCGCATATAGGCCACCAGGTGGCCGTTCTTTCGCCGCACCACCGAGGGCTGAATGTTGCCGTAGCCGACGATGGGTTCACTGGCGTGCCAGGTCTTGCCGCTGTCGTCGGAGATGGCCATCAACCCGAAAGAGAAGCCGTCGGAGTAGAGCGGCACGATGATCCGCCCGCTGGGCAGTTCAATGGGGTGGGTGCGGGTGAACCAGCCGAGGCGGGAGAACTGTTTGTCGCCGGCGAGTCCGATCATCCGCGTGGCCCAGTCCTTGAACGGGCCCGGGTCCTTCAGGTCCTTGGCAAACACCTCCTGGGTGCGCTCCTGCATCCGTTTGGGGATCAGCAGGATGTTGTCCTGCCAGTCCCATTTGGGCGGGCCTTCGGGCTGCTGAAAGTCGGTGGAGAGGCGGTACTTCATGATGGCCGATTCCCAGGTGTTGGCAAGAATGGTGGGCCAGAAGAGCCAGAGCCGTTTCTTGCTATCCACCCAGACGACACAATTCGTGTCGGGGAAGCCGGGCGTATCGGCCAGTTCGAAGCGCGGCGACCAGGTTTTGGAGGATTTCCGCCAGCGGGCGCCTTCGATTTTGACGTCGTCGGACTGCCGTTCGCCGGAACCGTGGAACCAGCTGACGAAGAAATCTCCGTTAGGCAACTCGACGATGGAAGAGCTATGGTTGTGCCAGTGTTCCGGGGGGAAGATCAGTTCGGTCTTCAGGAACGGCTGGGCGGACAAGGCCACGGCGGAGAGCAGGAAGAGTCTTACGGTTTCCAAATGGTCGCTCCGATGAAGCGTTCGCTGTTATTGGCGGTGTTGTAGTAGTAGGCCGTCACCAGGTTGCCATCGGGGCGGCGGACGGTGCGGGTGTAGCCCAAGTCCCAGGAGCCGCCGTCTTCGCGAAGCATGATGTCCTTGGACCAGGTCTTGCCTTCGTCCGTGGAGGTGCGGGCGCGGATGGAATACGGGGCGTTGCGGAAGCCGTAGGTGAGGACGAGCTTGCCGTCGGGGAGTTTCAACAGCGCGGGCGGATTGCCGCCGCCGGTATCGTCGACGGGCTGGCCGACCATTTTCCAGTTGGCGCCATTGTCGTCGCTGCGCCAGGCGGCGATGAACTTGCGGTGGCGGATCGTGGTGAGGATGGACTTGCCGCTCAACCGGACGCTGGAGGGCATAATGGCGAAGTCGTTGTCGGCCGGTTCCGGGCAGACCCAGTTGACCATCTTCCAGGTCTTGGCGCCGTCGGTGGTGCGGGCACAGAGCACGCGGCCTTCCTTCAGATTGGTCTTGGCGGCGGTCATGAAGACCGTCATTTCGTGCTTGCCGTCGATGAGAGCGTCGGTCCGGGCAGCGATTCCGGGGGTGCCAAGGCTGGGGAATTCGAACGGGCCGGCCCAGGTTTTCGCCTTGTCGTTGGAGATATAAAAGCGCGAGGGGCCGGTGTGGATGGAGGCCATGCGGGCGGTGAAGGCGAAGCCGGGTTTGGTGAAGTCGAAGCCGCCGGGGCACTGAGACATCGGCTTGCCGCCTTCGGCGCAGGGGACACCGGCCTGCTTGGTGCCGGGAGGGGCTTTCAGAGTTTCGGGCTCTTCAATCTTCCAGGTCTCGCCGCCGTCGAGGGAGCGGGCAAGGACGTGGGCAGCGGGCTTGGAGTAGTCGATGGCGTGTTCGCGGGTCTTTTCGGTGTTGGTGCGGAAGTAGCCCGCCTCGAAACCAACCACCAGTTCATTGCCCCAGGCCCACATGTGATGATTGGCGGGCCAGCCGCCGAAGCGGCCTTTTTCTCCGAAGACGATTCGATGTTGGGGGGTAGCCGCGGACGCAACAAGGGCGGCGGCAGGTACCTGCAGGAACGTACGGCGTAGAATTCGCATCGTTCTGCCAGTATATTTCGACTGGCGCCCGATTAGGGAACGATTGCTTCGTTGAGCGAGCCCTGGCGATAGCCCTGGAGGTCGAGCGTGACGTAGTGGAAGCCGAGGGGTTTGAAGATTTCGACAAAGCGGACGGCCATGGCGGGGTCGAGCGCCTTGGGCAACTCCTCAACGGCCACCTCAATGCGAACCAGATCGCCGTGGAAACGGGTACGGAACTGGCGGAAGCCGAGCGACTTCAGGGCCTCTTCGCCGTCCTCCACGGTCTTGATGCGTTCGCGGGTCACTTCGGTACCGTAGGGGATGCGGGAACTGAGGCAGGCGGCGGCGGGGCGGTCCCAGGTGGGGAGGCCGGCCAGGCGGCTCAATTCGCGGATCTCGGCCTTGCTGAGGCCAGCGTCGACAAGCGGCGCCTTCACGTTGTGGGCCTTCGCCGCGCCCTGGCCGGGACGCCAATCGCCCAGATCGTCGACATTGACGCCGTAGACGACGTTCTGGATTCCCCGTTCGGCGCACACCTTATCCAGGCGGCTGAAGAGTTCGTCCTTGCAGTGGAAGCAGCGGTTCTTGTCGTTCTTGATATAGTCCGGGTTTTCGAACTCGAAGGTTTCGATGTACTCGTGGCGGATGCCGAACTGGGCGGCGAACTGTTCGGCGTCGCGTTTGTGGCTGGCCGGTATGGAGGCCGAATCGGCGGTAATGGCGACGGCGTTTTCGCCGACGGCCTGGACGGCGGCCCAGGCCAGGTAGGCCGAATCGGTCCCGCCGGAGTAGGCGACAATCACCTGGCCCATCTCCCGGAGGAGAGCAAACAGGGCTTGTTCCTTGCGGCGCAGATCGGGCTCGTGGAGAGAAGGGGCGGCGGCAGGCGCCAGTTGGACGAGCGTGGCCATAGAGATGATTATACGGGGCGGCGGAGTTCTCCGGCGGGTTCCTCCGCAGAGGTGATGGGGAGGCCGGAGTGGACGAAGAAGCCGTTCCCGGGACTGGCGACGGAGAATGTGGCGACGGAAGCGAGGGCCGGATGGGCGAGAACGGCGTCAAGCAGCAGGCGGGACAGGCCGCGCCCGCGGTGCCCTTCCAGCACCATGGCGTCGGTGATGTGGGCGAAGGTGGCCTGATCCGTGATCACGCGGGCGAAGGCGGCCAGTTCCCCGCCCTCGGTGGTCAACGCGGCGAAAGGCAGCGAATGCGCCAGCGCGGCGGGCAGTTGGCTGAGCGGCATGGCGTGGCAGGCGTAGAGACGGAGGAGGGCGGCGTGGAGAGCGGCGGGGTCGATTTCGGCGGCGTCGGTGGTGACGCGGTAGGCATCCATAGGGGCCAGTGTAAACAATGATCCTGCGGCGTACACCGCAGTCGGCTTACACTAGTCGAAGAGAAATATGTCTTGCTTCCGCCGAGGGCTCCCCTCGCTTACTCTTCCCGCTCTCCTTGTCGCCGGGCTCTACGGGCAGGCGACGCCTCCGGCGCCGGCTGCCGCCAAGCCGTCACAGACCGGGTCTTCCTCCGTTTCCACTGACCTCAAGAAACGCGCCTATGTGCGGCCGATCTCAGTGGGTGTCACGCTGGGCGTGCTGGGCCAGACGCCGCTGCAGAATGGCGATTACTTTGAAGACCGGACCGGCTACTCGGCCGATGCGGTGACAATCGCCGGAGGGTACCGGATCGGATTCGGCGGTGTGGCGCAGGTACGGCTGCCACGCAAGTTCGCCTTTGCCGCCAGCATCATGCAGTACAAGTCGAGCCATGCCAAGACGTTGGACACCTACGAGGGCATCGACAACCCGAACACCCCGCTCGACGATCGGAAGCACACCACCATCGATGAGAACTCCATCGTGAAGTACTGGGATTACTCGTTCATGCTGCGCCGCTACACGAAGGATCACTTTGCCCCGGGGCACCGGGCGTTCTTTGGCGGCGGGTTCAACTTCCGGGACGTGCGGAATATCCGGACGGCGCGGGAGACCACGCTGGGCGCCGACACCATCACCGACACCAAGCCGATCGCCCCGACGCGCGACATGGGCCGCGGCATCATGGGCGCGGTGGGCGCGCAGTTTGTCGACGATTTCGGCGTGAAACTGGTGCCCGAGTTCCGCTACACGCGCTGGCTGCAGCCGACCTTTGACGGCCAGTCCACGCTCTCCCGCAAGAACCAGTTCGAAGCGATCGTCTCCATTACCTTCTAAATCGCTGTAAACTTCCAGCGGCGGCCCGCGTCTCAGCAGTGAGACGCGGGTTTTGTTTTGGGAGAGCGACGATGAGACGACTACTGGCGGTACTGGCGGCGACCGTATGCTGGGCGGCTGAGGACGAGGTGGTGTTCCGCAGCGATACGACGCTGGTGCGGGTGGACGTGCAGGTGCTCGACCGGGACAACCGGGCCATTGGCGGGCTGGAAAAAGAGGCGTTCGTGCTCCGGGAACAGGGGCGGGTGCGGGAGATCAAGAACTTTGTCCGGGAGGACATGCCGATCGACCTGCTCTTTCTGATCGACGTCAGCGGCAGCATGCGGCCGCACGTGGAACGGATGGCGGAGGCGGCCCACCAGGCCCTGCCGCGCATGCGCGAGGAGGACCGGGTGGCGGTGATGGTGTTCGACCGCCATAGCCGCCTGCGGATGCCCTTCCGGCCCGGTTCGATGGAGGCGCGGCGGGAGTTGGACAACCTGTTACGGAGCGAGGGGTTCAACGGCGGCACCGACATTACCCGCGCCCTCTACGACGGGGCGAAGTTCATGCGGACGAAAGCGCGGAAAGAGGCGCGGCGGGCCATCGTACTGCTGACCGACGACCAGACGGAGTTCGAGGCCGACGAGGCGGGCGTGGCGCGGGCGTTGCAACAGGCCGAAACAGTGATGAGCGTCCTGCTGGTGCCGAACGCGGTGCGGCGAGGGGGAATGGGTATGCCGCCGCGGCGTGGCGGCGGGAGCGGCGGAGGTTGGGGCGGCGTGACGATCGGGATTCCGGGAATTCCGGGCATGCCCGGCGGCGGGCGGCGAGGCGGTCCGATGGGGGGCGGGGTTGGCGGAGGCCGTCTGAACCCGGCCGGGAGTGCGGAGATCGCGCGGGAAACCGGCGGCGACGCCATGCAGGCCGACGCCGCGTCGGCGCTGGAGACGACCCTGAACCGTTTGCGGCAGCGCTACACGCTGCACTTCAACCTGCCGGCCGGAGTGGCCGCGGGCGATCAGCGGACGGTGGAGGTGGCGCTGGAGTCCCGGGTGCAGCAGCTGCATCCGGACGCAATACTGCGCTACCGCCGGACCTATACGGCGGCCATCAGCGCCGGCAGCGGGGCGCCGGACGGAGAAGAGGAGTTGAAGGTGGTTCCAATGCGGCCGTCCGAACCGGTGATCACCAAGCGGCGCACCACCGACGGGAGCACGTCGCGGGGGCCGGGGATTGTAGTTCACTAGGAAGAGTGACACCGATTGAGCAGGCGCGGGGCCTGGGCCCGACCATGGGAGCCGAGTTGCGGCGAGTGGGGATCAGCACGCGGGAAGAGTTGGTGGAGATGGGCTGGCAGGAGGCCTGGGCGCGGCTGATCGAGCGCTATCCGGGGCGGCTGAACCGGAATGCGGCCTACGGATTGGCAGCGGCGGTGATGGGGGTGGACTGGCGGGAGTTGCCGCCCGAGGTGAAGGCGGAAGTGTTGGCGCTGTCCCAGCAGTTCCGGCGTTTGTTACTGTAATTGGCATGCGTACATTCGTAGTGGCACTGACATTGCTGGCGGCCTCGCTGCCAGGGTTCGCCCAACTGGCGGCCAAGAAGGGGTTGACCTTGGAGGCGGCGAAGAAAATCGCCGCCGCGGCCGAGGCGGAAGCGAAGAAGAATAACTGGAACGTGGTGATCTGCGTGGTGGATGAGGGGGCGTCGCTCCTATATCTGCAGCGGATGGATGGGACGCAGATCGGCTCGGTGGACATTGCGCAGATGAAGGCGCGCACGGCCATCAAGATGAAGCGGCCGTCGAAGGTTCTGGAAGACGCCGTGGCCGGCGGGCGGAATGCGGTGTTGAAACTGCCGGACGTGCTGCCGGTGGAGGGCGGTGTCCCGCTGGTGACCGCCGACGGGCAGTTCATCGGAGCTGTTGGCGTAAGCGGAGTGACATCGGCCCAGGACGGGCAGATCGCCGCCGCCGGCGCCGCCACGCTCGCCTCCATGAAATAGGACTTTTCCTCAATCTAAGACTTCCCTGGGTGCCAGGCACCAGGGGAAGTCTTAGGCGAGGAGAGGACGAATGACGTTGCCGTGGACATCGGTCAGGCGCATGTCGCGGCCGCTGTAGCGGTAGGTCAGGCGTTTGTGATCGATTCCCAACAGGTGCAGCATCGTCGCGTGCAGGTCGTGGACGTGCACCTTGTTTTCCACGGCGAAGTAGCCGAAATCGTCGGTAGCGCCGTAAACCGTCCCCGGTTTGGAACCGCCGCCGGCCATCCACATGGTGAAACCAAACGGGTTATGGTCCCGGCCGACGTTTACCGTGGGGGCGTTCTCGCCGAACTGCGCACACGGCGTACGGCCGAATTCCCCTCCCCACACCACCAGCGTATCCTGCAGCATGCCGCGGGCCTTCAGGTCCTTCAACAGGCCGGCAATGGGCTTGTCCGTCGACTGCGCGTTGATACGGTGCCCCTTCTCCAGGCCCGCGTGCTGGTCCCACCGGTCGAGCCCCGGCCGGGCCGGCGTCAATAGTTCAATGAACCGCACGCCCCGCTCCACCAGGCGCCGCGCCATCAGGCACTCGCGGCCGAAGTCCTCGGTCAACTTATCGTTCAACCCGTAAAGTTCCTTGGTCGCCTCCGACTCCTTGGAAATGTCCAACAGATCGGGTACCGCCGATTGCATCCGGAAGGCCAGTTCGTAGTTCTTAATGGTCGCTTCCAACTCGCTGACCTGGCCAAAGCGGTCGACGACGCCCTGATTCAGCCGGGAAAGCAGACCAAGCTTCTCGCGCTGCGCCGGGGCATGTTCGGGGGCCGGTTGCAGATCGGCCACCGGGTGCTCCCCGCGGCGGAAAAGAGTGCCCTGATAGCTGGCCGGGAGAAAGCCGCTGTTAAAGCAATCCAGGCCGCCAGGCGGGATAAGACCGCTCTCCAGCACAATGAAACCGGGGAGGTTCTCGCACTCGCTGCCCAGCCCATAGTTCACCCAGGCGCCCATGCTCGGCCGGCCTTGGAATCCGGATCCGGAGTGCATGAAGTAGTTGGCCGCCGTGTGCTCGGAGTGGTCGGCCACCATGGAGCGGATGATGCACAGATCGTCGACACAACTGGCCACGTGGGGGAAGAGTTCGCTGACGGTGGCTCCGGATTGGCCGTACTGTTTGAAATCAAAAGGTGAGCCAAAGATCTGGTCGCTGATGTTAAAGACCGTCGTTGGCGGCTGAAAGGGGAGTTTCTTCCCATGATCCTGGCGCAGCCGCGGCTTGGGATCGAAGGTATCCATCTGCGATGGCCCCCCGTCCATAAACAGAAAAATCACGGCCTTGGCCTTGGCCGGATGGTGCATGCCGTTTTTGGCCGCGCCCTGGGCGAGCATGTTCATCAGGGCGAGCCCGCCAAACCCGTTGGCGGCGCGGCAGAGGAATTGACGGCGGCTATTGGACATAGAGAAACTCCGCGGAATTGAACAGAACGTGAGCAAGATCGGCCAGCGGCCGGCCTTGGCGCAGGAAGGCGAGCGACTCATCCACCTCCCACTTCTCAGGGCTGCGGGCAAAGGCCTGCTGGAAAAGCCGGGTAACGCGGGCCTCCGGAGCCGCCGCTTCCTTTTCCACCTTTTCCGCCCACTTGCCGGCCTGTTGCAGCACAAGCTCGTTATTGAGCAGAATCAGCGCCTGGCTGGGCACCGTCGACGTGCCGCGGGCGCCGATGGTGGAGATGGGGAGCGGGTAATCGAAGGCAAGAAAAAGCGGCGTCAGGAAGTTGCGGCGGACTTCAATATAGATACTCCGGCGCCCGTCGCCATCCAGCGGACCGGACTTGGGTTTGCCGCGCCCGTCCTGATACCTGCTGATGTGCGGGACAATACTCGGTCCGCCCAACTGCGGATTCAGCGAGCCGGAAACCGCCAGCATCGCGTCGCGGACCGATTCGGCTTCCAGCCGGCGGACCGGAAAATGGTGGAGCAGGTCGTTACGCGGGTCGGCGGCCTTGGCGGCGTCATTGGCGCGGCTGGTCATCCGGTACGCCGCCGACAGCAGGATCTCCCGATGCAGCTGTTTGGTGCTCCAGCCGCCCGCGATGAAGCGGGAGGCCAGATGGTCCAGCAGTTCCTTGTGGGACGGCCGCTCACCGGTAAGGCCGAAATTGTCGGTGGTTCGAACCAGACCGTGACCGAAATGATGTTTCCAGACGCGGTTGACGTAGACACGAGCCAGCAGGTGGGCCGCGTCCGTGGTAAGCCACTGGGCCAAGTGCGGCCGGCCGGAACTGCCCTCCAGCTGGGGCGGCTCCGGGGAGCGCCAGAGAACCTGGAGGAAGTGCCGGGGCACGTTTTCACCCAGATTCTGATGGTTCCCGCGGATGTGGAGGCGGACGTCCTGCGGCGCTTCGTCCCAGGCGATCATCCCGAAGTTGGACTCCGGCAGCGGGACGGGCAGCGGCGCCGGTTCGCGCCACTCGGCCGCTTCGGTGGTCTCGGTTTGCGGGGGCTTGGCGTCGTCGGAAAAGACGATCGCATCGACGGCAACATTGCCCGTGCGGGAGCGGTCGACGATCTCGAAGTAGCACATCCGCTGGAACGGCAGGGTCATCCGGTGGCTGACCCATTCGAACTCGCCCTTGCCGGAGCCGAGATAGTGGATGCTCTTATAATCGTCGGCAACCAGGGTCACCCGGACCGGTTCGCGCTCGATAAGGCGGTTGTCCCCTTTGGTGGCGTTCAGCCGGATGTGCACCCAGCGTTTGGGCATGCGGAACTTCTTGCTGGTGAGCGATCCCACCAGTTCATTGGCGCCCCGGCCGGCCGAATCGGCGACCCCGGCGCGGGGGCCGGCGGAAAACGCTTCCCCGCTGGCGTACCAGCCGCCCCAGTCGGTGCCGTTGAAGTCTTCCCACACCTCGTCGCCGGGGCGGAGAACAAACCGGGACTTGCCGGGGTTGCGGGTCACCGGGGCGGCTTTCGCATGGGCGGCGCGGATGGCGGCGGCACGGCTGGGAGAATCGATTACCGCTTCCCGCATCGACGTGGAGTGCAGGATGCCAGCCATGCCGTAGTAGTCGGCCGTGGGGAGCGGATCGAACTTGTGGTCGTGGCAGCGCGCACAGGCGAGCGTGAGGCCCAGGAAGGTCTTGCCGATGACGTCGAGTTGGTTATCGACGGTATCGGCACGGGACTTGGCCGAATCGGTGGCGCTGTTGAGCACCTCGCCGAACCACAGGAAATTGGTCCCGAGCGGCGATTCCATACGGGAGCCGTCCTTGGAGAGGCGCGGGTTGGCAAACAGGTCGCCGGCGAGGTGCTCGCGGACAAAGGTGTTGTAGGGGACATCCTCATTAAAGGCGCGGATCACATAGTCCCTGTACTGCCAGGCGTCGAGTTTGTTGTTGTCGTACTCGTGGCCGTTGGTTTCGGCAAAGCGGACAAGGTCCAGCCAGTGGCGGCCCCAGCGCTCGCCGTAGTGGGGGGAAGCCAGCAGCCGATCGACGACTTTGGCGTGAGCATTCGGAGACCCATCGGCTTCAAAGGCGGCCAGTTCGTCCGGCGTCGGCGGCAGGCCCGTCAGATCGAAGGTGACGCGGCGCAGCCACACCGGGCGGGAGGTCTCCGCGGCCGGGGCGAGACCCTTCTGTTCCAGAGCGGCCAGAAGATAGTGGTCAATGGCGGCGCGGGGCCAGGCGGCGTTCTTCACCAGAGCGGCCGGAGCCGCGAGGAGCGGCTGAAAGGCCCAGAACCTGCGGCCTTTCTCCAGGTCGATGGAGGCCGGGCCTTTCCGGACCGCCGTCTCCTGCCGGGGATCGGGAGCGCCCATTTCGATCCAGGTTTTGATATCGTCAAGAACGTTGGCCGGAAGTTTGCCGGTCGGCGGCATGCGGAGATGGAAGTCGGTGTAGGAGACGGCCTTCCATAGCCGGCTTTCGCCGGGCTTGCCGGGTACGATCACGGGACCGGAGTCTCCGCCCTTGCGGAGGGCGGCACGGGAATCCAGTTGTAAATTCGCTTTGGGTTCGCGAAGCTTGGCGCTATGGCAGCCATAGCATTTCTCGGCGAGAACCGGACGAATTCGGGATTCGAAGAACTCGTCGCCGTCGGCGGCGGAAAGCGCAGAGATAAAGAGAAGAGAGATGAGGGAATATCTCATGCAGTTGCGCTTATTATAATCGGAACAGTTGAAGTTCCGGCCTGAACCAGCGAGGGAGCGCTAGCGAGGACTATGCAGACGATTGGAAGGTATCAGTTACGCGCGGAGTTAGGTCGAGGAGGGATGGGCGTTGTCTATCGCGCCTACGATCCGGAACTGGACCGCGAAGTGGCGCTCAAGAGCGTGAAGCTGGAAGGAATCACGCCCGAACAACGCTATACCAATGAGCAGTACCTGGCCCGGGAGGCACGGGCGGCCGCGCGCCTGCAGCATCCCCACGCCGTCGCCGTCTACGACTTCTTCAGCGGCGGCGACCAGGCGTTCATCGTCATGGAGTTTGTCCGGGGGGCCAACTTGGACGCGCTCATCGCCACCGGCGACACCAGCAATGTCGCCCTGGCGCTGCGGATCCTGGGCGAAGCGGCCTCGGCGCTGGACACGGCGCATTTGGCCGGAATCGTGCACCGGGACATCAAACCCGGCAACATCCTGCTGGACGAAAACGGGCGCGTAAAGCTGGCCGATTTCGGCATCGCCCGGTTCACCGGGCCCGGAACCACGCAGACCGCGGCAGCCATCGGAACAACCGCGGGGACTTTAAGTTATATGTCCCCGGAACAGATCAAAGGGGAGCAGTTGGACGGCCGGGCCGACCAGTTTGCGCTCGCCGTCGTCGCCTATCAGCTCTTCTCTGGACAACTCCCGTTCCAGGCCGAAACCTGGATCGCCCAGTCGTATAAAATCCTCAACGAACCACCGGTACCGATCCGCCAGATCAACCCCAACGTACCGCCCACCGTGGAGGCCGCCCTCGCCCAAGCCCTGAGCAAGGACCGTTTGCAGCGGTTTCCCACCTGTACCGCCTTCGTGGAGGCACTCACCCGCGGCGTGCCGCAGGCGGCCCCGGCGAAGCAATCCAACTCCCGGCTGCTGCTGATCCCCGTGTTGCTGGTGACCGCGGGCATCATCGGAACCATGGTCTATCGCACCTTGCGGACCATCGAGACCCCGACGCCGAAGGAAGCCGCCGTGACCACGCCGGCAGCGGTCACCCCGCCAGCAACGACAACGCCCACCCCGGCGGCCCAGACGGCGCCCGCGGCCACGCTGCCGGCCGCCACCACACCCGGGACCGGCGCCACCGAGTCCCTGGCACTGATCCTCGACGGCATCCCCATGGACTTTTCCAGGATCGAACCCGGGCGGTTCGCCATGGGATGCGACTCCTGCGAGATCTACGAGAAGCCGGAGCATCTGGTGCAGATCACCAGGGGATTCCAGATGGCGCGGACCGAAGTCACCGAGAAGCACTGGAACGCGGTGATGAACGGAAAGGCCACGGGAACCAACAAGCCGAAGGTGCAGGTGAGCTGGAACGACGCCCAGGCCTTTCTGGCCAAGCTGAATGCCCGGGGCGACGGATTCCTCTACCGGCTGCCCACCGAGGCCGAGTGGGAGTACTGTGCGCGGGCCAACGACCCGGGGATTTACCCGAAGAACCTGGAACTCTACGCCTGGACCTCGGACAATAGCGGGCGCGAGTTGCAGGAAGTGGCGACGGCTCGGATGGCGAACCCCTGGGGGCTGTACGACATGCTAGGCAATGTCAGCGAGTGGGTGAACGACTATCTGAGCCAGGAGTACTATCAGAGCAGCCCGTCCAAGGATCCCAAGGGTCCGGCATCCGGCGAACTGCGCGTCATGCGCGGCGGCCATGCCGGGACAGGCGCCATGATGGCGAATTATGCAAACCGGATGGCGGACAAACCGGGGACGCGAGGCGAATGGTTAGGGTTCCGGGTGGTGAGAGAGAGGAAGTAGCAATGGCAAGAGGATGGGAGAACAAGGCCGTCGAGTCGATGATGGACGATCACGACAACCGGCCGAAGCATCGACCTCCGGAAAAATCAGCCGAGCAGTTGGAGTATGAAAAAAAGCGGTATGGTTTGGAGTTGTCGCGGACGGGTGTGTTGAACGATTTGGAGCGCGCCACCAACCCGCGCTACCGGGCGCAGTTGGAGGCGGCGCTGGCGCACTGGGACCACGAGTTGGCGGAGTTGGAGAAAAGCGTTAGAGCGGGCTGAACCCTGCGGTCGCAAGCGGTTCGAACGCAGCCCGTCGGATCGAGTCCTTCCCGGTCACCTCGACCGGCTGATTGCCGTGCCATTCGCGCAGCGGCGCCAACCGGCGCGGCCGCCTTCTATTCCGTCGTCACCCCATTCGCTCGAACGCTGTCCGGCACAACCGGCGCCAAGCAATGGGTCCAGTCCAGGCAAAGAAAGGGAGGCTCTTCAGCCGTCCCTCAATGCCGTCTCTAGGATACCGTCCGAGCGCGGACCGGAGATCTTCAGGAAACAGAATCAAACCGCTCCGCCCGGCTCCGTCACTTTCGAAAGCGAGAGTTACTGTACCACCGGAACCCTTTCTCAATTCCGGCGATCGCCGCGGGCACGCTGATAACGGCGGCCAACATACCAACCCAGTGGGAATCGCCTATGCCAAGCACGATGCGATACACAAGGAATGGCACGCAGACATAAACGAGCACGAAGGTAATTAGCGCAACCATCAGCTTACCGGCACTCCGGCACCCGCAAACCATAACCCGGATTATCCATCGGCCCTTCCCCTTTCCTCGCCCGGCACTCCTTCCTGCCCCACACAACGTATTGTAAACGCTGATGTTCCGTCCCCCCGGCGTCAACAACTGGGCTTATCTCCGCGAGGTCACCGGTTGCATCTTCTAAAACGCCTTACACGCTACGCCGGGCGAACGCGTAGCCTTCCAGGCAACACACCCGGCTCCGCGCCGCGCCCGCAAAACGGGTGGAGCCAGAGCCAAGCCTTTGTATCCTTGCCACCGGGGCCAAATGAAACGGCCAAACCGGGGCCAGATCAGACGGCCAAACGCACTGGGGATGGCCGAACGCGTAGGTTGAACGGCCAGGGTCGGTTTTTATAGAGTAGGCAGCGGCTGGCGCTGAGCCCCGTGTTGGCCGAGGAGTGGATCGGGCGGAAGGAGGTGGAAGACGACCCGATGGAGCTGATCTACGGGCCGATTGCTGCATGCCGCGCTTCGCACAGTAAGGTGCAGAAAGATCGCCACCCCGCTAAAGCAGCATGAACACCGAATCAGCGATTGAGGAGCCCGGCCTCACCGCCTACATTCTCGCGCAGCCACCGGATAGCGGCCTGGCTCCCTCCTGCAAAGAGGCACTCCCCATCGAGCCACAGCGCCACTAAGGGATTCTGGGCGGGAAGCCTTCTGACCTCGGGAATTATCCGTTCAATCGAGGCTATGTCCTTACAATCAGTAAGGCAAAATATTGTCACTTCTTGCGCCGGCAGAGTCGCCTTATCTAGCCAAAGGCACAACTGGTCCAATAACTCCAGGTCAGCCCGAACATACTCCGCGACACCGACAAAGAGGCTTCGCCCAACGGGCTTAGGCGCCTTATCCGAACATCTCCAAAACTGCAAATGATTTTCGCCGCACACTGCTTCCAGCTGATTCCTCACATATTGTTGGGAATCCTCGGCGTCTGTCAGTTCACGGCTTCGCTCCCATAGCTTCAAGAATCCACTCATGGTCGATGCCTGATATCTCCATTCTCTATCCAACTTCCAATCGGCCGAAGAATTCGCCACATCACACTCGGCTGTACTTCTTCGCCGTCCACTCGCCAGCCTCCCCATGTACCGTCATCCTTGTAGGCCGGTCCGGCGCCACCGTCGAACTCTCCGGATGCCGCACCGGCGTCAACTGCACGTTGGCATTGTACAGAGGCATTGCAAGGCGCGTCCAGCAGAGCGTCGAACGATTCGCCGCCACCGGCGCCGGCAATGTCAGGCGCCTGCAAGGGATTGAGCCTCCTGAACACCGTCTGCGCGCCGGCGACTACCGCGTCCGCTTCCACCTGGACCCGGTAACCGTCCGCATCCTCCGCGTCCGCCATCGCTCCCAGGCTTATCGCTAACCTTCCTGCCGGCAGCACGGACCGGCGGGCGTCGTGCTGGTGGGCCGCAAAAACGGCGGCCCGGCACGCCGCCCGCCGGCAGGGGCAGTACGGGTGACCGGAGGAAAATCACTTAAGGGATTTGATTTGCCTCCGGCAGGGTGGAAGCCGGACCGGGAGAGGCAGTACGGGGAGTGGCGGGAGGACACAACGAAAGTTATCCGCACCGCCGGTCCAAAGAACAGGACCGGTCCCTGCGAGGCGCGGCGGTGTTCGCTGGCGCCCGATAACTTTGAGTTACGTCCACCGGCCCAGGGGCGCTGTTCCCCGCTCCGCCGACTTACTAAGTCCACCCCCCGTCGCCCCCTCGTAGGTAGCTGCTTGATGCCGCGCGCGGAGCGCGCGGTAAGGTGGCGGCCTTGCGTCCCAGGGGGATTCGGACGCTTACGTCTTAACGATGGCAAGCCGAAATTCCAACTAAATAGTGTACTGACATACCTCTGTTTACAAAAGCGTTGTTCATTCCAGGCGTATCTTGCGGTGGCCCTCCGTTATCGTAATCGCTTTTGTCAGGAGAACCGCGTCACGCATCGACAAGATAGCGACATACTTTCCCCCGGGTAGTCCTTTGAACACGAAACTGCAGTCCCTGTTCACTTTCGATTCCACCGATATATTGATAAAGACCCCTATGATTTTGACCCACATGCTCGAATTCGGCGAACAAGAGCGCACTTCGCCGACGAAATCCGGCTTAGTTGACTGCGGGTCTCCTACAGATGCAAGACCGAGCCCGATCCTGAAGAATTGTTGAGTGTCGATGCTTTCAACCTGTTTCGACACACGTTGGAAGCCCGGTGCAGTAACTTCCACTTGGAAGCTCCCCCGAGGAATCTCAGCCGTTATGGGGCTTTTCCCGACCATATCCACCACCATCTGATGTTTACTATATACCCTCAGCCGAACGTCCGAGACGATCTCCTCGCCATATGCTTCAACAAATTCAAACTGTATACGAGATCGGGGTTGCGCATCCGACACTAATGCCGACACAAACAAGACTATGACAGATCTCACATTAAGTCGCATTGATAACCTAAAAGCAATCGTCGTAGAGTCGGCTGCTGATCCAATTACTCGGAAGTTTCGTGTTGAGACCAAGAGATGACATTAATGTGTCATCACCGTTGCCTGTCACATTATGAAGCAATTCGTGCATCAGGAGAGATGCGTTGTAAAGTAGATCACTTGAATCAACTCCCTCCGATCTAAAAAAGATGCTACTTCCTGAGAGTTCAGCAGCAGCCATTACGGATCTGTCGGACTGAAACCAACTTTGAATAGTTTGTGTTCCGAAGTCCCTCACAGCGGTAGACGCGGCTCCAGTATTCGCGTAAAGGCTAGCTCGACGCGCCCTAGTTGCCGAAGCGTCAATAAGCTGAGCAGAGCGAGCCGCCTCAACAATTTGCGCCGATGTTACGCCCACATCCTTCAAAGTCTTTTCACACGTTTCACTGAATTTCATGTTGATGATCTTGTCTCGCGCACGAGCCAGTTGTGCAGATGCTTGGTTCCAGTCTTTCGACGCCTTGGTGATCGCATTCGGGGAACTTCGCACCCAGACGTTAGAACCTAGCCCGCCCGTAGGTCCCCAATCATCATTCGGCGGCGCCATCAAACTAGCGCCGTTCAGCCCTGTTTGGCCACCAAACCCAGTGAACATATATGAAAATGCCGCATACCCAATGGCATCCACTGTGAACGTCGGCGTCTCGCCGGTTCTATCAACCAAATTCACCGGATCCCCGTGTACGTACGAAAAGCGATTCCAAGACTTCGGCTCGCTCGCCCCGCCACTCGCCTCAAGCGGATCCGCCGTCAAAAACCTCCCCCCCATAGTCCCCGCAAAATATCGCTGATCCGCATAATCCAACCCCGTCGTCTGGTCCCGCAGATACGTCCCAAACTTCCCCACATTCCCCGCGCTCGCCGTCCCCATCTCATCCCCATACGGAAAGTAATCCCGTCCCCCCACACCTTCCCGCCACACCACGCTCCCCAACCGGTCCTGCACCACCGCCGCCCCCTCCCCGCGAATTAACTTCCCCCCGAAGTACACATTCTCCGTCACCTTCACCAAGGCGAACGGCGAACCCTGTACCGTATAAGTAACTAGCTTCTGCCCGCCCACCCCATAGAAATACACCGTCTCCGCCCCCGCCGGCGTCTTCTTCCACACCCGCTTGTTATCCGGCAGATACTCATAATACTCCGTCCCCACCCCCGCCTTGTTCCAGCTCACCACCCGGTTATCAATGTCATATCCCAGCGTCGCCGTACCCCCGCCCACCACCGGCATCTGCGTCGTATTCCCGTTGTCGTCATACACCCAGTTCGCACTGCTCATCCGGTTGTTCGCCATGTTCACATCCAGAAACACTTCCGGAGCGAAACCCACCGTCGCATCCTGCGCCCGCAAATTCCCAAACCCATCATGGGAAAAGGTTTGCGCCCACGCCGTACTCCCCGTATTCGTCGCGCTCACCAGCCGGTTCAGCGCATCGTAGGTATAACCTACCACCTGATAAGAAACATTATTCTTCCGCTGACTGATCCTCCCGTTGTTACTATTCGCCGGATACAGATACTCAATCTCGGCCACCGTCCCGCCCGTCCCCACATGTCTCTGTTTCGTCATCTGATACAAGAAGTTGTAGTTCCGCGTCTCCGTCAGAAAATACGGCACGCCAATCAGATTCTGGTTCCCATCATAGTCCGGCGTCTCCCCCTGCAGATACTTCATCGCCGTCACCTCGCCCGCCGCCCCATACCCCACTTCCTTCACCTGATCGATCAGGTTCCCTCCCAAATACCCAGGCCCTGTCATCTTAGTAGGCCGGTCCATCGCATCATACGTATACGAGTAAGGAATCGTCGCCCCGGGATACAGCACCGTCGCCAGTTTCCCGTCCGTCCCATACCCGTAAGTAACGTCCTTGTCCACCGTCCCGCCAGGCCGCACCAGCCGCAACCGCTTCTTCGTCACCGCACCCGCCGCCGTGTACGAATAGATCTCGATCACTTCCCCAGGTCCCGCACCCGCGCACCCCGTCTGGGTCGCCGCCAGCCGCCCCGTCGCGTTCTGCGTGAACCCCGCCGCAAAACTCTGCGTGTTATAGAAATACTTCACCCGCCCGCAGGTATCCTCCCCGCCGTTCGCATAGTACCGCCGCCGCTCCGTCACTCGTCCGTCGGTGTCGTAAGTAAACTCCACCCGCTGATCCTTGGCATCCTTCGTCCACAGGATACTCCCGTCGGCATTATAGGCATACCGCGTCGACGGATTCGCCACCGTCGAACTCTCCGGATGCCGCACCGACGTCAACTGCACGTTGGCATTGTACACCCACGTCCGCGTCTGCGTCACCGCCGAACCGCCCCCATACCCTGGCCTCGTCATCGTCGCCGTCAACAGCTTCCCAAATACCGAATACGTGTAATCGGTCACATAGTCCGCCCCGCCCGCCGGGTTCGGCTCGATCACCGACACCAGGTTCCCCAGCACATCGCTCACACTCTTCTTCCACTTCCCTGCCGGATCGGTCACCGTCACCGTATTCGCCACATAGCTATAGGTCGTCATCCCCGCCGACCCGGCCCCCTGCGAAGCCTCCGGCTGCGTCACCTTCACGGTCCGGCCAATGGCGTCATATTCATGCTCCACCCACCGCACCCCGCCTCCCGGACCATACGGCATCGACGTCTTCCACAGTTTCCCGATCGGCGAACACGCGCACGGCGCATACTTCGTATCCACCGTCGACACCACCGTTTCCTGGCCTCCGGACGTATACCCGCTCACCACCTTCATCGTCCGCCCAAAACCGTCGGAATAGGTGCGCGTCCATCGGGACCCCGTCGTCGCCTGCGTGATCACGTCCGGCGACGTCGTGTAGGTGAGCGTAGTGATCGCCTTCCCCTTCTCGTACCCGTCCACAAGGCCTCGAATCTCTCACCCGCTTCTCCGACTGCGCCTCTCTATTCGATTCATCTCTCCAGCGAATCAGATTCCCGGCGATCAGGAAACCACGGGCATGGTCGAACGGATACACATCACTGCCCAAATTGACATCGGAGTCATTCTCCGGCAATCTGTCCTTTAGGAGAGTTCCATCATGAACGCAGTAGCGCAGGCCCGTCAGTTTGACTCGTCCTGCCACATGATAAGAATGACGGATTTTCGTCAGCGGCTCCCTGCTCTCCGCAGTTCCCGTCAGTCCAACCATTCCCGTCGTGCGGAATGCCTCGGCAGCAGCCTCCGCGTGGATACCCGCCGGGAAAGCGGAGATGCCACGGCTCCGTTCGGTACGGTCCTCGAGACTGCCGGCACCTTCTATGAACCCGCCGCCCGCCGGCACGTCGCCGGGGCCGATCCCCGAATCAAGAATCCGGAACGAAACCGGCTCTATCAGAAAGCCGGCCTGCTGACCTGCGAAAACCAATGGGCGTTGCCGGGAGTCCTCGACTCTTTGTGGAAACGCTCCCGCATGGGAATAGTCATGGCCGGATAGCGGCGGAACAGGAAAAACTACAAATGAGAGAACACGCCCACCAGATGCTCGACCAACTCGACCCCAGCCAACTGGCGGCCGTGGCCCATCTCCTGGAAGTCCTCACCGACCCGGTCTCCCGTTCCCTCGCCAACGCCCCGTTTGACACGGAACCGATCTCCGCCGCCGAGGCCGCCGAACTCGACGAAGCCCACGCCGCCATCCAGCGCGGCGAAGGCATTGCCCACGAGGACATGCTCCGCGAATACGGCATCAGCCGCTAAATGCCGGATAAGAAGATCGTCATCTGGTCGCCCACCGCCCAGGCGGAACTCCGAGCCATTGACAGGGAAACGGCGATACGCATTCTCGAAGCCATCGATCACTTCCTCACCACCGGCGCCGGCGACGTCATCAAACTCCAACCGCCCCGCACCGAATTCCGCCTCCGCGTAGGCGACTACCGGATCCTCTTTCTCCGTCTCGCGCCACTCTCTATCGAAGTCCTCCGAGTCCGCCATCGCTCCCAGGCTTACCGCTAACCTTCGTCGGCATTCCGGTCCGGCGGGCCCCTATCCGAACACTGGGGCTGGTGGGCCGCAAAAGCAGCGGCCCGGCACGCCGCCCGCCGGGAGCGGCAGTCCGGGCGCCTGCGTGATCACGTCCGGCGACGTCGTGTAGGTGAGCGTAGTGATCGCCCCATTGGCCTCCGTCCGCTGATTCGGCCGCGCATAAGCGTCGTAGGAGAACGACGTCGTATCCGAATTCGGCCCCGTCGCCGTCAACGGCGCATTGTAGGTATTCCACGTCAGGTTCGTCTGCAGACTTCCCCCGGTCGTCGATTTCGGCACCGCGTAGTTCCGGTTCTCGTCCATCACCCGGCTCGCCGTGTGCCCGTAAGTGTCGTTCGTCGACTGCCCGTTCCCCGTGTAGTCGTAACCAAAATCCATTGTCTTGCCCAGCGACCAACCCCACAACCCGCCCAACCGCCGCGGTCCCATTCACCCGAACGCTGTCTGCTGATCCGCGCGGGCCAACGTCGAATAGGCAACCAACCTCTTTCCTGACATCGGTCGCGCCGGGTGCCACGAAAATTCGGGTGGTCGTCGTGAGTCCAAACACGGCTACGATTCGGAATTGGGTGACCTCACTCCGGGCTGTCCATCCGCGTGGACCCGCAAAATCGCCTTTTCCAAACTACCGCACAGACTTCAATGGAACTACTAAGGCGTTGCAGGAACACACGCAAGGACTCCACCACGGCTCTCGCACACCACGATATCGAAGTCATCACGATCCCCATCCGCAGGCGGCATGCTGAACGGCGTAACCGCCGTAAATCCTTCAACTGTCTCGATGGCCGAAGGGCCACCGATATAGGCACGATATTCCCAAGCGGTGCCAAGTTGTCTTTCGAGGGCAACCCGGATCACGTCCGTGTACTTGTGCAAGGACGGTTTCCGAGTTACGAAGTAAAGGCGAGGGACCCTTAATATTGCGTTTGTTGGCAGCCACCAGGGGGCTACATGCACCAAATGGATCGAGTCTCCGGCTAGGTCCAAGGTCCACCCCTCGCCAACAAGAACATCGCGACCGTCCCAGACTCTCGAAATCCACGTACCCCGAACGTCCAACGCCTCTCCAATCTTCCTCTTTCGAACCCAAGAACGCATCCTATCCGTAGCAACCTTCAGAGTCCAATTCTGAGCATGCTCAAGATCGGAGACAACAAGATAGTGCCGGATGGCACGTTGCTGTTTAGCCGACAGCAATCCGCACTTTACTCTGGACTGCTCTACAGAGTTGAGAGATACCTCGTCAACCACAGCCACGATTGTGACGACCTCTCTATTTATCGGTTGCACGATGCAATCCCGAATCTCGGCTCCAAAGCAACCGGCGGCCACAAGGAGAACCATGCTGTTAACTGTGAACACAGTGCCCAAGGCATGTAAACGTGGAAACATCATCTAACAAGCTCCTTACTTACGTACATTTCTGAGCCACCGATTAAGCCCCCCAGCAGCTTGTGCGTCCTTCCGAAGATCTGACGCTGGGAAACCAGGTGGAAGCCCAAAGCCGGGATCATAGGGTATCTTAAGTGCCCGGGCTATTTCCATGTGGCCCATAGCTCCAATGGTTAAGGTACTTACTTGATAAGGCGCTGCGATACTAAAACTCAATGTGTTCTCTGCTCCCCGGCGTAGGACGGTCAGCGACACAATGCCCATTCCCAAACCGATTCACGCTACATTCCGCCCTCCGAATTTTGTACCATTCCCCGCTCTCCGGCGGAGCGTCGAGATCGAATAAAAGGCTGTGCGCGAACATTGGGGTGAAAAAATAGAAGCGATCCTCCCCCATAGTCAGGTTGGCCCTTAGGGATGAATCGAGGGCTCGCTGAGCAGCGCGCACCACACTCTTCGCCAGTTCGGCGTCCAGTCCGCCGTTCTGCACGACTGCTGAGGCATCGATCCACAGGACCGAGGTCTTGGAATCGTTATAGAACATCCCAAAATGCACAAACTCCACGCTTCGCCCCTTGTAGGACACGACCAGTGGATTTTCTCCTCGAATTAAGATCGTCTGCAGTTCAAAACCGTCTCGAATTCGAAGTACAGCGTTCCCTCTGATACTGATGAGTTCGCCGTAGCGAAGGCTCATGCCGTTCCAGCGCTTCTTCATAAATGCCCAGATCCCCCGGTTCAACACCCCGTCAGGCAATATTGAGGGAATATTCATTGTTCCCTGAGATTCTGAGAACTGGATTTTTATGAAAGCGGTATCCTTATGGCGGTCCAGGATCGCCTCGCTCTCCCTTACCATCGTCGCCCTTGTCATCTCCCCTTCCCCCAGAACGATCTGAACCTCCAAGGAAACCGGCGGAATCCGGACCGTTGTAGTCGCACTCCGTGCCACAAGAAGCTCTGGCAGGATAAAAATAGCCATCGAGAGATTCCAGATCGAGAGATGTTTCATTTGCGTTGGCACCCGTCTAGCCAGAGACCAATGTTGGTAGTCGCAAAGAAGTTCGGTTCTTCAAAAGTCCCGGATGGCGTGGGAGTCAACCCAAGTGCCATAGCCAACCCGATATGTCCATCTACACCAATTCCGTCGTTGGTGGCGCCCGCACGAAACATGATGTGCATCCGCTTCTTCGTCCACTTCCAAATCTGTAGCACAAGTATATCGGTCACATAGGTCACCCCTCTCGCCGGGTTCGCCTCAACCATCGATTCCAGGCCCCCAACACATCGCTCACACTCTTCACCCACCCCGCGTCCCGGCCCATACGCCATCGACGTCTTCCACAGTTTCCCGATCGGCGAACACACGCAAGGCGCATATTTTGTCGCCACCATCGACACAACCGTTTCCTGCCCCGGACGCGTACGCGTCCACCACCTTCATCGTCCGCCCAAATCGGACCTGCTGCGTACGGCGCCGGCTACCCCACACACGCCATCAACTCTCTCGATGACGTCTATTCCAAGGAGAGTCTCTTCCACCCGGCTCAACTACGGCGCGGGTTCTTAGCATCACGTTCAATAAGCGTGGAGACAACGTCAAAGGCCGATGAATCCATCGCAGCCATTAATCGACGTCGATTGCGCCACAATATCTTTGACCCCTCGTCTACAGTAAGCGCAACTCCGCGCAGTCGCGCAATTCCCACAATTTCTTCCGGGCACCACCGGACGTGCAACTCATACCTTCCTGAAGGTACAGGATCATCAGTTTCCCTTCTGGCCAAGACAGCTTCTTTGTACTTTTGGAACTTCTCATAGCTAACAGGATCAACGTCTCCTTCTAAGACCTTCCAGTTAGACACACTTTGGAACTTGGAGAAGCACTCTTCGCAGATCCATTCCCATTGAAGATAGTCCTGACCCGGCTCCATACCCTCAATTGAGTTAATCCTTACATAACCATTGCCTACTTCCAATTCAACTGGGCTTTCCGTGATTCGCCGCCCGCACAGCGTGCAGTTAGCATAGGGAGTTGAATATCGGTCAGCCGAAAACTTTGTCAGATTGAATGACTGCCCGAAGTGAGACCGCAGCGAGTGAGTCAATGGATCATCCAGTTCATCAGAATTGGCCATTTTTGGTTACCACCATTCAGTATTTGCATCCCAAATTCCGCCCCGGCGATCAGAGTCCCAGCGCCGACCCATTTGGTCTGTGTACTCCCAGTGCGGGCCTTTGGGAAAAGCATGTTTTAGGTCTGGGCGAAGGCGCTCGCCGGGTGCCTTCGGGTTATACCAGTAACCTCCAGGTTGCCCGGGCTCGACTCCCCGCCACTGTACCATTTCCAACCAGCAATCGGTACCGTCGACGGATCATAAAATCTCGGGCCCTTTGGACATTTCTCGTTTAGTGGCCCCCTCCAGTCTCCTTCGCCGATCCGGCCCAGCTGCTTGATGCCGCGCTCCGCGCGGCAAGGCCTTTAACCAAGACCGAGAAAGTGAATCATAATCCAGTTTAGCGCCCCCCCCGAAAGCCCGATGTCCATACAAATCTATAGGTCCTCCGCATAACATGTCACCCTCAGGAAAAGGTCCGAGCCATCCTTAGCAGCTGGCGCCAACAGTCCTCTGCCGTCCTTCTTGCGACCCACACGCCTGATTCCCTCGGCATTTACTCGCCGAAGCGAAGGAGGGGAAATGTCGAATTCCGCATCTACCGCCGGAGCGATATGTCCGCATACAGCCACCTTTACCCGCTTCGCGTTCATGTCCCACCTCACAGCGGAGTGCTTGTACATCCAGTCATAGGAACCTCGATAACTTGCGATCCCGCTCCAACCGCAGCGAACTTCAATTTCAACGTTGGGATCCATTAAAATAGGCCCTCTGAAATAATCACTAATCGTCACCACACACGATCCGTCAGGAGACTCAGCCCTCGCCTTCTCGATACGACGACCGCAACCGCAGACCGATACCACTAACAACGCCCCAACCGGAACGAAGCGGCGAAACCATGACCCATTCTGAGAAACTACTTCCGACATAGACGATCCCGTATTTGCTTGCACAAATCTTTTGGACTCATCCCATTATCACCTTAACCGCTCGAGCACCCCTCCCGGAATGCTCTCGTCACTTTCCGCGGGCTCACGCCGGCCTTCACCAGCACCAGGCAGCATATGTACACCGCACTTTCAAGTAAAGAAGCCAATCGCAACGGGGCTGAATGCAAACGATGCGTAGTACGGCCAGGAAAGCGAAGACGCTCCTGGTGGGCGATACCAAACCATCACATTCACCATCCCGCGAACGAGAATGGGCATGATTTCCCGCCCGGCGAACCAACGAATACCCTTCACACGGCAAAGGCGCCGCCCAATCCGAAATAGCCGAGCCATGCCACCACACCTACTCGCGCCACCCAATCCCCCGCCCCAGCACCCAGTACCATCCCCCACCTCGTACTGCCCCGCCAAAATCCCAAAACCCGTTCACCGATTTTCAAAAAACTCGCACTCCACTCATTCCAAACGAGATACACCCCGCCGCCCACCCCCGCAAAGACCGGAAACACTGGACAACTTCATATAATAGTAGTAGAGATAGGGCCTCGCCCCCAGCTCACCAAACCCGGAGACATTCTCCGGGTTTTTCATTTTTGCGGCCGGCAATCCCCGCATTGGAAAGGCTATCCCATGTCGTTCATCTCCACTTACCGCGTGTTCGATCCCGCTACCGATGAAGGCGAACAAACCCAACCCCTCTCCGAACTCGAAAAGCTCTTCGCCCGCGAACTCCATTATGCCGCCGCGGAACTGAAATCGCTCGGCCAGAACGCCCAAGCCGAGCCACACTCGCAGGCCGCCTATTCCCGCGCCAGCCGCAGTTTGCGCCGCGCCCAGCGGGAACTGTCCCGGATCCGGGCCATCCCCGCCGGCCGCGTCGCTCGCTATACGCCGCAAATCCAGCGAGTCGCCCGCGCCGCCCCGCTCGCCGAACCGTCCTGCGTCCCCATGCCCATCGAACCGGTCAGCATGGAACGCCACGCCTTGGAACTCATCAGCCAAGGCAAGATCCGGTCCGACATTTTCACCGCTATCCGCCAACAAGAGGAAAAATAACCATGGCTACCCAAGCCCAGATACTCGCCAATCAGGCCAACGCCCAGCATTCCACCGGCCCCCAAACCGAGGAAGGCAAGGCCCGCG
>CAYSFR010000060.1:0-40859 GCA_964430625.1 uncultured Solibacteraceae bacterium
TAAACCGGACAGATCTCGCGTGAACTCAACCGGACAAATCACATACTAGCGACAAAACGCGACACCTGGTCTTGCAGTCCGGCGCCAGTTGTGATGGAATCGCGCCGTATGCAAATCAAACGCAGAGCAGCCTTCCGCCAACTGGCAGGGATCTTCGGCGCCACGCCCTTCGCCGCGCTCGCCCAGGAAGCCGGCGTAATGGATCCGGTCAACGTCTTCGACTTTGCCGCCCTGGCGAAAAAGAAACTCGACCCCGTCGCATGGGACTACCTGGAAGGCGGCAGCGAGGATGAGCAGGCCCTTCACGATAACCGCGAGGGCTTCAAGCGGATCATCATCCGCCCCCGCATGCTCGTCGATACCCACAAGATCGACACCTCGCTCACCCTGCTCGGCATGAAGCTGGACTACCCGATCATTTTCGATCCGGCCGGCGGAAAAAACTGCTTCTTCCCCGGCGGCGAACTGGAAGTCTCCCGCGCCGCCGGCAAATCCAAAACCCTTCACATCACCAACGGCGGCATCGAAAAGACGCTCCAGGAAGGGACCGCCGCCGAGAACTGGTGGCAGCTCACCACCGGCGGTATCCTCACCAACAAACAGCAGACCCGCTCCTTCGTCCGCCGCATCGAAGAGCAAGGCTGCAAAGGCATCTGCTTCACCGTTGACATCATGCACGTCTCCCAGCGCGAACGCGAAATCCACAACAAGCTGGAACGCTCCTGGTGCGAAACCGGCCTCCCAAAACGCGACGCTCAGGGCCGCCTCCCGGAAGCCAAAACCCCTTGGAAGGCCGGCATCCTCCCCTCCAAAGCCAATCCCCTTCCCACCTGGGAAACGCTCCAGGAACTCTGCGCCACCACGAAACTGCCGGTCATCGTCAAAGGCATCATGACCGCCGAAGACGGCGACCGCTGCGTCCAATACGGCGCCAAGGCTTGCATCGTCTCCAACCACGGCGCCCGCCAGCAGGACCAGGTCGGCGGAACCATTGAGGCACTCCCGGAAGTCGTCAAGGCCGTCAACGGCCGCATCCCCGTCCTCATGGACGGCGGCATCCGCCGCGGTACCGATGTCCTCAAAGCCCTCGCACTCGGCGCTACCGCCGTCTGCATCGCCCGGCCCTATCTCTACGGAATGGCCTGCTTCGGCCAGGCCGGTGTCGAACGCGTCATCCACCTCCTCCACACCGAACTGGCCCTCAACATGGGCCTCGCCGGCGTTCCCAACCTCCGCGCCATCGACAAGAGCCTGGTACGGATCCGGGGAGGGTACTAATGCAGCGGCGCCTCTTCCTCGGCAGCCTCACCGCGGTGGCCTCCCTGGCCGCCGTCCCCACCCGCCCCGCCAAGGTCGTGCGCCTCTTCAAGTCACCAGACGGCTTCCCCAACGCCATGGAATCGTCCCCCGACGGCGTCTGGGTCGGCGAACAGACGACCGATACCGCCTACCTCCTCGATTGGAAGACCGGCAAGGTGAAACGGAAAATTGAGACCGAGTCCTCCAACACCAGCGGCATGGCCTTCGGCGGCGGCTTCCTCTGGATGGCCGCCAACGGCTTTGCCCTCGGCCGCAGCAAGAAATCGACGGACCACCCTACCGGCGCCATCCTAAAGGTCGACCCGAAAACCGGCAACACCGTCGCCGAATGGCCCATCCCCAACGGCGGCGGCGGTGTCCACGGCCTGGAATATGTCGATGGCCACCTCTGGATGGCCTCCCACCGCTTCACCCGCCTCGCCAAGGTCGATGTCCGCAACGGCGGCTTCAAACCCGTCCACGATATCCCCGTCACCCTCGGCCGCTCCCACGGCCTCGCCTGGGACGGCCCAAACGCCCTCTGGTGCATGTTCTCCAGCGACCGCGTCATTCACAAACTCGACGCCACCGACGGCAGGATCCTCGAAATCATCACCCTCTCCAAGGACGATCCCGACCCCCATGGCATGTGCCTCTACAAGGGCCACCTGTACTATTGCGACGCCGGTATCGCGCCCCCCGGCGTTCCCAACGACAGCCCTGCCTCCGGATACATCTGCCGGATAGACTGAGGGGTGATGTCCGCCCTCGCCCGTCCGCTCCTCCTGCTCCCGTTCGCCCTTTCCCTCGCCGCCCAGTTCTCGTCCATTGACGATCGCTTCGCCGATGGCAACAGCCAGAACCAGGACCTCGCCAACGGCTCCATGCGCGTCTTTAACGGCCGCGCTAACACCGTCCGCACCGATGCCGTCGGATCGGTCCGTTTCAGCCAGATCGGGACCAGTTCGGAGGGCTTCTGGGTCCATTTTGCCGACCGCGCCGTCGCCCTCAACGTCGGCGACCGCCTCACCGTCGGCGCCACCTTCTCCCTGGAAGGATTCTCCCCTTCCAGCGGCCAGGACCTCCGCTTCGGCATCTTCGATTCCAAACAAACCCGCACCAACGCCAACCTCACCGGCGGCATGAACTCCCCCGTCTTCGCCGACGATACCGGCTACGGCGGCGCCTTCTTCGCCTCCGGCGCTGGCGCCCCCTTCCAACTCTTCCGCCGCTCCACCCTCCCGGGAAACAACAACCCCTTCCTGAGCTTCGCCGACTTCACCGAACTGCCCGGCAGCGGCGCGCGCGAGCGCACGCCGCTCGCCGATGGGGTTTTGTACACATGGACCCTGACCGTGGAACGAACCCAGCCTTCGAGCACGAGGATAACCGTTTCTTTTCAAGGAGATGGGCTGGAAAACATGACCTATTCGGCGGTGGAAACGAACCCGGATCCGGCCACCCAGTTCGACCTTTTTGCGCTCCGGATCACCAACAATTCGTTCGCAAATGGCTTCCTTTTCACGCGTTTTTACGCAAAATACACGCCTGCAGCACCCCAAATCACGTCAAATCCGACACCAAATCGGCTCTCTGTCTCGGCCGGTAGCGACGTTTCGCTGGCGGTGGGGGCGGCGGGAGCGGCGCTGCGGTACCAGTGGCGGAGGAACGGCGCGGCGCTGGAAGGAAAAAACGAACCGGTGCTGCGGCTGGAAAAAGTCCGGACGGAGGAGTCCGGGCGGTATGACGTGGTGGTGAGCAACGACGGCGGGGAGGCGACGAGCGATCCGGTGTCGCTGACCGTGGTCGACGGCCCGGTGGGGCCGGGGCCGCGCATTACGGCGCAACCCCAGGACCAGCGGGTGGTCACCGGCGGCGCGGCGGCGTTCCGGGTGGCGGCGGAAGGGCCGGAGTTGGAGTATCAGTGGTTCCGGAACGGCACGGTGATGGCGGGGGCGCGCGGACCCGCGCTCACCATCGCCAGCGCCGCGGTGAGCGACGCCGGGGTCTACAGCGTGGTGGTCAGCAACCCGAACGGGACGGTGACCAGCGCCGGGGCGGTGCTGACGGTGGTCAGCCCGCTGCGACTGCTCTCCACGGCGCCTCGTGCCGGGCAAGCCGAGCTATGCACCGATCCGCGGCTGACATTAGCCCTATCCGGCCCGGTAACGGCAGGCCGCGCCGGGCGGATCCGCGTGGTGGGACCCGACGGCGCCGACGCCGCGGTGATCGACATGGCCGTCCCGGTAGCGGCGAAGAACATCGGGGGCTCCACGGCAGCGTTCCGTTATACGCCGGTGCTGATAGACGGCGACCGGGTGTCGGTGATCCTGCCCGGTCCGCTGCCGCCGGGGCAGACCTACTCCGTTCTGATGGACACCGGGGTCCTGATCGATGCGGGCGGGGCGCCATTTGCCGGCATCGCGGACCGGGCCGAGTGGCGGTTCACGACGCGCCTTCCCCGCCCGGGCGTTCCGAATCCACCGCGCCTTTCCGTCGCCGCCGATGGCACGGGCGACTACTGCACCATTCAGGGTGCGATCGACTCGGTGGCGGAGAACAACCCGCAGCGTGTCTTTATCGACGTGGCGCCAGGACGCTACGAGGAGATCCTTTTCGTCCGCTCCAACCGCCCGCTGATCAGCATCCGCGGCGCGGACCGTTTTGCCACCGTGGTGGCCTATCCCAACAACAACAACATGAACCCGACCGTGGCCACCCGGGCGATGGTTTCGGTGGAGGCAGCCGATTTTGTTCTGGAGAACCTGACTCTGTGGAACACCACGCCGAAGGGCGGTTCGCAGGCCGAGGCGCTGCGGCTGAGCGGCCCGCGCGCGCTGGTGAGCCGGGTGAACCTGAAGAGCTTTCAGGACACGCTGCTGGTGACCGGATCGGCGATGGTCCGCGACAGCTACATTGAAGGCGATGTGGACTACATCTGGGGGGACGGCTCGGCCTATTTTCTGCGCACCGAGATCCGGACGCTGACTTCCGGCGGGGTCATCACGCAGATCCGCAATCCGCAGGGGCGGGTTGGGTTCGTTTTTGTGGAGTGTTATCTGACGGCGGCGCCGGGCGTCACCAACACATTCCTTTCGCGCATCGCACCGGACACGTTTCCGTACAGTCAGGTGGCGTTCCTGTGGTCCCTGATGGACAGCCACATCACCCCGCAGGGCTGGCAGTTGAACAACAATGCCCGGGAAGCCACGGCGGCCAACTATCCGAACATCCGATTCTGGGAACACGCGATTGTGGACGCGGCGCGCCAGCCGCTCAACCGGGCCGGGCGGCATCCGCTTTCGCGGGAGATCAGCGCCGAAGAGGCCGGGCAACTGGCCAACCCCTCCTTCGTGCTGAGCGGCTGGGAGCCACCCGCGGCTGGGGCCGCGACGGTGGTACTGAGCGGGTTGCGCCAGACCTATACCGGCGCGCCGCTGCGGCCGCTGGTGGCGACCGATCCGCCCGGGCTGGCGGTGGAACTGCTGTTCAACGGTGCGTCCGATCCGCCGGTGTATGCCGGGACCTACACGGTGACGGCCCGGGTGACCGAGGCCGGATACACGGCCGAACAGAGCGGGACCTTTCTCATCGTCCCGGCACCGGTGCTCGTTTCGCTGGAGAACATGACGCAGCGCGGCGACGGGACGCCGCGGGCGGCCACCGTTCGGACGGCGCCGGCGGGTGTTGCGGTGGATGTCACCTACGAAGGGTCGGCCGCCGCGCCAAGCGGGGAGGGCAACTATCTGGTGCAGGCGCGGACCCGCGACGCCAACTACACGGGCGGGGCGAGCGGGGTGCTGACCATTACGCCGAACCGCGCGGTGGCCTTCCCGGGCGCCGAGGGCTTCGGCGCCTACGCGCTGGGGGGCCGGGGCGGCGACGTGTACCAGGTGACGACGCTGGCCGATTCCGGCGAGGGCAGCCTGCGCCAAGGGATCCAAACGGCCAACGGTCCGCGCACCATTGTTTTTTCTGTCTCCGGCACCATCGAACTGCGGTCGCGGCTGACAATCAACAAATCGAACCTGACGCTGGCCGGGCAGACGGCGCCCGGGGACGGCATCACGATTCGCGGATTTGGCACCGTGATCTCGCGCGCCAGCCACGTGGTGGTCCGGTACCTGCGATTCCGGATGGGCGACGCCCATTGTCCCAACGTGCAGGATGACGCGTTGAGCGTGGACCAGGCGAGCGACGTCATTCTCGATCATGTCTCGGCCTCCTGGAGCGTTGACGAGACGCTGTCGGTGACCGACTCCAACCGTGTCACGGTGCAGTGGGCGACCATCGCCGAGAGCCTGTCGCGCAGTTGCCATGCCGAGGGGGCGCACGGCTACGGGACGCTGCTGCGGGCGTTTGACGGCAAGCTGTCGACGATTTCGTTCCACCACAACCTGTTCGCCCACCATTCCAATCGGAGTCCGCGGGTGGGAGATACGGTGAACCTGGATTTCGTCAACAACGTGGTCTACGACTGGGGAGGCGACGCCGGCTACAGCGGCGGCGCCGAGGAGGGAATCACGCGGGTGAACTATACGGGCAACGCGCTGATTGCCGGAGCCTCCACCAACGCCGGGGCGAGGGCCCGGGCGTTCCGGGGAGGTAGCGCCAACACACTGATTCATGCGTCGCGGAACTGGATCGACAGCAACACCAACGGGCAGCGGGACGGGGCCGACACGGGGGCGGCGATGATACAGGGCGCGTTTACGGCCATCGAGCCGCGGTTCGACTTCCCGGCGGTGACAGCGAGCGACGCCGTTGTGGCGATGGAGCAGGTGCTGACGCGGGCGGGCGCCTCGCAGCCGAGGGACGCGGTGGACAGCCGTGTGGTGAACGCGGTGCGCACCGGGCAGGGCGGGTTGATTGACTCGCAGAGCCAGGTGGGGGGCTGGCCGGCGCTCAACTCCCGCCCGGCGCTGCCGGACACCGATGGGGACGGGATACCGGACGCGGTGGAGGCGGCCGCCGGGCTTTCGCCCAACGACAGATCCGACGGCGCGCGGGTGGCGGCGAACGGCTACACGAACTTAGAGAACTATCTGAACTCGCTGGTGAGGCCTTAGCGCGTCACCCCGGCTTGTTCGCGGGCTGACCGGAGAACGGCATCGATGGTGCGCCTGTTGCCGCGGACGGTTTCCAAGGACTGGGCGCGGGTAATGCGCTGATCGCCAGGACTTCCACCAACGCCGGTGCGAGGATCCGGGCGTTCCGCGGCGGGAGTTTCAACGCGCTGATTCCTGCGTCGCGGAACGAGATTGACAGCATCACTAAAGGCAGCGGGACGAATCCGGCACGAGCGCGGCGGTGATTCAGGGTTTGCTTGCGGCCATCGAGCCGCTTCTCGGCTTCCCGGCGGTAAGCCACACGGAAGCTTCCCGGCTTAAGGCTAACTGATCGCTTTCATGACGGGTACTGGAGACGCTTCCTCTGGATTGGCCCCATTTGACAGCGACCCAGCCGTGGACGCGAGCCCCTCGTCCGGCCATCGTCGCTCAACGAATCGGCGCCGCATGCCATCCGTGCCAGCTTCCGGATAGGCGACGATGCGGTCAACACTTTAACATCCCACAATGGGACTTGGTGACCGCCAACCTCGCGACGGCGCATGAGCGCTCGAAGTTGGCCCGAAACCAGAAACTCGCCAAAGCGGCCAGTATTGGCCTCACACCCGTGCCCTTTTACAGCAGATCGGGCGTTATTCTAATGAGGCAGCCGCTATGAGCCGTGTAGAGCAACTCGAACAACGAATCACCGAATTGAACGCTGAAGAATTGAAAGAGCTGCGCGAATGGTTTGATCGCTATGACGCAGAAGCCTGGGACCGCCAGATTGAAGAGGATTCCGCAAACGGCAAGTTGCGCCGGCTGATCGACCAAGCGCTCGCTGATGATCGCTCCGGCAATTCGACAGAACTGTGAACCACCGCGCCTCACCGGACGTCTGGATAACTTATCGGCGTCTTCCCGGCGAGATTCAGCGAGCGGCAGACCAAGCCTTTGAACTCCTGAGACGAGATCCTCGACATCCTTCCCCGCACTTCAAGAAACCACATGAGGTTTGGTCGGCGCGGGTCGGTTCGCATCACCGCGCACTTGCGATCAAATCGTCGAATGGATTTCTATGGATCTGGATCGGAACGCACGCAGAGTACGATCCCATCGCGAGGTAGCGATTCGATTTGCCGGTGCATTTTGGGACTTCGCCTTGGAATGACTGAGAGGCTCCGGATGCGCTGAGACGTTCGATTTTAACCAGCGCGCTAAGACGGTAAGTCGCAGCAAACTTGTGCGACGTGATCGAGAGCCCGGGACGTTCACCTCTTTTCGAGTGAATCCCAACAAGGCCCGGCGAGTTGATCACAAATCGCTATGGGACGGGTGGTCGACGATGCGGGAGCAATCACTCAATACGACACCGTTTTCGGCGACATATCCATAGCGGACGGTCTTATGTTATTCATTCCGGACAGGTTCTCGCGCCGCGATCACTCGGAAAAATGGGTGATCCTGACGGCGCTTCCGTCGGGGAAAACTGCGCGAATCTAAAGATCCGCACCGACCGCCTGCAGATAGCTGGCAAGGATACTGACATACATGTCCGTGCGCCGCTCCAGCTTCGACACATCGCCTTGTCCGATGTGCAGTTCTCCCTCATTCTTGGTCTGAGTCAGCTCCCGGGCCTTGCGAAGCTGGTGGAGTGACATACCTTCCACCAAACGGCGATGCTCGGCGGCGCTCGCCTCCCGCACCTGTGCGGACATTCCCTTGCGCAGATTGGAGAAATTCTTAGCCACTCCCAGTGTCCTTTTCGATCCTCTTCAAGTGGCGCTCGAACAATCGATCTGCAGAGAAAGATAGTCCAATGCCCGTCGCATCCTGCCTGGAGCCTTGGAGGCAGCGCTCCGAGACTCTTCCGCTGCCGTGTCGACGGCGACTAAAGGAGTTCCGTTTGGCCAGCATTCAATGCGGATGCCGTTTACGACGATCTTCGACAGGTTGATCTGGCCATCCGGGCGAGGACGGCTTAAATTTCCCATACTGGGACCTCCGGATAGCTGGAGGCGGTACTCTTGCAACATGCGACCCCTTCGGTATTCCATCAACGTCACGTTGGATGGCTGCGTCGATCATCGCGCAGGTTCCACGGATGAAGAACTGCATCGTTTCTGGGCCGAGAAACTTGCCCAGGCCGATGCCCTGCTCTTTGGCCGGGTCACTTTCGAAATGATGCAAGACGCGTGGCGGTGGCCGGCAAATGGGCTGCGGCCCGAATGGATGGCCAAGTGGATGGAGCCCTTCGCCCGCACGATCGACGCGGCTAAGAAGTATGTCGTGTCGAGCACCTTAAGCCACGTCGAGTGGAACGCGGAGCTGTTGCGCGGAGATCTGGCAAAGTCGATTGAGCCGCTCAAGCGGGAGGCGGGCCAGGGACTGTTCGTGGGAGGAGTTACGCTCCCGCTGGCTTTGGCGGAGCTGGGATTGATCGATGAGTACGAGTTCGTGGTGCACCCCAGGGTGGCGGGCCACGGACCGACGTTGTTCGCCGGATTATCGAAGCCCCTCGACCTGCAATTCGTAAGCCGGCGGGAGTTCGGCTCGGGGGTGGTGGCGATGCGGTATGAGCCGAAAAGGTAGTCACCTGACCTAGCCAGAGTTTTACCCCGCCCCCAGTAGTATGCGTTGTGACGGCGCCTCCCATTTCGGATAATGATCTCGGAGAACCGCTTCGATGTTTACGCCAAAAGGAAAATTCGGCTGGTATGAGTTGATGACGAGCGACCCGCAGGCCGCCGGCAAGTTCTACTCGGATGTTGTCGGTTGGACTACCTGCGAGATGCCGGGTGGGGATGGTCCCTCCTACACCACGTTCCATCTTGGCGAAGCAGGCATGGCTGGCATGATCCAGCTCCCCGGTCACACCGCCTGGATCGGCTATATCGCCGTCGACGATGTCGACGCGCACATCGAAAAGATCGTCGAGGCCGGCGGCAAGCTGTGGAAACCGGCGACCGATGTTCCTGGCATGCTTCGCTTCGCCGTCATGTCCGACCCTCAGGGCGCTGCCATTGTGGTCTTCACTCCGAATCCAGCGATGCCCGCTCCGGAGCGCCCCGCGCCTCCCACTCCCGGCACCATCGGTTGGCACGAACTCTACACAACAGACCTCGAAGCCGGGTTTGCCTTCTACAATCAGCTCTTCGGTTGGACCAAGGTCAGCGATATGGACATGGGACCGATGGGTACTTACCGCCTCTTCGACGAGGGCGACCACAAAGAGATGGGGGACGGGGGGATGATGACCAAGCCTCCCGAGGTTCCGGTGTCGTGTTGGACCTTTTACTTCACCGTCGACTCCATTCAGGCAGCCATCAAACGCATTCAAGACGGAGGCGGAAAGATCATCAATGGTCCGATGCAGGTACCCGGGAATAGCTGGATTGTCCAGGGGCAGGACCCTCAGGGTGCAGTATTCTCTCTCGTCAGCGCCAATGAATGATAGCCGCGCGTTGCGGACATTTGCCCGCTGCAGGTTACATCCTACCCGACGGCTTGGTGTAGCGATTTAGCCGAAACGGGCCCCAAACGGCATTCGAGGAAATCAGCAGAGGCTTGGGGCCGAATGACGCCCCATCCGGAATTTTGCCTGGGGCTCTGTTGGCGCGTTCGAGACGTGTTCAGACTGGGGGACGGCGATGGACGCCGTGGTGGCGTTGGAGCAGGTGCTGACGCGGGCGGGTGCCTCGCAGCCGAGGGACGCGGTGGACAGCCGTGTGGTGAACGCGGTGCGCACCGGGCAGGGCGGGTTGATTGACTCGCAGAGCCAGGTGGGGGGCTGGCCGGCGCTCAACTCCCGCCCGGCGCTGCCGGACACCGATGGGGACGGGATACCGGACGCGGTGGAGGCGGCCGCCGGGCTTTCGCCCAACGACAGATCCGACGGCGCGCGGGTGGCGGCGAACGGCTACACGAACTTAGAGAACTATCTGAACTCGCTGGTGAGGCCTTAGCGCGTCACCCCGGCTTGTTCGCGGGCTGACCGGAGAACGGCATCGATGGTGCGCCTGTTGCCGCGGACGGTTTCCAAGGACTGGGCGCGGGTAATGCGCTGATCGCCAGGACTTCCACCAACGCCGGTGCGAGGATCCGGGCGTTCCGCGGCGGGAGTTTCAACGCGCTGATTCCTGCGTCGCGGAACGAGATTGACAGCATCACTAAAGGCAGCGGGACGAATCCGGCACGAGCGCGGCGGTGATTCAGGGCTTCTTCTGGATTGGCCCCCTATGACCGCGACCCCGCCGTGGACTCGAACTCCTTATCCGGCAATCGTACCCCCAACGAATCGGCGCCGCATGCCATCCGCGCGCACTTCCGGATAGGCGACGATTCGGTCAAGACTCCCATTTCCCTCAACAGGACTTCTGGCCAACTTCCGAGTAGCGTAATCGAGGAAGAGCAACTCTACACCGTGAGAGACTTTGCGCACACTTCCTCGACCTAGCTCGATGAGCTTGGCCAGATCGATACCGGATACGGTATCATCGGCATGTGGCCTCGACGCAAAAGATGCTATCGAAAATGCGTCTGGTGCAGACGGGCTGGCGTATCGAAGAATTGCAATCGGTTGCCAGCGACAACCATTTAGAGTGGCGTCGGCCCGGTCGTGGCGGCAGCCACGTGATTTTCAGCTCACCCGGTGTGCGGGAGATCGTATCTGTACCGTCAAAGCGGCCCATCAAGCCCATCTACATCAAGCAATTCCTTGCCCTGGTCGACGCGGCAATCGAGGTAAAGCAAAATGAAAGCCAAAAAGAAGCCGACTCCTGATGCTTATCCGTTCACCGTTCGCCCACTTTCGAAGGAAGAAGGCGGTGGCTATCTGGTTGAGTACCCCGACATTCCGGGCTGTATGTCCGATGGCGAGACGATTGAAGAGGCAATTGCCAACGGCCGGGAGGCACTGCGCGATTGCTTGGACGTTTTCAGCGAGTCTGGGCGCAAAGTTCCCAAACCTGAAGTTTCGGCCGCCCAGTGGCGCCAGCGTCTGCCCCGCACTCTTTACTCGAAGTTGACCAAACAGGCGGAGCGCGAGGGAGTAAGTATTAACAGCTTGGTAACGGCAATCATTGCCGAGGCGATCGGCGCCAAGTTGGGACGGCCACCAGCGACCCGTTAGCCAACTCGAGAGAGTTGCCGGGAGAGATCTCCCGCCAGTCGCCCGGGGTGCGCGGGGATCGTCGATCCGGAAGTTGGTCCGAAGACGGCGTTCTGGGAAGCCGCGACGGCGTTTCGCCGAAGGACGCGATGTGCCAATTGACGGATTGCGCGCCATCCGGAATTTGCCCTGGGGCTCTGTTGGCGCGTTCGAGACGTATTCAGACTGGGGGGGCGGCGAGCGACGCCATTGTGGCGATGGAGCAGGTGCTGACGCGGGCGGGTGCCTCGCGGCCGAGGGACGCGGTGGACAGCCGTGTGGTGAACACGGTGCGCACCGGGCAGGGCGGGTTGATTGACTCGCAGAGCCAGGTGGGGGGCTGGCCGGCGCTGCCGGACACCGATGGGGACGGCATTCCGGACACCCATGAACCTGGTATAACTAGACTCGCTGGTGACGCCCTAGAGCGTCACCCAGGCTTGTTCGCGCGCCGACTGGAAGACGGCGTCGATGGTGCGCATGTTGCCGCGGGCGGTTTCCAGGGAACAGGGGACGGGGCGCTCGCCGCGGACGGCGCGGGTGAACTCCTCGCCTTCGATCGTGTACTGATCGCAGATGTCGAAAGTCTCCGTCTGCAGGCCGGCGCCGGTCTCGTAGAAAACCCGCGTGGGCTTGTCGGGCGGGGCGTTGAAGGGGATCTCCACCTCGATGCGGCCTTTGGTGCCGTGGAAGTGCATGCGCTGGTATGGGTTCGTCTGGGTGCTGCAGATGAACTGGCAGTGCACGTCGCCGAAATCGAGGAGCGCCGAGGAGAGACGGTCGGTCTGGAAGGCGGGGTCCCGTTCGATCTGGGCACAGACACGCAAAGGGTCGCGGCCGAGGACGAAGCGGGGCGTGAAGATGGTATAGCAGCCGATGTCCATGATGGCGCCGCCGCCAATGGCGGCCTGGTTGCGGATGTTGGCCGGATCCACGTTCGTGTAGCTGAAAAACCCCTGGATGGCGCGGAGTTGGCCGATGCGGCCTTCGGCGATGGCGGCCTGGGTCCAGAGCCATTGCGGGTGGGTAGCCACCATGAAGGCTTCGCCGATGACGACGTTGGCGGTATCGCGGGCGGCGATGAGCTGGTCGACCTCGGCGGCATTCAGGCCAAGCGGTTTTTCACAGAGAACATGTTTCCCGGCCTGGGCCGCGCGGACCGACCAGGGGACGTGGAGGTGATTGGGCAGCGGGTTGTAGATCACGTCGATCGACGGGTCGGCGAGGAGTTCTTCGTAGGAACCGTAGGCGGTGGGAATGCCGAAGGAGGCGGCATGGGCACGGGCAGTGGCGGCGTCGCGGGAGGCGATGGCGGCCACCTCCAGCGAGGGCGCGCGGAGAAGGGCGGGGATGACTTTGGTGCGGGCAAACTTGGAGGAGCTCAGGATGCCCCAGCGAAGACGGGTGGACATGCTGAACAGCATGGCAGATTTCGGGGTATCAAAAAAAGATTAACTCCTACTGCAAATCGTATGCATCGGGTTGCATATGAGGAATCTCGTCATCGTCCTGGGCGACCAGCTCAACGGCGATTCGGCGGTTTACGACGGATTCGAACGCAACAAAGATGCAGTTTGGATGGCCGAAGTAGCTGAGGAATCGACTCACGTCTGGTCCCACAAGGCGAGAATCACCCTGTTCCTGAGCGGGATGCGGCACTACGAACAACGGCTGACGCAGCGGGGGTACTGCGTGGTGTACCGGCGGCTGGACGACCGCGGAAACGCGCAATCGTTGCGCGGGGAACTGCTGCGGGCCATCGCACAGTTCAAGCCGGGCGGGCTGGTGGTGGCTGAGCCGGGAGATTACCGGGTGTTGGACGACCTGAAGGCAGCGGCGGCGGAGGCGGGACTGCCGTTGGAGGTACGGCCGGACCGTCATTTTCTCTCCACGGTGGACGATTTCCGGCGTCATGCGGAGGGGCGGAAGCAGTTGCGGATGGAGTATTTCTACCGGGAGATGCGGCGGCGGCATGGGGTGCTGATGGACGGCGGTGGTCCGGCTGGGGGCGAGTGGAACTTCGACAAGGAGAACCGGGAGCATTTCGGCGCGCTGGGTCCGGCGGGGGTGCCGGCGCCGGTGGAGTTCCGGCCGGACCGGACGACGCGAGAGGTGATGGACCTGGTGGAGGCAAGATTCTCGCGCCATCCGGGATCGCTGTTCGGATTCGACTGGCCGGTGACGCCGGAAGAGGCCGAGGCGGCGCTGGCCGACTTTATTGAGCACCGGCTGCCGTGGTTCGGGGCCTATCAGGACGCGATGTGGACGGAGGAGCCGTGGCTGTATCACTCGCGGCTGGCAGCGGCGATGAACCTGAAGCTGCTGGACCCGCGCGGGGTGATTGCGGCGGCCGAGGCGGCCTACCGGTCGGGCGCGGCGCCGCTGGCGGCGGTGGAGGGATTCATCCGCCAGATTCTGGGCTGGCGCGAGTATGTGCGGGGCATATACTGGACGCAGATGCCGGGCTACCTGGAGCGGAACGCGCTGGGCGCCACCGCTTCCCTGCCCCGCTTCTTCTGGACCGGCGAGACGGAGATGAACTGCCTGCGCCAGGTGATCACCCAGACCCTCGATTTCGGCTACGCGCACCACATTCAGCGGCTGATGGTGACGGGCCTGTACTGTTTGCTGGCGGGGATCGATCCCAAACAGGTACACGAGTGGTATCTGGCCGTTTATGTGGACGCGGTGGAGTGGGTGGAGTTGCCGAACACGCTGGGCATGTCGCAGTACGCTGATGGCGGCGTGATGGCCTCCAAACCGTATGTGGCCAGCGGGAAGTACATTGACCGCATGTCGAACTACTGCAAAGGCTGCCAGTATAAGCCGGACTCCTGCCCGATGACGGAGATGTACTGGCAGTTTCTGGAAAAGCACGAAGCCAGGCTGGCGTCGAATCCGCGGATGACGATGCAGCTGAAGAACCTGAGAGGAAGAAATGCGAATTCTGCTGTACAGCGGTAAGGGTGGAGTGGGAAAGACCAGCGTGGCCGCGGCGACGGGGCTGCAACTGGCACGGCAAGGGGTGAAGACGCTGGTGATGAGCGTGGATCCGGCGCACAGCCTGGCCGACTCCTTCGCCCTGAAGGCCGGGCTGTTCGATGCGCGGACGGCCGACCCGTTCCCGGTGACCGAGAACCTGGACATACAGGAAGTGAACATCCAACTGGAGATCAAGCGCCACTGGCGGGAGATTTCCGGCTACATCACGACGGTGCTGCGGACGAGCGGCCTGGGCGATGTCGAGGCCGAGGAGATGGCGATTCTTCCGGGGATGGAAGAGTTGAGCGCGATGATGTACGTGAACCAGTACCGCAAGCGGGGCACTTATGACGCGATTGTGCTCGATTGCGCGCCGACGGCGGAATCGCTGCGGTTTATCTCCATGCCGACGACGCTGGACTGGTACATGAAGCATGTGTTCCCTATGGAGCGGAAGGTGTTCAACGCGGTGCGGCCGCTGGCCAACCGGGTATCGCCGGTGGAGTTGCCGTCGGACTCCTATTTCGCCAACATCAAGGACCTGTTTGAAAAGATTGAGGGGATCGACGCGATTCTGGAAGACCCGCAATTGACGAGTGTGCGGCTGGTGACGAACCCGGAGCGGATGGTGCTGCGGGAGACGCAGCGGGCGTTCGTTTACTTTTCGCTGCACGGGTTAACGGTGGACACGATTGTGGTGAACCGGGTGCTGCCGGCGGAGGCGTCTGACAGCTATTTCGGCAAGTGGCGCGAGGCGCAGCAGGAGATACTGGGAGAAATGGAGAGCTACTTCAACCCGGTACTGGTGCGGCGGGTGCCGATGTTCCAGGAAGAGGTTATGGGGGTGGAGCGGCTGGAGAAACTGGCATCGATCCTGTACGCGGCGGACGAGAATCCGTCGCTGGTGACGCGTTCGGAGCGGCCCTATTCGTTCGGGCGGGTGGACGGCGCCTATCAGGTGCGGATCGCCATGCCATTTGCGGCGAAGGGGGAAGTGGGGTTATTCAAGAAGGGTGATGAACTGGTGATCGAAGTAGGCACGCTCCGGCGTCATGTGGGGCTGCCGACGACGATGGCGGCGATGCAGCCATCGCGGGCGCGATTCGAAGACAAGACACTGGTGGTTGAACTGCGGGAGGTAGCATGAGCCAGGAAAAATGCAATTGCGGCTGCATGGGTGTAGGGCCGCTGGTAACCGAGTTTGCGAAGAAACTGGGGCCGAGCGAAGAGGTGAGCCAGCACTTCCGCGCGGCGCGGCTGGAGATCCTGAAGGGGCTGCGGGCGATGCTGGACGAGCAGATTGCGGGGATGCAGGAGCCGCCCAAGCAGGGGACAAAGTTCTCCGTGGAGTAGCACGGAGCGGGCAGAAGCCGTCATAATAGCGGCTTCACATGTCCACGATCGATCCCACCAAGCTACGCAGCTACAACTGGTTCAACGGCAAGGAATACTACAATTTTTCGCGCCGAGGGAACCTGCGCTCCATGGGCTTCAGCCGCGAGATTTTCTTCGGCAAGCCGGTGATTGGTATCTGCAACTCCTACAGCGAATTGAACAACTGCAACGCGCACCTGCGGGGGCTTGCCGATGCGGTGAAGCGGGGCGTGTGGGAGGCGGGCGGCTTTCCGCTGGAGTTCCCGGTGATCTCGCTCGGCGAGCAGTTCATGAAGCCCACGACGATGCTGTTCCGCAACCTGATGGCGATGGACGTGGAAGAGTCGATCCGGGCCAACCCGGTGGACGCGGTGGTGCTGCTGTGCGGCTGCGACAAGACGACGCCGGCGATGCTGATGGGCGCGGCGTCGGCCGATATTCCGGCGATTGTGGTGACCGGCGGGCCGACGCTTTCCGGCAACTACAAGAACACGCCGTTTGGAACGGGCACCGACGGCCGGAAGATATTCGATCTGCACCGGATCGGGCAGATCGGCGCCGAAGAGTTGCAGGAGATTGAAGGCTGCATGGTGCGCAGCGCGGGGCACTGCACGGTGATGGGAACGGCATCGACGATGGCATCGATGGCCGAAGCGCTGGGCATGACGCTACCGAACAACGCGGCGATTCCGGCGGTGGATTCGCGGCGGGCGGCGCTGGCGGAGAAGTCCGGGAAGCGGGCGGTGGAGATGGTGGCCGAGGATATGCGCCCGTCGCGGGTGATGACGCGGCAGGCCTTTGAGAACGCGATGGCGGTGGATATGGCGATCGGGGGCTCGACGAACGCGGTGGTACACCTGCTGGCGATCGCCGGGCGCCTGGGGCTGGACCTGGTACTGGACGATTTCGATCACATTTCGCGCAAGACGCCGTTCCTGGTGAACGTGCGGCCGAGCGGCAAGCACCTGATGGAAGACTTTTTCTATGCCGGCGGGCTGCCGGCGGTGATGCGAGAGTTGCTGCCGTTGTTGCACCGGGAGTGCATCACGGTGAACGGGAAATCGATCGGCGAGAACGTTGCCGAGGCGCCGTGCCACAACCGCGACGTGATCCGCCCGCTGAGCGAGCCGCTGCACCCGGAAGGCGGCACGGTGATCCTGCGCGGGAATCTGGCGCCGGATGGGGCGGTGTTCAAGCAGACGGCGGCCTCCCCGGAGCTGTGCAAGCATACCGGGCCGGCCTACGTTTTTGAGAACTACCAGCAGATGCACGACACGATTGATTCGATGGATCTGCCCATCGACGCCAACACGGTGCTGGTGATGAAGAACGGCGGCCCGAAGGGCGCGCCGGGTTTCCCGGAATGGGGACACATTCCGATGCCGAAGGTGCTGCTGGCGAAGGGGGTTTCCGACTGCGTGCGCATCTCCGACGCGCGGATGAGCGGCACGAGTTTCGGCACGGTGGTGCTGCACGTTTCGCCGGAATCGGCGATTGGCGGGCCGTTGAGCATTGTGGAGACCGGCGACACGATCACGCTGGCCGTGGAGGCGCGGCAGTTGACACTGCACGTGGACGATGAGGAGATTGCGCGGCGCCTGGCGGCCCGGCCGCTGCCCCCGCCGGCCTATACGCGCGGCTACGGCAAGCTGTTTCTGGATCATGTGACGCAGGCCCACCTGGGATGCGACTTCGACTTCCTCCACGCCGAGAAGCCCAAGGAATGATGCCGCGGTGGGCTACGCCGGCGCTGTTCGGCGTGATCGGCTGGCTGTTCTATGTCGCCAGCAAGGGGGCCTATAAGGGCTTCTTTTCGGCCGACGATCTGGATAATCTCGCCTGGACGCGGCATGCCGAGCTCCTCAGTTTTCTGACGGGTCTGGTGACGCCGCAGTTTTTCGAGAGTAACTTCCGCCCGGTGGGGCACTTCTACTTCTGGGCGCTGGGACGGCTGGCCGGACTGGACTTCCGCCCGTATGTGGCGGTGCTGCATGTGCTGCACCTGGCCAATCTGGGGCTGCTGTGGTCGCTTGCGGGGAGACTGTCGTTTTCCTGGGTGGCGCGAGCGGCGGCGGTGCTGTTCTTCGCCTTCCACATGGCCGTGTTCGACGCCTACTGGAAGCCGATGTATGTCTTCGACCTGCTATGCGCGCTGTTTTCGCTGTTGTCGGTTCTGCTGTGGATCGACAAGCGGCGATGGCTGAGCCTGCTGGCGTTCTGGCTGGCCTATAAGTCCAAAGAACTGGCGGTGGCGGTACCGTTGATTCTGGCAGCGTATGAGTATTTTCTGGGTTCGTTCTCGGTTCGTTCGCTGGCCTGGCATCTGGCCGGCGGGGCGTGGTTTACGGTGCAGGCGCTGTTTTCGCAAGGCGGACGGACGGGCGACTACGGGCTACGACTGACGCCGTTGACACTCTGGCAGACCATCGACTATTACGCCTCGCAGGTGTTGCTGGCGCGGCACGCCGGGTTCCTGCTGGCGCTGCTGCCGGTATGGGTTCGGGACCGCCGTTTGTGGTGGGGGCTGCTCGCCGGGGCGCTGTGGCTGGGTCCGATGCTGCTGGTGCCGGGGCGGCGTTTTGGCGCCTATCTGTATCTGCCGCTGGCCGGACTGGCGGTGGCGGTGGCGGCGATGACGGAACGTTTTGGCTGGAAGTGGATGGCGGCGCCTCTGGCGCTGTGGCTGGGGCTGAACTACGCGGAGATGAGGGAGCGGCGGCGGGCGGCGCTAGCGGAAGCCGACGAGACAGCAGCCTATGTGTACTCGCTTGCCGACCTGGCGAAGAATGGCAAGGACATCGACACGGTGCTGATCGACAGCGCGCCGGCGGGGTTGCGGCGGTGGGGCATTGAGGGCGCGCTGCGCTATACGTTTGACCGCGACGACCTGGAGTTGATTTACCTGGAAGACAGCGACCACAAGGAACCGCGCCCCGACGCCACGCTGGCGATGTTGAGCTGGGACGGGCCGTTGAAGAAGCTCTACACGATGCGGCGGACGGCAGCGGTGGGCGATGCGCCGTACGTGGAGATGACGCGCCTGACGCCGGTGTGGCAACTGACACGCGGCTGGTATCAGCGAGAGGGAAACTACCGCTGGACGATGCCCCGGGCCGAGGCAAGGGTGCGGCGGCCGGCAGGCGCCAATGAGTTTCAGGTGACCGTCAATATTGGCCCGGACTATATTCGCGCGGTGGGGAAGGCGACGCTGGGGGTAACGGTGGGTGGCGTGGATCTGGGTTCGCGCACATTCACGCAGAATGGGTGGGTGACGGAGAAGTTTGCGATGGCGCCTGGGGAGGAAGGGAATGTGGATGTGGTGTTCACGGTGGACCCGCCGTTCCGGCCGTCCAACGGGGATCCGCGGCCGCTGGGAATTCCGGTGGCGGCGTTCGGATTCCGCTAACCCAACGAGGGGCTGCGCCGTCAGTACACTGGAGAGATGCGTACTTTTCTTTTTGCACTGATGTGTGGCGCGCTGCTGCTGGCCGAAAGCGCCTCCGGGGTGAAGTGGGCGGCGCCGGCGGCGTGGAAGAAGGCACCGGACCGGCAGATGCGCGTGGCCACCTACGCGGCACCGGCGGCGGCCGGGGACAAGGAAGCCGGGGAAGTGGCGGTGTTCTACTTCGGACCCGGACAGGGCGGCGGCGTGCAGGCAAATATTGACCGCTGGATTGGGCAGTTCCCGCAGAAGACAGGAACGCCGAAGACGAGCAAGTCGACCGTGGCCGGGATGGCGGTGACCTCTATCGACGTCTCCGGCACCTATGGCGCGGCCAGCGGGCCGATGGCGACGGCGAAGGTGGACAAGCCCGGGTTCCGGATGCTGGGCGCGATTGTGGAAGCGCCGCAGGGTGCCGTATTCTTCAAGTTTACCGGTCCGGCCAAGACCGTCACCGCCAACGAAGCCGCTTTCAACGGCATGATCAAAGCCATTACCAAGGAGTAATTCGCCATGCTTTCCCGTCGCAGCTTTGCAGGAATGATTGCCGGCGCCGCCACGGCCGCCGATTGGCCGCAGTGGCGCGGCGCGGGCCGCGACGGGAGGGCGACCGAGACCGGCCTGCTGCGGCAGTGGCCCGCGGGCGGGCCGAAGCAGTTGTGGCGGGTGGATACGATGGGCGAAGGATTTTCCTCGTTCTCCATCGCCAACGGCAAGCTGTTCACGCAGGGCCAGAAGAACGGCGGGCAGTGGATTACGGCGCTGGACGCGGCGACGGGCAAGACGGTGTGGGAGACGGCGGCGGGCGAGTTCTTCCCGCAGGACCGCGGCCCGGGCCCGCGCGGCACACCGACGGTGGACGGCGACACGATCTATTCGCTTTCCGCCGACGGCACGCTGCTTTCCCTTGTGGCCGCGACGGGCAACGTGAACTGGAAGCTGAATATCCTGAGCGAATTCAAGGGATCGCAGATTCACTGGGGATTGAGCGAATCACCGCTGATCGACGGGCAGCGGCTGATCATCACGCCGGGCGGGCCGGAGAAGTCCGTGGTGGCGCTGGACAAGAAGACCGGCAAACCGCTATGGAGCGCCGGCAGCGACGCGGCCGGGTATAGCTCGGCTATTGCCTTCGACTTTGGCGGGCAGCGCCACGTGGTGGTGTTCACAGCCAAGGGCGCGATGGGGCTGAATGCGGCCAACGGATGGGTGATGTGGAACTACAACAAAGTCTCCAACCGCACGGCCAATATCGCCACGCCGCTTTATCACAACGGCCACGTTTTTCTGAGTTCCGACTACGGCACCGGCTGCGCGCTGCTGAAACTGGAAGCGGCCGGCGACCGTGTGAACGCCACCGAGGTCTACTTCAGCCGGGAGATGCGGAACCATTATTGTTCGAGCGTGTTGCTCGATAAACACGTCTACGGGTTTTCGAGCGGCATTCTGACGTCGATGGAACTGATGTCGGGGGATGTTGCATGGCGGGACCGGAGCGTGGGGAAAGGGCAACTGATCCTGGCGGAAGGGCTACTCTATCTGCAGGGGGAGTCCGGTACGGTGGCGCTGGCCGAGGCGACGCCGACGGCGTACAAGGAGATCTCGCGGTTCGAGTTCGGGCGCGGGCAGTATCCGCTGTGGACGCTGCCCGTGATTGCCGGCGGACGGCTCTATTTGCGCGACCAGACGAAGTTGGTTTGCTACAACATCAGCCGCGGGTAACGTGGGCGGGCCGGATATCGGCGACGGTGCGCGTACCGCACTGCTGCATGATGGTTTCCAGTTCGCGGCGGAGGAGGTCGAGCACGGCCTCCACGCCAGGCTGCCCAAACGCGCCGAGACCCCATAAATAGGGCCTGCCAATGCCGACGGCGGAAGCGCCGAGGGCCAGTGCCTTGAAAATATCGGTGCCGCGCCGGACGCCGCCATCCACCATGACCGGCATGCGGCCGCGGACGGCGTCGACCACCTCCGGGAGGCAATCGATGGAGGCGCGGCCGCTGTCCTCGGCGCGCCCGCCGTGGTTGGAGACGATGAGGCCATCGATGCCTTCCTCGACGGCGATGCGGGCGTCTTCGTGGGTACCGATGCCCTTCAGCACCACTTTCATTTTGGTGAGCGAGCGAAGGTGCCGGACGGTGGCCCAGTTCATATAGGGACTGCGCACGCTGAGGCCGGTGGTGTCGACGCCGTCAAAAGACGGCTTGCGGCCGCTGAAGGTGGGTTGGGTGTGGCAGGCGGCGCAGTTGCGGGTGTCGGCGGCGGCGGCGCGGGTGGCGGTCTCGGAGTTGCGGCCGACGACGAGGTCGACGGTGATGACGAGCACGGGGCAACCGGCGGCATCGGCGCGGCGGACGATGCGTTCGCCGACCTCCTGGCGCGAGGTGAGATAGAGCTGTTGCCAGATGGGGCGGCCGGCTTCGCGGGTGGTCTCTTCGACCGATGTGGTGGCGACAGTGGAGAGCAGTTGCAGCACGTTGCGCGACTTGCCGGCGCGGGCGACGGCAGGTTCGCCATCCGGATGGAAGGCCTTGTGGCTGCCGCAGGGGCAGAGGAAAAGCGGGGTGGGCCAGCGGGTGCCGAAGAGGGTGATGGAGGTATCGAGCCGGGAGACATTCACGAGGCGGCGCGGGCGCAGTTGGAGGCGGGCGAAGGCCTCTTCGTTGGCGCGGAGGGTCCGTTCGCCGTCGACGCCGGTGGCCATATAGCCGAAGTGGGCAACGGGAACGTTCATACGGGCAACGGCTTCGAAGTCGAAGACATTGATTGCCTTGGCCGGATCTGTCAGCAGCGGGGATTCGGCACGCAGCAGCGGACTGGCCGCAAGGAATTGAAGAAAGCGCCGTCGGGCAGTGAGCGGATTCATCGGATTTGGCCGATGATAGCACTACCAACGCGGATGGTCGGCGCCTTGCTCGCGATAGCCGCGATTGAGGAAAGCGGCGCTGGTGCCATCGTGGGTGACGCGCCAGATGGCCGGATTCTCTCCGGCGCGGGCGCGGCAGAAGAGAAGGGTATCGCCGTCACGGGCAGGGGACGGACGGAAGTCCCAGCGGCCCTCCTCCCAGGCGGTGATGGGATGGCGCTCGCCGGTGGCGATATCGATGCGGGAGATGCGCGTTCCGCCGCGGGCCTGTTCGGGGCGGTAGTCGCGGTTGAAGTGGTCGGTATCGGGACGGCCGGCCTGGTACTCCCACGGGGTGCGGGCGCCGGCGCTGCGTTCGGCGAAGACGATGCCGTGGCGGGTCCACTGCGGCTGATTGGAGCCGCTGCCCGGGTTGGTACGCGGACCGTAGGAGGCGCCGAACCAGGCGGCGTTGCCGTGGGTTAACTGGCGGTTTTCGGTGCCATCGGGGCGGCCGACCCAGATGTCGGACCAGTCGTGGCCGGGGTCGGACTTCGGGGCGCAGACCTGATAGAGGACCCAATCGCCGCCGGGCGCCCAGGCGGTTCCAAACATGAGCAGGCCTTTGGCGCCATTGACCTCGCGCCGGCCGGTGCCGTCGACGTTGATAGTCACGATGCGGTAATCGACATGATACGCGAAGCGCTTGCCGTCGGGGGAGAGGCTGACGCCGTAGACGTTCTCCGCGGCGTCCGAGACCGGCTGGGGCCGACTGCCGTCGAGGTCCATGGTGTAGAGCCGTTGCTTGCCGTTGAGGATCGCCGTCACGGCGATGCGGTCCTCGCCGGGGAGGAGAACACAGGGCGCGACGAAGGAACTGAGGCGGCCACGGGTGGCCAGTTCGGTGCGTTTTCCGGTGACCATATCGAACAGCCAGAGGTGGGTGGTGCTCTTGGGGTAATACTCGTCGAAGGTTTTGTTGCGCCAGCCGGGAATGAGTTCCAGCGATAGGAGCACGGCGCGGCGGCCGTCGCGGAAAAAACAGTAGGGGAGCCAGCCGATGTGATCGGGCAGGCCGAAATCGGGGAAGGTGAGCCCGGTTCCGTCGATTCGCTGCATGCCGAGGCGGCTGCCCACGCCACGAACGCCTTCGTTGCCGCGGGCGACGAAGAAAAAACGGGGCGCCATACGCGCGGCCAGGAGAATCGCCCGCCGGCTGATCTGCATTTAGTAGGTCACCTCGACTAAGAATAGACCGGAGGGCGGAGCGGTGGGGCCGGCCGCGGCGCGGGGGGCTCCTTTGAGGATCGGCAGGACGTCCATCACGGCCATGTTGCCTTTTCCCACTTCGATCAAGGTGCCCACCAGATTCCGCACCATGTGCTTGAGGAACCCGCTGCCTCGCACGCGGTAGATGAGCAGCGGCCCCTCGCGCACAACGGCCGAGGAAAAGATGCGGCGTACCTTGGAATAGTCCGGCCGGTACTTTTCGTCGGTAGCGGCGAAGGCGGAAAAATCGTGCTCTCCCACAAACAGTTCCGCGGCCGCCATCAGCCTGGCTTCGTCGAGCGGGTACGGGTAGTGGTGCACGTAGGGCCGTTCGAAGGGTGGACAGATCTCCTCGCGGTAGATCCGGTATTCGTAGAGTTTGGAGACGGCGTCAAAACGTGCGTGGAAGCGCGGGGCGACCTCCTCGACCGCGATCACCCGGATGGCGCCCGGCAGGACACGGTTCATGGCCCGGCGCAAATTGGCGCAGGGAATGGGTATGCGGGTAGAGAGCGTCGCCACCTGACCGAGCGCGTGGACGCCGGCATCGGTTCGGCCACTGCCCTCGACGGTCACCGTGGTCTTCGAGATTTCGAAAAAGGCTCGCTGCAACTCACTTTGGATCGTGATCAACCCAGGTTGTACTTGCCAGCCGTGGAAGTTCGTCCCGTCATAGGAGACGGTAAGCCGGAGCCGGCGTTCCGGAGAACTAGCCGACATTGCGGGAGCCGGGCTTGACAGCCACCGACCCCTGACGGCAGAGCGGACAGAGTTCGGGGGACCAAGTGGTTACCGAAAGCGTCGCCAGCGCCATGCGCGGCACGCCGATATCGGCCTGGCCGCCGGAGCGGTCGATGATCGAACCGGCCGCGACCACGCGGACCCCATAATCGCGAAGGAGGTCAATCACCTCGCGTGAGCTGCCGCCGGTGGTGACGACATCTTCCACCACGACGGCCAGTTCGCCGGGGGTGACTTCAAAACCGCGACGGAGGGTCATCTTGCCGTCGGCACCGCGTTCGGTGAACTGAAAACGCGCGCCGAGCGCGCGGGCCACCTCATGGCCGATGATCAGACCGCCTACGGCCGGGGAGGCCACCAGCGGAATCGCCTCGGCGCCGGCCATCGCGCGAAATCGCTCCGCCATGGCACGGCCGAGCGATTCGGCATGCTCCGGATACTGCAGCACTTTGGCGCATTGCAGGTACTCCGGACTGTGCAGACCGCTGGTCAACCGGAAGTGGCCGTGGAGGTAGGCGCCGGTCTGTTCAAAGATCGAGAGAACGGGATCAGGTGAGGACATCCGAAGCCCAATATAGCAATTTGTCCGGCAGCGGACGCACCCGGCGCGAAGATTCCCGAAAGCGGACAAAGAAAGAGAAAAAAATCGTATAAACCCTGCGATATCATGGAGAAATCGAGGAACATCGGGCCCCTTGTCTGCGTCTGGCTCTGTAATTGGAAAGCTCCCCTGGTTATGAATGCAAAACAACTCACAAGTCTTCTCTGCTCGCTACTCGTTCTGACCCCGGTACTCCCGGCACAGGCCCGTTCGGGAGTCTCCACGTGGTGGAGCAACATCACTGAGCCTTATGTGTGGAAGGATGTTTCCCCGATTCACCTGGGGAACTCCTCGCGGCTCGACCAGTTGATGCGCGCCGGCAAACTGTACCTTTCGCTGCAGGATGCCATCTCGCTCGCGCTGGAGAACAATCTCGACATCGAGTTGCAGCGCTACGGCCCGCGCATCTCGGAAGCGGAACTGCAACGCGCCAGCGCCGGCGGTTCGGCCCGGGTCGGGGCGGCGAGCACGGTCTCCAGCGCCACCACCGGACAAGGCACCGGCGGAGGACAGCTGGGTTCGGCCGCGGCACAGACGGGCCAAGCCTTGGCCGGCCAGAACCTGGACCCCGTCCTGACAGGAACCATGAGCTGGGCGCACCAGACCATTCCCCAAACAAACACGTTTGTGACCGGCACCAGCTCCCTGATCAATCAACGAACGCTGGCCAATTACGGGATTTCCCAGAGTTTCCTAACCGGTACCTCGGCCACCATCGGGTTCAACAATAACCTGCTAGCGCAGAACTCAGGCCGTAACGACTTCAACCCTTCAAAGTCGGTCAGTGCATCCATCAATGTGACGCAGCGCCTGCTGCAAGGCTTCGGAAGGGCCGTGAACAATCGAAACATACGTGTTTCCAAGAACAACATCAAGGTTTCGGAACTGGTCTTTCACCAGCAGGTGATAACCACCGTTTCCAGCGTTATCTCGTTGTATTGGGACCTGGTGAGTGCGAATGAAGACGTGCAGGTGAAAAAGCAGGCGCTGGCCCTGAACCAGAAGCTCTACGACGACAACAAGAAGCAGGTGGAGATTGGGACGCTTGCCCCCATCGAAATCATCCGCGCGGAAGCCGAAGTCGCCCGAAGCCAGCAGGATCTCACGATCTCGGAGACAAACCTGCTTCAGCAGGAAACCGTTCTCAAGAATGCGCTGAGCCGAACCGGGGTTGCCAGCCCGGGTCTGGCTGAAGCCCATATCATCCCGACGGACAAGATTCGAATGCCGGAAAATGAGTCGGTGGAACCGATTCAGGACCTCGTCGCCAAGGCGGTGACTGGGCGCCCCGAACTGGAACAGGCGAGAATCAATATCGAAAGCTCGAAGATCGGGCTGAAGGGGTCGAAGAACGCCCTTTTGCCTAGCGTGGACGCGTTCGTCGACCTTCGCAACAATGGTTTGTCCGGTATTTTGAACACCCAGCCTATTCCGCCTGTTCCCGGTGCGCCGGTTGGCGTTGTCAGCCCCCCCCGTAACCCCGCCAACGTCGACGGTTACTTCCTGGGCGGCTACGGCACGGCGCTCGGCCAGGTGTTCCGGCGCAACTTCCCGGACTATTCGGTGGGCGTCAGCCTGAACATTCCGCTGCGCAACCGCGCCGCACAGGCCGATATGGTCCGTGACCAACTCAGTCTGCGGCAGAGCGAAATCCGCCTGCAGCAGTCTCTCAATCAGGTTCGGGTGGAGGTGCAGAACGCTCTGATCAGCTTGCAGCAGGCACGCGCCCGTTACCAGACTTCGGTGAAGAACCGGGTGCTGCAGGAGCAGACGCTCGATGCCGAACAGAAGAAGTACGCGCTCGGCGCGTCGACGATCTTCTTCGTCATCCAGGCGCAGCGCGACCTGACGGCGGCCCAGGCTTCGGAAGTCGCCTCGCTGAGCACGTACGCACGAGCCCGCAACGAATTGGAGCGCGCCACCGGCCAGACCCTCACCGCCAACAACATTCAGATCGATGAAGCGATGAAGGGTTCGGTTTCGCGGCCGCCTTCGGCCATCCCCGCGGTCCAATAGAACCGGATTCCGCACCTTACAAAATTACGGCCCGCTTTGGGGGGTTCCCCTGAGCGGGCCGTCTGCTTTTGGTTCATTCTGGAAAGAATTCCCAACCCGGTACGGGCACCGGATTCCAAAGTGGTAATTCTTCCCCGATCCCGCTGAAATAGCCTTCATTTTCATCGTTCTGCGGGCAGCCTGGAGTTTGGCACGCCAGTTGCAACATAAAAGGCGTGACGAAACCGGGACGGGCTCAAGAAGCTAAGGTTGCTCCTCCAGCAATTACCCCCAGCAACACTCCTCCATCCCCATTACCTCCCATGTATCCCACCATAAATCCCCACCCAACCAATCTCTTGAGCCTTTCGCCTGGGATCTTCAACGGATTCAGCAGTTTAATCCGGTTCAGTTAGTTTGACTTCGTTTCATTCCCTCTCTAGTAGTGCAACTTCCGGGCCGGCCAACGCCGGCCCGATTTTTTTCCGTCAAGTGACAACTCTTCGTCACCTAGCGGCCAGCGGTGACGGATTTTTGCCACCGAAAAACATCCTGAAATTATCGGTTTCTGCCGATAAAGAATCTGTGGAGACGAACATGGACCGTACGCCCAACACGCAAGACACTTCCTCCTTCTCATACCAGGTGGACCTGCTGCAACTGAATCTGCACCTGGCCGAGGCCGAAAAGCCCTCGTTCCCGCAAGCACAAGCCCACGCCTCCGCGGTCGCCGAACTGCGCACGCTCCGCAGCCGCGTCTGACGATCAGGCCAACAACTTCTTCGCCACATTCCCGTGGACGTCCGTCAGGCGGAAATACCGTCCAGCGAACCGGAACGTGAGCCGTGTGTGATCGACGCCCATGAGATGCATGATCGTCGCCTGCAGATCGTGCACATGGACCGGATCAGAGGTGATGTTATAGCTGTAGTCGTCCGTTTCTCCGAGCACCAGGCCGGGCTTCACTCCCCCGCCCGCCATCCACATGGTGAAACACCTCGGATGATGGTCGCGCCCGTAATCCGTTTCGGTCAGTCGCCCCTGACAATAGACCGTCCGGCCAAATTCCCCGCCCCAGAGCACCAGGGTATCGTCCAGCATGCCTCGCTGCGCCAAGTCATTCACCAGCGCCGCTGCCGGTTGATCGGTCTCCAAACAACGTTTCGGTAACCCGCTTTGCAGCGAGCCGTGGTGGTCCCAGTCCCGGTGATAGAGCTGAATAAATCGCACGCCGCGCTCGGCTAACCGGCGCGCCATCAAGCAGTTATAGGCGAACGTCCCCGGCTTCCGTGCGTCCGGCCCGTAGCTATCCACCACCGCCGCAGGCTCCTTGGTCAAGTCCACCAGTTCCGGCACCGACGATTGCATCTGGAACGCCATCTCATACTGGGAAATGCGCGTGGAGATCTCCGGGTCGCCCAACTCCGCCACCCGTCCCTGATTCAACTCCGCCAGAGTATCCAGGTACGCCCGCCGGTCTTCCCGCGTAAACCCGTCTGGATCCCGCAGATACAGCACCGGATCGCCAACGCTCCGGAACTTCACGCCCTGGTAGCGCGTCGGCAAAAAGCCGCTCCCCCACAAACGGTCATAGAGCGGTTGGCCGCCAGTTCCCTGTCCCGGCGAGATCATCACCACAAACCCGGGCAGATTTTTCGCCTCGGCACCGAGGCCGTAGACCATCCAGGACCCGATGCTCGGCCGCCCGGCGATTTGCGAACCAGTCTGGAGGAAGGTCACCGCCGGATCGTGATTAATCGCCTCGGTAAAGACACTCTTCACGATGGCAATCTTGTCGACGATCTTGGCCGTGTGGGGCAGTAACTCGCTCACCCAGGCCCCGCTCTGGCCGTGGCGGGCGAAGGAAAACCGCGACGGCACGACCGGAAAGGTCGATTGTGTGGACGACATCCCGGTCAACCGCTGCCCCATCCGGATCGACTCGGGCAACTCGGTCTTATACCGGTCCACCAGCCGCGGTTTATAGTCGAACAACTCCATCTGTGATGGCCCGCCGGACTGAAACAGATAGATCACCCGCTTGGCTTTGGGCGCAAAATGGGGCAGCCCGGATGGACGCTCCTCGGCCATCAGCGAGCCCAGCGCCGCCGCGCCCAGACCGGTTGCCGCCCGTCCAAACAGGTGGCGCCGCGTCATCGTCCGCAAATAGTCGCGCATCCTCTACTCCTTCGTCACCGTTTCGTCCAGGTTCAAGATCAAGCTGGCCACCGTGGCGCAGGCCGCCAGTTCGGCCACATCAAGCGCCGTGTCCCGCCCCGACTCGCCCTGCTTCAGGTACGCTTCGGCCGCCTTCCCGTCGCTCCGGTAGCGGGCCAGGAACCGGTCATAGCCGCGCCGCGCCGCCGACAGTTCGGCGGCGGTGGGTGCCCGGCCCAGCACCAGTTTCCAGCCATGGCCGATCCGGCTGTCCACCGCCGCTCCGCCTTCCCGCATCATCCGTTCCCCCAACTTCCGGGCGGCCTCCAGAAACGCCACATCGTTCATCAGGTTCAGCGCCTGCAAAGGGGTATTGGTCCGCGTTTCCCGCACAATACAGCCTTCCCGGGTCGGCGCATCGAAATTCACCATCATCGGAGGCGCCACCGTGCGTTTCCAATAGGTATAGAGGCTCCGCCGGTACAACCCTTCGCCCTTGTCCTCTTTATATCCTCCGCCGCCGGTCAACTCCTGCCACAATCCGGGCGGCTGATACGGCTTCACCGACGGCCCCCCGACCTTCGACACCAGCAATCCGGCCGACGCCAATGCCTGGTCCCGGACAAAAGGCGCCGCCAAACGAATCCGCGGCCCGCGCGCCAGCAAGCGGTTCTCCGGATCCCGTTGCCACATCTCCGGCGCCGCCGCCGAACTCTGCCGGTAGGTTTCGCTCATCACGATCCGCTTCTCCAGCGCCCGGAGGTCCCACCCGCCGTCCATAAATTCAACGGCCAGCCAATCCAACAGTTCCAGATGAATCGGCCACTCGCCTTGCGACCCGAAATCCTCCACCGTCTTCACCAGACCCTGCCCAAAGAACATCTGCCAGGTTCGGTTCACCTGCACCCGCGCCGTCAGCGGATTCGCCCGGTCCACCAGCCAGTAGGCCAGCCCCAGGCGGTTGCGCGGCCACTCCACCTTCATCGGCGGTAGTGCCGCCGGGGTCGCCGCTTCCACGGGCTCCCCGTGCGCGTCGTAGGCCCCCCGCTTCAAAATATAGGCCTGCCGCTTCGGCCCCTCCTGCATCACCATGACGGTGGGAATCGTCGCGTAGTACTTGTCCCGCTCCGCCTGCGCCTTATCACGTGCCTGCATGGCGGCCCGCGCCCTCGGGTTCATCGCCAGGTCCAGAAACGCCAGGTGCAGTTTCGCCCGCTGCGCCGGCGTGCGCTGGGCCTCCGGCATCTTCGCCACGGCGGCCAACGACTCGGTCACAAACGTCGAGATCGCCTCCTCCCCGGTCAACGCCCGGTCGTAGACGCGGACATCGCGAATGGCTCCCGTAAACCGCAACCCGCCACCAGAACCTACCATGAACGGCACCTTCGGATTAAATGGATACGTCAACTCGTCGAAAGTGGATTTGATCGTTGCCGGCTTCCCGTCGATCCAGATCCGAATCCCTTTTGTCTTCCGGTTCCCGTCGTAGGTGAAGGCAATGTGCTGCCATTCACCCAACTTCACCTTCTCCACCGTTTCCAGCCGCATCGAAATGTCGGTGTAGCGCAAGGTGGCGACGAAATGCACATTCCCGTTCTTCAGATAGAGCCCGTATCCGGAGCCTTCCCAATAATCCTCGTGCCGCGACAAAATCGCTCCCGTTCCGCTCTCCGGCTTAATCCACACCGAAAAGCTGTACGGCGTCATGTAGTTGAACTTCGCTTTGTCGCCGGCGTCCAACCCCTTCTTCCCGTCAAACTTCAATTCCGTACCGGTATTGGCATAAACCAGCCCCTGCGGAACCGCCCAGTCGGTCTTCGCCTTCCGCGCTTTTTTCTCCCATTTCTGCTGCTCCATGGCCAGCTTCGGCTGCCAATCCTCCCACCCTTTCCGGGCTGCCCCAAGCGCGGCGTCCAGCGCCCCCAACCGCGCCTCCATCTCCGGCGTTGGCGCCTTGATCATCGGCTCGTCGTTGCCGAAGTTGTAAACCAATCCCCGCTCCGGGACGTTGTTGTAGAAGGCGAACATCGAATAGAAGTCCTTCTGTTTCAGCGGGTCGTATTTGTGATCGTGGCAGCGGGTACAACCCATCGTCAGCCCCAGCCAGACTGTCGATGTTGTCTCCACCCGGTCGGCCACGTACTCCACGCGGAACTCTTCCTCCACAATCCCGCCCTCGGCGTTGGTCCGGTGATTGCGGTGGAATCCGGTGGCAATCTTCTGCGCCAGCGTCGCGTTCGGCAACAGGTCGCCGGCGATCTGCTCCACGGTGAACCGGTCAAACGGCATGTTGGCCCGGTAGGCGTCGATCACCCAGTCTCGCCACCGCCACATGTCCCGCACCCCGTCACTTTGGTAGCCGTTGGTGTCGGCATAGCGCGCCGCGTCCAGCCAGCGCAAGGCCATCCGTTCGGCATGCGCGTCGGAAGCCAACAGCTTGTCCACCACCTTTTCATACGACCCCGGATCGCGCACGAACGCGTCCACATCCGCGGGCGTCGGCGGCAACCCCGTCAAGTCCAGGTACACTCGCCGCAGAAGCGTCTCCGGCCGCGCCGGCCCATTCGGTTTCAAGCCCTCGCGCTCCAGCCGCTCCCGCACGAACCCGTCGATCGACGCGGACGAAACCGGCCGCTTCGGCGCCACAAACGACCAGTGCGCCTGCCACACCGCGCCTTGCTCGATCCACCGTTTCAGCAGCGCAATGTCCCGCGCCGGCAATGGCGCATGACCGGCATACTGCGGCGGCATCCGCAACGCGTTGTTGGTCGCAATCACCCGCTGATACACCATGCTCTTCCCGGCGTCGCCTGCCACCACCCCGAATCGTCCCCGCCCCAGATCCTTCTTCGCTTCCGCCTCGCTATCCAACCGCAATGGCGACTTCCGGTTGGCCGCGTCCGGGCCGTGACAGGCGAAGCACCGGTCCGATAGAATCGGCCGGATATCCCGGTTGAACTCCACCGGCTGCGCCAGCACCCCCCCAGCCGCCAATGCAACAATAATGAACCTGTTCATGTTCGCCAGCTACGATCAAATCAAACTCCGCCCGCCAACGCAATGTGACAACGCTTTCGTTCTGTGATATAAAATTTCAGATTGATCGAGGATTCCTTGTCTACACCTAAACCCCTTTCCGGCGTCTACCCCATCGCGAACACCCCGTTCCACCCCGACGGCTCCGTCGACTTCGAAAGCCAGGATCGCCTAATCGACTATCTCCTCGATCAGGGCGCCCACGGCCTCGGCCTCTTTGGCAACGCCAGCGAAGGCTATACGCTCTCCTCCGCCGAACGCATCGAACTCATGCGCCGCATCGCCAAACGGGTGAATGGCCGTGTTCCGCTGGTCGCCTCCAGCGGCCACACCGGCACCGACGCCGCCGTCGAACTGAGCAAGGAAATGGAAGACCTCGGCGCTGATTGCCTTATGGTTCTCCCCCCGTACTTCCTCAAAACCGATGGCGACGGCCTGATGTACTACTTTTCGGCGATCTCGAAGGCGGTCAAAATTCCCATCATGGTACAGGACGCTCCGCTGATGACGCAGGTGGCCATGCCGCCCGCCCTGCTCGCCCGCATGGGCCGCGAAATTGAAAACGTGAAATACGTAAAGGTGGAAGCGCCACCCACGCCTTCGAAATTCTCCGCTGTTGCAAAACTCGCCGGCGGCGCGCTCACCCTTTTCGGCGGCCTCAACTGCCAGTTCTTCATCGAAGAGCACCAACGCGGCGCCCGCGGCCAGATGCCCGGCAGTGACCGCACGCGCGACCTGGTGGACATCTGGAACCACCTGGAGAACGGCGAAACCGACGCCGCCTGGGCGCGCTTCACCCGCGTTCTCCCCCTGCTCCGCTTCCAACTCCAGCCCGGCCTGGGCGTCTCCGCCCAGAAACACAACCTCGTCGCCGAAGGCGTCATTGCCTCCGCCCACGTACGGCACCCCACCGCCGCGCTGGAACCGGAAAGCGTCGCCGAACTCGCCCACCTTCGCCGCCTTGTGGCCAGCGAACAACCCGTCGCCGCCAGCCGAACCTAATTCCATGCGCATCCCACACCTCCGTTGGTGGATCGCCGCGCTCCTCTTCCTGTCGACGGTCATCAACTACATCGACCGCCAGACCCTCTCCGTCCTCTCTCCCGTCCTCACGCGCGAGTTGAATCTCACGCCCATTGAGTACTCGCACATTCTCACGGCTTTCCTGGCCGCTTACACCGTCATGTACGTCGGCTCGGGTTTCCTGGTCGACCGCTGGGGTACGCGCTTCGCCCTCAGCGCCTTCATGGTGTGGTGGTCGGTCGCCAACATGGCCCACGCCTTCGCCCAAGGCGTCTGGTCGCTCGGCATACTCCGCTTCCTCCTCGGCATGGGCGAATCCGGCAACTTCATGGCCGCCTTTAAAGCGGTCAGCGAATGGTACCCGGCCAAGGAGCGCGCCATCGTCAACGGCCTCATTAACGGTGGAGCGGCCATTGGAGCCGTCATCGCGCCCCCGGTCATCACCTGGATCAACGCCAACTACGGCTGGCAACCCGCATTCATCGTCACCGGTTCGCTGGGCTTCGTCTGGCTCGCCCTTTGGCTGTTGCTCTACTTCCCGCCCGAGACCCATCCCCGCATCACGCCGGAGGAGCGAGAACTGATCCTGTCGGATCCCCCCGTCGCCCCGGGCGCGGCCAAGGCCTCCTGGCGGGAAATCCTCAAATACCCGCAAACCTGGGGGCTGCTGCTGGCCCGCTTCTTCTCTGATCCGGTCTGGTGGTTCTATCTCTTCTGGCTGCCTAAGTATCTCGTCGAACAGCGCGGCTTCACCATGGCCGAAATGGGCATGCTGGCCTGGATGCCCTATCTGGCCGCCGACGCCGGCGCCATCGTGGGCGGCTGGTTCAGCGGCCGCCTCATCGCCCGCGGTAAGGATCCGCTTGCCGCCCGCATGGCCGTCATGCTCCCCTTCGCCATGGTCATGCCGCTCTCGCTGGCCGTCAACCACGCGCCGTCTCGTACCCTCACGCTCACCCTCATCTGTCTGGTCACCTTCTCCCACATGGGCTGGAAGGCAAATCAGACCACCCTGACCAACGACGTGTTCCCCAAGCCGCTAATCGGTACCGTTGCCGGCATCCTCGCCTTCGGTAACGGCCTGGGCGGTACCCTTTTCACCTGGATGACCGGCTACGTCGTTCAATGGTTCGGCTACGAGGCAATCTTCGTCCTCATGAGCGTACTCCACCCGCTCTCGTATTTCATCGTTCGCCGCCTGGTCCGGCGTCCGCTGGAGGCCTGAGAGGAGCTAGCTCTGCGTCTTCCAAGCGTTCATCAACGACTCTTTGGCCCGCCCGATGTGCCGCCGCACCGCCGCCTGCATCAGCGGCAGATCGCGGTTCCGCAGCGCGCCGATGATCTCCTCATGCTCGGCCTGCTCCACGGCGAACCGCTTGGCAATCTCCTGCGCCGGCCGCGGATCGTGGTTGGTGTTCCGCTCGGCGGCGTGGATCCGGGCGATCGTCAGATGCGCATTCAGGCCCTTATAGATCTCCGTCAGCCGCCGGTTCCCCGCCGCTTCAATCAGCAGCAGATGCATCTCGCTGTTGGCCTTTTCGTGCTTCCGCAGCGTCTCTTCGCTCGTCACCGGCTTCCGCAGTGTCTCCAGCAGATCGTCCAGCCGCCGCAGGTCCGCCGGCCGCACACGGTCCATCGCCTTCTCCGCCGCCAGGCACTCCAGCGCGATGCGAACGTCAAAGGTGGCTTCGATATCTTCCAGCGACAGCGTCGCTACAAATGTCCCGCTCCGCGGCTTGATCTCAATCAGCCCTTCAGTCGCCAACTGCTGAATCGCGTGCCGCACCGGCGTCAAGCTCACGCCCAGCCGCTCGGCAATCTCGTCCACCTGCAGCCGCTCACCCGGTTTGAACACCCGGTTCAAAATGGCGTCCCGCAGGTTTTCATACACTTCGTCAGTGGCACGTTTGCGAGTCAGGCGGCGTAGCGTCATGCGAACTCTCTATTGTATATGCGTATTCAATCCCTAACGGCAATTCCCGTCCGCCTTCCTCGCGATTTCGCCCACGCCCAAGGCACCGCCGGTTCCCCCACCACGCTCTCCGGCGAGGGTAACTACCGCTGGTCCACCGCCTATCCGGTTCTCTACTCGGTTCACTTCGAAACCGCGCTCGTCCGCATCGAACTCGCCGACGGCACCGTGGGCTGGGGCGAAGCGCAGGCGCCGCTGGCCCCGGAAGTCGCCTGCGCCATCGTCGAACACCTCCTCCGCCCCGCCATCGTCGGCATCGATTTTGAAGGCACGGCCGAACAGATCGCCGAACTCTGGCAGCGGATGTACGCCACCATGCGCGTCCGCGGCCAGTCCGGCGGCTTTATGATCGACGCCATCAGCGGCGTCGACATTGCCCTCTGGGACCTGGCCGGCAAACTCGCCCGCAAACCGGTCTGCGAACTCCTCGCCGCGGCTCCCAAACAGACCATTCCCGCCTACCTCAGCGGCACCTCCGGCGCCACTCCGCGCGACCGGGCCCAATTTGCCGCCCGCTACGCCGCCGAAGGCCTCGATCTCGTCAAGATCTACTACGAGTCGGAATGGTCCGATGTACTCGCCATTGCCGATGCCCTCCCCACCGGCATGCGCTTCGCTGTCGACGCCCTCTGGCACATGCCCCCGGCCGACGCGATCTCCATGGCCCGCGAACTCGACGCCCGCAACGCCCGCTGGCTCGAATGCCCGCTCTACCCGGAAGAGGTCAACGCCCACGCTGAACTCGCCGCCGCCATCGCCACGCCGCTCGCCATCGGCGAGAGCTACCGGTCCCTCAACGAGCTGAAGCCCTTCCTGCCCTTTGCCGGCGTGCTCCAGCCGGATCTGGGCCGCTGCGGTATCAGCGGGTCCACGCAGATTGCCCGCGCCTTCCCCGGCGAAGTGGTCCCGCACTTGAGCATCGCCATGGGCCCGCAGATCGCCGCCGCTCTCCACTTCGCCGCGGCCACCGCCAACTGCCGCCTCTGCGAGTTCAACCCTAACGTCCACGACACCGCTAACTCCTTCCTAGCAGAACCGCTTGTCCGCGAAGGCGGGCACTATAAAACACCCTCCCTTCCCGGACTCGGCATCCTATGGAACGACAAGTTCCATGCCGCCGTCGCGTCCAAAACCTAAAGGATCTCCTGCCTTCGCCCGTATCAAACGGGAGGTTATTGAGCTGACTTTAAAGATCCCGCCCGGCCGGGTCGCTTCCTATGCCGACATGGGCCGGGTGCTCGCCGTAATGCCCCGCCATGTCGCCTACATCCTGGCCACGCTTTCGCCGGAGGAGGAGGCGTTGATCCCGTGGTACCGCACCGTCTCCGCCACCGGCCGGCTGCTCAACCCAGCCAATCGCCAGCGGGCGGTCCGTCAAGCGGAACTGCTGCGTGCCGAAGGAGTCCCCGTCTCTCCGGCCGGCGCGGTCCCCGATCTCGCCCGCGTCCTGTTTCATTTGCTGTAATCGGGTCAGCAAACCGGACCGGCCAGCCTCAAAGTAGAAACGGTGGCGGGGAGAAGGGGATCCGTAACTTCCGTTCCTTCCAGGAAGCCGACACGGCCGGAGACGAATGCTACCGAAGCCATTCCCCACAGAACCGGATTCAGATCATGCCGCAGTTGCGGCACCCAATGGATCCCAATGCAGAACAACAACGACTGGCACGACTCCGTTCGAACGGCATTGAGTATCTGATTGTTGGCGCGAGCGCCGCTTAACGCCACAACCCCGCCCGCCGCAGCCGCTCCTTGGCTAACTCCACCCGCCGCGGCAGAATCTCATCCATCGTCGCCGCACCCGCATTCATCGCAAAATACGTTCGCGATTCTCCCTCCTGCACAAAACCCACCATCCACACCTCCGGCCCCGCCTCACGGTCCGTGCACGCCCCGGTCTTATAAAACAGCTCCCGCCCGCCGTCCTTTTCCTGGCGCATCATCTTCTCCAGCGCCTGCACACTCGCCGGCGTCAGCCCGAACTCGTTCCGGAACACTTTGTCCAGAAACTCCACTTGCTCCACCGCCGAAATCCGCAGCGAACTCCCAATCCAAAACGTCTCCGCCCATCCGCTCACGTCCCGGTTTCCATATCCGAAACGGTCCAAAAATGCCTGCATCCGCCCCCGGCCCACACCGGCTGCCAACTCCCGGAAATACCACACCGCTGACGCCCGGAACGCCGACTCCAGATCATGATCTTTCCCCCAAGCCTCCACCCAGAAACCCGGCGTCCGGTGCCGTTTCTCGTCGTACTTCAGCACATGCCCGGCCGACGGGATCACGCCCGTCTCCAGCCCGATCAGTGAGTTCGGGATCTTGAACGTCGAGCACGGCGCCAACCGCCGCCGCTCCCGTCCCGCCCCCTCGCGCACCTTCGCCACTCCCTTCGGCGATAGCGTGACAAACGCCACCTCCTCCGCCCCGAGCCATCCGGTAATCAGTATCATCCATACAAGGAAACGCACCATGTCTCTATTCTCCCGCCGTGGATTTCTCGCCTCGCTCGCCGCCCAACCACGCGGCCCGATTCTAGTCCACGAACACATCCTGGTAGACTTCGCCGGCGCCGCCAAAGTTAGCCGCGACCGCTACGATTCCAACGAAGTTTTTCGCGTCGCCCTCCCGCACCTCCTGGCGCTCAAAGCCCACGGCGTCGTCCGCCTCCACGAATGCACCCCAAACTTCGTCGGCCGCGACCCGGCCCTCCTCGCACGCCTCCAGGAAGCATCCGGCATCGAACTTTGGACCAACACCGGACTCTATGCCGCTCGCAATTTTCTCTTCCTTCCTCCGTATGCCCATAGCGAAAATGCCCGCCAACTCGCCCGGCGCTGGGTCCGCGAGGCTCGCAACGGTGTCGAAGGCGCCGTCCCCCGCTTCATCAAAATCGGCGTCGACCGCGGCCCCCTTCCCCCGCTCAGCCGCAAAATCGTCGCCGCCGCCGCTTTAGCGTGCCGCGAAACCGGCTTACCGATCTGCTCCCATACCGGCGATGGGCTCGCCGCCCGCGAACAACTGCAGATCCTCATTAAGAATAAGGTCTCCCCGGCCAAGTTTATCTGGGTCCATGCCCAGAACGAACCCAGTTTCCCTATCCATGAAGAACTCGCCCACGAGGGTGCCTGGATCGAGTTCGACGGGATCTCCCCCCAAAGTCTGAACTGGCACCTGCGCTGCGTCAATCACATGGCCGGCAAAGGGCTTCTGCATAAAACCCTGATCTCTCACGACGCCGGCTGGTACCACGCTGGGGAACCCGGCGGCGGCACCTTCCGCGGATTTACCCTGCTCTTCACCGATTTCCTCCCCCAACTCACCGCCCCCCAGGCCACTCAACTCATCATCGAAAACCCACGCCTCGCCTTTCCTTGACTTTCCCTTCCCCCGGTGGCCCTTTCCCGGCAACCCTCGCGCTTCTCAGGGTGCCATGACCGCCACCAGAGAATACATCACCCCCCTGCACTGCTCCCTCGCCCGGTCGCCCGAGGACATGGAAGAGGTATTCCGCCTCCGCTACCTCTGCTACCGGCGGCGCGAGGCCATCGCCGAACGGCCCGACGGAAGATTCCACGACTCCTTCGACTCCCTCCCCAACCAGTTCAGCTTTCTCGTCCGTGACCCCTCTCTGTCCCCCCTTGCCTCCGTCCGCATCTCCGTCATTCGGCCCGACCTCGGTTGGTCGGAGTCTCCCGCCGAACGCGTATTCGGCGACCACCCCGCATTCCAGGTCATGGCCAAAAGCAACTTCGTCGAAGCATCCCGCCTCTGCTTCGCCCAAACCGCCCGCCGCGACTCATTCTATTCCCTGCTCGGCAACATGGCGGCCCTCGGCGAACTCTTTTCCGTGGAATGGCTCACCGCCTGCCCTCGCGTCGAACACTCCGAGGCCTACCAGCGGCTCTACGGTTTCCGGCGTATGGCCGAACCGCGCCGCTACTTCGGCGTCAGTTTCGAGACCGAGTTGTTGGGGATACGCCTTTCCGAAATTCGGGAAATGGCCCACCACGTGGGCTGGATGGGACGGGCCTGGGAGGCTGCGCGAGTGAACCTTGGCAGTGGTAGTACTTTCTTCTCATTGCAATACGAAAAAAGTACTGTTAGTTCTAAGACTAGAGTATGATCCCCCAAGAGTTGTTGCCGCTGGCGCTACGGACTGCACCAGTGGAGGAGCAATTGTCCTATTTGCTCCACCGGCGACGTACGATTGTCCGCCTCCTCGAATCGCTGGAGCGATATGCACATGAAGTTCACGGGACTCCTCCCGTGGGACCGAGCTCCACGGGAGGATGTGGCGTGGCCGCCTGAGCAAGGTGAAGATTTTCTCTTTCTTCGCCCCCAACCGAAACTGCTGTAACCTGTAGAGAGTGGTGAAGCGCCTACTGAATTGTATGGCCTGCGGAAAGCAGTGAGAGGGCCAACCGGATCCAGTGGAGAACACCGCGTGACGATGGTGGCGAGCCACGATGCTGGTTGACTTCGAACTCATCTTAAAGGCCAAACAAGGCGATGATCAGGCGTTCAACCAGATTGTGCAGGCGTACCGTCGTCGAATTTTGGGTACGATCTCGCGATTAATTGGGCGTCCGGAAGATGTGGAGGATGTAGGTCAGGAAGTGTTCGTCCGGCTTTATTATTCGCTCGATCAGCTGCGGGAGCCCGATGTGTTTGAACCGTGGCTTTACCGATTGACGGTCAATGCCGCCTACGACTACCTTCGCCGGCAGCGTCGCCGTCCGGAAGCGCGAATGAGCGATCTGAGCGAACAACAGGTCATGCTTGCCGACGCCGACGCAGGAACCATCGCCCAGCGCGAAGAGGTCCGCCAAGGCAAGGTGAGAGACTTCGTCAACTCGCTTCTTGGCTCGGTCAGTGAAGAAGACCGCGTTCTGTTGACCTTGAAAGAAGTGGAAGGTCTGTCGTTAAAGCAGTTGGAATCCGTGTACAAAGTAAATGAAAATGCGCTGAAAGTGCGGCTGTTCCGCGCACGCCAGCGTGCATTAAAGGCCTTTGCAAAGAGCGAGGAGGGAAGCGCAAATGCGAATCCCGCCTCCAACCCGGTAAAAAACGGGTAGAATCTTGGGAGACCGTATGTCGCTGGGAAATGATCACGAGCAACGCCTGGATAAGTTGTTCCTCGAATACAGGGGAGCCTGTCCGGACCCGGAACCGGGTGCCAATTTTATGCCGCTGATGTGGCAGAGGATTGAAGCGCGGAGGAGTCCCGTCCTGCAGTGGGTGACCATGAGCCGGCGCGCGCTCGTCGGCGCACTCGCTTTGTGCCTGGTCCTGGGGATCGTCATGGGTTCCGCCCTCTCCTCCTCGCAGTTCTATCAGTCCACCTACATCGAAGCCCTCGACGATAACGAAGTACCCGAAGACATGGCCGCCATGCACCCGGTCTCCATGGATAGCTCCGGAGATCCCACGGATCAGCGATGAAACGCAGCAACCTTACCATCGCGATGTACGTGCTGCTCGTCTTTTCCGGCGGCGTAGCCGTTGGTGGTTTCGGCCATCGCCTCTACACCGTGAAGACAGTCAGCGCTACCTCCAAACGGAAAACGCCGGAAGACTATCGTCGCGCCTACATGGCCGAGATGAAACAGCGGCTCAAGCTTACCGACGCCCAGGCCGTCAATGTCGAAAAGACCTTAGACGCCACCCGCGACCGTTACCGCGAGTTCCGTGAACGGACTCGCCCGGAAATGGATAAGATCCAGTCCGACCAGACCGCCACTATCCGCTCCATTCTCAGCGAGGAGCAGATGCGGGAGTACGACAAAATGCGCGCTGAACGCGAAGCCAAACGGAAACAAGGCTTTGGCGGTGGTGGCATGTAACGCCGCCGCTATCCCCTCTTTAACCCATATCAAATCGGGATAGGGGGGAGCTTCACAACTCCTCCCCTCCCACACCACCGGACATG
>CAYSFR010000061.1:0-39968 GCA_964430625.1 uncultured Solibacteraceae bacterium
CTTTTAGGAACTTTCTACTTTGGTAGCAATAGGAACTTTCTACTTTGGTCCGACACCGCACTATCATGGAAAAACGAGTTCCCAGTGTATGTCAAAACTGCCGCTAACCGTAGTACCCACTGACGGCTTGGGCAATCAGATGTTTCAGTACGCAGCGGCGCTTGCCGCCGCTCTCCGCCGTGACATCCCGCTGCAAATCGACGCAACTTCGGGGTTCGAATGGAACATTCACGGGCGCCAGTTCGAGCTTGGTTCATTCCGCCTGTCCGCCCCTGTTCTGGCCAATGCCCCTGCGGGTCGCCTCGCCCACGCCGCCACTCGGGCCATGGAAACCAACGCCATGCGACTGGGCCGCTACCACCTCCCCCCGCTGCACTACTGGATCTCTCGCCACGCCCGGTCCGTCAACGGTTTCTTCCAAAGCCCGGCCTACTTCCTCGACGCCGCATCCCGCGTCCGGGAAGAGTTCCAACTCGCCGTCCCCCCTCCGGCATCCCTGCTCCAACTCGCCCGCGACTGCGCCCACCCAACCGCCGTCGGCATCCATTTCCGCCTCTCCCATGCTCTATCGGCCTCCGGCATCCCCGTCACGCACTCCCTGGCCGGCCCCCGCTACCTCGCCCCCCTGATCAACTACTATAAGGCCGCCGTCGCCTTCGTCAAGCAAACAATTCCGCAGCCTCGTTGGCTGATTCTCACCGACTCCCCCTCAATCGACCTCACCCAATTCGGCATCTCTAGCCACCTTGCCGTTCGCGTCGCCAACTCCGACGATCCGCCCGCATGGGACCAGTGGCTTCTTTCCCAATGCCCAAACATCGTTATCGGCCGTAGTACATTTAGCTGGTGGGCTGCTTGGCTGTCCCCCCAGGCCGGGGCTCGCATCGTTGCTCCGCGCATCTTTTGCCCTGGTGGCGCCCTGTCCCCCGCCCGGGACATCTACCCCTGTCATTGGAAAACCCTTTGAGCGAATCCCCTCGTGCCTCCGTCCTTATGGCCGTCTACAACGTCGCGCCTTTTGTCGGTGAGGCCATTCAATCCGCCCTCAATCAAACCTACTCTGACTTCGAACTCATCGTAGTCGACGATGGCTCCACCGATGGCACACAAGAGATCGTCGCCTCCATTTCTGATCCTCGCATCCGCATCCTCCGCGTCCCTCACGTCGGCGCCCCAGCTGCCCTCAATGCCGGTTTCCAGATCGCCCGCGGCGAGTTCCTTGGCATCCTCGACGGCGACGACCGCTGGCACCCCTCCAAACTCAAGAAACACATCGACTTCCTCGACACCCACCCGTCCGCGGACCTCACCTTCTCCTGGTCCCGCATCATCGATGAGAACGGCAACGACACGGGCCACCATGCGAAACGCTGGACCGGCCCTATCTCACTCCCCGAACTCCTCGTCGATAACGTCATCGCCAACGGCTCCGCCGTCGTCCTCCGGTCGGCCGCACTCCGCTCCGCCGGACCTTTCGACCTATCCCTCGGCGGCTGTTACGACCTCGACGCCTGGCTGCGAATAGCCCGCATTCGCCCCAACAATCTCTGCGCCATCGCCGAAGACCTCACCGACTATCGCCGTCGCCCTGGCCAGCTCACCAAACAGACTCGTCTGATGGAACAAGGCTGGCTTACCCTCATCGACAATATCGTTCGCTTGGAACCCTCCCTCGCCACCACCGCCGCCCCGGCCTCCCGCGTCAACCTGTACCGCTTCCTCTCCTACGTCAACCACGAGAACGGAGACTTCCGCGAATCCCGGCGCTGCGGCCGCCTATCCTTCTCCAGCGACCCCGCCCGGTTCCTTACCGACTACCGCAATTGGGGACTCCTGGCAATCATTGGGTCCGGCCTCTTCCTGCCCGCCCGAATCCACCGCGCCGTCATCGCTGCAGCCATTCGCCTCTTCCGATACGCCTCCCCCTAATCCAGTAAATGGAATGGCTCCAGCAAATGGATCGCCCGCTTTCGCCCGGCAGTCACCACTTGCCCCAGAAACTTAAGCCTCCCGTTGATCAGCAGATTCACCGGCTTTGACGCGGAAAAGTCAAAGGCCAGCACATCCCCCTCCTCCAACTCCAGCAGATCTTCCACCCGCAACGTAGGCCCCTGCAACCGCGCCTCGACATGGACTTGCGCCGGGCGTATCAAACGCAAAACCCGCGCCTGATCCTCCTCCGTCGCCGCGGCTCTCCGGTTTGACCATCCTTGATCAAACTTCTGCCGCAACATCTTGATGATGATCGACGGTATTCCGATATTCATCATCCCCGCACTGTCCCCAATCCGGATCTCCAGGCTGATCGCCACCACCGCCTCATTGGGCGCCAGAAACTGCAGCAGCGACGGCTCCGTCTCGTGACTGTCGATTCCAAAACTGATATTCGTCACCTGCCGCCAGGAGTCCTTCAAGTCGTGCAAAATGATCCGGTACACCGCCTCCAGAATGCTCTGTTCAATCTCCGTAATCTCCCGCGTCATCTTGTTGCCCGTCGGCTTGCCCGCCCCGCCAAGCAACATCTCCAGAATCGGAAACACCAGCGCGGGATTGATCTCCAGCACCGCATTCCCGTCAAACGGCCGCATAGCCAACGCAATGATACAAGTTGGTGAGGGCAGACACTGCGAAAACTCCATGAACGACAGTTGCTCCACCGACACCAGATTCACCATCACGTATGCCCGCAGGTACGCCGACAAGCTCGACGCCAGGCTTCGCGCGAAATTCTCATGGAGCAGGTGAATGGCCCGCAGTTGATCCTTCGCGATCCGGTCCGGACGCCGAAAATCATACGGTTGGGCTCGCTTCGATAGATCGTTCTCTGCCCTGCGGTCCTGCAACCGCCGGAATACGTTATCGATCTCTTCCTGACTTAAGACCCGGTCCGCCATCTCACCCTGTTTATCGTCCCTTTCCCGCCGCGCCAACATACAATATCCTCATGCGGCTCCCCCACCAAACCGCCATCATCACCGGTGCCGGCACCGGAATCGGCGAGGCGATCGCCCTTCGCTTCGCTCAAGAAGGCGCAAATCTCGTCCTAAACGACCGAAATGAAGCAAATCTGGACCAAATCACCAGGAAAATCCGAGCCTCCGGCCGGAATGTCGAACCCGTGCCCGGCGACATTTCTGATCCAGCTACCGGAATTTCCTTAGCCAACAAAGCTGTGGAAATTTTCTCCCGCATTGACATTCTCGTCAACAACGCCGCCGACTTCACCGCCCTCAGCGTCGAATCCGCCGAACCAGCCGACTGGCACCGCGTCCTCAACACCAACGTTGTCGGTACCGCCATGGTCTCTAAAGCGGCCATCCCGTTCCTCAAACGCAACGGGGGAGCCATCGTCAACCTGGCATCCATCTCCTCCTTCATCGCCCAACCCAATTTCGCCACCTACAACTCCTCGAAAGGCGCTATCGCCGCCATGACCCGTTGCATGGCTCTCGACCTCGCGCCCCACCGCATTCGCGTCAATTCCGTGTGCCCGGGCTGCATCTTCACCTCCGCCTCCGAACGCGAGATCGAACGCCTCGGCATGACTACCGAAGACTGGCTCGCCTCCGCTTCCGCCAAACACATGCTCGGCCGCGTCGGGCAACCGGTCGAAGTCGCCAACGCCGTCCTCTTCCTCGCCTCATCGGAAGCCAGTTTCATCACCGGCGAGCACCTCATGGTCGATGGAGGCTACATCCAGTGGTAGCGGTCATCTTCGACATGGATGGCGTACTGATCGATTCCAACCCCACCCACGCCGCCGTCTGGATCGAGTACCTCACCAATCTCGGCCTCCCCTACGAAGGCATCGATACCTGGATGGCCGGCAAACGCAACGATCAGATCATGCGCATCCTCCTCGGCCCCGACGCTCCAGACGACGTCATCTTCTCTCACGGCGCCGCCAAGGAAGCCCTTTTCCGCGAGCGAATGGCCCCAAAACTCGAATCCTGCCTCATGCCCGGCCTCCGCCCCTTCCTCGACTCCCTCAACGGATACCCTATCGGCCTCGGCTCCAACGCCGAACCCGCCAATATCGACTTCCTTCTCGATTCGGCGGCCCTCCGCCCCCGCTTCCGCGCTATCGTCGACGGCCACCAGGTCGAAAACCCCAAACCCGCCCCCGATATCTACCGCAAAGTTGCCCAAAACCTCGGCGTCGCTCCCGAAGACTGCCTCATCTTTGAGGATTCCCCCTCCGGCATCCGCGCCGCGCTCGCCGCCGGCGCACGCGTTGTCGGCGTCGAACGCTCCGGCCGCCAACTCGACGGCCCCGAACTCACTATCCGCGACTTTACCGACCCCGCTCTTCCCCCTTTCCTTGCCTCCCTGCAACCCGCCGCCCCCTCCACTCGTCTGTAGAATGGAAAAGTCATGCGCACGATCCTCCTCGCCGTCTCCCTCGCCGCCGCTCTCTCCGCCCAGAAGTACGACGGCCCCCGTCCGCCGAAACCAGATGTCCCATTCCTCCTCCATGCCGCCAAACTCGTCGCTACCGATGTCGACGAGGCCAAAGAAGAAAAGCGGAAAGACGGTACCGCCTACGTCACCCCCGGCGCAGCAGCCAAGGCCCGTACCCCATTGGCCGAACCCATCTTCCTCTTCGAAACCAAGTCGATCGCTCCCGAAAGGCTCTCCCTCTATAAGCTCGACGTCAAAACTGGCAATCGCGAAGTCTTCTTCTTCGAAAGCGCCAAGAAACGCAAAGACTCCTCCAAACAGATCCGCCTCTCCGCCGTGAAGGTGACCCAAGGCCTGTACCGCCTCGAACCCACCGAACCCCTTCCCAACGGCGAGTACGCCATTACCCCGGCCGATTCCAACACCGTTTTCTCCTTCACCATCTACTAGCTGGTACAATCGCCGATATGTTTAATGGTCTGGAACATACGGCTATCGCCTCCCCGAACCCCCAACGTCTGGCCGAATGGTATCGGGATTTCCTGGAATTCCACATCAACTTCGAGTACGCCGGAAACTTCTTCGTCCGTGCCCGCAATGGCTCCATGCTGGAAATCATCCCCTCGGAAGGCGAGCGCCCCTCCAACAAAATGCGTGATCCCGGCATCCGCCACATGGCCATCGAAGTTGACAACTTCGACGAGGGCCAAGCCTTCCTCAAGGAAAAAGGCGTCCTTTTCCTCGGTGAACCTTTCACCACCCAGGGTAACCGACTGGTCTTCTTCGCCGATTGCGACGGAAACATCCTCCATCTGATCGAGCGGCCCGCTCCCCTCCCCGGCTACTAACCCCCTTGCTGCAACGCGTCTTCAAGGCTTTCCAGTACGTCGACTTCCGCCGCATGTGGATCGGGGCCTGTCTCTCCTCGGTCGGCACGTGGATGCAGAAGCTTGCCCAGAGTTGGTTGGTTTTCGAACTGACCAACTCCGCCTGGTCGCTCGCCCTGGATGCCTTCCTCGGCGAAATCCCCATCTTCCTCTTCTCCCTCATCGGTGGCGTCGTCGCCGATCGCATGGACCGCCGCAAACTCCTCCTCATATCCCAGTTCATCCAGATGGCCTGCGCGTTCACCCTCGCCGTTTCCCTCTTCCGCGGCGCCGTCCGGGTCGAACTCATCTATTGCCTCTCCTTCATCGTCGGTACCGCCCAGGCCTTCGGCGGCCCCGCCTATCAGTCCATCATTCCCTCCCTCGTTCCCAAGGACGACCTCCAGAACGCCATCGCACTCAACTCCATTCAGTTCAACCTCGCGCGTGTCATCGGCCCCGCTATCGGCGGCGTCGCCATGGCCCAACTCGGCGCCGCTTGGTGTTTTACGCTGAACGGCCTCTCCTTCATCGCCGTCATCATCTCCCTGCTCATGCTTCCGGCCAGGCTCCCCTCCGGCGCCAAGAAGGAGAGCCCGCTCGAAGCCATGAAAGGGGGGATCGCCTTCGTTCGCGACCGCGAAGGGATGCTCGCTCTCATCGCCCTCGCGTTCCTCATGACCCTCCTCGGCCTCCCGCTCATCACCTTCCTCCCCGTCATGGCCCGGGATGTCCTTCACCTTGGCGCCGATGCCTACTCCACCCTCCTTTCCGTCTCCGGTCTGGGCTCGGTTGCCGGAGCCCTCATCGTCGCCGGCCTCAACAACGTCCAACACAAGGGACGTGCCGCTCTCCTCATCCTCACCCTACTCGGGGGCCTTACCGTTGCCTTTGCCGCCTCTAAAGTCTTCTGGCTAAGCTGCGTCATCCTCTTTATGGGCGGCGCTGCCCTTATCGCTGTGTTTGCCCTCGTTACCAGCCTCGTTCAACTCCAGGCGACCGATGAAATGCGCGGGCGCGTCATGAGTGTCTACAACGTCGCCTTCCGGGGAGGGATGCCCTTCGGGAACCTCACCTCCGGCCGCCTCATGCAGTTTTATGGCGCTCCCGTCATCCTCGCCGTCAATGGCTGCCTTCTTATCGCGCTGGCCGTCTACTTTCTCTCCGTCCAGCGCAAAATCGCGCGAATCTAAAACTCTGCGAAAATGAGAATGTCGATGCGCGATTCCCTCCTCCTTCTCCTCCTCTGCTCCGCCGCTGCCTTCTGCGCCGACGCCACGCTCGAATCCGCCCGCAACCGCCAGGATCGCGCCGCCCTCGAAAAAGCCGGAGCCGCTCGCGCCAAAGCCGCAAAGTCCGCCCCCGGCCACTACGAGGCAGCCCTCGCCTATTCTTACCTGAGCGAAGTCGCCCTCGAACTCCGCGACAAGCGCCAGGCCCGCTCTGCCGCCGAACTTGGCATCGCCGCCGCGAAGGCCGCGCTCAAACTCGAACCCTCCAATGCCGAGTTCCACCGCCTCCTCGGCACCCTCTGCGGTCAGGTCATCCCCGCCGATCCCATGGCCGGCTTCCAGCACGGCCGCTGCGCCAAAGAGGAAATTGAAAAAGCCCTCCAGATGAATCCTAAGTCCGCACTCGGCTGGGTCTCCTCCGGCGTTGGCAAATTCTACCTCCCCGCCATGCTCGGCGGCGGCGTCGACCTCGCCATGAAGGACTTCCAGAAGGCCGCCGCCATCGACCCAAAGCTCGCCGAAGCCTGGCTCTGGATCGGACTCGCCCACCGCAAAGGAAACCGCAACGCCGACGCCCGCCAGGCCCTCCAGAAAGCCAAATCCCTCAACCCCGACCGCCTCTGGATCCAACAACAACTGGAGAAGACGCCCGCCCAATGAACGAACGCCCCCTCCAGGCGCTCGTCGCTCTCGTCGCCATCACCCTCTTCGGGTTTCTCGTCTTTCCCGGCCACACTTATCTCCACCAGGACTCCCAGATCTACCTCCCCATGATGGAGCGGCTCGTCGACTCCCGCGTCCTCGCCAACGACCTCATCGGCACCCACCCCCACCTCTCCTTCACCTTCTACGACGAAATCGCCATCTCCCTCCGCAAACTCACCGGGCTTGATTTCCAACCTATTCTCGTCGCCCAGCAACTCCTCACCCGCTTCCTCGGCCTCCTTGGCGTCTTCCTCCTCGCCCAGAGCGCCGGACTCTCTTACTCAGCCTCCGTCCTCACCGCCGGCGTCTACTCTCTCGGCGCCACCATCCTCGGCCCCTCCGTCCTCACCGTCGAGTATGAGCCCACCCCGCGCACGTTCGCCCTCCCCATGATCGTCTTCGCCGCCGGCCTCGCCTCCGTTCGCCTCTGGCCCGCCGCCGGCGCCGCCGCCTTCCTCGGATTCCTCTACCACCCACCCACCGTCTTCCCCATCCTCCTGCTCCTCCTTTTCTACCTCATGATGCCCTGGCACCTCGATGGCCGCTGGCGCTTCCTTGCCTGGATTGCCGCCGCCATCGCAGTCCTCCTCCTTGCCGCCAAGTACCAGTCCGGCGTCAAACTTGAACAGGACTTCTTTTCCCAGGTCTCCCCCGACGTCGAAAACCTCCAACGCCTCCGCGCCGCCTATGTCTTCGTCGGCATGTGGTTCTCCCAGTTCGGCCTCCATCACTTCTTCGTTGCCGCCGTGGCGATGGCCGCCTGGTGGCGCGTCGGCGACCGCCTCGATGACTTCTCCCGCTTCCTCCTCGGCCTCCTCCCCATCCTCGGCCTCCTTAGCCTCCTCATCTCATTCGTAACCATGGACTGGCTCAAATGGGGCCTGATGCCCCAATTGCAGCCCGCGCGCGCCGTGCTCTGGACCACCTTTGCCGCCGTTGTCTCCTGCTCCATCGCCGCCGCCCTCGCTCGCTCCCTTGCCGAACGCTTCCTCTGGCTCCTACTGCCCCTCGCCATTACCGTCAACATGCGCCCACTGGAGCTGCTTTGGCCCTCCTCCTCGCCCCTGCTCTTCCGTCTGGCCCTGGTCGCCGCCCTCGCCCTCCTTTTCGCCGCATCCCTACGCTGGTCCGCCTGGGCTCCCGGCCTCGCCACCGTCCTCGCCATGTTCGTCATCCTCCACCTCGGCGGCATTCGCAATTACCCCCAGGTTCACTCTCCCGAACTCGACGCACTCTCCCTCTGGGCCCGTTCGTCCACCCCGATCGATGCCGTCTTCCACTTCCCCGACGCTGCCAAGGAAGGCTACCCTGGCATCTTTCGGGCCCGCGCCCTCCGCTCCGTCTGGGTCGATTGGAAAGGTGGAGGCCAGGTCAATTTCATGGAACCCCTCGCCCGCGAATGGTGGCGCCGCTGGTCCGCGCTCCCCGCGGGCGAAGGCTCCTTCGTCGTGCACAAAGCCGGACTCTGCCAGAAAACACCCCTCTTCTCCAACGCCAAGTACTGCGTCGAATCCCGCTAACTCCACTTCCTAAAGTGGTATCGTGTCTCCAGGTAACCTACCCCTCGGAGATCTGCCCCCATGGACCTGCCTCGCCGTAGTTTCCTCTCCGCCCTCGCTGCCGCTCCTGGATTCGCCGCTCCACCTCGCTTCTTTGACCTTCACCCCTTCCTCCGCGCCAACCCGAAAGCCGTCTTCATCCGCCCCACCCGCGTCGCCAGCCGCCTCGACTTCCCCGGCCTCCGCCGCGAAGGCCTCCACCTCGGCCGCTCCATCTTTGCCGCCCGCCACGACGCCGGCATTCCCCTCTCCCACCGCATCGTCCTGAAACCCAACGTCCTCACCGTCCGCGAAAACGGCCAGCAAACCAACTGGGGAACCGATCCCGATTTCTACGACGGCCTCCTCTCCTCCCTCCACGAAACCGGCCTCCGCCGCTTTCACTATGTCGAAGCCAACTACCGGTCCTCCCGCTGGAGCTCCAAATACGACAACATCCATGAACGCCTCGGCGTCGATGTCCTCGAACCCCAGCGCCGGGCCGCCCACTACCGCCGCGACCAGGGCATGAACTGGGCCAAACCCGACGACGCCGTCGTCTACGCCCGCGTCCCCCACTATCCCCCCATCCACGAACCCGATACCTGGCTCTTCAATATCGCCAAATGGCGCTCCCACGGTATGTGCCTCACCCAAGCCTGCAAAAATGCCCAAGGCCTTACCGTCTGGCCCTTCCAACGCTTCTGCCCCGGCTGGGCCATGGTCACCGGCGCTCCCGACCACATGAAACCCTTCATCCAGAAGGATGTCGTTCGCCGCGTCACCCGCTACCTCGAGAACCATCGAAAAATGAACTACAGCCGCTACGACAGCGCTGCCGACCTTGGCCCCGAACGCCAGGAAATCTGGGCCCACAAAACCTGCGACCACCTAAGCACCCTCAAGTTCGGCCTTCATATGATCGAAGCCATTTACGCCAAGAATGAGGACCCCGCCGACCCCGTTCCCGACTTCCTCCCCAACTTCGTCATGTTCTCCCAGGATCCCTTCCGCCTCGACCTTGTCGGCCTCTTCCTGGGCGGGCACGAACCCGGCAATGTCCACTTCTACCGCATCGCCAAGGAACGCGGCCTCACCGATACCTTCAATCCCTGGGACGTTGACGTCTACGAATGGACCGACGCAGGGCCTGTCTCCCGCAAACTCACCCACTTCCCGCGCACCATGCTCAAAACCTATTACCTCCAAAAGGAGGGCGAACCCCTCTATCACATGGTGAATGAACCGTTCGACTACGATCGCTACAAACTATAGCCCCCGCCTCCATGCACCGCCGCGCCTTCCTCCTCGCCCCCTCGCTCGCCGCCCAGCGTCCCGGTAAAACCCACATCGTCACTCTCTCCTTCGATGACGGCTTCAAGGACTCCTTTCAGAAAACCGCCGCCATCTACGAGCACCACGGCCTCCGTGCCTGCCTCAACGTCATCGCCCTCGGCCACTTCCCCGGGTTTGCCCCGATCCTTCGTGGTGTCCCCGATCCCATGACCCCTTTCCCAAAAGGCGACTTCGAACTCTGGAACCGCCTCCGCGAACGTGGCCATGAGGTCATGCCCCACACCTACGACCACCAGAACCTCGCCCCCCTTCCCTTCCCCCAGGCTAGTGGCCTCATCGATAAGTGCATCGAGTACTTTCATGAACACCTCGACAACTTTCACCCAGCCCTATCGGTGTACAGCTTCGCCTATAACTCCTCCACCCCCGAAATCGAAGGATATGCCCTCTCGAAATTCCTCGCCATCCGCACCCGCGGAAAATCACCCGTCAATCCCATCCCCTCCGCCCGTACCCCCACTCTCATCGGGTGCAACTCCTACGGACCGGCCAACTGCGACGACTTCCTCGAATCACAACTGACGAAGTTCCTCAACGGTCCGGGCGGTTGGTATGTCTTTAACTCCCACGGTCTCGACGGCGAAGGCTGGGGTCCGCTCAGTTCCCGCTATCTCGACTCCCTCCTCTCCCGCCTATCCAAACTCCCCCACGTCGAAATCCTCCCCGCCGGCGAAGTTCTCCTCCGCCTTCCCGCTCGGCTGGGATAGAATCCTCAAAGCCCCGATGAGCAACCCAACCAATTTCACCCCCTCCCGTCGCGCCCTCCTTGCCGCTGCCAGTGCCGCCGCTGTCCCCGCCCAAGCGGACAAAATACCGATCATCGACAGCCATTTCCACCTTTACGACCAGACCCGCCCTCAGGGCGCCCCCTTTCCGTTCACTCCGAATCAGCCGCCCTTCCTCCCCCGCCACTTCCGCGAATCGGCCATCCCGTTGGGCATCGTCGGCGGTATCAAGGTGGAAGCCAGCCCCTGGGTCGAAGACAATCTCTGGGTCCTCATGATCATCCAGGACGAACCGATGATCACCGGAATGGTGGGTAATCTCGACCCCACTATCCCCCAGTTCCACGAGTATCTGGAACGGTATCACCGCAATAAGTTGTTCCTTGGTATCCGGTACGGGAACGTCTGGCCCGATCAGGACTTAGTGAGTGCCATTCACCGGCCGGAGTTCATCGCCAACATGAAACTCTTCGCCCAGACTGGTCTTACGCTGGAAGTCGCCAACCCGCGCCTCGATCTCATCGAAGCTACCCTCCGCCTTACCGACCGAGTCCCCAATCTCCGCGTAGTTCTCGGCCACCTCCAGGCCTTGGCCCTGCCCACGGACGCCGCCGTGCTCAAGAAGTATCAGGAAACCCTCACCGAACTCCGCAAGCGCAAAGCGTTCGTCAAGGTGTCCGGACTCCACCGCGCCCGTGTCCCCGCGAACGCGCCGCTGGACCCGAAGGTCTATCTGCCGGTGATGGATTTCATCTGGGACATTTTCGGAGAGGACTATCTGGTCTTTTCCGGCCGCAGCAAGCCCACTTTGGAGATCCTCCACAACTACTTCATGGCCAAGGGCCGCCCCGCCGCCGAGAAGTTTTTCTGGAAGAACTCCATCCACGCCTTTCGCTGGATCAAGCGCGCACCCAACCAGCCCCAACTGGCATAGCCACCCCCCAGACTTCCCCTGGATGCTGCTGACCGGATTTTCCCTCGATTGCGGAAGAATCCGGTCGATTACACACACCGTACCCACGCCCCTCCCCAATTACCCCTCGGCAGGGTCAAACAGCCCGGTCGGCCGCAGTTCCGGATGGATCGGACAGACCCGTACACGATATCGAACATCGCCCCAAGCGCCGCCACCACAGAACTCCGGCATCGCTTACACTCCATCGCCGCGGCCTTCCTCTGTACCAGCGCCACCGGATTAGAACTGAATCAGTTCCCTGCCGCCCGGAGTGGGACGGTCAGCACCACAGAATCCCCTGCCCGTCGGCCCCACTCCACACTCCGCCCTTCGCACAGACGATAAATCCCCATCCTTCGGCGGCGCGTCCAAATCAAAAAGAAGGCTGTGAACGAACTGGGCCGTGAAAGAATAGAATCGATCCTCACTGAGAGTAACGTTCGCCCCCAGCGGTAACTGGAAGGTCCGCTGCGCATGCTGCACCATTCGCTTCGCGAAGGCAGCATCCCAATCCCCCCGCGGGACGACTGCGGACGCGTCGATGAAAAGAGCCTTGTTCCGGCGATAGTCGTAGACCAAGCCCAGGTGAACGAACTCTCCCGTGAGCCCCTCAACGGAAAGAACGAACGGATTCTCGCCCTGCATCACTATGCTCTGGATCACAAATCCATCTCGAATCCGGAGCACGGCATTTCCTCGAATGCGGATCAGTTCTCCGTAGCGAACGCCGGTTCCGTTCAGGCGCCCCTTCGCCGACGCCCATATCCCCCGGTTCGGTATTCCTTCAGGCATTGAGTTGGGAAGGTTGAGCGTCGCCTGAGCGTCGGCGAACTGGATCTTCAGGAACCCGTAGTCGCGATAGTGAAACAGAAACGCTTCGCTCTCACGAATCATGGCTTCCCGCGTCATCTCCCCTTTCCCAAAGAGGATATGAACCTCCATCGCAACTCCCGGAATGCGCACCATCGCGGTCGCATCCCGTGCCATCAATAATCCCGGCAGTAAAGCAACAAACAACAGGAATTGCGCGGTCAAAAGCAGCCGAGGCCGAAACGAGATTCTACGATAACTCCCAGCGAATCGCTGGTAGCGGACAACTTCCCGGCCCTGACGCTTTCGGGATGCTAAGCGTCGCAGCGCGGAATTGAATCTAGCGAGCAGACTTTCGCCGTTTTACAATTGCACCCACAGCCAAAGCCGAGACGACCAGCACGAACGAAGACGGCTCAGGAACGCCGTCGCCCGGGTCAAACGCCGGATTGTTAAACGCTAGATTGCCGTTGTTCCATCCAGAAAGTTCAACGGTGCCCTCCGCCAGAAGTCTACCCTGAAAGTTGGTAGGGGAGCTGTTCGCCTCGATGCGGGCTCCAAAATTGTCCACTACTAGGACGCCGGCAAAGGTACTATTCACCATGCTGAAATCATTCGGCACATACCAAAAAACCTCATCAGCCGATACTCCCGGGCCGAGCGTGATGTTAACGTTGCTGAGCGTCAAAGTGCCGGATCCCTCGTTATAGGTAAACACGTACTGTCCCGGTGTAGTGAGAGTAACCGTAGTTGGCAGATTGCTATTATTGAACGTGTAGTCGCCAGGAGTCAGCCCCGCCCAGGAACCAACCGCCGTTCCGCCTACCCCGCTTAAGGTGGAAGTGAGAGCGAAAAAGGCCGTCGTCTCCGGCCCGCCGTTAGTCACCTGCTGAAACGCCCCTCCGCCGTTGTATGTAATGGCGCTAGCACCTCCAAACGCATATATACTGCCCGCGTTGAGTCCGTCGTTGATCGTCGTGGTTCCAGGGGTCGAATAGTTGTTGTTGAAAACCACTCCGGTTCCCGAAAACACGGCGTAATTGGACATGTCACCAAGCGGAATGGGTGCGCCAACCGCCACGGTCGAGTAGAGGCCGATGAGCCCGATGGCGAACAGTGTACTGCGAATCATGAACTCCTCCGAAATGGCGACAACAGAATGAAGATCGAACTAGTACTATGAAGATCGAACCGGTACTCGGACAGCAAAATTAGGGTCTTCTAGCCCAAAAGTAAGGATTTAACTGAGTTTAGACAGCCGAACGCCAACAGTCAAGCCCAAGATGGTCTTTATCGCTTCCGGCCACTGAAAATGTCCATTCGTGCCGCATAAAGCTCGATTCCGCCACGAAGCCGGGCACAATTTCGGCCAGCCTCGCCCCTTCTGTGTGAACTTTGCGGACATACGCTGGCCCGTCCAGCGCCCCGGGGAGACCACCCCCGACTACCGGACCGCGAAGGGCCGCCCCGTCACCCAGGTTCACTCAAAGCGCTCAACAGCCTTATTTCACCGGAAGTTGTACCGGATTGGCGAGGTATTCCTGGGCCTTTACAATCCAGAGATAGCCATCGGTCGGCGGTGCGCCCACATTGGTGGTACTGGCACCGACACCGGCCCCGAACATCATGGAGATAACGCCGGCTTTCGCCGCCTCGGCCATGTGGCTGGACCAGGTCACGCTGTCGTCGGTCACCGAAAGTCCGGGATCTTCACTCGCGTTCAAGGAAAAGAAGGCTTTGCGTGCACCGGTGGTGGTGAACGTGTCGCCAAAAAAGAAGGTGGTGGAAGAGTCCTCATGGCTCTGGTACAGGTAGGTGAAGTCCGGGAACTTGCCTGACGAAGAGTACGGGTTCACCGCTTTGCTGCTATTGATGTGGCCCACTGGCAACTGCCAAAGGATCACCGGAAGGCGCGTGGTCTGGTTGAGGGCGGAGACGAAAGTCAGATAGTTTCGCCAATGGTCATTGTTCCAAAACCACACTGAGTTGGCCGGATCCTTCGCCGCGGAAGCCTCGAAGGCGGTGGCGTCTAACCCATACTTGTCGATGGAGATGAAGCTGGCACCGTAGCTGGCGACGCCCGCCGACAAATAGTAGCGGGCGATCGCAGCCGCTTCACCCGCGATCGCGTTACGCCCGGCGGCATAATCGCCCCCGTCCGTTTTGTGCATCAGTCCCCGGTTCGGGACCGAAGTCGTCCATCCGCCGGCCGGCGACGCCCACAAATTGAACTGCCAGCCGAAGACGGCCTTCGGTGCGTACTTGGAGATGGTGTAGTTGATCGCCCGGACCAAGCCCTCGACGTTTGACGGAAATTGAGGATCTGTGGATGCGTTGAGCACACCGGATTCGTAGGCCGCGGCCGTGGCAGCGGTGATACCCGAGGGGGGCCGGTTTGCGTTCTGTGCCAGATAGCCGAGAAAATCGGGTTCCAGAATGAATCCCACCGGGTCATCCGGGGATTCGCGAACCGCGATATCCAATGCCAGCTTCAGGTTCTTGAAGTAGGCCACCATATAGGCGGAATCGTTGACGTTGGCAAGATCGATCTCGTAGCTTTCGCTGCCTGCGGGGATGTTATAGAAGACGAAAAAGGGAATCATCCCGAGCGTGCGGCTGGTGCGAATGTAGTTAGTGGCCCGATCGCCCAAGCGCACCGACCACGTGTCCCACCCCTGATACGGCCCGCCGTTCAGGTAAATGTACCGGGAATCGACCCGGCGGTTCTGGTTGCCGGGCCGGAAGTCCTGCCAAAAATCTAAATGAGCAGGCGTATCCTCGCTCACCGACCCGAGCCAGAGATGCTTGGGCAGCCCGGGAAGGCTGCCGTCGGCATTTCGGACGCGCACTCCAACAAAGCGGGTCGCGCCCGTGGCTTGCTCAATGATCCGCAGGGAGGCACGGCCCGGTGCGAGGCCGGTGAGCACGACCGCTCCACCGCCGGCGTCGATGGAGGCCGAAAGTACGGCCGGGTTGTTGGTCGCCACCAGATAACGCCCTTCCTCCTGCCCCTTTACGCTCAACCCATAACGAACCGTGGTTTGATCGATGGTGAACTGCGTCACCGGGCCGGCTTTATCCACCGTCTCGATGGTGATGGCGTTGGGTGCCGGCGGCGTAGGAGTGTCCGCCAGGACGATCTTGATCGTGCAAGGAGTGTCGTTCAGGCGGCACTCTGAAACGCTGCTGCCGGTAAGGCTGCCCGAACCGGTCAAGCCGATCGAAATCGACGAGGCGGCGGGAACCGACGCCGTCTCTCCAAACCCGGCGATTCGATAGACATCGCCGTCCCGGGTGAACGTGCCGTTCCACATAGCCTCGATCGCCTGATCAAATCGAAAACTGAGCACCCACGGCGACAGTGCGGCGGATCCTCCGTTGGCTACATGTAGAGTCGCCGAGAAGCCACCCACCCAGCGGCCCGATTGGGTCAGCGTGACCTGCACACCTTCAGCGGAGGGGCCCGAGGGAGCCGAGGGACCAGCCTCGCCGGTCAGCTGGAAATTCGAGGGACCTTCCTTCACCCCTCCGGGAGAGCCGGTGAACCCGACGGAAACGGAGCCGCCAGGGACGATCACGTCGTTCCATCCGGCCGACTTCACCGTATAGCGATTGCCGCTACGGCGGACCAGCGTTCCATCCCAAATGGTGTCGATCGCACGATCAAAATCGAATTCCAGAACCCAAGCCGAAATAGGGCTCGCCGAGGGGTTGGAAACGGTGATCTGTCCAACAAACCCCGCTCCCCAATCGGAGGTCGCCTGAAACTTAACGGCAGGCGTTGTCTGGGAAAAACCGGCTGAGGCACAGCCAACCAGCAATGCAAGGCTAACCCAACACACCTGCAAGGCAGGGAATCGCATTCTTCAGTGTTGCACACGCCCCGGAATCGGCGCAATACACTCCCCCGGGGTGGATTCTTCGACAAAAGGTAAATTTTTGTACCATTTCGCCGCCCAGTGAGAGATAATAGGTAACTCATTCCATCGTATAAATTCTGGGAGCCAATCGTTGTCAATGATCAGGACCGGTTTCTCCGCACTCGATAATCTCACTGGGGGGTTCTCCGAGAGGCAGGGCTATCTTGTGTACGGCAATGCCCAGGAAGCAAAGAGCGCCCTTGCCCTTGCATTCCTGGCCAGTGGCGTTGCGAATGGAGAGTCCGTCGCCCTGGTAACCGACCGCCCCGTTGAAGCCGTGATAGAGGAGGGCCGAGGATACGGCTTTGATCTCGCTGACGCCATCCGGTCCGGCAAGTTGCAGTACTTCGACTATCCCGAAACGGTTGCCACCAGTTCCATGCAACTCCTGGATGACAGCCATATCATGGAGGAGTTTCAGGGATTAACCGGTGACAATGCCATTCAGCGTGTTGTGTTCGATCCGGTAACGCCCCTGCTCAATACACCCAATCCTGGTGCCTCCGCCAAACGATTTCATTCCATCATTTCCGCGGTCTCCCGCATGGGCGCGACCGCGATTTACCTGATCGATTCCTCTGGAAATAACGACAATGTCCCCTCCGTGAGGGAGATGGCCCACGGCGTCATGCGCCTCGACGCGGAGGGCCTGGGTTCGGGAAAGATCGTGTTCGAACGGTGGCCGGAAAGTCCCTCGGCGGAATCTCTCGATTTTGGTATCGTCGCCGGAATCGGGCTTGTGTCCCTGAACCGTCTGCCCAACGGATCGGCGGCGGCCTATGCGAAGGATCAGAAGGGGTCGGACCTCCACTTTTCGCCGTTCCAGATCCCGTCGACTCGTACATCGTCCGTTGGCACGCTGGCCCCGGCGGGCGCCTCTCCGGCACCACGTGCATTGCCGCCAGCATTTTCGCCAAACTTGCTCGCCAGCCCAGCCCCCGCCCCCGCCCCCGCGACGGCCCCCGTCGAGGTCTCCGAGGTGGAGCAGCAGGTTCCCGGCATTTTGCTGATCCATCCCGATAGCGCCCTCCGCGCTTTACTGGTCACCAGCCTCTCGCGGAACTACCGCGTCAGCGAAGCGCACGGGGTTGCCTCCGGCATGGCAATGCTGTCCGGCGAGCTACCCGACGTTCTTGTAATGTCGAATGAAATGGCTGGCGCTTGCGGTGGTGCGTTGGCATTCAAGCTTCGCCAATCCGGATACAACATGCCAATGATCATTGTGGGTTCGCGGGTCCGGCGAGTGACAGACAAGGCTAAGTTTCTCCGCGCCGGCGTCGACATGGTCCTCGATTTCCCGATCGATGTCCCGCTGCTGGGCTTGATCGTGGACAATCTGCTTCGCCGGATTGGACGGCTTGATAAACCGCTCCACCCCGACAGCGAAGCTCCTCCCATTCAAAAACGCGTGCCGGCGTCCTGTACCATGGACCTCGAATTGTTCTGCGAGAGAGTGGCGGAGGAGTACTCCCGGCCCGAAATGGCCGCCGCATCGCCCATGTTCACGCTGCGATTGCCGTCGGGAAGCCCGATGGTCGAAGAGTTATCCTCGACGGTGTTGTTGATGGCTCGCTCCACGGACTTGGTCTACGTGGGAAGCCGCGGCGTGGCGGTTCTCCTTGCCGATGCGCCGGAAGGACATGCCTTCCTGTCCCGGTTCAACCTGTCCTGGACCGATGCGGCTCCTCCCCGGATTGAACATCCGCGCATTACCAATCAAGGCAGCCTGCAGTCGCAGCTGCGTCAGTTCGTCCGGGAAGCCGTAGGCCAGTCTACGCAACAACCCGGCAGCAACGGACTAAGTAATAGATCCTTTGAAGCGGTGGCCGCCGGCCACCAGGGCGACCGTTCGGAGTAACGTGATGGACTTAGATTCCTTTCCCCTGGCAGACGTAGCGACAGGTTTCCGCAAATGGCGAGCCCAAGCGGTCAGCGTCCCCCGATGGATGGGCCGCGCGGCGGCGGGGGCGATGCTGGTGTTTCTCATTGCGCCGGCACCCCAACTCAATGGGCAGGAAGGACTGCCCAAAGCTCTGGAACTGTATCGCAGCGGCAATTATCGCGCCGCTGAATCCATCTTTCGAGAGATTTTGAGGAAAGAGCCTCGCAACGTAACCATCCACAAGATGCTCGCCGATTGTCTCGTGCAGGACAACCGGATGGAGGAAGCCAAGCGGGTCTATCAGCAAGTGCTGCGGCTCTCTCCGGGAGACGTGGACGCCAAGCGCGTACTGACGCCGGAACCCGTGGCCCCGGCTCCGGCTCCTCCCAAACCGGCGGCACCAAAGGGGAGTGCCGAGGTAAGCGAACGCATCCGTACCGGAGGAGAAATCGAGCGTGCCGAACGCGAGGCACAGGCCGGCCGGCTCACCGAAGCCGCTGCGATCCTCGAATCCATCCAAAAGCGTTTTCCAGAGATGGTCCTGCCACAGCAGCGCTTGGCGGAGATCTATACCCGGACGAAGGACTACACACTGGCGGCGGAAATCTACGCCAGGTTGGGCGCCAAGCCGGGCGCCTCACCCGACTTCTATGAGCGCGCCGGCCAGAACTACGCGTGGGCGGAAAACTATGAGGAAGCGGCTCGCTACTATCGACAGTACCTCACCGTGCGCCCGGGCGACCTTCCGGTCAGCCTTCAACTCTCCAATGTCCTGCTCTGGTCCAATAAGTTGGATCAGGCTGCGGACCGGTACAAACGGTACCTCGAACGGCGTCCGGACGACCTCGATGCCCGCGTGAACCTGGGCCACGCCCTCCTCTGGTCCAAGCAGTTCGCTCCCGCGCTCGAAGAGTTCAACCGTGTAGCCGCACGCCGGCCGCGCGACCCGGAACTGCTCCTCTCCATCGCCCAGTGCCAGGAACAAATGGGAAATCCCGAACTCGCGCTCGCGACCTATGCGAAGGTGCTCGAACTCAATCCGCGCGATGCCTCAGCGATCGCCGGACGGGACCGGATTGTCTCCAATCAGCCGCGCGTTAGCGGGTTCGCCAGCCTGGAGCGGGAAGATTACAAGGCCGCGGCCCAGTTCTTTACAAGTTACTTGGAGAAGCATCCGGACAGCACCGAAACCATCCTGCAGGTGGCGCGTGTCCTTTCCTGGGGAAAACAGTACACCGAGTCGACGAAATATTACGACCGCTATCTGCAGAAAGTGCCGAGTGACAAGACCGCGCTGCGGGAACTGGCTAAGATCGAGCTCACCATTCCTGTGTTTTCCCGAGCCCGCCAGGACTACGAGTTACTCGTCTCCGATCCCCGCGCCACCGTGGAAGACCACGAGGGCTTGGTCCACGCCTATGTCTGGGACAAGAAGCTTCGGTCTGCCCAGCCGTATGCCAAAAAGCTCCTGGAACTCGACCCGGGCAACGAGGTCGCTACCGACGCCCTTCGCACCTTCGAGACGCAAGAGAGGGCGGAAGCGATGGACAAAGCGCGCCTCTTAACGGCGGCCGGCCGCTATACCGATGCACTGGCAGCCTACAAAGCCTACACCACGAAATATGGCACGACACAGGAGATCGAACTCGCTACCTGCCGCCTCTTGAGCTTCAACAAACAGTTTGCGGATGCGGCCGACAAGTATCAGGTCTATCTCCGCACCTACCCGCAGGACCAGCAGGCTCAACTGGAGTTGGCAGATAACTTGAAGTGGGCCGGAGATTACCCGCTCGCCGAAGAACGCTACCGCTCGGCGTTGAAGAAGGATGCCAATGAACCACGGGCACTCCTCGGCCTCGCCCAAATACTCGACTACCGCGGAGCGGATCCGTTCCGCCTCGTCGATGCCTACAAGCGAGTGCTCGAAAGCGACGCCAATAACGCAGTGGCGCGGGAACGGCTCGAAGGCCTCGGCCCGGAAGTCTCCCCCTCCTTGGCCGTACGCCAACGCAGCTTCTCCGATTCGGACAACTTTGGACGGTCTCAGACTTCACTCGAAGCGAGTTTCCCGATGCGCGACGGTCTGCGGGTCTCTCCTTATATCAACTACGACTACTTCAGTCAGCAGCGCCAGATTGGCGGCACCGCCTGCGGTTCCACCAGCGGCCTCGTCGACACCCGGCTCATCGCCCTCAGCGATCGGATCTGTTCGGCGTCCGGTACTTCCCGTGGCGCCGGCGCTGGCGTCAGGGTCGATCTGGCACCCATCCAGCAGTTCTCTTTAAGTGCACAGGCCGGCCAAACGCGGTTCGACAACACCCGGTCGTTCCTGGAAGCGCGCGGCGAACTGAACATTCGCGCCGGACGGGATCGGCTGGTCACGGCCACCTATACCCGCCGGATGGCCGCCTATGACCTGAACACGATTGCCAGCATGTTCGCGGGAATCTATGGGCAAACAGCGTTCTTGAGCTATCAGCAGCCCATGAGCGCAAAATGGCGCCTGTGGCTGGGCGTCGGTGCGGCTCGCTATTCGCGCGGCGAGAACAATGTTTCTCCCGTGAATTCGCAGCGGATGTTCTCGGCCCGAGCCGAATACTCGGTTCTGCCCGATCTCACCGCCGGCTATTTCGTCCGCGCCACGACGTTTTCGAATCCCTCGCCCATCTACTTTAGCCCCTCCTACTACGGCACCTATGGTTTGTCCTATAACTGGAACAAACCGATTGCCCCGAATCTCCGGCTGTCCGCGGTGGGAGAACTTGGCTACGGGCGCATCGACCGCTACTCGCAGGCCGGTGTCAATGTGGTGGAAGCGGTCATCTACCCGTCTTTGATCTGGCGCGTCAATCCCAGCCTGGATCTCCGCCTTGGATATCGCTTCGGACGAGGCGCTACCAGCTCTTTCGGATCTCCAGCTTACAAGACCGGAGTCTTTGAGTTCGGTGTTCAGAACTACTTCATGGATCAACCCCGACGAGCAGACCCGGCGCGGATCGACATTCGTTAGAGGAAGCCAGGAATGACTCGACGCCTGCTTCAAGCTCTCGTTCTGTTCGGAGCCGCATCCGTTGTCGCCCTCGCGGTGGCCTCCTGGTACTACGGTATCGGTCGCCTCGATGCGCAAGATGCCCTGATTCCCATTACATCGAAGATCCTGGTGATCTTCCTCGTGGTCCTGCTGCTGCGCTACCTGCTGGTCGCCGCTCTCGCCTTCCTCAAGCACCTCCAGCATGCCCACGAGCCGCTGGTTCCAACGGAGTTCCTGCCCATTTCCATCATTTTCCCCGCTCACAATGAGGGCCCGGTCATTGAATCAGCGGTCTTTTCGGCAATGCGGCTGAACTATCCCAACTTTGAAGTCATTGTCGTCGACGACGGCTCTACCGATGACACCTACGAGAAGGCCACCCGTATCGCCGCAAACTACGGACCCAACCGCTTGCGGGTGATCACCAAGCCGAATGGAGGCAAGGCAAGTGCGCTGAACACCGGCATCGCGCAGGCGCGTGGGGAGCTGATCCTCTGCACCGACGGGGATTCCCGTTTGGACGGAAACGCACTCATGCGGGCGGCGGCACATTTCTACGACCCGTATGTCGGCGCAGTGGCGGGAAACGTCAAGGTGGCCAATCGGCTCAATCACCTCACCCGTCTCCAGTCGCTCGAGTATCTCGAAGGCCTGAATCTGATTCGTTCCGCACAGGCTTATTTCAATCGAGTCACCGTCATTCCCGGCCCGCTCGGCCTTTTCCGGAAGGAAGCCCTTCTCGAAGTCGGTGCCTACGAGATGGACACTTTCGCCGAAGATTGCGATCTGACCTTACGCCTGCTGCTGGCCGGTTGGGACGTCAAATACGAAAGCGACGCCATCGTCTGGACCGAGGCGCCGGAAAGTATCAGCGCGCTCGTCTTGCAGCGTTATCGCTGGGGTCGCGGCGTCTTGCAGGCCATCATCAAGAACCGGCGGTTCCTCTTCGGGGGCTGTCCCACCGTCGGAACCTGGCTGATGTTCTGGCTCTTTGTGCTCGACGGCATCGCGCTGCCAGCCATGAACGTCATTAGTATTGCTTGTTTCCTCTTCGCCGCCGCGGGAGGCAGCATGTCGGTTTTGATTCCGCTTTGGTGGGCGCAACTCACCTTACTCGACGCGATGATCGCGATCATGTGTATCGGAGCGGAGGGCGAACAACTCAGTCTCGTCCTCACCGCCGTCAGCTACCGGCTCTTTTTCATCCCCTTCGTGGATTTACTCCGGTGCCTGACGTGGTTCGACGAGTTGTTCGACGTAAAGATGAAGTGGATGCGTTTGGAACGGTTTGGAAGAATTTAAGAGGAGAGGCACCTGTCATGGAAATCGAACTGTATTCCCTGCTCTCGACCGTCATTGTGCTGGTTTCGCTGTTTACCGTCGTTTTCGCCATATATTGCTACCTCGCGTTCCGCGTCAGGCAACGCGCCAGCCTGCGGCATTCCGCCAACACCGCCCCGGTTCCTGCGGCCATGGCTCTCGAACAGCCGAAATTCTTTAAGCCGCTCTATCCGAAACAGCTCAAATGAAGGCAACGAACCGAAAACTGGGTTATCGCCGTACCTCCCACTTTGGTGCATGGTTCGCGTTTAGCCTGCTCATCGTTGTGGGCCTGCAGGCTTTGATCTTCTTCGCCATTCTTGAGAAGACCGTCGGCCCGATCCGCAACCTGACGCGGATGTTCCGGGGCAATCCCGTCGGCAGCGTGGCGCTCCTCAAAAGCGGCAACAGCGCCCTGATGAGCAACCCCAACCCCGAGGACTATTTCGACGCCGTCCGGCAGTGGGAAATCGCACTGTCAGAGGCAGGCATCCCTTTTCGAGTCATCGCCGACGATGATCTCGTTCCCGAGATTGCGTCCGATTCCACCGTGCTTGTCCTGCCCTCCGCTGTCTGCCTCTCCGACGCGCAGCGAAAAGCGATTCAGGCTCTGGCCAAGGTTGGCGTGGGAATCGTCGCTTCCGGCGCACTCGGCGCCCGCGATGCGACCTGTGCCTGGCGCGGTTGGGATTTCCTGACCGCCGTGGCGGGCGTTCGCAATCCGGAGGCCGCGCCCGTCACCCAAGGCGCCTCCGCCATTTTTCGCGGCGGACAGTTCTATTCGGAGTCCGTTCCCGCGGGCTTCCGAGTGGATTTGCCTCCCCAGGAACTCGTCTTCGGTACCGTTCGCAGCCCCGATGTTTACCGCAGCGAAGGGAAACTGTTTCCCATCGGAGACAAATCGCCCGAAGAAGTCGCATTGGCGTCCCACGGCACTTACCAAGGGACTCGCATGGTTTGGCTGGGCTTCAAGGAGACGCTCACCGAAGGCAGCGAGAAGCACCAGCGCGCCGCTCTCAACCACTACATGGCCCACGCCGTTCGCTGGGTGGGCAGACAGCCCATTGCCACCTTCGGGAACTGGCCCAACCGTAGCCGGGCAGCGGTGTTGCTCGCGGAAACGATTGACAGCCCCGAATCCGCAACCCCGGCAGCCAGAATCCTCCAGGCGGAGCGGGTACCGGCCACCTACCTCCTTCCGTCTTCCAAGGCCGGGAACGGCGGCGCCGCATTACGGCGCCTGAAGGAAATCGGCGAAATCGCCTCCGCGGGCGACACAGCCGAGGCCTTTGCCGAACAGGACGTAGGAAATCAAACCGCGCGACTGGTTAAGGCCCGCTCCAGACTGGAAAGCCTCGCCTCGGTGCCGATCCTCGGCTTCGATCCCCCGCAGCAGGTCTGGGATGAAGCCACCGTCGACGCCCTTCGCAATGCCGGCTATTTCTATTACCTCGATCGCTCGGAATATCAGCGCGCCGTGCCCCAACTCATGGTCTCCAAACTGGAAACACGTTGGTTCCTGCCGCCCCGCCAGGTCGAAGTGGCCCGTATCAGCGCCGCGGGCACAACCGATATGGAGCAGATCGCCCGCTACCGCCGCCCAGGCGCCCTCGGTGTCGATCTCGCTGATGGTTTCGTACGGGATTTCCGTTTGACGGAATTTGTGGACGGCCTTTATACCTTGTCTTTCCGCAGCGATCTGCTGGGCGCTCCCGAGAACACCCACATTCTGAGAGCGATCGTGAAGACGATGAAGGGCGACCGCGCCTGGATCGCATCCGGCGAACAGATCTCCGCCTGGTGGTCGCAGCGAGAAAAGGTGAAGCTGGAGAGCCAGATCATCTCGCCCACCCGGATCCGCATCGCCATCACCAACCGCAGTAACCGGCCGATGCAAAACGCCAGTGTCTACGTCTACCTGCCCCGCCGCCCGAAAATCGTCCGCCTGATCCCCCTGATGCTCGGCCGCATGACGCCGCGCCCGGAAATGGTGAACGGCGGCGACGACGTGCTCCGCCTGGAGTTCCCTGAGTTGAAGCCCGAGTTAAGCTATGTCGGGTTAATCGTTCTTGACGAGGAGTAATGCGAGTCCTTTATTCAGCAACTGGCGCTTCGACGGCCCTGGCGGCGATGGTTCTCCTCGCCTGTGGATCGGCGCCGGCGCCCGCGGCGGATTCGGCGGCGGCACACTTCTACTACATGGAAGATACCCTCGCCCGGCAGTCGCTGGAGGCAAACCATGGCTCCTTGGGATTACTGTCGCCGGTCTGGTTCACCGTGGAGTTGAATGGAAGCCTGCGCTCGACGGTGGACCCCAAGTTGGTCCAGTGGGCGGCCGCCCGGAAACTCCCCTTGATGCCAGTGATCGCAAACCGGGATTTTAAGCCGGAAGCGATTCAAGCAGCTCTCGCGGCGGGGACGCAGGATAAGCTGATCGGGGAACTTCTCAAAGCGGCATCGGAGTATCGCTTCCAAGGGCTCGAGCTCGATTTTGAAGAGCTTCCGCTCGCCCTGCGTGACTCCTACGCGCAGTTTGTCACCAGACTGGCCGGGGAATTGCACAAGCGCGGCATGCAACTGGGAATCGCCGTTCCCGCGCCGCTAGGCCCCGGATCGCCGCCCTCCGCCGTTCAGCCCGTCTGGATCACAAACCTCCGGGCGGCGCCATTCGATTTCGCCCGGATTGGACGCGCCGTCGATTACATGACCATCATGACTTATGACGAGTACACGGCTCCGGATCAGCCCGGTCCGGTGGCCGGATTCGCCTGGGTGGAAGCGTCGGTTCGAAAGGCCCTGGAGTGGGTCCCGGCGCAGAAACTGCGGCTCGGCTTGGCCCTCTACTATCGCCATTGGAACGGCGCAAAGGTCACCGAAGGTCCGTTCCCGGTGGCTCGCGTCCTGGCCGCCAAGTCGGGGGTCAAAATGTCGTTCAACACCCTGCACCGCGAAATGACCTTTACGTTCCAGCAAGGTGCGGTGCGCAACGTGGTTTGGTGTTCCGACGCCGCGGGCCTGGCGCAGAGGCATGCCTTGGTGTCGAAGTACAAGCTCGGTGGATTTGCTGCTTGGCGCCTCGGGCAGGAAGATCCCGCTGTCTGGGGGAAGGTTTTTCATCCGTTCCCGCGAAAAGGAGGAGCGCGTTAATGAGGTTGAAAAGTATGCACCGGCTGATTTTGTTCCTTTTTCCGTGGCTGGCCCTGGCGCCGGCCTCTCTCCACGCCATCAAGTCGGCGTGGCTGGCCCCACAGACTCCAGTTGAGTTACGTCTCAAACAGACCGTTTCCTCAGCCGACGCCCGCGTCAACGATCGCGTCGAATTCGAGGTCACCGAGGACGTGAAAGCCGGCGAAGTCGTGGTGATTCCCGCCGGTAGCCTCGCCTGGGGGATTGTTTCGGAAGCCTCTCCGCGCAGCCGCCTGATGAAGTCCGGACGCTTGTCCGTCAGCATTCGCGCGGTCTGCCTTGCCACCGGAGAACGTGCCCCGTTGGTCGGCAGCCCCAGTGGACAACCGCGCCGCGAAGTCCGCGAACGCGGCGAGGTACGGGAAGACCCGTCCAACAATATCCTTGCCTTGCCCGCCCTCCCCGTCCTGCTTTTCGTCTACGGCAAAGACATTACCCTGCAGGAGGGCAAGACGGCCACGGCGTTTATCGCCCAGGGCATCAGCCTGGATGCGACCCGAGTGGAAAACAGCGGTCCCAACACCACCTGCGACCGCGACACCACCGCGCCCGTCACGTCTGCCGATGGTATGGAGATCCTCTCGTCGGTTTCCATCCGGTCCGTTCCTCCGGGCGCGGAGGTGACGGTCGATGGCCGCTACCTCGGCAATGCGCCGTCAACCCTAAAGCTCCCCGCCGGAGACCATGTCCTTACCGTGACCGCCGCCGGGCACAAAACCTGGGAACGGAGAATCCACTTGACTCCAGGCGGAGACACCAACATCGCGGCAACTCTCGAACCGCGGCCGGCGTTGGTGCGGCCCTCGCCCCAGCCGCCCGCCGCCGTCGAGCCGGAAGTAAAGCAGTAGCCGAGGTCACGCACGGTAATGAAAACTACGTTCCTACAATCTCCCCTTGCGCGGGAACTCTCTCGCCGGCTGGTCGCGATTGTCCTTGTCTGCTTGCTTCCCGCCACCCTCCTGGCCCAGGAAGGATCCGCACTGAACCTTACAGTCATTAGCGGCATGGGCGCCGTAAACGACCTGCGCAACAATACCACCATCCCCACCATCGTCGAACTGCGCGACAAAAGCGATCGGCCCGTCATCCGCGGCGCCGTGAACTTCTTGCTCCCGGAGTCCGGCCCCGGCGGCCGCTTTGCCGATGGCAGCCGTTCCTCGTTTGTCATTACCGACCGTAACGGCCGCGCTTCCCTCACCGGCTTCATTCCCAATCAGATCGAGGGACCGTTTCAGATTGCCGTGGAAGCCACTTCTGCCGGAAACTCGGTTCGCACCATCATCCGGCAGTACAACAAGAGTTTTTCTGTCTCTTCCACGCCCAGGCAGTTTGAACCCGCGCCTGCCGCCAGCCGGGGATCCGGAAAAAGAAGCAAGATCCTGCCGACGCTCCTCGTCGCGGTTGCGGTTGCCGTCGGCGGCATCGCGATGATCAAAAATCGCGGAAACGGCAATACGCCCCCCACCACAACCGTATCGGTCGGTGGTGTCTCGGTCGGAGGGCCTCGATGACCAGTGGGAAATGGGCCGCCGTGATCCTGCTTGCCGGCGTTCTGCAGGCACAGATTCACGAGCAAGGTTTACTGGTCGGCTATGTCCTGGACTCACGCACCGGAACGCTCCGCGGCGTGCGGGGCATTCCCGGCGCGGCCCGCCTGGGCGACCCGGTCCCGTTCCAGCAGGCAATTGCCAGCGCGGCGGTACGCAACGGACGGGCCATCGTCGTCTCCGCTGAGGAAACACCTCGCGTTTCGCTCCTCCGCCGTCTGGATGCTCCGGTCCCTGACGTCCTCCCCATCGCCTCCACCATCGAACCCGTCAACCGCGTGTACCTGAACACCCTGGCCACCACCGCGCTCCTCCACTCCGCTGCCGCCGAATCGTTCCAGTTCGTCACCCGATTGGACGGCACTCCGGAACTCTCTACGCCCGTCCCCGTTTCCCAACTCCGGGGAAAGTTCCTCAACGCGGCGGTGGCCGAAACGCGCAGTTGTGCTTTGCTCACCAGCTTCGATGACGACAACGGCTATCTGCAGCACGTTTGCGCCGGCTCCGGACAGGTGGAACTCATCGCCACATTTCCCGGGGTTCGGCCCGCCGCGGTCGGTTGGTGGCAGAAGGATAAAGACGCGTTGATTGCCGACGCCGCCGCCAACGAACTCCTCCTTCTGCCGCAGTTTCTCTCCGGCACGGCGCCCATCTCCCTCGCCGGAAAAGACGGCGGCCTCGAGGATCCGGGTGCGCTGCTGCCGATCAATAGTACAACCATCGCCGTCATGAATCGCGGCTCGGCGTCTCTGGTGATTGCCGATTCCCGGCAACCGGGCCAAAGCCGGCGAATCGAACTCCCCGAAATGCCCACACGCCTGGAACTCCTGGATGGATCCGGCGTACTCGCCTGCACCGGGATCGGCCCCGACCCGCTCCTCCTCGTCGACCCGCGGCGCGATTTTGCCGCCTTCTACGTACCCATGAACTGAGCATGCGAATGAGAGGAATCAGAATCAATCACTGTGGTTTTTGGATCGCCGCCGCGTTGCTGGCCTCAGCCGCGCAAGCGCCCGCGCAATCCCCCGCCCCCGGTTTCCGCTTCGCCTATCAGTCGGCCGGCGGTTCCGCTGTCCCTGTCACCAACGGCGATACCATCTCCTTTCCCGTCACGCCGATCGGTTCGTCCTCCGCCGTCACCCTGGTGATTACCAACACCTCGAACTCGGCTTGGACCGTGACGCGGTCAACCACCTCGGGGCAGGGCTTCGCTACCCTCGGAGGCTCCATTCCGGTCCCGGCCAACAGCGCCTCGTCGTTTCTCATCACCAGCACCCCCCCCTCGGTCGGAACCTTCAGTGGACGCCTGTCGATCACCCTCTCCAATACCGCCGGAGAATCGCTGGAGTATTCGTTTTCCCTGTCCGCCACCGGCCTCTCCGGTGTTTTGTTGAGTTACGCATTCAACCAAGGCAACCAGACGCTGCTCTCCGACGGCGGCGCCATCCCGTTTCCCGTCACCCCCGTTAATACCCCCGCCAACGCTCTATTCGCCATCAGCAATCGAACCTCCGCCCCGGTCACCTTGAATTCGGTGCTCATCTCCGGAACCTCGTTCCGAACCGTAGGCCTGCCTCTGCTTCCTCTCCAAATCGCCGCCGGCCAGGAGATTCGCTTTACCGTCTCCTTCGTTCCGGAGGCCGCCGCCGTCGCCACCGGCACCCTCCTGCTGACCGTCGGTGGCAACGTCACCTCCATTGGATTGAGCGGCCAGGGCGCCGGTCCCGTTCTCAGCTACGAGTTCGGTGCCGATTCCACCTTCGCTCCCGTTAGCTCCGGCGCCGCCCTCGCCTTTGCCGATGCCGAGGTCAATTCCGGCCAGAATACGGCCGTGATGCGGATTCAGAATTCCGGCAATCTCGCCGGGCAGATCGCCGGCATCGCCAGCAGCAGCGCGAATTTCCAGTTGCTCGACCTGCCGGGATTTCCCGCAACCATCGCGCCGGGTGCGACGCTCTCATTCCGCATCCGCTTCGCCCCTAGGACCGCGGGCCGCTTAACCGGAACGCTCACCGTCGGATCCGCTGTCTTCCTGATGACCGGTACCGGCTTAGGCTCCAGTTTCTCGGTCACCCTGGTCACAACGGCCCAGCGGACGCCCATCGCCGTCGGCGGCAGCGCGAGTCTTCCCAATACAGCCATTGGCAGCCGCCAGCCATTCGTCCTGGAGATCGCAAATGTCGGAAACCAGGAGGGAGCCATAACAAACCTCCGCCTCCAGGGAGGAGGATTCTCGGTTACCCGCGCGCCCTCTCTGCCCGTTACTCTCGCCGCCGGGGAGTCAATTCAGTTGGAAGCTGTTTTCGCCCCCAATGTAACCGGCATCGTGAATGGTTCCCTCCTCGTGGACAATCTGGGCTACGGCATCATTGTCACCGCGACTCCTCCCCCGCCGCTTCCCGCCTTCACCTTCACCAATGTCTCGCCGCAGATGTCGCCCTTGGTTCAGCCTGCGTTAGGCCTGCAACTGGCCTCGGCCTATCCCTATGATCTCGACGGCATCCTCACCATTTCGTTCGATTCCAAGGAACTCGGGGACGATCCCAATGTCCAATTCGTCTCCGGCGCCCGATTCGTGTCCTTCCGCATTCCGGCAAACACGACCCGGGCGGTCTTCCGCAACGGCGCCCAGGCAGCGCCCTTCCAAACCGGCAGTATCGCCGGTGTCATCACGCTTTCGGTAACCCTCTCGGTCGGGACCTACAATTTGACGGCGGATGCCCCGCTGGCCTACCCCATTGTGATTCCCCCGGGCGCCCCCGTTCTCTACTCGGTGGAGCTTCTTTCGCAATCGACTACCGCGGTGAATCTCATCATCAAGGGATACACCACCGCCCGCTCGGTGCAGAAGATATCGCTGGAATTCGTGCCGAATGTGGGCGCAATCCTGCAAACCACGGCACTCACCGCCGACGTGGGGGAAACATTCAAGACCTGGTTCCGCAGCACGGCCGGACAGAGCTTTGGAAGCCAGTTCGCACTCACCTTGCGGCTGAACGTGGCCGGAAGTGTAGCCGCCATCAAGTCGGTGACCGTCAGCGCGTCAAACGAAGAAGGCTCTTCCTCCCCCAGTACCTTGGCGTTGAACTAGCCCCCAGACTTCCCCGGGATGCTGCTGACCGGAAATTTCCTCAATGCCAGATAAATCCGTGTAACATTCCCGTCGATTCTCCTGAATCCTCGGCATGACACGCTTTTCCACCCTATTCCTCTTCTGCGCCTATATCCTCTGCGCCGACAACTGCCCACTCCCCGGCATTCTCGCCGCCCTCCGCCAACCCTCCCCGCTCGACTTACTCCAGTCCTGCCTCCCCGCCCCCGTCCCTCGGGAGCAGCAACTTGCCGAAATCGCCTCCCTCCCCCCCAAAGGCCGCATCTTCCACCTATCCCCCCGCTCCGCCGCCAAACTCACCGCCGTCCGGTCGTTCCTCTCTTCCCACCACCGCGACAACACTTACGAAATCGTCGTCATCGACATCCCCCAGGCCACCGTCGCCCTGCACCGCCGCACCATCCTCCTTATCTCCTCTCCCGCCCTCGAGTTCCTCTCCGCTCCCGAACTGGAATCGCTCGCCGCCCACGAACTCGCCCACGAACTCCTCTGGGATCAGTTCGCCGCCGCACGCAAAGCCGGTGACACACCCACCCTCCGCCAAATCGAACTCGCCTGCGACCGCTTCGCCGCCGCCGCACGCCCCCCGGCCCACCTCTACCGCGCCCTCGAAAAGTGCCACCGCTATAACGCCGAACGCCTCTTCCGCTTCGCCAATGAGGATGCCTACCCCACCCTCTCGGAACGCCGCGCCGTCATCCTCTCTTCCCCCAGGAACACGCCCTAGCGCCCCGCCGCCACCGAATCCCGGAACACTCGTATGCTCATCCGTCGCCCCGTCTCCGCCCTCGGCCACTCCCCGCGCCGGTGCATCTCCTCGGCCAGCGCTACACTTTCATTCATCGCCGCCAGCGCATCTGCCTTCGCCGCCTCCCGGCCCACTCCCACCTGGTACCGCCGGAACCAGTTCACGTGGAATCCAACTTCATACAACGCGTCCACCAATCCCCTCCGATTCTCCACGGTCGGCGACTTTTCGTACACCCGCCGCGCCAGCGTTCCGGTAAACTGCGCCACTTGCAACCGCGGCGACATGTCCAGTAGCAAATACCCCCGCATCCGTTCCACCAGCCCCAGCCATCGCCGGACATTCTCCGCAGTCAACTCCTCCTCTTCCAGCCGTACCCCCCACTTCCCCCGCACCACATCCGCCAACAACCCGGGCCGCCGCTTCCACCGCTCCATCTGCCGCCGCGCCGTCGCAACATCCTCCCGCCTCTGCCGCTCCCCTGGCTCTGCCGCCGCTAAACGCTCCGCCGCTCCCAGCGCCAATCGATAGCTCTCCCCCGCACCGCTTTCTCCATACAACTCCTCCACCAGCCCCCGCAACGCATACCCATCCCGCAAAATGTCCGACGCACCCAGATCCTCCGGCGTCCGCTTCACAACCCCCTCCGCCTGCCGGAGCGCCTCGCCCAACGTCTTCCGCGCCGCGCTCCACCCCTCCCACCCTCGCTCCGGCCGCCCCACTCGCCGGTACTGCGACGCCAGCCGAACCTCAGCGCCCGCCATCCCCAGCCAAGCCCCCGCCCCCAGACCCAGGCTCCGCCTCCGTTCCTCCATCTGTACCCCCTCCTCTCGCAAAACCCCTTCGGTCGCCCCGGAATTCACCGACGCCGAGACAACTTCATTCGACGCTCGCAAAAACAGCGCCCGGAACCGCCCGTTCTTCCCGTCGGCCGCCGTCAGGCTCCCCGCCATCTCCTTCGCCCGCTCCGCATAGACCAGCGCCTCTTCGGACTCCAGAAACGCCAGCAACTGCCCCGTCACCGCCAGCAGAATCGTCGCCCCATACTCCCACTCCGCCAAAGGCGCCCGCCGCCAGTCTCCCCCCATATACCGCTGCCCCAACGCCCGGATCGCCCCCAACGCCCCCTCCCGGTCCCCTGCCGCACGCATCCCCGCCACCAGATTCTGCTCCGCCGTTACCACCCGCCGGCGCCCCCCCTCCGCCCGCGGGTCCCGCGCGGCCAGTTCTCGCGCCACCGCCAACGCCCGCGCTCCCGCCGTCAGCCCCGCTTCCGGATTCCCCGCCCTCCCCTCCAGGTCCCCTTTCCAGTTCAACAGCCGCCACAGCCGCACCCCTTCACTGACCCCGCCCCCCTCCCGATACGCCCGCTCCAACTTTGCCACATACCGCCCCGCCAATTGCCGCGCCTCCTCCAATCGGTTCTGCCGCAGCCAGATCCCGATGAGCGCCTCCGCGTTCGCATACTCCAGCCCCCGGTCCCCCACCCGCTCGGCCATCTCCATCGCCCGCCTCCGGTGCCCCGCACTCTCCGCCATCCTCCCCATCGACGCCGCAAATGCCCCCATTTCCCCCTCCGCCCGCACCTGCAACCGCCGGTCCTCTTCGGTCGCCTCTGCGCCCTGCAACCCGGCTGACTCCCGATACGCTTCCAGATAAACCGCCCGCGCACGCCCCAATTCCCGCTGGTTCGCCAGCCCTCGTCCCACCATCAGGCGCGCCTCCACCCACTGCCGCCGCAACCCACGCTTCCCTTTCCCGTCCCCCCCCGTCTGCGCTAACAGGATCCCCGACGCCTCCTCCCCCGCCGCCACCGCCGCCGACCAATCCTGCGCGCGCAGGTCCCGCTCCGCCCGCGCCGTCGCCACTCCCGCCGCAATCTCCGCCACCGTGTCGTTCTTCGGATATCGCTCCCGCTGCCGCCGCACCGCCTCCATCGCTCTCCCAAAGTGAGCATCGGATTCCTTCCGATTCCCAACCCGCATCGTCACCTCCCCGGCTACCTGCTCGCCGGTCGCATACTGCAACTGGTACGCCGCGTTCTCCGGATCCTCTTTCGCCAGACGATCCAGGCCTGCCAGCGCCCCCGCCGCCGCTGGTTCCGCCTCCCCCACCCGGTCCTGCCGCAACAGGCATTCCGCACGCTTCACCCCCAAAACCCCCTCCACCAGCCGGTAAGGCATGTGCCTCGGCTTTCCCTGCAGCCCCAGCTCGACGTCCCGCAACCCCGCCTCCGCCGCCGCCAGCGCCCGCCCATACTCCTGCCTCTTCATCCATCCCCGGGCCAGCTCTGCCATAACTTCCGCCCGCCCCCCGCCCATTCGCTCCGCCTCCTCCAATCTCCCCTGCGCCACCATCACCCGCGCCAGCGCCTCCTCCGTCCGCGCATCCTTACCCTCCTTCCGCCGCAACTCCTCCAGGATCGCCGCCGCCTTCCCCAGTTCCTCCGCCCGCTCCCGTTCCGTCTCCGCCCACTCCGCCAGTCGCAGCCGCGCCAATCCCAGCACCAGTCGCGATCCCCCGTCTTTCTCCAATATCCGCACACTCCTGCGGTAGCTCTCCTGTGCCCCCGCTTGATCCATCAACACCTCGCGCCCCTGTAGCTCCCCCATCCGGAAATACGCCGGCCCCAACGAACTCTCCCCCTCCGTCCCCGCTTTATCCAGATACGCCAACCCCATCCGCACCAGCGCCTGCCGCACCGGCGTCGCCCCGGCCAGCCCCTTCACCTGCTCATCCATCTCGAACAACATGGCATTGGCCAGCGTTCGCACATCCCGCAAACTCCCGTCCGCCCGCCTCTCCGCACCCACCGCCGCTACCCGCGCTTCTTCGGCCCGGTCCCGTGCCTCCAACGCCATTGCCCGCTCCCGCCGCGCCACCCCAGCCTGCCACAATGTCATTCCCATTCCAGCCATTACCGCCGCCGCCACCGCCGCTCCCGCCATCACCCCCAGCCGGTTCCGCTTTACGAACTTCCCCCACCGGTACCCCAGCCCCGGCGGTCCCGCCAGCACCGGCTCATCCGCCAAATGCCGCTCCAAATCCCCAGCCAGTTCCGCCACCGTCCCGTACCGCCGATCCTTCCCCTTCTCCACCGCCTTCCGCACAATCCACTGCAAGTCCCCAGTAACCTGCCTCTTCAGCGAGGTCACATCCGTCCGCCGCCGCTCCGCGATCGCCGTCGCCCCCTCCCCCATCGCCGTCAGCTTGCTCGTCATCGGCGGCGCTTCCTCTTCCCGGATAATTCGCACCAGTTCCACCAGCCCCGCCTGCCGCAATGCCCGCCCCTCAAACGGCACCGCCCCTATCAGCACTTCATACAGCAATACCCCCAGCGAATACACGTCCGACGCCGTGTCCACATCCTGCGTCATCACATCGGCCGCCTCCGGACTCATGTACTCCGGTGTCCCGATCATCTGCCCCATCTCCGTAAACACGCTTCTCTCCAACCCTCGCAGATCCATCGCCCGCGCAATTCCGAAGTCGATCACCTTCGGTACAGCTACCCCGTCCACCTCCATCACCAATACGTTGGACGGCTTGATATCCCGGTGAATCACACCCTTCTGGTGCGCATGCTGCAGCGCCTGGCACACCCGGAGAAAGAGCCCCAGCCGCTCCCGCGTGCTCAGCCGTTTCTGGTCGCAATACCGCGTAATTGGCTCCCCGGCAATGTACTCCATCACGAAGTACGGCAGCCCTCTCTTCGTCTCCCCAGCCTCCAGCACGTGCGCGATGTTCGGATGGTCCATCATCGCCAGCGCCTGCCGCTCATAGGTGAAACGTGCCAGCTCCTCCCGGCTGTCCATCCCCGCCTTGATCACCTTCAGCGCCACCTGCCGCCGGATCGGCTCCGTTTGCTCGGCCAGGTAAACAGTACCCATTCCCCCTTCTCCCAGCCGCCGCACAATCCGGTACGGGCCGAAGCTCTCCGCATCCGGACCTGCCAGATCGCCACCCGCCGCCGACGCCATCGTCGCCACCTCCGTCTCCAACCCCACGGCCAGCAGACAAGCCCCGCAAACTCCCTCTTCCAACTCCGCTCCACACGCCTCACACCGCGCCATCGTCGGCTTCCCTCCCCTGCAGCGCGGCAATCAGAAACCGCAACTCCGCCGCTACGTCCTCGTCGCGTGCCACCGTGGAGGCCACCTCGGCCCGCAGCAACTCCCGGAACCGCTTCCGGAACCGGGATACACCCGTCCGCAGCGCTCCTTCGTTCATTCCCGCCCGCGCGGCCAGTTCCCCATACGGCACATCTCCCCTTCCCATCAGGTACCTGGAATAGAGGTGAAATTGGGCGATCCGCCCCTGCCTCTCATACTCCTCCCGCAACGCCGCCGTCACCCGCTCCACCACCGCCCAAGCCCATCGCCGCTCAAACACCCGCTCCGGTGTCTCGGCGTGCCCCGGTTCCCGGACGGAGATCTCCTCCCCCCGGTCAAACACAAACGGCAAGTCCCCAACCCCGCCTCCGCGTTTTACCGCCCGCGCCCGGTCCGCCTGATCCGCCAGGAAATACTGCACCGACACCATCAGAAAGGAGCGCAACCGCCCCTGCTGCCGGTCAGCGCGCCCAAACAGCCGCCGCCCCAGAATCTGCAGGAAAAACTCTTGGGTCAGGTCGCGCGCCGCCTCAGCAGGGTGTCCCCGCTTCCGTATGTAGGCGAAGATCGGGTGCCAATAGCTCCGGCACAACGCTCCCAGCGCCGCTTCTCTCTCCGCCTCTGGCTCCTCCCCAGCCGCCAAGACCAACGTCCACCTCGTGTCAGGAAACAGCCCTGCCCGGCCACCGGCAGCGGATTCAGGTGTGGGAATCGGTGTGGAGACCATCACTTCCCTATCAGGATTTCGCCGGCAATCGTTTCGCCCAAACTACAAAAATTCTCAACAGCCGTCTGCCGGAGCCCCTTCACCCAAGAGCATCCGTCCAACAGCGGACGAGCATCCTTTCGCCACTACCGGGATGCCCGCACCGGCCGCAACAGGCATCCCGCAACAACAAGCACCGGAACACTCCGCATCTACTGCGTCGCTAGCGGCGTGAACCCAGCCCGCATCGCCACCGGCGAAAGACGCATCACCGCGGCGGCCGGGCTCGATGCCCCTTCCCGCTCCAGCACCAATTCGTTGTTGCCCAGTCGGTAGCGAATGCGCGCCACCCCGCTGCCATCTTTCTCCAAAGTGAGCCGCGCCGCCAACAGACGGGGAAAGAGGACCGCCGCGCCGTCAGCATACAAGGGGAACAACCCTGGCCCAAACCGGGAATCCCGCATCACCAGCCCATCCTCTTCCAACATCAGCTCCACCGTTACACCCGCAGAATGGACAAACCGGCCCGCCGCCGCCTGCATCTGTTCCCGGTCCCACTCCATCCCCTTTCGGACGGGAGCCGCCGCCGCGCTTCGCCCGACCGCCAGCGCGAACAGCCGGTCCGCAATCAACCCCACGGGCGAGCCCTCCAGGTTCGCGAATACAACAATCGTCAAGCCCTCCGCCGGGAACCGGTAATACTGCGTCGTGAATCCATGGATTCCGCCGGAATGGGTGTAGTATTCGGAACCGAGCGTCCGGCCTCTTCCTACCCCGTACCCATACCCGCCAAGCCCAGGCGTCATCATCCGCGCCAGCGATGCCCCGCTGATCACCTCCCCGCCCTCCAGCGCTTCCAGCCAGCGGCTGAAGTCACCAATCGTGCTGTACATCGCCCCAGCCGCGTGCGGTACCGTCATATCGATGAAGTCCGAGTGCAACGCCCGGATCGTGTCGCCCTGATACCCGGAGGCCCGCCGCTCCGATACCCGGACGTTTCGCTCGTACCCGGTATCGGCCAACCCGGCCTTTTTCAGCAGGTTTTCCTTCACATAGGCCGCCCAGCTCATCTTCGTCACCCGCTCGACTATCAGCCCGGCCAGAACATAGCCTGTATTGCTGTAACTGAACTTAGTTCCCGGCACGAACTCCAGCGGTTTGTCATGCACCGTAGCCACCACCTCTGCCGCCGTCATCTCCCGCCGGAAATCAAACCCCGGAAGCGACGTATAGTTGAAGATCCCGGAAGTGTGGCGCAGCAGATGCTCGATCGTCACCCCGTCCCACTCGGCCGGCGCCTCCGGATAATACTTTCGGACCGAATCCTGCACCGACAACCGCCCTTTTTCTTCTAACTGCAGCATGGCCGCCGCCGCGAACTGTTTCGTCAGAGAGCCAATCCGAAACCGTGTCATCTCAGTAATCGGCGTCTGCCACTCCAGATTCGCCATTCCGTAGCTCCGCTGGAACAATATGTTGGCCTTTGATTTCACCAACACAGCCCCCTGGAATACCCCATCTTCGGCAAAGTTCCGCACCAGGGCGTCGGCCTTCTCCTCCAGATCTGCCGGCGGCGCCGGCAACTGCCCCAACAACGCATGCCCGCCTAACAGCAATGCGACATAAAATAGCCCGTAAATACGCATAAGTCAGTCTCCATTCCACTTGGATCTATTCGCACCGTTCAACAGGTGCTACTCGAACATTAGGAATCCCGCAGGCAAAGTTGCGCACCACCACAGCACATTGATTAAAATCAGGTCGATGAACCCCGAGGAACTCCCCCAGCCCGAACCCCAATCCGAATCCCTCGGCGAAGCCGCCGCCGATCTCGCCATCGACGCTGTCGACCTCGCCACCACCCCGGACCTCGTCGAGGCAGCCACTACCATCGCCGAAGCCGCCGGCGATCTCCTCTCCGCCCTACTCGACTAGCCCTGCGCCGCATACAAAGACTCCACGGTCGGCGCTGTCCACGAGGCTCGCTCCTCTACCGCAATCTGCGGCAGACGATTCCTGGAGTCGCTAGACACTCCACGGCCGGTCGAAATGCACCCGGAATCGGGACAGTCCCGGAATAAGGACGGAACGGGTTGAAAATCGGAACCAGGGATTCTCCGTAAAACCAATCCCGGTCTTGAAACACGACGCGGCCAGCGTTTGGCCCGAAAATGCCTCGCACTCGAAACGAGAAAGAACTCGCGTCGGCGGCACTCGGCATGTCCCGGCAGGAAACGTACAAATAGAGCGCCAGGAGCTTCCCGAAAGGTACCAGTTCTTTGAACCCGATATGCGCAATCGCACATCCGTTCCCAGCCGGGTCTCCAGCCAGCACATTCTCACCGTAGAGCACCGTTTCGGTCAGATGTTCTCCCTCGCGAACCCGCATTACCCCCCCGGTCTTCGTGAGCACACAGTGGGCCACAGCCCAAGGAAGGCCGGCCGCCTTCTGCCGAAAACCGTTGAACTCCTCGACAGACAGGTTGACAGTATTCATCCCAGGACGATAGAAGACAGGACTCGATTGGATACTCGCCTCCACGTGGATCAGGTCATAACTCGAACGCAGGGACTGCTTTGCCCTGCAATGGCCTTCAACGGCCCCCGCAAACCCGTTTCGCTCCGAAACGCGTACTCGCTCACGAAGGGTACGAAGCTCTTCCCGGCTCTCAAGCACCACGATGGAAGGACCGGCAGCAAACGCACAAAGCGAGGCCAGGAGCAGCAATCCCGCCACGCCCGCGTGCACGGTACCCCACTCGGATCGTTTGCCAAAACCACAAACGGGCCCACTTGCCCCCCCGCAGTCCCGGATGACAATCCCCATTCCACCTGCCCCCTCTCACAACGTCACACCAGACGAACCTGATCGGATGTCCTTATCTTACCCATTACGTCCAGCCACACCAACAGCCCTCAAATCACCGAAATCACCGGACCCACGCACAGAATGGAAGCAGATCGCGGGTCTCACCCCCAACTCACCACACCCGGAGATCCTCTCCCGCATCTTCTCGCTTCGGCGCCACGCACCTGGTCCGCGTACAAGTCACCACCGTCTTCCAACTTCGTCGCATCCCTCAACAGCGCCCGCTCCTGCGGCATCCCCATGCCCCGGCAACAATGCGCCAACCGCGTCATCTTGCGGCTGCATTTCCCGCCGCCTCTCCAGCCGCCGTGGTCTCATTCGCTCGAAATCTGCCCGCTTACGAGCTCCGTCATCGGTCCACAGGCGCCGGCGACGGCCACAAACAATGACGCCAGGCGGACGGTGCCGGAGTAGCGGTCGTACCTGGGGATCGTGGCTCCGGCCCTGTCGACCAACGCCTTCGCGCCGGGCGCGTGCTGCTGGCGCACCACCACGCTTTGCTTCTCGCGCCAGCACTGGAACAGCTCACAATAACGGCGGTAGCGGTAGCCGTTGGGGTTGATGGCGCGGTACTCCGCCCACACCAATTGCAACATGACGTGCCGGTTGCTGCGGGCCTGCCGCTGGATCTCCTCCTAATCGAGCGTGTCTTTGCGCGGACGCGCCGGGGCGGCGGTCGCCGGGAAGAGTCCCGCCTGCAACTGCGTGTCGTTCCACTCCGAGGGAATGGGCCAGCCGATGCCGGCGGTTTCGGCACGTCTCAGGTACTCATGGACGGTGCTGACCGAGATCGCGCAGCTTCGGGCATTCTGTGGCTGATCGAGGTCTAATTCATATCGAAGTCGTAGGACTTCTTTGATTTTGCGCATGGATTATGTTCCCGGGAACATAATCCATGTAATGTGCCCATCTCCGTTATGTGGCGGCGGGCGACAAGGAGACTTGAT
>CAYSFR010000062.1:0-36578 GCA_964430625.1 uncultured Solibacteraceae bacterium
CGTTGATTTCACACAGGTTGTCGGCCAATACGAAAACTTTTACCGGACACTAGTGTCCGTCACCTTCACCAAGGCGAACGGCGAACCCTGTACCGTGTAAGTAACCAGCTTCTGCCCGCCCACCCCATAGAAAAACACCGTTTCCGCCCCCGCCGGCGTCTTCTTCCACACCCGCTTGTTATCCGGCAGATATTCATAATACTCCGTCCCCACCCCCGCTTTATTCCAGCTCCCCACCCGGTTATCAATGTCATATCCCAACGTCGCCGTACCCCCGCCCACCACCGGCATCTGCGTCGTATTCCCGTTCTGATCCTTGGCATCCTTCGTCCGCAGGATACTCGCTTCGGCATTGTAGGCATACCGCGTCGACGGATTCGCCACCGTCGAACTTTCCGGATGCCGCACCGACGTCAACTGCACATTGGGATTTTACACCCGCGTCCGCGTCTGGGTCACCGCCGCCGAGCCGCCCCGGGGCCAATACGGCATCGACGTCTTCCACAGCTTCCCGATCGCGAACATGCGCACGGCGGATACTTCGTATTCACCGTCGAAACAACCGTTTCCAGTTCCAAGGTATAGGCGTGTCGTCCACCCCGTCTTGAATCGTTGCGGGGTCCTCGATGGAATCGTGAAAACATCGTGCAGAATGGAACCGAATGCTCTCGTCACTTGCCGCAGGATCACGCCGGCCTTCACGAGCACCAGGTAGCAAATGTACATCGGGGCGAATCGGCATACGAACAGAGCCCATACCTCTGGGTCGAGGATTCCACCGAACGTCCCGACAATCGGAGACTCCTGCCCATGCCGGCAACCCACCAGTGCGGGAATGGTCAAGCAAAATGCCGCAAACCAAACTTCACACTTTCGAGTAAAGACGCCAATCGCAACGGGGATGAATGCAAGCGACGCGTAGTACGACCAGGAAATCAAACACCCTCCTGGTGGGAGATACAAAACCATCACATTCACCATCCCGAAAACGAGAATGGGTATGATTTCCCGTCCGGCGAACCAACGAATACTGATCACACGGCAATGACGCCGCCGAATCCGAAATAGCCGAGCCTTACCTCCACACCCACTCGCGCCGCCCCACCACCCAGTACCACCCCCCACCTCGTACTGTCCCGCCAAAATCCCAAAAGCCGTTCACCGATTTTTAAAAAACTCGCACTCCACTCATTCCAAACGAGATACACTCCGCCACCCACCCCCGCAAACACCGAAAACATTGGACAACTTCATATAATGGAAGTAGAGATAGGGCCTCGCCCCCAGCTCACCAAACCCGGAGTCACTCTCCGGGTTTTTCATTTTTGCGGCAGTCCCCGCAATGGAAAGGTCTTACTATGTCGCTTCTTCCCGCTCCCCGCTGCATCGAGCTCAGTCTCGAAATCAACCAGGAGATTCGCCCCATCACCGAACTCGAAAAATTCTTCGTCCGTGAACTCCAATACGCCACCTGGGAATTGGAGTCTGTCCGCCACAACGCCCAGAACACCCAGGCCGAGTCGCGCCTCCACGCCATCTACTCCCGCGCCAGCCGCAATTGGCGCCGCGCCCGCAACGAGGTCCGCAAACTCCAATCCACCCGGGTCGGCCACGCCACCCGCTACACCCTGGAAACCCAACAACTCGCTCGGGAGACGCCCCTCGCTGACCCGTTCCGCGTCCCCATGCCCAAGGCACCCAGCCCCATCTACAACCAGCAGGAGGAAAAATAACCATGGCTACCCAAGCCCAGATTCTCGCCAACCAGGCCAACGCCCAGCATTCCACCGGCCCCCAAACCGAGGAAGGCAAGGCCCGCGCCTCCCGTAACAACACCCGGCACGGCCTCACTCTCGGCATCCTCGCCATCCCCGAGGCAGAGGCCGCCCGCTTTGCCGAATACGAAGCCAAACTCCGCGCCGAATGCAAACCCTTCGGAGTGCTGGAAGAGGAAGCCTTCCGCCAGTTCATCGACGGCGTCAACCGTCTCGAACGCGTCCACAAGCTTGTCGGCGCCATCCTCGCCAAGTACAACGACTTCCCCGGTGTCGTCCCCGAAGCCGAAGCCGAACTTCGCCAACTCACCCGCTACCGCGCCGCCGCCGAAATGCTTATCTATCGGTCCATCGCCGCGCTGCGCGAACTGCAGTCCACGCGACTCTATCGCCACCTCCACCTCACCGAAGAGGAGGCCGAACTCATCCCGGACCCCGTCCGCCCCTCGCGGCGCATCACGCTCGGCAACACGCTGCTCAGCCGCAACGACCGCGCATGGGTCTATCGCCTTTATGAGTGCAACACTCTCGACGGCCGCCTCCCGGCCCTCCCGTCGCGGTACCGCCCCAGTTGGGTTCCCCGCGACGAACCCGCCAGCGCCGCCCCGGAGGCCTGACCGTCGCCCAACTACCCGTGCTCCACCCGCGCCTTGATGTCGGCATACGCCGCCTCGATCAAGTCACGGAGGGCACCACCATCGGGCGCCGCCCCCGTGCGCACTTTCACATGTCGCATGTGCTTCCCCGTGCCTTCCAGTAGCCGGGCCGGGTCCGGCAGCCCCGCCCCGTGGAAGAATCCAACGTTGGCGTGTGCACGAAAGACATTCACGTAGCCGAACGGGGCATCCCCCAAACAGGCCACCGGACACCCGTCGTGCAACACCTCCAGCACTTCGTCGCCGCACCCGCGCATGACGTCGAACCATTGTCGTGCCACCGTGCCCAGTTCCCCGGTGCGCTCATGAAACCAGGCGTCGATCGCCGCATCGCGCTTCGCCGTGCCATCGAACCGCAGCAACTTAGCTTGCATCCTTAGATGTTGCCACAGCCCCGCCCGCCACCCTGGAACCCCAGCCACGGCCCGGGCCGATTTGCTGGTTCGAACCCAACTCCCCGCCGCCGCCCAAGGAAGGCCCCGGCCCGGACGCACCCCCAGGCCGATTTGCCAGTTCGAACCCAACCCGGCGCCGCCACCCGCCCGCCGGCACACAAAAACCAGCCCCGGGATCCGCACCGCGCCCCCGGCATCAAACCAGGAAAGGAGAATCCGCCCTATAGCAACGGATGCGTCCGCTCCCCGCGCTCGTACACCACGTGTGCCCGGCCCACCAAAAGGGGATCCAGCGGCCCAATGTACTCCAGGTTTTTGTTCGAATAGGGCAGCTTATGCAGCACATACCGCATCGCGTTCAGCCGCGCCCGCTTCTTGCAGTCGCTCTTGATCACCGTCCATGGCGCGTCCGCCGTATCGGTGTAAAAGAACATCGCCTCTTTGGCCTTGGTGTAGGCGTCCCATTTGTCCAGCGACGCCAGATCCACCGGCGATAGCTTCCACTGCTTCAAAGGATGCACCTTCCGCTCCTTGAAACGCCGCCGCTGCTCTTCCCGGCTCACCGAGAACCAGAACTTGATCAGGTGAATCCCGCTCCTCACCAGGTTCCGCTCGAACTCCGGCGCCTGACGCATAAACTCGGCGTACTCGTCCGCCGTACAGAAATTCATCACCCGTTCCACTCCCGCCCGGTTGTACCACGAGCGGTCGAACAACACGATCTCGCCAGCCGTAGGCAGGTGCTCCACATACCGCTGGAAGTACCACTGCCCGCGCTCCTCGATCGTCGGCTTCTCCAGCGCCACCACCCGCGCGCCGCGCGGATTCAGGTGCTCCATCAGCCGTTTGATGGTCCCTCCCTTGCCGGCCGCATCGCGGCCCTCAAAGAGGATTACCACCTTCTGGCCTTCTTTCTTTACCCAGCTCTGGAGCTTCAAAAGCTCCACCTGTAGCCGGTACTTCTGCCGCTCATACGCCTTGCGCGTCATCAGGTTCCGGTAGGGATATCCGCCCTCGCGCCAGTTCTCGGCCAACTCCAGGTCCTGGTTGCCGATGTTCGGATCCACCAGCCGCCGGTGCTCCTTCAGCCGCCGCCGCAGTAACGTCAGGTCGTCCGGCGACGTTCCCTGCAACAGCGCGTTGAACTGTTCCAGCAGCGGAGAACCACTCTCGGTGTGGTCCAATACGTCCTGGATCGCGTTCGCTCGCGCCTCCAACGCTCCGGACGCAGACTCCTTCGAGGCGAACGTCTCTATCTTCTCCGGCGTCCGCGCCGGCGCTATATCGCCCGAGCGCGCTCGGCGTCTTCGGGGGGTGGGAACCGTCCCATTCGGCTTCCCTTCGGCAGGTTGATCCATCGGTCCAATCTCCTTCCCCGATTATCGGCCAATTCGCCGCCAGACTCCATGGCCAAGCGCCACGTAACAAACACCAATACCAGGGGTACTATCCGCGCAGGCCTGTGGTATTCTTCTCAGCAATGTATGCCTTGCCCGGCCAGATTCCGCGTTAGCGTGATTTGAAGGCAATTCCCGAAGCGAGGACAATGATGACGACCTTTTCCCTTTTCCGCCGCGCCCTTCTGTTGCCCGCCCTCCTCTCCGGCGGCATGCTCTCCGCTCAAGTCATCGGCACCTACGCCGGTACCGACTACACCTTCCCCTCGGACGCCGTCGCCGCCCGCGAAGCCTTCCTTGCCGAACCCTGGGCCTTTGCCAAGGATCGCAACGGCGCCATCTATTTCAGCCAGTCCAATCAGATCCTCCGCCTCTCCGCCAACCTCGGCGAGGTCTCCGTCTTCGCCGGCAACGGCATCTCCGGTTACTCCGGCGATGGCGGTGACGCCCGCTCAGCCTCCCTCAATGGCCCCGCCGGCCTCGCCTTCGATGCCTCCGGCAATCTCTTCTTCTCCGACCGCGGCAACCACCGCGTCCGCCGCATCGCTACCAACGGCACCATCACCACCGTCGCCGGTACAGGCAAGCCCGGCGTCGGCGCCGAAAACGCCCCCGCCCTCGAAACGCCCCTCAATGAACCCGTCGGCGTCGCCTTCGATCTCGAAGGCCGCCTCTGCATCGTCGACCACCAGAACCACCGCGTCCGCCGCATCGATGCCGCCGGCCGCATCTCCACCATCGCCGGAGTCGGCGCCCGTGGCTATGGCGGCGACCGCGGCCCCGCCACCCAGGCCCGCCTCGCCTTCCCCTTGGCCATCCATCCAGACGAACAAGGCAATTTGTTTGTCGCAGATGACAATAATAAGCTCATCCGTCGCATTAGCCCCGATGGCATCATCATCACCGTCGCCGGTACCACCGCCGATGGCTACGCCGGCGACGGCGCCTCCGCCCTCACCGCCGCCTTCCGCGGTCCCCGCGACGGCCGCCCCGATGGCACCGGCGGCATCCTCATCGCCGACCACTTCAACCGCCGCGTCCGCCGCGTCAACCCCGCCGGCCGCATCGATACCGTCGCCGGCAACGGCGTCAGCGGCTTCTCCGGTGACGGCGAATCCGCCCTCCAGGCCCAACTCGCCGGCCCCAATGCCACCCTCCCCGAACCCGGCGGCGCCTTCCTCATCGCCGATGCCGTCAACCGCCGCATCCGCCGCGTCTCCGGCGGCATCATCAACACCGTCGCCGGCGCCGGCATCCGCGCCGGTGACCCCAATGCCTCCCGCGAAAGTCAGGTCCTCGGCACCGTCACCGGCATGCGCATGGACGCCAATCGCAATATATACTTCACGGACCGTTCCACCCACCGCCTCCTCCGCCTCTCCCCCGCCGGCGCCCTCACCGTCATCGCCGGCAACGGCATCGCCGGCTTCTCCGGCGACAACGGCCAGGCCACCCGCGCCCAGCTCAACGCCGCCTGGGGCGTCGCCATCGACCGTTCCGGCAACATCTATATGGCCGAGTACGAAGGCGACCGCATCCGCAAAGTCTCCCCCAATGGTGTCATCACCACCGTCGCCGGCAACGGCGTCCAGGGCTGGAGCGGCGACGGCCCCGCCCTCTCCAATCAGGTCAATCACCCCAAAGGCCTCGACGTCGATGCCGCCGGCAACGTCTACATCGCCGACTTCGGCAACAACCGCATCCGCCGCCTCACCACCTCCGGCCAGCTGGAAACCATCGCCGGCGCTGGCGTACAGTGCCCCAATAACCCCTCCCTCTGCTTCAACGGCGACAACCGCCCCGCCACCCAGACCAATATCTATTGGCCCACCGGCATCACCGTCACCCCCAACGGCACCATCTATATCTCCGACACCCTCAACCATGTCGTCCGCCGCTTCACCGTCGGCGGCACCATGACCATCGTCGCCGGCACCGGCGGCCAGTTCGGCTACTCAGGCGATGGCGGGCCCGCCACTCAGGCCAAACTCAACCAGCCCACGGACATCGCCCTCGATAGCCTCGGCAACCTCTATATCGCCGACACCGGCAATAACACCATCCGCGTCGTCTCCCCCTCAGGCACCATCCGCTCCTTCGCCGGCTCCGGTCCCGGCGGCTTCCAGGGCGATGGCGGCCTCGCCAGCGAAGCCTGGCTCAATGGCCCCTCCGGCCTCCTCATCACTGCCGAGGACGATGTCTACATCGCCGATACCGGCAACCTGCGCATCCGCCTCGTCCCCGCCCAGGCCCCAGCCGTCCCCGCTCCCACCCCTTCCGCCATCAGCCTGGAGGGCATCAGCCTCGGCGGCCGTACCGACCAAAAGTCCGTCGCCCTCTCCTCCTCCGCCGCTGGCCTCCGCTACTCCGTCATCGTCCCCGAGAGCGCCCCCTGGCTCAAGGTCTCCCAGGCCGCCGGGTCCCTCCCTGCCGGCCTCCAACTCTGGGCCGATACCGGCGCCCTCGACCCCGGTGACTACTCCGCCAACGTCGTCATCGCCACCCCCACCGGCCGCCCCGTCGCCCAGTCTGTCCAGGTCCGCCTCCACGTCAGCGAACCCGTCACCCCGGAACTCAAGCCCGGCTCCACCTCCCTCCTCTTCCGCGGCCTCCGTGGCGGACGCCTCCAGGAAACCGCCCTCCCCGTCGGCATCGCCGGCTCCGGCGCCGTCTCCCTCTCCTACTCCCTCGAATCCGCCGCCGGCGAAAACTGGCTCTCCCTCAGCGCCACCGAAGATACCGCCTCCGCCGAGAACCCCGCTCTCCTCCGCCTCCAGGCCGATCCCGCCAACCTCCAGGCCGGTACCTATACCGTCAAACTCCTCGTCCGCGGCGTCTCCCAGCAGCTCGGCACCGAGCTCGAAACCCGGATCCCCGTCACCCTCGTCGTCCAGGAACCCCGGCCCCAGCTCACCCTCAGCCGCGATGCCCTCACCTTTGAGATCGCCCGCGGCTCCACCGCCACCCAGCCCCAGCCGCTCCACGTCCTCAACACCGGCCAGGGCGGTATGAACTTCCGCGTCTCCGCCGCCACCCTCTCCGGCGGCAACTGGCTCACCATCGACACCACCGAGGGCTCCGTCCAGCGCCCCGGCCTCGACATCGGCACCGTCCGCGTCGGCCTCACCGCCCAGGTCCTCCCCGCCGGCGTCTACTTCGGCACCGTCACCGTCGATGCCGGTTCGGCCGGCTCCCGCGTCGCCGTCGTCCAGCTCACCGTCGCCGCCGATGGCGCCTCCCTCTCCCCGGAAATGCAGCCCTCCGCCCTCGTCTTCAGCGGCCTGGTCACCGATCGCCCCGGCTCCCAAACCGTAACCATCGTCAACCGCCGCGCCGGGCCCGTCTCCTACACCACCATCCCCACCACCGGCGGCCGCCCCTGGCTCCGCTACTCCCCCTCCAGCGCCACCATCCCTGCCGGCGGCCGCGTCCGCGTCGCCATCCAGGCCGAGTTTGAACAGCTCCCCGCCGGCCTGTCCACCGGCAGCCTCCTCTTCCGTTTCGACGATGGCACCAGCCAGTCGGTCGACATCCTCGCCGCCGTTGATGGCGGCGACGCCGCTGATCCCTCCGGCGCCAAGACCTCCGAGCGCAGCGCCGGCTGCACCCCGCAAACCATCACCCTCCGCCTCCTCAACGGCCAAAGCCCCATGCGCGTCCGCTGGGGCCAGCCCTTCAATCTCGACTTCTCCATGACCGACAACTGCGGCCGCCAGATCCCCTCCGGCGGCACCGGCGCCAACCTCGTCGCCGGCGCCTTCTCCACCGGCGAAAGCGGCGGTGCCTTCCAGCCCGCCGCCGGCGGCGCCTGGACCCGCACCTTCACCCTCTCCTCCACCGAGTCCCGCTCCCGCCAGTCCTCCACCCTCAAGATCGCCGGCGTCGCCGGCAGCGGCGGCACCGGCGTCGCCGCCGGCTTCACGGACGTTGCCTTCACCGTTACCGAAGCCGCCGGCGCCACCCCCCGTGTCGACAAGAGCGTCAACGGCGCCAGCTATGAGGTCGACGTGCCCGTCGCCCCCGGCTCGGTCGTCACCTTCTTCGGCGAAGCCCTCGGCCCCGATGCCGGCGCCACCCCCGCCGGCGGCGCCACCGCCTCGGAGATCGATGGCACCGAGGTCCTCCTCGGCGACCGGAAACTCCCCCTCCTCTACGCCAGCAACGGACAGATCAACGCCCAGATCCCCTACGGCATTGAGGACAACAGCATCGTCCAGGTCCGCGTCAAACGCCGCGATACCCTCAGCGCTCCCACCACCCTGGCCGTCGCCGCCGCCCGGCCTGCCATCTTCACTGCCGACCGTTCCGGCCAAGGTGTTGCCGACGCCATCAACCAGGACGGCTCCCGCCACGGCGCCGAGAATGTCGCCCCGGAAGGCTCCATCATCTCCATCTACTGCACCGGCCTCGGCCGCGTCTCCCCGGAGATTCCCGATGGCGTTCCCGCCCCGGCTGAACCTCTAAGCCCCACCGTCGCCCCGGTCCTTGCGTTCGTCAACGGCCAGCCGGCGGAGGTCCTCTACTCCGGCGCCGCCCCCGGCCTCATGGGCGCCTACCAGGTGAACCTCCGCATCCCCGCCGGCGTTTCCGCCGAGCGCCCCGAGGCTTCCCTCATCCTGCAGACCACCGGACAGGAGAGCCTGCCGGTCACCATCTACGTCGGAGCGCCCGCGCAGTGAGTCAACCCGTTTCCGGCAAGGTGCCCTGGCTCGGCAGTGCCCTTGCCGGTTGCGTGCTCTTCGTCCTTACCCTGGCCAACCACATCTCCCGGGGCCGCATCCAGCCCATCCCCAGCATGGACGATGCCACCTACTTCCGGGAGGCCCTCTACTGGCTGAACGCCTTCCACGACGGCGGCCTCCCCGCCCTCCTGCTCTGGATCGCCAATTCCCCGCCCCACTCCCTCTATTCCACCCTCCTGGCGCTGGTCTCCTTTACCCTCTTCGGTACCGCCTACTGGGCTCCCTACGTTGGTAACGGCCTCACCCTGGCCCTCTATGTCTGGTGTGTCCGCCAGGCGATGTCCAACCTGAAGGAGTCCTGGACGGTCCTTCTGCTCGCCGCCTTCCTCGCCCTCCCGGCCGCCTCCATGACCGTCAGCGAGTTCCGGCCCGACCTGGCCTGCGGCCTCCTCCTCACCCTCGGCGTCCTCCGCCTCTCCCGCCTCGCTGAAGAGGAGGGGGGCTCGGAGCGGGACTGGATCCTCGCCGGCGTCTTCGCCGGCCTCGCCGTCGTTACTAAACCCTCCTTCGCCCCCTACCTGGCCGCGGTGTTCCTCACCGCCGTCGCCGTTGCCTGGCTGGCCAAACGGCCCGTCAACGCCACCATCCCCGCCGCCAAGGCCGTGGGCTCTTTCCTCCTGGTAGCCATGTTCGACTTCGCCCTGAAGGGCCCGCGCGAGATCAACTACATCCTGGACAACGTCTTCGGCCGCTACCGCGACATCTGGGTCCGGCCGATTGAAGGCGCCGGCCACGCCAGCTACCACCTCTTCGGGGAAGGCGGCCAGTTCCTCTTCGGCCCTGCCGTCTACGCCCTGCTGGTCATCGCCGCCGCCCCGCTCCTACTCCCCCCGCTGCTGCGCCTCCGGTGGCGCCGCTACGGCGTCCTGCTGGCGGCCACCGCGGTGGCCTATGCCATCGCCGCCGGCGTGGACATCAAGTCTCCCTATTCCGGCTCTGTCTTCGCCGCCACGCTGGTGGCCCTCGCCGGATATGTCCTCTCCCTCTTCCTCCGGCCATTCGAAGGCCGGCGCGGCTGGATCGCCGCCGGTATCCTCTTCGGCCTCTTCGCCCTCTGGTACCGCCCCGCCCCCAATGGCCGCCGCTCCTGGGACGGTAACCGCGCCCAAGGCGCGGCCGCCGCGCGGCTGGTCGACGAACTCTCCGCCCGCGCTGATGCCGCCCCCGCCCGCCGCTTCCGCGTCTGGCTCACCACCTACGGCCACCTCGTCAACCAGGAGTCGCTCGAGTTCCTCTGCCTCCAGCGCGGGGTCCGCAACATCGCGTTCCTCGACCTCCATCGCACCACCGCCGAACTCGACCAGCGCAAAGCCATGGGTGAGGCCGACCTCATCATCGCCGGCTCGGCCACCGGTTCCGACCCGCTTCCCTGGCTTCCCTCCAACAAGACCGCCGCCCGGGTGCTCGCCATGCTCCAGTCCGACGGCCGGCTGAGCGAGACCGGCCCCGCCCTCCGCACTCCCGACGGCGGGGAGTTCCGCCTCTTCGCCCGCCGCCCCATCTGGGGCAACGCCGCGCCCGTCTCCGGCTTCGGTCCCGTGGAAGGGCCGTTCCCGGAGCAGAAGCTGGGACAGGTCTTCTGGGCGATTGAGCCCGCCGCGGTCGCCGCCGCCGAACCCCGCTCCGCCGCCATCCGCTCCTGGCGCTTTCGCGCCCGCGCCCCCATGGAAGGCCAGTCGCTCACCGTCCTCCAGGGCGACAAGCGCGTCGGCGAGTTCCCTTTCCCGCAGGCCGGAGTCGACATCGACGGCGCCTTCGACGCCGCCGGCGACGCCCCCGTCACCTTCCGCTTCGCCAAGACCATCGACCCCTCGGCCGGCGACACCCGCCGCCTGGCTGTGCTCTTCAGCGGCATCGAGGTTGCCGCCGGCAAGTAGCTAGCCGGCGGTGTCCCGGTAGTGGTTCCGGAGCCGTTCCAGTTCGGCCTTCAGCTCTGCCGTCAGCGTCTCTGCCCCTTTTGTGCCGTAGAGGTTCCGCAACTCATGGGGGTCCGCCGTCAGGTCAAACAGCTCCCAGACGTCCCCTTCGGCGTAGTAGTGGATCAGCTTGTGGGTGGCCGTCCGCACGCCCCGGTGCGGCCCGATCCGGTGCGGGGTGAAGAAGGCGAACGAGGGGTCGGAGCGCGCCTCGAGCCCCTTGCCCGCCAGCTTCCAGGAGTTTTCGTAGTAGGAGTAGTAGACCGTCTTCCGCCAGTCGGCCGGGGTCGTCCCTTCCAGTACCGGTCGCAGGCTGCGGCCCTGCATCGTGGCCGGCGCCGGCACGCAGGCATAGTCGAGCACGGTCGGGGCAATGTCGATGTTCATGGCCATGGCCGCGGTCACCTGGCCCGCCCGCGCGCCCGGCGCGCGCACCACCAGCGGCACCCGGAGGGACGGCTCATACATGAACCGCTTGTCGTACCAGCCATGGTCGCCCACGAAGAACCCGTTGTCGGAGGTATAGAGGATCAGGGTATTGTCCAGCGCCTTCTGCTCCTCCAGATACCCGAGCACCCGGCCCAGGTTATCGTCCACGGCGGCGATGGCGCCGTAGTAATCCTTCACGAACCGCTGGTAGAGCCACTTCTTCTTTTCGGCCCCATTCAGGCCGGCGGGAAGGTCCTTGTAGTCGCCGGCGATGGAGACGTCGAACCGCATGTCCTCGGCCTCGGCGGCCACTTTGCGGGTGGCGTAGTCGTCGTCAAAGGCCGGCGGCAGCGGGATCTCCACGCCGTCGTAGAGGTGCTGGTAGCGGGGCGGCGGGAGGAACGGGCGGTGCGGCGCCTTGTGCTGGTAGACCAGGCACCAGGGCTTTTCGGACGGCTCGCGGAGGAAGGCCAGCGCGAAGTCGGTGGTGATGTCGGTGGCGTATCCGTCGTAGCTCTTCTTCACCCCGTTTTCGATGAACTCGGGCTTGAAGTACAGCCCCTGGCCGGGCAGCACCTTCCAGGTATCGAAGCCCACCGGGTCGTGCGAGAGGTGCCACTTTCCCACGATCCCGGTCCGGTAGCCGGCCGCCTGGAGCGCCTGCGGATAGGTGACCAGGGACTTGTCTATATTCTCGATCTGCCCCTTCATCTCCGAGTTTCCGCGGATCCCGTGTAAGTGGGAGTAACATCCGGTGAGGACCGTGGCGCGGGACGGGGCGCACAGCGAGTTGGTGACGAAGGCGTTCTCAAAGCGGGTGCCTTCGCGCGCCAGGCGGTCGATGTTGGGCGTCTTCACCAGTTTGTTGCCGTAGCAGCCGACGTGGCCGGAGGCGTGGTCGTCGGTCATCACGAAGAGGATATTGGGCCGCCGTGCGGGCCGGGTACAGGCGGCCGCGCCGGCGAGAGCGGCGAAGAGGAACTCGCGCCGCCGTACCGCCCGGCTCAACCGAAGATCTCCCGCATCCGGGCCACCACCATCTTCTCTTCGCCGGGGTCATTCATGAGGAAGGTGAACTCCAGGCCCTTGCCTTCCGGGCCGGGCAGCGCGGCGATGCGCGGTTCCCCGTCCAGCAGCCGTTTCAGGACCTCCTTGGAGGTCATCCCGCGCTTGGACTCGTCCCAGGTAATAATGGCCCGGTGGACCTTCCGGCCGCGCTCAAACCGCATCTTTTCCACGCCGAGGCCGGCCTTCTTCATCTCCGCCATCACATAGGCGCACTGCCGTTCGTACTCCCGGTCGAGGGCGACAAAATCGATCTTGGAGTAACGTTCGAGGGCTGCCAGCAGCCCGATCATCTCCTCCTTATTCACCTTCATGCCGCGGCCCTGGGAGTCCGAGTGGGGGCTGGAGTTGAGCCAGGCCGCCGCCAGGAGGTCCTTGCGGCCGGCGAGCACGCCGGTGCTTTGCGGCCCACGGACGTGTTTGCCGCCGCTGAAGGCCACCATGTCGACGCCTGTGGCCGCCACGCGCGGGATGTTGTCCCAGCTGGGCATCAGGTTGGCCGCGTCGATCAGAACCGGCACGCCCGCTTTCTTCCCCAGGGCCACGGTATCTTCCAGGCCGACGGGCGTCTCCCAGGCCCAGTCGCCGCGCGTGCCGCCGAGGTAGTAGATCATGGCCGTTTGCGGGCCGAGGGCATTGACGAAGGAGTCCCGCGAGTCCACCTCGACGATCTTCACCCCGGCGCTGCGGACGGCATGGTCGTAGCCATTGCGGTGGGGCTTCTGGATGATGACCTCGGTTTTCATGCCGGTCAGGTCCGGCAGGCGGCGGACCTTGGCGGTGTCCATGCCGGTGAGGCAGGCATAGGTGCCTAGGGCGATGGCGCCGGCGGTACCCGAAGTCACCAGTGCCGCCTCGGTTCCGCAAAGCTTCGCCAGGCGCACCCCGACGGCGTCCTTCACTTCCTCCAGAACGGCGAACTCCTTGGCGGCATCGGCCATGATCCCCTGGATCTCCGGCCACATCTTGGACGCCCCCACCGTGGTGACGGGCCCCTGGAAGTTCAGGACCGGGCGAAGGCCCAAGTCTCCGTAGACGTTGCGCGGCTTAGGTGCCGCCAACCCCATCGCCGACATTGCTGGAAAGAACCATCGCCGCTTCATCATCCCAGCATCTTACTCCCGCCGGAGACAAAATAACAGCGGGGCGGCCACCTCGTCGAGTGTTCCAGGTTCCTTCCGAGTAGACGTCGTCGTTTTGCCAACAGGTGGCATGCGCTTTGTTATGCGCAATCTGACCGTGCACGGAGGTACTAGTGGAACGGACGCAATGCCGCCCCGTGTTTCCAAGGCTCACTAGTTTCTAACGATGCGATAGGCACCTCCAGGATCCGTAGTCTCTAGCTCCCTCACCTTGGGAGCCCTCTTTCGGATTTCCTCTACTTCTGCCCGTAGTGTGCGCCTGTTTTTTGGCCCTGTCAAGGTGGAATAAACTGGAGATCGATGCGTCCAATTTCCCTTATTTTCGGGCTCCTGATCACCCTATCGGCGCAGCCGCCGGCACAGAAGAAAGCGGCGCCGCCGCCCCCGATTGTTCCGAAGGCCGAGGAGCTGGCGCAGCTGCGCGCCAAGGTGGATTCGCTGGACGCGGCGTTGCGCGCGCTGGCGGCGAAGAAGCCCAACGCCGACCACCTGACCGACGTGGAAGTCTACGCCAAGGCGGGCCACTTCCTGCTGGAGTTTCCGCAGACTTTCTTTACGCAGGACGGCATCACGCAATCCTATGCGGTGGTTGAGGAAGGGCTGGCGCGGGCGCGGCAGTTGGAGGCGGGAAAGGCCGAGTGGGCGGCGCCGCGGGGACGGAAGATTCTCGCCTACCGGTCGGCGCTCGATGGCAGTGTGCAGCCGTATGGAATTACCTTCCCGGAGGGTTACGACCCGGCCAAACCGGCCCGCCTCTACGTCTGGCTGCACGGCCGGGATCAGACGCTGACCGAGGCCAGTTTCCTCACCAAGTTCCCCAAACCGAACAAAGGCCTTACCTACGCCACCGCCGATCAAGGGCAGATCACCCTGGACTGCTACGGGCGATGGAATAACGCCAACCACTGGGCCGGAGAGGTGGACGTTTTTGAGGCTATCGCCGAGGTGAAGCGCCGTTTCAAGATCGACGACAACCGGATCATCCTGCGCGGCTTTTCGCTGGGCGGCGCGGGCGCCTGGCACATCGCGCTGCAGTATCCGGACCGGTTCGCGGCGGCCGAAATCGGCGCCGGGACCTATCCGCGGCGCGCTTATATGGACGGCTTTCCGCCGTACCAGAAGGGGCCGCTGCACATCTGGGAGAACATTCTGGACTGGTCGCTGAACGCCTTCAACATTCCCATTGCCGCCCACGATGGCGACAGCGATTCCGGAGCGAGCGGCTTGCCGCCGGAGCCGGGGGTGCCGAACCGGGGGCAACTGGAGTCGTCGCTCCGGGTGCGAGCGCAACTGGCCAAGGAGGGTTTTCCGGCGGAGGGGGACCCGCATTTCCTGCGTGTGAAGGGGACGCCCTCCATCTTTCTGATCTCGCAGAAGACGGGCCACTCGATCAGCCCGCTGGTGCGCGGGCAGGTGGACGAGTTCCTGAAGCAGCACGGGGACCGCGGGCGCGTGTCGCCCGACGAGGTGCGCTTTGTCACGTTTACGACCCGCTACAACCGGGCGCACTGGGTATCGGCCAACGCCCTCGATCAGCATTATGTCCGTTCGGAAATTTTCGCCAAACGGGATGCAGAGAGGAAGCGGATCACGGTGACCACGAAGAACGTTGCCCACCTGACGTTGCGGGAGATGCAGTCGGCGCGGGAGTTGACGATTGACGGGCAGGCGGTGAAGGTAAAGGCGGCGGCGGAAGCGCATTTCGCCCGGGTGGGCGGCGCCTGGCGCACGGCACCGGCCAAGCCGGCGGGGTTACGGAAGACGCACGGGCTGCAGGGGCCGATTGATGACGCATTTCTGGAGCCGTTCCTGCTGGTACGGCCTACGGGTACGCCCTGGAACCGGGAGGCGCACGAGCAGGCGCTGCGGATCCTGGCCCGGTTTGACCGCGTCTATGCCCGTTACTACCGGGCCCATCCGCGGATCAAGGACGACAAGGACGTGACGCCGGAGGATCTGGCGAAGTACAACGTGGCGCTCTTCGGCGACCCGGGCAGCAACCGGTTGATCGCCCGGTTGCATGGCAAACTGCCGGTGAAGTGGACGCGGGAGGCGGTGGCGATCGACGGGAAGAGTTTCCCCGCGGGCGGGCACCTGCCGGCGCTGGTTTACCCGAACCCGATGAACGCGGCGCGGTACGTGGTGATCAACTCCGGGCTGACGATTGCCGAGCGGGAGTACCACTCCGACTACTCGATGCCGACGCTGGGAGATGTGGCGATTCTGAAGGTGGAAGCCGGGGCAGAGACGCCGGCGCCGGCGTTTGCCAAATTGTTCGACGAATTCTGGCGCTGAGAGATCCAACGGCCTGGGGGGCTCCGTACTTTCCGAGCGGAGACCCCAACATGGCAACCAACCTTGAGACGATACATGAGATCTACGCCGCCTTCGGGCGCGGAGACATTGCCGCCATTCTGAGCCGGATGGCGCCGGACGTAAGCTGGGAGACGGAGGCGCCGGCGCGGCTTTCGTTTTCCGGCGTTCGCCGCGGGCCGGAAGAGGCCGCGGGCTTCTTTGCCGGCCTGGCGGCCGAGCACACCGACATTGACTTCCAGATGACCGAGTTCTTCGAGAAGCCCGATGCGGTGGCGGCGTTCGGGCGCTATACGGTGACCGTGAAGGCGACGGGCCGGCGCGTTTCGACGCCCGTGGGCCATCTGTTCACGTTTCGGGACGGGTTGATCACCCGTTACGTGAATATCATCAATACCGGTGCTTTCTTAGAGGCTTTAGAGGCGTAAACTATTCGGAGTGAAACTCTCCCGCCGCAATTTCACACTTGTTTCCTTCAGCGCCCTGGCGCAGAACGGCCCGGCTCCCAACCGCTGGTGGATGGAGGAGCCGGTCCGGCTGATCCAAACCAACCTGAACGAGAAAGACACGGGTCTCGATGCGGAACGGCTGATCGGGCAATTGGAAGAGCTGAACGCGAACGCACTGCTCATCGGGCTGGGCGGGATTGTGGCGCACTATCCGACCAAGGTTCCGTTCCACTACCCGAGCGCGAACCTGAAGCCGGGGCCGGGGATGTTTGCCGAGGTTTTGCGGCTGGCCAAGGCGCGGCGGATCCGCGTGGTTGGCCGCTTTGACCTGAGCAAGACGCGGAAGGAAGTTTACGACGCGCATCCGGAGTGGTTCTTCAAGCGGGAGAACGGCGATCCGGTAGTCTACAACGAGCTGTACTCGACCTGCATCAACGGCGGCTATTATCGGGAGCACGCGCTGAAGATTCTGGAAGAGGCGCTGGAGCTTTACGAGGTCGACGGGCTGTTCTTCAATATGTTCGGCAACCCGGCGACCGACTATTCGGGCAAGCCTACGGGCAACTGCCACTGCGAGGCGTGCAAGAAGCGGGAGGCCGACGGCACAAGCCACGCAGCGCAGGTTGCGCGGGCGAAGACCGAGGTGGCGCAGACGATCGGGGAGTTGATCCACAAGAAGCGGCCCCATGCGGCTTTCTGGACCTATCTGCAGGACCATGTGGATGGCATTATGTCGGAGTCCAACACGGCGGTCGACCGGCCGCTGCCGTTGTGGCCGTATTCGGCGAGCGACAACGTGAACCGGGCGCGGAACTCGCAGCCGAACAAGATGGCGTTCAACCTCTGTATCGGGTTTGTTGATATCCCGTACCGGCTGGCGACGGTGTCTCCGTATGAAGTACAGACGCGGTTGTACCAGAACATGGCGCACGGAGCGGGACCGGCTTTTGTGGCGATCGGGACACTGGACCAACAGGACCGGGCGGGGCTGAACGCGGCCAAGCAGGTGTTTCAGTATCACCGGCGGCACTCGGCGCTGTATGTGGGACAGCAGAGTGCGGCGCGGGTGCTGCTGCTGGGCGGGCGGGGACCGAACTACATGGGGCTGTTCCGGCTGCTCAGCGAACTACACATCCCGTTTGCGGTGGCCGATAACCTGGACTGGATCGGGAAGCGGGAGTTCGACGTCGTGGTGACGCCGGGCGGGGTCCCCAAGGAACTGGCGTCGCAGCGGGTGCTGGCGATTGGCAGCGTGGAGCCGTCGATTCCGTTGCCGACCAAGCTGATCCGGAAGCGGATGGAGAACCGCTCGGCCTATTTCCGCATTCATGACCGGACTTTGTTGCCGTCGTTAAAGGACACCGATCTGGTGTTTCTGGATGGGCCGTTTTTGCAGTATGCGCCCCAGGAGACGGCGCCGCTGACGCTGATTCCCCCGTCGATGTACGGGCCGCCGGAGAAGGTGGCGATGGACATGATGGACACGCAAGTTCCGGGGCTGCTGCTGACGGGAAATCTGGCGTTCCTGCCGTGGGACCTGGGAGCGCTTTATCACCGGCACAGTTCGCCGCCGCACGCGAAGCTGGTGGACGATCTGCTGCGAAAGCTGCAGCCGAAGCGGCAGTTGCTGACCAACGCGCACCCGCTGGTAGAGATCAGTGTGATGGAGCAGCCGGCACTGAAGCGGACGGTGATCCACTTTGTGAATCTCTCCGGGCACTCGAGCACGGCGTACCATGCGCCGGTAGAGATGCGGGAGATCCGTGTGGACATTCTGGGCAAGTTCACGAGTATTCGCACGGGCGACGGAACGCAGTTAGGCGCGCGTCCGGCCGACGACTACACCCGGTTTATCCTGCCTGTACTGGGGCAGTACGAAGCCGTAACATTGGAGTAGCTCACCGCTATGCGCGCCTTGCTGATCCCGATGGCCGTCGCGGCACTTGCCGCGCAGACGCCTCCTCCGAAGGAGTGGGTGGATCCGGAGACGGGGCACCGGGTGGTGCGGCTTACGGACGAGCCGGGATCGGCGAGCCTTTACTTCAACCAGAACGGCTATACGGCGGACGGCAAGAACCTGGTGTATACGACACCGGGGGGGATCCATATCCTGAATCTAGAGACGCGGGCGGCGCGGCAGGTGGTGGAGGGGCGGGTCCGGCTGATCGACGCGGGGCGGAAGACGCCGCGGGTCTACTATTCGCGGGACGGGGCGCTGTATTGGACCGACACGGCGACGGGGGAGACGCGGAAGATCGGCGCGCTGCCCGAACGCGGATCGGTGGCGACGGTGAATGCCGACGAGACGCTGCTGGCCGGCACTTATATCGAGGCCGATCCGGGCAACCGGCCGTATACGAACAGCGCGACGGCGTCGCAGGGCCATCCGCTCGATCAGCCGCGCAACAAGGGACAGATGATGGAGGAGCGCTGGGCATCGCGGCTGCCGATGGCGATGTTCACGATGCGCATCGACACGGGAGAGGTGAAGGTAATCCACCGCGCCAACGACTGGCTGAACCATCTGCTGTTTTCGCCCACCGACCCGCAGCAGATTATGTTCTGCCATGAAGGGCCGTGGCACAAAGTGGACCGGCTGTGGACGATTCGCGCCGACGGGACGAAGCTGACGAAGATTCATTCACGGACGATGGCGATGGAGATATGGGGCCACGAGTTCTGGAGCGCAGACGGCAAGAGCATCTGGTATGACCTGCAGACGCCACGGGGCGAGGATTTCTGGCTGGCGCGGTACGAACTCGCGACGGGCGCACGGAGGTGGTATCACCTGCAGCGGGACGAGTGGTCGATCCACTTCAACGTGTCCCGGGACGGCACGCTGTTCGCCGGGGACGGCGGGGATCCGGGGCAGGTGGCGCGGGCGAAGAACGGGCAATGGATCTATCTGTTCCGGCCGGAGAACCGGAAGGATGAAGGGTTGCAGGATCCGCGTTTTGTGCAGACCGGGGTGCTGCGGGCCGAAAAGCTGGTGAACATGGCCAAGCATCAATACCGGCTGGAGCCGAACGTGAGCTTTACGCCGGACCAGAAGTGGGTGGTATTCCGTTCGAACCTATTCGGCCCCACCTATGTATTCGCCGTGGAGGTATCCAAGTGATCACGCCCCCGAGCAAGGAACATTTGCGGTTGTTGGAGGACTATCCGCCGGAGATCGGTGCATTGACGGTGGCGGTGCGCCGTGTGGTGGTGGAAGCGGCGCCGTTCAGCTATGAACTGCTGACCACCGCGGGCAAGACGGTGACGGTGTCCTTCACCTTCACCGGTCAGGCCACGGATGCCTTTGCCCACATTTCGACAAATGCGAAGCTGGTGAGCCTGGGCTTTGACCACGGCGCGGAACTGCCGGATCCGCCGAAGGTCCTGCGCGGCGAGGGCAAGGCGGCGAGGTACCTGCCGCTGTCGTCGATGGGCGATCTGGAGCGGCCGTGGGTGATCAATTACGTGCGGGAAGCGGTGAAGCGAGCCAAGCGGCTGGCTTAGCGCGGATGGCGTTCCAGCCAATCGAGGAGTTGGTTGGCGGCCAATTTAACGCCGGGGACGAGAGCGGCTTCGTCGAGGTCGAAGTCCGGGGTGTGGTGGGCGGCGGCGATGCCGGCCGCTTCATTGCGGACGCCGAGGAACCAGAAGAAGCCGGGGATCTCCTTTTGGAAGTAGGAGAAGTCTTCGGCGCCGGTGATGGGTTTCTGCTCGACGATGTTGGCGTCGCCGAGGACGCGGCGCATCTGCGGAAGGCTTTCGGCGGTGAGGCCGGGGTGGTTCACGGTGACCGGGTAGGAGGCACCGTCGAACTCCAGTTCGAATGAAGCGTCGCCGGCGGTGGTGCAGCCGGTGAGGGTCTTGCGCATCATGGAGCGGACGCTTTCGCGGGTCGCTTCGCTAAAGGTACGGATGGTGCCTTCCATCTTCACTTCGCCGGTGATGATGTTGCTGCGGTTGCCGCCGTGGATGGAACCGATGCTGAGCACCATGCTTTCGCCGGGATCGATGCGGCGGCTGCGGATGGTCTGGAGGGCGGTGACACACTGGGCGGCGACGGAGATGGCGTCGATGCCCAGGTGCGGCGTGGAGGCATGGACCTGTTTGCCGCGAATGGTGATGCCAAAGGAGTCCGCCGAGGCCATGGCGGGGCCGGAGGAGTAGCCGACCTTACCGGCGGGGATGAGGCTCCAGACGTGAAGGCCGAAGATGGCGGCGGGGCGCGGGTTTTCGAGAACGCCTTCCTTGATCATGAGGGGCGCGCCGCCTTCTTCGCCCTTGGGGGCGCCTTCTTCGGCGGGCTGGAAGATGAACTTGATGGTGCCGGGGATTTGATCCCGCATGCCGGCGAGGAGTTCGGCGGTGGCAAGGCCGATGGCCATATGGGCATCGTGGCCGCAGGCGTGGTGGACGCCGCCGTTTTTCGACTTAAAGGGTTTGTTGATGGTGCTGAAAACGGGGAGGGCGTCCATATCGGCGCGCCAGGCGACGACGGGGCCGGGTTTGCCCCCCTTGAGGAGGCCGACGACACCGTTCTTGCCGACACCGGTTTTGACTTCATCCAGGCCAATGGCGCGCAGGCGTTCAGCGATGACGCGGGCGGTGCGCACCTCCCGATTGGAGAGCTCCGGGTTCATGTGGAAATCCCGCCGGAGGTCGACCACACGGCCGGCAAGGGCATCGGCCGCCTTGGCCACGCGCTGTTCGCGCGACTGTGCGAAGCAGGCCAGGCCCGCCAGCAGGAACGGTAAGAATCGCATTAGAGTCCGCTCAGGTGTTCAATCTTGCCGGTGCTATCGCCGATCTTTTCCGGCTGCACGCCGGCTGCGTCCAGCATGGAGAGGAAGAGGTTGGTCATGGGCGTCCCCTTCTTGTACTTGATGTGGCGACCGCCGTGGATGCGACCGGCGCCGCCGCCAGCGAGGATGGCAGGCAGGTCGAGGTGTTCGTGCTTGTTGCCATCGCTCAAGCTGCTGCCGTACATGATCATGGAGTGATCGAGCAGGGTGCCGTCGCCGTCCTTGGTGGCCTGGAGTTTGCCGAGGAAGGAGGCGAGTTGGGTGACGTGGTGCTGATCGATTTTCTGCAGACGGGCGATTTTGGCGTTGTCGTTGAAGTGGTGAGAGAGGCCGTGGTGGGCATCGGGGACGCCGATGTTGCGGTAGGTGCGGTTGCCGCCTTCGCGGCCGATCATGAGGGTGATGACGCGGGTGAGGTCGGCCTGGAAGGCGATGGTCATCAGGTCGAACATCAAGTTGATGTGCTCTTCAAAGGTGGGCGGGATGCCGCCGGGGCGATCCATGGAGGGGAGCGCGGCGGCGTTGGGATCCTGTTTTTCGATCTTCTGGATGCGGACTTCGATTTCGCGGACGGCATCGAGGTATTCGCTCAGTTTGCGTTTGTCGCCGGCGCCGAGGCCGGTACCGAGGCGGGCGGCATCGGCACGCACGAAGTCGAGGATACTGCGGTCCTGGCGGGCGAGGGCGGCGCGGGCGGCCGGGTCAGTGGTTTCGCCGTCGCCGAAGAGACGTTCAAACACGGAGCGGGGGTTGATTTCCGGGGGGAGGGGGGTGGTGGGCGAGGCCCAGGAGACGGTGTTGCTGTAGGCGCAGCTGTAGCCGGAATCGCAGCCGCCGACCATGCGGTTATCTTCGAGGCCGAGTTCGAGGGAGGGGAGCGTGGTGGCTTTACCGATCTCCTTTGCGGCCACCTGATCGGCGGAGACGCCGGCGTGGATGTCGGCGCCGAGGGTCTTCTTGGGGTGAACGCCGGTGAGCCAACTGGCGCCGGCGCGGGCGTGATCGCCGGCGCCATCGCCTAGCGATTGGCCATTGTATTGATCGAGGCCGGAGAGGACGAGCATCTTGTCGCGGTAGGCGGCAAGGGGTTCGAGGGTTTTGGTGAGGGCGTAGCCGGGACCTTCGGTGGCCGGGGTCCAATCCTTCATGATGATGCCGTTGGGCACATAGAGGAAGGCCATGCGCACGGCAGGTTTGGCACCGGACCGATTGGGCGCGGCCAGCGCGGGCGACATGGAATCGAGCAGGGGCAGCGCGAGGGCGGTGCCGAAGCCGCGCAGCAGAGTCCGACGGGACAGGGCTTTCCTGGTGATGATCATCGCTCGGGGGTTCTCCTCATCTGGAATGGTACGCTATTGACGATTGCCAACACCAGTTCGGAGAACCGGTGGTCCTTGGACGCGGCATCGCGGCGGATCTGGCGGACGACGGGCAGGTCAAAATGCTCGAGGCCGCGGCCCAGAGCGTAGGTCAACATCTTTTCCGAGATGCACTCGACGAAATAATCTTTGCGTTCGAGCAGCACCTTTTGCAGGCCGGGGGCGCCAATAAATTGGATGCCGCCGGGGAGGGATCCGGTGGCATCGACTTTGGCGCCGTCTTCTTCGGCGCGGAACTTGCCGATGGCGTCGAAGTTTTCGAGGGAGAAGCCGAGCGGATCGAGGCGGGCGTGGCAGGCGGCGCAGGCGCCATTGGCGCGGTGTTTTTCCAGGGCGGCGCGGAGGTCCTTGGCGGAGTTGGCGGCTTTTGCTTCCAGGTCGGGAACGTTGGGCGGCGGGGGCGGCGGCGGGGTGGCGAGGATGTTTTCCAGGATCCACTTGCCGCGCAACACGGGCGAGGTGCGGGTGGGGTAGGAACTGACGGTGAGGACGCTGGCGTGGGTCAATACGCCGCCGCGTTCGACGCCGGCAAGCGGCACTTTGCGGAAGTAGGTGCCTTTTACGCCTTTGACGCCGTAGTGGCGGGCGAGGCGCTCATTGAGGAAGGTGTAATCGGCGCCGAGGAAGTCGAGGATGCTGCGGTCTTCGCGAACGATGTGTTCAAAGAACAGTTCTGTTTCGCGCTGCATGGCGGTGCGGAGGCTGTCGTCGAAGTCCTTAAACTTGTCGGGGTCGGGGCGCCAACTGGCGACGTTGCGCAGTTGGAGCCACTGGCCGGCGAAGTTATCGACGAGGGAGCGGGCCTTGGGGTCGGTGAGCATGCGGCGGACCTGGGCGGGCAGGTTGGCGCGGAGGCGGCCCTTTTCGGCGGCGGCGAGGAGTTCCTCATCGGGGATGCTGCTCCAGAGAAAGAAGGAGAGGCGGGAGGCCAGTTCGAGTTCGTTGACGCGATGGGCGCCGGCCACCGGATCCCGCTCCACGCGGAAGAGGAAACTGGGCGAGACGAGCATGGCGCGGATGGAGGTTTCGATCCCGCTTTCGAAGGTGCCGCCGTCGCGGCGGCCGACGGCGAAGAGGTTCATGAGCGGCGTGATGTCGGCCGGGGTGACGGGCCGGCGATAGGCGCGGCGGGCGAGGCGGGTGAGGATTTGGCTGGCGCAGGCGGATTCGGAGAGGGCCGGGCCGGGGCGGCAACTGAAGATGATCTTGCGGCTTTCGGTATTACCGGGACCGGTGGGGCTGAAGGGGCCGCCGATCTGGAGATATTCCACCGAGGGGGGATTGGGCGGGGGCGGGGCGCCGAAACGGGACCGGCTGACGACACCAATTTCCCCTTTCCAGCTTTCGGTGAGGAACGAGGCGCCGATGGCATGGAGGCCGGCGGTGACGGGGATGCGGATCTCGTAGTTGCGGGTGCCCTGCGCTTCTTCATTCGGGTCAATGGCGACGTCGTGGAGTTTCACGCGGACGCCGTCGATACGGATGTCGAGTTTGGGGGCGGGGGTGTTGGCGGGCGGGTTACCGCGGACGCGGACGAGGAGGGAGTACTCGGCATCGAGCGGGAAGTGATAGTTGAGGAAGAGCGGGGAGCGGACGTTGAGGGGCAGTTCGTCGCTAGCGTCGAGGGCGGCGCCTTTGCCGGGGTTGAAGCGTTCGATGGCGGCACTGGCCTTAATGGTGCCGAGGGCGAGTCGGGTGACGCGGCGCGCCGTGGACATGTACTTTTCCAGGAGCAGCGGGGAGGTGGTGAGGACGCTGCCGATGTTGTCGAAGCCGTAGCCGGAGTCGTCGGCGGGGAGGGTGGCGGCGTGGTCCATTTTCAGGCCGAGGAGGTCCCGGATGGCGTTAGAGTACTCGGCGCGGTTCAGGCGGTGAACGTGCGGGGAACCGGGGTTGCGCCTGGCGATGGCGTGAGCGTCGAGTTCCTTTTCCAGCCAGGAGGTGAACTGCTGGGCCACTTCCGGTTTGGGGCGCGGCAGGCCAATGGGGGGCATTTCTCCGGTGCGCACTTTGCGGAGGACTTTTTCCCAGGTCATACCGGAATCGGCGATGGAGTTCAGGCCGGCGACGGAGACGCCGCCGGAGCGGTTGGTTTCACTATGGCAGCCGATGCAATAGGTATTGAGCAGCGAAGACGCCGCGGCGGGGACCGGCGCCGCTTGTCCATAAAGACCGGCGGCTGCCACAAGGAGCCAAAGATATTTTTGAACCATTGTTAGAAACGATGATTCCCCGTTGCTTCTGGACACTATATCATTCTAGGTGTATGCGATTGGCCTTGTCTTTGCTTTTTGCCGTAAGCCTTTCCGGCGCCGAAGTTCGACTGCTGGACGCGGTGCAGAAACGCGATCAGAAGGCTGTGCTGGCGATGTTGAAGGCCGGTGCGGACGTGAACAAGGCGCGGGCTGACGGCACCACGCCGCTGCATTGGGCGGCGGGGCGGGACGATGCCGAGATTCTGGCGGCGCTGCTGCGCGCCGGGGCCAACGTAAACGCCGCCGATGAGAACGGGGAGACGCCGCTATCGCTGGCGGCGACGACGGGCAACCCGGTGACGGTGAAGATGCTGCTGGAGGCGAAGGCGAATCCGAACGCGACGAAGTGGAACGGGGAGACGCCGCTGATGGCGGCCGTGGAGGCGGGAAATGAAGAGAGCGTGCGGCTGCTGTTGGGCGCCGGGGCCAAGGCGACGGTGAGCGAAAACCGGATGAAGCAGACGCCGCTGATGTGGGCGGTGTCCGAAGGGCGGCGCAACATTGCAAAGGCGCTGATTGAGGCGGGGGCGGATGTGAACGCCGTGTCGCAGAACGGTTTCACGGCGGTGCTGTTTGCGGCACAACGCGGGGATCTGGCGCTGATGCAGGCATTGATTGCGGCCAAGGCGAATCCGCAGTATAAGGCGCCCGACGGTACGACGGCGTTCCAGATTGCCCTGAGCCGGAGCTATGAACCGGTGGCGCGACTGTTGCTGGCCAACGGCGCCGACGTGAATGGCCGGGACCGCAACGGCGGAACGCCGCTGCATGAGGCGGTGCGGCAGGGCAAGATCGAACTGGTGCGCGACCTGGTGAGCAAGGGCGCCGACATTCATGCACGGACCGTGCAGCCTCCGGGGGCGCCGGCGAGTCCGTTCCGGTCCACGGCGGGGATGACGCCGTTTCTGACCGCGGCCGAAAGCGGCAACCTTCCGATGATGAAAGAGTTGATCAAGCTGGGGGCGGACCCGAAGGCGAAGACGCCGGACGGGGCGGGCGGACTGTTGCTGGCCACGGGAAGCCGGAGGCTGGAGGCGGTGAAGTTCATGGTGGAGTTGGGGTCCGACGTGAATGAGAAGCGGACAGCCGGATTCGGCATCAACCCGATTCACACGGCGACGCGGTTCGGCGCGCTGGACATCATTCAATACCTGGTGGACCAGGGCGCGGACTTGACAGTTAAAGACCGGTTCGGGCGCACCCCGTTGGAAGAGGCCGAGTTCGAGGCGCCGAAGCCGACGATTGAACTGCTGCGGAAGCTGACGGCGCTCGACAACGAGAAGCGGAAGCAGGCGGGGAAATAGGGGCGTTTCAGCGCCAACCTAGCCAGCGGCCGATGAGGGCGGCGAGGTAGTAGATAAGCACCGCGCAGAGCGTGATGAGCAGCGCGACGGTGGCGCGGCTGTTCAAGTCCGGCTCCATTCCCAGCATGGCGAGCGGCGCCGAGACGGGGAAAGTGACCAGGAAGGGGACCATGGTTTTCAGGGAGATCCAGCTGCCGGAGGGTGGATTGCGCGCCTCGTTAACCAGGATGCCGATGGCGGTGGCGAGATAGAGGGCGGCGGCGATGAGGCCGGTGCGAGACATTAGAATTTCACCTCAATAGCGTCGTCGAGGGCGGCGCGGTGGAAGTAGTAGACACGGCCGCTTTCGCCGCCGAGGAGGAGGTCCAGACGGCCGTCGCGGTCCCAATCGACGGCGCTGATGCTGGTTTCGTGGTGGCTGACGGTGAGCGGTTTCTGTTCGAACATCATCACCTCCCGGCGGAAGCGGCCATCGAAGTTGCGGTAGAGCACCACCACCGACTTTTCACAGGCGAAGAGATCGGTGTCGCCGTCGCCGTCCCAATCGGCGGTGGAAAAGCCGTGGTGATAGGGAATGGGAGTGCGGATGGGGGAGCCATCGGTGAGCAGGAGAGGGGTGGGGGCGCGAAGGCGGAGTTGTCCGGCGGCGTCGCGGTAGCGGAGATAGAGGGAGACGGTGATGTCGGGGCCATCGTTGCGGTCGAGGCCGGCGGAGGTGCCGGCGATGAGGTCGATGAGGCCGTCGCGATTCCAATCGACCGGGGCGGGGCGGGCGCGGAAGCTGAATCGTTCGCCGGCGTCGTGGCGGAGCGGGAGCATGGGGCGGAAGGCGGTCCCAGCGCGTTCGAAATAGGCGATGCGGTTGCTGTTGTTGCCGGCGAGAACGTCGAGATCGCCATCGCCGTCCCAATCGACGACGGCGGGTTTGGCCTGGCCGAAGGGGCGCTCCGGGTCCTGGTCCTGGATGAAGTGCCAGCGGGCGGTGTAGAGGATCTGGCGGGCGGTGCGGAACTGGGTGCGGGCGGTGGTGGAGATGTTCTCAATCCAGTGGATGAAGCCGGTTTCGTTGCCGGCGATGAGATCGAGGTCGCCGTCCTTATCCCAATCGATGACGTCGAGGCTGTTGTAGCCGCCCGAGGAGACGGGCATGCCGCGGGCCTGCAGCATTCCCTGGTCCTTACCGCCGAGGAACCAGCGGAGCCAACTGCCCTGATGGCTGACGAAGAGGCCGGGCCAGGGGCGTGCGGAAAGGGGGATGGCGAAGCCTTCGGGCGTGGTGTCGATGACGCATTCGGCGGGGCGTTCGTCTTTCCAGGCGACGATGCAGGTTTTGAGCGGTCCGTGGCCGGGGCCGCGCGTGGAGCCGATCCACTCTTCACGGCCGTCGCCATCGATATCGGCGCGGTCCGAGGGCCAAGCGTCGAATTCGGTGGCGCCTCCAAGGGTGACGGGAAGGCCGGGGCCGAAGCCGGCGGGGATGCGGGCGTGGCGAAAGAGGGCGAAGTTCACCTCCTGGCGGGGGAAGTATTGGACGTGGACCTTGAGGGTGAAGAGGGAATCGCCGAGCAGGCGCATGCCGTAGGTGAGGTCGGCGCCGCCTTCCCGGGCGAGGGTGGGGCCGGCTTCGAGGACGGGAAGCTGGTTGGTGTCGCGGCGGCCGGTATTGCGGTAGATCTTCAGGCGGCCGCGCTCCTTCCCTGCCCCGACGCCGCAGAGGATGTCGGTAAGGCCGTCGCCGTCCCAATCGGTGAGTTGGAAGGAGGCGTAGGGATCGGCGATCCAGTCGCCGGCGGCGCGGAGGCGGATGTAGCGGTCAAAGCGCGGGGCCTTTTCGGAGCCGATGTTGCGCCAGAAGTAGAGGCCCCACCAGGGCTGGCCGAAGGTGGTGGAGTAGATATTGCGCTGGAGGAGGTCGGTGCGGCCGTCGCCGTCCCAATCGATGGGGAGGATCTGGTCGTTCTTCATGCCGATTCCGAGGGGGTCAAAGCCGGCGGGGCGATTGTAGAAGAGGTTGTCGCCGTTGCCGATGGGTTCGCGGTCGAGTTGGAGAAGGGGGCGGCGGGCGAACTCGACGGTGTAGGTGCCGGCGTGGGGGGCGAACCAGGAGAGGCGACCCGGGGCGCCGGCTTCGAGCTCTTCGGAGATCTGCGAGGGGATCGTTTGGGTGCCGTGGAGAACGCGGACGGTGGGCGCGTCGAGGGGGATGGAGACGGGGCCGCGGCCGGACACGCGCACGGTGATGCGGCCAGGGAACTCGGCAGCAGCCTGCCCCCACAACGCCGCGGCCGCCAGCCAGATGGACCACTTCATACAGCACCAAGAATCGCATACGATGGTTAGCCTATGTTTCCCATCGCCCTCCTGCTCCTCGCCGCAGCCGGACTTGTAGCGCAGAATGTCGTGTCCCCGGAAGTGGCCGCCGACAACCGCGTGACGTTTCGGGTTGCCGCGCCCAAGGCCACCGAAGTCAGCTTCTTCGGGGATTGGATGCCTACTGGAAAGACGCTGCCGATGACCAAGGACGCCGCCGGCGTCTGGAGTGTCACCACCGGGCCGTTGCCGCCGAGCGTCTACATCTATCACTTTGTCGTGGACGGCATGACCATTGCCGATCCGGTGAATCCGCGCATCAAGCTGCGGGCGCGGACGTCGGCAAGCCTGCTGGAGGTGCCGGGGCCAGGGAACGCTGTATGGCAGCCGCGCGATGTGCCGCACGGGAATGTGGAGATCAACTATCAGAAGTCGAAGGTGTTGAACGGGGAGACGCGGTGGATCTGGATCTATACACCCCCGGGGTATGCGGCGTCGAACAAGAAGTACCCGGTGCTGTACCTGTTCCACGGTTCGAACGATACGGCCGGGGGGTGGGTGCTGGCCGGGCATGCGAACTTCGTGCTCGATAACCTGATTGCCGAGAAGAAGGCGGAGCCGATGATCGTGGTGATGCCGTTTGGGCACGCAGTGCCGTTCGGATCGCCGCGGGAGGTGCAGGCGAAGAACGTGGACACCTATGAACAGTACATTCTGCAGGACGTGATGCCGCACGTGCGGGCGAAGTACCGGATTGAGAGTTCGCGGGCGAAGACGGCGATTGCGGGGCTGTCGATGGGCGGCGGGCAGTCGCTGGCGATCGGGATGCGGCATCCGGATCTGTTTTCGGCGATCGGGGCGTTTTCGGCGGCGGTTCCGCAGGATCTGGACAAGTACACGGCGGGTCTGAAGGAGAAGAAGCCGCTGGTCTGGTTCGCCTGCGGGAAGGACGATTCGCTATTCGGGCGGAGCGAGGAGCTTTCGAAGAAGTTGACCGCGGCGAGTATTCCCCACACCTGGCGGCCCACGCCGGGGAACCATACGTTCACCTACTGGCGGCAGTATCTGGCCGAGTTCGCACCATTGCTATTCCACTAAACCACCATGAAACCCACCATTCTGATTGCCCTGTCCGCCGCCGTGGCGCTGGCCCAGCCGGCGGTCCACGTGAAGACGCCGATGGCGCCGCCTGCCTGGGCGGTGCTGGAGCGGGAGTTGCTCAAGTACAACTCGCTGGCCGTGGAGGAGTTCGCCAAGAAGTACATCGACGAACGCGGCTACCTGGCGCACACGCCGCGCTGGGGGACGCTCGACGGCCCTGACGACGCCATTGAAACCTACTGGAACTGGACGCTGCTGCACGCCCTGGGCGCCTCGGACACGGTGCTGGAGTTGTTCAAGAAGGGCCAGGAGGGGCACTGGCGGCAGTACAACGAGTTGCGGACCACGCTGACGAAACTGGCCGAGAACGGTGCCTATTCCAAGGAGTTTATTACGCAATCCGACTGGTTCCACACGGGTGAAGGGATGCGGGCGTTTCTGCTGCAAGGGCTGTCGGAGCCGAACAATGAGCTCTACCGGCAGCGGATGAAACGGTTTGCCGACATGTACACCGGGGATGATCCGGAAGCGCCGAACTACGACAAGGAGAAGAAGATTCTGCGCAGTATGTGGACGGGAAGCAAAGGGCCGATGCTGCGGAAGGCAACCACTTACGACTGGGTGGGCGATCCGGTTCCCGGCACCTTCCACCTGCTGCACAACCCGGCCGGGCGCGGGAAGATGCTCGACCTGAACGCCAATTACAAGAAGATGCTGGCGCACTGCGATGAGTATCTGGACAGCACTGGAGACAACTTCCTGAATCTGGCTTCGACGATTCTGGGGCTGAACGCCTATGCGCTGAGCGGCGAGGAGAAGTACCGGAAGTGGGCGCTGGATTATATGAGCGCCTGGAAGCAGCGGACGGCGGAGACAGGCGGGATGATTCCGTCGGCAATCGGGCTGGACGGAAAACTGGGCGGCGAACACAAGGGGCAATGGTGGAAGGGGACCTACGGCTGGAACTTCACGATTTTCGATGGGGAGTTGGAGCAGATTGCGCACAGAAACTATTTCACCGACGGGACGTGGCCGGGGTTTGGGAATGCGCTTCTGTTGAGCGGCGACCAGTCGTACGTGGACGTGCTACGGAAGCAGATGGACCTGGTGTACGCGCAGAAAAAGGTGGAAAACGGGCGGACGCTGCTGCCGCAGATGTATGGGGACCCGCGGGGCTACAAATATGATGGGAAGCCGGAGTGGTATCAATACTCGCCGCGGCTGTATCAGGACCGGTTGGCGGAGATCTACTTCTGGTCGATGGACCGGAAGGATCTGGCGCGGGTGCCGATTGCCGACAAGTTTGAAGTGAGCGCCGGGCGCGGAGGCTATAACGAAGCGGACCGGACGGCGCCGTGGCTGGGATTCCTGGACGGCAAGATTCCGGACTTCCCGGAGAAGGCGCTGCAGAGCGACCTGGCGCGGGTACGGCGGCGGGTGCAGATGATCCGCGAGGACGCGACGACGGCCGATTCGCGACTGGCCGATTATCTGTTGGACCTGAACCCGGCGACGACGAATGCGCTGACGAACCTGACGCTGGGCGGGTACTTCTCCAATGGCCGGATCTGGGTGTTGCACAGCCGGTTCCGGTATTTCGACCCGGTGAAGCGGCGGGCCGGATTGCCGGAGGATGTGGGAGCGCTGGTGGAAAAGCTGGGTCCTGATTCGGCGACGGTGACGCTGGTGAATACGAACCAGATTGCGCCGCGCGAGGTGGTGGTGCAGGCGGGCGGTTACGGGGAACACCGGTTTGAAGCGGTCACCATAGCCGGGCAGAAGACGGCGTTCCAGGGACCGGTGTTGACCGTGCGGCTGGAACCGGGGGCTGGGGCGAAACTGGAGTTCCAGATGACAAGGTATGCGAACAAACCGACGTTTGCGTTCCCGTGGGACCGATCCTGGTATCCGGCGAAGTAGTTATTGTTTGGCCGGGAATGCGAGCGGCAGGAAATCCGCCAGCAGGACCCGCCACACCTTCCACTCATGGGCGCCCGGCGTGGATTTGTAGACATGCCGGACGCCCGTTTTGTTGAGAAAGGCGGAGAGATCCTGGTGGCCGGAGATGCGCGGGTCGCCGTCGCCACAGCCGATGTAGAGAAGGCGGAGGTTGACGCCCTTCTTCAGGACGCCGGGGATTACTTTTTCGATGTCGAAATCGGCGCCGCTGAGGAGGCCGGAGCTGAACTCGCCGACGATGCCGAAGCGGTCCTGATTTTTGAGGCCGATGGTGAAGGCCTGGCCGCCGCCCATGGAGAGTCCGGCGATGGCGCGGTTGTCGCGGCCCGGGGCGACGCGGTAGTGGGACTCGACGAAGGGGATGACGTCGTCGAGGAGTTCGCGGGCGAGGGCTTCGATACCTTCCGGGCTGCTGCCGCCGGCCCAGGTGCCGTCTGTGTAGCCGTAGGTCATGACGATTATGGCGGGGGCGGCTCTCTTCGCGGCGATGAGGTTTTCCATAATCACGCCGGCGCGGCCGTCGATGGACCAGTTAGCCTCGGTATCGCCGAAGCCATGGCGGAGGTAGAGGACCGGGAAGCGGCGGCGGGGTTCGGAGTCGTACTGCGGGGGGACGGCGACGTAGAGGCCGCGGTCGCGGTTGAGGGTTTTGGAGAAGTAGGTGCGAATGTGGACGGCGCCATGGGGAACGTTCTGCACGGCGTCAAAGCGGGGGGCGGGGCCGGGAACGTCGAGGAGGCTGGCGTCGAGGCCGTTGATGCCGGTTTTGAGTGTGGCATTGGCATGGTCGAGCAGGCGGGTGCCGTCGACGGTGAAGGTGTAGGTATAGAGGTCGGGAGCGAGCGGGCCGAGGGTGAGCGTCCAGACGCCCTGCTCGTTTTTGGAAAGGGGTTGGGGCTTGGCGCCGCCGAGGTTGAGGAATACCTCGGCGGCTTTGGGCGCGCGGAGGCGGAAGGTAACGCGGCGGTCCGGATGGACCTCCGGGGAGACGAAGCGCTCGCGGGGAGCCGCGGCGGCGGGGGTGCGGTAGGTATTGGCGCGGCGCGGGGCGTCCTGGGCAAGGGCGGCCAGGCAGGCGCAGAGAACGAGGATGGGTTTCATAGTGAGAAGAGAGCCTCCCAGGTTTGGAGGAGTTGGGCTGATTCGGGGGTGCCTTCGGCCGGCGCCCAGGCGGCGAAGTCCTTGTCGGACGCGGGGACCCAGGGACCCGGCTTTACTTCATAACATATGGAGACGTCGCTGAGGGCGAGGACAGTGTGCCAGACGCCAGGGGCGAGGTCGACGCCGCGGATCTCGCCGGCCGCGTCGAGGGTATAGCGGCCGGTGACGGCACCGTCGTCGTCGAAACAGACGATACCCGCGCGCCCGGTAAGGGCGAGAAAGGCTTCGCTTTTTGGGGGTGTTACGTGGCGGTGCGGACGGACGTAGGTGCCGCGCAGAAGGGCGTTCAGGAAGCGGTGGGGATTGTCTTCCGGGCCGGAGTGGAAGTTGAAATTCATGCGCCGGCGCTGGGATGCGGCGGCCTTTCCGGCAAGATCATCGAATAACGCAATTGTCAACAGTTGGACATCGGCCATTCCCTCAGCGTACCTCCATGAAGATGTGATAACGTAGCGCGCTATCGGTATGCTTCAACTCAAGAAAGTCATCGCCCTGTTGTGCGTGGGGACCTGCGCCCTGCTCGCGCAAAGTGAACGCGGAAATATTACTGGAATCGTCACCGATCAGTCCGGAGCGGCAGTCGCAGGCGCTCAACTGACGTTGACCCAACGAGACACCAACACAATCACCAAAGCGGTTGCCAATGCGTCCGGCGAGTACAACCTGCCCAACCTGCTTCCCGGCGGCTATCGCCTGGAAGTGTCCGCGACCGGTTTCAAAAGATATCTGCAGCAGAACATTATGTTGTCTGCGGGCAACACGCTCCGCATTGACACGTCGCTTCAAATCGGACAGGTTTCCGAAGCGATTGAGGTGACGGCGGCCGCGGCAACGATTCAGACGGAGAACGCCAAAGTCTCCACGCTGGTGGAGAACAAGATGGTGGATGAACTTCCACTCGTTGTGGCTGGCTCGATGCGCAGCCCGTTCAACCTGGTGGCAGTAGCGGCGGAGGCGAAGGGCGATGGACAGCGACTAGCCCTAGGCGGCGGACAAGTCGCGCAGTGGGATGCGACGCTGGACGGCTATTCCGTAGGAACCAATCGCTCCGGTGACACGGCTGAAGCGGCGCTGAACACGCCCTCGGTGGAAGCGCTCACCGAATTTTCGGTCGACACCAACGGATTCAAGGCCGAGTACGGTCAGGCCGGGGGAGGCGTGATGACGTTTGCGTCAAAGTCGGGAACTAATGAATTCCACGGTTCCGCCTACGACTTCTTGCGCAACGACAAATTGGACGCTCGCGGCTTCTTCGCACAGACACGTTCGATTTACCGGCAAAACGACTTTGGGTTTACCGCGGCAGGTCCGGTGGTGGTGCCGAAAGTCTACGATGGGCGCAACAAGACTTTTTTCTTTATGTCCTTCGAAGGGTTCCGCAATCGTGTGGGCGCCAATGCTTCCATTCTGAGTGTTCCGACACCGGAGATGTACAATGGCGACTTCAGCAAGTGGGTGAACCAGAACAACCAGTTGTTGCCGATCTACAACCCGGCCACCACGCGCGCCAATCCGAATGGCGTCGGATCGATTCGCGATCCATTCCCGAATAATCAAATTCCGGCGAGCATGTTCTCCGCGACGGCGGCCAAGATTGCCGCCTACGGAAAGAACGTGGCACCGAACCGGGGTTTTGCGCCGGGCACCAGCGGCTACGTGCGGCAGAACTACATTGTGAATGGCGGAACGCTGGTGACACCGACGGACAAGTGGAGCGTGAAAGCGGACCAGAACTTCGGCGCTAACCACCGGGTCGGGTTTTTGTGGAACCTGACCACCTACCGGAACAAGCCGGGCCCGGCTGGGCCGCCCGGACTCCCCGAACCGTTGTGGAACGGCGCCATTCAAGCCTGGGATACGGAAGCATTCCGCTGGAGCCATGACTGGACGATCTCACCGTCGATGGTCAACCATTTTTCGTTCGCGTTCAATCGCTTTATCAAAGACAGCTTTTCGTCCAACGTCGGCGGGAACTGGAAAGACAAGGTTTGCATTAAGAACGTGATTGACTGCAACAACAACTTCCCGACGATCAACTTCACAGAGTTCAGCACCTGGGGTTCACCGTCCAACAACGGGACGCTGCAGCCTGGCTGGGGGATCAAGAACGACCTGAGCTACGTGCGCGGGTCGCACACTTGGAAGTTCGGGTTCCAGCATCAAAACCAGACGGCTAATGGCGTGGGGCAGCAGGACATCGCCGGCAGGGCGGACTTCAACTTCCTGGGCACTTCGGTTCCCGGCGCGACCTCGTTCACCAGCGGCAGTTCGTTTGCGAGCTTCCTGCTGGGTGACGCCCACCTGGGACGGACGGAGACGCCGCGCGAAGTGGCGCAGAATTATCCCTACTTCGGATTCTACGTGCAGGACGACTGGCGTATTACCCGGAAACTGGTGTTGAATCTGGGAATTCGCTACGACTTCACCCTGCCGCCGACTAATAAGCGTGACGAGTACTCGGACTTCAATCCGACCCGTCCGAATCCGGCAGCGAACAACTTCCCGGGCGCGCTGTGGTTCGCCGGCTTTGGGCCGGGCCGCGAGAACACGCGGTCGCTGGTTCCCGGCTGGTATGGTGGCATCGGGCCGCGCATCGGGCTGGCGTACTCCCCGGATTCGAAGACGACGGTACGGACGGCGTTCGGCCGGTCCTTCTCGCGCATCACCGCTGTACAGGGATCGGGGCACTTTGCCGGCTTCATCGGCCAGTGGGCATTCCAGAACACCTCGCAGGGCGTGCAACCGACCTTCAAGCTCGACAACGGGTTGCCCGCCTACGTTCTACCGCCGTCGATCGATCCGAGCTTCCAGAACGGGCAGGACGTGGACTACTGGAACGGGCAGGATGCGACGCGGGCGCCAGAATCCCTATTCTGGACGTTCACGACCCAGCGCCAGATCGCGGCGAATACGGTGCTCGAATTGGGCTACAACGCCAACGTCGGGACGCACCTGCAGTCGGGCATTCTGCGCATGAATCAGTTGGACACGGCGCTCTTCAATCGTCTGGTAACCCAGATGGGACGGCCGCAGGCGATTGCGATGTTGACCGGTGCCTTTAACGCCCCGGCCGCGGTAGCGGCGGGAGTACGCGCACCCTATCCGAGCTTCGCGACGCAGTCCCAGCGGACGGCTAATCAGGCGTTGCGGCCATTCCCGCAGTATCAGAACATTTCCACGGGCGCGCAGAATGGAGACAAGAGCGGACACTCTTCCTACCATGCGATGGTGATGAAGTTCGACCGGCGTTTCTCCAAAGACCTGACATTGCAGTGGAGCTATGTTTTCTCGAAGATTCTGACCGACTCCGACAGCTACTTCGCGAACAGCGAAACGGCGGCACAGGATCACTACAACCGGCGGACGGAAAAGTCGATTGGCCAGTTTGACCAGACGCACAGCGTGAAGTTCTCGACGCTGTACAATCTGCCATTCGGCAAAGGCGCCAAGTGGGCAAATAGCGGTGTATTGAGCCACGTATTGGGCGGTTGGCGCTTGGCGGCGATCCAGGTCTACAACAGCGGAACGCCGCTGGAACTGACGCGGAATAATCCGCTGCCAATTTTCAATGGCATCACGCGGCCGACCATCAGTACCTATGAGGGCTGGCGTGCGCCGATCGCCGGGGACAAGTTCGATCCGAACGTGGATCGGTTCCTGCAGCCCGCGTCGTTCTTTGGCACCCAACCGGCCGATTTCGGTAACGCGACGCGGCACAATCCGAAGATTCGCTCCTTCTGGGGCCAGTCGGAGAACGTAAGTATCGCGCGCACTTTCCGAATTGGCGAGGTGATGCGGCTGGATCTCCGCGGCGAAGGGTTCAACATTTTCAACCGCACAATCTTCGGAACCGGCAGCACCAATCTGAATGCCGGCAACTTCGGGATTGTCACCGGACAGGCCAACACGCCGCGCCAGATGCAGGTGGGCTTGAAGCTGTACTGGTAACGAACACACACCAAGAAAAAGGGCCAGCCGCGAGGCTGGCCCTTTTTTCGTGTGTGCCGAGCATGATCGAGAGCTTGAAGGTGAAA
>CAYSFR010000063.1:0-26208 GCA_964430625.1 uncultured Solibacteraceae bacterium
CTGCTCTTTAATTAGTCGAACCGAGTTTGTCTCACCTATGTTGGCACGGAGGGCAACACCGGAGTGTGTCGAGTTGGACTCCCTAGATCCGTTGATCGAAGGAAGATTGTTGGAAACAGTACTCATACCTCTCCAGAATGAATTTCCTGCGAGCGAGCGCGACTATATCTGCGACCAGATCAGGAACAACAGGTGGACCTTTTTGCCGGAGTCAATGTCTTCTGATGGCACAGATCAATCGGCGTAAGAGAGAGGAGGCCGGGGCGCACACCCATAGCGAATCGGGCTACTGACAAGACCCCGGATCGGGCGCCCCATCACCGAAAAGTAGCTATGACAGTAAGGGGCGCGAGGCTAATGTTCACTTTACGACCACTCCCAGCGACTTCGAACTCTCCGAATCTTCGCTCCATTCCCTTGACTGGTATCTTAAACGTATCCGTTATCGCAAGCACAACGACGGTCGCAAGACCCACTGGACTGGGCGAGGGCACGCCTACTGCAGGACACGCAATCGCCATCTGTGGTGTATCACGCAGGAGAGCAAGTCCAGGAGGCGGTGTCATGGTCAACAAGAGCGTCTCAGGCTCTGATCTCACAATGACCCCCCCCTCTGGGGTCTGTGCCAATGCGGCCCGCAATCGGATCGATTGCGGTTTGAAACTAACATCGGCCTTAAGGTCACCTCCCCAGTTAGCGAGACAGACGAGCCGTCCCTGTAAGGAATCGGACGGCTTGTAGACTACAGAAGCGCCCACATGCGCGCCCCCAGCAATCGTGGCTTCAACTGTCGCAGTTGACAGATCGTCGGCTACATTTATGCTGTCAAGGCGGAATTCCGCTTTGGAGTTAGAGATCCGGGCAACTCCATCGAGATGTCCCAACTTCTGCCCATTCCAGGAGTTAAGCCATTTCTGATTAATCCGGCATCCGGATAATTCCGCTGCTTTTGCCAATTCGCATGCATCATGTCTCACCTTCCAGGCTGTCAACGCTCCAGCCCTCTCCCCCGCCCACGAAGTCTTTTCCTGGAGTTTCAGCCGCTCACAGTCGACCTTTTTCCCCTGGCAGTTGAGATTGACTCCAGGCACATTTGTGCAGATTCCGAACACACACTTTAGGTCGTTTGTAGCACAACTATCGCTTGGGCATGGCCTGTTTGGCTCATCCCTAAACGTGAAACCATCGCAGTGCCTAGCATTCTTGTCACAGTTCAGATCTGGAGCGGGGTCTGTCACGATGTCTCGCGCCAGACTCTCCTCTCTCGTCTCATTAAAGGTTACACTCAATGGTTCCGAGCGTAAGAGTTCCAACACTGTGGTAGTCGTTTGTGCAATGAACTTTCGCTGTATCGCAACACGGGAAACAGTGGGTGTGGTGAGCAGGGATGGGTTGTCGACCTCCTTGATTCGCGTGAGCATTCGGCCCAGGATTGCTCGAACTCCAGCCGCGTACTTAATTTCCGTCAATTCCTCAGGCGGATTCTCGTCAAGAACGCCGTATGGCAGAAGCATTGGCTCGAAAAACTTATACAGTTCTCTACGTGTGGGATCGTTCTTCAACTCGCTAAGGACCAATGCCTGTGGCGCGGTCAGCCGAATGTCAGCATCTGAGGGAGTACGCAGTTGTCTGCGCGCTTCGCATACCGCTCGCTCACGGGCGCAGGCAAAGTACCCGCCAATTCCGACTGCCGCAATCTCGCACGTCTGGCAACTTCCAGAAGCCGGTCCAGCATTGATCGCATTAGATCTAAGGGTCTCCAATGCGGTCACGGTCTGTTGGAACTCGCTTTCAGAAATTGATATTAAGCGACCCAGTATGTTGAGCCCGCCATCGCTAGGAACTATTGCGACGCGCTCTGCACCAAGTCTAATGTTCAATTGTTTTCCTCCAGAGATTGAGAAGCCCGGAGCGAGTGTGGCGATGTCTACTGCTTTTCCGCCACCGAAGGTGAGCGGAACTGACAGGCTCGCAACCCGACTTGCAGCAAAGGTCAATACCCCGTTCAATACGGATGCAGCCAACAGAGTTGTTCCCTCTCCAGCACTGAACGTCCACGGGCCGATTTGAAGCCTGTCCAGGCGAACTCGTGCAGTCATTGGAACCAAGTCGATATTTGAGCCGTTCGCACTTGGAGCCACCTCAAGCTCAGCTTGGCCATCCAACTGCACCGCGCTGAGTAGCCGATTCGCTCTAAATGGTAGGGTGATTGCGACTCCTTCCGGACGCAGTAATACCGAAGCTGAGGAAAAAGTGACTGGATCCTCTCCGCTCGCCTCCGCTGAGCGCTTCTTCAGCGCTAAATCGATCGCATATTGAAGGTCCGCCTGCGTTATGTACGCGTAAAAATTAGGCTCCTTGACAGAATCTAGGGATCCACTCGCCGCCTGAAGTGCCACCGCTCTCGCGTTCTGTGGTGGCAAGACTAGCGCGTTGAGCACAATCGTGCCTACGCCTCGATCGATCCACCACTTTAGTGCCAACAAAAGCAGCAGCAATGCTGACAGAGCAACTATCCTCTTCAATGACTTCATGGCGGTCCCTCCTTGAATAACATTTCTTGTTCGTGGGTGAACAACATCGTCGCGAGCTACTTTCCCAGCAGTGCGATCCGATGGTGGCATTGGAAGGTCGCGGGCAATCGCCACGATTACGACCGCCCGTTTCTACAGCACAACCTTTTGAGGTTTAAGCGACGTACAATTCGAAAATGTGACTCAATGTCATCATTAAGTTTTTTCCACCTCCCTGAAATTCGGCATGTGTGGCGTGCGGCGGCAATCGGAAATCCCGATTCCAGAGGTAAACAAGTGACTCGGACGCAGTTGGCCCTGTCTCAAGAGGGACATCAATCGGTGGGCGGCGCCTCGCATACGCGGCACCGAGCGTCCGCGGCTCTCGCCCCCCTACCCGCCCAGTGCAAGTGCGGTGCCGAGACGGCCGTCATTGGCTACGACGAGAGCGAACGGCTCGATGTGGAGCCGGCGAAGTCTTTTGTGACGGTCACCCGGCGCGAGAAGCGGGCCTGCCGGAACTGCAAGAAGGGTGGCGTGGCGACGGCGCCGGTGGCGGCCGAGATCGTGGAAAAGGGCTGGCCAGCAACCGGGTGGTGATCAACGCCGTGGTTTCGAAGTACTGTGATCACGTTCCCTTGTACCGGCAATGGGTGATGCTGGCGCGCGACGCCGGGGTTGAGATCAGCCGCGGCACAATGGACGGCTGGGTGATGCGGGTCGGCTATCTGCTCAGTGCCATTGTCATGGCGATGCGGAAAGAGGTCCTGCGCGGCGGATACATCCAAGCGGATGAAACGACTGTGATGGTCGAGCGGCCCGAGGAAAAGAAGGGCCGGAACCATCAGGCGTATTTGTGGCAGTTCGGTAATCCGGGCGGCAGTGTGGTGTTCCCCTTTCACCTGGGCCGGGGGCCGACGCGGCGGAGTCTTTTCTCTCCGGGTACCGGGGCATTTTGCAGACCGATGGCTATGCCGGCTATCACTCGGCGGCGAAGAACGTTGCCGTGCATGCAGGCTGCTGGGCGCACCTTCGCCGGTATTGCCTTGACGCGGTAAAGGTCAACCCGTTGGACACCGTGGCGGCGGACTTTGTGCGGCAGATGGACACCGTGTTTGCGGTAGACCGCGAGGCGGCCGAGGCGAAGAGGAGCGCGGCGGACCGTCACCAACTGCGGCGGGAGAAGACGGCGCCGGTGGTGGCCAAGATCCACCAGCGGCTGCTGGCTGTCAAAGCGACGGTGCTGCTGAAGAGCAAACTGGGGGGAGGCGGTTGACTACGCGCTGGGACAGTGGCCGCGGAGGATTGCGTTTCTGGATCGTGCCGAAATCGAGCTGTCCAATAATCTGGCGGAGAATTCGATGCGGCCGGTGGCCCTCGGCCGGCGCAACTGGATCCATGTCGGAAGTGTGGACGCCGGGCCGCGCGTGGCGGCGATTCTCTCGGTGGTTGAAACGTGCCGGCGGCTGGGAGTTCCCGTGCGGGAGTATCTGGCCGATGTCCTGCCGGGACTGGCGGACCGGAAGGCCTCTCAAGTGGCCGACCTCACTCCGATGGCGTGGAAACTCCATCGCCAAGGCTAACCCGACTGCCGGTTAGCCGACAAGGCTGGGGATGGTCGAACGCGTACACTGATCCCAACAACGCAGACCACGTGAATGTCGCTCGCCTCGGTGCTCGGCAACTACACGTTCAAACAGCGGGCGCGGAACCTGCTGGAGAATTTGGCTGAAAATGCTGGATACTCGTGTCAGGGCTTGGTCCTTGGCTTGGTGGATTTTGTTCTTGGCGGAACGTATCCTACCCTACCAGGACCTTGCCTGCTTTTCGGTGAACGCTAATTTGGACAGGCGTGGTTCAGAACTTAACGTCAGGTTCTGCATTTAACCTTCCTTAGACTAGTTGATTGACTAGAATCTCGCAACAACTCACTTCAGCTCATTCGTCGCGCTCCACGATTGTCAGGAGATCGATGCATCTAACGCGGCATCGATTGAGTTCGTGTTCTGGAACCGCACGAAAATGCGCACTGTCATTTCGGACCGGAGTGATGTCACGAATCATGTCCTGCAACTCACGTTTGTCGCGGAAAAGGTGCTCAAATAGATCCCATGATTTGTTCGACAGAATCAGCTCAGCGATTTGTCCTAGATAGGTGAAATTCAAAACCTCGTCGCGAGTTCCTCCTGGGGCGCTGGCCGGATAGTTACCTAGATATTTACTTCGATTCTCCGACACTTGCGCCCACGCGGCGGCGCCAAGAGCAAGTTCGATCTGGCGGTCAGCCTGGCCACCCCACTTTTTATCATATGCGACTCTAACCAGCCGACGGAGGCTCAGCTCGACTTGCTCCACTAATGGCCACACAGTACGCTCAAGGTCGGTACGCGCAACATGGTTAGCGTAGTGACGCGCCGCTCGAGAGTAGACTCGATTACAGGCGTGTAGCACGTCCTGCTCCCGACGAACAAATCCAACGTACTGCAATTCGTCAATAACGCGGTCACAGCGGTGAACGGCGAAACTATTGCGCCGAAGATGCTCTACCACCTCCATGATTCCAAGACGCTCCTGTTTCAGAAGAACATCATGAATTGCCCTAGCCTCTGGGGTTAAGCCGTTGACCCATAGTTGGAACAATTCAGACCGTTCACTCTGAAGCTTAATGACCATTTCCTCAACGCTCTGGGGAGTGATGTCGGCTTTTTCATTCAAGTACTTAAGAAGTCCGAAGCTCAGGCCTGCGTGTCCGCCAGTCCACTCATAGACCAGATGAGTAACCGTACGAACTGTTACAGGGTCAGCACCTGGAACCATCAGGGACGTCATTTCGCCCACCGCTGAAGCCGATAGGTTGGCAAGACAATGTTTCGCTGCTCGGCTACCTATCGGAGAAGTATCATCCTCACATAAGCGGTAGAGCTCCTGAGCTCCAGCAAATACGATGTTACAGATCCCACGAATCCCGGAGTCTCCAAACAGCACATGGAAAAGGTTGTCGTGGAATCCCCTAGGAAATCGATCGCCAATAATTCGCTTACTTTCATCGAGTAGATAGACAAACCGGAGATCCGTTGAGTCGGCTCGCGACCTAAGCCGGAGGATTACCCTTTCAAAAGACTCAAGGCCGGTTACGCGGTCTGCAGCATTCCGCTCCATGAGCACTGATGAATTATGGGCCGCACATGCCTCAACTGAGAGTCTCGCGAGCATCGCAAAACAGTCCGAGGGCGTGGCGTCATATGGAAGGCGCATGAGGTCAACAAACACAGGAATTCTTGTCTGCGATACCGGGTGGACTCTCAGTTGCTGACCGAGATTCCGCGCTATTCGGCGCAAGGTCGTGGTCTTACCGGACTGCCTTCCACCAAACAAGAGTACACACCCGTCATCAAACGCTGACCGCACTACCGCCTCACACAAACGTTCTCGTCCAAAACACAACTCGTTGGTTGCAGGCGGATTTAGTCGCCGGTGGCGGAACCGGTTGAAGGCTAGTAGGATGCGGTCAAACACTAGTTCCATACCTCCGCTGAAGCCACTGAGAGAACATCGATATCTTCAGAAATGCTCGTGTCTGGTCAATCTGGAGGATTTGGTAGCCCATCAAATGGCGGATTGCGGACCCCTTGCGAATAATTTCATCAGCTCGCGAGCGGCCCACAGCCCCCCCTTCACGAGCGAGGAGGATGCAGATTTCTAACTCACCTGGAAAGTCACGAGAGAGTCGTTCAGCAATCTCCTGGAAGTCGTCCGATCGTATGTCCAGGTACCGATCAAACAACGGACTGAGGATTTCGGGACCAACTAAGAGCGGACGCTCTTGGTTTTGTTGAGCGACGAAACTACAAAATTGGCGGGTAAAGAAGGGATGCCCGCCGGTTGCGGCATAAATTGCATCAATCGCTTCATCCTCAAAGCGAATCCCCATTCCTCGACCGAGCTCTCGCAGCATAATCGCACATTCGGAATACTCAAGTAACTGGAGATAGATTTCCTTGAAATAGTTAAAGACGGGATTATCGCGCCCATTGAATTGTGCAGCTTCACTAACTGCAGCGTTTGCACCGGTAACTGTCATTACGAATTCCTTATTCTCCTGCGCAATTCCCCGAAGGTAGCTAAAGAACTCAAAGAAGCCATCAAAGCCGATTTTCCCCAGCCCCGTAGGGAGAAGGCGCTCGATTTCGTCCAAGAGAAGCACAACTTTGGGCCTTGGGCTGAGCGGCAAGTGACGGATTGCGTGCAGCAACCGGGTAAGGTCGGAGTCAAATGCAGTTGCGACTGGAAAGGAAGTAGGGATGTCAAGAAAATCCTGAAACTCACCCCCAAGTCGCCAGCGAAACTCTTGAAGTGGTAAGCGACCAGATTGATCCCTCAAGTCGGCACCGAGCTTCCAATAGATCCAACGGCAGTCAGATATATCGCTAGGAACCCTGGAGAGATCCATGTAGAGCACTACATCGCCAAGCTCAAGAGAGCGGCGCTGGGTCTCTTTCAGCAACGACGTCTTGCCCACTTTTCGTAAACCGAATACTCCCGTTGGAATACTCGCGGCAATGGAGTCCCTCAATTCAGCCAACGGCTTGTCGCGACCAAAGAAGCGACGACCGTCCACAGGGCTGTTGATCGCAAATAGATCTCGCCGGTACAGCCAACGATCGAGAGAAGCTCGAAGAGCGGCAAGTGGACTCGACTGGGTTTCGATGTCTGTTTGTTGAATTGGAACCACCGCCGCAGAGACTCGGCGGCGATCTTCAATTCGTTGCGACAGCAACCGCTGCAACTCCTGGGGAAGTGAGGCAACGACCATCAGTGCAAGTTGGTCGTCAGCAAGTCCGCGACGCGCCCAAGCAGCTATACTTGTGTCGAAGTCGTCAAGATCCGCGATCGATACTTCCGCCTTGAACACACAACGAACTAACAGGTAGCGCCCGATTCCATAGCTTTCTTGGAGTTCGGGGCTAGTGACCTCTACCAACAGGTCCGCGCCCTCTGTCGTCCGGTCCAGCAACTTCGCCTTGACTATTTGGACGCCTACGCTTCCAAGAAACGAGACAGCAAGGTTTCCTCTATGATGTTGGGTGCGAATCTTAGCTAGATTCAACCTTAAGAGATCATTCTCAGGAAGTGCTGTCGATCCGCGTCCGAAAAGTGTTTGCGCTTGCGTGTAGTACTCAATGCTTCTTTTCCAACTAGAATTATTACCCATTTGATAATGGGTTCGCGCCAGGGCCAGCAGCACGCCCTTCTCACCGCCTTGCTCACTCCTTTGACATATCTGAAGCGCATCCTCAAGGTATCTTATTGCAGTTCTAAAGTCCCGCTGCGAATAAGCCAAGATACCTGCGTCCTCCCGAAGCTTGGCAACCTCCGGATATAGCTGAATGCCTTTCTCATAGATGCGCCGCGCATCTGCATTGCGACGCCGATTCCGCTCCATCGCAGCGTAGCTGAGTATTAGTTGCACACTGGGGTATTCACGCATTCCCTTCTCATAGAGTGCAGCTGCTTCATCATAGCGACGGCTCTCTCGCGCTAGCATCGCTTTGGGAAGGTAGTCGACACCTTCACTGTGAGGGATACGGGTCGGCTGGATTGCCACACTCTGCGCCTGCAATCCTCGAGCATTTGTCACGATTGTGCAAATCACTGGTGTACCGATTCTAAATTTGTCGGGACGCTCTGAGAGACATGAGATATGAAAGAACGCCCGGCGTTTATCTGCCAACTCGATAAAGCCGAAACCGCGCACGGTGTTGTATTCAACAATGAGTCCAGCAAAGGACTCATCCACAGTAGTCATCGACTCTTCTCGGTAGCCAGCCTCGGGGTGGACATCGACGGCAAGGAGCCCGGTCTGAACCTGACGTGTTTTAAAAAGAACTCGCTCACCTGGCACACTCGCCTCTGTCAGCTTGCGCCAGGACTTCGAGTGAACCAAGAGAAGGGCACTCATCCCTTGATTTTCATCCGGCTCTATATAGCCGTAGCCAGCGGACAGATTATAGCTTCGAATCGTCCCACGAAAGTACTCTTGGTTTGACTGATCTTGATCCATTTCTGGCCCTTTCTTACGACCTGTAACGCAGTGCCGCTTGATAGAAAACCGAGACTTCCGCTGAGGTTGAACCAATGAATTACACAGCTAGGTCCATTCAACTCAAGTGATAAATGGGCTGGTTGCTACATGAGGATGAATGCGTATCCCTGCTGATTATACGATGGCGGCTGACCGGATGGCGGGTTAAGCGACGATGGGAACCGTCTGTGTGTCACATTTCGGTGCGAGGCGGGTGTAAAGCGGCGCTCTCCCAATCCTTCCGACATCATGGCACGAGAGCGGTAGGATCAGGTGGATTGGAGTCAGTTTGTCATTCCATGGTTCGACATTGGGATGAGCGAACGAGGGTGAATGCAGCTTCGATCTGCGGGGGCGATCGGATACCGCAAATTGGGATTGGCTCTCACGGGCGGATTGTGGTGCAGCGGTGGAGTGCTAGCGGCGGACATTTAGGGGACTCCAGGAGCGGATGGGGTACCCGCAGTGGTGGCGAGGAGGAGCCAGCCGGCGTCAGATCTAGGCTGGATTGCCACCGATGGTCACGGTGACTCCGTGGAGGGTCGAGGGGAGGCTGCCTTCAACGATGGCGTTGGTCCAGGTATTGGTGGCGAGAGACAGGGAGGTACCAAGGGTGGGGCCCAGGAGTTGGCGGCGATGGTGGCGGAGAAGGTGGCGCCGTTGACGACCCTGGAAGTTGTGGGCGGCGGAAGGTTGGGCCTCACCGTAGCGGCAACCACTTCATTGCGGGCCGGTTGCACTGCTGTCCTCTCTTGTCCGACTGGGCCGAAGTGTTAGAGTCCTCGATGGAAGAATCTGCGCCGCACGCAGAGCAATTGGTCTCCGGGACTGGGTTGCGGTGGATGATTGTTCGGGATTCGCCCTGCCTTCCTCGCCTCCATATGGAGTTGAGATCCGCAGCGCCCGGCGCTTCCCCGCGGGCGGGCCGGGGGCGATAGGGACGAAAACGCAGGGCGCGGGTCCGCGGCTGGCGGGGCGAGGCGGCTGGTTCTTTTCCCTCTTCGGGGGAGGGATGGATTTGGGGTTGCGGCAGTGCTACGATCAGTGCCATTGATCGAGGCTCGATCGGATCTCCTGGCCGCGGGTGAACTGACAGAAATCGAGCGTTATCCTTTCTCCTCTCTTGCCCGCTGGCCCGTGAAGGTCCGATGCCATCTGCCGCTCCGTTTACCGGCGCTTATGACTATCGATTGGTCACTCTTTCGGTACTCCTGGCGATCCTCGCCTCCTACTCCGCGCTGGGCCTGGCGGCGCGGATCTCCGCGGCGCGGGAGGCCGTCCGGCCCATTTGGCTGACCGGCGGAGCGTCGTCCATGGGGCTGGGCATCTGGTCGATGCACTACATTGGCATGCTGGCCTATGCGCTGCCGGTGCCGGTGCTCTACGACTGGCCCACCGTGTTGCTGAGCCTGCTGGCCGCTATTCTGGCCTCCGGCGTCGCGCTTTGGGTCGCCAGCCGGAATGAAATGACCCTGGTTCGCTCCAGCGTGGGCGGCGTGCTGATGGGGACGGGAATCGCGCTGATGCACTACATCGGCATGGAGGCGATGCGCCTCCCGGCGATGTGCCACTATTCTCCCGGCCTGGTGGCGCTTTCGGTTTTCCTGGCCATTGCCATTTCCCTGGCAGCGCTCTGGATCACCTTTCATTCGCGTGATGAGAATACCGTCTCCAACTCCCGGAAACTCCTCAGTGCCGTTCTGATGGGTGCCGCGATCCCGGTGATGCATTACGTGGGAATGGCCGCGGTCACCTTCGTTCCGGCCCCCAGTTCCGGCGACGTTACAAACGCCGTGGAGATCTCTTCGGTAGGAATTGTCGTCCTGTGCTGCGCGGTGGTCACGGTGCTCGCCCTTACGGTGCTGACGTCGCTGGTGGACCGGAGATTTGCCGAGCAAGGAAGCGAACTGTTACAGAAGACCAGTGATGCCGAGAAGGCGCACCGGCATGTGGCGCAATCGGAAGAGCGACTGCGCCTTGCGTTGCATTCCACCGGCATTGGAGGCTGGACGTGCGATCTGACGCGCAACACGGTTGCGGCGGACGATCAGTGTGCGTCTCTGTTCGGGCTTACCGCCAATCAGTTCCCGACGGACGTGGAGGGATTCTGGGCGCTGGTCCACCCCAACGACCGGGCGCAGGTGCAACAGGCGGTTTCCGAGGCCGTTACGACGGGCGGGGAGTACAGCGCGGAGTTTGCGATTGCGGACACCGACGGCGGCGACCGGCACCTGGCGACGCGGGGGAAGGTCTACTATTCGGCCTCCGGCGAACCGTCGAAGCTGGAAGGCTTCGCCTGGGATACGACAGCGCGGTGGCGAGCCGAGGAAGAGTTGCGAGCGGCCTCGCGGCGGCTGGTGGCGGAGGGCAAGTTTCGAGATTTGCTGGAAGCGGCGCCTGACGCTGTGGCGGTGGTGAATCGGGAAGGGAAGATTGTCCTGGTTAATTCGCAGGCGGAGAAGATCTTCGGATATGAACGGGCGGAACTGCTGGGGCAGACGTTAGAGATCCTGGTCCCGGAACGATTCCGAGGCAACCATCCGAAGGTGCGCGAAGCCTATTTTGCGGCGCCCCGCGTGCGCGAGATGGGTGCCGGCCTTGAACTTTATGCGCTGCGAAAGGATGGAAGCGAATTTCCGGTGGAAATCAGTTTGAGTCCGTTGGAGACCGAGGAAGGCCCGCTGGTTTCGAGTACGATCCGGGACATCACGGAGCGAAAACGGCTGGAGCGAGGCCGGGACCAACTGGCGGCGATCGTCGCCCACTCCGATGAGGCGATTATTGGAACGTCGCTGGAAGGAATCATCGCCAGTTGGAACCGGGGCGCCGAACGCCTGTACGGTTATGTTGCCGAGGAGATGATCGGGCAGCCGACCTCGCGCCTGCTGCCGGAAGGCGCTCCGTACGCCCTGCCGGAGATCCTTTCGAAGCTGCGGCGCGGGGAAACGATCCACGAGGAGACGGTACGACGCCACAAGAGCGGCAAGCTGATTGAAGTGGCACTGACCATCTCCCCGATCCGGGATTCGCGAGGGGAGGTATCCTCGGCGGCGGCCATCACGCGAGACATCGGCGAACGGAAGCGGGCGGAGTTGAAGTTTCGCGGGCTGCTGGAAGCGGCGCCGGATGCGATGGTGGTGGTGAATCGCGCCGGCGAGATTGTTCTGGTGAACAATCAGGTGGAAAAGCTGTTTGGCTACGCGCGTGAGGATCTGCTGGGGCGGAAGATGGCGATGCTGGTGCCGGAGCGGTTGCGCGACAGTTATCCGGCGGACCGGGAGATTTTCCACGATGATCCCTCTATTCGCGGGATTCGCACGGGAGCGGAGTTTTGGGGTCTGCGCAAAGACGGCTCGGAGTTCCCGGCGGAGATCCGCCTGAGCCCGCTGGAGACCGACGACGGGCTGCTGATTTCAAGCGCGATCCGCGACATCAGCGCGCGCCGGGCGGTAGAGGATGAACTGCGGCGAAGCCGGGCGGTGCTGCAGAATCTATTCGAATCGTTGCCGGGCCTCTTTTTGATTCTTACGCCCGAGTTCACGATCTTCTCGGTGAGTGCCGCCTATCTGACGGCGACGATGACGATCCGCGAGAAGATCATCGGCCACAATATTTTCGACGTCTTTCCGGACAATCCGGATGATCCGAGCAGCAATGGGACGGCGAACCTGCGGGCGTCGCTGGAGAGGGTACTTCGAACGGGGGAATCGGACACGATGCCGATTCAGAAGTACGACATTCGCAGGACCGACGGCACTTTTGAAGAGCGGTACTGGAGCCCGGTGAATTATCCGGTTCTGGGCACTGATAACCGCGTGGAGTATTTGATTCACCGGGTGGAAGACGTGACGGAGTTCATACGGCGGAATGCGGATCGAATGGGAGAGAGGCGTGATCTGCGGAGCCGGATTGATGAGATGGAGGCGGAGATCTTTCAAAACTCCCAGCGGCTGCGGGCCACGAACCTGCAGTTGCAGGCGACGAACCAGCAGTTACTCCAGGCCAAGGTAGCGGCGGAGGCTGCTGATCGGGCCAAGAGCACCTTTTTATCGACGATGTCCCACGAGATACGGACGCCGATGAACGCCATTCTGGGATATGCGCAACTGATGCGGCGAGATCCTACGCTGAGCGCGGAGGCCAAGGAGAATCTGGCGATTATCGGGCGCAGCGGGGAGCATTTGCTGAGCCTGATCAACGATGTGCTGGACATGTCGAAGATTGAGGCGGGCCGGATTGAGCTCAGTGCAAAGACATTCCGTTTGCTGGAACTGTTATCGGATGTGGCGGCGATGTTCCGGCTGCGGGCCGAATCGAAGGGGCTGCGATTCGAGATGGCGGTGGAGAATGAAGGCGGGGATTATGTGATTGCGGACGAGGGGAAGGTCCGGCAGATCCTCATCAATCTGCTGGGCAACGCCGTGAAGTTTACCCAGACCGGTGAAATCGAAGTGCGGGTGACGGTGAAGAAGATGATAGGGCCTCCGTTGTGGATGGCGGTGTGCGTACGAGATACGGGGGTGGGGATCTCCGAGGAGGATCAGGCCCGGCTATTCGAATCGTTCAGCCAAGTGAGTCATACCCTGGATAGTTTGCAGGGGACCGGTTTGGGACTGGCCATCAGCCGGAGGCTTGCCCGGCTGATGGGGGGTGACATTTCCGTGAGCAGCCGTCCGGGGGCCGGCTCGTTGTTCCGGTTTGAGATACCGATCGCACCCGGGGACCGTGGAGCGGCCGAGGAGAGCCGGACCTACCGTCGAGTGCTTCGTTTACAGTCGCGCGATAACGCACCCAAGGTTCTGATCGCGGATGATCAGGCCGCAAACCGGGATTGGTTAGTGAAACTGTTGAACGCGGTGGGCTTTCAGGTGCGGGGTGTCGATAACGGAGAGGAAGCGGTGCGGAGTTGGGAGGACTGGAAGCCGGAATTGATACTGATGGATGTACACATGCCGGTGATGGACGGGCTGGAGGCGACGCGGACGATCCGGGCCCGGCCGGGAGGAGACCAGACGAAGATTGTTGTGCTGACGGCGAGTGCCCTGGATGAAGACCGGAAGAGCGTGGACAGAAGCGGGGCTGACGGATTTATCGCCAAGCCGTGCCGCGAGGACGAGTTGTTCGAGAAGATGCGGGAGTTGCTCGATATCGCGTTCCAGTACGAGGAGCCGGCGGAGTCACGGACGGCGACCCCGGCGGCGGCGTTGCGGGGGGCGGAGCTTCGCGACGCGCCGCTCTCGCTGATTCAGGCCATTCGCGGCGCCATACAGGCCGGCAACAAGCACCTGATTGATTCGCTGCTCGTGCAACTGGCAGAGGCCGGGCATACCGCACCGGCCCGCGCACTGCAGGCCTTGGCGGACAGCTACGAATATGAGGTTTTGGACCGGGTACTGGAGGAGGCAAGCGCCCGACAGGACAACCCGTAGAAGGGAAAGGCAACACCGTGGTTGTGGATGACAACCCGGCGAACCCGACCCTGCCGAAAGAGATGCGGTGCCAGCAGGGGTATGAAGCGCGATCGTTTCCCGCGGCCGGTTGGCGCTGGCGGCTCGGCGGATGCCGTCAAGGGGTTTGCTCGCGGCGGAGCCGATTCCGCCTCCAAGCCCTTTCCGTTTGCAGAAGCACAGGCGCGCGCTGAGACACCGCTGCGGCTGCGGCGGGCGCAACAGATCGAACGGGAGCTGCTTCCACTGACCTCCCGGCTACTGATCCCGCGCGCTTACTCTGGCCGGGATATGGTGGCGGCAAAGAACTGGGAGAGGAGGAAAGGCAGGCGTTGGCGGGGCATCCGGAGATTGGCGCGACACTGACTGCGCCCATCCCTTGCCGGGAGAGGGCCGCAGAGCTCGGGCCGGGATCACGAGAGGATACGGGAGGCGCGAGCCGGGATGATTCCTGGAGAAAACATGTACAATACGAGGACGAAGGCGCTCCAATTCCAGGAAGACATCGGGTTTTCCTACCTGTGGCTCGAGCGACTCTCGAATTTTTCGAGGTCGAAGGCGATGCAGGGATGTGTACGTGCTCGAGTGCCTCCTTTAGACCGATTCCCTATAAAGCCAGCATTTTGCTCGGTCCGCGCTGGTGCAACCGATGCCAATTTCCGCGCACTTTGCGCCCGAGAGGGTGTGCGGAAGGTCCAGAAGAACTGCAGTGGAGGTTCATTGCTACTCGCGGAGATCATGATCGTAGATGACAACCCAGCAAACCTCAAAGTTCTGGGCGAGATGCTGACGTTGCAGGGCTATGAGGTCCGCGCGTTTCCGCGGGGCCGGCTGGCGCTGGCGGCGGCGCTGCGAAAGCCGCCGGATCTGGTCCTGCTCGACATCAATATGCCGGAGATGAATGGGTTCGAGGTGTGCGAGCAGTTCAAGGCGAACGACGTTGTTTCGAGCATTCCGATCATCGTCCTGAGCGCGCTGGACGAGACGGAGGCAAAAGTCAGGGCATTTCAAGCCGGCGCCGTCGACTATGTATCCAAGCCGTTCCAATTTGAAGAGATCCGTGTTCGCGTGGACACGCACCTGAAGATGCACTGGCTCCGGCAGGAACTCGAACGGCAGAATGAGCGGCTGGAGGCCGCGGTGGCGGCGCGGACCCGGGAACTGACAGAAGCCAACGCCCGACTTACGATTCTGGACCGATCGAAGAGCGATTTTCTGAGCCTGATTTCGCATGAGTTACGAACGCCGTTGAACGGATTGCTGGGAATCGGCGAGATCATGTTCATGGATCTTCCGCCGAACGCCGAGACGGAGGAGTTGAGAGCGGCGTTCACAGGCGCAGGCAATCGGTTTCTAGCGATTCTTGAGGATGCGCTGTTTCTGACGGAGATCGATGTTTCCGGGGAGAGGTTTCGGTCTGTACCGACTTCGCTGCGAACGGTACTTACGAAGGCGCTCGCGCGGTGCGCGGAGGCGCAGCCGTCTCGCCAGATACGTCTCCAACCGCTCGATGCCGACCTGGGAATGGTGATGGGTGACGAGAGACTGCTGGAGAGGGCATTCGGCGGGCTACTGAATGCCGCCGTTCAGTTATCGGCTCCCACCACCGTCGTGCATGTTCACTGTGAGCAGGCTCCGGGGCAGTGCCGGGTGGTTATTGCGTGCCGCGGCCGGATTCTCTCGGGAGGAGAATTGGCCTCTTTCTTCGAGATCTTTTCGGCGCGAGAGTCGCTGACGGCGGAATGGGACCTGGGACTGGGTCCGCCGGTTGCGTCCCGGATTCTGTCCCTATTTGGAGCCGCGGTGACGATTGAGAGCAGCGATTCGCTGGGGACGAGGATGATGGTGACGCTGGTTGGAGCTGATCAAGACCTGTAGGCCAGCGGGTTCAGCGGCGGACGGTGAGGAGGAGTCCGGGGGCGGATTGGGTGCCGGCGGTGGTGGCGAGGAGAGACCAATCACCATCGGGGGTATTGGGGGGAATTTGGACGGCGATCTGGTAGAGGCCGGCGAAGCCGGGGGCAAGGGCGGCACCGTAGACCGTTATCGGGGTACCGTTTAGCGTTACTTGCGGAGTGATGGCGGTGGGGTAGGCCTGGTTCGACGGTACCTGCTGGCCGGCGGGGGCGGGGGGCTGGGTGGGACCGAAGCCGGTTCCCCAGAGGATGATGACGTCGCCGGGGCGGGCGGGGGTGGTGGAGGCTCCCTGGAAGGTTGCCTGTTTGGCGGCGAAGGTGAAGTCCTGGCGCGTGGCGACGGGCTGGTTGCCGGGCCACTGGAAGAACGCCGGGGCTTGTTCGGATATCGTAACGCTGATGACGGAACTGGCGCCGGCGGGGGTGGTTACGGTGAGTTCGGCGGGGCCGGGGGGGAGGTCCGGGACCAACAGGTTTAACTGGGTGGGGCTGATGTAGTAGAGATAGGCTGGTTTGCCGCCGATGGTGACAGTGACTCCGTCGAGAGTGGAGGGGAGGCGGCCGTCGACGATGGCGTTGGCCCAGGTATTGGTGGCGGGGGAGAGGGAGGTGCCGAGGATGGTGGCCCAGGAGTTGGCGGCGATGGCGGGGGAGAAACTGGCGCCGTTGACGACGCCGCTGGAGGTGAGGGCGGGTGGGGCGGCGGCGGAGGGGAAGGTGACTTTGCGGATGCGGCGGTTGAGGGAGTCGGCGATGTAGAGGTTGCCGGCGGGGTCGACGGCGACGCCGGTGGGGGAGTTGAGGCCGGCGGTGGTGGCGGGGTTGCCGTCGCCGGAGAAGCCGGGGATGCCGTTGCCGGCGATGGTGGTGATGGTGCCGGCGGGGTCGACTTTACGGACGCGGTGGTTGGTGGTGTCGGGGATGAAGAGGTTGCCGGTGGCATCGACGGCGAGGCCGGCGTGGGTACCGGAGAGGTTCAGGGCCGCGGCAGTGGCGGGGCCGCCGTCGCCGGAGAATCCTTTGGTGCCGTTGCCGGCGACGGTGGAGATGATGCCGGAGGGGGAGACGCGGCGGATGCGGTTGCTGGAGATGTCGGCGATGAAGAGATTGCCAGCGGCATCGGCGGCGAGGCCGCCGGGGAGGGCGAGGCCGGCGCTGGTAGCGGCGCCGCCATCGCCGGAGAAGACGGGGAGGGGGGCGCCGCCGGCGACGGTGGAGATGATGCCGGCGGAGGAGACACGGCGGACGCGGGCGTTGAGGGTATCGGCGATGAAGAGGTTGCCGGCGGGGTCGAGGGCGACGGCGGAGGGGGTGAAGAGGCGGGCCTGGGAGGCGGGGCCGGCGTCGCCGGAGAAGCCGGGGGCGGCGGAACCGGCGAAGGTGGAGAGGATGCCGGCGGGGTCGACCTGGCGGATGCGGTTGTTGGTGGAATCGGCGATGAAGACGGCGCCGGAGGGCGCGGCGGCGATGGAGGTGGGGAGGAAGAGGGAGCCGGCGGGGCCGGGGCCGCCATCGCCGGCGAAGGAGAAGTTGCCGTTACCGGCGAGGAGGGAGAGGGTGCCGGCGGGATCGATTTTGTAGGCGCGGTTGCTGATGTTGTCGGCGACGTAGACATTGCCGGCGGGGTCGACGGCGACACCGGAGACGCCGAAGCCGACGCGGGTGGCGGGGCCGGGGACGGTGAAGGGGATGAGGCCGTTGCCGGCGATGGTGGTGATGATGCCGGTGGTGACGACGGCATTGACGGTGAAGCGGACGGGGATCTGGAGGGGTGTGTTACCGGGGCCGCTGGGGGTGAGAACGACATTGGCGTTGTAGATGCCGGGGGCAAGACCGGCGGGGGCGACGGAGACGGAGAGTACGGTGTTGACGGGGCCAGAGGAGGGAGAGACGGAGAGCCAGGGGGCGGTGGTGGTGGCGGTGAAGGTGAGGGAGGCGCCGGGGCTGATGATGGTGGTGGATTGGGGGGGAGGAGGGGTAGCGCCGGGGGTGAAGGAGAAGGAGAGGGAGTCCGGGTTGGCGAGGATGGGGGAGCCGGAGGGGGCGCCGGAGGAGACTTTGCGGATGCGGGCGTTGTTGGTGTCGGCGAGGTAGACATTGCCGGCGGGGTCGACGGCGACGGAGGTGGGGCCGAAGAGGCGGGCGGCGGTGGCGGGGCCGCCGTCGCCATCGAAGCCGGGGAGGTTCCCGCCGGCGAAGGTGGAGATAGTGCCGGCGGTGTTTACTTTGCGGATGCGGTTGCCGCCGGTGTCGGCGATGAAGAGGTTGCCTTCGGCATCGACGGCGACGGCGGTGGGGGACATGCCGGCGGAGGTAGCGGGGCCGCCATCGCCGAGGGAGAGGGGGCTGCCGGAGCCGGCGACAGTGGTGATGATGCCATCGGGCGAGACTTTGCGGACGCGGCTGAGGGAGACGAAGAAGACATTACCGGCGGCATCGGTAGCGAGGCCCTGGGGAAGGGTGAGGGAGGCGGCGGTGGCGGGGCCACCATCGCCGGAGAAGCCCTGGGTGCCGTTGCCGGCGAAGGTTGAGATGGTACCGGCGGTGGAGATTTTGCGGATGCGGTGGGAGAGGGTGTCGGAGATGTAGATGTTCCCGGCGGGGTCGAGGGCGATGCTGGTGGCGAGGAAGCCGGCGGAGAGGGCGGGGCCGCCGTCGCCGGAGAAGGAGGGGATGCCATTACCGGCGATGGTGGAGATGATGCCGGCGGTGTTGACTTTGCGGACGTTGGCACCGGTGGCGATGAAGAGGTTGCCGGCGGGATCGATGGCGAGGGCGCCGGGGAAGAGTTGGGCGCTGGTGGCGGGGCCGCCATCGCCGAGGGAGCCTGGGGGACCGCCGCCGGCGACGGTGGTGATGATGCCGGCGGCGGAGACGCGGCGGATGCGGTTGTTGCCGCCATCGACGATGAAGAGGTTGCCGAGGGAATCGGTGGCGACGGCGAGGGAGGCACCGGCGCCGGCGGAGATCTGGGCGGAGGTGGCGGGGCCGCCATCGCCGGAGAAGCCGCGGACGCCTGTTCCGGCGACGGTGGTGATGATGCCGGGCTGGGCGAGGGTGGGGAGGGTGGAGAGGAGAAGAAGCAGGGTGGGTTTCATGTGGGGCACCTATTGGCAGGAGGGTTCGCCGGGGGCGGCGACGGGGATGAGGACGGTGTTGCTGGGTTCGCCGCCGGCGGTAACGAAGGCAGGGTGGGAGCAGCTGGGGGGGAGGTCCGCGGGGAGGGTGAAATTGATTTGCCAGAGGCCGGGGAAGCCGGAGGAGGCGCCGGCGTAGAGGGGGCGGAGTTGGCGGCCGGCGACGGTGACGGTGAAGTTGCCGGCGGCGGTTTGGTCGCCGGAGGAGCCGCCGGAGTCGTTGGCGGGGTCGGAACCGCCGCCGGTGCCCCAGAAGACGAGGGTATCGCCGGGATGGGCGGGGGAGAGGGTCCACTGGAGGCCGTTGAAGTTTACGGTACCGGAGGTGGTGCGGAGGAGGCTGATGCCGTTGTTGACGTTGCCGATGGTGGCCTGGGCGACGCCGGTGCCGGCGCTATTGGCGGTGGCGATGCCGAAGCTGCGGGGGACGACGGAGACGGTTTGGGGGGAACTGGTGGAGTTGTTGAAGATGACGCGTACGGAGTAGGAGCCGGGAGCGAGGGAGGAGGGGAGGAGGCCGGCGAGTTGGGTGGCGGAGGTGTAAACGAGGCGTGCGCTGACGGGGGTGCCGCCGGCGGCGGGGGTGAAGGAGACGGCGGTGCCGGCGAGGGTCGTGGGGTAGGCGGGGCCGGCGGCGGCGGAGAGAGATGCGGGGCCGAGGCCGGAGCCGAAGAGGACGAACATGGCGCCGGGGGCGAGGGCGGGCTGGTAGCCGAGGGCGTTGCGGACATTGGCGCCGGAGAAGACGGGGGCGCCGGCGGCGTTGACGGTGAGGGTGACGGGGAGGGAGAGGGTGGCGAGGCTGATGGTGGCGGAGTAGGAGCCGGGGGAGAGATTGGCCGGGTTGACGGAGACGGAGAGGGTAGCGGGGGTGGTGCCGGAAGGGGGGGAGAGGGAGAGCCAAGGGGCGGAGGCGGTGGCGGTGAAGGGGGTGGGGGAGGGGTGGGTGAGGGAGACGGATTGGGGGGCGGGAGCGGGGTCGCCGAGGGTATAGGTGAAGGTGAGGCTGGCGGGGGAGGCGGAGAGTCCGGGGGCGGGGGCGGAGACGCGGCGGACGCGCTGGACGCCGCCGAGGCTGGCGAGGATGTAGAGATTACCGGCGGGGTCGAGGGTGAGGGAGGAGAGGGCGCCGAGGGCGGCGGAGGTAGCGGGGCCGCCGTCGCCGAGTGGGCTGGTGGCGACGCTGAGGCCGTTGCCGGCGTAGGTGGAGATGGTGCCGTCGGGGGCGACTTTGCGGATGCGGGAGTTGCCGTTGTCGGCGATATAGAGAGAGCCTGCGGCATCGACGGCGAGGCCGAAGGGGGCGTTGAGCTGAGCGAGGGAGGCAGGGCCGCCATCGCCGGAAAAGCCGCGGTTGCGGGGGGCGAGGCCGGCGTAGATGGAGATGATGCCGGCGGGGGTGACTTTGCGGACGCGGCCTTCGCCGGGTTCGGAGATGTAGAGATTGCCGGCGGAGTCGAAGGCGAGGCCGCCGGGGGCGTTGACGGAGGCGCTGAGGGCGGGGCCGCCGTCGCCGGAGAAGGAGGCATTGCCGTTGCCGGCGACGGTGGTGATTATGCCGGCGGCGTCGATTTTGCGGACGCGGTTGTTCGAGGAGTCGGAGAAGTAGAGATTATTGGCGGCATCGACGGTCATGTAGGTGGGGAAGTGGATTTGTGCGGCGGTGGCGGGGCCGCCGTCGCCGGAGAAGCCGGCGGTGTCGATACCGGCGAAGGTGGAGATGATGCCGGCTGGGGTGATTTTTCGAATGCGCTGGTTGTTGCCGTCGGCGATGTAGAGGTTGCCGAGGGAGTCCGCGGCGAGGCCGCCGTTGTTGGTGAAGATCTGGGCTTCGGTGGCGGGGCCGCCGTCACCGGAGTAACCGGGGGTAGAGTTGCCGGCGACGGGACGGATGATGCCGGAGGAGTCGACGCGGCGTACTTTGAAGCTGCCGGCTTCGTTGACGTAGAGATTGGTGTTGGCGAAGGTGACGGAGGAGGCGCCGGTGAGCCAGGTGGAGGTGGCAGGGCGATCGTTGGCGGAGTTGCAGCAGGTGGGGTTACCGAGGAAGGTGGTGATGGTGGGTTGGGCGTAGGCGAGGGGGAGGATTGTGAGGAGAAGGATGCGGGGGCGTAGTGGCATGGTGTCAATTGGCACTACGCAAAGGGACGGGTTGGACCGTCATGGAAGTTGGGGTTATTGGGGGAGGAGGGGGATTCCGTCGTAGAGGGCGGCGAGGCCGCGTGTATCCTGCATCTGCCAGCGGGAGGCATCGCGGGAACGAGTTTCGACGAGGGGCTCGTCCTGGGAGACCAGGAGGGCACGGGAGAAGGGACCGCCAGCCATCGCGAACGATTCACCTGCGTAGGACTCGTGACGGGAGTCCGCGGCACGTTCGGCCGTAAGGGAGGCCTCGGGGCTCATCGTCGCAGGTTGTCGCACCGACATTCCCCAATCCCACCCTATTGCCCTTGGGGAACTGGGGAATTGACGACGGTGAGCGGAGAGGCGTGGGGTCAATGGGGAGTACGCAAAGGGACGGGGAGGACCGTCATGGGATTGGGGGGTCTTGAGCCCATCGACTCCGGGGATGGCAAGTGCTAGACTCCGGCCAGTTGGGGGTAACAAGAGATGCAGATCTGTTTCTCCTCTGTTTTCCGGACCGCCCTGCAGAGCCGGGCCGTCTTCCTGGTTTTACTCTCTTCCGTGGTACTGAACTTCGCCGCGTGGGCGGAGACGATCACGGTATTCACAAACATCACGGTGCTGCATACGCGGCAACTGCAGTGGCCGGCGAAGTTGGCCTATGTGGGCGTACAGGGCCGGCAGGTTCTTTATCGAGGCGCGGACGTCAACAACCGGGCGGCGACGATGCTGGTGTCGTTCGGGCCTGGCAATGAAGTACGGATGGACATGCATATTGCGGAGAACGGGTTTCGCGGGGGGTTCACGGGAACGTGGAAGGGCAATGTCATCGAGGGGGAGTATCAACCTTCGGCGGGCTTCGGACCGAGGGCGTATTTCCGCGGGGACACGTCCGGGACGACGCAGGTGGATTTTGCGGATCCGGCGACGGAGATCCAAGCGTCGGTGTTGTGCGATAAGAATCCGCTGGTGATGGAGATTTCGGCGCTGCCGAGCGAGATTTGCACGGTGTGGATCCGGGGATGGCGGCGGAACACGGCGGACCCGGTGCAACTGGTGGCGGTGGAGGCTTTGGACGCTTATGGGAACCATCGGAACGGGATCCAGGTGTTTGGGGTGACGCCGGGGGGCAGTTCGATGGGGATGGCGCCGGCGACGATGAGCGGATTCCGCGGGCCAGACGGAAGTTACGGCACGGCATACCCGTGGAAGATACAGGTCTTTGCGTGCCCCGGGCAGAGCGGGACGGGGGCGAACTGCCTGGGATACCGGGCGGCGGCGGGCCCATTCAGGGTACCGCTGGAGGTACGGCAGAAAGGGGCGCGGACGGCCAACGTGGCGCTGACGGGAAACGCGGTGGCGAGGAATCGCGGGGGAGAAGCGACGGGAGGGGCGGTACAGGGGCAGGGCGGGGCGCAGGGCGGCGGCGGGGAGCCGTTGCAGGGGCAGATTGTGTGTACGACGCAACCGCTGCGGGTGCGAATTTCCGGGCTGCCGAGCCAGACGTGCACGGTGTGGATCAGCGGTTGGAGGAGGAACACGGCGGACCGGGTGGAGGTGGTGTTGCCGGAGGCGAGGGACGGGTACGGGAACCATGCGAATGGGATTCAGGTATTTGGTGCGGTGCGGCCGGGAGAACCGGGGATGGGTGTGGATCCGGGGAACATGTCGGGATTTCGGGCGCCAGACGGATCGTATGGGACCAGTTATCCGTGGAACCTGCAGGTATTTGGGTGTCCGGGACAGCAGGGGGCTGGGGTGAACTGTTTTTCGTACCGGGCGACACCCGGGCCTTTCAGCGTACCGATTGTGATCCGGCAGCGCGGGGCGGCGGACCGGACTCTGTTCCTAACGGGGACGGCGTTTGCGGGACGGGATGACGCGTTCAGCACGGGAGGAAGGCCACAGTGGACACCACCGCAGCCCGTGGGGCAGGCAGCGGGCGGGGGCGTTGGGCAAGCGCCGGGGGGCGGCGCCGTAGTGCCGGCGCGGCCTGTGGCGGTTGCGGTGCAGACGGCAAGGGGCACGCAGAATGTAGCGGCGGGGGCTGGGCCGGTGGCAATCGTGCTATCACCGGACGCTCGGCTGGCGAACCTCGTGGCCCGCTGCCATTTGATGGCGGAGACGGTGCTGGCGATTGCCGCGGACGTAAGCAGGGAAGATCGGGGCGGGTCTGGAACGACGGGGCGAAGTATGGCGACGTTACTGGCAATTGTCGGCGCGGCGTGCCGGCAGGCACTGGATCTTCCGCCGGAAACGGGCCTGCGGCGGGAGGCGGGAGCAGGGCGTGGGGAAGACGAGCGCGCCGTAACGGAGGTCTCGCTGGAGTTGCAAGATGGGGCAGCGCGGTTCGAGGTGCCGTTGGAGACTGTTGTAGTGAATGTGCGGACTCCGGCGGGTACGGTGCGCTCGGCCGGGCGTGCTGGATTTAGCGCGTCCTACTCTCGGGAAACGGGGCGGATGTCGTTGGTGCCGCATACCGGGAACGTGCAGTTCACACCGGCGGGGAGCGGTATGGAAGGAGGCGGCGGGGTATCGGGGGGGACAACGACAGGGCTCACGGCGGAACGATTGGTGAACCGGCGGTTCCAGTTCGGCTGGCGGACGGTGCGCGGGGCTGGGGTGAACGGGGTTGCCACCTTACAGGCGGACGGGAGCATTGCCGGGATCGCTTCGGCGAACGAGGCGAATTGGCGGATGGATGAACGGGGAGGGTTACTGTTTCTGAGCCGCGACGGGCGGATCACGACGCGGTTTGACCAAGTGGAGGTGCGGGACGGCCAACTATCGCTGAGCGGGGAGTTTCTACTCAACGCGGAGGTGCGACATACGCTGTTGGAGATCCCCGGGGAGGGCGGATGCGGACTGGGGAGGAGTTGGCGGGACAACGATCCGGCATGGCCGGGAACGTGGATTCGGCGGGGGCAGAGCAACGTGTTTGACGCTTCCTGGACCGGCGGGCGCATGCGGGTGGATGCGCAGATGGTGATCGTGGTGGAGGGGAATCGCGTGTCGATCACGCGGACCGGATTCAACACGGTATCCGACGGGGAGATTGCCGATTACACGGGGGTGATCGGGTCCGATGGGGTCACGGTATCCGGGACTTACCAGTGGAGGAATACGCGGCTGGGGAGCGGGAGGTGGCAGGCGACGATTGCGTGTCCGTAGGAGGACGAGAGATTTCCGCGGCGTTCCGCGCCTGGAGACTTTGGGAATCATGGAATGATCAGACTGCGCGGATGGATGGGGAAACGGCGGAGGGTGGTGGCGCTTGCCGCGGCAGGGGCGGTGTGTTTCGGGCTGGGGGTGACGGTGTCGAGTTGGGGCGGGCCGGCGCGGGTGCGGTGACGCGGCTCGGCGTGTCAGGACTCAACCGGAGAGCATGTTGCATTTCGACCGGTATTCCACTGCTTCCGGTCAGCGATTCGGGACGGCGCCAGGATAGGCCCCTGGTCACCGCCGTTTTCGCAATTCGAGACTATCGGCCGGATGGAAGACGATTTTCTATCCGTGCCTCATAATGGAAGTTCTACGCGACTCGATGCCTATCCCATTTCGCCGGAGATCCTGGTCCAGTGATACATAGCCTTTGCGCAAAGGCTGGTCAACAGCATCGGGCGTTCCTGCGAGGCGGATTTTGGAGCGCGGGCGGCGGCCGGCGGACGGCTGGAACGCCACATCTCTGGTTGCCGGCAACGCTCGTGCAGGCGGTTCGACTGGGGCTTCTTTTTTTGCCGTTGTTGCCGGCTCCGATGGCCTGGGCGACGGAGACGGATCAGTTCACAACTCCCCGGACGCACCTCTACGACATTGGCCCTTCTCTCTCGCGCCGGATCGTGGAGATTATCGAATCGGATCGCACGGGCGAGACGCCCGAGCAGATCTTATCCCGGCACACTGGACGGAGCATCATCAAATCGCGTCTGACCCGATGGGTGAGGCGAATTCAGAGTGACGAAGAGCCCGTTCTATTCCGGCCGGCGGCGTTCGGATCCATCTACCCCAAGGTGTTTTCACCGGTGCCAGGGTCGTTATTTTTCTTCTATGCGCCGACGGTTCATGTCCACGGGCATTATATGGGCACCGACAAGATCGACCATTTCTTTCGGCAAGGTTACGACTATCTGGAGATAGTGAAGCAGAGAGAGTCCGCAGGCGCTACGCGAGCGGAAGCAATCGCGGCAGCAGTCGCCCACGGGGTAAAGCAGGAGCACGGATATTTTGGGACGCTCGCGAGCGGCATCTATTCGAATGCCGACCTGGCGGCCAATTATGCGGGCATGAAGTTCTACCTCAATTTGCGGAACGAGGTCATCATTGGAGACCAAACATTGCCAGCGCTGTTTGAACATACAGCCGAAGGCTGGCGCCTGCGCCGAGGAGTGGACCCCGACCGGCTGATCGCGCCCTATCTATCAGATCATTTCGACGAGTCGTTGAATCCGAGCAGATATCTGTTCAACCGCGGTTCAATCCGGGCGCGAGTTCGCGGCCGTTGCGCCGAATGGAAGCTGTTTTATGCCGATCGCCTGAATTTGGTGGCCAAGTCCGGAGAGAGCTTCGGCGGCACCTGGTTCGGGGAGAGCTACGGGCACTGGCTTCCTGTAGCTGAAGAGGTATCCATCGCAACCGAGTGCACCGCTGAGGGGCCGCACCGGAGGCAGAACAGCAAGCGTTCCTTCCCGACCGGGAAGAACGGAGTTTAGTGGGTGCTAGCGGAGCGGGAGGGGCGGCGGAGGGGACAGCCGTGCGGTCTGGTGCGTCTGTGCTTGCCCCGGCTATCCCCGAGTGGATTTGCGGGTTGGGGAGGTTGGGGGGCGGCGGGTTTTCGGCGGAGGGGACAGCCGTGCGGTTTGGGTTGGGGAGGTGCGTCTGTGCTTGCCCCGGCTATCCCCGAGGGGTTTTGCGGGTTGGGGAGGGTTGGGGGGCGGGGCGGGTTTTCGGCGGAGGGGACAGCCGTGCGGTTTGGGTTGGGGAGGTGCGTCT
>CAYSFR010000064.1:0-24163 GCA_964430625.1 uncultured Solibacteraceae bacterium
CATGTCCGGTGGTGTGGGAGGGGAGGAGTTGTGAAGCTCCCCCCTATCCCGATTGGGGGGTTGTGTCATTGGGACGCCGAATTGAAACATCGCGACGATTTGGCATTGCGGCTGGCTCCCGGCGGCCGATGCTGAGTTCGACCTATCGCTTTCGTTTGGGTGCGCGCTCCGACAACAAGATTCTGATGTTCGACTCCAGGCCGGCGCGATCCACAAGTCCGAGGTACTTTGCGGCGACACGCCCGTGGCGATCGACCAGAAACGCAGCGGGGAGTTCCTTCAAGCTGTAACGCCTCGCGGTGCCGGTGTCGTCGTGGACGATTTTGAATGACAGCCCCAGGGGATCGATGAATCTTCGCACCACGGGCCACCCTCCTTCGTCGACGGATACGGCAAGAACGGTGAATCCCTTTCGGCGGAATCGATCGGAGTACTGCTGGAACCACGGCAGTTCCTCCTTGCAGCCTCCACACCACGTCGCCCAGAAATCGACCAGTACGACTTGCCCACGAAAGGATGCCAGGTCGACAACCTTCCCGGAAGCATCCTTTAGCCGAATCACTTCGGCTGCGCTACGTTCCTCGGGTGCAAGCAGGACCGCACGAACCGGATCGGCAGCAGGAAGCGCGACGGTAGCGACACCGATCCCGACCGCGAGTCGCATCAGGGCTGTAGCGATCATATGCATTCCTCTTCCCGGTACTTATTCGCGTTCACTGAGCACCGCTTTGATATCCCGCTCGTACACAGATCTGGAAACGAGGCCGACATGGGTGGCGGCGACGCGGCCTTGACGGTCAATGATGAGTGTCGTGGGGAGAGACGCCACGCCACCGTAGGCACGCAGGAGATCGTCGTTTCCGAGCACAATGGGGTAATTGACCTTCTGTTCGGTGAGATACGGAAGGACGGCCGACCAGCCGTCTTCGTCCACCGACACGCCAATCACAGTGAAACCCTGGGCGGTGAAATTGCGTTGAAACTCGACGAACCAAGGGATTTCACGCCGGCAAGGGTGACACCATGTGGCCCAGAAGTTCAGCACCACGACTTTCCCTTTGAGGGCCGATAGCTGAATCGATGCCCCCTGCGAATCCCGCAGTGCAAAATCGGGAGCCGGACGCCGTTCCCGGTGACCGACGCGTGGCTTTCGCTCGGTTGGGCGCAACGTTTCCGCTAAAAACTGACCACCGGCTACGCAAGCATCCACGCATCGAACGGCGTAGACCCGTGCCGGCGGAAGCGCGGCGGCTGTGGCCACGGCCGCGGCGAGGATAACGGCCGCCCACGTTCGTCGGCGAGCCTGCTGCCGGCGCTGCGCGCTCAAGCGCCGCAGGCGTGCCAACCCCAGGCCGGTATCCGGGACGCATTCCATGTCTGGCTGCATGGCGGACGCCATTTGACGATCCACCCAGACGTCGCTTTCGATCTTAATCGGCTGTTCCATGGAGCTTCAGGTACTCTTTTCGAAAGGCTAACTGCGCACGCGAAATCAGCTTTCCAATGGAAGCGGGGTTTATGGATAGCAGACTCGCAACCTCTTCATACGACATTCCCTCACTGCGGAGGGTGAGCAGTTCGGCATCGCGGCGTTTCAGTTTGGCCAGTGTTTGGATCACCTTTGCCCGCTGCCCTTGGCACAAGTAGTGGTCCTCGGGACTCGGTTGCAGCCGTAGTCTGGCCAACAGCCTCGTCAGCCGTTCCTGGCGATCCCGGCGGCGAATCTCGTCCAACGCCAAGCGGACTGCGGTCTTTGTGAGCCAACCCGAGATGGCACGGTCTTCGAGACCATGCAGCGGATTCCACCGCAGGAACACTTCCACCGCCAGTTCTTCGGCTACCGACGGATCCCGTGTGATGCGGGCGATTAACCGGACGACGCGGCTGTAATGAAGGCAGAAGACCGACTCCACACCTGGTTCGGGCTCCTGGTGATTGCTTTGGAAAGCGATAGTCTGGGTGGCCTTCACATTCGATAAACGTCTACGTTATCGAGTTTGTGACAAGAAAGTGCGGTTCCCGCCTGAGTGCGGACCAAGGGTTCGCGGAAAGCTGGGAGGAACACTCGTGAAACTGGCGGGATGGCAGCGACAGCGAACCTGGGTGAGTTCGAACAATTCGTACTCCCGGCAATTCTGCGGCGTAAGGACAACCCATGCGGCGTGACGATTCGCGCTCGCTGTTTACGTCCTGGGACCGAGCCGTGGCGATCACCGGGGAGCGTTTAAACATTGGTTCCAGCACCGGTCCCCGCCGATGATCTTGACCTACGGATTTCTCGGGAATGACGACGCGGAAGTTCGGATGTGCTTGAGCACCTCGCGAGGATTGCTGATGACCATGTCATGCGTGCCGGAGAGATTCACAACTCGTCCTTGCCCCGCGAAAGACCGGAACCAGATTGCGTGGTTGCGCACCCGCTCGCGAGTTAGCGAGCATAGCTTTTCTGCCGTTTCGCGAATCGGTCGGCCGGCACCCGTTCTCGCGACAAACTCGGGAAGTGATTACCTGTCGGACCTGCCCCGATTCATCCGTTCTATGGCGGAATTAGGGAGAGCGTGGAGCGCGATGACCGGCACGCCAATGGGCGTAGGACGGTAGGGTGTAGGACGGTAGGGGTTGTACGCCGCCGTCATCTCTTTTATGATTGCCTGTCAAATCGCCAGTTCCGGACTCCAAAGGCCGCCAATACTTCCATCCGCGTTACTCCGGTATCTTCTCCGCAGGTAACCCGCAGGTCCCGCTGCTTACTCCATGTCGAGCGCGAATAGCAGGGCTGCTTTCAACGTGTGAAAAACATGCTTCGGAAGTATGCCCAGTTTTCTTTCCAGCCGTAGCGTCGGAATGGAGCCCAGCCCTTGGACGTTGGCCACGGACTCCCGGTCAAGAAAAGGCAGTCGAGGAAGTATCACCTCGTAGCGGCTGTTTCGATTCTGGGTGGTCAACGGTACGTAGATGACGAGCGCGCGTGGCGGGTCCGGGTCAAGGCGAGATACGACGATCACCGGGCGAGTCTTGGCAGCCAAGCCAAGATCGGCGAGCCATACTTCACCTGGTTTGGGGAGCATCGAGCATGTCCAGAGTTTCCTGTTCGATCGCCCGTGATCGCACCAGATCGAGGAGATCATCGTCCGCAAGTTCGATCACCTCGGTAATGCGCTCTCGAACCTGCGCCGCCATCTCTGGCTTCCAAGTCCGCAGCTTCGAGTCGAGCTTTTCGGCTAGTGCATCCATAACGTCATTTCCGTTCTCAGTTTACCGGATAGTGCATCGCGGGTGAACGAACAACTGCCGGTGAACGGCATAGAGGAGAACCTGGAACGCTGGGGGTTCCAGGCAGAGCGTCTGGAACATTGAGGGCTCCGGCCGAAGGACGACGGGCATTCGCTAACTCCGCAGCATCCCTTGACCCGAACGACGCAAAAGGACCAGAGTGGGGGCAGTGGTTAAAGGATCCATTCTCAAACCCCTCCTTCGGCCGATCTACCATACTCTGTACCGTTCGCTGGTGCGAGTTCGATGCCAGTGCGCGGATTGGCGCACCGGCATCCATGATCTTCCCCCGGCGATGCTTCGCTTCCGCGTCAGCGAGTCTATCTCCAAGGAACGTTTTGTCCTAACTGGGCGAAAATGCGCCGGCCTCATCGAAGGGCCCGCCCGGAGCGGGGAAAGGTGAATGGAGGAGCACGGATTCTCGATATTGGGTGCGGCTGCGGAAGGACGATCCAATGGCTGATCAAAGATCATCCGGAGGTCGCCTTCAGCGGTTGAGACATCAACCGGAAGGCCATCCACTGGTGTCATGACCATTTGCCCCAAGGCACCTTTCAGACCACTGCCGCGCTTCCGCCGCGCCCGGACGAGGCGGCGCAGGTTGATGCGGTGTAGTGCTTCTCCGTTTTCACCCACCTGAACGAAACCATGCAAGTTGCCTGGTGCGCTGCACTTCGACGGAGATCGAAACCCGATGGTGTCTTGATCCATTCCGCCGTCGACCGGCACGTGCTGGATTTGCGTGGCTACCTGCCTGACTGGTATCACACGACGTGGCATTCGCAAAGCGACATCGCCGATAAGTTAGCCTCCCTGTTCGATACAGCCACCTACTTCGTAGTGGCCGACGGGATTCCCGATTGCTTGGTGGCAAGCGGGTCTGTCGATTCAGCGATTAGAGGGGCGGGGCAGGCGCGAGAGGCGCCGGGTCCCAGTCCGGCAGATTGCGCAGCACCTCCTCCCACTGGTGACAACGGCGCAATGCGCCAATGACGACCGGCAGGGGTGCCGGGAAGATCTCCGGGAAGTCCCGCTCGCCGGCCAGAGTGGCCGCGTATGCCAGGCGCTCCTGTGGCGGGCAGAACTGTGCATTCACGCCCGCTTTGTTGCCTCTGGCATCGATGCGGTACCAACCATGGTCCGGCAGGTACACGGCGTTGAACCCATGCAGGCACAGCGACGTGCCTGCTTCGTCCAGACGGAGCCGTTGATAACAGAAACCGGCCGGTATCCCGTTTGCCCGCAGGAGGGCAGCCAGCAGATGGCTCTTCGCATAGCAGTAACCGGTTCCGTGCCGGAGGACTTCGGAAGCGGCACAGGTGACCGGATTGCGTTGGCAGTCGGCGCTGTGCGCAATGGTATCGCGCACCCATTCAAAGCAACGGCTCGCGATTTGCTCGGGAGCGTCGAGCCCGAGGGCGAGTTCCGCCGCCTTGGCGCTAACGCCGGGATGCTTCCAGTCGATGATTTCGGTGGCGTCGAGAAAAGAGGCTGGCTCTGAGGCGCGTAGTGGTTCCATCATTCCCGAAGAGGGGATTCCTTCCTGCAAGACTAACAGGCTCGGTTGAGAAATTGACGGACTGGGCGGGCGGCGATTCCTGGTGGTGGAGAGGGGGGGCGTTTTTACTACAATCCGGACATGCCGCGCGAATCGAGGAGGAAATTACTTCGGCAATCCACCCTGGGATTGCTCCCTCTCGCGCTGGGCGGATGCGCCTCAACGACAAGTTCGAAGAGTCCCGCCGATGACAGCGGCGCCTGGGCCCGGAAGTTCGCGGAGATGGAAAAACGGTTCCTGGACGCCGCGGGCAGACACACGGTGCCCGGGGTGGCACTGGCGGTCATCCAGGATGCCCGAGTGGTTTGGAGCCGGGGCCTTGGGGTTCAGGACAGGAGTTCGAACGTACCGGTGAATGACGGCACGGTCTTCGAGGCGGCGTCGATGAGCAAGCCGGTGTTTGCCTATGCGGTTATGAAGATGGCCGAGCGAGGCGCGATTCAGCTGGACCGGCCTTTAAGTGCGTATACCCGGGATCGCTTTGTCAGCGGAGATCCAAGACTAGATCTGATCACGGCGCGGCACGTGCTCTCCCACACCAGCGGATTCCAGGACATCCGATCCCGGCGGCATCCGCTGCAGATCCATTTCCAGCCCGGGGAGAAATGGCAATACTCCGGCGAAGGCTATGCGTACCTGCAGTCGGTTACGACGGCGCTGACCGGGCAAGCGTCCGCGTCGCCGTGCGAATCCTTCGAAATGGATCTCCGGGTTTGCGCGACGGACTTCGATTCCTATATGCGGACGAATGTGCTTGGGCCGCTCGGCATGGAATCATCGGGGTACTTGTGGCCAGAGCCGCTTGGGAAGCATCTGGCGCGGCCCCATGACGAGCAGGGGAGGCCAATGGCGGAACGCACGTATGCCTCAGCGGCGGCGGTGGCACGCTATGGATCGATGGGTGGACTCCTGACGACGGCACCGGACTACGCGCGTTTCCTGCTGGCGTTCCTCGACCCCAAACCGGCCGATGCATTCCATCTGGCGGCGGGAAGCATCACGGAGATGCTGACGCCACAGGTCAAGGTGGAAGACGGTCCCGGGTACTCCATATCCTGGGCGCTCGGCTGGAAGATCGCGAAGACCGCCGAATATGGAGTCGTCGTCAGCCACGGCGGCGACCAGCCAGGATTTCATTCCTTGGCAGAGATGTCACCCAGCCGGAAGACGGGATACGTGATTCTGACCAACGGCGAGAATGGCTGGAAGCTGATCCAGGAGGTTGCCCCCGAGTTTGCGCGCCGGGTCCACACAACCGATCGCGGTTGAGGAGAGGCGCTGCGTGGCGGCGGTCATTCCCGAAAGCTGCGCCTGGGGATTCGGATAGGAGCCTCTCAGCGCCGCCGGCGCCGGCCGGTGAAACTGCGGGTGACGGTGGGCTTGGGTTCGTTGGCCGGAGGAAGATTGGCGTTCATCGAGGCCAGGAAGGCGTCGACATCAGCGACGAGCCCGATGGGCCGCGGAAGGGGGGGCAGTTCACGGTACTGCACTTGGATGCCGAGCATGCGCTCGTACCGGGCCATGTCGGAGCGTTCGAGGGGAGTGACAAACGTCCAGGAGGCGCCGCGGGCGCCGGCGCGGCCGGTGCGGCCGACGCGGTGGATGAAGTTCTCCGGTTCCTGCGGGAGGTCGTAGTTGACGACGTGGGCGATGTCGTCGACGTGAATGCCGCGGGCGGCGACGTCGGTGGCGACGAGCACCCGGTAGGCACCGTCTTTAAAGCCCTGCAGCGCTTCATTGCGCTGGCCCTGGGAGCGGTCGCCGTGAATGGCGGCCACCTTGTAGTGTTCGCGTTCGAGGAACTTGGTGAGCCTGTCGGCGCCCTCTTTGGTGGCGACGAAGATGAGGAAGGTGCCCGCCTCGTTCCGCAGCAGGTACTCCAAGAGATCGAACTTGGAGCCGCGGGGGACTTCGTAGCAGTAGAGATCGATCCGGTTGGCCGTTTGCGGGGTGGCCTCGACGGCGATCCACACCGGATTGCGCACGTAGCTTCCGGCGAGGCCGGCTACGGATTGCCCCATGGTGGCGGAGAAGAGCATGGTGTGGCGCTTCGGCGGGAGTTTATCGAGGATGATGCGCAGGTCGGGCAGGAAGCCCATATCGAGCATGCGGTCGGCTTCGTCGAGGACGACCGTGGCGGCGCCGGAGAGATCGATGAGGCGGCGGTCGAGATAGTCACAGAGGCGGCCGGGGGTGGCGATGACGACTTCGGCGCCGGCCTGGATGTCGCGCAGTTGATTGGATTCGCTCATGCCGCCGACGACGACGGCGGTGCGGATGTGCATGCCATGGACGAGCGGGCGGAAGGCGGCGTCGATCTGAATGGCGAGTTCGCGGGTGGGGCTGAGGATGAGGACCTTGATCTTTTTGGTGCGGGGGATGGCAGCGAGCGCTTCAATGACGGGAATGGCGAAGGCGAGCGTCTTGCCGGTGCCGGTTTGGGCAGTCACGACGACATCGCGGCCTTCCATGAGCGGAGGGATGGCCTGTGCCTGGACGGGCGTCGGCGTAACGAATTCGTTCTTCTCCAGATTGTTCCGCAAGGCGGAGCAGAGATTGAGCTCGGAAAAATGCTGCATCGATTCTATTCGGTTCTTCCTGCGGCGGGCCGTGACTTTTGCAGTTTCCAGCATAGCAGCGCGGGGAAAACGGGCGGGGAGTGGGGCCGTCAGGCGCCGATGAGGGCCTGGACATCCGGGAAGCGCCGAACCTCGGCGATGAAACTGGCCAGCAGAGGAGAGGCATTATCGGTTCGCCAGGCCAGCGACATCGCCAAAGAGACATGCAGGTCCGTGACGGGGAGGATAGCCACCTGCTTCGGGCAGCGCCAGCGAGCGGTTTCATTGACCCACCCTACCCCCATGCCATGCGAGACCAAGCTAAGGATGGTGGACTCGTTCGCCGCTTCCTGAACGATTCGCGGAGATTGCAGGCCGCCGCGGTAGCATTCGTGCATCAGGCCGTCGTAGAAAGCCGGGGCTTCCCGTCTGGGAAACCAGACGAACGGGGCATCGACGAGGTCGCGCAACCGGAGTTTTCTGATGCGGCGCAAGGGATGACCTTTGGGCACGGCGAGTTCCACGGACTGCATGGCGACAGGAAGGTGGGCCAGGCCGGTGGCGTCCCTGGGCAGGTTGAAGACGAACCCGGCATCGAGACGGCCGGAACGGATCTCTTCGATCTGCGACGCGCTGCCGGCGGGATGGAGTTGCAGGCTGGCGTCCGGGTGCCGCTCCCGGAACTTGCGAAGGGCGTTGGGGACAACGCCGTGCCAGGAGGAGTTTTCCGTGAAGCCGATGCGCAGCGTTCCCGTTTGCCCGCGCGCCACCCGGGCGGCGCGGGCGACAGAGTCATTCACTTGCTGGAGAATGTTGCGGGCATCGTCGAGGAATTGTTTGCCGGCAGCGCTGAGCTTCACGCCGCGCGGGAGACGTTCGAACAACGGGAAGCCGAGTTCCTGCTCCAGATCCTGAATCTGACGGGACAGGGCCGGTTGTGCCACGCGCAACCGCTGTGCGGCGCGGCCATAGTGCTGCTCTTCGCCAACCGCCACGAAATACCGGAGATGCCGCAGTTCCATACTGATACCTTATCGCGATCGGTTTGATGATTTAGATGTCTTGGACTGATGGAGAGAAGCGGCGCAGACTGGAGTTGTCAGAGAAACGGCGGAGGCAGAAGAGATGAACACGAACAGCACGGGTGAATTCACGGGAAAGCGGGTCCTGGTTACCGGCGGGACCAAAGGGGCCGGGAAGGCGATCGCGGACCGCTTTTTGCGGGGCGGCGCGACGGTTGCCATCACGGCACGATCCACCCCCGAGGAAGCAACGGCGGCGCACTTTATCCGTGCGGATGTATCGACTCCGGAAGGCACGGCGCTGGTCATCGACGAAGTGTTGCAGCGTTTCCAGGGGGTGGACGTTGTGGTCCATAATGTTGGGGGATCGTCGGCGCCCAGCGGGGGCTACCTCATGGTTACCGATGAACTGTGGAAACAGGCGATGGACGAGAATCTGTATCCGGCGGTCCGGTTGGACCGGGGTCTGCTGCCCTCGATGATCGCGCAGGGCGCCGGGGTGATCATCCATGTTTCCTCGATTCAGCGGACGATGCCGCTTTACGATTCGACGCTGGCGTATGCCGCGGCGAAGGCGGCATTGACGAACTACAGCAAGGGACTGGCGAACGAAGTCAGCCCGAAAGGGATCCGGGTATTGACGGTGTCGCCGGGCTTCATCGAGACCGACGCGGCCACGCGGATGATTCAACGCATGGCGGAGAAGGACAACAGCGACTATACGGCGGCGCGGCAGAAGCTCATGGACATGCTGGGCGGGATTCCGCTGGGCCGGCCGAACAGGCCGGACGAGGTGGCGGAACTGATCGCCTTCGCGGCATCGGACCGGGCATCGGCGATTACGGGAACGGAGATCGTCATCGACGGCGGGACGATCCCGACGATTTGACGGGCGCGGGTCTCCGGGTCGGGCGTATTTCCGGCCGGGCTAGCGGCGGAGGCTGAGGGTGGTTTTGCCGGCGGAGCCGTTATAGATCAACTCGACGCTCTGGATGCCGGAGTCCTTGCCACGGTAGGAGAAGAAGACCAAGCCGGCGACCGGGAGGGGACGTTCGCCTTCCGGGAGTGCGGACTTCTGGGCCTTTTGTTCCATGGCGCGGCGCAGGGGGAAGGGCATCTTGGGCGGGGCGGGCTTGGGGTCACCCGGATTACCGCCGCCACCGACGGCTCCGGAGATTCCGCCCTTCGACTTTTCGCCTTCTACCGTGGGCGGGATCCATTCGGGGTCCGACAACGACTTCATCACCATGCCGTACTGCTGGCTGGGGAGGGGCGTTTTCTTTTCGTTGATGCGGAGGGAGAAGTCCTGGAACGAGATGGTTGCCTTGGCGTCTGGGGGGCCATAGAAGGCGAGTTCAACGGCGACGTAGTCCTCCGACATGAGGGGACCCTGCATCGTCGGGACGGCATGGCCGACGAAGTCAGCGCCGATGGTGAACTTGCCGACTTTTTCCTGGGCCGAGTAGTCGGAGGCGGAGGCGCGGGGGGGAAGGCCTTGGATTTCGGGCGTTGCCGGGGCCTGTGCGGAGGCGCCCAGAGCGGCTACCAGGCCAAGCGGAAACAGGTGACGGCGGGTGATTCTTACGTGAGGCATTCCTCGTGCCAAGTTAGCATATCCCGCTGTCGGCTATCATTTTTGCATGCGATTGTTTCCTCTGTTACTCGTGGCCATTTCCCTACCGGGACTGGCCAAACGCCCCATTACCCATGAGGACGTCTGGACGTTGAAGCGCACGGGAGCACCGGCGGTTAGCCCGGACGGGAAGTTCGCGGTGGTTTCGGTGACCGAGCCTGCCTACGACGAGGCGAAGCAGTCTTCCGACCTGTGGCTGATTCCGCTGGATCCGGCGGGGCCGCCGCGGCGGATCACGTCGACACGGGGCGGAGAGAGCGGGGCGGTTTTCTCGCCGGATTCGCAGCGGATCGCGTTTGTGGCGAAGAGGGAGGGTGACGAAGAGGCACAGATTTATGTGCTGCCGCTGGCGGGCGGGGAGGCGTCGCGGGTGACCACGCTTTCCACCGGGGCATCGTCGCCGCGGTGGCGGCCCGACGGGAAGGCGATTCTGTTCCAAAGCCAGGTATACCCGGGTGCGATCGACGATGAGGCGAACCGGAAGATCGCAGCCGAACGGAAGGCACGGAAATACAACGCGCGGGTGTACGAGTCGTTCCCGTTCCGGTATTGGGACCGGTGGCTGGACGACCGGCGGCCGCATGTTTTTGTGCAGACGCTGGGGGAGACGAAGGCGAAGGATCTGCTGGCGGGGTCCGCACTGGCGGGCAAGGAGGGGTTTGACGGGACGCGCGGGGTGGGCGACGGGGACCTGGGGGCGGTGTGGAGTCCCGACGGGCAGTGGGTACTGTTCCATGCGACGGCGAACCGGGACATTGGGGCGTATGCAGCGACGACCACGCACGTTTACAAGGTTGCCGCGGCGGGCGGAGAACCGGTGGCGGTGACCCGGGGCGAGGACAGCTACACGGCACCGCGATTCCGGCCGGACGGGAAGGCCCTTTATGTGAACCACTCGCAGCGGGGGGACACGAAGCTCTACAGCCTGACGCGGCTAGCCAGGATGGACTGGCCCGGGCACGGGGCGCCGCGGATCCTGACCAACGGCTGGGACCGGTCGGTGAGCGATTTTGCGTTCTCGCCGGACAGCGGGCGAGTGTACCTGCTGGCCGAGGAGCACGGGCACGACAAGCTGTTTTCGATGGCGGCGGAGGGCGGGCCGGTGGAGAGCGCGTCCGATCTGAAGGAAGGCATCTACTCGGGGCTGGCGATTCCGGAGAAGGCGGCGGCGACGAAACTGATTGCGCTGTGGGGATCGATGACGCATCCAGAAGACGTGGTGGAGATTGACGCGCGGGGGAAGACGCACCGGCTGTTGACGGAGTTCAACAAAGGGCGGCTGGAGGAGATCGACTGGCAGGCGCCGCTGCATATCTGGACGACGGCCAAGAGCGGGGCCCGGGTCCATTCGCTGCTGGTGTTGCCGCCGAACTTTGACCCGGCGAAGAAGTACCCGCTGCTGCTGTTTCCCCATGGCGGGCCGCACAATATGACGAAAGACCAGTTCTTTGTGCGGTGGAACTACCATCTGCTGGCGAGCCCGGGGTATGTGGTGCTGATGACGAATTATACGGGGTCGACGGGGTTTGGGGAGGAGTTTGCGGGGGCGATCCACAAGGACATTCTGCGGGGGCCGGCGAGCGAGATTGAGCAGGCGGCCGATGACGCGATCCGGCGGTTTCCGTATATCGACGGGACGCGGCAGGCGGCAGCGGGGGGCAGCTATGGGGGCTACCTGATGAACTGGTTTGAGGGGAATTCGACGCGGTTTCAGTGCCTGGTGAACCACGCGGGGCTGACGGACAACTGGTCGATGTGGGGGTCAACGGACGGGGCGTATTACTGGGAAAAGCGCGGGGGCGGGCCGCCGTGGGAGAGGAAGGGGCCTTGGGTGGAGCAGAGCCCGGCGTCGTACGCGGCGAATTTCAAGACGCCGATGCTGATTACGCATGGGGAACGGGACTTCCGGGTGCCGATTTCGCAGGCGTTTGAGATCTACAAACTGCTGCAGCGGCAGCAGGTGCCCTCCAAACTGATCGTATTTCCGGACGCGAACCACTGGGTTCTGAAGGGGGAGGACGCCCGGTTCCACATGCAGGAAGTGCTGGCGTGGCTGGGGAAGTATCTCCGTAACTGAAGGCAGGGGAAATGAAAAAAGCCGGGACCCGCTTTGCGGGAGGGTCCCGGCAATCGACCAATCGGAGTGGTTTTTACAGGTGAGCTTCGATGAGTTGCTGCAGGTCCGTCTTCGAGGTGGCGCCGACTTTCTGCGCGACGACCTGGCCGCCCTTAAAGAGCAGGAGAGTGGGGATGCCGCGGACGCCGTAGCGCATGGCAGCGCCGCCGTTTTCGTCGACATTCAGCTTGCCGATGGTGACGCGGCCGGCGTAGTCATCGGCCAAGGCGTCGATGGTGGGGGACATCATGCGGCAGGGTCCGCACCATTCGGCCCAGAAGTCGACAAGCACGGGCTTATCGGACTGCAGGACTTCGGCGTCCCAAGCGCCATCGGTAAAGGTTTGTGTGTTGATTCCAGCCATTTCTATTCGCTCCAAAACTATTGATTCACCACGCGGGGAAAAGATTCAGCTCCCCAACAACCGGGCGTACAGCGAGGCGTAATCAGCCGCCGAACGATCCCAGGAAAAGTCTTTGCTCATGCCGAGCCGCATTCGCTCCTGCCACGCTTCCCGGTCACGCCAACAGTGGAGTGCATAACGCAGAGTACCGAGCAGCGCGGCGGGGGAATACTCCTCAAACTTGAAACCCGTCGACTCTTCGATGGTATCATCCAGGCCGCCGGTGGCCCGAACGACGGGCGGGGTGCCGTATTTGAGGGAGTAGATCTGGTTCAGGCCGCAGGGTTCGTAGCGGCTGGGCATCAGGAACATATCCGAGCCGGCCTCGATGAGGTGGGCGAGGGCGTTATTGTAGCCATGCCAGACGCGGAACTTGTCGTGATGGCGGGTGGCGAGGTCGTGGAAGATCCACTCGTAGTGGGGTTCGCCGTTGCCGAGGGCGACGACGGTGACGTCCTCCTTCATCAGTTCATCGCCGATGGGGTGGAGGAGGTCGAAGCCCTTCTGTTCGGCGAAGCGGGAGACGACGCCGATGAGGGGCCGGTCATGGGCTTCGGCGGGGAAACCGAAGGCCTCCAGGAGGGCGCGTTTGCAGGCGGCTTTGCCTTCGAGGTCGTCGGCGGAGAAGTGGGCGGGAAGGTGGCGGTCGGTGGCAGGGTTCCATTCGGCGTAGTCGACGCCATTGAGGATACCGGCGAGGCGGGAGGAGCGGGAGCACAGGAGGCCATCGAGGCCGAAGCCGTGTTCGGGGGTTTGGATCTCCTGGCCGTATTTGGGGCTGACGGTGGTGATGAAATCAGCGTTGACGACGGCGCCTTTCAGGAGATTGAGGTCGCCGTGGAATTCGAGGGCTTCGGGGTGGAACTGGGCGTCGTCCAGGCCTAGCTCATAGAGCACCTGTTTGCCGAATCGTCCCTGGTAGCCGAGGTTGTGGATGGTGAAGACGTGTTTGATGGCGGCGAGGCGCGGGTCGTTGGCGAACCAGGATTTGGCGTAGATGGGGACGAGAGCGGCCTGCCAGTCGTGGGAATGGAGGATATCGGGGTGTTCGATCTGGCGTGCGATGGAGAGGGAGGCCAGGGACAGGACGGCGAAGCGAAGATGGTTATCGATGTAATCGTTGCCGTAGGCGGAATAGACGCCATAGCGATCGTAGAACCACGGGGCTTCGACGAAGTAGAAGTTGACGCCGTCGCGCACCAGGCGCCAGATATCGGTACGGTGGCGGAAGTGGTTGATCCAGACGGGCATATCGTCGAGGACCTTGACGATACCAGGAGGGTGGAGTCCGCGGTATTTGGGCATGACCACCGAAGCGCCATGTCCGTGGCGCACGAGGGCCGCCGGCAGAGCGCCCAAAACATCCGCCAAGCCGCCTGTTTTGGCAAAGGGCGCCGCCTCCGACGCCACCATCATCACTTTCGCCATGGTTTCCTCATGATAGCTTGGGCGAGCGCGGGGACCGCGATGGAACCGAAAAAAGCGCCGAGGAAGGAGTTCCATTCCATGGCGAAGGCGCCGACGGCGGCGTAGAGGGAGCCGATGCCGGCGTTGGCGAGGGTGGTGAGCCAGAGGAAGCGGCGGAAGGGCATGGCGGAGACGCCGGCGAAGAGAACGGCGGCTTCAGCGAGGACGGGGACGGCACGGGTGAGGATGAGGGTGGAATCGCCGTAGCGAGCCCAGAGTTCGGGGAGACGGGGATCGGCGACGGCGCGGGCGGCACGGCCGGCGCGGTAGCCGAGGAGGCAGCCAAGTGTCATGCCAACGGTGTTGGTGAGAGCGCCGGCGAAAAAGCCGAGGAGGACGCCCGAGGCGGTAGAGAGGATGGAGGACGGGATGGGGAGGAAGACGTCGCCGGCGAGAAGGGCGGCCAGGGCGGGGGGGAGCCACCAGGCGCCGCGGTGGTCAGCGACGAGAGAGGCGGCCAGGTTGTTGAACGGGTCCTCCCAAAGCATCCAGGGGATGAGGATGAGGGCGAGGACGGCGCAGAGGAGCCACACAAGACGCATGCCGCCAGCATATCCTTGAAAGGATGAAATTGCCCATACCTGTTCCCGCCGGCGAGCTGCGAGCGGCCGCGCTGGAGACGATGCGGAAAGCGAAATTCCCGATGATGGCGACGATGGATGGAGGCCAGCCGCGGGTGCGGCCGGTGAGTCCTGTGCGGACCGATGAGTTCACGGTCTATGTGGCATCGATGCGTTCGTCGGGGAAGACGGCGGAGTTGGAAGCCAATGAGAAGGCGGAACTTTGTTATCTCTCCGAGGACCACGACCAGGTGCGGATTACGGGGCCGGCGCGGCGGGTGACCGAGGGGGAGGTGCGGCAGGCGATTTGGGATGCGAATCCGCTGCTGCGGGCCTATTTGGGGTCGATCGATAATCCGGAGTTCGTGCTGTACGCGGTGATCCCGGAGCGAGTGCGGTTCATGCGGGAGTGGGCGCTGGACTATCAGGAAGTGCCGCTCGGCTGAGATGGGCGCGCTGGAGAGGTACTTCGAATTCGCGCGATTCGGGACGTCGTGGCGGCAGGAGGCGATTGCCGGGCTGACGACGTTTCTGACGATGGCCTACATCATCTTCGTGAACCCGTCGATACTGGCGGAGGCGGGGATGCCGGCGGCGGCGGTGACGGCGGCGACGTGTGTTTCCGCGGGGCTGGCGAGCATTCTGATGGGGGCGGTGGCGCGGTATCCGATTGCAATGGCGCCGGGGATGGGGCTGAACGCGTACTTTACCTACGGAGTGGTGAAGGGGATGGGGGTAGCGTGGGAGACGGCGCTAGGGGCGGTGTTTCTGTCGGGGGTTTTGTTTTTGATCCTGACGGTGGTGGGGGTGCGGCGGTGGATTGTGGAGTCGATCCCGCGGCCGTTGTATTCGGCGGTAGCGGTAGGGATCGGACTTTTCATCGCGCTGATCGGGCTGAAGAACGCCGGGATTGTGGTGGCCCACCCGGCAACGCTGTTGACGCTGGGGAATCTGCGGGCGCCGGGCACGTTGCTGGCGATGGGGGGACTGCTGGTGACCGGAGCGTTGCTGGTGCGGGGGGTGCGGGCGTCGATCCTGATCGGGGCGGCGGTGACGACGGCGGTGGCGGCGGGAATGGGGTTGACGAAACTGGGCGGGGGAGCACCTCCACTGGAGGCGCTGGCACAAACGGCGTTCCATTTGGACATTGGCGGGGCAATGCGGCTGGGGCTGGCTGAGATTGTGTTTGCGTTTTTGTTTGTGGACCTTTTCGACAATCTGGGGACGCTGCTGGCGATTGCGGGGCGGGCGGGATTGATTGAAAAAGACGGGAAGATCCCGCGGATTGAGCGGATCCTGCTGGCCGATTCGGTGGCGACGATGGCGGGGGCGGCGACGGGCACGTCGACCGTGGTGAGCTACATCGAGAGCGCGGCGGGGGTTGCGGCAGGCGGGCGGACGGGGGTGACGGCGATTGTGACGGGGCTGCTGTTTCTGGCGGCGCTTTGGATTGCGCCGTTTCTGGGCGTGATTCCGGCAGCGGCGACGGCGCCGGCGTTGATCCTGGTAGGGGCGCTGATGATGGCGCATACGGCGGAGATCGACTGGAAGGATCTGGCGGCGGCGATTCCGGCGTTCCTGACGATTGTGGCCATTCCGCTGACGTTTTCGATTGCCAACGGGCTGGGGCTGGGGTTCCTTTCCTACACGCTGCTGCAGGTGTTGACGGGGCGCGGGCGGGAGGTGAAACCGTTTGTTTATGTGCTGACGGCGGTGCTGCTGGCGCGATTCCTGTATCTTGGTTCGGGATGATGCGACTATTCGTTTTTCTGTTGATGGGCGCGGCGATGATGGCCGCCGATTGGGAACTGGTTTCGGTGGCGAAGATCTGGGATCAGCCGAGACATGCGGCGTTCGGTGACCTGATCCGGTGGCGGGACCGCTGGTACGCGGTGTTCCGCGAAGGGCAGGGGCATGCGCCGGCCAAGGGGCGGACCGACGACGGGAAGCTGCGGGTGATTTCGTCCGCGGACGGAACGGGTTGGCAGAGCGAGGCGTTGCTGGAGGAGGCGGGGGTGGATTTGCGGGATCCGCACCTATCGATTACGGGGAACGGGCGGCTCATGATTGTGGCGGGGGGCTCCTACTATCCGAACGGGGAGTACAAGTCGAGGCAGAGCCGGGTGTTTTTCTCGAAAGAGGGGAAGAAGTGGACGGCACCGCGGAAGGTGGTGGAAGACACGCACTGGCTGTGGCGGGTGACGTGGCACAAGGGGGTGGCCTACGGAGTGGCGAAGTATGGATCGCCGTCCGCGGAGCTGAAAACAAACCCGCGGAAGGTTCGGCTGGTGAAGAGCCGGGACGGGGCGAAGTGGGAGACGGTGACGGAGTTGGCGGTACCGGGCGGGGACGAGACGGCGGTGCGGTTTACGGCGGACGGAACGATGGTGGCGCTGACGCGCCGGACCTGGGAAGACGGCAATATTGCCTGGGTGGGGACGAGCAAGGCGCCTTATACGGAGTGGACGTGGAAGCCGTCGGGATACTTTATCGGCGGGCCGAATGTGGCGATTCTGCCGAGCGGGAAATGGGTGGCGGGCGGGCGGATCTACGAGGGCGGAGACCGATCGAAGCCGCATACGGAGGTGGGCGAGTTGACGGCGGCGGGGTTCACACCGAAGCTGCGGTTGCCGTCGGGCGGGGACTCCAGCTATCCGGGGTTTGTGTGGCACGAGGGGCTGCTGTGGACGCTGTACTATTCGAGCCATGAGGGGAAGACGTCGATTTATCTTGCGAAAATAAAAGTGCCATGAGTGAGGCGACGATCCGACGGGGGCTACGGCTGGAGTATTGGACGCTGGGATACAACATCCTGGAAGCGGCGGTCGCGATCGGGAGCGGGGCGGTGGCGGGGAGTCTGGCGCTGGTCAGTTTCGGGATCGACAGTGTACTGGAGGTGAGTTCGGGGCTGGTGATGATCTGGCGGCTGGGCAAGTGCGCCGATGAGGCGGAGCGCCGGGCGCAGAAGGCGATTGCGATTTCGTTTTTCGGGTTGGGGTTGTGGGTGATGTGGGGCGCGGCGGAGGGGCTGTGGAAAGGGGAAGTGCCGGCAGTGAGTTGGGTGGGGATCGGGTTGGCCATCCTTTCGGTGGGGATCATGCCGGTACTGGCGCGGGCGAAGCGGAAGGTGGGGATGGAACTGGGGAGCGCGGCGATGGTGGCCGATTCGCGGCAAACCAGTTTATGCGCGTATTTGTCGGCAATCCTGCTGGTGGGGCTGGGATTGCAGGCGGCGTTCGGCTGGTGGTGGGCGGACGCGGCGGCAAGCCTGGCGATGACGCCGATCATCTTCCGGGAGGGCGTGGATGCATGGCAGGGCAAGGGGTGCGGCTGCGGGCATTAGGCGGTTGGCCCCAAAAATCTGAGTCGTAATGCGCGGGCGCGGTATCTTTGGAAAAGATATGCTGCGACTCTTCGTTTTTCTTCTCGTTTCTGTTGCTGCGATGGCGGAGGGCGGCAAGCCGCTTGGGCTGGCCGACATACTGGCTTGGAAGCGGATCCAGGCGCCGGTGGTCTCCAATGACGGGAACTGGTTTGCCTACCAGTTGACGCCGACAGAGGGCGAATCAACCGTAGTGATTCGCAGCTTGGCGGACGGGAAGGAGACGCGCGTGGCGGTGGGGGAAATTCCGGCGGCGCCGCAGGGGTTTGGGCCTCCGGCGGCGGGCCCGGCGGCGATCCGTTTTTCGGAGGACTCGAAGTGGGTGGCCTTTACGGTGTACCCGAAGAAGCCGAAGGCGGGAGCGCGCGGAGCGGCAGGCGGGCCGGTAATGCCGGGAGCGGCCACTGCCGGGCCTGGGCGGGGCCGGCCGGCGCCGGTGAACAAGATGATGCTGGTGGAGCTGGCAACGGGGAAGAAGACAGAGTTTGAACGGGTGCGGAGGTTCGCGTTTTCCGGGGAGCGGGGCGGGTGGCTGGCGATGTTGCGCTATAAGCCGGAAGGGCAGAAGTGGGAGGGGGCGGACCTGATCCTGCGGGAGTTGGCGACGGGGGACGAGTTGAACACGGGGAACGTGGCGGAGTTTGCGTTCGACAAGAAGGGGGACTGGCTGGCCTTTGTGGTGGATGCCAATGAGATGGCCGGCAACGGGGTGCAGTTGCGGCATATGGAGAGCGGGGCGGTGATGGCGCTGGATAGCGCGAAGGCGGCCTACAAGGGGCTGGATTGGACGGAGAAGGGGGATGGGCTGGCGGTGCTGCGCGGGGTGGAGGACAAAGCGTTTGAGGACAAGCTGTACTCGGTTGTCGGTTTCCGGGGGATGGACGCGGGGAAACGGGGAGAAAAGATCGTGTTTGAGCCCAAGGCGGAACGGTCGTTTCCAGCGGGGATGACGGTGAGTCCGAACCGCAATCCAAGCTGGCTTCGGGATTTATCGGCCCTTTCGTTTGGCATTCATGAAGTGCGGCCAAAGAAGAAGGGCGAGGAAAAGAAGGGCCCGGAGGGGGAGGAGGCCGAAGGGCCGAAGCCGCCGGAGCCGGAGAAGGAACGGGCAGCGCTGGTGCTGTGGCACTGGCAGGACAAACGGTTGCAGCCGCAGCAGCAGGTGGAAGAGGGGCGGGACAAGAATTTCAGCTTCACCTCGCTTTACCGGGTGGCTGAGAAGAAGTTCGTACGGCTGGCGGATGAGGCGTTGCGGCAGGTGTCGATTCCGGAGCCGCACACGATTGGTCTGGGGATTGACACGACCCCATACCAGTTGAACGGGAGCCTGAACGGGCAGCGATACCAGGATGTGTATGTGGTGGACCTGAAGACGGGGGAGCGGAAACTGGCGCTGCAGAAGGCGCGGTATTTCAACGGCCCTTCGCCGGATGCGCGGCACCTGGCCTATTACGAAGACGGGCACCACTGGGTGTACAACACCGCGACCGGAGAGAAGCGGAACCTGACGGCGGGGGTAAAAGCGACGCATTTCTGGGACGACGAGGATGACCACAACGTACTGAAGCCGCCGGCCCGGTCCCTGGGCTGGAGCGCCGACAGCGCGGCGCTGGTGGTGACCGATAACTGGGACATCTGGAGGATCGGCCTGGACGGGAAATCGGCGAACCTCACGGTGACGGGGAAGCGGGACAAGGTACGGTACCGGACGCGTTTCCGGCTGGACCTGGAGGAAAAGGGAATCGACCTGGCCAAGGCGATGTACGTGGACGCCTACGGGGAGTGGACGAAGAAAAGCGGGATGGTGCGTATGGATCCGGGCGGAAAGGCGCCGAAGCAGTTGGCCTGGGACGACGCGGAGTATTCGGGATTGATGAAGGCGAAAGGGGCGGAGCGTTACCTGTTCCGCCGGGAAACGTTCGCCGATTATCCCGATTTCTACGTCGCCGGGCCGGAACTGGCCAATGCGGCGCGCGTGACCACGGCGAATCCGCAGCAGAAAGAGTACGGATGGACGTCCGGGGCGAAGCTGATTGACTACGTCAGCGACAAGGGCGACAAGTTGCAGGGCGCGCTGTTCCTGCCGGCGAACTATGAGCCGGGGAAAAAGTACCCGACGGTGGTCTACATCTACGAGAAGATGTCGCAGACGTTGAACACCTATGCGCAGCCGACGCTGGCGGCGTTCAACCGGTCGGTTTACAACAATCAGGGATATGCGGTGTTTCAGCCGGATATCACGTACAAGTTGAACGATCCGGGGATGTCGGCGGTGTGGTGCGTGCTGCCGGGATTGAAGGCGGCGGTGGCGACGGGGGTGGTGGACGAGACCCGCGTGGGGCTGCACGGGCATTCCTGGGGCGGCTACCAGACGGCGTTTCTGGTGACGCAGACCAACGCGTTCAAGTCGGCGATTGCCGGGGCGCCGCTGACGGACATGATCAGCATGTACAGCTCGGTGTACTGGAATACGGGGTCGGCGAACCAACCGATCTTTGAGAGCAGCCAGGGACGGTTTACGTCCGGGTACACCGACAACCTGGACGCCTATGTGCGGAACTCTCCCGTGTTTCACGCGCAGAAGGTGAAGACTCCGCTGATGATCCTGCACAACGACAAGGACGGGGCGGTGGACTTTACGCAGGGCGTGGAGTACTTCAACACCCTGCGGCGGCTGCAGAAACCGGTGATTATGCTGCAGTATCGCGGAGAGAATCACGGGCTGCGCGTGCCGGCGAATCAGAAAGACTACCTGGTGCGGATGCGGGAATACTTCGCGCACCATTTGAAGGGCGAGGCGGCGCCGGCGTGGTTGAACGAAGGCGTGCCTCACCTGAAGCTGAAGGACCACCTGGATGAGCGGGAGGCGCTGACGGCGCCGAAGGGAAACTAGAGCGGCAAGGAAGCGGCCAGGCGGACGGTCTGGCCGCTCTTTTTGTCGGTGATGATGAGCTGGCCGTTTTCCTGCTGGACGTCATCGACCTGGGTGAAACCGGCGGGGACGCGGGTGTAGAACATGAGGAAACGGGTGGCGATTTTGGATTTGGCGGGGAGCCAGCGGAAGGCCGGGGTGTCAAACATTTTGCCCATTTCCACGGTCTGGCGGCGGGAGACATCGAAGGGCTGGGTGCCGAATTCGAGCCCGCGGGAGAGAGCGAGGTTGCTGGGGTAGTTCATCCATTCCTGGAGCCAGGGGTACTCCTCGCGGCGGACCAGATAGCCGAGCAGGAGGCGCTTTTCGAGGTTAATGGCGGTGATGAAACCGAGGCGGCGGGAGGGATCGAAGATGCAGCCGGTGTGATCCATGGAGTTCGGCGGGTCGGGGATCTGACGCAGGTCGGCATTGCCGCCGGCCTTCAGCGGCGCGGAGGGGTAGGAGAAGGGCTGATCGGAGACGAGACGGCGGTTGGGGGGCATGTTCTGGTGGGGGCGGGTCTGGCACTTGCCGACGGAGGCGTCAACAACCGTTTTGCCGGGGGAGAGGAAGGGGTAGCCGATGGTGGCATGTTCGGCCCAGTTGATGGGGCGATCGAAGGCGAGTTCGTTTTCGAGGGTGGAGTCGACGTAGACGACCTGTTCGCCGTCGACGAGTTCGAGTTTACGGACGAGTCCTTCGTGGACGATGGGGAGGCGGGTTTGGAAGGTGAGCTGTTGTTTGTTGCCTTCGCGGCCTTTGGCGATGAGGTTCCAGGGCTGGCGGTGGGCCTCGCCGTGGCCCTGGAGGCCGGCGGCCTGCTCCTCCTTGGAGGTGGGGCCGAAGCCATCGACGCAGAGGAAATGTCCCAGGGAGTCACCGAAGCGGGAGGGGCCTTTGGTCATGCGGGCCAGTGCGACGGGATTCCACATGGGGTTCATCTTCTCGGCATCGTCCTTGAGGACGAGGCTGACGAAGGCGCCGCCCTTGTTCAGGGTGAGAAGCTCGATCCTGTCGTTTTCGAGCGCGGTGGCGGGGCGGGATTCAAAGGTGGCGGCGCGTTGGGAGAAGAGGGCGCAGGGGATGAGGAAGAGGCCGAGGAGTCGCATGGGCACCCGACAGCATATCAATGCTGGGCGGGTAGGCGGCCGAGGGGTTTCCGCTGGCCGTTGGGGAGGAGGATTTCGACTTCCGCGTCGGTGGCGGTGCCGAGGCCGAAGTGGGCGGGGAGAAACGAACCGGAGCCGTAGCTGCCGCCGGAGGTAACCTCCTGCCACTGATTGCCAGCGCGGACACGGGCGCCGACGGGGGCTTTCACGTGCAGCCAGTTCCCGGTTTGCGGGGAGACGTTGCGCCAGATGACGGCGTTGTCGCCGAGGGCGGAGGTGACAAGATCGAGTTTGCCATCGCCATCAAGGTCGGCGACGGCGAGGCCACGATAGGCCGCGGGGGGACCGAGTTCGGCGCCGGGTTGGAACTTGCCGTTGGCGTTGAGGAGAACGAGATTGGGCTCCTTGTACTTTTCGCTGCGGGTGAGTTCGATGGTGTCGGTGACGTGGGAGTTGGCGGTGACGAGATCCTTCCAGCCATCGTTATTGAGGTCGGCAAGGGCGACACCCCAACCGCTGCGGCGGACGGTGAGGGCACCGGTGCCGGAGGGGTAGGTGACATCGCGGAAGCCGGTGGGGGTGTTCTTGAAGAGCGGGAACGTTTCCCCAGTGAGGGCGGTGAAGACGAGGTCCGGGCGGCCGTCGTTGTCGAAGTCGCGAAAGTCGGAGCCCATAGAGGAGATGGGGCGGCCCATATCGTTGTAGGCGACGCCGGCGGCGAGGGCGGACTCGACGAATTTACCGCCGGTATTTTTGAAGAAGAAGTTGGGGAGGGCGTCGTTGGCGACGAAGATATCGGGGCGGCCGTCGCCGTCGACGTCGGCCACGGCGGCGGACATGCCTTTGCCCATGTGGGCGGCGATGCCGGCTTCCTTGCTGACATCGGCGAAGGTGCCGTTGCCCAGATTGCGATAGAGGCGGTTGGCGGTGGGCTGGAACTCGCGGGGGTGGCAGTAGACGCGGAGGTTCTTGGAGGGGTCGCCGCAGAACTTGGAGAAGGCCGGAGTCCAGTCGAGGTAGTTGACGAGGAAGAGGTCGAGTTTGCCATCGGCGTCATAGTCGAGCCAGGCGGCGCCGGCGGCGAATTTTTCATCGCGGATGCCGCGAGGGGAGAGGGTGAATTTGCCGTTTTCGTTGCGGTAGAGGAGATTGCGGCCGGCGCCGGCGACGAAGAGGTCGGTCCACCCGTCGGCATCGAAATCGGCGGCGGCGGCGGCGATGGAGAAGCCCTCCCCTTCCAGACCAACCTGGGCGGTGACGTCTTCAAACTTCAGGCCGCCGAGGTTCTTGTAGAGGCGATTGGGGTACTTGGTTTTGAAGTCAGGGAGGGAGGCGCCGTTGGTGAAGAAGATGTCGGGAAGGCCGTCGTTGTTGTAGTCGAAGACGGCGAGGCCGCCGGCCATGGTGGAAACGATGTGCTTTTCGGGGGTGGGTTGATGGTTGAGGACGAAAGGGAGGGGGTGGCGTTCGAAGGCGACGGGGGAAGGGCCGGCGGCGGGGGGGGGCGGGGCGGCGGCGGCGGCGAGTTGGCGAAGCAGGCGTTTGGCCTCTTCATTGCCCGGGGAAAGGGAAAGGGCGGTGGTAGCGGCGGCACGGGCTTCGGGGAAGCGGCCGAGCTTGAAGAGGACGGAGGCGCTGCCGGAGTGGGCTTCGCTGACTTTGGGGTCGGCACGAATGGCGTCGGAATAGGCGGCGAGGGCCGCGGACCAGTTGCCGCTCTCCTCCTGGATGCTGGCGATCAGGCGGCGGGTACGGGCCTGCGGTTCGCCGAGCTTTTCGGCCTGGGCGGCGGCGGCGAGGGCAGGCGGAAATTTGCCCTCCAGGAAGAGCAGGCGGGCGAGAGCATAGTGGGCGGGGGCCCATTGAGGCTCCTTGGCCGTGAGCGCGGAGAATACGGTTTCGGCTTTGGGAAGGTCACCGAGTTGCTGGTAGCAGAGGCCGAGCAGATAGCGGTTGGGGCGGGAAGGGGCGGCGCTTTCCAGCAGCGCGGCGGCTTGCGCGAACTGTCCCTGTTGGAACAGATCCTGGGGCGTTGGGGCTTGCGCGAAGAGAAGTAGCAGGGGGAGAAGCATGCGCGCTTTCCATTGTAGAGGTTGAAGAAAAGCAGAGGTTACAATCGGGATAGGGGGGAGCTTCACAACTCCTCCCCTCCCACACCACCGGACATG
>CAYSFR010000065.1:0-22193 GCA_964430625.1 uncultured Solibacteraceae bacterium
TTCGCGAAGGCGGCCGTACGGTCGGCGCCGGCACAGTGGCGGACATCGTTTCCTAGGAAAAGCAAAATGCGGGGTCGTTCTACGGGAGCGGCCCTGCTCTAAACGAATCGAAAGATTGAATCCATGTCTTTGAGAGAAAGCATCCGAATCCGGCTAAAGGCGTACGATCACCGCGTACTGGACCAGTCGACGCAGGAGATCGTGGCGACGGCGAAACGCAGTGGCGCGCAGGTGGCGGGTCCGATCCCGTTGCCGACGGTGAAGAACCGGTTCACGGTCAACCGTTCGCCGCACGTGGACAAGAAGTCGCGGGAGCAGTTTGAAGTCCGCACGCATAAGCGTTTGCTCGACATCTTGTCGCCGACGCAGGAAACGGTGGACGCTTTGATGAAACTGGATCTGCCCGCTGGGGTGGACGTCGAGATCAAGGCCTTCGGTAAGAAGTAGCCAAGGTCTCCGTTCGAGACAGCAGCAGCCAGAGTGGTAACCCAAGAGATTTAAGAATCCGGGGAAACGGAAAGGCAATGACGCGCGGCGAGGGCGCTGCGACGGTTGCCGGTACGGAAGTAGAAAACCCCGTTCGAGGAAAGTGCAATGAGCCCAGGAATTCTCGGCAAGAAAATCGGGATGACGCAAGTGTTTAACGCCGAAGGCCAAGTGGTCCCAGTGACCCTGGTGAAGGCGGGACCGTGCGTCGTGGTGCAGCGCAAGACGCCGGCCACGGACGGCTACAATGCCGTACAGCTCGGCCTGATGGAATATGTGAAGCCGTCGCGGATCAACAAACCGGAGACGGGTCACCTGAAGAAAGCCAACGCGGACGGGATCCGTTTCCTGAAAGAGCTGAAGCTCGGACCGGGGAACGCGGACTTGAAGACCGGCGACCGCGTGTTGGCCGAGCAGTTCCAGGTGAAACAGAAGGTGGACGTTATCGGCACTTCTAAGGGCCGCGGCTTCACCTCTCTGGTCAAGCGGCACAACTTCCGGGGCGGCCCGGGGTCTCACGGCTCGATGTTCGGCCGGGCGCCGGGTTCGATCGGTGCGTCGAGTTTCCCGAGCCGGGTGTTTCCGGGCATGCGCATGGCGGGTCATTCGGGTGACGCCCAGGTAACCGTGCGGAACCTGGAGATCGTCGGCGTGGACACGGAAGAGAATCTGATCATGGTAAAGGGCGCAGTGCCCGGGCCGAATGGTGGATATGTGGTCATCCGCCGGGCCAAGTCGGGGTACTAGAAGGAGCCGAACGATGCCCATTGTCGACGTTATCGATCTGAACAACAACAAAGTAGGCACCGTGGAACTGTCGGAAGCCGTATTCGGCGCGACGGTGAACCAGGCGCTGCTGTATGAGGCTGTCCGCAACTACCAGGCGAACCTGCGCCGCGGAACGGCCAAGACGAAGACCCGGCACGAAGTGGCCGGATCGGGGAAAAAGCTGTGGAAGCAGAAGGGCACGGGCCGCGCACGTATGGGTTCGATTCGCAGCCCACTCTGGCGGCACGGTGGGACGACCCACGGGCCTCAGCCGCGCGACTACAGCTATCAACTGCCGAAGAAGATGCTGGTGGGCGCGTTGCGCTCGGCCTTGACGGCGAAGCTGCAGGACGGCGGGATCAAAGTGGTCCGCGAGTTCACCCTGGCCGATCACAAGACGAAAACCTTTGCTGGTGCGCTGACGAAGCTGGAATCGCCGAACAAGGTGCTCGTCATCGACAACGGCGAGAATCGGAACCTGGAACTGGGGGCGCGGAATATTCCCGGCCTGGTGCTGCTGGCAAGCCGGGAAGTGAACCCGTACCACCTGTTGAACGCGAAGCAGATTCTGATCAGTGAATCGGCCGCGAAGAAGCTTTCGGAGGGCTTGGCGTAATGAACATCTATGAAGTAGTCCGCCGCCCCATTGTGACGGAAAAGGGGCTCACGAAGAAGGAGAGCGAAAATACGCTCTGTTTTGAGGTGAGCACCGACGCCAACAAGATCCATATCAAGGCCGCTGTCGAGAAGCTTTTCAAGGTGAAAGTGGCCGATGTCCGAGTGCTGAACAACGAAGGGAAACTGCGCCGTCGCGGCCGGTTTGCCGGGTACCGCTCGGATTGGAAGAAGGCTTACGTGAGATTGAAGGCCGGCGAGAAGATGCCGGAATACGCGGAGATCTAAGCTCGGCGTCTAGAGGAATCGCAACATGCCAGTGAAAACATACCGCCCGTACACGCCCAGCCGCCGTTACATGACGACGCTGATGCGCGACGACATCACGAAAGAAACGCCCGAAAAGTCGCTGACGGTGGGGCGCCGGAAGTCCGGCGGACGGAACAGCACCGGACGGGTTACGTCGCGGTTCATCGGCGGCGGCCATAAGCAGTCGCTGCGCGAAGTGGATTTCAAGCGGGACAAAGAGGGAGTGCCGGCGCGCGTGGCGGCGATCGAATACGATCCGAACCGTTCGGCTCGTTTGGCTCTGCTGCACTATGTGGACGGCGAGAAGCGCTATATCGTGGCGCCGCTCGGCCTGACGGTAGGAGCGACGGTGATGTCGGGTCCCGAGGCGGACATTCTGCCTGGGAACTCGCTGCCGCTGAAGAACATTCCGGCCGGTACCATTGTGCACGCAATAGAACTGCGGCCCGGAAAGGGTGCGCAGATGGCGCGGAGCGCAGGGGCGCAGGCGCAGCTGGTATCGAAAGAAGGCGGTATCGCTCTGATCAAGCTGCCGTCGGGCGAAGTCCGCCGGGTGGATCTGCGCTGCATTGCGACGATCGGCCAGGTCGGCAACACGGAACACGAAAACGAGACGTACGGCAAGGCCGGGCGGACACGTTGGAAGGGCCGTACGCCGCATAACCGCGGCGTGACGATGAACCCGGTGGACCATCCGCATGGCGGTGGTGAAGGCCGGACTTCGGGCGGCCGTCATCCGGTGACGCCGTGGGGCCAGCCGACTCGCGGTTTCAAGACGCGGAACAACAAGCGCACCGACAGCCAGATTGTCACGCGCCGCGGCAAGAAGAGCTAGGGAAGGGATTAGACGATGGGTCGTTCTCTCAAAAAAGGGCCGTTCACCGATGACCACCTGCTGGTGAAGGTGGAAAAGTTGAATGCATCGAATGACAAAAAGGTTGTCAAGACCTGGTCGCGGCGTTCGACGATTCTGCCGATGTTCATCGGGCACACGTTCGCTGTGCACAACGGCAAGAAGTTTATCCCGGTCTATGTGACCGAGAACATGGTCGGCCACAAGCTGGGCGAATTTTCGCCGACGCGGACCTTTAAGGGGCACGTGGCTAAGACCGAGAAATCCGGTAAGGCAGGCTGATCGGCCGGCGCAAGCAGGCTGAAGGAGCCCACGAGGAAACGGAAATGCAAGCAAGAGCGGAAGCAAGATATATCCGGGTGTCCCCGCAAAAGGCGCGGCTGGTAGTGGATCTGATCCGCGGCCAACGTGCCGGGGACGCGATCAACATCCTGCGCTCGACCAATAAGGGGATCGCGCCGACGGTGGAGAAGGTGTTGCGGTCGGCCATCGCGAATGCCGAGAACAAGTCGGATTCGGTGGACGTGGATCAATTGGTTGTGAGCGAAGCCTACGTAAACGAAGGCCCGCGCATGAAGCGCATCCGGCCGGCCCCGATGGGCCGCGCCTACCGCTACCAGCGCCGGATCAGCCATATCGTTGTGGCTGTGGCGGAAAAATAAGAGGCGCGAGGGAACTACATGGGTCAAAAAACACATCCTTACGGCTTCCGGCTGGGCGTTACGAAAACGTGGCGTTCGCGCTGGTTTGCTAAGCAGGACTATGCCAAGCTGCTGGAAGAGGACCTCGATCTGAAGGACGAGCTCCGGAAGCGGCTGAAGGCGGCCGGTGTGAGCTCGGTCGAGGTGGATCGTCCAGGTAACAAGCTGCGGATCACGATCCGGACATCGCGTCCCGGAATTATCATCGGCCGCAAGGGCGCCGAGATCGAGAAGCTGAAGTCGGAACTGGCCAAGCGGACGAAGCGCGAAGTGTTCATCGACATTCAGGAAGTGTCGAAGCCGGACGTGGATGCGCAGTTGGTGAGCGAATCGATCGCGCTGCAGCTGGAAAAGCGCGTGGCGTTCCGCCGGGCGATGCGCAAAGCGGTGGATTCGGCCAAGCGGCTGGGCTGCAAGGGTATCAAGGTTCGCGTGTCGGGCCGGTTGAACGGCGCGGAAATCGCGCGAAGCGAATGGTATCTCGATGGGCAGTTACCGCTGCATACGCTGCGTGCCGACATCGACTACGGCTTCAGCGAATCCCAGACCACCTACGGCGTTATCGGCGTGAAGGTGTGGATCTACAAGGGCGAAATTCTCGGCGACTTCCGCAAGATGTCGAGCGAGCCGGAACCCCGGCGCGCCCCGCGCGGTGATCGTGGTGAGCGCGGCGGAGAACGTCGTGAGCGCCGCGGACCGGGTGGCGGCGGTTATGGGAACCAGGGCGGCGGATACGGTGGCGGGCAGCAGAGCGCGCCGTCAGGTCCCCCGGTGCAGACGCCTCCGCCGGCAGCGGAAGGCGCGGCCCCGCGGCCGATTGCCCCGCCGATGGCCCAGCCGGTGCAGCCGTCATGGAAGAGCGAAGCAGGCGATGCGGCCCCTGCGGTTGAGAATCCGAGCGAGAACCAGGAGTAATACGCCATGTTGATGCCGAAGAAAGTCAAATACCGCAAGCAGCAACGCGGCCGGATGACCGGACTGGCGTGGCGGGGAAGCACGTTAAGCTTTGGCGATTTCGGATTGAAAGCGATGGTCTGCGGCTGGATCACCAACCGGCAGATTGAAGCGGCCCGTATCGCCATGACCCGCCACATCAAGCGCGGCGGTAAGGTATGGATCCGGGTATTTCCGGACAAACCGGTGTCGAAGAAGCCTGCTGAAACCCGTATGGGTAAGGGTAAAGGCGCGCCGGAATTCTGGGTTGCAGTCATTCGCCCCGGCAAAATCCTTTTCGAGATGGAAGGGGTATCGCAGGAAGTGGCGGCGGAGGCGATGCGGTTGGCGGCGCAGAAGCTTTCGTTGAAGACGAAGATGGTCAGCCGCGAGCAGCAAGGTTAAGAGGATTGGTCATGAAAGCTGAAAAAATCCGCGGGCTGGAAACGGTTGAGCTCGAAAAACAGTTGAAAGACATGCAGGAGTCCATGTTCCGCATCCGGTTCCAGATGTCTCTGGGACAGGCGGACGGGCTGAAGAAGTACCGGGAATCGAAGAAAGATCGTGCGCGGATCCTGACGGTTCTGCGTGAGAGGGCGAAGTAAGTCATGCCGGAAAACACCAATCCGCAGGCCACTGCCAATAAGGGCCAGGAAAAAGTCGGGCAGGTCGTGTCGACGAAGATGGAAAAGACGATCGTCGTTGAAGTGTCCCGCCGTGTGGCGCACCCTTTCTATCGCCGGATCATCAAGAAGCGGAAGAAGTTTTATGCCCACGATGAACAGGGCTTGGCGAAGGTCGGCGATGTGGTGCGGATTGTGGAGCACCGGCCGCTGTCGAAGCTGAAGCGCTGGGCATTGGCGGAAGTGGTCCGCGCGGCCGTTCAGGTTGGCGACAGCCACACAAAGTAAGATCCGCGGGGAAATAAGGAGACAGCCATGATTGGGATGCGAACAATCCTCGAGGTAGCCGATAACAGCGGCGCGCGCAAGTTGCAGTGCATCTTGCCGCGCGGCGGCGATCTCGGATTGAAGGCCGGTCTCGGTGACGTGATCACCGCGGCGGTGAAGGAAGCGACGCCGGACGGAACCGTGAAGAAAGGCAAAGTGGTTCGTTGCGTGATCGTTCGGATGCGGAAAGAAACGCGGCGCAAGGACGGGACCTACATTCGTTTTGACACGAACGCGGCGGTGCTGATCAACGAACTGGGCGAGCCGATCGGAACGCGCGTGTTCGGGCCGGTGGCGCGCGAGTTGCGCGATAAGCGGTTCATGAAGATCGTCTCGCTGGCGCCGGAAGTACTTTAAGGGTTTTGAGAAGAGCTGCAGGCTCGGGAAAAGAGATTTCGATGGCAACGATTAAAATTCGAAAGGGCGATACGGTCAAAGTGATCGCCGGCCGCGACAAGGGCAAAACCGGCCGCGTGCTCGAAGTGCAGAACGAAAAAGAGCGCCTCCTGGTGGAGGGCGTGATGATGGTGAAACGTCACACGAAGGCGAATCCGGCCAAACAGGTAAAGGGCGGAATCGCGGAGAAGGAAGCGACCATTCATGTGTCCAACGTGATGGTGGTGACCGGAGACGGTAAGCCGTCGCGTGTGGGCTACAAACTGGAAGGCGCGGGAGCTTCGGCCAAGAAAGTGCGCGTGGCGCGCAAGACCGGCGAAGTACTTGCGACCAAGAGCTAAGTAATAACGGAAAGCAACCATGGCCAGGCTCAGAGAACATTACACGAAGAACGTACTTCCGGCACTCATGAAAGAGTTCGGGTACAAGAACATCATGGCCGTTCCGAAGATTGAGAAGATCTCGTTGAACATCGGCCTCGGGGAAGCGACCGGGAACCCGAAGCTGATGGACGGCGCCGTGAACGAACTGGGGCAGATTGCCGGGCAGCGTCCGGTGATTTGCAAGGCGAAGAAGTCGATTGCCGCGTTTAAGCTGCGTGAGAACATGCCGATCGGGTGCATGGTGACGCTGCGCGGCGACCGGATGTACGAATTTTTGGATCGTCTGATCAATGTCAGCCTGCCGCGCGTGCGCGACTTCCGTGGGATTTCGTCGAAAGCATTCGATGGCCGCGGGAACTACACGCTCGGGCTGAAGGATCAACTGATCTTCCCCGAGATCGACTACAACAAGGTGGAAAAGACCAAGGGTCTGAACATCTGTGTCACCACGACGGCCAAGACGGACGCCGAGGGATTGGCGCTGTTGAAGCAAATGGGCATGCCGTTCGCGGCGAAGTAATTAGAAGAGAGGATTTGACGCGCAAATGGCCACAACCGCCAAAATCGCCAAGGACCTGAAGCTGAAGGCCGACAAGGACAAGGGAGTCGCGAAGGCCGGGGTCCGCCACCGTAACCGCTGCTTCCGCTGCGGCCGTCCGCGGGCTTATATCCGCAAGTTCGGCTTATGCCGCATCTGTTTCCGCAAGCTGGCGCTCGCCGGGGAGATCCCGGGCGTGATCAAGGCCAGCTGGTAGTCGCGAGCTTGGAAATATTAGGGAATCACGAAGGAAGGGGAATCGAGAATGGTTAGCGATCCCATCGCAGATATGCTCACGCGGATCCGGAACGCGATGCAGGCGCGGCACGCCAAGGTGGATGTGCCTGGCTCGAAGCTGAAGCTGGAAATTGCCCGGATCCTCAAAGAAGAGGGTTACGTCCTGAACTACAAGCAGGGCGACGAAGGCTCCAAGCGAGTCATCAAGATCTACCTCAAGTACAATCCGAACAACACGCCGGTGATCTCGCACCTGGAGCGGGAATCGAAGCCTGGCCGCCGCGTTTACGTGGCGAGCAAGGAGATTCCGCGGGTGCTGGGCGGCATGGGGATTAATATCCTGACGACGCCGCGCGGCGTGATGACGGGCCGGACGGCGCGTAAGGAAGGCGTAGGCGGCGAGCTGTTGTGTTCGGTGTGGTAAACACCGCGCGACTGTAGCCACAAACAACGGCGAAGCCGGGCACGGAGCCCGAGTAGCAAGAACCGTAAGGAAAAAAGAGAACGATGTCGAGAATTGGCAAAAAACCGATCCCGCTGCCGGCGGGAGTGAAGATCAAGATCGAGGCGACGCCTGGTCCGATGCACGTCGAAGGCCCGAAGGGCAAGCTGACGGTGCCGGTACCGGCGGGCATTGTGATCGAGCAGAACGGGAACATCCTGGACGTAAAGCGGGAGAACGACTCCTACCGCGCCGTACACGGGCTGACGCGGGCGCTGGCGGCCAACGCGGTGCAGGGCGTGAGCACGGGCTTCACGCGGGAACTCGACATTGTCGGCGTCGGCTTCCGTGCGGAGACGAAGGGAAAGGACGCCATCCATTTCACCCTCGGCTACTCGCACAACATTGACTTCCTGTTGCCTCCGGGCGTGGAAGCCAAGGTGGACAAGAACACGCACGTGATTCTGACGGGTTACGATAAGCAGGTGCTGGGCCAGGTGGCGGCGAACATGCGCTCGCTGCGGAAGCCGGATCCGTACAAGAACAAGGGTGTTCGGTACACGGGCGAAGTGTTGCGCAAGAAGGCCGGTAAGTCCGGTGCTGGCGGCAAGGGTAAGTAATCCGGGAAGGGATGAGGATCGAAACGCATGGTCAGTAAAGTCAATCGCGACGAAGTCCGTCGCCGGATTCATATTCGGATCCGCAAAAAGCTCTCAGGGACCGCAGAACGCCCGCGTTTGGCGGTGTTCCGTTCCATTAAGCACATTTACGCACAGGTTATCGACGACCGCACGGGAACGACGCTGGTTTCGGCCTCCTCGGCCGAAAAAGGGTCTGGCAACGGCGGCAACGTGGCTGGGGCGAAGGCGATCGGGAAACTGGTGGCCGAGCGAGCGAAGGAAAAGGGAATTGGCGCTGTGGTGTTTGACCGCGGCGGCTTCCTGTACCACGGCCGGGTGAAGGCGCTGGCGGATGCCGCGCGCGAAGCCGGACTGCAGTTCTAAGGGATTTGGAAGAGGATTAAGCATACATGCCAGCTACTGTAACCAAGCGCGTGGAACCGACCTCGGGGCTTAAAGAGCAGGTCGTCTCCATCAACCGCGTCACCAAAGTGGTGAAGGGCGGCAAGAACCTGAGCTTCTCCGCTCTGGTCGTCATTGGAGACCCGGGCGCCAAGATCGTTGGCTTCGGGACGGGGAAAGCGAAGGAAGTGCCGGCCGCGATCAAGAAGGGCATTGAAGCGGCGAAGAAGAATTTGCGGAAGATCCACGTGTTGGAAACGACGATTCCGCACCCGGTTCTGGGCCGATTCGGCGCGGGTCAGGTCTTGTTGAAGCCGGCGCCGCAAGGCACGGGCGTGATCGCGGGCGGACCGGTGCGCGCGGTGATTGAAGCAGTGGGGATTCCGAATGTGCTGACCAAATCGTTGGGCACGCACAACCCGCATAATGTAGTGAAGGCCACGATTGCCGCGCTGGAACAGTTGCGCGATAAAGCGGAAGTGGCCGAGATGCGCGGCATCCTGCCGGAGCGCATGTAGGATTTAGGCAAACGAGGCAAGACATGGCCGATAAGACGATCAAAATTCAGTTGTATCGCAGCACCATCTGCACGCCGGAAACGCACAAGAAGATTGTGCGGGCTCTGGGCTTGAAGAAGCTGAACCGCATTGTGGAGCGGCCCGACACGGCCTCCTTCCGTGGCATGGTGTTGAAGGTTCCGCATTTGTTGCGGATCGTGGAATAGTAGCCCCGGACAGGCAAGGGAACAGGTAGGAACGCGATGAATCTCAGTCAAATTAAACCGCCCGCCGGGCAAAAGAAGAACAAACGGCGTTTGGGCCAGGGTATGGGAACCGGCCGCGGCAAATACTCCGGCCGCGGTGCGAAGGGTGCGAAATCGATCAGCGGTTATTCGCGGATGCGCGGGTTTGAAGGCGGCCAGATGCCGCTGCACCGCCGCCTGCCGAAGCGCGGCTTCTCCAACGCGATGTTCAAGACGACATACGCGATTGTGAATGTGGCCACGCTGAACGACCTGGACGGCGATACGTTTGATGTCCAGTCGCTGATGGCGGCTGGGGTTATCAAGAAGTTGGAAGACGGTTTGAAGGTCCTGGCGAACGGCGACTTGACGCGCGCCATCACGGTAACGGCTAATCACTTCTCCGCCGCGGCGAAAGAGAAGATTGAAAAGGCCGGCGGCAAAGTGGTTGTCATCGAACCGGTGACCCGCAAGCCGAAGGAATAAAGGACTCAAGGCGCACACGGTGCACTTCGGCGCAAAAGGATTGGCATGAAGTTCCTTGAAGCAGTGGCGAACGCATTCCGGATTCCGGACCTGCGAAACCGGATTCTCTTCACGCTGGCGATGTTGGCGATTTATCGCCTGGGCGGGCATATCCCGACCCCGGGCATTGACGCCGAACGCCTGGAGGAGTTTTTCCGGCAGAACCAGGGTACACTCCTTGGATTCTTCGACTTGTTCAGCGGCGGCATGTTCCGCCGGTTGACGATCTTCGCGTTGGGCATCATGCCCTACATCACGAGCTCAATCATTCTTCAGCTCATGACGATTGTCGTCCCGACGCTGGAGAAGTTGCAGAAAGAAGGGGAACTGGGGCGACGAAAGATCACGCAGTACACCCGTTACCTGACGGTGCTTTTGGCTTTGGTGCAGTCGTTTACGATTGCCACAGCCTTGCAGTCTCAAGGAAATTTCGTTGTGAATCCGGGTTTCGGCTTCATTTTCATGACGATGATCTCGCTGACGACCGGTACGGCTTTCATCATGTGGCTGGGTGAACAGATCACGGAGCGGGGGATCGGCAACGGCATGTCGCTGATCATCTTTACTGGTATTGTGGTCGGGCTTCCTTCGGCCATCTATAGCATCTATCAGAAGGCATTCCTGACGCGGGAATGGAATCTCTTGCAGGTACTGATCATCGCTGCGGTGATGGTTGCCGTCATCGGCTTGATCGTGCTGGTGGAACGCGGCGAGCGCCGGATCCCTGTGCAGTACGCGAAACGCGTCGTTGGTCGCCGGATGATGGGCGGCCAGTCGACGCACCTTCCAATGAAGGTGAACGCCGGCGGCGTGATACCGGTCATTTTTGCGAGCTCGCTGCTGACGTTCCCGCAGACGCTGACGCAAATCGCCTGGGTCCGGGACAATCCGTACCTCTCCGCGATGTTGCGGTCGATTCAGCATGCCGAACCGCTCTACATCATTCTCTTCATCGCGCTGATCATCTTCTTCTGCTTCTTCTACGTGTCGATCATCTTCAACCCGAATGAAGCGGCGGATAACATGCGCAAGTACGGCGGGTTTATTCCCGGGATCCGTCCTGGCAAGAACACCTCGGACTACATGAACAAGGTCCTGACCAAAATCACGGTCGTCGGCGGTTTGTACCTGGCGGTACTTAGCCTGCTTCCGGAAATGATGATCAGCGGCGTGAAGTTGCAGCACCTGCCGCTCTTGGGAAATTGGATTGACGCGCACTTCCCGCGGTTCATCCTGGATGGCCTTGGAGTGAATTTCTACTTCGGAGGCACCAGCCTGCTGATTGTCGTTGGTGTTGCGATGGATACGGTGAACCAGATTGAGGCGCAGTTAATTATGCGCCACTATGAAGGATTTACACCTCGGGCCGGCCGAATTCGCGGCCGCCGCAGCTCTTCTTAACTTTTCTCGGATGTTTGCTCTTTGACAACTGACAACGCCGATATCGCCAGCAAAACTGCTCCCCAGAGACCCCTGGCGGTGATGTTGTTCGGCGCACCGGGTTCCGGCAAGGGAACCACGGGCAAGATGTTGACCAAGCTGACTGGCTGGCCGCATCTGGCCACGGGGGACTTGCTGCGGGAGCAGATTGCGCGAAAAACGCCACTTGGACTGGAGATGCAGAGCATCCTCGCTTCGGGACATCTGGCGCCGGATGAGCTGGTGAGCCGCATGGTTTGGGACCGCCTGGGGTGGCCGGACTGTGAGAACGGATTCCTGCTCGATGGCTTTCCGCGGACAATTCCGCAGGCGGAGGGTCTGGCCGAGTGGTTTGCCGGGAGGAACTTCCGGCCGGTTCTGATCCACCTCTGGGTGGAGTACAATGAAATATTGCGGCGGCTTACCGGCCGACGCACCTGTCCCACTTGCGGCGCCATCTACCACTTGGAGTCGAGCCCCCCCAAACTAACCGGCGTATGCGATAGCGACGCTACGGAGTTGACGATACGGGCCGACGACAAGGAAGAAGTGGTGGTGCAGCGGTTGCAGACTTACCAGACGCAGACCTGGCCGGTGGCGGAGACGCTCCGGAAGCACGGGATCCTGGTGGAAGCGATCGAGTGTGGCGAGATGGATCCGGAAAGCGTCGCGGACCGGATTCGATGGCGATTGGACCGCATCGGCGGTTCGATCTCAAAAAAGACAAAGAACACAGCAGAATGATTATCCGGAAGAGCCCGGCGGAACTCGAGAGGATGCGGCGTAGCGGGCTACTCGTGTATCAGGTTCTGCATTCTGTAAAGGAACTGGTGGCCGAAGGAATCACAACGATGGACCTTGAGAACGCGGCGGCAAAAATGATTGCCGATGCCGGCGCTCGTCCTGCGTTTAAGGGTTACTACTCGGCCGCGGCGGGCAACCGCTATCCCTACGTTCTGTGTACTTCTGTGAACGAACAGATTGTCCATGGCATGCCGTCGACGAAGACAGCCCTCAAAAAGGGTGACGTGATCTCGATCGATACCGGAGTCCAGCTGGATGGCTACTTTGCTGATTCGGCGATCACAGTTCCGGTCGGCGCGATTTCTACCTCGCTGCAGCGGTTACTGGATGTGACGAAAGATTCGCTGGAAATGGCGATTGACAAGGTACGGGAAGGGAACCGGCTGTTCGATATCTGCTCGACCGTGCAGAAGTACGTAGAGACGAACGGGTTTTCGATCGTGCGAGAATTTGTAGGACATGGAATCGGGACGTCGCTGCACGAAGAGCCGCAGGTTCCGAACTATGTGGACCGGAATAATGAAAATCCGCGGCTGAAAGAGGGCATGGTTCTGGCAATCGAGCCGATGGTGAACCTTGGCAAGCCGGCTTCGAAGGTTCTGTCGGACCGTTGGACGGCCGTCAGTCAGGACGGATCGGCGTCCGCGCATTTTGAGCATTGTGTGGCAGTGACGAAAGACGGCCCGTGGGTGTTGACACGGCCATGAACCGGGGAGCGATACAACATGTCGGAACCGGTGGAGGCTGTGGTGGTGGAGTTGTTACCGCAGGCACTCATTCGTTTGGAGTTGACCGGAAGCAAGCGGCAGATTCTGGCGCACGCGGCCGGGGTGAAAGAAGTCAATTTTGTGCGATTGCGGCCGGGCGATCCGGTGATGGTAGCGGTCTCGGAACAGGATCCGACGCGGGGACGAATTGTCAGCGTGCGGCCGGGCCGGTAGGTAGAGCGACCAAATTCTAAGTTCAGGAACGTAAGAGGAAGTCATGAAAGTACGGGCATCGGTCAAGAAAATTTGCGATAAGTGCAAGATCATTCACCGCACGGGCGTCGTTCGGGTGATTTGCGTCAACCCCAAGCATAAGCAGCGCCAGGGCTAACCGCGCGCAAGAAGATCAGGAAAGAAACAGGACGAGGACTAGCACATGGCACGTATTTCCGGTGTAGATCTGCCCGCCCGCAAGCGCGCGGAAATCGGATTGACTTACATTTACGGCATCGGCCGCACCCGGGCAAAGTCAATTTTGTATCGCACGGGAGTGGACGCGGACAAGAAGATCGCGGACCTGACCGAAGAGGAAGTGAACAAGATCCGTACGTTGATCGAAACGGAAGGATCCGTGGAAGGCGATCTCCGGAAGGAGACCTCGCTGAACATCAAGCGGTTGATGGAAATGGGCTCTTACCGTGGTCTGCGGCATCGCCGTGGCCTGCCCGCCCGTGGCCAGCGCACGCACACCAATGCCCGCACCCGCAAGGGACCGCGTAAGGGCACGGTGACCAACAAGAAGAAGGCGGGCGCGAAGTAATCGCGCCCGGCAGCAGACGAATAAACGGGAAGAGATCGTAATATGGCCAAAGCACCAGCCAAGTCCTCGAAGAAGAAGAATTTCAAGAAAAAAGAAAAGAAGCACGTGCCGATGGGCGTCTGCCACATTCAGGCGACGTTCAACAACACGATCATCACCTTCAGCGACCCGATGGGGAACACGCTGGCGTGGTCGAGCAGCGGTTCGCTCGGTTTCCGCGGGTCCCGCAAGGGGACACCGTTCGCCGCGCAGCAGGCCTCGTTGACGGCCGCGAACAAGGCGAAGGACTCCGGATTACGCACGGTGGAAGTGCGTGTGTCCGGGCCTGGCGCTGGCCGGGAGTCGGCCATCCGCGCGTTGTCGGGTGCCGGGATCGAAGTGAAGAACATCAAGGACGTGACGCCGATTCCGCACAACGGATGCCGTCCGCCGAAAAAGCGCCGCGTCTGATTTTTTGCGGGGGGACTGGGGAGAAATCTTCAAAACCCCTTTGCGGAAGCAGGCAAGGCGTGCAATAATAGGAATTGCGGTTTCCAGGCCGCTCTTCAAAAGTTTGATTTCAGTTTGGCGCGAAGACCCCCACCCGCCCTTCGCGCCAATAGGCCCGACGGAGACCCGCCCAACCGCCCTCCGTCGGGCCACCCCTCCTCCCCTCCCCGCCACCGTTACACATTCCCTTGTTTGCGTTCGCTTAAAAAAATGTGGCATAGTGGTAGCTGTAGAAGTTTGCGCGTAAGCGCTGGCCTGGGGCTGTGGCCTTAGGTTGATACACAAAGCAGGACGAAGGCCGCTCTTGGCGCGCTGTAAACTGCACCTTCCGATCATTGAAAGGTTCGATAGAAAAGAATGGCTCGTTATATTGGTCCCGTGTGCCGCCAGTGTCGGCGCGAGGGCATGAAGCTCTTCCTGAAGGGCGAACGCTGTTACGGCCCCAAGTGCGCCGTGAGCGAAGAGAAGAAGCGGAACTTTCCTCCCGGACAGCACGGGCAGGCTCGTAAGCCGAAGATTGTGGGCTACGGCCTCCAGTTGCGCGAAAAGCAGAAGACGAAGCGCTACTTCGGTCTCGGCGAGACGCAGTTCCGGAACCTGTTTGAAAAGGCGGCCGGCGCGAAGGGCATCACGGGCGACGTGATGTTGCAGTTGCTGGAGCGGCGCCTGGACAACGCGGTCTACCGCATTGGCTTTGCGACGAGCCGCGCCTTTGCGCGGCAGTTGGTGCGTCACGGCCATATCCGCGTGAACGGGAAGAAGGTGAACATCCCTTCGTTCACGGTGAAGCCCGGTGACGAAGTGAGCGTGCGGGACAAGAGCAAAGAGAATTCGGCCATTCTGGCGGCACGGGAAGCGACGGCGCATCTGCCTTCGCCGAGCTGGTTGGAAGTGGACCGGGAGAACCTCAAGGCGCGCATTCTGTCGCTGCCGAAGCGCGAGGAGCTTGTTCAGATCAACTTGAACGAGCAGCTCATCGTCGAACTGTACTCGAAGTAAGCGGCCCCGGAAGCGGAGCCGGCCGAGGACGATTCGACCGGCTTCTCCTCCGGAACTTGCCGGAAACAATTACCCAACACCGTCACAGAACAACGTAGGAGCCCCCAAAGGAGAGCTATGTTCAAGGGTTTTCAGAAACCGAAGCGGTTGGTCGCTAATACCGAGACGCTGAATGAGCGTTATGGAAGTTTCGCCGCCCAGCCCTTTGAGCGCGGTTTCGGCACGACGATTGGCAACAGCCTTCGTCGCGTGCTGTTGAGTTCGATCGAAGGAGCGGCAATCACGGCCGTTCGCATTGAAGGAATTGCCCACGAGTTCAGCCCCATTCCTGGCGTCACGGAAGACGCGACCGACATCATCCTGAACCTGAAGCAGGTGCCGTTTAAGATGTCGACCGATGCCGTACATACGGTGCGGTTGATTGTAGATCAGCCGGGCGAAGTGATGTCCGGGCAGATTGAGACGAGCTCCGACATTGAAGTGCTGGATCGCAACGTTCACATCGCGACGGTGGGCGAAGGCGGGAAGCTGAACATCGAAATGCGGTTGAAGCAGGGCCGCGGCTATGTTTCGGCGGATCGCAACTTCGACGAAGACCTGCCTATCGGCTACATCGCGATCGACTCGGTCCACTCGCCGGTGCGGAAAGTCAACTATTCGGTGGAGAACGCCCGCCTCGGTCAGATGACCGATTACGACAAGCTGAACATCGAAGTGTGGACCAATGGCGCGATCTCTCCGCAGGACGCCATCGGGCACGCCGCGAAGCTGGTGAAAGATCACATGAGCATCTTCATCAACTTCGAAGAGACGCCGGAAGTTACCGAAGAGCCGGCCGAGCGTGTCATGAACCAGATGAACGAAGTGCTCAACCGCTCGGTGGACGAGATGGAGCTTTCGGTCCGCAGCTACAACTGCCTGAAAAACGCAAACATTGGCACAATTGGCGACCTGGTCCAGAAGACGGAAGCGGAAATGCTCCGTACGAAGAACTTTGGCCGCAAGTCGCTGAACGAAATCAAGGAAATTCTGTCGGGCATGGGCCTGGGCTTCGGGATGAAGATCGATTCCCAGGGCCGCCTGATCCCTGGTCCGGCGAGCAGCACGGTCGCGTTGTCGGCCGGTGACGACGAATAGTCACTCAGAGATAAGATCACAGGAACGGAAGTACGCCAACATGAGGCACAATAAGGCAGGCTTTAAACTCAAGCGCGACGTGAGCGCGCGGCGCGCGCTGCTGCGTAATATTGTTACCAGCGTCATTCTCGAAGAGCGCGTGATTACGACGGTACCCAAGGCGAAGGCGGCGAAGCCGATCGTTGACCAGATCATTACTCTGGCCAAGCGCGACGGCAAAGACGAGCAGTTGCATGCGCGGCGTCAGGCGGCATCCTATTTGCTGACCCCGGCGAGCGTGCAGAAACTGTTCGACAAGATTGGTCCCCGTTTTGCCTCGCGCAACGGCGGTTATACCCGCTTGGTCCGCGCAGGATTCCGGAAGGGCGACGGCGCGGAAACGGCTGTCCTCGAACTGGTTGGATCTGAGTTGGTGCGCCGCGCGGCCGACCGCGCCAAGCGCCGCGAAGAGAAACTGAAGGCGATGCAGGAAGGCCGCGATGGCGGCGAGCCGGCAGAGTCCTAACTGACATTTACCACCCGCAACTTAAGAGGGCGCGAATCCGAAACACCAGCCATTTCCCTTGGCTGAGACATTAGGCAACGCGCCCTTTTTTGGCTCTCCCGATATGGAAGAATCTCAAGTTCCCCAGGTACAACCCGATCCTCCCCGGGTGACGGTCATCGTCATCACACGGAACCAGGCGAAGGCGCTTCGGCGCTGCCTGGAGGCTTTACATCGTTCGACGATGCTCGACCAGATCGAGATCATCGTGGTGGACAATGCCTCGACCGATGGCAGCAATGTCATCCAGGATGACTTCGAAAAGATCACCTACCTGAAACTGCCGAAGAATTTCGGCTGGACAAAGGCGGCCAACATTGCCCTGCGGTCGTCTCTTGCGGAGGCGATTCTGTTCCTGGACCCGCGTGTAGAGCTGGCTCCGGATGCGATTGCAGTGTTGGCGGCGGAAGTTTCCGAAGAGAGCGACGCGGCGGCGGTGACGGCGGCACTTCGCACGCCCGGCAACGCGCCGGCGCGGGTGATGCGCAACCTGCCAACGCCGGAGAACCTGCGGCCGGCCCTGGCGCCGTTAGCGCGCATTCCCGACGAACCGACGCCAGTTCCATTCCCGGGAGTCTTTGCGCTCCTGATCCGGAAGGCGTTCCTGAAAGGGATGAACTTCCTGGATGAGCGGTACGGCGAACTGTGGGCGGACGCGGAAATCGCGGCGCAGGTGAAACGGGCCGGACGCAAAATTCTGTTATTGCCGGCAGCGCAGGGTGTCTTCTACGAAGAAGACGCGGCACCGGCCCTACCAACATCTTTGTTGGAGGCCGATTTTGAACAAGGTGCAGCGACCTACCTCTCCAAGCATTGCGGTGGAGGGATGGGGCGGCGCGTGACGGCGGCCCTGGGAGCGCTGGGAACCCTGAAAATCGGGCTGTTCTCCAATCTCTTGTCCGGACAGAAGATCGACGGATCCCAGGAGTAGGCAGATTCTCGCCTAGAATGGTCCCATGGTCCGCGGGATCGCTGAGAACGTGGTGCGGGATCTCTTCGGCGCGGCAGCGTTGTTGGGCCTGTTAATTGTTGCAGCTTGGTTCTGTTTTCCGAAGGCGAGAACTTGGGCCGTACTTGGCGTCTTATGTACGGTAGGCTTATGGGTCACTTGGCAGCGGATGCCGTGGCGTGCACCCAGGAGCGCGGCAGAGGCGGCAGGGTCCACTCCTCTCGACAGGCCCGCCGTAATCGGCGGAATTCCCATTCGAGACTCGTATCTGTTGGGGCCCGATGGGAGTCTGCTCGGTGGTGTGTTGGATCAGGATTTCCCGCTGGATGGCTACCCGGCGAAGGCAGGGACCAAGTTCTTTCGAAACCCGTACCAAGGACTGGTATATTGGACCGCCTCGAGGGAAGTCGAGATCTGGGGAGCGAAATACCCCGGCGGGACCACATTCGACGGCAGCATCGGGAAAGACGACAGGATCCAGGTGTTTCCCGTGGAAGGGGAGTCGTTTTTTGTGGCCAGGCCCCACCGGGAACCGTAACGAAACGGCCCGCGCTGCGTTAAACCTTGGGATACTCCCACGGTTTGCGGTACGGACGGCGGAGAAGTTTGTTGGCCGCGGCGTCGTTGGTAATCTGTTTGCCGTCCCACTCCACCGCCTTTCCTAGCCGCATACTCACCATTCCCAGGAGGCTGGCGGCGGTGGCGCGATGCCCTATTTCGATATCGCGGATGGGCCGCCGGCGGTTCTTGATCGCCTCCAGGAAGTCGGCCCAAAGCTCCTTGATGTTCTGGCCGTCGGGGGAGTTCAACTGGGGCTCGACGTGAATGGTCTTCTCGTTCTTGTTGGCAGGGAACCAGGACCAGCCGTCGCGCCAGCCCTGGTGGAATGTTCCGTTGGTGCCGTAGAAATAAGCGCCGATGGGCGTGGCCTCGGCACTATTGCCGGCATAGTGCCGCTGTTCCCAGGTGCATTTGAAGCCCTCGAAATCGAGAACAACAAGCTGCGTGTCGGGAGCGTCTGTCGAGTCCTGGCGGATGAACCGGCCACCGGTGGAGTAAACGCGCTTGGGGTGGAGTTCGTCGGTCCACCAGAAGAGCTGATCAAACCAGTGGACGCCCCAGTCGCCAAGCGTGCCATTGGCATAGTCAAGAAAATGACGAAAGCCCTTGGGGTGAATCGCCTTATTGAACGCTCGTTTTGGCGCGGGACCGAGCCAAAGATCCCAGTCCATACCCGGAGGCGGCTCGCTGTCCGGGGTTTTCTGCCCGGGCCCGCCGGCCGCGTGGGCGAACAGACGGACCATACCGATCTTGCCCACCTTGCCCGACTTCAGGAACTCCATGCCGGAAATGCAATGGGGGCTGACGCGGCGGTGAAGGCCGACGACGACCTCCCTCCCCGACTCGCGGGCCGCCTTCACCATCGCCTTGCCCTCGTCAATGGTGTGGCTGATCGGCTTTTCCACATAAACATGGGCTCCGGCTTTCACGGCGTCGATGGTCGGGAGCGCATGCCAGTGATCGGGCGTGGCGACGATGGCGATATCGGGCCGCTCCTTTTGGAGTAGTTCCCGGTAATCGCGGTACTCGCGGGGCTTGTCGGAACTGAGCTTGCGAATCTCGGCCTGGGCGACGGCGATTTGGGCGGGATCAGGATCGGCGAGGCCGACGGCGGAACACTCGCCGCTGGCGATGGCCTCGCGAAGGATATTCATCCCCCACCAACCGGAGCCAATGAGCGCCGTCTTGTACTTCCGGCCGGGAGGTTGGCCGAGCAGGGGGGTGGCGGCGAGCGGAAGGAAAGTGCGACGGTGCATAGGGGTATTCTATTCCGTTGCGCGCAGCAGATAGAGCGCGAGGATTCCGCGGGCGGACCAGGCAATCGTGCGGATCCAGTTGGTGGCGACCAGACGGGAGTGTACATCGCCGTCAAAGCCGGCCGCCAACGCGTTGTGGAGCGGAACCTGGAGGAACGTTGTGGAGAGCCAGATCGCAGCCAGAAGAGCAGCGCCGGAGAGTGTAGCGGCATCGCGTCGCGCGGCTAAAAGAAGTGCCGCCGCCGCGGCCTCGATGAGCATGGCCGGGCCGACGACGAGCGATATCAGCGACTGATGCGCCAGCTGGTAGTCGCGGTAGCCGGCAACTCCCACACGAGCGAACAGAGGGTAATGGACCACCTGAATGCACCAGATGAGTCCGGTCATGAACCAGGTTGCGGCGGCATGGGTGAGGAGCAGCGTGCCGGAAGACATTAACTTTGGGATGATGAGAGTGAATGCAACGGCGTAATTTCCTTCTGACGGCGGCCTCGGCGGCCGCGGTGCTGGGCGCAAATGAACGGATCCGCGGGGCAGTAATCGGCTCCGGCGGCCGGGGACGGTTGCTGACCGGCGAGTTCAAAGAAATCGGCGTCGAAATGGCCGCGGTATGCGACGTTTACAAACCGAACCTGGAGGCGGCCTGAAGGTGGCGTCCTCCGGCGCCAAGGCCTATTCTGATTACCGGAAGATGCTGGAGGATAAGTCGATTGACGTCGTGGTGGTGGCGACGCCCGACCACTGGCACGCGCAGATGGTGATCGACGCGGTGCACGCGGGCAAAGACGTTTACGTCGAAAAACCGATGGTACACACGCCGGAAGAAGGCTACCGCGTCATCGAGGCCGTCCGCAAGACCAAACGGGTGGTGCAGGTGGGGACGCAGCGGAGAAGCTTTCCGCTCTTCCATGAGGCGAAGAAAATCATCGACGCCGGTGAGCTGGGAGATGTGCGGCTCGTGAATGGGTGGTGGTACAACCACCAGTCGAGCGTGCGGCAGGGCAATTTTACGGGGGAGATCGACTGGAAGGCTTGGCTGGGCACGTCGCCCAAACGGGACCCGGATCCGGCGCGGTTCTTCAACTGGTACTACTACTGGGACTACTCCGGCGGCCTCATGATCGGGCAGGCCGCCCACATTGTCGATTCCATCCACTGGCTCATGAATTCCGGCATTCCGTCGGCGGTCGTGGTGGGCGGCGGAAGGCCGAATCTCGCCGGGGTGGAGGTTCCGGAGACGACCACGATGTGTCTCGAGTATCCGGAGAACTATCTGGCCACATTTACGGTGGGCTACAAGGCGATGCGGTATTCCGGGACGCTGGACCAGTTGGTGCAGTATAACGGATCCAAGGCTCGGTTCGACGTCGGCCGGGAGAGCTATGCGCTGTACAGGGAAGACCCGAAGGCGATTGAACTCAAGGCGGCCATCCAGAAAGTGGAGCCGGGAACCTTCAATTCAGCGACCCGGTCCCACATCCGGAACCTATTGGATTGTGTCAAGTCACGGAAGGACCCGAACGCGCCCGTGGAGGCGGGCCATGCTACCAGCGTTGCGCTGTGCATGGCGATGGAGGCACTGCGGCGTGGCGTTCGCGCCCGGTGGAATGAGAAACTGAAGAAAATCGATGGTTGATATTCACTCCCATATTCTGTGGGGGATGGACGATGGGTCGCACTCGCTGGAGATGAGCGTCGCCATGCTGCAGATGGCAGCAAAGGGCGGCACCACGGACATCGTCGCGACTCCGCATGCCGACAACGATTACGCATTCCAGCCGGAACTGATCGAAGAGCGCCGGGTCGAACTCCAGACGCAGTTGGGCGAACGAATCCGCATCCACAAGGGCTGCGACTTTCACTTGAAGTACGACCAGATCCAGGAGTCCCTCCGGGATCCGCGCAAATACTCGGTGAACGGTTTGGGTTGGGTGCTGGTGGAGTTCAGCGACATGATGATCTTCCCGAACACCGAGGAGATCTTTTCCCAGATGCGAAGCGCCGGAATGGGCGTGATTGTGACGCATCCGGAGCGCAACTGGCTGCTGCGGAAGGACATCGAACGGCTGCAGCGGTGGGTGGACGGCGGGGCGTATATGCAGGTGACCGGAGGTTCTCTGCTGGGCGTTTTTGGCGGCGATGCGAAGAAATTCGGGGAAGAGTTGATGGCGCGCGGGCTGGTGCACTTTCTGGCGAGCGATGCCCACGACCTGGACCGGCGTTCCCCGCGCCTGGACCATGTGCGCGCCCACGTGGCGGAAAAGTACGGCGAGGAGTACGCCGAGGCATTGCTGGAGACACATCCGCGGGCGGTGATCGAAGGACGGGCGTTGCATCCGGGGGCGTTGGAGCCGCCGGAACCGGAGAAGCGCTGGTTCCAGTTCTGGCGCTGACGCGGCCGGCGCGCCTTGTATATAGTGGGGCGCATGGATCGTCGAAACTTTGGACTGATGACCGCCGCGAGCGCGGCGACGGTGTTTGGCGCCAACGAGCGGGTGAGGGTCGGGTTAATCGGATGCGGCGGCCGCGGGCAGTATGTCGGAAACTTCATGCGGCAGGCGCCCAATACCGAGTTCGTCGCCTTCTGCGATGTTTACCGGACGAACGC
>CAYSFR010000066.1:0-19222 GCA_964430625.1 uncultured Solibacteraceae bacterium
AAACCGGACAGATCTCGCGTGAACTCAACCGGACAAATCACATACTAGCGACACCCCTGTTCGCCCCCCCCTTGCATCGCCGCTCCACCTCCGATACAATCCCCAACCAACCAGACCGATTCCACTGTCCAAACCTGTAACGGGGTTACGGAAAAGTAGGGAACATGAAAGCTCTCTTCGTGGCGCTATGCCTCTGCGCCGCTGCCTGCGCGCAGGAATTTCGAGCCACCATCTCGGGGCGCGTCCTTGATTCCTCCGGCGCTGCCATCAGCGGTGCCAAGGTCTCCGCGACCAACACAAACACGGGCGAAGTCTCCTCCGCCGCCACCGAGGTGTCCGGTGCCTACACCGTTCCCTTCCTTCGCCCCGGAGGCTACGTCCTACGTGTCTCCGCCGCCGGTTTCAAACAGTTCACACGCGAAAACATCACCCTGCAAGTAGGCCAGATCGCCGGTATCGATGTCTCCCTCGAAGTCGGTGCGCTGACGGAAAACATCACCGTCACCGCGGAAGCCGCCCTCCTGGAAACCCAAACCGCTTCCCGCGGCGGTATCGTCGATACCAAACAGGTCGCCGATCTCCCCCTCAACGCCCGCAACCCCTTCATGCTCGGCACAATGATGTCCGGAGTCACCTTCCGCGGTGCCGCTATCTGGCAGAGGCCTTTCGACAATGGCGCCATCGCACAGTGGTCCGTCAACGGCTCCCAGCAGTCCCAGAATGAGTTCCTCCTCGACGGCGCACCCAATAACGCCCAAATGGGCGGAAACAACATCGCCTACGTCCCAATCGTCGACGCCGTCCAGGAGTTCTCCGTCCAGTCCAACTCCTACGACGCCCAGTACGGAAAAACCGGCGGCGGCGTCTTTAACGTCATTATCAAGTCCGGCGGCAAGGAGCACCACGGCGTCGTCTACGAGTTCATGCGCCGCAAAGCTCTCGACGCCAACACCTTCCAGGCCAATTCCATCCGCGCCCCCCGCGCCGAACATGTCCTCGATCAGTACGGCTTTCAGTTCGACGGTCCCGTCCTCATCCCCAAACTCCTCACGAAGGAATCCTCCATCAAACTCTTCTATCTCGGCAGCTTTGAAAACTACCGCGAAAAAACTCCGGGCCCCCTCCGGAACTCCTACGCCGAACCGGAAATGCGCACCGGCGACTTCTCCAAATTGACTAACGCCGCCGGCGCGCCCGTCACCATCTACGACCCCGTCGGCGCCACCTTCGACGCCAACCAGAACCCCATCCGCCAACCATTCCCGGCCAACCGCATCCCCGCCAATCGCATCGTCCCCTTCGCTTCCAACTTAATCAAGTACATGCCTGCCCCCAATGCCTCCACCCCGGGCGTCGGGTACTCCCGCCAGAACTTCCTCACGCCGAACTACTTCGCCAACGACAAATACTACAACCTCATCCTCAAGTTCGATTGGGTTTTCGGCGATAAACATCGCGCCTTCATCCGCCATGGCTCCAATGACCGGACGGAGGATCGTGCCGCCAACGGCATCGACAATAAAGTCGGCACGGACGGCCAGCAACCCTTCCAGCGAATCAACGATGCCTACGTCGTGGACTGGGTCTCCACCCTAACCCCCACCCTCGTCTTCAACATCCGCGGCTCCTACTCCCGCTTTATCGAAAAAGGCTTCGGACGCGCCAACGAGAACTTCGACCTCACCTCTCTGGGCCTCCCTGCCTCCCTCGTCAACTCCCTCCCTTCCCCTCGCTACTTCGGACGCTGGGATATCGGCGGCTACTCCTCTCTCGGCCGTTATCAGTCCATCAACATCACCAATACCTACGCCATGGCCTCGTCGCTCACCAAAATCAGCGGCACCCACACCATGAAAATGGGTATCGATCTCCGCCGTACCCACTACATCCTCCAAAACTCCGGCAACATCATGAACCTCGGCTTCAACGCCGATTGGACCCGCCGCGATTGGCGCCAGGGCGACGCCGTCTCCGGCGACGGCTTTGCCTCCTTCCTCCTCGGCCTCCCCACCGGCGGTAGTTCCAACTTCCCCCTTTACCCCTTCTTCCGCCAGTGGTACTTCGCCCCCTACTTTCAGGACGATTGGAAGGTCTCCCGCCGCCTTACCCTCAACCTCGGCCTCCGCTGGGACGCCAACATGGCTCCCGACGAAAAGTGGAATCGCCTCAACCGCGGCTTCGATCAATCCGCCGCCAGCCCCATCGCCGCGCTCATTCCCAACTCCTTCAAACAGTCCAACCCGGCCCTCGCCAACCTGAAGGGCGGCCTCCTCTTCGCCGGCGTCAACGGCAACGATAACAACGCCGCGAATTTCTACAGGAACACCTTCCAGCCTCGCATCGGTGCCGCCTTCCAGCTCAACCCCAAACTCGTCGTTCGCGGCGGCTGGGGACTCTATTACACCAACCCCAATAACGACTTCCTCCAAACCACCGGGTTCTCCACCTCCACCCCTCTCGTCAACTCCCTCGATGGCGGCCGCACTCCCATCACCGGCCTTACTTCGAACCCCTTCCCCGGCGGCCTCATCCTCCCCGATGGCGCCTCCCAGGGCCTCAATACCTTCGCCGGACGCAACTTCTCCTGGTACAACCCCGATTACAAAATCCCCCACGTCCACCAGTTCAGCTTTGGCTTCCAGTTCCAACTCTCCCGCACCGGCACCCTCGACCTCTCCTACGTCGGCAACCGCACCCGGAACCTCCAAACCAACAAGGACTCCAACCTGCCCTCCCTCGCCGTCCGCAAAACCTGCAATATCCTCGAAGGCGGCCGCCCGGCTAATTGCGACGCCCTCGTCCCCAACCCCTTCCAGGGCCTCGCCCCCTTCCGCGGCCAGACCTTCTTTTCCGCTCCCACCATCTCCCGATTCCAACTCTCCCGCCCCTTCCCCCAGTTCAACGGCAACCTCAACCAGGTCGGCCTCAATCAGGGCAAGCTCTGGTACAACTCCCTCCAGATCAACTTCAACCAGCGCGTCGCCAATGGCCTCAATGTCCTCGCCAATTACACCTTCTCCAAACAGGTCGAACAGTGGGGCTTCACCGATCCCTATACCGACACCGTTCAGCGCGGACTCTACTTCCTCGATCGCCCCCACATCGCCAAAGCCACCATTATTTACGATCTCCCCATCGGCAAAGGCAAACGCTTCTTCACCGGCGCAGGCCGCATCGCCAATGGCTTCCTCGGCGATTGGGAGTTGACCACCTTCTACACCCATCAGTCCGGCGAACCTGCCGACCTGCCCGGCAATGTCCTCATTCTCAAAGATCCCAAAATCAAGGATGTCGACTGGAAGGCCCATCAGGTCCGCGGCTGGTCCCCCTGCGTCCTTCGCATGACCAACGATGGGGTCATCAATCCCCAGCCCTTCTCCCTCCAGCAGGGTTGCGGCACCGACCATTCCGCTTACTCCTGGATGCTGCTCCCCAACTACGCCCCCAACGTCAACCCGTCCCGCTCGGGGCAGATCCGCATGCACCGCGCTTTCACCATGGACTCCTCGCTCATCAAGCGCATCCGGTTCAGTGAACGCATGGTCGCCCAGTTCGGCATCGAAGCGTTCAATGTCATGAATCACAACTACTACGGCCGCGAACGTTTCAACACCGATTCCAACAACCCCAACTTCGGCACCCTGTTCCCCAACGCCGCTTCCACCCAGAATAGCTTCCCGCGCCAGATCCAGATCCGGCTCAAGTTCAACTGGTAGGCCGCGCAACAACTCGCCTTCGCGCCGCGGCTAACCTCGCCGCGGCGCCATTCCTCATTCGCCATCCGGCCCCGCCGGCTTCCGTCATCCCGTCCTCCCGGTAAGTCACATAAATCCATTCCCCGTTCCTTTTCGTCCAGCATCGCCGCCTTCTGCGCATTCCGCTGACAGAACACCCCGTCCCACTATTGATACCCTGTTAGCTCCCATGCCGCCGCTCCTCCCGCTCGCCGTCTTCCTCTGCGTCGCCCTCCCCGCCGCCGCCCAGGTCGACCTCTTCACCGCCGGCCAGGATGGCTACGCCTCCTACCGCATCCCCGCCCTCGTCAAATCCAAGAAGGGCACCCTCCTCGCCTTCATCGAAGGCCGCCGCGAAAACCGCCGCGACTGGGGCGATATCGATATCCTCCTCAAACGCTCCTCCGATAACGGCAAAACCTGGTCCCCCGCCCTTACCGTCGCCGACTTTGACAAGGACACCATCGGCAACCCCGCCCCCGTCATCGACCGCCGCACCGGCACCATCTGGCTCCTCCTCACCCGCAACCCCGGCGCTGTCCCCGAAAAGGACATCCAGCCCGGCCTCTCCGGCCCCACCCGCACCGTCTGGGTCACCCACAGCAAGGACGACGGCCTCACCTGGGCTACCCCCACCGACATCACCAAATCGGTCAAGCTCCCGGATTGGTCCTGGTATGCCACCGGCCCCGTCAACGGCATTCAAACCCGCTCCGGCCGCCTCGTCATCCCCTGCGACCACAACCGCGGCCACGAGCGCTATTCCCACGTCATCTACTCCGACGACTCCGGCAAAACCTGGCAACTCGGCGGCGTCGCCGGACCCGGCGCCAATGAATCCACCGTCGCCGAACTCCCCGACGGCTCCCTGATGCTGAACATGCGCAGTTACCGCGGCGCCAACCGCCGCCTGGTCTCCCTCAGCCGCGACGGCGGCAAATCCTGGTCCAACCCCGAAAAGGACGATGCCCTCATCGAACCCGTCTGCCAGGCCAGCCTCCTCCGTGCCGGCAAGCTCCTGGTGTTCTCCAACCCCGCCTCCACCAAACGCGAAAACATGACCCTCCGCCTCTCCCGCGATAACGGCAAAACCTGGTCCGCCCAAAAAACAATCCACCCCGGCCCCGCCGCCTACTCCAACCTCGTCGAAATCAGTAAGAAGGAAGTCGCCATCCTCTACGAGCGCGGGGAAAAAACCAGTTACGATACCGTAACCTTCCAGCGCGTCCCGCTCTCCGCTTTCGCCCAGTAATACGGCACTAAGTTCCGCTCAAAAAAAAGCGATACCATACAGGCAGAAACGAGGGGAGTTCTTGAACCCAGAGGGAGTCTCCGCCAGCGACCGCGCCTGGTATCGAAAAGCTCCGGCCATTCACGCTCATCCTTGGTTCCCGGTGACGCTCTCTGCCCTGCTCCTGGTCCTCCTCTACGCACCAACCTTTCGAATCGGATTCCTCGGCGATGATTTCGCTTGGCTCAGCATCCGGCAGAACATATCGGACGCGACCTCCGCCATGGAAAACCTCTTTATCCCAAGAGCGCAAGGCACGGTGCGGCTCTTCAGTGAGCGGCTCTTCTTCCTTGTTCCCTCTCTCCTCTGGCCCGGCAACCCCGTTCCTCTCCGAATCGTCGTATTTCTCACCCAGGGACTCATCCTTCTCTCACTCGCCTCCATTGCTAGGCGTCTCGGTACCCCACCTCTTGCCATCCTCATCACCTTACTTCTCTGGCTGGTAAACCCCGGCGTAGCCGTCACCATGAGTTGGTTAACCACTTACAACCAACTCCTGCTCACTGCCCTCCTATTACTCGCCTTTGCCTGTTTCCTCTCCCGCCGGCGGGCATTCTGTTGGCTCTTTTTCCTCCTCGGTTTCGGCGCCCTCGAATCGGTGATCGTATTTCCCCTGATTCTTCTCGCCTATACACTTCTCCTGGATCGATCCCGGGTTCGCGAGGCGATTCCCTTCCTCGTGCCATCCGTCCTCTTCGTACTTCTCCGCCTCCTCTTTATTCCCCAGTCCTCGTCCGCCACCTATCAATTCCACTTCGGCCCCCAACTGGGCACGGGTCTCTGGACGTACTGGAAAACGCAACTCTCGTTCGACATCCTCGCGCGCCATCGCGAAAAGTGGCGGTTTCTCTTGCCGTGGGCCCCCATTGCCGCCACCGTCGTCCTCGCCGTCGCCTTCGCTCTTCAAACCAGGGCGAAGAACTACGTCCCACTCTTCTTCCTTATCTGCTGGCTCTGCCTGCTCACGCCAGTCCTTCCCCTCACGGACCACCATTCCGACTACTACGTCGCCAGCCCCGGGCTCGCCTTCGCCCTGATGGCCGGATCGCTGTTCCGCCTCCCCGCCGGAGTCCCCAAAGCCGTTCCCGCCGCAACGGGCCTGCTCGCCGCCGGCCTCTTCCTTTCCGGCTGGCAAGCCGCCCGCGATACCGCCTCCTGGTACCGGGGCCGGGCGGATGCGGTCGATCGCGTCATCCGCGCCGTCGTCTCCACCCACCGAACCCATCCCGGCAAACTCATTCTCCTCCGGGGCGTCGACGACTTCCTATTCGGCTTCGGCATCGCCCACGCCCCGTTTCGCCTCCATGGCGTCGAAGAAGTTTTCATTCACCCGGCAGACCCAATCCTCAATCGAGTTACCGAGACCCGCCCATTTGCCTTCGACTCCCAGAGTGCCGTCGCCATGGCCCGCACTGGCCGTGCCGTCGTTCTCCAAATCACCCCCGGACAAGTGCGTGAGGTTACGGAGGAATCGGCCGCCAATCCCCCACTACAGGACAAGGGGGGCCTCCTCTGCGCCACCATTCGATTCGATAGTCACCACTGCGCCGATCAGCTTGGCGACGGTTGGTATGCCCCAGAAGCCGGCACTCGCTGGATAGGCGCCCGCGCCACAGTGGCCCTCGCCAAAACCGCCCCGGCGGCTCCCGCCCTTCGCATCGAAGCCTGGATCCCGGATCAACTCCTCGACTCTGGAACGGTCACCCTCACCGTCCTCTCCACAGGCCGGCGCGTCGGCAGTACGGAACTCCGCCAGGCCGGAATGCAGTCCCTCCGGATTCCGCTCCGGTTGCCTCTGGCACCAACCGCTCCATTGGAAATCTCCCTCAGTAAGACAATACTCGTCCCTCCCGACAAACGTCCCCTTTCCCTCCTCGTCTCCCGCATCGGTTTGGAAGAGCCGCCACCTCCCGTCGTACACTAATCCATGCCCCGCTACATCCTCCTCCTCTCCCTCCCCCTCCTCGCCCAATCCTGGTCCCCCCAACTCTCCCTCGACGTCCAATCCGTCGCCGCCGTCCAACCCTCCCCCGACGGAAAACTCGTCGCCTACACCCAAACCACCCACATCGTCGAAGCCGAACGCAGCGAACAGCGCACCCACCTGTGGGTCTCCACCCCATCCAATCCCCGCCCCCGCCGGCTTACCTCGGGCGAAAAAAGCGTCTCCTCCCCGGCCTTCTCTCCCGACTCCCAGACCATCTACTACCTCTCCAACCAAACCATCTTCCAAATCCCCGCCGCCGGCGGCCAACCAACTCCCCTCACCGCCTCCTGGTCCGGGAAAATCAGCCGCATCTCTCCCTCCCCCGACGGCAAATGGCTCGCCTTCTCCGCCGCCCCAACCGACCCGCAAATCGCCCGCCGCGCCCGCCAGAAAACCGACTTCCGCGTCATCGGCGAAGACCCCGAAAATCACTCCCTTTGGCTCCTCCCCCTCCCTTCCGGCACCCCCACCCGTCTCACCCAAACCCACACCGCCAGCTTCCACTGGGCCCCGGACTCCCAGTCCATCGCCTTCGAACACTGGCCCGCCCCCGGCGCCGATCTCTGGATCCACTCCGACATCTCCGAAGTCAACATCTCCACTCGCGCCGTCCGCCCCCTCGCCGCCTCCCCCGCCTCGGAAAGCACCCCATTCTACTCCCCCGATGGCCGCTACATCGCCTTCGTCCAGACCCCTCCCAAAGCCCGCTGGCCCGGCGATGCCCGCATCGCCATCCTCCACCGCAAGACAAACCAGTCCCGCCTCCTCGCCGCTACCCCGGACGAACGACCCTCCCTCCTCGGCTGGAACCGCGCCTCCTCCGCCCTCTATTTCGCCGAAATGAAGCGCACCCGCTCCGCCCTCTACGCCCTCCCCCTCTCCGGCGCTCCCCCCACCCTCGTCTACGAACCCGCCGAAGGGACTTTCTTCGCCGGCTACGACCCCAACGCCAACCTCGGCGCCAACGGCGCCTCGCTCGGCTTCGCCCGCGAATCGTCCAATACCCCGCCCGAGGCTTTCGTCATGACTCTCCCCTCCGGCACCCCCACCCAGATCTCCCTCGCCAATCGCCCCCTCCCTCCCACCGGCCAAACCCGCGCCATCACCTGGAAATCCAAGGACGGCCACCCCATCGAAGGCCTCCTCACCCTCCCGCCCGACTACCAGCCCGGCACCCGCCTTCCCCTCATCCTCAACATCCACGGCGGCCCCGCCAACTACTTCTCGGAAACCTACCTCGGCAAAGCCGGCATCTACCCCCTCGCCGTCTTCGCCTCCCGCGGCTTCGCCATCCTTCGCCCCAACCCCAGAGGCTCCGGCGGCTACGGCAAACCTTTCCGCCACGCCAATGTCAACGATTGGGGCGGCAAAGACTACGCAGACATCCTCTCCGGCGTCGACCACCTCATCGCCACCGGCGTCGCCGACCCCAACCGCATGGCCGTCATGGGCTGGAGTTACGGCGGTTTCATGACCAGTTGGGTCATCACCCACACCCACCGCTTCAAAGCCGCCGTCGTCGGCGCCGCCGTCACCAACCTCTGGTCCTTCACCGGCACCGCCGATATCCCCGGCTTCCTCCCCGATTACTTCCAGGCCGAACCGTGGGAAAACTTCGAAACCTACCGCGCCCACTCCCCCATGACCTATGTCAAAGGCGTTACCACCCCCACCCTCATCCTCCACGGCGAAACCGATGACCGGGTCCCCGTCACCCAAGGCTACGAACTCTACAACGCCCTCAAACGCCAGCGAGTCAACGTGAAAATGGTGGTCTACCCCCGCACCCCGCACGGCCCCCGCGAACCCAAGTTTCTGCTCGACATCATGCAGCGCCACCTCGATTGGGTCGCCGCCTACGTCCGGTAGCGGCGCACTGCCGCCGCAACACCTTCACAAATGGCAAACGCCCCAACTCAAGCCGCAGAACCACCAAACATCACCCACCGCACCATCTGGCGCTGGCACTTCTACGCCGGCATCTTCTGCATCCCGTTCGTTGTCTGGCTCGCCGCCACCGGCTCCATATATCTCTTCAAACCCCAAATCGAGGACTATCTGGACGCCCCCTACGACTCCCTCGCCACCACGGGCCCCCGCGCCTCCGCCGCCTCCCATATCACCGCCGCCCTGGCTGCCGTACCTAACTCCCTCTTCCTCTCCTACGAACTCCCCCGCACCCCCCAATCGGCCGTCCGCGTTATCGTCGGCGCCGGCAATGGCCGCATCCGCGTCTACGTCCACCCCCATACCAACGCCGTCCTCCGCACCACCGAAGAGGACCGGCGCCTCATGCGCCAGATCTTCCGCCTCCACGGCGAACTCAACCTAGGCGAACGCGGTTCCATAGCCGTCGAACTCGCCGCCTCCTGGGCCGTCATCCTGGTCCTCAGCGGCCTCTACCTATGGTGGCCCCGCAACGGTGCCGGCCTCGCCGGTACCATCTACCCCCGCCTCTTCCAGGGCGCCCACCTCTTCTGGCTCGACCTCCATGCCGTCACCGGCCTCTGGGTCTCCGCCTTCGCCCTCTTCCTCCTCTTCTCCGGCCTCTCCAGGGCCCAAAACGGGGGCGCTTACTTCAACGCCATCCGCCACATCACCCAGATCGCCTCCAGCAACCGGGACGGCGCCGCCCCCCTCACCGCCGCCTACTTCAAACCCGCATCTTTCCTTGCCATAGACCGGATGATCGCCACCATCGCCCCACTCCGTCTCGCCCACCCCGTCTTGATCTCCCCTCCTCCCACCGGCTCCTCCCCATGGACCGCCAAATCCGACGCCCCCAACCGTACCCTCCGCACCGTTCTCCTCCTCGACCCCGTCTCCGCCGCCATCAGGAAACGCACCGATTTTCACCAGCGCCACTGGATCGATCGCCTTGTCGGTATTGGCATCGCCGCCCACGAAGGCCAACTCTTCGGTCTCTTCAATCAACTCCTCGGCCTCTTCACCGCCCTCGGCCTTGTCGTCGTCTGTACCAGTTCGGCCGTCCTCTGGTGGCGTCGCCGCCCGCCCGGCGTCCTCGGCGCACCCTGCACCCGTTCCCACGCCGCCGTCCCCCTCTGGATCCTCGTCCCCGTCTTCTTCCTCGCCCTCTGCCTCCCCCTCCTCGGAGCTTCCATGCTAATCGTCCTCACCGCCGAGCGATTCCTCCTCCGCCGCATCCCCGCCGTCAGCAACTGGCTCGGCCTTCTCCCCGAAAAACCCCTTACCGCGGCCGAGTCTGGATCGCCCCGTCCCTGATCCGGCTCCCCAACCCGCATTCCCACTTCCCGAATGGGCTCACATTACAGTGAAAAACACTCAAATTGTCGGACCACTTGATCGACTCCGAATAGTAAATCGTGTTCGTCCAACGTACCTGCACCGGATACAACAAATAAGTCGGTATCCCGCATCCAAAATCGTTCCCCGGAACACAACTCCGCGGTGTCCCGATCTCCAGCGATTGAATATCCACCTTCACGGTCCGCTGCGCCGCCGTTTGCCCCTTTTCTTCATACAAACACCGGATCACCTTCGCCAATAATGCCCCGTTGGGTCGCGCCCCCTGCGCAACCTTCGGCTGCTCCACCGGGCAATCCAGTAACCCCTCCACCGCCGCCGCCATGGGCGCTTGTTCCACAACCTTCGCCGGTGCACTCCCCGCCGGCTTCGCCGCCCCAACCGGCGTCCCGCGCCCAACCCCGCCCGGAGCAGGCGCTGCCGCCGGCGCAGCCTTCGTCGTCCGCCGCACCCACCGCCCCTCAACATCCCACGGAATCCCGATCGTCCGTCCGCCGGCATCGGTCGCCGGATCCGTCACCACCACGACATGCCGCCCCTCGGACTCATACCCCTTCACCGTCCCCGGCCGCCACATCGATCGCTCCGGCGCCCCGGCCATAATCACATCCACCTCCACCCGGTCCCCCACTTGAAACGGCGGGGCTTGCCCCCATACCGCCATCACCACTCCCAACATCGCTCCGAGGAACCGCCAATTACCTGCCATGAATCCGAGTCTACACCACCCCGCCTCCCCCGGAGCCCCGCGCCATTTCACCCGCTCGCCCGCGCCATTTCCCCCGGCCATTTTCACCCACCCCCCTCCACTTGTCTCTCAAGTTCACCGCTCCAACTGTTCGTAGATGGGACACTTATCCTCACCCGGAACACTCCCGGTAACACTTGTTAACGTTCGGCAATACAAATGCTCCCCCCACCCGAAGTAGCCGGACCGCGGGCTTACTCTCAGGTCTCTTCCTATCCCCTTAATCAATCCCGCCCGTCCGCCGCTGCTGACCTTCGACAAATCACTCAGGAGTCAAGATGTCAAGCAATACGGCCATTCGTTGCCTGCTCGCCCTCGCCGCCTCGGCACTCGCATTCCCTCAGTCCGGCCCGCAACTCACCGCGTCCGCCGTCTCCACCCAAAAAGCGAAACCGGCCATCCCCGCCCGGCCCATCCCCACGGCCGACCCCACCCTCTCCCCGGCCGTCCTCCGCGCCCGCATCGACGAGCAGCAACGCCAGATTGAGGAACTGAAAGCCATCGTCGGCGTCCTCCAGGCACGCGTGCAGTCCCTGTCGGAACCAGTCGCCGCCCTCCGCCCGGTCGTGCCCCCCGCCCTCCGCTCCCCCTCCCCGGCCCCCCTCCCCGCCGCCGCCCCGCCGCCGCCCCCTCCCCCCGCCGCCACCGCCCCCGTCTATCGCACTCCCCGCGAACTTCTCCCCGACATCGGCCAAATTGGCGCCGAAGTCGGCCTCTTCCTCGGCGGTGCCACCAACCCCTTTAAGAACAACCGCGGCTTCGCCACCGGCGGCTACATCGACCTCCCCTTCAAAAACATCCCCGGCGGCAAACTCAGCTACGAAATCATGCTCGGCCTCCAACGCACCAAGACGCCGCAAACCACCACTTCCGGCGTGAACGTCCTCGCCAACGCCATCGTCAACTCCTACCTCGGCAACACCGCCGCCAACTCCACCAGCCTCACCAACTACCTCGCCGGCCCCCTCCCCATCACCGCCCAGAGCCAGGAGACCGCCAAGGTCCTCACCGTCGCCCCTGTTCTCTTGAAATACTCCCTCCACAACATGGGCCGCTTCCGCCCCTACGTCGTCGGCGGCCTCGGCATGTACGTATGGATCGGCTCCAACGACAACACCCAGTCCTTCAACGCCAATAGCGCCCTCGGCAACCTCTCCGGCGTCCCCGTCGGCTCCTCCACCCTCGGGTCCACCCTGAACGCGCTCCTCCAGGGCTCCCAGATCGGCGGCCTCGCCCCCACCTCCCCCGAACTCGCCGCCCGTGGCGTCCCCCATGGCCAGGGCAACCTCCTCTTCGGCGGCCAGATCGGCGGTGGCTTCGAGTTCCGCGTCACCCCCAAGTTCTCCTTCGGCGTCGACGTCCGCCGCAATCAACTCGAGGGCAAAAACTCCAGCTTCAATACCTTTGCCTTCAAGCAGGGTCTCCACTGGTAGCCGCCAACGAAAGGAGAACCCACCATGCCTGCCCAATTCCCAGGCGACATCGCCATCCTCAACGTGGCACTCGGCCTCGAACTCCAGGCCATCGCCGCCTACGACGCCGGCGCGGCCAGTAAACTGCTCTCCCCCGATCAGTTGAAAATTGCCCTCAGCTTCCAGGCCGATCACAAACGCCACCGCGACGCCCTCATCAAGTTCATCCGCCGCTACGGCGGTACCCCTGTCCAACCCAAGGCCTCTTACGACTTCGGCACCATCACCTCGGCCGCCGACATCGTCAAACTCGCCCAAAAACTCGAAGAAGGCGCTGAAATCGCCTATCTCACCAACGCCGGCAACCTCGAGAATCGCGAGATCCTCAATGCCGCCGTCCCCATCCTGGAAGACGAAGTTCGCCACAATGTCGTCTTCCGCCACCTGCTCGGCATGGACGTCACTGCCCGGCTGAAGTACTGAGGAACCCGTCATGATACATCGCTACGAAGAACCGGCCCCTCAACTCCTCCGCCGCCATTGGCTCCGCCTGGCCGCCTCGGCCAGCACCGGCACCGCCCTCTGTCTCCTCTCCGGAGACTTCGCCAAACTGAAAGCCCAGACCAAGGAAGGCGACTTAGGCATTCTCACCGCCGCCCTCTATCTGGAAAACGAAGCCATCGTCGCCTACCAGGCCGGAGCCGAGAGCAAACTCCTTTCCCCCGGCGTCCTGAAGGTAGCCGTCGCCTTCCAAAGCGATCACAAATACCATCGGGACGGCATCGCCGGCGTCCTGAAGTCGCTCGGGGTCGAACCCGCCGGTCCGGAAAAGCGTTACGATTTCGGCCGCCTCAAGTCGGAAAAGGACATCCTCACCCTCGCCCGCGAGCGCGAGCATGGAGCCGTCCTCGCCTACAGCACCCTTGCCTCGAACATCCTTACAAAGGCAGTGCTGAACTTCGGAGCCAACGTACTCGTCGACGAAATCCGCCACCGGACCATCCTCGACACCGTCCTCGGCCTCCCCACCCACTAACCCCCAAAAATGGGGCCGGGTGCAGCCGACCCCATTTTTATGTTCCTTTTTATCAATACGATACAATGATTTCTTCAACCGGATTTCAGCCCGGCTTTTCCACCCCATAACCACCCATTCCGAATGACCCTCCGAACCCTCTTCCCCCTCCTAGCCCTCTCCCTCTCCGCCGCCGAGTCTTTCGACTCCTACACCTTCCTCCCGCCCCCCGGCTACTCCCCCCAACGCCAGAAATCCGCTATCGTCTGGCTCAAAATGCTCCAGCAAGGCCGCGCCTACTGCCAGCTTTCCCTCTATACCGCCCAGCCCAGCGCTCCCACCCCCGCCCAGGACGTCGAAACCGAATGGAAAGCCGCCGTCCTCCCCAACCTCCGTCCATCCGCTCCCCCCGCCACCTCCGATTGGCCCCTCCCCCAAGCCCCGTCCTCCCAGCTTCGACGCGCCAATACCATCGATAACAACGGCAACAAAGCCATCACCTCCCTCTACGTCCTCCGCTTCCCCGCCCGCTACATCGGCGCCGTCTTCAACGCCTCCTCCCCCGAAGCCGCCTCCGCCTGCCAGCAGGATATAAACGCCACCATCTCCAGCATCCAAATCACCGCCACCCCGCCACCACCCCAAGCCGGCGGAAAAACCACCAACTTCGACGATGGCTGGGTCGCCACCGAACAGCCCGATTGGGTCCGCGCCACCAAGGACAACGCCACCCTCCTCCTCCACTACGCTCGCCCCGACATCCGCCGCTTCAATAACCTCGATGAAGCCACCGCCTTCGTCTGGAACCAGCTCGTCGCCCCCCGCTATACCGGCCTTTCCAACCTCTGGATCCGCCGCAGCTTCTGGTCCGACGGCGACTCCTTCCACGGCAAATACTTCGCCCAGGCCGACGCCCGCGACCGCGACGGCAAATCCGTCCACGTCGTCCTATTCAAGGACGGCACCTACGGCAAATGGATCGAAATCATCACCCCCTCCAAAGCCGATTTCCAGTCCCGCTTCACCACCGTCCAGCAACTCGACGGCACCAATTGGGCCCCCCTCGTCAAACTCGCCGTCTACAACAAATTCGCCGTCACCCCCGCCGACCTCATCGGCAATTGGGCGTCTTCCTCCGGCGCCGCCGTCCAGTACTACGAGGTCTACACCGGCAACAACGCCGGCATCGCCTATGCCTCTTCCTCCGAAAGCTTCGCCTTCCGCCCCGACGGCACCTACACCAGCGTCTACAAAGGCGCCCAGAACCTCCAGGACGGCCGAGGTACCCAGTTCCACGGCGAATCCTTCACCGGCAAATTCTCCGCCACCAACTGGGAACTCACCCTCACCAACCGCTTCAAAGGCGCCACCCACGCCTTCACCGCCCAGTTCGAAGCCGTCAAAGGCGGCCGCGTCCTCCACCTCTACCGCGGCAACATCGAAGAACTCCACCTCTTCAAACGGCCCTAAACGCAAAAAACCCCGGCCGGAGGGTCTTCGCATCCCTCCGCCGGGGTTCCCACAATCAAAAATGACTACTTCGGAAACGTCCGCGCGCCCCAACCGGTCACCACATACCGCGGCCCGAACTCGGAGTACAGCATGTTGTTCCCATTGTTGGTCAGCATGAAGTTCGTCTGGTACGTGTCGTCCCCCACCTTGTATCCGAACGATCCGAAACAAATGTCGGTCACGTCATAAACACCCTTGAACTCCGTCCGGTTCGACTGCCCGCCGGCGATGTTGCTCAGCACACCGCTAACGCCTCCACTGCCATCAAAGGTAACGACACCAATCTCGGCCTGCGATACAGCCTTGCCGTCAATGCCCACCGTACCTTCGCCCTGATAAGCAATCGTCCCTTTCAGCGATTCCTTCGTGCAGGCGCCCTGCGACTCCACTTTGGTCCCCGTGCCGGACAATGTCGCCTGCTCAGACCGCACCACAATCGCAAAATCGCTGCCCGCGTTCGCCACCACCATGTCAAACTCCAGCGTCGCGCCCGGATACACCAGCTTACCGGTCGCCGTACAATCCACGCCTACTGCCACTTCCCCCTTCAACTCGCCCACTTCCACTTTCCCGCCCGAGGTGATCGCCGCGACAGCCGTCAATCCGCCTTTGCCGTCGAACACCACCCGGCCCACTTCGGAGTTGCGGATGAACTTGTTCCCTTCCGTTGTTACAGTTCCGCTCACGGTGTACCCATAGGCGCCGGTGAGCGATGCATTGGAGCATTCTTGGGCCATCGCCGTCCCCGCGGCAATAGCAAAAAAGGTAAGTATTCTAGAAACGGTCATTTGTCAATACTAGATTTTTTGTATGCAACTTGTAAAGGCGTGCGGCGAGGTTCTCTGCCGCCCTCACCGCGTTCGCGGCCGATTCCGCACCACTCCGGCCACCCCAATCCCCGCGGCGCAGACGCCACCGCCTCGCACACGCGCGGATCGATCCCCCACAAAATTACCCCCCGGCCATCGAACAGACAAGCCTCGGCACCATGCCCCCGCCAGACGCGGTTCGGCCCGCGCCAGGGTTCTCCCGAATCGCATTTTCACCTTCTACTTCGTCTCGATCGCCCTCTCTGCAACGCCCTTCCCGCCTTTCCGCCCATCTGATAGAGTGAATTTGACCCGCTTCGCGTCCCCTGTTTCTGAGTGGTTCTGATGACAACTCTCATCGCCCGTGTCTTGTACGCAGGGATGTTCCTCACCTCCTGTCTGGGCGCCGCTGAATTAGCGCTGGAGATACCCAGCGAGCGCGTCCCCCCCGGTGGCATGGCGCAGATCAAAATCTTCTGCACCGGCGCCGCCGCCGTCGCCGCCGGCCGTCTGGAGTTCGCCCTGCCCCCCGAACTCTTCGGCCCGCCCCAGGCAGCCGATGTCTTTTCCGCCATGGGCGATGCGCTGGGATTGGCCTATCCCCTGGGCGATAAGTTCATCATTCGCTTCACCTCGGCCGCCGCCGGTGGCTGCCGCGAAGCCGCCCTCCCTCTGGCCGTACTAAATGTTCCCGTCCTCCCCACCGCACCCGCCGGCCGGCGCATCCGCCTCGCACTCCATCCCGCCAGTGAACTGAAGGATGCTGCCGGCAACCCCATCCCCTTCTCGGTCTCGGAAGGTACCTTGGAAGTCGGCGGCACACTCTCCCTGCGCGGCATGGTCGATGGCGCGTGGGATCTGCCGGCCGGCGCCGAGGTCGTCATCGAAGGCACCGGTTTCGGTCCCGGAACCGAACTCGACGCCGGTGGTGTGCCCTCGGGCCCCGTCCAGGTCTTGTCAACCGAAAGGCTGTCGTTCCGGTTGCTCGCCGCCGCCCACCTCCGCGGCAAACGCCTGCAGGTCCGCACCCCCAATGGAGCGCTCGTCGAAAACTTCATCGTCCCGCCCAATGGAGAAACACCCGCCCGCGTCTGGCCCATCCTTCCCAATCGCACCCAATCGGGTGCCGTCCTCAATCTCCCGAACTCCCCCGGCTACCGTTCCGCCGTCTTCCTCCGGAACCCTTCCCAACACACGGTGCGCTACGAACTCTATGGCGATGGAGTCGCCTTCTTCGACGGCAGAGTCAGTGGAGAACTGCGCGCCGGTCAATGGGCGATCGTGAACCATGCGATCAACCGGTCGTTCCGGCGCGTCTTTCTCACCGCACGCCCCCTGCAGGTAGCCGAGTTCAATAACCTTAATTCCGCAGTGAACGACTATGTTCTCTCCCAAGGCCCGCCCGCAGAACGCGCCTTATCGGCCCTGCAACTCTTCCCTGCCCGGTCGGAGATTCGATTCAACGCCGGGGACACAGCGCCGGTGGCCAGGTTCTTCTACTTGCCTCCATCCGGACCCGCGACGGGGATCCAGTGGAAGGTGGAGGGCGATGCGCCATGGCTCCGGGTGATTTCCAGTCCGGTCGATCAGGAACAGCTCCAAGTGGAGATCGATCCCCGTGGCTTGGCGCCGGGGCTCTATGTCGCAAAGATTCTGGTCACCCGGTCAGGTACGGCGCCAGGAGAGGAACCCCCAACCGGCAACGCCGAGATCGTGGTGCGTGTCGGCCCGAACGCCGAACTCCGCGTAAGCCCCACGGCAATCGCCGCTGCAGGCGTCACCGCCGGATACGCCCAGGATGTCCAGGTGGACGGAGCCCCCGGCCTCCCCTTCCGCGCCGCCGTCAATCAACCCTGGCTCACCGTCACCCCGGCCGAAGGAATCTCTCCCGCCCGCCTCACCCTGCGCGTCCAGGAGGGCGCCCTCCCGGTCACGGATAATCGCGCCGAGCTGCAGATAGCCTGCGCCAGCGGCCTCTTGACGGTGCCAATCGCCTTCTCCAAAGTGCGGCAACTGCCCGATACGCTGCGTCTCGTCGCTCGCACCAACACAGGACAGCGGATTCCTCTCACTGGCCTCCCCGGCGGTCTGCTTCCCGTGTCATCCGCCACCGAGGATGGATCGAATTGGTTGAAAATCGAACCGGATGCCGCCGTAGTAACAGCAGGAGGACTTGCCGCCGGCGGCTACCGAGGCACCCTCCGTCTCGAAGACCCGCGCGGGAACATGGCCAGGACCGTGCCCGTCGCCCTGACCGTGTGGGACCAGCGGGCCCCATCCATCCCGGTGACGCCCATCGAAGTCACTCTCCCCGCCGGCGAAGTCCGCGATCTGCCGTTGTCCCTGTATCTGGCGGGCGAGCCGCTGACGTTCTCCGCGGAGCCCACTCGCGGCGCCACCTCGAACGGAAAAGATTGGCTTTCGGCGGAGAACGATAGGGTGCGCGTCGCTCCGCCGCCAACCATGCCCGCGGGTGTTTATCTGGGAGTTCTGCCGGTCACATGGAGTGGCCAAACGGTCACCATCCCGGTGCGGATGCAGGTCCTCGCCGCCAACGAGCCCCCTTCGGGCCTTCGCAAAGATGAACCCTCTCCCGGCTTCGTGTTCGACGGAGAACTGACGACCGCGGACGCAGTAACCCCGGGCGGTACCGTGCGGATCTACGGCGACCAGATCGGCCCCGTCCAGGAAGCGTTCCGAGATCTCTATCGCGTCTACTTTGACGGCACCGAAGCACGCATCCTGGAGGCCAGCCCCAGCGAACTGCTCGTCATCGCCCCGCCCGCAGTTGCAGGAAAAGCCTTCACCGCCATCACCGTAGAAGCCTCCGGCATGCGCAAAGTCATCAACATGCCCGTACGAATCACCGGCAACCGCTGACCGCGGAGCGGAACAGCCTTCGATTTCAGCATTTCGGCGCCGTCCACTCGCCCTACCCCACCCAGCACAGTCTGCACGAATCCGCTTCTTCGCCCGTATTACTCAGCAAGGGAACAACTCCGGCTCCCGAGCCGCCGTCACAATCCGCGGACCTGCTGGCATCGGATCCATCACTGCCTTCCCCGTCGCCTCAATCGTCGCGCGGCTCCCCGGGGTCAAGCCCCGAGCGTTACACCGCCCCATTACTCGATCTGCCCCAATCCGACAGCTGCAAGTTCCGCGATTTGCCACCCTTCCCAATGACACCGACCACCACTCGTCGAACCAGCCTCTCACGCTGCCGTCCAAGTCTGCTTGCTTCCGCCTCACTTCGATGGCCGACTATGCGTCTTCCCATGCCTAGTGATACAAATCCAGGCAAAATCTCCCCCTAATACCCATCGAGTGGGCCATGCGCAGGAATCGCGGCGCTTACCAGAAGGTCATATCGCTTCATCCTAAATCCGGCAGTTGAACACGTTCAACAGAGCATCGGCGCGGGGTCCTGAG
>CAYSFR010000067.1:0-17855 GCA_964430625.1 uncultured Solibacteraceae bacterium
CTTTGTTTTCAAACGAACTGTCGCCGACATTCAGCTAATTTGGACAGCCGTGGTTCTTGGTAGGAGATACGGACGCCAATGTTCGGCGTTTCGTGCATAGACAACGATGTAGTCATGGTCCTCGGAAAAGTGACGTGCCGTGTTCTTGGGCGAGTACACTTTCTGCCATATGACCGTTGCAACAAAATTCTGAGCTCCAAAAACTTCATTCATCGCTGCGCGGAGATTATGGATTTCATGATCCGCGATGCTGACAAAGATGACTCCATCAGGGCTTAGAAGGTTCTTTGCCAGTCGCAAGCGCGGGTACAGCATTGTCAGCCAATCCGAATGAAACCTGCCATTAGCTTCGGTGTTGGCCACCATGCGATTGCCAGTCTCATCGGCTTGTTGGGTTCGCTCGAAGTACGCGTCGGTATCCTCGCAGAAGTCATCATCGTAGATGAAGTCGTTTCCGGTATTGTAGGGTGGATCGATGTAGATCAGCTTTACCCTGTTCAAGTACGTTTCTTGCAGCAGCTTGAGGGCATCCAAGTTGTCCCCTTCGATGAAAAGGTTCTTGGTTGTTTCGAAGTCTACGCTCTGCTCCCGGCACGGACGAAGAGTCTTGGCAATCGGAGCGTTTGCCGTGAGTATGGCTTCACGTTTGCCGGGCCAGTCCAGTTGGTAGCGTTCGCGAGGGCCGTCCACAACGCGTTCAGATAGTTCCTGGCGAAGCTGGTCGAAGTCTATGCTCCTCGTCAGATTGCCCTCGTCGTCGCGTGCTTCGGTGACGCAAGAAGGAAAGAGCTCGGCGAGCTTGGCAACGTTCTCGCTTATGTGGTCGGGGGTGTGAAGTTTGAGCTTTTCCATGTTCGATTTCCGGGGAACCGGCGGTTCCTCCCTATTGTTGCTGAAGCTGCTCCAGTTCGGCGCGGAGCACGCGCAGTGCGCTATTCAGTTCTACCTTGCGGTTGAACTGGATCTCTCTCTTGATCCGAGCCTCCAGTTGGCGGCACTCGTTTTCTTTCGTACGGATCAGACTGGCGCGATCCGCCATCGCTTGCAGGGATTCCCCATGCCGGGGAACCAGCGCCATGGGGCTCGCCAGCATGTGCTGATGCAGCATCTGTTCATAGAGACCGGCGAGGTCCAACGCGACGGGCAGTGTGGGCCGTCCCTGGTTTGCAGGCTGCCACGGCGTCTCGAAGTACGCCTCCACCACGTTCTTGCGGCTGTTGGCTTCATTCGGGCGCTTATACGCCGCTGCGAACTTGACGCGGTCCTCGTAGGTCAGTTCGAAGAACAGCAGCGACGGGATTGCCTTGTCCATCGTCCGCAAAACGTCTTCCGCGAGTTCGCCTGTCTTCAGCGCTACCTCGAAGACTTGGATCTCGTGTACAGCCAGTTTAGCCGGAAGGTTTACGGTTTCGGGCGCGAGCTTGAACTTCCAGATGATCTCGCTGACCTGCGAGATGAATTGACCCCGAATCGCGCCGCTGGGCTTGGCGTAGCCGTAGATTTTGTTCTTCGGGACTGGGCGGTTGAACTCCGCCTGCCTGGGATAGGCAAACATTGCGGCTTCAGTCGCCCTGACCTGCGGCATCCTGGACGATCAGGAATGCGATCAATTCGAAATCGTCTAGGCCTGCAATGGGGCTGACTAAAGCAGTGGTCTTTGGCCCGGTAAAAAGTGTGTCGAGATCCCTTTCCTCGTTGGAGTCGGCAATGGAGCGAATGGCGCGAGATAGCAGGTCGGAGTACATCTGCATCTCTCGGCCGTCGTGCGTTTTCAGATTGAATGGCTGATAGGCATCTGGAACCGGCTCGCTACATCCCTTGCAGGCGGACCGAACCAGGTCGAGCAATCGCTTGACCTCGGTGTGGGGAACGATGATCTCGCCGTTATCGCCCACATAGACGAGGTAGTACGGGTGCAGCCGATTGAGCTGGTTTACGTTTACGCTTTTGTGGCGGTTCCGAAGCGCGAAGATGACGCCCGGAGAGAGGCCTCGCTCGCGGTCGGCCGGAACTACTCCGTGCATTCCGGTGGGCACGCCGTCCAAGTCGCCGTTCGCTTTCACGTAGTTCAGCAGATCCATTCGGAAGTCATTCAGCCCGAGGTCCGTGATGGAAACACCAGTTTTGAGGTCTTCCAGTTCGATCACTTCGTCCTGCAGGCGGCGAAGCTGTTCCTTGCGGTAGGAGATGTCGTTGGAGCGGCCGTCAAGCGGATTGTCATCGCCAGTGGCCGTGACGTCGGCGATCACCATTCGGCTCTCCACCCGCTCCTTCAGGTTGATGTACTCGTCCAGGCTTATGTCCGGCCAATAGTTGACGAGCTGAATGCACGCGTTCCGGGAGCCGATGCGGTCAATACGGCCGAACCGTTGAATGATGCGGACGGGATTCCAGTGGATGTCGTAGTTGATGAGGTAGTCGCAGTCCTGAAGGTTCTGGCCCTCGGAGATGCAGTCAGTGGCGATCAACAGGTCAATCTCGTGTGGGTCCTGAGGAAAGAGCGTCGCCTTTTCCTTTGACAAGGGCGAAAAGAGTGTGAGGATGGACTGAAAGTCGTATCCGCGCCCAATCGTCGATTTTGGGTTCTCCGCGCCCGTGACGCGGGCCGAGTGGAGGCCTTCCTGCTTCAGGAGTGGTACCGCCAGTTGGTCGTACAAATAGTTGGCCGTGTCTGCGAAGGCGGTGAAGACAATCACCTTCCGATTGCCGGGATTGATGGGGGAGTGCAGCTTGCCGAGAATTTGGCTCCTCAGGTTTTGCAGTTTGGCATCATCGGCCGGTGTGATCTTCTGCATCTCGCCGAGGAGCGCCTGGATAATGGCAAGATCGGCGCGAAGGTCATGCTCCCAAGCCGGAAGGTCCATGTCTGAAAGGCTGATGCGAACCTTGCCGCCGATCTCGTCGCCGTCGTTGTCATCGACCAGTTCAGAGAATGCTTCTTCGTCGTCGGGCTCTGTGTTTTCGAAGGCGGCTGAGACGTCGGTGAAGTCGGCATCGCGGCCGGTGTTGCGGAAATTCTCGATCTTGGCCAGCGTCGCGATGTGGAAGTTCTGAAGCCGCTCCAAAGTGAGCCGGAAGGCCTGCACTGAGCTTTCCAGCCGCTTCAGCAAATTCACGGTCATGAGAGTTTGAAGACTTCTTTCGCGATCCTTCTGCTTCAGGGTGCCGCCACCGCCTCTGACGTCCGTGTCGTACAGGTCCTCGTACTTGGACAGCCGACTGGGGAGGATGTAGCCGATGGGCGCGTAAACGCCGAGCTTCATCAGGGAGAGCTGGTTAAAGATGTCATTGAACCCAATGACGTCGGGCCGCTGCGTTAGCGGGCAGCGGAAGGAAATCGGCTTCAGCCTCTCGGGGAAGTGCCCGATGTCCTGCGTGTCATAGAAGGTTTGAATGTGCCGCCGGGAACGCGCGATGGTGACGGAATCGAGCAGCTCGAAGAAGTCGAAGTCTAACGCTTCGAGGATGGCCGCAGGCGTGCGAGCCTCAGGGGCCAACTTCGACCAGGCGTTGAATGCAGCTTGAGCGCGGCGGAATATCTCATCGACGTTCTTTTCGGTGCGCAATTGGCTCGTGAGATGTTCCGGGTCGCCTTCGTAGGCCAGCGCGAGCTGATTCTTCAGATCGTTAAAGCGGTTGTTGACCGGCGTCGCCGAGAGCATCAGGACCTTGGTCTTGACGCCTTCTTTGATGACGCGATTCATCAGGCGCTGATAGCGTGTCTCGCGATCTTTGAACGCATCGTTGTTCCGGAAGTTGTGGGACTCGTCGATAACGACCAAGTCGTAGTTGCCCCAGTTGATCCGGTTCAGGGGAAGCCCAAGGGAATAGCCGCTGCTTCGCAGCAGGTCTGTGTGGCACAGGACGTCATAGTTGAACCGGTCCTTGGCAAAGGGGTTGGTCTTCAAGTTCCCCTTGTAGTTGCTCCAATTGTCGGAGAGCTTTTTGGGGCACAGTACCAGCACGGATCGGTTGCGCAGTTCGTAGTATTTGACGACGGCGAGGGCGGTGAAGGTCTTGCCGAGGCCGACGCTGTCGGCCAGGATGCAGCCGTTGTAGGTTTCCAGCTTGTTTATGATGCCGGTTGCCGCATCGCGCTGAAAGTTGAACAGCTTCTGCCAAATGAGGCTCGTCTGGTAGCCGGTCAGATCGTTGGGAAGCACGTCGGCGCTGATGTCTTCCAGGAATTCGCTGAAGATGTTGTACAGCATCAGGAAATAAATGCGCTGGGGTGAGTTTTCCTGATAGACCGAGGCGATGTGCTCACAGATGAGGGCGGTGACGTCCTGGAGCTTCTCCTGGTCGCGCCAAATTTGATCGAAGAGGTTGATGTATGTGGCGGTGACTGATGCCTCATCCATCTTGTTGACCATATTCGAGACGGCGTTTCCTTGCTGGTAGCCGAGGTCCACGGCAGAGAATCCGTGCAACGGCATGTACACGGCATTCGCGTCTGTCTGTTGCAGGCAAGCGAACTGCTGCATGGGTGCCTTGCCATGGTTGGAACGAAACACCGCCTTGCGGCGCATCCATTCGGCGCACTCTCTGGCAATTGCGCGCTGAGTCAGTTTGTTCTTCAGGCGGATTTCAAACTCGCTGCCGTAGAAGCCGCGCTCGCGCTCCAGGCGGGGGATATGGAACTCCCGGTGTTCCTTCCGAACCTTGTCGGTGACCTCATTCGGAACGAACGTCGGGGAGGTGAAGATGAACTGGAGGGAGTCGATTCGTTCGAGTTCGGCCTTCAACGACTCATAAGCGTAAATCGAGAAGCACGACGCCGCAATTCGGAGTTTCGCCCCGGGTCGCATGGAGTGCTTCAGGTCGTCGCCCAGCAGGCGATTGATGTTGTCGATGATCTCCATGTTGTAGTTACCAGCGCTACATGACTGAAATACGCTACTTCTCCGAATTGCGCCCGCGCGATGGCCGAGTTGGACTTAGACTAGGCCGCACGAACCCGGATGCGAAGCATCTGTTGAGCGCCACGACCGCTGCCCGACCGTCGAACTAGCTTATCTACACAAGTATAGAAAACACCGGCAGAGCGAGCTAGCGCACCCCAAAAGACATTCGCCCGCAGCAACAGATGGCAAATCCAGCCCCAGAAAACCATTATTCCGCCTGTCTATGCTTGTATTTTGTTGGCCACCGACTAGGCCGGCGCAATCCGGCCGGCAGCTTCGTCGTGCCGTCTCCCTCCGCGCCATCAATTTGGGTTTGAACCAGGCCTCCACAACCGGACAGGTCCACGCCAACGACATAAGCGCCGTCTAGATTCGACCCCATGAAATCAACACCTTCCATCGCTCCAAGACCGAAAACGGCACCGCGCAAATCACTCTTTAGGAATCTGGTCTTCTGCAACTTCGCGTTGACGAAGATCGCCCCTGCCAAATCACAGTTGTCAAAAACGGTGTGAGTAAGCGTCGTTCCCATCATGGACGCTCGGGTCAGTCGGCAGGACCGAAACTGGGCTTGACTGAAATTGGATCCGGTCAAGTTCGCCTCGTCGAGTCGAGTCTGCTGAAACCGTGCACCTACCAACTGGGCAAGATCTAACTGAACCTTGATCATAGAAGCCTTTTCAAACGACGAATGACTAAACCGAGCCAAAGGCATCCGCAAGCCATCGAAAAGAGCCCCTCCAAAATCGCTTCGCTCCAAGTGGAGCAATGACAGATCCACTTCCCGAAGATCGGTGTTCTTTAGGCTGACACCTGCGCCTCGCCTCCGCTCCAATTCCTCCAGTTCATCCTTGCGTCGTCGAAAAATGTCAAACACAGCACGCACATCCGCTGAAGCTGCCTTCACGGCCGAATTCGTTTTCAAATCGACGGCCGGCTCGCCCATATCCAGCCGCTGTTGCGCATAAGTTGCCAACAACTGCATGATTGCCAAATGATCCGTCGGCGATTCCCAGGAAACCCGCTCCAACGAGAACAGCCCGCCCAGGCGCACCTCCAGATGTGCCTGATCGGCCAACTGTCCGACAGCTTTTGTGTAACGATCCGTGATCTGCCCGGTCTGGCTGACCTTTAAGTTTTCTTGCGCCGTGTAGATGGTGATCAAGAATCCTAGCCCCGTCAAAACTTGTGCAAGGGTCCTCCGCGCCTCGTTTTCAGCCAGAAACCGATCCTTCGGCTCGGGTGTTGCGAGATTCCTGACTTGTACCCGCGGCAATACCCATAGCAACGCCACCAACAACAGCGTCGCCACCCCTAACCCCCACAAAAACGACGCTTGCTCGTCAATGCCCTGCCCTATCCGCAGCCAGACGAGTCCCCGAAGTACAGACGGCGCGACAAACCAAAGGGCGACCGTCAAAATTGAGATTTGAAACCCATCTCGCCTTTGAGGCGTTCGAGCCTCAATCGCGGCCCAGTAGGAAATCAGCCCCGCGATGGTCAACGTCGGCCGCGGAAGCCAATAGTAGTTGAAGAAACCGGGCCATTGCGCCAGCCCCAGAATAGCGATCGCTATGCCGATCACAATCCCGATTCGTGGGCGCCGGGGCCAAGTGGGCGACGGAGGTTCGCTAGTTTCATGTGCTATGGCGGGCTCCAATTGAGATGCATCTGCACCACGCGCTTCTGGAACCGCCGCAACAGCTTCTGGGTCCTGCTCTTTGTCTTCACCCATACCCCCTAAATTCTACTCTCACCGATATCGTAGTACCTCCCCCCGCCCCGTACCCCCCACCCCCTCCCCGCCAACCCCGTTCACAAATTTTCAAAAAATATTTTTTCAAATAAAATCAACACATTACAAACAATTGAAAAAATACAAAGTTCGTTCTCGCCCCTCAATATGCTAGAAACAAAGTAGCAGAGCGCACATGCGCCCCGCTTACCTCCTGTCGAGCCTAAATGGCTGATACTACAAGGCCTCTACGCCGAAACCCGGCGAAGAGGCCTTTCTTTTTGCACGTCGCAAAAGGTGCACCGCCAGGAGAGACAACAAAGGAATAGAAATATGAAAACGCCCGAAGAACGTGCCCAAATATCCCGCGAAAATGGAGCCAAATCCAAAGGCCCCATCACCGAAGAGGGAAAGGCGAGATCCAGCCAGAACGCCCTCAAAACCGGGGAGTATTCCACCAAACTCTTCCCGCCGGACGCCGCCGTCGTCCTAAACGAAGAACCCGCGGAATACGACGCTCTCGTCGAAGAGCTCCGCTCCATCTATCGGCCCGTCAACACCCTCGCCATGAGGATCGTCTCGGACATCGCCACCAACCGTTGGCAGATCATCCGGCTCCATCGGCTCATCGTCGCCCAGTGGAACATGGCCTTCATCCAGGAAAGTGCCAAGCCCACTTCCTACCCCTCTGACGTGGCCAACCTCCACTACCATGTGGTCGCCACCAATCAGCTCATGGCCGGCACCGCCGTCGTCGCCCGGCTCAATCGCGAGATTGGCCGCCTCCAACTCGCCATTGCCCGGCTCGAACGCCAGCTCGTCTTCGTCCATAAGAATTTCCCCGCCGTTTCTCCGGAACAAACCCGGCAGCAAACGGAGCTCGAAGTGGAAATAAAGCCCTTAAGCACGGACGCGGCCGCTGAAATTCAGAAAAACGAACCGCCCGTCGTCATTACGGAGACCACCCCGGATGTCATCGCCGCCTGCCAGCACCACTTCCCAGGCCGCCCCATCCTCATTCTCCCCCCGGACCACGTCGCTCTCGGCCTCCCCGAACCCGACGATTTCCCGGGGGCGCCCGAATTCCAAGGGTAAAAACGCCATGACGTCCACCTCCTGCTGTCACATCTTACGCACCCTCCGCAGGGTCACAGCCGGAGTGTGTCTGTACTCGCCCCGGGAAGCCCAAACGAACGTCCGCAAGGTCCCAATCGTCCCCAAGGACGACCCCCAGCCGGCCGCCGAACCCCTCTCCGTCTCGGAGTGGGCCCAAAAACGCGTCCACTTCTCCCCCAGCCCCAAGCAGGCCGAGGTCCTCGACTCCACGTCGAAATACCTCATCCTCTGCTGCAACCGCCAGTGGGGAAAAACGACCACCATCGCCGTCAAGGCGCTCCATTTCTGCCTCCATACGCCGAACCAGTGCGTCATCGTCCTGGCAACCTCCATGGAGCAGGCCGGCATGATCGTCGAACGTGCCATCGAATGCGCCGTCCTCCTCGGTCTGCCCACGCCCCGGTTCCTCGGCCGCAAGCACTCGCTCGCCCTGCCCAATGGCAGCCGCATCGTCGCCATTCCGCATACCGAGACCACCAGCCTCGGTCGCACCGCCAACGTGCTCATCGTCGACGAAGCCGCCGTCGTCAAGGACAGCGTCTTCTACGCCATCGGCGCCGTCGTCTCGCGCGCCCACGGCCGTATGTGGCTGCTCTCTACCCCCAGCCGCCAGGCCGGCTTTTTCTATAACTTCTGGCACGACAAGGACTCTGGCTTTCACAAAGTCCTTTCCCCGGTTTCGGATTGCCCCGAAATCGACCCCCAGTACTTGGCCATGCTCCGCCGCGCCAGCCCTACCAAGTACGCCCAACAGTTTGAATGCCAATTCACCCAGCCGGCGGACTACCTGACGAATCGCGAATTCGTCCGCTCTGTCCTCCGAAAAGCCAAGTAGGTACAGGAGTTTTTGTATGCCCGACACGCTCGTAAACCGCGCCGGTATCCGCCGCTTCGTCCGCGGATACACCCGCCCACCGGAAGATATGTGGGGTCTCGGCCTCGACCTCGGCCAGCGCCATGACCACTCTGCCTTCGCCGCCCTCGAGGTCGGCTGGACCGATCTCGGTCGCTGCCCCACCGACTTTTCGCAGCTCTACCAGCCCCACATCACCCTGCGGCAGCTCCACCGCTTCCCGCTCCTCACGTCCTATACGGCCGTGCATGCGAACGTCATCCACCGGATCTCCGCCCTTCCCTGCCCCAATGGCAGGTCGCAACTCGCCATCGATGCCGGCGGCCCCGGCCCCGCTATGGTCGAACGCATCCGCTCCGCCGTGCCCAGATTGTGCAACGTGCGCCCCGTCATCGTCACCGCCGGCAAAGGCAAGAATACCCTCGCCGGCGGCTACACCGGCATCCCCCGCGCCTCGCTCATCTCCCGGCTCATACTGACGATGAGCACCGGCGCCTTCATCGCCTACGATAACTTGCCCAATTGGGACCTCTTTGAAGAGGAACTCGTCTCCCTCTCCGGTACCAATACCCATCCGCAGGGGACCGAGGCCCACGACGATCTCGTCGTCGCCGTCGCCCTCGCCGTCGACCTCATCGTCACCGCCGTTCCCGAACTCGCCGTCATCTCCGGCGGCCTCGACGGCTCCGCCGACGGCGATTCCCTGCCCCCCTTCGGCTTCGTCGATAAGCCGCTCTTTTAACCCGCGGCCACCGGTCTCAACGGCGCCCCCGGCGGCGACTCCCCGCCCCCGTCCGGCTTCGTCGATCAGCCGCACGCGGCCCCCCGCGGCCGCCAGCCATTCAACCGAAAGGAGAGTCAGCGATGAGCACAAGCCCAACCGAGGCCAGTTCGAAGAGGAACGCCTCGCCCGCGCCGTCATCACCGGCGGTCTCAACGGCGCCCCCGGCGACGATTCCCCGCGCCCGTGCGGCTTCGTCGATAAGCCGCACTCGGAACCCGCGGCCGCCAGGCACTCAACTAAAAGGAGAATCAGCCATGAGCACAAGCCCAACCGAGGCCAGTTCGAAGAGGAACGCGTCGTCCGCGCCGTCATCACCGGCGGTCTCAACGGCGCCCCCGGCGACGATTCCCCGCCCCCGTGGGGCTTCGTCGATCAGCCGCACGCGGCCCCCCGCGGCCGCCAGCCATTCAACCGAAAGGAGAGTCAGCGATGAGCACAAGCCCAACCGAGGCCAGTTCGAAGAGGAACGCGTCGTCCGCGCCGTCATCACCGGCGGTCTCAACGGCGCCCCCGGCGACGATTCCCCGCCCCCGTGGGGCTTCGTCGATCAGCCGCACGCGGCCCCCCGCGGCCGCCAGCCATTCAACCGAAAGGAGAGTCAGCGATGAGCACAAGCCCAACCGAGGCCAGTTCGAAGAGGAACGCCTCGTCCGCGCCGTCATCGCCGGCGGTCTCAACGGCGCCCCCGGCGACGATTCCCCGCCCCCGTGCGGCTTCGTCGGTAGGCCACTCTTTTAACCCGCGGCCACCGGGCATACAATCGAAGGGAGAGCTCCCCCCTTCCCACCATGCCCACCCGCCGCCATTTCCTCGCTTCCACCGCCGCGGTCCCATCCGCCCTCGCCCAGGTCAAACCGAGCGACAAAATCCGCATCGCCCTCATCGGCGCCGGCGGCATGGGATCCGGCGACGTCCAGTCCGCCCTCGCCTCCGGCCAGGCGGAACTCGCCGCCGTAGCTGATATATATGATGGCCGCCTCACCCGCGCCAGGGAAATCTGGGGCTCCCAGATCTTCACCACCCGCGACTATCGCGAAATCCTCGTCCGCAAAGACGTCGACGCCGTCATCGTCGGCACCCCGGACCATTGGCACGCCCGCATCGCCGTCGACGCCATGAATGCCGGCAAAGATGTCTATGTCGAAAAACCCATGGTCCAGAAGGTGGAGGACGGCCACTTAGTCATCGAGGCCGCCAAGAAAACCGGCCGCATCTTACAAGTCGGCTCCCAGCGCGTCTCGTCGATTCTTTACGATAAGGCCCGCGAACTTCTCGCCTCCGGCGCCATCGGCGAGCTGAACTTGGTCGAAGCCTGGTGGGACCGCAACTCCGCCCTCGGCGCCTGGCAGTACTCCGTCCCGCCGGACGCCAGCCCGGCCAATATCGATTGGGACCGCTACCTCGGCCAGGCCCCCAAACGGCCCTTCGAGCCCGTCCGCCTCTTCCGGTGGCGCAACTATCAGGACTACGGCACCGGCGTCGCCGGCGACCTCTTCGTCCACCTCTTCTCCGGCCTGCATTTCATCACCGGAGTCGATGGACCCCAGCGCGTCTTCGCCACCGGCGGCCTGCGCTATTGGAAGGACGGCCGGGACGTCCCGGACATCATGATGGGCCTCTACGACTACCCGGCCCAGAAACGCATGCCCGCCTTCAACCTGGCCTTGCGGGTCAACTTCGTCAACGGCGCCGGGGAAACCAGCGGTTTCCGCTTCGTCGGTTCCGAAGGGATTATGACGGTCGGCAGCACGGTGACCATTTCAAAGGTGAACCGCGAAACCGAACCCGGCTGGACGATCGGGACATTCCCCCGCCGCGTCCAGGACGACTTCGTCAAGGCGTACCGCGAGAAGTACCCGGTGAAGCCGCCAGCCGCGGATGGGATGCAGCCACAGGGAGAGGACACCTACCGGGCCCCCCGAGGCTACAGTGATCACGAGGACCATCACCGCAACTTCCTAAACGCGGTGCGTACGCGCAAGCCCGTAATAGAAGATGCACTCTTCGGCCTAAAGGCAGCCGGCCCAGCGTTATTAAGTAACCGGAGCTACTTCGAAAGGAAGACTCTTCTCTGGAACGCCCAAAAATGCGAATCCCAGGGCTAGCCACCCTCCTCCTAACGACCCTAACGGCCCTCCCCCACCCTCCCACCCCCACCTACTACAACAGTAGTAACACCCCCACCAAGGACACGCCCGTCTCCGCCCCCGAGCCCATCGTCGGCTCGGCCCTGGCCACCGACACCCCAGCCTCTGCCCCGCTCCCCCCGGCACCCGGCTCCGCCCCCTCCGAGACCGCCCCCGCAGCCGCCCCGGCCGACAGCCCGCCCGCGCCCGACTCCGGCGCCACCGACCCCACAGCCACCCAAGACGCACCCGCCACCCCACCCACGGCGCCCAGTACCCCGACACCCGGCGCCGACATAGCCCCGCTGGCCACGGCCTACATCCAGACCGCGCCCGACTCCGCCCCCTCCGGCGCCACCGACCCCGCAGCCGCCCAAGCCCCAGACCCAACCAACGACGAAGCCCCCCAAGCCCCGCCAGCCGCAGCACCCACCCCGCCCGCGCCCGACTTTACCCGCGTCCAGGCCGCCACCGCCTTCGAGACCAGTCCCCACACCAGGACCCTCTCCCCCCAATCCCCCGCCCGCGCCCTCGGCATCCCCGCCGGCGGCGCCCACCGCCACATCCGCGTCCGTACCTCGGAGACCGGCGCCACCTGGTCCCCCTGGATCGAGACCCCCACCGACCCCGAATCCGGGACCCTCGTCTGGTTCGACGCCCCCGCCCGCCTCGTCGAAGTCCAGGGCGCCGGCGACGAGCCCCTCATGCTCATCGACCCAGGCGTCACCCCGCCCCTCCCCGCCAACGCCCGCGCCGCCACCCCTGACATCCGCGGCCGCGCCGACTGGTGCCCCGCCCCCTTCGTCTGCCCCAAGGGCGCCAACCCCACCCGCACCACCCCCACCCACCTCGTCGTCCACCATACCGCCAGCGCCAACGCCGCCTCCGACTGGGCCGCCGTCATGCGGTCCTTCTGGGAGCTCCACGTCAAGGGCAACGGCTGGGACGACATCGGCTACAACTTCCTGGTCGACCCCGCCGGCACCGCCTGGGAAGGCCGCGGCGACGGCGTCCTCGGCGCCCACTTCAGCGCCGTCAACACCGCCACCGCCGGCATCTCCCTCATCGGGACCTTCACCTCCCAGGCCCCCTCCCCGCAAGCCCTCGACACCCTCGTCGGCCTCCTCAACTGGCAGGCCGCCAAGTACAGCCTCGACCCCCTCGCCCAGACCCTCCACTCCGCTAGCGGCCTCGAGCTCAACGTCATCAGCGGCCACCGCGACGCCGGCCTCAGCCCCCGCGCCAGCGGCCGCACCGAGTGCCCCGGCGTCGCCCTTTACCCCCTCCTCCCCGCCCTCCGCGAACGAGTCTGCCAGCTCACCCCAGGCTGCCGCCCCGCTGCCGAACGCCCCAACTCCTGCGCCTCCGCCCAGTCCCCCTGCCTCTCCCGCTACGGGGTCGTCAACAGCGCCACCTTCGACGCCCGCCCCGTCGCCCGCGGCTCCATCGCCGCCGCCTTCGGCGCCAACCTCGAAGGGCTCACCGCCCTGGTCAACGGCCGCCAGGCGCCCATCGTCGGCGCCACCCCCAACCAGCTCAACATCCTCATCCCCGCCGCCACCGAACCAGGCACCGCCCGCCTCCAACTGACCGACGGCCCCACCGTCCGGGCCGAACGCCTCATCTGGGTCACCGAGACCGCCCCCGCCATCTACGCCGCCCTCAACCACGACGACCAGACCGTCAACGCCCCATCCGCCCCTGTCGCCGCCGGCCGCCCATTGACCCTCTACCTCGCCGGCGCCCAGCAGAACCTCGCCTGGTCCGCCTCCCTCGGCTCCACCCCCGTAACCGACCGCCTATACCTCGGCCCCGCTCCCGGTTTCCCCGGCCTCTGGCAGGCCAACCTCGTCGTCCCCGACTCAGCCGAACCCGGTCCTCACGACCTGACCCTTTCCGTCTCCGGCGTCCCTAGCCCACCCTTCCGCGTGGAGGTCCGACGCCCATGACCTACCCTTTCCCCGTCTCGCGCACCCGCGCCTTATCCCAGATCCAGGTGAACTACTATGGCCTCTCCTAACGACAAGATCCGCTTCGCCCTCATCGGTGCCGGTGGCATGGGCACCGGCGACGCCACCGACTGCCTCTCGGTCGGCGGTACCGAGATCGCCGCCGTCGGCGACATCTACGACGGCCGCCTCGAACGCGCCAAGGAGCGCTGGGGCAACCAGGTCTTCACCACCCGCGACTACCGCGAGATCCTCGCCCGCAAGGACGTCGATGCCGTCATCGTTGCCACCCCCGACCACTGGCACGCCCAGATCGCCGCCGATGCCCTCATGGCCGGCAAGGACGTCTACGTCGAAAAGCCCATGGTCCACAAGTTCCCCGAGTGCCAGATGCTCATGGACGCCCAGGCCAAGAGCGGCCGGATCCTCCAGGTCGGCAGCCAATACGCCAGCGCCATGGTCTTCCTCAAGGCCAAGCAGCTCATCGAACAGGGCTCCCTTGGCGAGGTCAACCTCGTCGAAGCCTGGCTGGACCGCAACACCGCCCTCGGCGCCTGGCAGTACTCCCTCCCCGGCCCCGACGCCACGCCCCAACGCATCGACTGGGACCGTTTCCTCGGTAACGCCCCCAAGCACCCCTTTGACCCCATCCGCCTCTTCCGCTGGCGGAACTACAAGGACTACGGCACGGGCGTCTCCGGCGACCTCTTCGTCCACCTGCTCACCGGCCTCCACGTCGCCACCAACTCCCTGGGGCCCAACCGCATCTACGCTACCGGCGGCGTCCGCTACTGGAAGGACGGCCGCGACGCCTACGACGTCGTCCTCGCCCTCATGGACTACCCCAAGACCGAGCGCCACCCCGAGTTCACCTTCGCCCTCCGGGTCAACCTCGCCAGCGGCGCCGCCCCGCCCGAGCGCTTCGGCCTCAAGTTCGTCGGCAGCGAGGGCACCATGGAGGTCACCATGAGCGGCGTGACCCTGGAGCGCAAGCCCCGCGAGGCCGAGCCCGGCATGACCCTCGGCAACTTCGACAAGGCCACCCAGCAGAAGATCCTCGCCGAGTACCGCAAGAAGTACCCCGCCCAGAAGCCCACCGCCGACGCCATGCGCCCCGACGGCGCCGACCGCTACACGCCGCCGCGCAGCCACAACGCCCACGTCGACCACATCCAGAACTGGGTCAACGCCCTCCGCTCCCGCAAGCCCTTCTTTGAGGACTCGACCTTCGGCGCCCGCACGGCCGGCCCCAGCCTCGCCGTCAACCGGAGCCTCGACCTGCAGAAGGCCATCGATTGGGATCCCAATTCGATACGGCTCGTCTGATCCGTTCCACTTTGGGACACGCCGGCCGCCTGTTTTCAACGGCTTAGCTTTGGCCACCCGCGTGCTCTCCGTATAGGCGTCACACGGCTCTCCGCGGCCCGGACAGCGTGCTGCCATTCGCTCCGACTTCCTCCCGGGGCGATCGCTCGCGCCGCCACCGGGCCGAAGGGCCGTCCCTGCCCGCTACAGCTTGGGCGACTCGCTCAGCGCCGGATCACCGGGATCGAACAGCGGCCCGGCGGCGCCCCAGTCGCGCAGAGGGAACACCCGGCCTTGGCCGGTCACCTCTTTCACCGTAAACTCGGCCTTGCCGTCACGGACCTGGACCCACATCCAGTGGTAGAACCAGCCGTCCTTGAACCCCTGGCCCAACTTCAACCCGCGCTCGATGGTCCCGCCGGAGCTGCCAATCTCCAGGTAGCGCACCCCGTCCAACTGGAGGTGCACCAACTGGTGGCCGTGGCCGCTGATCACCGAGTCGACGCCATACTTGACGGCCAGCGCGTGGAGCGGGAACGCCCGGTTGCCGACGCGCGCCTGGATCAGCCAGGAGGGCTTATGGCAGAACACGAACTTGGGCCGGAGGTCCTTATGCGCCGCCAGCGCCCGCTCACAGTAGGCCAGTTGCTCCGGGGAGACGTCCTCGGTGCGGCTGTTGTCCAGGATCACGAACAGCGCGCCGCCATGGGTGAAGGTATGCGAGACCGGGTGGCCCGCCTCCTTCTCAAAGACCCGCTGGGAGGCCGGGCTCCAGACGTCGTGATTGCCCGGGACGTAGTAGGTCGGGCACCGCCGGTAGGCTTTCCATAGGGGCTCCATGGCGCGCCATTCGTCGGCGGCGGTGGCATCGTTGCCGCCCTGGATGGTGTCGCCGATGGTAATGGCCAGGTCAGGCCCGAAGAGGGCGACCTCGCGCCAGGTGCGGCTATAGATCTGCGGAGCCGCGGTTCCGGTGCGGTCACCGACGAGGGCGAAGCGGAAGCCGCTCCCCTGCGCGGCGGCGGATCCGCCGGCGGCGCCGCTTGCCAGCGCGGCCAGTTTCAGGAAACTTCGGCGATCCCAGGCCATGGTGTGAGAATTCCTCCTGCCGTCAGCCACTAATCTAACAAGTGTCATTGGCCGAGTCACTCCCGTACCTGCTCCCTCCGCTCGTCGCCTGGCTGGCGGTGAGCGGGCTGGACGACCTGATCCTGATCGGGCTCTGGCTCTATTTCCGATCCGCGGCTGGCACCGCGCCCTCCGCCCCGGAGGCGGAGGGCGCGGCGGAGCGGAACATTGCTATCTTCACGCCCTTGTGGCAGGAAGAATCCGTCATCCGCCAGATGGTGGCCCACAACGTGACCGCCATCCAGTACGGGCACTACCACCTGTTCATCGGCGCCTATCCCAACGACGAGCCCACCGTGGAGGCGGTCCGGGAGTTGGAGGCCCGGTTCCCGAATGTTCATTTGGCGCTCGTCCCGCACAACGGGCCGACCTCGAAGGCGGACTGTCTGAACTGGATCTACCAGCAGATGCTCCTGCACGAAGAGGTCGCCAGCCTGCGATTCGAAGCCGTCGTCACCCATGATGCCGAGGACCTGATCCACCCGCTGGCGCTGCGGGCGATCAATGCCCATCTGGGGGAGTTCGATATGATCCAGGTGCCGGTGTTGCCATTGCCGACGGGTTTGGGCGAATGGGTCCACGGGGTCTATATCGACGAGTTCAGCGAGTTCCAGTCGCGCGACCTGTTTGTGCGGGCGCGGATGGGAGGCTTCCTGCCGTCGGCGGGGGTGGGAACGGCGTTCAGCCGCCGGGCGCTGGAACGGCTGGCGGTTCGGGCGGAGAACCGGATTTTTGAGCCGTCATGTCTGACGGAAGACTACGAGAACGGGTTCCGGGTGAAGGATCTGGGCTTCCGCCAGATTCTGCTGCCGGCGGGGCGGGATGCGGTGGCGACGCGGGAGTACTTTCCGCGGACGTGGCAGGGGGCGACGAAGCAGCGGACGCGGTGGGTGACCGGGATTGTGTGGCAAGGGATGGAGCGGCATGGGTGGCAGGGCGGGCCGCGGCAGTGGTGGTGGCACTGGCGGGACCGGAAGGGGTTGGTGGGGAACCCATTGAGTCTGGTGGCCAACGGGCTGTTTGTGTACGGGCTGATTTGGCCGGTGGAGCATCCCGTGGCGGCGCTGGCGCCGTGGCTGGCGGGTCTGGCGGTGTTCCAGGCTGCCATTCGCGCCTCCTTCGTTTACCGGTATTACGGCTGGCGGCAGGCGCTGGCGTCGCCATGCCGGATCCCGCTGGCGAATGGGATCAACGCGGTCGCGGCGGTACGGGCGACGTGGCGGTATTGGGCGGCGCGGTTACGGGGAGAGCCGCTGGTGTGGCTGAAGACGGCGCACCAGTATCCGAACCGGTTCGCGCTGGAGGCGCACCGGCCGACGCTGCCGGAGGTGCTGGTGCAGTCCCATTACTGTGGGGCAGAGGAGTTGGCGGCGGCGATTGCGGCCAAGCCGGCGGGGATGCGGCTCTCCGACTGGCTGGTGCAGCGGGGGGATTTGACGGAGGCGGAGATGTACGAGGCGTTGAGCCTGCAGTTGTGTGTGCCGCTGGCCTCGGTGGATCCGGTGGATGTACCGGTAGCGACGGCGCGGGCGCTACCGGCGCATGTGGTACGGGCGTTGGCGGTAATTCCGATCCGGCGGCAGGCGGGGGAGTTGTTGCTGGCGGCACCGGAATTGCCGCCGGAGGAGGCACAGCATACGTTGCGGGAGTATACGCAGATGCCGGTCCGGTTTGCGCTGGTGACGCGGTCGAATTTCGACGCGCTGCGGCGGGCGCTGGTTCCGGAGCCGTAGGATTCTGGGGCGGGCGTTGGCTGGCCACGGGCGTGGGTTGGGGTGGGGTTCGGCGTCTCTGGGGGACAGCCGTGCTGTTTGGGTGTGCGGTTGCGGTGTCCGTGCTTGCCCCGGCTATCCCCCAGAGTGGGGAGAGGGGGGAGGTGGGGGAGGGGCTGGGCGGAGGGGGTTGGGGTGGGGTTCGGCGTCTTTGGGGGACAGCCGTGCTGTTTGGGTGTGCGG
>CAYSFR010000068.1:0-9836 GCA_964430625.1 uncultured Solibacteraceae bacterium
CGCAGTTCCGCCGCCTGCTCGAAAAGGGCGTCCGCGTCGTCCAGGTATGGCACGGCGCCGGTCAGCCCTGGGACACCCACGACGACGTCGCCAAACGCGTCGGCCAACTCGGCCGCGAGTCGGACCAGCCCATTGCCGCCTTCCTTACCGACCTCAAACAGCGCGGCATGCTCGACGACACTCTCGTCCTCTGGGGCGGGGAATTCGGCCGTACCCCGGTCGTCGAACTACCCGCCTTCGGCTCCAACGCCGGCACCGCCGGACGCGACCACAACTCCTACGGCTTCTCCGTCTGGCTGGCCGGCGGCGGCGTAAAGGGCGGCACCGCCTATGGCGCCACCGACGACTTCGGCTTCCGCGCCGAGCGCGACCGTGTCCACGTCCACGACCTCCACGCCACGCTCCTCCACCTGCTCGGCTTTGAGCACGAACGCTTCACCTTCCGCTACGCCGGCCGCGACTTCCGCCTCACCGACGTCCACGGCCAACTCGTCCGCGGGGTATTGGCCTAGCCGCCTACCCCTTCCACGCCACCAGCGAAACCTGCTCCAGCATCGGGAACGTCCCGTTCGCGTTCGCCTTCCGCTCCACCGGCTTCATCGGCTGCACCGTCGTCCGCGTCGGCGGAGCGTCTTTGAAGAACGACCCATACACCGCGTTCATCTTGGCGAACTCGTTCAGCTCGTCCACATACACATTCGCCGCCACGCAGTGGCTGAAGTCCAGCCCCGTCTCCTCCAGCCCGTCCAGCAGGTTGCGCATCGTCTGCCGCACCTGGTGCTCCACGCTGGTGGCATAAATGCCCGCGTGCGGTCCCGGTATGAACCCGCTCTTGGCCGACAGGTACAGCGTGTCGCCCGCCCACACCGCCGGGCTCGACGTCCGGCTTGGCGCCATGTTCCGCGGCCGCACCACACGGCGCGTGGAGAGGTCCCGCACCGCCACGCCCGTCAACTCCACCCCAAGGCCCGGGGGCAGGGAATCGACCAGCATCGAGGCCCGTGCCGGCGCGTTCCCGGCGTCAAAGTACGGCGCATACACCTCGTTCAACTGCGGAAGGGTCACTCCGTTGGCGCAATAGGCGTTCAGGAACGCGAAATGGCCCAGGTCGATACCGCAGGCCTTGGCGCGCTTGGCCAGGTTCTCCATCGCCAGCGCCGGCGTCGCTCCGCCGATACCGGAAAAGTAAAGGCGCCCGCCCGCTTCCCGCACATCCGCGTTCGGACGCGTCGCCCCCTTCACCGCCACCGCGCTGATCTCCACCGGCGTCTCGGTTGGCATCCTCGCCACGCCCAGCACGGAGAACGCCGGCCCGCCCTCCGGAAATGCCTCTTTCCAGTACGTGGCCAGGTTGGGAAACTGGCTCATGTCGGAGAGGTACACCTGGCTGTAGACGATGTCCTTCATCTCCATCCCGCCGGCCTCAATGATCAGCCGCACGTTGTGAATCGAGTTCCGCACCTGCGTCGGAAAATCCTTCGGCATCTCCCCGCCCGCCGCGGGCCGCGAGCCCTGCCCGGAAGCGTACAAAAAGTTCCCGCACAGCAGTCCGGGAGTGTAGGGGCCGACCGGCTTGGGGCCGTTAGTAGGAACGACTGGCTTTTTCATCTCTCTTGAGCATAAAAAAAGTCGGGGCCGATACTCCACCCCGACTTCGCTTTCGTCGCAATTCTTTGTGGTGCGGGCCACAAAGGACCGCTACGAATGACTTGTTCCCGCCTACTTGACGTCCAGAATATCCTTTTCTTTCGCCTTGGCCAGCGCGTCCACCTTGCCCATGTGCGCGTCGGTGAGCTTCTGAATCTCCTCGTGCGCCCGGCGGTCGTCGTCTTCGCTGATCAGCTTGTCTTTCAGCAGTTTCTTCACCGATTCGTTGGCATCCCGGCGGATGTTGCGCACCGCCACCCGGTGGTCTTCGGCAATCCCGTGCAGCTTCTTCACCAGCTCCTTCCGGCGCTCTTCATTCAGCGGCGGAATCGGAATGCGGATCAGCTTTCCGTCGTTGGACGGGTTCAGCCCCAGCCCCGCGTTCCGGATCGCCTTCTCAATCGCGCCGATTTGCGAGTTGTCGAACGGCTGCACCGTGATCATCGCCGGCTCCGGCACGTGCAGGGTCGCCACGTGATTGATCGGCATCATCGAGCCGTAGGCTTCAATCTGGACCGGCTCCAGCATGTTGATGGACGCGCGGCCCGTCCGAATCGCCGTCATGTCGTGCTGCAGGTCGGCGAGCACCTTCTCCATGCGGCTCTTCGCGTGTGCTTCTACTTCCTTGGTGTTCTGAAACGTTGACATAGAAGTTTTCTCTTCTCTACCGATTATGACTGGATCAGCGTGCCAACGGGTTCCCCCATGGCGACGCGCTTGATGTTCCCGGGCTGGCGGAGGTCAAAAACACAGATGGGTAATTTGTTGTCCCGGCACATGGCCACGGCCGAGGCGTCCATCACCCCAAGCTGCCGGCTCAGCACCTCCTGGAACGTCACGCTCTCATAACGAACCGCGTCGGAATGCTTACGCGGGTCTTTATCATACACCCCGTCCACGCTCGTCGCCTTGGCTACCACATCGGCATGGATCTCCAGCCCGCGCAGCGTCGCCGCCGTGTCGGTGGAGAAGTACGGGTTGGAGGTACCCGCCCCGAAAATCACGATGCGCCCCTTTTCCAGGTGGCGGATCGCCCGCCGCCGGATATAGGGCTCTGCGACGGCGGCCATCGAAATCGCCGTCATCACTCGCGTGGGGATGCCCTGTTTCTCCAGGGCATCCTGCAACGCGATGGCGTTAATCACCGTTGCCAGCATTCCCATATGGTCCGCCGCCACACGGTCCATATTCCGGGCCGCGGCCGAGACGCCGCGGAAGAAGTTGCCCCCGCCGACGACGAGCCCGATCTGGACCCCCGTCCGCGCCACCTCGGCCACTTCCGCGGCCAGGCGATGAAGGCAATCCTGATCGATACCGAAGCCGTGGCCTCCGGCCAGTACTTCGCCACTCAACTTCAGCAGAATGCGTGCGTATTGCGCCACGTGCGGTTAGGCCTCGGCGGGTGCGTCGGCGGAAGCGGTTTCGCCAACCTTGTAGCGGACGAAACGGGCCACCGCGAGCGGCTCACCCAGCTTCTTCGCTTTATCGGCGACCAGCTGCCCCACCGTAACAGCGTTGTCCTTGATGAACGGCTGTTCCAACAGGCAGAACTCTTCGAAGTACTTCGACATCCGGCCTTCGATCATCTTGTCGATGACCTTCTCCGGCTTGCCTTCCTGCCGGGCGCGTTCCCGCTGGATCTCGCGTTCCTTCTCCAGCACCGCAGTGGTCACTTCTTCGCGCCGCACAAACTGCGGATCGGCCGCGGCCACCTGCATCGCCACGTCGCGCAACAGTTCCTGCACTTCCTCGTTCGCCGCCGTCGCTTCGCTGGCGCCCGTCACCTGCACCAGCACGCCAAGCTGCGCGCCCGGGTGAATGTAGGAGCCGAACAACCCGCCTTCGATCTTCTCGAAACGGGCCAACTGCATGTTCTCGCCGATCTTGCCAATCTTGCCGGCAATGATCTGCGCCACCGTCTGCGTCGCATCGCCGCGGAACGGCTGTTCCAGCATCTGGTCGCGCGTCGTTCCCAGCGGCGCTTCCAGCGCCTGCTGCGTCAGCTCGTTCACCATCGTCTGGAAGTCTTCCGTCCGGGCCACAAAGTCCGACTCGCAGTTGAATTCCAGAATCGCGCCCGACGCGCGCCCGGCTCCCAGAGCCACCGTGATCGAACCCTGCTTGGTGGAGCGCGTCGCCTTCTTCGCCGCGGATGCGATTCCGCGCTTGCGAAGAACGTCGACAGCGTCGTCCAGACTGCCATTGGCCTCTTCCAGGGCCTTTTTACATTCCATCATGCCTGCGCCCGTGCGTTCGCGCAGTTGCTTCACCATGAGCGCGGTGATTTCCGCCATAAAACCTCTCTTGATTGGTAACGGTAAGGGAAAAAGGGGGGAGTTGCGGGCGCCCCGCGCCGCCGGGGAGGCGGGCTTGCGGGGCGCCCAAAGGGGAGGACGAGTCTATTCGTCGACCAGGTTGGCTTTGTACTTCGCCGGCACTCCGGCCAGTTCGTCGTCCGCCGCTTCCGCCGTCGTTTCCGACATCAGCTGCGCGGAGAACTGCGGATCCAGATACTGCTCGGCGTTCTCCAGGTCAACGCTCTCGTCGCCGTCCGACGTCATCGCGCCGAGTTCGGACTCGGTAACCTGCTGGCGGCCTTCAATACACGCTTCGGCGATCTTGTTCGTGAACAGGCGGATGGCGCGCAAGGCGTCATCGTTGCCCGGAATCACGTAGTCCACCTGATCCGGATCGCAGTTCGTGTCCACCACCGCTACCACCGGAATTCCCAGGCGGCGCGCTTCGGCCACGGCGATTTCTTCCTTGTTCGAGTCGATCACGAACAGTACGTCCGGCAGACGGCCCATGTCGCGGATACCGGAAAGGTTCTGCGACAGGTGCTTGCGCTCCCGCTCCAGCTGTCCGATTTCCTTCTTGGTACGGCCACCATAGTTGCCGGATTCATGCATCTCTTCCAGCATCTTCAAGCGTTCAATCGAGCGCTTCACGGTGGAGTAATTGGTGAGCAATCCGCCCAGCCACCGGTGGTTGATGTAGAACATCGAGCACCGGCCGGCCTCTTCCGCGATGGCTTCCTGCGCCTGCCGCTTGGTGCCCACAAAGAGAACGTTCTTCCCTTGCGACGCCATCTCGGCCACATACGCCATGGCTTCCTTGAAAAGCTTCAAGGTCTTCTGCAGATCGACGATGTAGATCCCGTTACGTTCGCCAAAGATGTATTCTTTCATCTTTGGATTCCAGCGCTTGGTCTGGTGCCCGAAGTGAACGCCGGCTTCGAGCAATTCCTTCATGGAAATTGCAGGCAATTTGCCTCCTAGGATGGGGGACTTCACACACGAACCGGCAGGACCATCCAAACGAGATTTGTCCTGCCGGCAATGATGTGCGGAATATCCGGGTTAATGGTGACGGAGTAGCCGCCAAGCGACAAATTAGCGCTTGGAGAACTGGAACCGTTTACGAGCGCCCTTCTGCCCGTACTTCTTACGTTCGTGTTCGCGGGGATCGCGCGTCAAATACCCCATGCTCTTCAACTTGCCCCGAAGTTCAAGGTTGAATTCGCACAGCGCGCGAGCGATACCCAGGCGAACCGCTCCGGCCTGGCCGGTCATGCCGCCGCCATTGGCCAGCACGAGCACGTCGAACTTGTCCGACGTTTCGGTGGCTTGGAGCGCCTGACGGACGAGCAAGCGGGAGCTCTCGTTCGTAAAATACTTGTCGTAAGGACGGCCGTTAATAATAATCGAGCCGGATCCGTTGCGCAGGAACACGCGCGCCACGCCGCGCTTGCGGCGGCCGGTCCCTAACCATTGAGTCAATGCAGCCACTTCTCTACTGTCCTCTCTCGGATACTTACAGCGACAGCGCCTGGGGCGTCTGCGCCTGGTGGGGGTGTTGCGGGCCGGCGTAGACGTTCAGCTTGCGGTACATCTGCTTGCCCAGTTTCGATTTCGGCAGCATTCCGGACACGGCTTCTTCCAGGATTTTGATCGGACGCGTCTGCCGCATCCGCTTCGCCGAAACTTCCCGCAGCCCGCCCGGATAGCCCGAGTGGTAGCGATACAGCTTCTGCTCTTCCTTCTTGCCGGTCAGCTTGACCTTATCGGCATTAATGATGATGACGTGGTCGCCCGTATCAATGTACGGGGTATACGTGGTCTTGTGCTTACCCATTAAAAGGCGGGCAGCTTCCGTCGCGACGCGGCCAACAACCAAGTCGCCGGCATCGATGACAAACCAATTTCTCTGGACGTTTTTGCCAGAGGGAACTACAGTGCTCATGGACAGACGATCTCCCTGCAATCGTTACAAGACTTCCAGAATAGCAGAAGTTTTGGATACGGTCAAAAGGGGGGCACACTTGCCACGCCCGCCCCCCGGTCAGACCTTCAGTATAGGGCATTCTAAGGAGCGATGATCCCGGGAGAGAGCGGGATTGACGTAAAGGAGCGATGATCCCGGGGGACCCCCCACAACGGAATCCACCCCCCTCTGGCCAAAGGCGCCGAACCCCACCCCACCCCAGCCCAACCGCCAAATTGTCTCAGAGCGGGATTGACTTGAAGGAGCGAAGATCCCGGGGGAGGGCCGGAACTCCCCTCCCAACGGAAGCCACCCCCCCTCTGGGGGATAGCCGGGGCAAGCACAGACACCTCAACCGCACACCCAAGCAGCACGGCTGTCCCCCAAAGGCGCCGAACCCCACCCCACCCCAGCCCAGGCGCCAAATTGTCTCTGAGCGGGATTGACGTAAAGGAGCGATGCTCCCGGGGGAGAGGCGGAACTCCCCTCCCAACGGAAGCCACCCCCCCTCTGGGGGATAGCCGGGGCAAGCACAGACACCTCAACCGCACACCCAAGCAGCACGGCTGTCCCCCAAAGGCGCCGAACCCCACCCCACCCCAGCCCAGGCGCCAAATTGTCTCTGAGCGGGATTGACGTAAAGGAGCGATGCTCCCGGGGGAGAGGCGGAACTCCCCTCCCAACGGAAGCCACCCCCCCTCTGGGGGATAGCCGGGGCAAGCACAGACACCTCAACCGCACACCCAAGCAGCACGGCTGTCCCCCAAAGGCGCCGAACCCCACCCCACCCCAACCGCAAATTGTCTCTGAGCGGGATTGACTGAAAGGAGCGATGCTCCCGGGGGACCCCCCACAACGGAATCCACCCCCCCTCTGGGGGATAGCCGGGGCAAGCACAGACACCTCGACCGCACACCCAAGCAGCACGGCTGTCCCCCAAAGACGCCGAACCCCACCCTGACCGAGCCCAACCGCCAACATGTCTCTGAGCGGGATTGACTTAAAGGAGCGATGATCCCGGGGGGCACCCACAACAGAATCCACCCCCCTCTGGCCAAAGGCGCCGAACCCCACCCCACCCCACCGCAACCGCCAACATGTCTCTGAGCGGGATTGACGTAAAGGAGCGATGCTCCCGGGGGGCCCCCACACCGGAATCCACCCCCTCCCGGCCAAAGACGCTAAAGCCCCCGCCATCCCCCCAAGAACTCCCCACTCTGCACTATAAAGTACTAAGGGTCCTGTGCCGATAGATCCCTCATGGTCGAGACCGCATGTGCCAACATGGCTGGCTGAGAGCTCCTCTCGCCGCAACCCTACCCCTCCTGCTCACGTCGCTGACCGGGAGCCTCCTGTCCGCCCAGCCCGCCGCTGCGAGCCCGGGCGAGACAATTCGGATCGGCATCGATCACAATCCCCCCTATAGCGACCTCCGCCTGAACCAGCCGCGCGGATTAATTGTCGACGCCATGACCGCCGCCGCCCAGCGCCGCGGACTGAATCTGGTCTGGGTCCCCGTCTCCGGCGTCCTTCCCAACGACGCCCTCGGCCGCGGCCTCGTCGACATCTGGCCCGCCCTCGGCGCCAACCCCGAGCGCAAAGCCCGCTTCCACCTCACCGCCCCCTGGGCCGAAAACGTCTTCAGCCTCGTCTCCCTGGCTCCCAGTCAGATCCGCTCCGTCGCCGACACCAATGGCAAACCCGTCGGACATGCAGAGTTCCCGCTCGCCACCAAACTCGCCACCCAGTTCCTTCCCCAGGCCGCCCGAAAATCGCTTCCCGGTAACTCCGCCGTCGTCGAAGCCGTCTGCGCCGGCACCGTCGCCGCTGGATTCCTCGAAACTCCCAACCTTGATAGCATGCTCCTCAAACGCCCGCCCGGCTGCGACGGCGTCGAGTTCACCGTCAATGCAGTCGACGGCGCCCTGAGCGAAATTTCCATCGCCGCCGTCCGCCCCCGCGCCCGCGCCGCCGAACAACTCCGCGCCGGCATCAGCGACCTCGCCGACGACGGATCCCTCGCCACCATCTTCGCCCGCTGGGCGCCCCAATCCGCCGGTCAGGCCCGATCCATCTCCGCCATGCGCCGCGTCGAAACCGAACGGCGCAACCTCGCCGTCGGCTTCTTAATATTGGTTTGCCTCTCTCTTCTTCTCTTCTGGGGTTTCCGCAACGCCCGCATCGCCCGCCGCCAGGCCGAAAAAGCCACCGCCCTCAAGTCGGAGTTCCTCGCCAACATGAGCCACGAAATCCGCACCCCCATCAACGGCGTCATGGGCATGACCGAACTCCTCCTCGATACCGAACTGAATGGCGAACAGCGCGAGTACCTATCCTGCGTGAAGACCTCCGCCGAAGCCCTCCTCACCGTCGTCAACGACATCCTGGATCTCTCGAAGATCGAAGCCGGCAAGCTCGACATGGAGTCCATCAGCTTCCACCTGCCGACGACAATCGAGGACGTCCTGAAGATCCTCTCCGTCCGCGCCGACGAGAAGGGCCTCGAACTCGCCTATGAGGTCAGCGATGACCTCCCCGAAACCGTCCTCGGCGACCCCACCCGCATCCGCCAGATCCTCATGAATCTGGTCGGCAACGCCGTCAAATTCACCGAAAAGGGCGAGGTCTACGTCAAGGCCGAGCGCATCGTCGGTCCCGGCAATGTGCCCCTCCTCCATTTCGAGGTCCGCGACACCGGCCCCGGTATCCCCCCCGCCAAGCACAAACTCATCTTTGAGTCCTTTACCCAGGCCGACGGCTCCACCACCCGCGAGCACGGCGGCACCGGCCTCGGCCTGGCCATCTCCGCCAAACTCGTGCGCCTCATGAACGGCTCGATCTCCCTGGAGAGCGCCGTCGGCGAAGGCAGTACCTTCCACGTCACCCTCCCCGCCCGCGCCGGCGTCGCTGACCTCTCCGACGAACCGGTCTCCATGGTCAGCCTCTCCGGAAAGAAGGTGCTGGTCGTCGACGATAACGCCACCAACCGCCGCATCCTCACTACCACCCTAAAGCGTTGGGGCATGAACCCCACGCCCGCCTCCAGTGCCGCCGAAGCCGTCGAACTAACAGCCGCGGCGCAATCGGCCGGCACGCAGTACGAACTTCTCCTCACCGACGTGAACATGCCCACCGTCGACGGGTTCTCCCTCGTTGAACAGATCCGCAACGATCCGGGCGGTCCTCGCTTCCCCATCCTGATGTTGACCTCCGGCGGCAACCGCGGCGATGCCGCCCGCTGCCGTGGCCTGGGGGTCAGCGGATATCTCACCAAGCCGGTCCGCGCCGCCGAACTCCGTGCCGCCATCTCGACCATCCTGGCCGAGAACCGCAACGCCGGCGAAGGCGTGTCCCATCTGGTCACCCGCCACTCGCTCCGCGAGCCTCACCGCGCCCGCGGTCTGGAGATCCTGCTCGCCGAGGACAACGCCGTCAATCAGCGTCTGGCCTCCCGCATCCTGGAGAAGGAGGGGCATGTGGTCTCCATCGCCGCCAACGGCCGTCTGGCCGTGGAGGCATTGAACCAGCGGGCCTTTGATATGGTGCTGATGGATATCCAGATGCCCGAGATGGATGGCATTGAGGCGACCAGGCTGATCCGCCAGCGCCATGTAGAAAGGCGCGTCCCGATCATCGCCATGACCGCCCACGCCTTCAAGGAGGATGAGGATCGTTGTATGGCTGCCGGTGTCGACGCGTACATGTCAAAACCCATCCGCGCCGACGTCCTGTTGGCCTTGGTAGACAAGGTAGGGGCCTCCTACAAGCTATCGGTCCCTCGCGGCTGAAGCGCCGGGCGCCCGGTCGCCGTCTGGAGCCAAGCCCGCCAGCCCAGCCCCCGCCAGCCGCGCCGCTGCCAACCCAGCCCCGGCCGGCCAGCCCCCGCCAGCCGCGCCCCCGCCCGGCCCGCCCCCGCCAGCCGCGCC
>CAYSFR010000069.1:0-3414 GCA_964430625.1 uncultured Solibacteraceae bacterium
CCCGGTGCGATACCGGCAGGACTTCCTCTGCGAATTCTGCCCCCCGGCAAACCGGCTGATCAACCGCCAAACCCTGGAAAACCTGATCGACCCAACCCTGGAAGCCTGGCACTTCCCACCCCGCTAGGATTTCCCCTGGATGCTGCTTACCGGAAAAGCCCGTAATTTCAGACTCCTCTGGCCGCCCAACCGCCGCCAGCACCAGCAACCAACCCGCCGGCACCCATAACCCGGCACTGGTATTTGACAACTCGCTTCCACGGCAAACAAACGCCCAGCCGGAGTGTGCCCGCACTCCGGCTGGCTCGGCTCAACACCCCCAGCCCGCCTCATGCTAGCATCGCGGAATCCCCGTGCCCCACCTGACAGCCAAACTCCTCCTCGCCGGCTACCTCGCCCTCTTCACCTGGGCCGCCATCGCCCCCTACGACCGCGCCACCTGGTGGGCCGAGAACATCCCCATCATGGCCATCGCCGCCTCCCTCGTCGCCCTCTACCTCCGCGGCTACGCCTTCTCCCCCACGGCCTACACCCTCATGGCCGTCCTCCTCTACCTCCACACCATCGGCGGCCATTACACCTTCGAACGAGTCCCCTTCGATTGGGTCACAAACGCCCTCGGCTTCCAACGCAACCACTACGACCGCATCGCCCACTTCTCCGTCGGCTTCTACGCCTACGCCATTGCCGAAGCCCTCGTCCGCGCCCGCGCCATCAACGCCCGGCCCATCCTCTTCCTCTTCCCCATCTTCACCATCGCCTTCGTCGCCATGGGCTATGAGCTCATCGAATGGTGGTACGCCGCCCTCGAAGGCGGCGCTTCCGGCGCCGCCTTCCTCGGCAGTCAGGGCGATATCTGGGATGCCCAAAAGGACATGCTCGCCGATACCCTCGGCGCCATCGTCGCCACGGCCCTCTTCTTCGCCCAAGGCCGGGCCACGAAAGCTACGGCCAAAGGAGCTACGGAATGATCAGCTTGCTCCCGATCGACTCCAGCGTGATCGAAAACGTCAGGTCTTCCCCAGCCAGCGGATGGTTCGCGTCCAACACCACCCCGTCTTCCTCAATCCCCACAATCTGAGCCACCAGATACCCGCCCGGTCCCTGCAACTGCAGCTCCTGCCCCAGCTCGATCGGCATGTCCTCCGGAAACTGGTCCTTCGGGATCTTGATCACCATCTCCTCCCGCATCGGCCCGTAAGCCTCTTCGGCAGGGATCGTGCGCACCACGCTCCCACCCACTTCCAGCCCCGTCACGGCGCTCTCAAATCCCGGGATCACCATCCCCTGTCCGAGTGTGAATTCCAGAGGCTCCCGCCCCTCACTCGAGTCGAATACCGTCCCATCCGTGAGCGTTCCCTTATAGTGAACGCGGACGAGATCTCCTGACTTGGCCGGCATGCTGACTCTCCTTTCGCGAGGGCGCCTCGCGCCCCTCGAAGAATACCACGGCGCCCCCCGCCAGTCTTGATACAATCGAGAAAATGGCTAAAAAACGCATTGGAATCCTCACCGGAGGCGGCGACGTCCCCGGGCTGAACTCGGTGATCAAGGGCGTCACCTATCGAGCCTATGAAGCAGGCATGGACGTGATGGGCTTCCGTCGCGGATGGGAAGGTCTCACCCATCTCAACCTCGAAGACGAGGCCTCCAAGGCCGCTTACCTCCGCCCCCTCGATCGCCTCAATACGCGCACCATTGACCGCGACGGCGGCACCTACCTCCACTCCTCCCGCACCAACCCCGCCCGCATGCGCAAGCTCCCCGGCTTCCTCAGCCCCGAGCTCTTCCCCTCCGAAATGGTCACCAAGAAGGGCGAAACCTACCAGGCCTGGGACGTCTCCAAACACGTCATCAGCAACCTCGAGTCCCTCGGCGTCGACACCCTCGTCGCCATCGGCGGCGATGACACCCTCAGCTACGCCCAGAAGCTACACGCCCAGGGCTTCAAGGTCGTCTGCGTCCCCAAGACCATGGACAACGACGTCCGCAACACCGAATACTGCATCGGATTCTCCACCGCCATCACCCGCGCCCACGACGCCATCCAGCGCCAGCGCACCACCGTCGGCTCCCATGAGCGCGTCGGCGTCTTCCGCGTCTTCGGCCGCGATGCCGGCTACACCTCGCTCTATACCGCCTACGTCAGCTCCATCCGCTGCGCCATCCCCGAGTACTCCTTCAACATCGACAAGATGACCGAGCTCATCGCCGCCGATAAGAAGAACAACCCCTCCCACTACGCCCTCGTCGTTCTCTCCGAAGGCGCGGTCTGGGACGGCTACGTGCTGCAGGAATACGGCGAGCCCGATGACTACGGCCACCGCAAGAAGATGAACGTCGGCGAAGCCCTGGCCGATGAGTTCAAGAAGCGCGGCAAGCTCGAGTGCATCGTCAGCGACCTCACCTACGACCTCCGCGGCGGGTCGCCCGACTTCACCGACAAGCTCGTCGCCACCACCTTCGGCAACATGGCCTTCGACGCCATCCTCGAAGGCAAGAGCGGCCTCATGGCCGCCATCACCGACGGCCGCTACCGCATGGTCGAGATCCCCGATCCCAAGCTCGGACCCCGCAAGGTCGACGTCGCCACCATGTACAACGTCGAACGCTACCGCCCCAACTACACCGGCAAGGCGGGCATGCCCATCTTCCTGACCAATCCGTGAGGAAGTGGTTGACCAATCTGTTCGGGCCCAAACAGCCCGCGCTCACGGCGGATCTGCAGCAGCGGATCCGCCGTTCGTTTGAGGACTCGGCCTCCGACGAGGAGCACTTCCCCTCCACCATCGATCCCCGCATCCTCCACGTCCGCGTCATCCTGGAGACCTTTGGAGACCTGGCCGGCAAACGCGTCCTGGACGCCGGCTGCGGCAAGGGCCGCTTCGCCCGCGTCCTCCAGCAGGAGCACCCGCAGGCCCGCATCCACGCCATGGACATCGCCCTGGCCATGCTCCGCCATGTTCACGGACCCATCCTGCCAGCCGCGGGTTCGCTGACCGCCCTGCCCTACGCAACCGGCGCCTTCGACGCCCTCTACGCCACCGAGTCGCTCGAGCACGCCGTCGATATCGAGGGCGCGGTCGCCGAGCTCTGCCGGGTGGTCAAGCCCGGCGGCAAGATCGTCGTCATAGACAAGAACAAGGACCACTGGGGCCGGCTGGAGACGCCCGAGTGGGAGCGCTGGTTCGGCCAGAAGGAATTGGATGGCATGCTCGCCCGCCACTGCCGCCACGTGACCAGCCGCCCCATCAGCTACTGGGAGGACGTCGACCCGGACGGCCTGTTCCTCGTCTGGCTCGCGGAACGCTAACGCCGGAAGTCATCCCCGCCGCGCGTCGCGCACCGCCCACCACCCCGCGCCGCCTCCAGCGAGCGCGCCCCTGCCCGCTCCCCGTACGCCTACCCCGGGCC
>CAYSFR010000069.1:3514-7975 GCA_964430625.1 uncultured Solibacteraceae bacterium
ACTCCGCACGGCTTTCAGCGAGCGCGCCCCTGCCCGCTCCCCGTACGCCTACCCCGGGCCTTCCCCCTACGCATCGAGCACCGCACTCCGCACGGCTTTCAGCGAGCGCGCCCCTGCCCGCTCCCCGTACGCCTACCCCGGGCCCTCCCCCATGCGCATCGCGCACCGAACTCCGCACGGCCTTCAGCGAGCGCGCCCCTGCCTGCTCCCCTTACGCCTACCCCGGGCCTTCCCCCTACGCATCGAGCACCGCCCCCGCACCTCGCGCTGCCTCCAGCGAGCGCGCATCGCCCGCTCCCCCCGGACCGTCCCCCTTGCGCGTGGCGCACCTCCCCCGCACCCCGCACGGCCTCCAGCCAACGCGCCTCTGCCGGATTACCCCGGGCCTTCGCTATTGCGGATAGAATATCCCTATCGTGCGTACCGCGCTCTTCCTCCTCTCCGCCCTCGCGGTCCTGGCCGCAGCCGCGGATGAGCACTTCGAATCCCGCGTCCGCCCCCTTCTCCTGCAGTCCTGCGGCCCGTGCCACGGGGAGAACGCCGCCTCCGGCCTCCGAATCGACTCCCGCGACGCCCTGCTTCGCGGCGGCAAGCGTGGCCCCGCCATTACCCCGGGCGACGCCGCGGCCAGCCTCCTGATCCAGGCCGTCCGCCTCTCCCACGCCTCGCTCCGCATGCCGCCGGCCGCCCCGCTTGCCGAAGGTCAAATTGCCGCCCTGGAATCCTGGATCCGCGACGGCGCGCCCTGGCCCGCCTCCGCTCCGCCGGTCAAGACCTCCCGCGCCCTGTGGTCCGCCGAACCGCTCCGCGCCCCCACCGGCTCCATCGACGCCCACGTCCGCAAGGCGCTGCAGGCCAAGGGCATCCCCCCGAACCCGCGGGCCAGCCGCCGGACGCTCCTCCGCCGCCTCTACCTCGACCTTACCGGCCTCCCGCCCACGCCCGCCCAGGCCGAGGCCTTCCTGGCCTCCGGCGACCTCCCCGCCCTGGTCGACTCGCTGCTGGCCTCGCCGCAGTTCGGCGAGCGCTGGGGCCGCCACTGGCTCGACGTCGCCCGCTTCGGCGAGGACGACTTTACCGGGACACAGCCCCGCCCCTACCCCAACGCCTGGCGGTTCCGCGACTGGGTGATCGACCAGTTCAACCGCGACCTCCCCTACGACACCTTCGTCAAAGCCCAGATTGCCGCCGACCTGTTGCCCGGCGACACCACCCCGCTGGTGGGCGGGCTCGGCCTGTTCGGGCTCGGCCCCTGGTACTACGGCATTACCCAGCCGCCGCAGGCCCGCGCCGATGAGCGGCACGACCGGGTCGACATGATCACGCGCGGGTTCCTGGGCCTCACCGCGGCCTGCGCCCGCTGCCACGACCACAAGTACGACCCGATCTCCCAGAAGGACTACTACGCCCTGGCCGGGGTCTTCGCCAGCGCCGCCTACAAGGAGTACCCGCTGGCCCCGCCGGCCGAGGTGGCCGCCTACGATGCGGCCCAGAAGCGGATACGGACGCTGGAGAAGGAGATCGACCAGTTCCTCGCCGCCCAGCGGGAGCAACTGGCTCTGATCTACGCCCGGCAGGCCGCCGCCTTCCTCCAGGGCGCTCCGGGCGTTGACCCTGACATCGCCAAGAAGCTCAAGGACTACCTCGCCAAGCCGGAAGAGGACCACCCTTTCCTGAAGCCCTGGCAGGCCGCCCGGACCGAGGAGAACGCCCGGGCCTTCCAGGAGACGTTGCTTGAGGTCATCGAGCAGAAGCGGGCCATCGACGACGCCAACCGCCAGGCCGTCATCCGCGGCACCAACCCCTTCGCCAAGCGCCGTAAGACGATCCTCCCGTTCAACTACGACTCGGAGGCCGACTTCAACCCGGGCGCCGACGTGGTCACCAAATCGCTGGACCGGGAGCGGTACCAGCTGTGGCAGAAGTTCATCGGCCGCACCGACGCGGTGTTCCGCCTGGAGGGCGAGGCGGTGGAGAAGAAGCTGGCCGGGGAGTGGAAGCGCCACCTGGCCGGGCTGCGCGCCGAGCTGGAACGGGCGAAGAAGGCCACGCCGCCCGCCTACGGCTACCACCATGGGATGGGCGAACATGAGGAGCCGATCGACATCCCGCTGAACAAGCGGGGTAACCCGACCGACCTGGGCGAGACGGTGCCGCGGCGGTTCCTGGACTGCCTGGGGGCGGCGCCGCTGCGCACCGGCAGCGGGCGGCTGGAGCTCGCCGAGGCGGTGGCGGGGCATCCGCTGGCGGCGCGGGTGATGGCCAACCGGATCTGGAGCTGGCTGTTCGGGTCAGGTATCGTGCGCACTCCGTCCAACTTCGGCCTGATGGGGGACCGGCCGGCCAACCGAGACCTGTTGGAGTACCTGGCCGCGCGGTTCCGCCAAGGCCGCTACTCGATGAAGGGGCTGATCCGGGAGATCGTGCTATCGGAGACCTATCTGGCGGCGAGCGACGGGGGGGCCGCCGGGGACAAGCTGGACCCGGACAACCGGCTGTTCTGGCGGGGCAACCGGAAGCGGCTGGACGCCGAGGCGATTCGCGACTCGATCCTGTTTGCCAGCGGGGAGATCGACCTGCGGGCCAAGGGCGAGTCGTCCGAGCTGGGCGACGACAACCGCCGCCGCACGGTCTATGTCCGCGTGGGGCGTTACCAGCAGAACGAGACGCTGGCGCTGTTCGACTTCCCCAGCACCTCGATCCACGTGGAGCAGCGAGGGGTGACCAACGTGCCGCTGCAGAAGCTGTTCTTCCTGAACTCCTCGTTCCTGCGGCTGCGGGCCGAGGCGCTGGCGGCGCGGCTGGAGTGCCTGGCCACCGGGGAGTCCGAGCGGATCGGCGCGGCCTACCAACTGCTGTTCCACAGGGCTCCATCGGCGCGCGAGTCCGCCGCGGCGGCAGCCTTCCTGGCGCAAGCCGATTGGGCGCAATACGCCCAGGTCCTTCTCAGTTCCAACGAGTTCCTCTATGTGGATTAACCGACGAGACTTTCTGGCCAGGGCCGCGGGCGGGTTCGGGCTGGCGGCGATGGCCGCCGAGAGCGACCCGTTCGCCGCCAAGCCGCCGCACTTCGCCCCCAAGGCCAAGCACATCATCTACCTGGTGATGAACGGCGGGATGTCGCAGGTGGACACCTTCGACCCCAAGCCGGCGCTGACCAAGTATCACGGGACGGCGATGCCGGGCGAGCAGCCAAAGACAGAGCGGATTACCGGATCGCTGATGCGGTCCCCGTTCGCCTTCCAGAAGTACGGGCAGAGCGGGATCGAGGTCTCCGAGATCTTCCCCAACATTGCCAGGAACATCGACCGCTTCACGGTCATCCGCTCGATGCACACCGATGTTCCGAACCATGAGCCGTCGCTGTTTCTGATGAACTGCGGGGCGATCCAGCCGGGGCGTCCGTCGATGGGCTCCTGGCTCACCTACGGGCTGGGGACGGAGAACCGGAACCTGCCGGGGTACGTGGTGCTGTGCCCGGGGACGCCGGTGGTGGGGCCACCGTTGTGGGAGTCGGCATTCCTGCCCGCCGTGTTCCAGGGCACCTTTATCAAAGCGACCGAGCGGGATCCGAAGAAGCTGGTCCAGTTTCTGGACCGGGGCCGGAAGACGCCGGCGGATCAGCGGCGGCAGCTGGATCTGTTGAAGGCGCTCAACGCCGAGCACCTGGCGGAGCGGCCGGGGGACTCGAACCTGGAGGCGGCGATCCAGTCGATGGAGACGGCGTTCCGGATGCAGACCGAGGTCCCGGAGGTCTTTGACGTGGCCAAGGAGCCGGAGAAGGTGCGGGAGCGGTACGGGGACTCCGATTTCGGCCGCGGGTGCCTGATGGCGCTGCGGCTGGTGGAGAAGGGGGTGCGGATGGTCCAGATCTACTACGGCAACTCGCAGCCCTGGGATTCCCACGAGGACATTCAGGCCCACAAGGCCAATGCGCGGCGGGCGGACCCGGCGGTGGCGGCGCTGGTGGAGGACCTGGCGGCGCGGGGCCTGTTGGACGAGACGCTGGTAGTGTTCGGGACCGAGTTCGGGCGGACGCCGGCGGTGGAGAACTCCTCGCTGGTGAAGCTGCAGAACGGGCGGGACCATAACTCGGCCGGGTACTCGATCCTGCTGGCCGGGGGCGGGGTGAAGGCGGGGTACGTGCACGGGGCGACGGACGAGTTCGGCTACCGGGCGGTGGAGAAGAAGGTCCACAACCACGACCTGAACGCGACCCTGCTGCACCTGATGGGGCTGGACCACACGAAGCTGACCTACTTCTATAGCGGGCGGCACTTCCGGTTGACGGACGTGCATGGGGAGCTGGTGCGGGAGATTCTGGCGTAGGGGGGAAGGCCGCCCCCGGCGGGGGCGGCGGGCGCGCAGACGCGAAAAAGCCCCGGGGGTAACCGGGGCTTGTGGAATTAATTTGGGCGACTTCCTACTCTCCCACACACTCGCGCGTGCAGTACCATCGGG
>CAYSFR010000070.1:0-7574 GCA_964430625.1 uncultured Solibacteraceae bacterium
CTTCCGGCGTTTTGCAAGTCCGCAACGCTATTCAACTGCCGGATTTAGGTTGAAAGGAGAACCGGACGCTTACGGCAGGGTGGAAGGCGGACCCGGAGAGGCAGCGCGGGGAGTGGCGGGAGGACATAACGAAAGTTATCCGCACCGCCGGTCCAAAAGCAGGACCGGTCCCCGCGAGGCGCGGCGGTGTTTGCTGACACCCGATAACTTTGAGTTATGTCATCGGCCCAGGGGCGCTTGGTCCGGGCCCGCAGATTCGTTTGATCACCTCTGTAGTCCCCTCAAGGGGAGTGCTGGATGCCGCGCGCGCAGCGCGCGGTAAGGTGAAGGCACATTTCGCACCTTTCTATTGGGAGTCCCTCGGCAACCGACAAGTCCCTCGCCCGCCGATATAGCTGAGTAGCGCAAACCAAAAAGCGAACAAAACGCAAAACCAAACTGCACAGTACGTGAATATCTCCTTTGTACCGGGACCTGCGTTCGGCCCGGACATGTCCTGCGGCAACGTCAGGGCCAAACTGGTTACAGCTATCGCCTGCCACGCCGCACGAATCGAGGCCTTCTTGATTACACTAACCATGATGTCAATTCTCATCCCTACTTTTTGGGTGGTACGGCACCCTGGGGACCACAAAGCTGACTCATCTCAAGTCCCAAATTGTTTGGCGCCAGCTTCCCCCGCGCGAGCCTTGAGCCCATGTCGAGCGCCTTCTGCGCGAGTTTGATATCTCCTTCGTTCTTGAAGAAACTGGTCGGATTACCGACATCCGCCAATTCCCCTCCAAACGCGAGCATCCATTGAGTGAGCCCATCCGCAGTAAGATTCGGAAACTTTGCGCCCAGTTCAAAAAAGAATGCGAAGTGATGCGCCTGGTCACCATCAGGCCAGAAATAATCCTGATATTCGGCGGCGAACCCACTGCCTTGACCTGTCTCATTTCCACTTATGTTTCCCAACGCTGTGTTTGCATGAACACCGACGCTCACACCAAGACCCGGAGTAAAGGACCATTTAACTAAGACATCCATGGCTTCCGCAATAGCGGACGCCCCAAGTCCCGCTCCAGACCATTCGCTTACCAAGTTGCCTACGTAGGCACCCATAGCTTGACAATCATTCATTACTCCAAGCCGAACCGATGTTTGAAGCGCATTGGCGGTCGCGATCCTCATCATCGCATTCCCAAAAATCAAACCTCGGGGAACATCATCGGGCTCCCCTCCACCACCTCCGCCGGAACCTGAGCCGCCACCAGCTGTTCCAAGACCTGGCAGACGGTCAATAACATCGACACAGGTCGAGGACCCTGCCGGGCAGGAGGCCAAACCAGTTCGGTCCAAGAAATTCACCGGATCCCCACCCACATAGGCATACCTACCCCAAGAACCAGGAGCCGAAGCCCCACCACTCGCCTCATAAGGATCCGAACTCAAAAACCTTCCCTGCAACCCCGTAAAATATCGCTGATCCGCATAATCCAACCCCGTCGTCTGGTCCCGCAAATACGTCCCAAACTTCCCCACATTCCCCGCGCTCGCCGTCCCCATCTCATCCCCATACGGAAAGTAATCCCGTCCCCCCACACCTTCCCGCCACACCACGCTCCCCAACCGGTCCTGCACCACCGCCGCCCCCTCCCCGCGAATTAACTTCCCCCCGAAGTACACATTCTCCGTCACCTTCACCAAGGCGAACGGCGAACCCTGCACCGTGTAAGTAACCAGCTTCTGCCCGCCCACCCCATAGAAAAACACCGTTTCCGCCCCCGCCGGCGTCTTCTTCCACACCCGCTTGTTATCCGGCAGATACTCATAATACTCCGTCCCCACCCCCGCCTTGTTCCAGCTCACCACCCGGTTATCAATGTCATATCCCAGCGTCGCCGTACCCCCGCCCACCACCGGCATCTGCGTCGTATTCCCGTTGTCGTCATACACCCAGTTCGCACTGCTCATCCGGTTGTTCGCCATGTTCACATCCAGAAACACTTCCGGAGCAAAACCAACCGTCGCATCCTGTGCCCGCAAATTCCCAAACCCATCATAGGAAAAGGTTTGCGCCCACGCGTCGCTCCCCGTATTCGCCGCGCTCGCCAGCCGGTTCAGCGCATCGTAGGTATAACCTACCACCTGCGACGTGACATTATTCTTCCGCTGACTGATCCTCCCGTTGTTACTATTCGCCGGATACAGATACTCAATCTCGGCCACCGTCCCGCCCGTCCCCACATGTCTCTGTTTCGTCATCTGATACAAGAAGTTGTAGTTCCGCGTCTCCGTCAGAAAATACGGCACGCCAATCAGATTCTGGTTCCCATCATAGTCCGGCGTCTCCCCCTGCAGATACTTCATCGCCGTCACCTCGCCCGCCGCCCCATACCCCACTTCCTTCACCTGATCGATCAGGTTCCCTCCCAAATACCCAGGCCCTGTCATCTTAGTAGGCCGGTCCATCGCATCATACGTATACGAGTAAGGAATCGTCGCCCCGGGATACAGCACCGTCGCCAGTTTCCCGTCCGTCCCATACCCGTAAGTAACGTCCTTGTCCACCGTCCCGCCAGGCCGCACCAGCCGCAACCGCTTCTTCGTCACCGCACCCGCCGCCGTGTACGAATAGATCTCGATCACTTCCCCAGGTCCCGCACCCGCGCACCCCGTCTGGGTCGCCGCCAGCCGCCCCGTCGCGTTCTGCGTGAACCCCGCCGCAAAACTCTGCGTGTTATAGAAATACTTCACCCGCCCGCAGGTATCCTCCCCGCCGTTCGCATAGTACCGCCGCCGCTCCGTCACTCGTCCGTCGGTGTCGTAAGTAAACTCCACCCGCTGATCCTTGGCATCCTTCGTCCACAGGATACTCCCGTCGGCATTATAGGCATACCGCGTCGACGGATTCGCCACCGTCGAACTCTCCGGATGCCGCACCGACGTCAACTGCACGTTGGCATTGTACACCCACGTCCGCGTCTGCGTCACCGCCGAACCGCCCCCATACCCTGGCCTCGTCATCGTCGCCGTCAACAGCTTCCCAAATACCGAATACGTGTAATCGGTCACATAGTCCGCCCCGCCCGCCGGGTTCGGCTCGATCACCGACACCAGGTTCCCCAGCACATCGCTCACACTCTTCTTCCACTTCCCTGCCGGATCGGTCACCGTCACCGTATTCGCCACATAGCTATAGGTCGTCATCCCCGCCGACCCGGCCCCCTGCGAAGCCTCCGGCTGCGTCACCTTCACGGTCCGGCCAATGGCGTCATATTCATGCTCCACCCACCGCACCCCGCCTCCCGGACCATACGGCATCGACGTCTTCCACAGTTTCCCGATCGGCGAACACGCGCACGGCGCATACTTCGTATCCACCGTCGACACCACCGTTTCCTGGCCTCCGGACGTATACCCGCTCACCACCTTCATCGTCCGCCCAAAACCGTCGGAATAAGTGCGCGTCCAACGGGCCCCCGTCGTCGCCTGCGTCATCACGTCCGGCAACGTCGTGTAGGTGAGCGTAGTGATCGCCCCATTGGCCTCCGTCCGCTGATTCGGCCGCGCATAAGCGTCGTAGGAGAACGACGTCGTATCCGAATTCGGCCCCGTCGCCGTCAACGGCGCATTGTAGGTATTCCACGTCAGGTTCGTCTGCAGACTTCCCCCGGTCGTCGATTTCGGCACCGCGTAGTTCCGGTTCTCGTCCATCACCCGGCTCGCGGTGTGCCCGTAAGTGTCGTTCGTCGACAGCCCGTTCCCCGTGTAGTCGTAACCAAAATCCACTGTCTTGCCCAGCGACACCATCCGCGTCACGTTCCCGCGATGAATGGTCGACGCGCCGTAGTTGGCGGTGTCGTGTTGCCGCAACATCGCCGGAAACGCCACCGCCGGCGCCTGGCCGAACGGGTAGATATCGTAGGTGTTCGTCACCAGCAGTTGCGGCGATCCGGTCCCCTCGGCGACATGCACGGTCACCATCCGGTTCCGGATGCGGCGAGCCGGATAGGTCCCGCCGGTCAGGTAGGCATAGGTGTACGTCCGCGCCTTGTCCGGCGCCACCCCTGGCAGGTTGTACTTGTAGATGATCTTCGACGTCAGGTTCCCAAACTCGTCCACCTCCTGTTCGGTCTTCGCCTCCCGCACATCTTGCGACAGTGCCGCGTGCATCGTCTGCACGCTGGTGGCGACGTACGGATTGTTGCTCGTCCCATGTTGTGCCCAGGTGAGCGCCGTTGATCGCATGGTCGATACCGCCCCTCCGTTCACCGCCACACGTTCCGCCAGCGACGACAACAAGCCCAGCCGGTAGTCCGCCGCCGTATGAAAGAAATACGCTTTGTCCGATTTCAAGGACGCATCCACCACCACCCGGTAGTAATGCGCCAGCCGCGTATCATCTCCCGTTGGATCGTTGTAAATCCAATACGTCTTCGCCCCTTCCAGGTCATTGGCGTTCAGCGTCCGCGTCACCACCTCCATCTGCACCCGCGAGCGCTCAGTATCACCCGACCCTGTCTTCCCCAGCATTTTCGCCCCGTAGACCCATTCCAACGTCCCCCGGTAGGGCATCGTCACTTTTGTCAGATGCATCGAATTGTTGTATTCCATCGAGAACTGCAGCCCGCCCGAACCGGGTACGCTTACGCTATTCAACCGGGTTGTCGTTCCATACGATGCCGCGCCAAACGGGTCCGACAGCGCCACTCCGGCCGTATAATTCAGGCCAAAGTAGAGGTTGTCCCCAATATCGCTCGTGATGCTCGTCAGGTGAGGCACCGCATCATTGTTGTAGTGGAACTGATAGGTCCGATACCCGCCCTGCACACCCGCCGCACGCACGTCCTCCACCTCGGTTACCCGCGCACTCCCGTTTGTCCCTCCGTAAAACAACCCGCCCTGGTACCGCAGCTTGATCTCGTTCCCGTTCGTATCCACCAGCCGCGTCGGATACATCGTCCCCGAATCGGCCTCCGTCCCGTTCGCCGTGCAGCCGAACTCCCAGAAACTACCCCCGGGAAAATAGAGCCTTCCCGCATTGGAGTCATACTCCACATAGATCCCTTCCCGCGAACGCCACCCCCCGCTCGGATACGGCTCCAACCGGTACTCCGCTCCCGTGCTGTCCGTATAAATGTAGTGATTCACCGTCCACCAGCCCGAATACATGGGCGTCAACGAACCCGCCAGCATCTTCCAACCGAATCCGAACCCCACATCGGTCCCCAACTTCCACGTTGCCCCTTCCGGTACGGCGTTGTCCCGCCTCCAATTCAGCGAATTGTACGCAATCGCAAGGCGCATCAAACAGAGCGTCGAACGCTTCGCCGCCACCGGCGCCGGCAATGTCAGGCGCCTGCAAGGGATCGAGCCGCCTGAACACCGTCTCCGCGTCGGCGACTACCGCGTCCGCTTCCACCTGGACCCCGACACGATACGTATCCTTCGAGTCCGCAACCGCCGCGAAGCCTACCGCTAACCCTCCTGTCGGCATTCCGGTCCGGCGGGCGTCGTGCTGGTGGGCCGCAAAGGCAGCGGCCCGGCACGCCGCCCGCCGGGAGGGGCGGCACGGGTGACCGGGAGAAAATCGCTTAAGGAATTTGATTTGCCTCCGGCAGGGTGGAATGCGGGCCCGGAGTCGCGCGGGGTTACCTCTGACATAATTCGTGTTATCGTCCCCGCCGGGCCCAAAGCGGCCCGGTCCCCGCGAGGCGCGGCGGGGTTCGCTGGCGCCCGATAACACGGATTTATGTCATCGGCAGTTACGGCGCTTGGTCCGGTCCCGCACATTTGTTTGTTCACCCCTGTGGTCCCCTCAAGGGGACTGCTGGATGCCGCGCGCGTTGCGCGCGGTAGGGTGCGTTTACTGCCCTCTCGACGCGCCCCACTCGGCCTTGAGATTTAATCTATCGACAATGACGCGTACACGGAAGTCTCAACGGTGTTCAGTTAGTGCCTTTGCTCTCATGATCCTATCTCTCAAGAATCGATAACTTGGAGATCCCTCGGGAAACACTGCGACAATCTTCCATATAGGATCGCCGTTTGAAGCGATAACCATGACCCGATTGTCAACAACTCGAATGCTCTCGAAGAGAACATAAACTTCAGGATCGGACTCAGAGAAGCATGGAATTACAAAAGTCTCGGCGTGGCGTTCTGATTCAAAAAGCTTGTCAATCAGCCACTTCCTCAGTACCTCGACGTCACCAGAACTGGTGTGCGAGCACGGCGAGTACTTTTCTTTTAGCCATTCAAAGCTGGTCACAGCAACCCACACTTTTCTGGATGCCGCACTCGGCTTCTCCTTAGCAGGCGCGTAGCTCTCGAAGAATTTGCTAACGCACAATCCGCTGTCTCCGTCGGGTATACAAGGACCTCGACCTACCGATGGGCCCAATTTAGTACCGTTGAGCCTGTAGAGTGCACAATCGTTCTGAGTTGCAATACAGACGGCGAGTAAGCCATCGCTTGAATCGAATTCAACTTTTGCTTCGGAATCGGCACCTTTGAAACGTCCGAGGAAACCCTGGCTCCAGTATGACTCCCATCTCCACCGATCAAATACACTGCTGGGTATCATCGACCGCGTCTGTCCATGCGTCGATGCGACGCCGAGTCCTATGACGAAGAAAACTGCGATTAGCCAGTAACAATGAATCCTCGGAATCGCAGGTCTGTTGGTACAGTTCATGGTTGACCACCTCGGCCGACTGGTTGCTCGGCGGCTACTCGCCCGACGGTTCGCTTATAACCAAAATATCCGAAGAAATTGTTGCCTCCGTCGCGAAGCGTGACTGAAATAGACTCGTAGCCCGGTCCCTTTGACCCCTTATTCCAACTCGTAATTGTCGTGTTTGGTGTCGGGCCATTTTCCCTTACTCCACCAATCACTTTTCTGGCGTTTGTAATTGACCTCAACACGCCATAGCATACTTGATTTACCGATGAATTACTTTCGACGTACGCGTTGGGGATTGGAATTTGCATTCCATTTGCAATGTCGGCCCCGAGCGCCTGGTCAAGAATCTTCTGTTCTGATGTAATGAATGATCCATTTGGACTGAAAATATGTTCGATCCTTCCCGCTGAATCATACCTCGTTGCGCCAGCAATGATGATGTCTTTTAGCGTTTTACCAACAAAGCCATGATTCATCACTTGATTCCCCTCTCCATCGAAGATAATGATGTTTTGCTTTGCGATATCAAGCCTATTTTCCATCGCTGTTCCGATCATTAACTGCTCTTTGTCAAATGCGGCGAGGTAATTGGGGTCCGTAGAATACGGGGGGCCAGCTTCATGCCACATTAGTTTCGCTAGCACCGACATCTCACTGGTGCCGTTCATTATCGTCGATACCTTAAACCCCGTTTCAGCATCAATGAGATCTCCACACTTCGTTAGTCCGTCGGGGTCGAAATAATTAACCGGGTCGCCACTGACATACGAATAAAAATTCCACGACCCGGGCTCGCCTGGATCGCCGGGCGTTGCCGGATCCGCCGACAAAAACCTCCCCGACAAACTAGCAAAATATCGCTGATCCGCATAATCCAACCCCGTCGTCTGGTCCCGCAGATACG
>CAYSFR010000071.1:0-5841 GCA_964430625.1 uncultured Solibacteraceae bacterium
ACCACGCCTGTCCAAATTAGTGTTCACCGATAAGCAGGCAAGGTCCTGGTAGGGTAGGATACGTTCCGCCAAGAACAAAATCCACCAAGCCAAGGACCAAGCCCTGACACGAGTATCCAGCATTTTCAGCCAAATTCTCCAGCAGGTTCCGCGCCCGCTGTTTGAACGTGTAGTTGCCGAGCACCGAGGCGAACGGCATTCACGTGGTCTGCGTTGTTGGGATCAGTTCGTGTCGATGCTGTTCTGTCAACTCGGCCAGGCACAAAGCCTCCGTGAGATCCACGAAGGCCTGAAGGTGAGTGAAGGCAAACTCGTGCACCTCGGGATGACGAAGTCCCCCGGCCACTCCACACTGGCCTACGCCAATCTGCACCGGCCCTGGCAGATCTACCAGGATCTGTTCACCGCCCTGGTGCCGCATCTGCGGGCCAAACTGCCGGCCTCGGCCAAGATTCCGCTCTCGCTCCCCGCCCGACTTCTTAGTTTGGACAGCACGATGATCGATTTGTGCGCGGAGGTCTTTGACTGGGCGAAGTACAAAACCACCAAGGGCGCCGTCAAAATCCATCTCCTGCTGGACCATGACGGACTGCTGCCGCACTACGCCGTGATCACCGAAGGCAAGAAGAGCGATATCGCCATCGCTCGCACTCTCGAACTGCCCAATGGCGCCATGGTTGTCTTTGATCGCGGGTACTGTGACTACGACTGGTTCGCCAGGCTCACCGCCAGCGGCGTCCACTTCGTGACCCGCTTAAAATCCAACGCCGCTTTCGTTGTCGTCGAATCCAGACCTGTGGCTGCTGGTTCCGGTGTCCGGAGCGATGAAGTCGTTGTCTTCGCCCAACACGCCACCGAAGACAATGATCGATTCTTTCGCCGCATCGTCTACTGGGATGAGCACCAGCAGCGCGAACTCGAATTTCTCACCAACCACCTCACGCTCGATGCCGCATTGGTCGCCGCCGTCTACCGGCAGCGCTGGCAGATCGAACTCCTGTTTCGGGCGCTCAAACAGAATCTCAAGATCAAGACCTTCGTCGGGACTTCGGCCAACGCATTGAAGATCCAAATTTGGACAGCACTGATCGCCTTGTTAATCGTCCGCTACCTGCAACTACGGAGCCGCCTGCAATGGCACCTCAGCCGCTTCATCGCACTTCTGCGTCACCAACTCTTTGTCTATCGCGACTTATGGCGTTTCCTCGATACCCCGTTCGAAGGGCCGCCGCCACTACGCTCCGGCTACCTGCCGCCGCAACCGTCACTCTTCTCACCCGACGATCTTGGACAGCATATGACCGGCACCGCGCCTCCCGCCACCCCAACCTCAACTCCTGCATAGCTGCCCTCCGCGGCTAACTTCTTTGTTTTCAAACGAACTGTCGCCGACATTCAGCTAATTTGGACAGCCGTGGTGCCAGACTAATCTCTAACGTACTGATGGGCGATCTCAACCAGACCACGCTCCGAACCCTGTTCCACGAGCTTCGCATATTCAAGAAACTCATTTCGAGCCTGTCCGATTGAAATGCCAAGCATCTTTTCAACCAACGTGGGAGGGCCTGCGAACAGGTTGAACCATTCGTTGCAACTAATGGACCAGGATCGTGCAGGGCAGGTCAACAGGAACCGGAAAATACCGCACTCGGCATTGAACTGACGAAGTTCATCCACCGAAATCGAGAACTCGAAACACGTCGGCAAGGGGTCGGGAAGGTCAAGTGTCCCAACAGCGATACACTCGGGATAACCACTTGCGACCAGCGCCGGAACAATCCGAGCAATCTCCTCTTCGGCAAAATGACCGCTGTCTTCTACGGGTACAACGACCCATTCGTGACTTTTGAGCCATGCTTGGTTGAAGTCATACCCCCGAGTTTCCGACAGAGTGGCCATCTCACGGATCAGTTCTCGGGATCGAACCACTTCGTTTTTAGGTAACCTGCGCATCCTAATACCTAATCGCCAAGGCAGCCGGACCGGACAGCAACGGGGGGGAGTGGTTTGCTGTGGCATTCTGACGAGTTTGTATTTCATTGTATCGTCGACGTTAAACGTCACTGTCGCCGGTGACCGCTGCTTACCCGACGACTGTCTTCCAATGCTTCGGTATTGTCGGTAATTGAAAGACGCTTACGCCGGACCGGCGAAGACTGCCGGGATAAGCGAGTCGAGAAGATTCGCAAGGCGATTCCCGCCACGAACGACCCTCGCCCGCAAATTCAGTCCCGCCGTCAGATCGATTAAGGAAGATCGCCTAACCCATCTAACGGAAGTGCAAGGACGGGCAGGACTTCATGCGTCACGCATTCCCACTTCCCCAGATCAAGGGCGCTCGCGATGTCGTCTGAAAAAATCAGTCCCCACAGTTGGCTCTCGAAAATCTTTGCGCCTTGATGGGGCAAGCCACAAAGGTAACGACCACCGATCGTTGAGAAATACAATGGGTTACCACATTCAAGGCATTTTCGATAAGAAACGTTGCTTTTCCCTCGAACGATCACAGACTTCCTGCCCCGAAACGTCACAAGATCTTCAACCGGAGTGCCAGTGCGCCTCAGCACCTTGCCGATATACAGATCTCGATTGACGCGTTCTACTCCAAGAGTCAACAAAAGCTCTCGCTTCGCGACCGCGGCACCTGCGCCCATGACAAGATTCAATGCTGCTCGGCCTCGCGTGCCTTGGTTCTCAACAGTCACATCGATAGCGCCAGTCCCTGGGCGCGGAGACTTGCAAGAAGGACACAACCAAGTTTCCAGCGCCTGTTTGTGATGTTCGTCTACCATTTCGAGCGGATGCATCGATTGGGAGTAAAGATGTTGAAAGATGGGGCGGTCCACTCGCGACAGACTCATCGGAACGCTCCAGATGTGACATTCTTTGCGAATTCCTGGGCGAGTTGCGTACCGAACTTTGCGTCAATCGCCTTTGAAGCTCTTGTCAAAGCCTTTATCGCAGCCCTCTGTGCGCCCCGGTTGGCCCGCATGAAGTTCGCCCAGTCAGAAATACTACCCCGGCGGTCACCGACGTTAAGTGGAATTCCGGCTTCCTCAGTTCCCGTCTCAATAGTGCCGACGATCTCCCACAAGATAAACCCCTCCTCCGAAATTGCGGCGCCGCTAGGCGGAAACGTTGGCTTGGCCGCCCGGACACTTGAGAGTTCTACTTACTTTATCTCGGGTATCGAATGCGTAACCAACAAAAATTGTGAGATCCTCGACCGTCTGCAAGCCCTGCTGTTGGTGATTGCGCGCAGCAGCGTAGTCTTCGTTCGAAAGTCGCAGTGCCAATTGAATCGCATCAAGGCAGTCCTCAAGAATATCTCCATCGAAGCGATAGGTGAGAAAGAGATCACTTCCAGGATCGACACCCGCCCCCTGGCCACTATGGGAAAACCACTCGAAAACAGCTTCGGCGACGATGACCGAAACTCTACCCTCGAAATGCTTCGTGAACTCCCCTTTGCAGAGATTCGCTCTGGCTCGGACTGATTCGCGAACGGCGAGTTTACGTTGTCTTTCTCGGTATACAAAATGCGCGATCCCGCCTAACACACCTACTCCGACAATGACGAGCAGATTCATGTGATCCCTTAACAGGTTGCCACACAAGCCGCAATTGCGGCCGCGTCAACAGCCAACAGGACCCACCCCACATAGGGTGTCGCACGACCCACGAGTCGGCCAGCGTTCTTTCCAAGAACCGCTCGCGACACCTTCGAAGTAACAGAAGTTCCCTTCGTTGGGAGTCCGGCGTCTACAAGAATGCTCGGGTGCATTTGAATATTGCGCTTCTTCATTACCGATAGCCCTGTCCGCCGATTCCGTGTGGTCCCCAGTCGACCCGCGCTGCCCCGTCACCGTAACCGACGGCGTCATTCTACTATCCGCCGCATCAATCTCCCCGCAACTCGGTCCCGGAACCCGCGGATCACTTGTATTCGTCCACAGCGGAATCCCCGTACTGGTGTGCCCGCTCTGCGTCGACACACACCCGCGCCCCGTCGGATCGATGTACCGAAGCGGATTATTCCTCACATAAGAAAACAGATTCCAACTCAATGGGTCAGCGGCATCCTGATCGTAGGCCATTGCCGTCATCCCCGCCGCCGACGCCCAAATCGTCAACCATCTGCGTGCGGGTCTCACCCAAGAAGAGATCGCCGCCGTCGAGCGGATGAGCACGAAAACTGTACGCCGCAAAATCACCAGCACGCTCTCGCAGCTTCGGTCCAGCCTCGCCGCCTAAATAGGTATCGCCATGTCACCAAAAGCCTGCATGACCTTATGCCTCGACCCAGCCATCGAAGAACTCCTCGCCGAGGCCGCTCACGACAAGGGCGTCACGAAGAGCGACTGGATACGAAGCGCCATCCGGCAAACGTTGAAGGCGCAACAGAAGCTACACACCCGGAAGGAACCATCATGAACTCTTTGCTCTCGAAACTCGCCAACGAACTTCTCCTCCAAGACATCACCGAACCAAGCGCCATCCTGGGTTCATTTTCCAGCAACGAACTCCAGGTCTTCTACGACGCCATTCTCGATCAGTTCGCCCTCGAACTTCTGATCGGCGCTCACGAAAATTCCGATTGGTCAGACGGAAAGCTGGTGATCGCTGGCAACAGGGGACAGATTCATCTCCTGCAAGCCGCCTTCTACGCCGTTAAACTCGAAGTGCAAAGACGGGATGCTGTGATGTGTTGCTAATGGGTCGCCGAGTACTCTTCAATCGCCCTTGGGTCTCAGAGAGATGTCTTCGTCGTCCGATAGCGCCGCACTCGGTACGAGGTATTGGTAGAACTGTTGTTGCTCCAACATGTGGTACAAAATGCGCCGGAACAACTCTCCAATATCCAACAACACTCCCCCAACCTCAGATTGGGGCAGCTCGGCGTTGACAAGCCGGGGAAGTTCCGAATCAAGGAACTCACGCATGAGCTTTTCCATCTCGGCCAACGAGTCTGCCAATGCCCATGCCTCTTTGTGATCTCCCCGGTCAAAACGCACGACGTCCGGTGAGTCTGCAAGAAGAGCAGCCAGTCTTTTGACATCCTGGACGGTGCGCAAGGTCCGATTCTGTTCAAACAAACTCATGGGTTCTTGGAAAGCCAGTCCTTCGCTGCTTCGATCAGCCCTTTGACGTTCCTGATGGTCTTCTCCACGGCGCTCGTATACCCGCCCTCGGCTGAATACCGAGCCAGCTTCTCTTCGTCTTCGGCGAGTGCTCTAAACTGACCCCGCAAGAACTTCTCAACAGCTTGCCTTCCACCCTGTGCAGCAGTTCGACTTACGGCTGCGATTTGATTTGGCGTTGGACGAATTAGAAGTTCTGGGACGATTCGCCCGAGGCTCTGGAGACCGCCATACCCAAGTCTTCCTGCCAGTTGAACCCCTCCGTAGCCGACCGCAGCGGAGGCAACGTAGAAAGCCGCAATATTCTTCGGATCGGTTACCGGGCTGGCCGCCTGCGCGCCCTGCGCCACCGCAAGTAGCATTGCGCTCGGCGGCGCCACTTCAACCACAGTCACACTCGGCGTCCCATTCGCGTCTTGCTTATCAATCTCCCCGCAACTCGGCCCCGGAACCCGCGGATCACTTGTATTCGTCCACAATGGACTCCCCGTACTGGTATGCCCGCTCTGCGTCGACACACACCCGCGCCCCGTCGGATCGATGTACCGAACCGGATTATTCCTCACATACGAAAACAGATTCCAACTCAGCGGATCCGAAGCATTCTGGTCGAACAGTGGCAAGTCGTGGCTCGTAAACCGTCCCAACGCCCCCGAATAGTGTCGCGCCCCAAAGGAATCCAACCCCGTCTCGGCATCCC
>CAYSFR010000072.1:0-5607 GCA_964430625.1 uncultured Solibacteraceae bacterium
GATCGGTAAATCCCGAAGCTTCTATCGGTTAGGGTGGAATGTTTTTCGAAGGACTGGCGTTTTTTTGGGGGGGCTATTTGACCGCGAATGTGACAGCGGGGGATGTTTGTCCGGCGATGGTTAAGGTAAGTGGGGTTTCCGGGTTCGGATCCAGGCCGGTGGGAACTTCTGCGTTCACCTGATAGAGGCCGGCGAAGCCTGGAGCGAGGCCGGAGAAGGTCACCGGCGCTGGCCGCCCCCCGATTTCTACCGTCACTGGAAGCACTGTGCGGGAAAGCACCGACAGCGGGGCCGATTCTCCGGCGACAATCGCCGGAGACGTTTGCCCTAACCCGGTGCAGTAAATGGTGATGACCCTGCCGGGAGCGACCGGATTCTGCTCGTCGGCGAGGACATTGGTCACGCCGTCGACAATGGCTCCTTGTCCGGTGCCTTGTTGATTCCGGGTAAACACGGCTGGCTGCGCGGCGGCGATGGTGAGGGAGTCGCCATAGGAGAGGCTGGCTCCGCGCTGCACGTGCAAAGGCATCTGAGTGTTCACGGGCAGGTCAAACGGGATCATGGCGTTCAACTGGCCGGAAGAGGTGAACAGTAATGGCAGCTTTTGTTCGCCGAGTGTCACCTCTGTTCCCGCCAAGGCGGTGGGGAGGGGGGCGCCGGCTAGTGACTCGGCGTCGGCGAGGCGCTCTCCGAAGACCGAGATCAGGGACCCGGGCGCCACCGGGAGCCGCGGCGCGAAAGACGCGCCATTGACGACGGCGCCAGGTGTAATGAATGTCCCGGACGCCGAAGCGATGACGCGGGAGATGATTGGCACCGGGGTGGCGACGCCGATCAGCATTCCGAAGTTGGGGGTACTGACGTAGGCGGCGATGACCAGCTTACGGGGTGTTGCCGACTCGATGCGGGGTTGCCAGACACCGGTGTAGCGACCCTGGCCGGCATGGACCAAGGTAATGTTGCCTTCGCCTTCCGGGACGGCGACGACGCTGGCTCCCGAGGTGACGGCCGATCCGCAATTGTCCAGGAGACGGACATCGAGATTGACGGCCTGGTTGCGGACGGCAGTAAAGACGGCACCGGGAGAGGCCGCGGTGAGGATGAGGGCGGTGCGGTCGCAAGTGGCGGTTACGGAGCGTGAGGGGTCCTTGGCGTCCGCGGCCGGCCGGTCCGTGACGATGGCGGTGATGGGGAGGGTTCTGACGGCACCATCGTCAAAGGTGATTGCCAGAGTGGATTCGTGTACGCCGGCGGGGAGGGAGCGAAAATCCGGCTGGACGACAACGGGAACGGGGCGGGCAGCCAGGACGACCGAACGGGAGGGCGCCACCTGCAGCCAACCGCTGGAGCCGCTGTAGGAGGCAGCGACGGAATAGGAGACGGGCGTTCCGGTGAGGTTGGAAAGGGTGACGGTCTGTGAACTGGGGCTCTCGCCGGCCGGGCCGACAAATACGAGTGACGAGGGCTGCATTTGCGGCCCTGGATTGGAGTTTGGCGGAAGGACGTTCAAGATGACGGTAATCGTCTGCGGCGAGTTGACGGCGCCGGCTGAGCGGATGTCGATACGCGCATAGTATTCGCCCGGGGGCAATGAAGCGCCATCGGTAGTAACGGGCAAGGAGGAAGAGTCATCCGGGCCGGAGACCTCGCCGCGGGTAACTGGCAAGCGCACCCAACCGGAGCCGCCGCCGAGGGTGGAAACCGAGGCGGACCAAGTGAGCGTTCCTGTTCCGGCATTGGCCAGGAGGACCTGCTGTGGCGCCGACGTAGCCGCGCCGGCGACGGCGGTGAAGGTCAATGCCGTTTGGGAAAGGCGAATGCGCGGGGCGGGGGCGGCGAGGGTCATTACTACGGGTACGGTGACCAAGTTCGCTCCGGGGGCGGAGACCACGAGCGATGCTTTGTAAGTGCCACTGGCGAGGCCGGCTGGGGTAGCTGTGAGGACGACGGAGGCGGGATCGGCTGTGAGGACCCGGACCGACGTTCGGGAGAGCTTGAGCCAATCGCCACCGGATTCGACGCGGACCGAAATGGCCGCATCAGCGACGGTGCCGCCGGAGTTCCGTATCAATACGGTGTCGGCGGCGGGTTCGGTGCCGGTAGTGAAGGCAAAAGTAACGGTGGTGGTGTCAATCGACAACTTGGGAGGGTCTGGAGCGCTGACGGTGAAGGTGACGGTAACCGGGGTGGCGGTGCTGGATAGGGCGATGGTGCCGGAGTGAGTACCTGGTGGCAGGTTGGCCGGATCCGCGGTGACCGAGAGGATTGCCGGAGTGAGGGAGGTTGGCGCGGAGAGGCGCAGCCAGGGTACCGAAGAGGTGGAGGTGATGGCAAAGCCGGGAAGGGAAGTGCTGATGTTGATGAGTTGGGGAGAGGCTGGGGGACCACCGCTCTGGCCGGCAAATTGCAGCGAGGCGGGCGCTGCCTGGACGGTAACAGGCCGCGACAGGATGGCGCGGATGCGGTGGTTGAACATGTCGGCGATGAGGAGGTTGCCAGTGGCGTCCCAAGCGAGGCCGCGTGGGGAGGAGAGCATGGCCTGGCTGGGAGGGCCGCCGTCGCCGGCGAACCCGGCTTGGCCGCCGCCGGCGACCGTAGTCAACACACCGGTGGGGGAGACACGGCGGATGCGGTGCTCGGTGGCGTCGGAGAAATAGAGGTTGTCATTGGCGTCGAAGGTGAGGCCGAAGGGTATACCTAAAGCCGCCTCGATTGCGGGATTGCCGTCCGCGGCCGGGCCGGCGCGGCGTCCGCCGCCGGCGATGGTGGTGATGACTCCGGCGGGGGTGATTCGCCGGATGCGGCTGTTGGCGGAATCGGCAACGACGAGGTTGCCGGCACGGTCAAAGGCGAGGTGCACGGGAAATTGCAGGGCTGCCGTAGCGGCGCTGCCCTGGTCGCCCGAGAAGCCGGACTGTCCGGAGCCGGCAAAGGTGGTGATGACGCCTTGGGGAGACACGCGGCGGATGCGGTGGTTTTCCGTGTCGGCGATGTAGAGCGCGCCGGCGGTATCGACGGCGACTCCGAACGGGCTGCGCAGGGTGGCGGCGGTGGCGGGTCCGTTGTCCCCGGAAAACCCGGGGCTGCCGGTTCCGGCGACGTTTACCAAGGTGCCACCGGGAGTGAGGCGGCGGACTACATGGTTATCGGTATCGGCAAAATAGACATTGCCCTGGCTATCGACGGCTACGCCAATTGGGTTCGCCACGGGGGAGGTTGCGGCCACTACGTTGTTGCCTGTGTACTGGCGCACGCCGGTACCGGCGAGGGTGGCGAGTGTTCCGTCGGCGGCCACGTTGTGCAGATAGTTGTTGCCTGAATCGGCGATCCAGTACGAACGGCTCGCGCCGGCGGCAACGCCCTGGGGCTGGAAGAAGAAGGCATTTGCGGCGGGGCCGTTTGGGATGCTGGTGCGGAAACGGCCGTTGCCGGCCAGTGTGGTGATGGTGCCCGCGGGGGTGATGGCGCGAATGCGGAAGTTATCGCGGTCGGCGAGGAGTAAATTCCCAGCGGAGTCGACGGCGAGCCCGAAGTTCCCATTGAGGGCGGCGGCCGCGGCCGGTCCGTTGTCGCCGGAGAAACCGGAGCGGGCTGTTCCCGCGATTGTCTGGATTGTTCCTTGCGCGGAGATTCGGCGGATGCGGTAGTTGCCGGTATCCGAAACAGAGATGTTGCCGGAGACGTCGATGGCAATGCCTCCCGGGGAACGGAGAGTGGCGTTGGTAGCTAGGGCGCCATCGCCGGAGTATCCCGCCTGGCCGGTGCCGACGAGGGTGGTGATCACGCCTTGTGGCGATACGCGGCGGATGCGGTGGTTTCCCGTATCGGCGATATAAAGATTGCCGGAGGTGTCGACGGTGATTGCCTCCGGAAACTGCAATGCCGCCTGGGGGGCGGGTCCGTTGTCGCCAGAGAATCCGGGGCGGCCGGTGCCGGCGACGGTGGAGATGCCGCCTTGCGGGGAGATCCGGCGGATGCGGAAGTTGTTGCGGTCGATGAAGTAGAGGTTGTCTGCCTGGTCTATCGCGATGGGACCGGGGCTGTTGAGGAGAGCCGCCGAGGCGGGGCCGCCGTCGCCAGCGAAGCCAGCGACTCCGGTGCCGGCGACGGTGGAGATGGAGCCGTCCAGAGAGACCCGCCGAATTCTGTTGTTTCCCGTGTCGGCGATGTAGAGATTCCCCCGGCTGTCGTAGACGGCGGCTTGCGGGGTGTTGAGCGCGGCGGCCGTGGCTGGTCCGCCTTCGCCGGAGAATCCGAAAATACCGTTGCCTGCGAGGATCTGGATGGTTCCACTACGGGTTATGCGGAACACCATTGCGTTGCCGGGATCGGCAAAGACCGCCTCGCCGGATCGATTGACGGTTACGGCCACGACGGGACCGACTGGGGCGTCCGGGGCCACGGCACCGCCGGCCGGGAAGATCCAATCGGTGCCCGCGACGGTGGTTAAGACTCCTTGGCCGTTTATGGCGAGGGCCAGGGCCAGCGAGAGTGCGGGTACCGCCGAGCGTCTCCTCATGGCACCTGCCAGGCGCCGACGGGCTTCCAGGTGCTGGTGGCGGCGCCGCCCGTGGTTTGAGCGGCGGTCCAGATTGCTTTGTTGCCGGCAAACGGGGGCTTGAAGGTGTAATTGAGGTTCAAGGTAACCTGATTTCCGCTGACGACGGCGCTGGATCCCTGGGCGCTGATGCGGCACTGGCTGTTTTCGATGGTATTGGTGCCTGCGAGGGGGATGCTGGTGGCCTGTGTGCCGTCGCCGTTGTCCGGGTAGAGGAATAGCTGGTTGCCGGGCCGGTAGTAGGCAATGTAGCATGCGGCCCGGCCATCGATGGCGAAGTTCATTAGGGCCCAGACCGTTTGCAGGTTGGTGCCGGCTGTCGCGTCCTGATAGGTGTAGGTGATTACCCCGCTGGCGGCGGTGCCGGTTGCAGGCGACATGGCGGCGGAGCGGGGATAGGCTGTGACCGCCTCTGGGACAATGGTGGCGCCGAGGGTGCGCCAGCCGGTTGATCCTCCTGCCGTATCGCCAGCCGCGAGATAGATCACTTTATTTCCGTAGAAGGCGGTTTTGAAGGTGACATTCAGAGTTAGTGTCAGGACTGTTCCGACTCCGACAGCCGATGAGCCGGCCGAGTTGATGGTGCACTGGCTGTTGGAAACCGAACCAGTTTTTCCGAGTTCCAGACCGGCGGAGATGCCACTCCCTGGTCCGTTGTCGTTGACCAGGTAGAGCACCTGCAGCGGCTGGGAGTAGGCGATGTAACAGGCGGCATCGCCGTTCAGGTAGGAGTTAATCAGCGCATTTACGACGCCTAACTTGCCGAACCCTTCGACGTGGGTGAAACGGAAGACCAGAGTCTGGGTGGCGCCGGATACGGCGAGCGGCCCTGTTCCGCTGACGGTGGATACGGTTCCGGATTGGTTCACCACAACGGATTCGGTACCTACTGTAATGGTTGCCTGGCGGGTGGTGCTGCCCGGGTTCTCGGTGACGCGGAAGCCGATGGTTCCGGGGCCTGTGCCGGCCGTCCTCTCCAGAGTGAGCCAGGTGTTTCCGCTGGCGTTGACCGATGCCGTCCAGGCTGCCGATACCGCGGTGGAAACCTC
>CAYSFR010000073.1:0-5186 GCA_964430625.1 uncultured Solibacteraceae bacterium
GTCAATAGGAACTTTCTACTTTGGCCAATTAGGAACTTCTCACTTTGGCGCGACATTCCATGATAGTGCGGGGGCGCGCGGAAGCGGGGCTGTGATAGGGTGATGTGCATGACTGAGAGACTGCGGGTAGCGATTGTAGGCGTAGGCCGGATGGGATGGGTTCATGCGACACATATGTGGCGGCTGGACCAGGCCGGAGCGTGCCAGATGGTGGCCGTGGTGGACAAGGATGTGGAAAAGGCGCGGCGGTTTGTGTCGCGGTCTGGCAGTGGGGCGACGGTGATGCAGTCAGTGGAGGAGTTGGTGGAGAGCGGGGTGTGTCAGGCGACGATGATCGTGACACCGACGGAGCACCATCAGGAACACGCGCGGATGTTGGTAAAGGCTGGGCACCGGGTGTTGCTGGAGAAGCCATTGACAGGTACCCTGTCCGGGGACCGCGCGTTCTGCGAAGAGTTGGACCGGGAGCATCCGCGGTCGGTGATGTTGGCGTTCGAGCGGCGGTTCGATGGGGCGCTGGAGTATGCCAAGGATTTGATGACGAGCGGGACGGTAGGAAAGGTTTTCAAGATCTACTCGGCGCTGGAGGATTCCGGACCGGCGCCGAACGGGTATCAGAGTGACGGGATTCTGCCCGATATGTCGGTGCACAATGTGGATGAGATTCTTTGGTTGACGGGGCGTTATCCGACGCGGGCGATGGCGGTTGGATCAAGGATCTATAGTCATGCGCTGACGACGTGCCAGGAGGACTTTGATGATGCGATGTTGTACATGTGGTTTGGGGAGGACTTGCTGGGACAGGTGCAGGTAAGCCGGAACCATGTCAGTGGGTATCGGGTGGAGTCGGTGATTTACGGGGAGTTGGGCCAGATTCAGATCGGGCGGTTTGATCAGCGGCCGGATGAAATCGTAGTGGAGGCGTACGGGAAGCGTGGGGCGGCTGAGCCGCTTGCCCGGAGGGTCTTCCCCGGAGGGCGGGGCGGGGCCGGGGCGCCGGAGTTTGTGGACCGGTTCGGGCCGGCCTATAAGAGGGAGTTGGAAGTGTTTCTGGATTGTTGTACGCGAGACGCCGATTTCCCGACATCGCACCGGGATGGGTTGCGGGCGCAGGAGGTGATTTCGGCGGGGATGGGAGCGTTGAAGACAATGGGGGATGGGGCGGTGGTGGAGTAGACAGCATGCCGGTTTCCGGCTATGACACGGTAGCCTATCCGCCGGCGGCGTATCCGCAGACCCATCCGGACCGGATGGCGACAATTGGATATCTGTTGGGGATGAAGCCGCCGGCAGTGGGACGTTGCCGGGTGTTGGAGATCGGTTGCGGGGACGGCTCGAACCTGATTCCGATGGCAGCGGCGCTGCCGGGGAGTACGTTTCTTGGAGTGGATCTGGGGGCCGGCCCGATGGAAAGAGGCCGGGCGCTCATTCGGTCAGCCAAGCTCGACAATGTTCGGTTGGAATCGATGGATCTGCTGTCGTTTCCGGCCGATGCCGGGGAGTTCGATTACATTGTGGCGCATGGGGTTTACTCCTGGGTGCCCGACACAGTACGGGTGAAGTTCTGGGACGTTGTGCGCAGGCATTTGGCTGCCGATGGAGTGATGTATGTCAGTTATAACTGCCTTCCGGCGGGGTATTTACGGCATGCGTCGCGGGACCTGATGCGGTTTCATTTGGCGAGGACCGGGGCGGCTGATACCGAGCAGGCGGCCCTGGGGCGGGATTTCGTCCAGTCGATGGCGCGGCATGCAAAAGGGAAGGAGGTGTGGCGGGGCGTTTTAGCGAGCGAGGCGGAGCGCCTGGGGAAGCGGCCCTTGGCGGTTTTGCGGCATGACGAATTAGAAGACAACTACCAGGCGTTTTCTTTTTGCGACGTAGTGGCGGCCGGGAGGGCGGCTGGATTTCAGTATCTGGCCGAGTCAAACGTGGCGCGGCTCTACCAGGACCCTGGGTTTGAGGGTGCGCTAACGGAGTGGGGGCCGATGACGCTTGTGGAGCGGGAGCAGTACCTGGACTACCTCGAGTTCCGAAGTTTCCGGGAGACGTTATTCTGCCGCGAGGAGATTGCGTTGAACCGTGAGGGGGCAGGGAAGCGGGCGGAAGAGTTGCTGGCTGCGACGCCACTGCTACGGGAGGGGGCGCGTTTTCGGGATCCGCGAACAAACCGAACCGTCGAGACCAACGATCCGGCAATGGCCGGCGTGTTGGAGCGATTGGGGCGCGCGTGGCCATCGGCGGAGAGGGTTGCCGTTTCGCTGGTTGGATTGGTGGCGGCTGGGATGGTGGAGTTGCGGACGGAGCCGATGATCGGGCCTTTTGCCGGAAGCGGCGTACCGGTGGCCAGTGTGGTGGCGCGGGTGCAGTTGGCGGCCGGAACGCGGGCGACGAATCTGCTGCATGGAACGGTAGAAATTGCCGATGAAGCGGTGCGCGAACTGGTATGCCAGTTGGACGGGCGGGCGGCGCCGCGGGGAAGCGAGGCGGTGGTACGCGCGCTTTACCGGTTGGGGTTGCTGACCACTTAAGAACGGAGGGTGGGGTTATTCGGGAGCGTCGGAAGGCGGGAGCCACGCCTCGACTCATTTGACATGGAGGTCGGTCCACTGGGAGAGGCGCTTGGGTTTGGGGCCGGAGAGATCGGAAATGATCACTTGCAGGGCGTAATCGCCTGGCTTCATTTTGGCTCCCAGCCGGATGACGCCGTTGGCGGCTTTCGGGCTTGCCATCGGCGTCTCTACTCCCTGAAACAGCAGTTTACCCTCTTCGAAGAGACGGACCTGGAGGGTAAGTTTGCCGTCCGGTTTCGGATTCATAACCTGCAGGGAGTAGGCAACTTCTTCGCCGGGGGAGAACAGCCGCGTAGCCAGCCGCAGACGATCGGCCGTGGTGGTTGCGGAGGCGACGAAGAGGCTCGATAGCAGCAGCTTGCCCTTCGATAGGTCCGGGGCCATGACGAACTGGCTTGCGGTTCCGATGGCGCTGGTGGAGGAGTCGCGAATGGCGGTGCGCAACTGGTAGGGCCCGGGTCTTTTCAGCGGGTAAGCAACGGTGACAAACATGCCCCGGGCGATGGCTTCCTTCTCCTTATCCGGCTCAATCGTGATGGCGGCGGGCTTGTAGTTGTTATGCGGGCTGACGCCGTTGGCATCAAATGCGGCAACGAGAATCTCCAACTGGCCGTGGAGCTTTCCGTCCTGGCCTTTGGTGAATTTCACCCCTTCCAGGCCGACGTGAAGGAGGCAGTGAATATAGGGGTTCGTCTGTGCGTCGACGGCGAAGAGCCCGGTCAGTTTTACGGGTATGGCGGCAGATTGGAAAGGAGCGTTAAGTGCGCGGACCAATTGCTGCTGGGGTGTCTGGTTGGCAGGCGGGACGACGGGTTTGTCCTCGACGCCGACGAAACCATTGCGGCTGCGCACTTCGGCGCCTTTCCGGGTGACCTTCACCTGGATCTTGTGATAGCGGCGATCGAAGGTGGCATCTTCGGGGTCGTAGCCGAGGAGGTAGAAACCGGCCTGATCGTCGAGGACGCGGCGAAGGGAGTCTCCGACGTCGTTGGAGTTGATGAAGGCGCGACCGCCGGTGTCTGCGGCGAGGATACGAAGGGGTTCCTGGGTTTGCTGGAATTCGCGGGTTCGTTTTTCGAGTTCGCGTTGCAGGCGGCGCGGAGCGACGTTATCGGCGGCGGTGAGGCCGAGGGTGGGGAGGCCTCGGGGATCAACGGTGTAGATAACGACACCGGCGCGCGTCGCTTGATCGGTGAGAGTGCGGAGCGGGTCAGTGAGGGAGTTGAGGGAGTCGGTGCCGTTGGTGCGAGTCTGAATTTTGAAGCCCTCCGAGAGGAGAACGATGGACTTGCGACCCGGCACGGGGGCAAGTCCGTCGAGGATCCATTGCAGAGCGCCGAAGGTGCCGAGGCCGGCGGCGCGATTGATGGTTTCTTCTTCGGCGGTGTCGGAGTCGGCGTCGTCGGCATCGTCGGCTGGTTTGGTGTCGCCCTGCATGGGGGCGATGGCATGGGCGCCGGTACGGGAGCGGAAGTTCCAGCGAAGGGTATCGGCGAGCTGATTGATTTGTTGGTGGTCGGTGGTGAAGGACTGGAAGGCGCCTGTCCCGGACCCGGTGCGCATCATCGCAACGAGGTCACCGGGTTGCAGGGAAGCGGTGAACTTCTTGATGGCGTCGCGGACGTAATACATGCCTTCAAAGCTGAGAGCGAGGTCGTCTACGACCAGGACGACGGTGCGGCGCACCTGCTCGGGTCTGTAGGAAGGAGGGGGAATGGGGATGGCCGTTGCGTCGGTCTTTTTCGGGGGCCGCGGGGTGGGGCCGGACTGGGTGGGGATGAAGGCGAAGCGAGAGAGTTTGCGGGGCTTGCCGTCCTGGAGGATCTGGAACTCGTCGGGAGCCAGGTCGGTGAGGACCTTGCCGGACTTGTCGGTGACGATAGCATCGAGTTGGACGAGGCTGACGGTGACGCGAATGAGCGGGGAGTCGGGATCAGGCTGTCGCTGGGGGGACGCGGGGATGGATAGGAGAAGAGCGAATGCGAGGGCGCGGCGCACGGTGCTCTGATTATAGGACTCAAGTTCCCCTCTTCGAAAAATCTTTGCTATACTCAACTTGTTCGGCTGACGTTGGTGCGTCGCTGCCCTGCGGCCGGACAGAACAAGTTTCCGCTGGCGTAGCTCAGCTGGTAGAGCATCTGATTTGTAATCAGAGGGTCGGGGGTTCAATCCCCTCCGCCAGCTCCAAAAGGTTCCCTACATTTAGGTTCAGGACCTGCCAGAAAAGCACGGCGGTAGCTGAACAGCAAGTTTTACCCGGACAGGTGGCGGAGCGGTCAATCGCAGCAGACTGTAAATCTGCCGCCCCTTGGGGCTACGAAGGTTCAAATCCTTCCCTGTCCACCAGAATATGAAGCCAGGCGAGCCGGGATGCCGGTTAGCCCCTTCGGGCCGTTGTAGCTCAGTTGGTAGAGCGCGTCCTTGGTAAGGACGAGGTCACCGGTTCAATCCCGGTCAACGGCTCCAGACCTTAAGCAGTAAAATCCCTCCGGCGCCGGACCGGCGCACGAATTCCCCGAACAGGTTGTACTCGAATGGCGAAAGAAAAATTTGACCGATCCAAACCGCACGTCAACATTGGCACCATTGGCCATATTGACCACGGGAAGACGACGC
>CAYSFR010000074.1:0-4377 GCA_964430625.1 uncultured Solibacteraceae bacterium
ATCACTTAAGCATCAGTTACTTTCGTGTCTAAATGTTGGGGTCCACTTCAGGGAACGGAAAATGGCGAGAGCCGACTAACTACAAGAGGACGGGGATGTCGTCCAATTAGGCAAACACAATCTCGCTCATAAATACATGCGTGTTCAACTGGCCAACCAAAGCTCTGGACATCTTCAGTACCACTATTTCACGAGTTCCATTAGTTTCGCGTAGCTGTCGACGACGTCGTACTTCACCTGGTCAGAGGTGATCTTGGCAAAGAACCGTCGAGCGCATTTGATCTTGCTCTCCTCGATCTCCCGCAGTTCCATCGACGACATGCCCCCCTTCGTCTCGGCGATGAAGTAAACATGCTTGACCGAGCCCTGTTTAAAGGCGATGGCCCAGTCGGGGTTGTAGTTGCCAACCGGCGTTGGAATGAAAAATGTTCTCGGCAACTTCGCGTAAACCTCAACATCCGTCGCTGTATCCAGCTCACCGACGAACTTCCGCTCGGCATCTGAATCGGTAAACACGTAGTCGTAGATGTGGCGATTGGCCTTCAGCCCGCGACGGAAGTCTTCCTTCGGTTTCTCTCGGGTGAAGATGTCGATGTCATGGGTATCTTCTACGGGGTTGTAGGCCAGGTGTTCGACAATCACCGTAGCCTTTTGCTCGTTGATCAATTGCGCCGCCTTGCGGATGAAGTCCTCGGGATTCATCCGATACTGACTGAAGACCGTGGGCCGCATACGGTGAAGAATCGTTCCAATCGTCGAGCGGGTCAATTTCGTTTCCGCCGCCAACCTGCCGATAAGGTCGTACTTCACAGCGGAATGAACTGAGGTCTTCAGGTTGTCTGTTGTCGTTTCCTGTAGGCGAAAGGTATCGCCCGCTTTGAGCGCATCAAAACTGGCGGTTTCTGTTTGCTCGCCACGCTGCACCGTATATTGCAATGGCGTGACCTTTAGCTCTGCATCCAGCGCTGCCAGCGCCTTCGCCACCAGCTCCGCCGTCTCAAAATGCACTGTGTAGGCCGCCTTGCGATTTATGCGGCCCCAAAGCTCCTGGAACTCCTTCTTGTGAAAATTAGCGTTCAGCGGATTTGCCTTGACCTTGCGTTCATCTTCGATAGCCGGTAGCTGCGCATCGCTGAAGACGGCGTCGATCAGCCGATAGATCTGCAAATCCCATTCCGCCAGGTCCGGCGGAAGGGGGGCTAATGTACCTTCTTTTTTTGCGTCGTGATAGGCCTGAGTGATCCGGTCGTTATCGTCCGTATAGTCGTTCTTGACCAGATAGCGGTAAATAGCCTTCGCCATGACTGGAGAGACCTTGGTCTCGCCCGAAAACTCGGTCTTGAGCACCTTGCCATCGAAATAAGCCGCGTCCGCCTTGATCGGACGAGCCGACAGGCCGGAACTGATGTCACGCTGCAAGCCGGTAACGAAGTCCTTGTAGCTCTCGCTCGCCACTACTGTCAGCACGTTGATCTGGTGCACCGTAGCCGGGTCGTCCATGCGGTCGCCGTGTTGATTCACGGCGAGCCTCATGCCGCGTCCCACTTCCTGTCGCCGGGAAACAGTGTTATCGCTGTGCTTCAGCGTGCAAATGACGAAGACGTTCGGATTGTCCCAGCCCTCACGCAACGCCGAGTGGGAGAAGATGAACCTCACCGGCTCTTCAAACGATAGCAACCGTTCTTTGTCCTTCAAGATCAGGTCGTATGCGTCCACGTCATCGGCCTCGGTGGACCGCGCTCCAGTGCTCGGGTTAACGAGGCGCTTGCTCTTCTTATCGATAGAGAAATAGCCGTTGTGCGTTCTCGATGTCGGAATTCCCTTCAGATACCGGTTGTAGGGTGAGTCCTCCAGCGTCAGTACTTCGTTCAATTGAATGTTGTACTCTTCCTCAAAAATCAGCGCATAATCGCCGGGACGTTCGCCCGTGTCGTCGTAAGAACGGTACTTGGCAACCTCGTCGATGAAGAACAGCGTGAGCACTTTCAACCCTTGCGCGAACAGCTCGTTTTCCTTCTCAAAGTGAGCCCGGATAGCTTCGCGAATCTGAATCCGGCGCAACGCGGTCTCGGTCACGTCTCCAGCAGCTTCTCCGGCATGGAGAACCGAGCCGTTCGTGAAGCTGAGCGTGTTGTCCAGCGCGCTGATGTCCGCAACTACAAACCCTTTGTACTGGTCGAGACCTCCAGACAAATCGAAGAGGTTGTCCTTCTTGCCCACCTTCCGCAGCACGCGCTTAATGCCGGTGGTCTGCCGGATCTCGATCTCCAATCGCGCTTCCGGAGGCTTCGTGGTCGATATCTCAATCGATTCCAGGTACAGGTACGCGTTCGTGCCTGCTAGGCCCTTTACCGAGATCCCGCGAACGGCAATCTTTTTCACCAGCTTCTGGTTGTAGGCGTCTAACGCATCCAGACGGTAGACCTTGTTGTGCTCCTGCTTGTGTGTCGCCGAATAACGTAACACCATCAACGGACTGAAATCTTTTAGGGATTCAAGGGTTTTGGCTCCCTCCATCCGCTGTGGTTCGTCCAGGATCAAAATGGGCCGATTCCGAGAGATCACGTCGATGGGGCGGCGCGATTGAAAATCGTCCAGTTCCTCGTAGATGCGCCGGGCGTCTTGGCCGCGCGCATTAAAGGCCTGGACGTTAATCACCATCACATTGAGACCGGCGTCGGCAGAAAAGCTCTCCAGGTTGTGGAGCTGCTTGGAGTTGTAGATGAAGGAGCGGGCTCGTTTGCCGTACTGCTCTAGGAAATGTTCGGCGGTGATTTCAAACGATTTGGACACGCCCTCGCGGATCGCGATACTCGGTACAACGACAATGAATTTGCTCCAGCCGTAGCGCTTGTTCAACTCGAACATCGTCTTGATGTAGCAGTACGTCTTGCCGGTTCCGGTCTCCATCTCAACATCGAGGTTGAAGTCACATACGGCAGTGCGCTTCAGCGCCTCGGAAAGCGTAAGATTCTGACTCTGCTGTATTGCTTGCAGGTTTTTCAGAACCTCCGCGTTTGGAATCGCCAGATCGCTGTTCTTGAAACCGGTGTACTCGACATTCGGTAAAGACGGCTGTGCCGTGTTGAGCTCGCGGCCGGGATCGACGCGATAAACAACTCCGCCGCCAAAAGGCTGTCCCTGGAAGCAGTCCACCACGGCCGTGACCGCATCGGTCTGGAACGTCTGTGTTTTGAATTTCAGCTTCATCGATTTGCCGGTCTTTCTAGAGGGACCGGATCTCCGTAGAGGGAGCCAGTAGTCTAAAAATCTGTTCGACGTTGACCTTGACGCTATCGCTGCTGTAGCTGCTATCGCGGAAGACGGCACGGAGCGGCTTCCGCTTGGCAATTTCCTTTACCAGGCCGTCGGTCACGTCTTGGTCGAAGCAGGCGGCAAGCGCGTTTCCGTCAACGAAGAAGACCGTCTTGCCGTCGATTTTCTCTTGTGCGATGGGTAGGGCTAGGTCCACGCCCCAGTCCACCAGTACTTGGAACAAGAGATCTTCAGGCGTGCGGTCGGCTTTGATGTTATCTATCTGGGCGAGAAGGTCCCCTTGCTTCGACTCGTCGGGCGAATAGTAGACATCCTTCATGTTGGTCGAGTCGACCTTGAGCACACGGAAACCAATATCAAGGCTGGGGGCGGTCAATCCGCTCTCCTCCTTTATCCGGGACCCCGCATGCCGAATTCGCTCGCGGCAGATATCAGCGATGGTCCCGAGCTTGCTCTCACCTTGCGCGACAGGGTCTAGCGGCTCCGGCAATTGGACAAGAATCGTGCGACGGTTGCCGCCATCTTCTGCGTTTTGGGCGAAGACAGCATGCATGGTGGAACCTGAACCGGCAAAAAAATCCATCACAATCGCTTCGTCATCTCGGGAAGCTCCGATTTGTAAGATCTTACGCAGAAGCCGAGTCGGCTTAGGTGTGTCGAACACAGAATCCGAATTCGGGAACCGCACCGCAGCGACAACTTCCTTCTTCGCTTCCTGCGTATGGCCGACTTCTTCATAAGTCCACAAAGTCTGAGGGACGCGTCCCTGCTTGACCTCACTCAAGAATCGTTTCACGGCAGGAACATTGTTGCCGTCATCACCCCACCAGATTCGTCGGTCTGCATCTAATTCCTTCAGCTTGGCTTCCGAAACCCGCCAGTAGGTTCCCGATGGAGGCCCAGAGATTACACGGCCGGACGGGCAAGTAATCGAATACGTGCCTTGACTGTAATAGTTCCTCGCGGAAAGGTCGCCAGGCTTCCAGGGACCACGGCGATCATTGTCAGGATTGGTGTATCGCGCTTCCATTTCCGCTGTTCTTGGTCACGCCTGTCCAAATTAGTGTTCACCGATAAGCAGGCAAGGTCCTGGTAGGGTAG
>CAYSFR010000075.1:0-4218 GCA_964430625.1 uncultured Solibacteraceae bacterium
CGTCGGCGGGGGCGACGGGGAGCAGCACTTCGACTCCGGCGGGCAGGCTGGAGATTACGATGCGCAAGCGGCCGCCGGTGCGGACGGCGTCGGCTTGGGTTTCGCGGAACTGGACGAGGCCGGCGGCGTAGGTGGAGCCGGCGGGGAGAGTGGGGGGTGTCAGGCCGAAGGAGACTCCGACGCCAGCCTGTGCGAGGCGTTGCTGGGGCTTGTTGATGGTGAGGGGAATGGCGCCGAGGAATGAGGCCTCGGCGAGAACCGGCAGTACCTGGAACGTGGCGGGACGGCCGAGAAAGTTTGCGTCGACGATTACACCGCTGATTCGCAATGTCGAAGCGCCGGCGGGGAGGTTCACGTTTGCCCAACGCACGCGGTTGGCTGCCGTCAATACTCCGGCCACGCCGGTGCCGCCGTTCAGCGATAGAACGGCTCCATTCGCGCGGCCAGTGATGGTGGTGTTCAGACTGACTTCCAGGTCCGTGGTTAATGGAGCGGGCAAGCCGGAGCAGTTTAGGATCAGTTCGCCGACCAGTTCCGTTAATCCATCGCTGTTCACCGTTGGCGCAGCCGGCGCTGACGCCGTGCAACTGGCCTCGCTCGCGCCGGCCTGCACGACGACATAGCCACGCCCGCCAATTGTGATTTCGCTGCTCCGTCGTGACGCCGATGTGTTTGCCGCGACGGTAAATGCGACGGTGCCTGGTCCGACGTTGCTCACGGGCGAGGTGACGGTGATCCAGGTGTCGGCGGCGGCGGCTGTCCATGGACAGCCACCTTGCGTTTGCAGGGTGGCTGTGCCGGTTCCGGCGCTGGCAAAGAATGTCTGGGTGGATTGGGCGAGCGAATACTGGCAGGTGCTACCGCCTTGAGTGACTGTATAGGATTGGTCTCCGACGCGGACGAAGCCGGTGCGGCCGGCGGCGCCAGAATTGGCGCCAACGGCAATCGTTATGTTGTTGTTGACATTCGATTCGACGGCCATCCAGGGGACGGTGGATGTAGGGGTATAGGGGCATGCGCCGCCGGTAACGCCGACCACGAAGGTGGCTTTACCACCGGCGGCAGGGAGGGTAGTTCCGGAGGGAGTCAGTCCATAGAGACAGGATTGCCCTAACTGGGAGATGGTAAATACCTGGCCGGCTATAGTGAGGACCGCAGAGCGTGGGGTGGTGTCGGGATTGGCGAGTAAGGAGAACGCTACGGTAACTGGACCGGTGCCATTGCCGTTGGAGGGCGTGGTGACGGTGACCCACGAGGCGGAGCTGTAGGCGTTCCAATTGGTGCCTGGATCGGCGATCACGTTCACGGTGCCGTTGGTGGCCCCTGCTGGAAACGAGGCGGCGGCCGCGCTGAGAGACAAGACGGGGAGGGCAGGGGTTGCGGATTGGTTCACGACCAGGGCTCGCACTACATTCGGGGCTGGTCCGGTGGTGGTGATGGTGAGGGTGGCGGAGCGGGGAGCGCCGGAGTTTGCTGCGGCGGTGAAGGAAACTCGGCCTCCTCCAGCGCCGGATGTCCTGAGAGGTGTCAGCCACGTGGCAGAGCTTGCGATCGTCCAGGAACAGGCTGTTGGCAGATCGAGGTCGGTAAAGGAAGTGCCACCGCCCGCGCCGAAGTTGGCCGCTGCCGGCAGAAGGGTTAATGACGAGCACGGTATGAACGGCTGCCTGAGTTCGAGTTTTAAGAATTGAGCTCCACCTGTGTAGACTCCATGCAAATGAAAGGAAGTATCGTAGTTCTGAGACGCAAAGGATGGATTCGGTTCATCGACGCGGCTGTCGTAGGTAAATGTTACAGTTCCTGGGCCGATACCTGCCGCCATGGTGAGGGGGGGGCCAGAGGTCAAACCACCGCCACCGGCGCCCAACCCTAGTCGCGGCGCAGCGGTGATTCGGACCTTCGATGTAGAAGAGATCCACGAGGAGTTATTCGTCACACCGTCCACCTGCCAAGGGCACTCCGGTCCGGTGGCTATCGTCAATTGTCCAGTACCCCCTTTCACGGGGAGTGTTGGCGATGGGTTTGCCGTGAGTGTAAACGAACAATTCGGACTTGGCGAGTTCAAATTGATTTTTCCAAGGTACCCATAGCGGACATAGCCGTTTTGCGTGCCCGTTGCTGTCGCCTGCAGAACAGGTAACGCCGTCGGGACCAGCATCTGAGCAGTCACCTCGCCGAGGTAATAGACGTTGCCCGCACCATCGGTGGCCGCGCCCTTCAAATAGCCGTGCTCATGGGGCGCGGAGGGCAGATAGGTTGAATAGAGGACATCGGATCCGGCGCCATTCATCATTACAAGGTAGCCACTTCCTTCATAGAGTCCGTGCAGTGCGTCTGGGGTGAGGGCCTCCAATTCCCAGACCTGCCCGCCTTTGGTCCCCGCGACGACGAAGTTTCCGGTGGCATCCGCCGAAACCAGTTGTGGTAACCCGACCCAAAAATTGTTCAATACAGGTAGGAACGTGATGAATTTGACTTGGCCAGCGGGACTCATGCGCATCACGAAATAAGTCCGGTTCAGCGACGAGCGAATATAAGCGCCAACGGTCCCCAATACATCATTAGAGCTTCCAAGTAAATATAAATCGTCTCCAGGTCCGATTATCGGTTGTAGCGGGTTGGCGTTGTATTGATGGTTCGTGATTAAGTTCGGAGTATACGAAGAGTATTGCAGTTGCGTTCCGTCGGCGCTAAATCGTCCAAAGAATCCATGCCCGGTGCTGGAGCGGGTCCCCCACACTGCGCCCGGCGTCACGGGGACCTCAAACGAACCCGCGAGACCGGTCACCCAGATCCTATTCTGAGTGTCGACGGTGACCGAGTAGCAGCCCTGGCCGGCATAGGTCGCTCCCGACTTAGCGCCATACCGGACTGACCAGAGCATCGCCGTACCGGCACGATTTACTTTGATCAGTTGGCAGTAACCGTCGGGCTGATTGTACGCCCCCGGGGTCACGGCAGGAGCGAAATAGGGCTCTCCGTTAGTCTTGAGGTAGACGGGCATCAATTGCAAGTAGTCACCATTGCTGTCAATTGCCACCGAGGTCGCGAGCGATTTCAGGATGAGGACGGCAGCGGAACCGGTGTCATTCAGCCGGACTAAAGTCGACGCACTGTCTCCGATCGGGTTCAGTGAGCCAGGAGTTGCCGGCAAGTCTCCCGCTTTGTGGATATGGACCTCGCCCGTTCTTGACAGGATAACCCTTGGGTCGGCATTGTAGCCGAGGTAAGTGGCATAGACGAGTTGTTTGCCGTCCGGGGTGAATTTCGCCACCATGCCCTGTTGCCCGGAATCCCGAGTCGTTTTGTATGCACCTGCGGTGACGGGATAGGATCCGGTGCCGTACATGGTTGCGGCGAAATAGACTCCATGTGAGTCTGCGGCAATCGATTGGAGATAAGCACCGCTATTCGCGGTGGAGTCGAAGTTGCCGAGACTAAAGGTCATCCATTCGAGCACGGGGTCGATGGTCAATGGCAGAGCCGGATTGTATGGTCCCAAGTCGATCGCGGCGTCGCCCTGATCGAGGCGGAATGCACTGGCGACTAATTTGCCACCTTGGTGGGACTTCGGCTGCTTCATGCGAAATTCCCCGCCGGGTATGGCTACCCGCAGATCGCCGTCTGCCAATTGGGGATCGGGCGCACCTTCTAGTCTGAGTCTGATTTGAGCGGGCGATGCGCCGGCCTCCACATGAAAGTCGAACTCCAGCTTTCCGGCCTGAAAATAGAACTCCACGTCGATTCCCGGGTATACGCGAAGGGCTCTTAATCTCTCAAAGTGAGGCACATTCGCGATTTTGCGACCGAGGTAGTGGCTCTTCCCCGGTAACTCTCCGGTGGGCTGATACCGGAGATTTCCGCCTCCAACGAAGCGCAGTGTGAGTACACGGTCGCCGACACGGTAGTGAACCCCCTTACTGGAGAACCAGCTACTGTTTGCCCCGAATCGCGACAGGTATCGTACTTCCGGGCCGGCCTCGCCCCAGTTCGGTTCGAAGAACGGATGCATGGGAAGGGCGGTGGGAGGTGACGGCTTCACTCCCCAAAGTGCGAAGCTGGAAACGAGCAGGGAGAGTGCAACGGCGGCGATGCGGGGCGGGCGCGGCATGGATGTGGATCTATCACTTCACAAATGTAAAGTCAATGGGCTTCAGGGTACCTTGTCGCTAGTATGTGATTTGTCCGGTTGAGTTCACGCGAGATCTGTCCGGTTTA
>CAYSFR010000076.1:0-3956 GCA_964430625.1 uncultured Solibacteraceae bacterium
TCAGTTTGCCGATCTCCGCAATGCACGCGCCGGTGATTGTTCACCCCGCAAGGACTCGGTGCGCCTCCAAGGCGTTCGCTGCCTCCAGGTGCACGGTCGAAAACATCATCACCGGTGTTAACCCCATGTCCCGGCATCGGCGCGCCAAACCCGCCGACTCGCTCTCCGGCGCCTCCACCGCCAGCACCGGCTTCCGCTCATGCTGTACACCCCACGCCACATAAGAGTACCCCGCCCCGCGTATCCCCGTTAGAGCCCGTTCAAGCGGAAATGCAGAATACGGTAGCGTCATGCACGCCATCTGGAAACGCGTCGGCGCTCCCTGCGCCATCGCCAGCGCAGCCGGCATTGCCAGTAGCTCTCGCCGGCGCATGGTCAGACTTTCTCGGGAACCACGTACGGCTTCCGGTAGTTCCGTTTCACCATCTGATTGGCCTCCGCATCTCCCACGAAACGCTCCGCCTTCGGATCGAACGTCAACTGTCGGCCCAACCGGTAGCTGATATTCCCCATATGCGCCAGCGCCGAAGCCAGGTGCGCAGTCTCCACCGGCCCGTTCTGATCGGACGTCTTCCGGCTCTGCACCGCCTTGATGAAGTTCGCAAAGTGGTCCCCGCCGGCCTTCCGCGACGGCCCCGGTTCTTTCTTTTGCCCCATAAAGATGGCATACCGGTCGTAGTTGTACACCACCAGATACCCTTCCGAGCCGTAGAAAATGTTCCCTACCGACGCGCCATGCTCATCGTTCGTACACCAGTGCCGAACCTCAAACTGAATCATCTTCTGCTGGTCCGGATAGTGGTAGAGCGATGTTTGCACCTCCGGCGTCTCTTTGTCGTCATCCCACAAGAACTTTCCGCCCATCGACGTCACCTTCTCCGGCAGCGTGTCCACGCCCAATCCCCACAGGCACATATCGGTCTCGTGGATTCCCTGGTTCCCCACGTCCCCGTTGCCATACTCCCAGTGCCAGTGCCAGTTGTAATGGACGTGCCGCTCCGAAAACGGCCGCTCCTGCGCCGGACCCTGCCAGAGGTCGTAGTTCAACTCCGCCGGCACCGCCGACGGCAACTTCTTCCCAATGCTCGGCCGCCACCGGTATACCAGTCCGCGCGACATGTACACCTTGCCGATCGCGCCCTTCCGCAGGTGCTGTACCGCTTCTTGCAATGCCTCGCTCGACCGCAACTGCACCCCGTGCTGAACAATCCGCTTATATTTGTGCGCCGCCTCCACCATCTTCCGGCCTTCCCAGATGCTGTGCGACCCCGGTTTCTCAACGTAGACATCCTTTCCCGCCTGGCACGCCCAGATTGTGGAGAGTGCGTGCCAGTGGTTCGGAGTCGCTATCGAGACGGCATCGATGTCCTTTCGCTCGAACACCCTTCGAAGGTCCTGCTCAACGGCCACTTTCCGCCCATACCGCTTCTCAAACGCCTCGGCCGTCTTCCGAGCCACGCGCAGATCCGGATCGCATAGGCAAACCACTTCGGCCTCCGGCACGCCGCCGAACCCCGCAATATGATCCTTGCCACGCCCGTTCACACCAAGAACGGCGATCCGCACCTTCGAATTCGCCATTACCCGATTCTGGGAAGCCATCGCCGCCGCACCCGCGGCTATGAAAAACGTTCTACGGGAAGACATGATTTAGCGGCAGAATACCACGCCGCTATCTCGCAAGGAACTCCCAAAGTTGATGGCACGTCCTCCCGTCCAATCGGTAGCGCGGCATCATGTCGGAAAACCGCACCCCCACAGGGTCGATGCCCGTCCTCAAACTCTCGCAGAAGGTCCGCTCCGTGTAGCCGCTCGCCGGCCCTCCCCGCCGGGGCCGCACCGTGGTCAGCATCTCCCCACTCACCGCCGGCACCACGGTCTTCCCTTCCCCGCCGCCGCCCTTGTTGCCCCCATGGCACCCGCTGCAACGCGCCGCCTGCGGCTCCAACCGGTCCTTCCCCACGTACCCGACGATGTTTCCCCGGCCCTCAAAAACATCGCGTCCTGTTACAAGTCCCACTCCTTCCCGCGGCCCGGCCACAGCCTCTAGCCGGCCCACCCACAACATCCCCGGCCGCAACGCACCCGCCACATTCGCCGCCGACGGCATCTCCGTCGTCCTGGCAATATACCGCGCCGCGGCGTCCACCAGAAATACCTGAAGCGTATGCCCCGATGGCGGCCCGGACTCCTGCTGGAACGCTGTCAGCAACACCGGCAAATCGGCCGCCGCCACGCGCAGCCCCACCCACCGCCCGGTTGCCTGGAACCGCCGCATCCATTCCGCCATTCGCTCTGGCGTGTCCTTCTCCGGGTTCACAGTAATCGAGACCAACTGCGAGTCATCCAACACCATTCCCTGGTCAACTTTACGAAAGATGCTCCCCAGCAACGGACAGGCCGTTGTGCAGTCGACAAACACAAACTGAACCGCACTTCGGCGCCCGGCGAACACCCGATGCAAACTCACCTCAACCCCGTCATGCCGGGTCGCCCGAATATCCGGCAGCACCACCGGTGCCACCGGACCAAATCCATGCGACTCCTGCCCGGCCCCAGCGAGGCCGGTCAGTAACGGGATCGTAATCAGCAATCCAAGGCGCGCCATTTGTCCCTACCGTGCCGTGAACACCGCTTGGATCTCCGCCGCCGTCAGTGCCTTGTTAAACACCCGTACGTCGTCTACCTTCGCCGTGTTTCCGTCCATTCGTTCCCCGTTGTACTTCGAGTATCCGAACGCCAACGGTGCCGAATTGGCAAACGAGCCTCCTGGCGCATCTCGCTCCCCTTCCAACTGACCGTCCACGTAAATCCGCACCTTCTTTGCAGTCGCGTCGAATACACCAGTGACGTGATACCAGCGATTAGCGACGGGAATCGTCGTGCTCGGCGCCGCATAGTCTTCCACTGCCGTCGTATCTACCGGATAGACGTCCATGACAAATCCGCCGTGGAGCCAGCCGCCAAGCTGCAGGTAGAAGTTCGACACGGAGTTCCCGGGAAGGCTGACGAAGGTCTGCGTCCCTGCGGTATTGGTGAGATTCACCCACAAAGAGACCGTGTAGCTCTTCGTCGGATCAATCGCGGACCTTTGCGTCACCAGTCCCCCGGTGTCGGGATTGAACTGGATCGCCTGGCCAATCATCCCGGCCGAAAGCGTATAGGCGCCGCTCACCGTACCGGCATTGTTGTTGCCGGAGGTATCCGGAGTTTGCCCGCCAGTCACGGAGTCAAGCGGCCAGCGCCCCGCCGCCACCGGACCGGCCGGCGCCGTAGTCACCGTGATACTCACCCCAGCCGACGTCGTCGACGTTCCGTTTGACCCGATCGCTTTCGCCGTAATCGTATAGGTGCCGGCCGCCACGTTCGCCCAGCTGAAACTATAGGGCGCGGTCGTATCCGCACCAAGCAACACAGCACCGTTATAGAACTCCACCTGCGAGATGGTCCCCTGCGTCGTCGTTGCCGTTGCCGCAATCGAGACCGTCGCCGGAGCCGTGAAACTTGCTCCAGTTGCCGGCGATGTCAGACTAACCGTCGGCGCCGCCGGCGATGTCACCGTAATCGATACCGGCGCCGAAGTCGTCGACTGCCCGTTCGACCCGATCGCCTTCGCCGTAATCGTATACGAGCCAGCCGCCACATTCGTCCAGCTGAACGAATAGGGCGCCGTCGTATCCGCACCCAGCAACACAGCCCCGTTGTAGAACTCCACCTGCGAGATGGTCCCCTGTGTCGTCGTTGCCGTTGCCGCAATCGAGACCGTCGCCGGTGCCGTGAAACTTGCCCCAGCCGCCGGCGATGTCAGTCCAACCGTCGGCGCCGCCGGCGATGTCACCGTAATCGATACCGGCGCCGAAGTCGTCGACTGCCCGTTCGACCCGATCGCCTTCGCCATAATCGTATACGAGCCGGCCGCCACGTTCGCCCAGTTGAACGTATAGGGCGCCGTCGTA
>CAYSFR010000077.1:0-3496 GCA_964430625.1 uncultured Solibacteraceae bacterium
TCCATGTAATGTGCCCATCTCCGTTATGTGGCGGCGGGCGACAAGGAGACTTGATCATGGAAGGCGGCGCCTTCATCCGCCACATAACGTTATAGGGACTGGAGCCACTTCAGGAGGACGGCATCCGTCTGCCAAACGGGTTTCCGTGGAATCCTCTCTTCTGCGGCCGCCGGAATGGCGCACGTTTCCAGAGCGACCTGTTTCGTACGGAGGGTGATTTCGGCGTATCGGTTGGTTGTCTCCAGACTCGAGTGGCCCAGCCAAGCACGAATAACGTTCACCTCGACGCCAGCTTCAAGGAGATGCACCGCCGTGCTGTGGCGCCAAACGTGGGGGGAGATTGCCCTTGACCGGCCATCTGCCCCCGTTTTGACAACCTGGCACGTATAGCGGCGAACAATCTTGTAGATCCCGAAGCGAGTCAGTGCGGCTTCAGTAGAGCCGGTGAAGACCGGGCGGTCTGGTGGACCGGCCGGGCGTTGTTCCGTCAACAACCTGTTGAGCAGGACGGCCGTTTCTTTCCAGAGCGGACAGGTCCGCCACTTGTCACCCTTCCCGTGAAGATTCACGCGCGGCGTTGGATCGAAGTGGAGATCGCTTGCCCGGAGGTCTGCCGCTTCCTGTGCTCGGGCCCCTGTGTTGTACAGGAAGAGTAATAGGGTTCGGTCGCGCAACGCATGTCGTCCCTCAGCAGGTACTCTGGCTAGTGTGCCTTCGACCTCGTCACGTTCAAGGAAGATTGTCTCAGGAAGCTGAGCGCGTTTCCGCGGAATAGCGGCTATCTTCTGAGCCTGCCCAAGCCGCTCCGGGAATCGCCGCCCTACGTACTCAAAGAAGGTACGGAGCGCCGCCAATCTTTGATTGCGGGACGGAGCCGCGTTGCGTCTGCGCTCCTCCAAAGACGTTAAGAACAGGGACACGACATCGGCTTCGAGATCGTCGAGTTCCAGCTGGGTAATCTTCTTTTTGCTGGTTTCCGCAGCGAACTGTAAAAACAGACGCATTGCATCTGCGTAGCTAGTGATCGAGTTCGGTCGCAATCCCCGCTGAAGCGTCAAGAAATCGTTAAAGTACGATGCCAGAATCGCGCCAAGTGACGGTGTACTCGGAATCACCGGACACTCTCTTTCCGGCTGTTCGCCGCGAAGTTAGCGAAGCGGGCGGAGGCGCATTCCAACAGTTCTGTCGTGATAGTCAAATAAACCGCTGTCGAGGATGGGCTCACGTGGCCGAGGAAGGTGGACAGGTCGAACAGGCGGGCCATAGGATCTACACCTTCCCGATACCACCGCAGTAGGGTTCCGACAGCAAACGAATGCCGGAGGCAGTGAAGATGCGGTGGCGCAACGCCGGAAGGGATTTCGAGCTGAAGTTCGGGCAGGAGTTTGTGAAACGTCCAACTGATGGTGTTGGTGCCGATCGGTCGTCGGTCCTGCTTGCCAAAGGAAAATAGAGGACAGTCGGGCGGAATCTGGCCGGTGCGTGATTCCGTGCTCCGTATGAAACTCGTGATTTCGCCGGCCATTTGGGGGCCGAAGGGCACAAGGCGGTCCTTTCCAAACTTTGTATTGCGAATGATCAAGACCCGGTTATCAAGATCGAGATCTTTTCGACACAGACGGGATACCTCGCCGACGCGGAGCCCGAGCCCGTACAAGAGTGCAAAGATCATCTTGTAGATCTCTCCGCGGGCCTGAGCGCGCGGATTGCTGGGCAACTGAGCGGCCGCTTCGAGAAGGCGTCGCGCCTGCTCCAGGTCGAAGAGAAACGGTCGCCGCGCGCCGGTAATGCGCCGAGGTTCACAACGCAGTGGCGATTCAGGCAGCGCCTCGTGCACCACCATCCAATCAAACAACCCGCGCAGCGCTCCGATAAGCCCGTTGTAGCTGCGCGGCGAATGACGCGGCCGGGAACCCACAAAGCCAGTGATGTCCGTCGGCGCGATCTGACGGCTTTCTGTAACTCCGTTCGTGAATAGATAGCGGTCCAGCAAATAAAGCATCGGTCCGACCTTGGCCAACTGCTTGCCAAGCGCCCGCTTGTGGGAAAGGTATCGTTCGATGCTGCCGGCCAAGGGACCCCTCATTGTGCCTTTCATATGACCTCCTCGCCGTTTCCGAGCGCGATTTGGCGAAGAGCATCGATGTTGACCTTGGCGTAGACCTTCGTTGCATCCGGAGTACGGTGACCAATAAAATCACCAATCGTTTTCAGCGAGAAACCGGAGTCGACAAGGCGCTGAACACAGGTATGTCTCAGCGTATGCGAGCCCGGGCGGGACACCTTGATACCGGCTTTACCGAGATACCATTTTGCCCGCAGCGAAACGGCCACACGCGAGAGTGGTATGTATGGCGCGTAGGCGGAAATGAATACCGTTCGACTGGCTGTTTCTGGCCGCCCCTGTTTCAAGTATTCGAGCAGTGCTTCGCCGACCGATGCTGCCAAAGGGTAGGCGGTCGAATGGCCGGCCTTGCGTCCGCGCACATCGAGGCGACCGCGTTCCCAATCGATATCGTCAAGCGTCAGTGCACCGACTTCGCGGGCCCGCAGTCCATACGTCACCAGAAGCAGAAGGATTACGTAGTCGCGCTTGCCAACTGCACTCCGACGGTCGACACTCTGCAGCATTTGCTCCGCCTCGCTCCAGGAGATCGATCGCGGCAAATTCGCCAAGCGGTATCGACGCGGCGATTCGATTGCCTTGCTCAAGTCGCGAGTCATCAGATCGAGCCGGTAGAGATACCGAAAGAACACCTTCAGGATGCTGCACAGACTCTGCACGGAGCGCTTGTCTAGGGTTTTGCCACTCTCGATAATGAGATCACTAATAGCTGCCGGCGGCAGATCAGGAAGTAGCGGCTGGCCGAGCCGCTTCAGGTAATCCTGGAGTCGTTGCAAATAGTGCCGATACTGAACAATTGTGGTGTCACGAAGGCCCCGGTCGCTGCGCAGAAAGCGAAAGAAGCCGGGGGCTACGTCATCAAATGGATCTGGCGCATCTCTTGGTTCGTTTCCTTGATTCGGAAGCGCCAAGTGAAGAAGCTGCCGGATTGGATTGCGAAGCTCTCGGGCCGCAACCAAGCGCTGGGATTCCGAAGAACTCTGCTTGCGGCTAGCCAACCAGTCCTCGATGAAAGGCTCGATGTGAGCGGGCAAGTCCTCCAAGCTGTTCGCGCCGGCCGTTCGGGCAAACTCTCCGAATCGGACCAGGACTGGTACGCGGAAGGACACATTTCGAGCAGCGTAGTGTCGCTCAGTTAGCCAGACAACGTAGCGCTCAATTGCGCTTCCGAGCCACGACGCGCGGATACGGTCTACCGTGGCCGGACGGATGAAATAGCGGTTCAGCACAACAATCTCCTTTCTGAAAACATCTGAGGAGATCATCGCGCCGCTGGGCCTAATGTTATGTGCCCCCGGTCATTGAAAAGTCTGTCCAGAACTCGGGTGGAACGCCCGCCGCCACATAACGGCGACGGGCACATTACATGGA
>CAYSFR010000078.1:0-3450 GCA_964430625.1 uncultured Solibacteraceae bacterium
GGAAAGCGGAATTCCTGGTGTAGCGGTGAAATGCGTAGATATCAGGAGGAACACCTGCGGTGTAGACGGCTTTCTGGACCATTACTGACACTGAGACACGAAAGCGTGGGTAGCAAACAGGATTAGATACCCTGGTAGTCCACGCCCTAAACGATGCATACTTGGTGTGAGCCATTCAGTTGGTTCGTGCCGGAGCTAACGCGTTAAGTATGCCGCCTGGGGAGTACGGTCGCAAGGCTGAAACTCAAAGGAATTGACGGGGGCCCGCACAAGCGGTGGAGCATGTGGTTCAATTCGACGCAACGCGAAGAACCTTACCTGGGCTCGAACGGCTTTCGAACGTTCATGGAAACATGGATATCCCGCAAGGGACTAGAGTCGAGGTGCTGCATGGCTGTCGTCAGCTCGTGTCGTGAGATGTTGGGTTAAGTCCCGCAACGAGCGCAACCCTTGCCCTGTTTTGCCATCATTAAGTTGGGAACTATCAGGGGACCGCCAGCGATAAGTTGGAGGAAGGTGGGGATGACGTCAAGTCATCATGGCCTTTATGTCCAGGGCTACACACGTGCTACAATGGACGGTACAAAGCGCTGCGAAACCGCGAGGTGGAGCTAATCGCAAAAAACCGTTCTCAGTTCGGATCGCAGGCTGCAACTCGCCTGCGTGAAGCTGGAATCGCTAGTAATGGCAGATCAGCATGCTGCCGTGAATACGTTCCCGGGCCTTGTACACACCGCCCGTCACATCACGAAAGTGGGTTGTACTAGAAGTCTGTGCGCTAACCGCAAGGAGGCCACGGCCCAAGGTATGACTCATGATTGGGGTGAAGTCGTAACAAGGTAGCCGTAGGAGAACCTGCGGCTGGATCACCTCCTTTCTAAACGAGGACGTGGATAGAGTCATTGAAGACGAATCATCGGATTCAATTCCGGATTCAGTAAATGACAGCCGTTCTATTCCACATCGTCGCTTCCTTATTTTCTCGATTATTCTAAGTGGTTATGCAGGCTGACCAGTTCAGCCGGCAGAAGCATCCAATTGGCCTCGACGAGTAAAACCCCGAGGCGCGCCGCAAGGCGCGCTGAAGGGAATTACGGGGGGCTGTAGCTCAGCTGGGAGAGCGCCTGATTTGCATTCAGGAGGTCGTCGGTTCGATCCCGATCAGCTCCACCAGCGCAACCTACACGGGCCTGTAGCTCAGGTGGCTAGAGCGCACCCCTGATAAGGGTGAGGTCGATAGTTCGAGTCTATCCAGGCCCACCATAGCGAAACACTCCAAGCGTACTTTGAAGAGAACAGAAGCAATCAGCGTAGCGATACGGAGATTACTTCTGAGCTTTCCAAAGCGAGGAACCAAGATCTTTGACAATTGAATACTGACGGGCATAATAAAGCACAAATTAATACCGGCCGTCCAGGAGATCGTGACTCTGCACGGGTGACGATAGGACGGCAGGCCTGAGTAGCGTGAATGTGTGTAGAGTAAATTTTATGGTCAAGCTACTAAGGGCATGCGTGTGGATGCCTAGGCGCAAGAAGGCGATGAAGGACGTAACTAGCTGCGATAAGCCTCGGGGAGTTGCAAGTAAACTGTGATCCGGGGATTTCCGAATGGAGAAATCCAGTCTGTGAGAACACAGACTATCATGCACTGAATTCATAGGTGTATGAGGCAAACCCAGGGAAGTGAACCATCTTAGTACCTGGAGGAAGAGAAAACAACAGTGATTCCGCTAGTAGTGGCGAGCGAACGCGGAACAGCCCAAACCGGACAATTCTAACGGAGAGTCCGGGGTTGTAGGACCACAATAATCAAGTGGGGATGCGGGGAGCGATCTTCGTAGATTCACTTGGTTAAACGAGGGATAGGAAAGCGTTAAAAGAACGGTCTGGAAAGGCCGGCCATAGAGGGTGACAGCCCCGTATTTGAAAATGCAATCCTCCTTTAAGTGGCTCCTGAGTATCGCGGGACACGTGGAACCCAGCGAGAATCTACCGGGACCATCCGGTAAGGCTAAATACTCTCTTGCGACCGATAGTGAACTAGTACCGTGAGGGAAAGGTGAAAAGAACCCCTGCGAGGGGAGTGAAATAGTACCTGAAACCGCATGCCTACAAGCAGTGGGAGGACTATGCCGCGCAAGCGGAATGTCTGACCTCGTGCCTATTGAATAATGAGCTGGCTAGTTAGTCTCAGTGGCAAGGTTAAGCGAAAGCGAGCCGAAGCGAAAGCGAGTCTGAATAGGGCGTTGAGTCGCTGGGATTAGACGCGAAGCGGGATGATCTATCCTTGGCCAGGATGAAGTCCGTGTAACAGCGGATGGAGGTCCGAACCAGTGTTGGTTGAAAACAGCTTGGATGAGCTGAGGATAGGGGTGAAAGGCTAATCAAATTCCGTGATAGCTCGTTCTCTCCGAAATAGCTTTAGGGCTAGCCTCGTATGATCCGTCCCGGTGGTAGAGAACTGAATGGACTAGGGGCCTTTCCAGGTTACCGAATCCAACCAAACTTCGAATGCCGGGAACGTGTAATACGGGAGTCAGACTGCGAGGGCTAAGCTTCGTGGTCAAAAGGGGAAGAGCCCAGACCGTCAACTAAGGCCCCTAAATCTATGCTAAGTGGTAAAGGAAGTCGGGAGGCTCAGACAGCCAGGAGGTTGGCTTAGAAGCAGCCATCCTTTAAAGAAAGCGTAATAGCTCACTGGTCGAGCACCCCGGTGCCGACAATCCAACGGGGCTTAAGCATAGTGCCGAAGTTACGGATGTACAGCAATGTACGTGGTAGGAGAGCATTCTCACAGCAGTGAAGGTCGACCGTGAGGACGGCTGGAGCGGTGAGAAGAGACTCTGCCAGCATAAGTAGCGATAAACCAGGTGAGAACCCTGGTCGCCGTAAGTCTAAGGTTTCCTGAGAAAGGTTAATCCGCTCAGGGTTAGTCAGTGCCTAAGGCGAGGCCGACAGGCGTAGCCGATGGACACACGGTTAATATTCCGTGACCACCAAAACTCGATCAAGACCGACGGGGGGACGCAGACCGTAAGCCTGGGGGCGAAATGGTTACAAACCCAGGTGAAGGGAGACTCGGAAAGGCAAATCCGCCGAGTCGTCTGCCAGGAAAATCCTCTAAGGAGAGTTAGGTGACTGTACCACAAACGGACACACGTGGACGAGATGAGTATTCTCAGGCGCTCGGGTGATGAGTTGTTAAGGAACTAGGCAAATTAACCCCGTAACTTCGGGAGAAGGGGTGCCCACGCAAGTGGGCCGCAGTGAATAGCGTCAGGCGACTGTTTAACAAAAACACAGGTCTCTGCTAAGTCGAAAACGACGTATAGGGGCTGACGCCTGCCCGGTGCCGGAAGGTTAAAGGGAGAGGTTAGCGCAAGCGAAGCTTTGAACTGAAGCCCCGGTGAACGGCGGCCGTAACTATAACGGTCCTAAGGTAGCGAA
>CAYSFR010000079.1:0-2650 GCA_964430625.1 uncultured Solibacteraceae bacterium
ACCATCGTCTGGCCGATCTTGACCTTGAACTTCAGCCTGCCGTCGGGCAGGAAAGCATAGAGGGTCTTTTCGCCTGCCGGGATCGAGTCCCGGTCATCGGCGTTGCTCCCCCTGCTCGGCATCTCCATCCCCGTGACGTAGATGACGTAGTCTGCCGGGTTCAGTCCGGTGCTGACCATCTGCGGCGCACCGAAAATGTCCGAGTCGACTTGCACCGTTGCCATGATTGTTGCCGATGTTGCGGTGGCCGAGATCACCAGGAGCCGGGACTTGGTGGACTGGGCGGAGTTGCCCGGATTCATCATCCCGCCGCCCTGTTGGCCTTGTGACATCATTTGGCCGTCATCGAGTCCGAGGAAGAGCTTGCCGTCTTTTCCCACTACTGGTTCCGATACGTGGCTGCCGGTCAACTCCAGCCTCCAGCGGATGGTCCCGTCAGCCGGGCTGATCGCGGCCAGTTCCTGCTTGAAGGCATACTGCTGAGACTGGTTGCCTGGCGTCATCGGAGCCTGTACCTGAACCGGACGGACAACATAGACGGTGCCGTCCGGGCCGACCGTGAGATCGTTCATCATCCCGTTGCCCATGCCCGAACTCATCATCCCGTTGGCGCCCATCATTCCGGTGCCCGTGCCCGGCTGGCCGGACCCGTGCATTCCTCCGTTTCCAGCGCCGGAGCCCATCCCGCCGCCCATCTGGGCCAACGCGATTGTGCTGAGCAGGGTCAGAGTCACTACTGAAACTGCTGCGATGCGGATTTTGTTGATCATTGCGAATCTCCTTAACTTCTTGCGCTTGCGATTACACTTTCCGTAATGCACCGCTCGTACCAAACACAAGTCATTGATTCTGCGTGTCGGTGCCGGTGGTTTGAAGTTTTGACCGGTCAATGCGGGCACGCCAACTGTGCCCACCGCGCCACAAAGCCAGCCCATTTCGATCACTCGAAGGCCCGGGTTCTCCATTTCGGAGATCAACTGCTTGCGGCTGAGGTGAGGGCTGACGTTGAGTTACTCCGCCGCAGCCTCCAGATCTATCGCCTCCATGCTGTGTTCGGCGCGATTTAGATCAGATTAGACTGCCGGCGGGCGCGGGCCGCTCGAAGATTCGAGCGTAACGGCGTTGGCTTCAACAATCAGAACGACGACGGTGTAGCCGCCGGAGAAATACACCTTGAGGTGTTCAGTTCGGACGGACGCCTTCGATTCCGCGTCAGGCTCGGTGGGCACGAAGGGCGGTCCAGACAATTTGCGAGACAGCGGCGCACGGCGATGTTCCAGATCGGACAGGGACTGGCCGAAATTCTCCAACCCGCCGTCTGGATTGGCTGTCGAATCAATTCACCGCTCATGGCCAAGCGATTGCTAAGAACGTGTAGGTGACGCGATGCGCACGGATTGGAACAGCGACTGGGTTCTCAACGGAACCCACTCCCAAGCGAAGGAGCGCGTACGAAAGGCTCTGAACAGTCTTGGCCTCGAAATAGCGTTCGATGCCGACCTGGCGGAACTGGTTCAACGGCGAACTGGCGTCCGGCTTTCAAGAATCAGTGTGTTCGGCGTCTGTTGCCCGTTCCTGCTACTCGAAGGAATCGGGGCGGATCCCGCTGCGGCGTTGCTTCAGCCGATGCACCTGGTGATCAGTGAGTCTCGGGGCTCTTCGGTGGTTTCAATCGTGTCGCCGGCGGCGTTGCGCACGTCTGGAGTGCCACCAGTGGTCGCTATCCCGATTCATCGTACGTTGAGCCGCTTGGCCCAGGCGCTGGAAGGCGCGGGGGCGAGACGAATAGTTACCCGTCGGGTGGAAGACGCACCTGACGATGGTCCAGTCCAACTCAGGTGTGAGGGAATCCTGCTGCGATGAAGCGCTCGAAGCGAAAACAACTCACGCTTGAAGAGCGACGCACTATGGCGTTGGTTTTTGCCTTGCTCGTAGTGGCATGCGGATTCATCGTCTGGATTCACCTCAGGTGGCACGAATTCTTACCACCGTCGGATGTCAACGTGAGAATCGACCCAGATGGGCGGTTACGCACGCGAGAGATACGGATAGGCGGCGAGGCCCGGATTGTCCGAGCGGAGGGTTCCAGTGGTGAACAGATCAGGCTTTATGTCGATCGCTCCGATGCTGGGAACCCACGGGTGACCCTAACCGCCTGTCGCCGGTGCAACGCGGCAAAGCCCAGCCAGGTTCGGCGAGGGCGGCTCGTCTGCGGACACTGTGGGCAGCCGATGCCGCTCTTACCCCCTGGTGCCGCGCTTCCGGCGGAAGCGGACTGCACGCCGATTCCGGTTCTTCATTCCATGGAAGGCAGCTTCGTGGTGGTGCGGCAGACTGACGCCGCCGCCAGCGAGAGGATCCTCATGGGAGCCAAGCCATAGGCCGGCTAGGCGACATCAATCGTCCCCATCATGCCCAGGTCCTCATGGTCGAGAATATGGCAATGGAACATCCGCAGGCCTAAGTGTTCGCGAAAGGCCGTTCGCACCGCGAGCCGCGACCCGCTCCTCACGAGCACCGTGTCTTTCCAGGCCGGGACCGGCGTTCCCGTTGAATCCAGCACTTGAAATGGATTCGTGTGAATGTGCATTGGGTGGTCCATCCCCGTTGGGTTCAGGAACTCCCACTGCTCGATGGCGCCGAAGGCTGC
>CAYSFR010000080.1:0-2529 GCA_964430625.1 uncultured Solibacteraceae bacterium
ATGGGGATGAGATGGGGACGGCGAGCGCGGGGAATGTGGGGAAGTTTGGGACGTACCTGCGGGACCAGACGACGGGGTTGGATTATGCGGATCAGCGGTATTTTGCGGGTTTGTCGGGGCGGTTTTTGAGTTCGGATCCTTATGAGGCGAGTGGAGGGGCTTCTAACCCTGCATCCTGGGGCAGATACGCTTACGCGGGAGGGGATCCGGTGAACGCTAATGATCCGAGCGGCTTGATGAATTGTTGGGTTGGCGGGTGGTGGAACGATTCATCCGAGCCAGGTTGGAAGGGACACATTACCTGTCTTGGAGACGATGGCCGATACATTGGAGAATATGATCGAGGCGCTTCAGGTATATCGAGCAGCGAGGCCCAGCGATTGGTCGTGGAAATTCAAGAGCAGTGGGATGTCTACTATGACAGTCCGGGAGGTTTGCAGGCTGCCCGTCAGGGCCTCCGCCAGTTATCCACGGCCAATTTGTCCAAATGTGCCGGTGTTCTTTCCGACCTAACGGGTCGATCAACTTCGGAAATCCAAGAGGCGGCTCGTATGACAGCAGGCTTTGTTTACGACGGGACGACGTCGCCTGTTGCATGGAGCATTAGAGAGTTTGGGAATGCTCCAGATGGAGTGCGAACGGTTCAAGATGTATTTACGGGACAATATCCTGCGACCGCACTCTCCTCTGCGACTGGGTATGCTCTTTATGTGGATCCTTCCTCCTTCCAAAACGTTGATTTTGGGAACTTGTTGCAAGGACAGTCCATTGTTAGTCTCTCGGGCGGGTTGTCAAATTTTGGGATGGCTACGCTTCTACACGAAGTCTTGCACAAATTTGATTCCCCTGGCCGAACTATAAACGATCCTTATCTTCTGAATAAACTATCTGAACACTACACATCAGAAGAGTACCAGCGACTAGGAACCGGAGCGATTTCGGCCGCTCTCACACGGCTATGTTTTTGACAAATGCGTGCGCTACAGTTAAGCTGAGAATAATCGCGGCTTGGAGTATTTGCGGGCTTTTAACCGTTTCTTGCATCGGTGGATTAGGAGTTCAACCGAAGACGGTGGCTTCCGTAGTCGTACCCAACGGAACCGGATCACTCATTCCTTTCTCGATCGAGGTTAAATCTGCCAAAGGTGCTATTGTATTTCGGTCTGAGTCACTCCAGGTTACTCAACGGTTTCCAGTAGGGCTCGGGGACGATTTAGAGTTGGACATCTCACTGGATGCGTCGGTAAAGAACATTCGGCGGAGAGTGAAAGTAAGCTACGCCTCGCAGGTGTTCGTGATAAAAGAAGATTTTAGTCGAATTCACTATCCGCCGCCGTCGGCAAGGTCGATCAAACGATTGATAGTTCCGCGTGAATTTTGCGAGCTGTCGCATCGGATTCAATGGCTAAGCGTGATTCGGGCGAATTCCGAGGTTACCGACAGGGTCGTAGCGGTCGGAAACGATTGTAAGGCCGAGGTGAGTGTCTTGGAACTGCCCGGAATATTTGTAGTTACTCTGTTTTCAGATGGCGCGCCGATTGGAATTGCGAATATTCGCCTGAACACAACTGGCAAAATAGAGGAGATACAACTACGATTTGCTCGATTCGAATAGCGTCGCGGCGTTGGCACTGGTCCCGAAGCGTCTGTCGCGATTTGAGTGCATTTAGAGTTTTTGGTCGACAATTATGCCGCCGCCACATCCGCAGCGAATAAGGCGAACCAAGTATTCGGAGGCAATCTCGATGCATTGATGCTGATAACTTGGGCCAACGTCGAGACCTGGTATGGACGAAATGGTATTTCCACGAACAACTCCAATTTCTTCAACCAGAGGGTCGGCACTAATTGGGTGAATCAGGCCAACTGCTCGTCAAATGCCGTTTCTGGCTGGGCGTGTTTCGGCTCGTTTGCTGATCCGGCGATTTCCGCACTTTTCTCGCCAATTGCTTATGCAAACCTTACCTCGGCAGATGGCATAGCGACGAACCGACCGTCGGCTGGTTTCATCCTCGCTGACCAGTTTCAGAGTGGGAGTGACGTTGGTCAAGCTTTTCAGGCGCTGGCAACTGGCAGTGTTCAGAGTAACGGAAAACCGACTGGCTGGGACGGAGGGAATCCGCTCTACGGTTCGAGGTTTCGCACGATTCGAAACACTGTTCGTGCCGGTCTCCAATCATGGGACAGGGAAGGCGAGGGTGCCTGTTCAAGTAGGCAAATCCATTACGTGTTAGTCTAAGGCGCTGCTCCAGCGACCAACGCCTCAAGCGCGTCAATTTCTGCTGCAATGTCTAAGCGGAAGTACTGATCTTGAATCCTAAAGCTAGCGAGTATTACTGTAACGGTTGTCAGCACCGTCATATCCGAATCGCTACTGACGAGGGACGAAGTTAAGGGGGATTCCTCGAGAGTTCTCATGAAGTTGAGATTAATTCCGGGCGCCGTGGCGTGAACGGTGAGATTGGGTCGGTAATCACGGCTGTCCAAATTAGCTGAATGTCGGCGACAGTTCGTTTGAAAACAAAGAAG
>CAYSFR010000081.1:0-1939 GCA_964430625.1 uncultured Solibacteraceae bacterium
GGTTTGCGGTAGGGATGACCATCACTGACCACCCCCCGCACAGATCCGTACGAGCGGAATTACCGCATACGGCTCCTCCCTTGGATTCGAGCGTCGAAGCGAACATCAGGATATGGATGTAGAGTGCGTGGGCGAGGGATCCATCGATCAAAGATCGGCCGCAGTTGTTCCCAGTCGGGTTTCCGCCGCTGACTCCGACGGCGCAGTACATGCCGCCAGTAACGACAGATCCGTTCTCGAAAACACGAAAGCATGGAAAGGTTGCCCGGCACGGCGTGATAACGGAAATACCCGTCCACCACCCGTTTCAGCCACGCCCCAACCTGCGCCACTGGCTCATGCATCTTCCGGCGCAACTCCTGCTTTATGGCGTGGAGTTTTGCCCTCATCCGCTTGGCCACTGTTCGCCGCCAGACCACGAAGTGGCCTTTCGAGTTCCTGCCACAGTAGTGCGTGAACCCGAGGAACGCGAACGTTTCCGGCTTCCCCTTTCCGCGCTTCCGGCACTCAGACGCTGCAAAGCGCCCAAAGGCGATCAGCCGTGTCTTCTCTGGATGGACTTCCAGCCCAAACTTCGCCAGACGTTCCTGGAAGTCTCGCAGGAAACGTACGGCATCGGCTTGATGCTGGAAACCGGCGACCAGATCGTCCGCGTAGCGGACGATGATCACGTCCCCTTGCGCCACTTTCTCGCGCCATACCTTGGCCCACAGATCGAAAACATAGTGCAGATACACGTTAGCCAGCAGCGGTGAAACTACTGCTCCTTGCGGAGTACCCACCGTCGTTTCCGACCATTCGCCTTCTTCCGAAACGCCCGCCTTCAGCCATTTCTGGATCAGCCGCAGCATTCGGTCGTCAGCGACTCGATGGCCAATGAACTTCAGCAGCCACTCGTGACTGACGTGGTCGAAGAAGCCCTTGATATCGGCATCGAGAATCCAGTTCACTCGCTTCTTTTGCAGACCCGCATTCAGTGCGTCAAGCGCCATATGCGCGTTGCGTTCCGGCCTGAACCCATACGAAAAGCCCCTAAAGTCCGTCTCGTAGATCTCATTGAGCACGGTCACAACAGCCTCTTGAACAATCTTGTCCTCCAGCGCCGCGATGCCCAACGGGCGTTGCCGCCCGTCAGCCTTTGGAATGTACACTCTTCGCGAGGGTTGCGCACGGTATCCGCCACGATGTACGCGGCTGTGCAGATCGGCGAGCCGATCCGCCAACCCCGTCTCATAATCGAGCCATGTCACGCCGTCTACCCCGGGAGCCGCATTCTTCTTCAATGCGTCAAAACTCTCCCGCAATAGATTTACCGTCACATGATGCAGCAGAGCTGTGAACCGCTCTTGTTTCCTTTCCCGCGCCACTCGGCGCACGCCGCCCAATCCTTGGGACACCCGTTCCCCGCTCTGTGTCGGTTGGATGCTGGATTGCGCGTCGTTCTCCTTGGGCTGCCGCCTTCCCTCCACTGCCTCCGCCGAAGGTTTCCCTTCTTTGTTCGGCTGCTTCACAGGTACTACGCGGCAGTCAGACTCCTCCATTGCGTACACGTCCGCATTGCGGCTTTGCGCCTTCGCGGACCGGTCTGTCTGGTCGACAGACGCTTTGGAGGCCTCCCGGTTCTCGTGCATGCTGTTTCTCGACGTGCCAGGGTCTTCGACCACGCCGTGTCCCGCTTTGGCTCGCGATTTTGTCGCCGCCGCAGATATTGCCTTCCCATTAAGCAAACAAGGTCGGCACACGGTTCGTCAGTTATCGGGGCTCAATCGCCCGGCCCACCGATGCCTCTGTCTACGCTTCGCCGTGCGCCTCACGACGCACCACGCAAGACTCGAGGTCGGAATAGAGTCGCTGCTCCTTTCCCGTAGGGCTCTTTCATCCCCTACAACATGCCGGTTTATCCCGGCGCACTCGCTTCCCTGCGTTGCCCTATCCTCCG
>CAYSFR010000082.1:0-1611 GCA_964430625.1 uncultured Solibacteraceae bacterium
CGGCGCGTGTCAACGACTTTGAGACAGTCGGTCAAGGAGTTTACTGAGTATCGTCGTTTGATGTTGTTGGCTTATTAATCCAGGCGTGCGCTGGGGCAGGCGGGGATTTGGGCGGATGCTTAACGAACCGTTCCGGGTGAACGAGATAAGCAGCGTCGAGAACGGCTTGGCGCTTTTCGATGACCATCGGCGCCAGCCCATGGTGAAGCACGGCCGGGGTCAGTAGGCTGATGCCGGAGTGGTGATGATCCTCGTTGTACCAGCGAAAGAAGTCGGTGGCAAAAGCGCGGGCATCCTGAATGGACCCGAACCGTTGCGGAAAGCCAGGCCGATACTTCATGGTCCGGAACTGGCTCTCCGAATAGGGATTGTCGTTGGAGACGTGCGGGCGGCTGTGCGATTTGGTGACACCCAGGTCGCTGAGCAGAAAAGCCACGGATTTGGACGTCATCGAGGATCCGCGGTCGGCGTGGACCGTGAGCGAATCGGGCTCGATGCGCTGTTTGGCACAGGTGTCGGCAAATAGCTGTTTGGCCAGTTGAGCACTCTCGCGATGGGCAATCATCCAGCCGACGACGTATCGGCTGTAAACATCAAGGATCACGTACAGATAGAAGTAGGTCCACTTGGACGGGCCGAGCAGTTTGGTGATGTCCCAGCTCCAAAGCTGATTGGGCGCTGAGGCGAGCAGCTCTGGTTTTTCGTAGGTAGGGTGAACGAGTTGGTTGCGTCGTTCTTTGGTCTGGCCGGCCTCCTCCAGTAGCCGGTACATGGTTCGGGCCGAGCAGTAGTATTGGCCCTCATCAAGCAGCGCGGCGCAGACGGCAATGGGCGCCTGGTTCTGGAATCGAGGGCTGTACAGATGATCAAGAATGGCTTTCCGTTCGATACTGGCCAATGCCCGGGCTGGACGGCGCCGTGCTGGAGCGGGGCCGTGCATCGGTGCCAGACTCCGGTAGAAAGTTGCTCGCGAGACGCCGAGCGCGATGCAGGCCGGGGCGGTGCCAACCTGCAAGGCAAGCGCCGCGGTGGCGGCCATCAGGCAAGGTCCTTGGGGTCCGGTTGGGCCAAAGTCAGCCCTAAGAGAATAGCCACTTTTTTTTGGACGTCGATGATGATTTCGGCTTTTCGGAGTTGTTCGGTCAGCCGTTCATTCTGGCGACGGAGAGACTGCACCTCTTTGGCCGAGGGGTCAATGCGGGCCTTGGGGCCACGAGTGCGAGGTGTGAGTCCATTCGTGATGCCGGCGTCGCGTTCCTGGCGCCAGTGCGTGAGGTGGGAGGAGTAGAGTCCTTCCCGGCGGAGCAGCGCACCGATGGTGCCACTGCCGCTGGCGGCGTCGGCTTCCGCGAGAATTCTCTGTTTGTAGGCCGCGGTGAAGCTGCGCCGTTGGGCTCGGGGTCTCACTTCCGGGTTCGGCCGATTTTTCCCGCCGGCGTGAGGAGCCGCTGCACTACGCTCTGCCTCGCTTCGCTCACCTTCGCTCCGTTCCGCGGCTCCCCACGCCGTGGTCGATCCATTCGTCTGCTGCTTGTTCATTCCGGTTCTCTTTCCCGCTCTGCTCTTTAATTAGTCGAACCGAGTTTGTCTCACCTATGTTGGCACGGAGGG
>CAYSFR010000083.1:0-1589 GCA_964430625.1 uncultured Solibacteraceae bacterium
CTTTCGATTACCCACAATTCTGAAGCCGTGGAGGACAGTCGCCGGGTGAATGGAGGCCACAGGCGAAGGTGGCGCTTAACGTCGAAGATTCAATGAGATAGAATCTCGCCAGGATGACACAGCAAACCCCTCCCCCGTTGCTGTCTGGTCCGGCTGCCCCAGTTCATGCCAGCCACTCCGTGGCTGCTGGACAGTGGGTGGAAGAAGAACTCAACCATAGCCATTTCCGGGATCTGCGGATCCGAAGACGAGCATGCCGCTTCGTGCGGCAGTTAGCCGAACACATAGGAGCACCTATTCCGAATGCCTGCCAAGACTGGGCGAATACGAAGGCGGCGTACCGTCTGTTGTCGAACCCGCGGTTGACGGAAGAAGAGATTCTCGCCGGCCACTTCCAGGCAACGGCCGGGCGAAGCGCTGGCGAGGACGGAATGATTTTCGTGTTACATGATACGACCGAGTTTTCCGTGCAACGCGATAACCCCGCTCCGGTGGGAATAATCAAAAGCCTGCGATCCGGCCGATCCTACGTTACTCCTCATGTAACAACCTGCGGCGTCCTCTTACATTCCAGTCTGGCAATTACCGAGAGCGGCCTGCCACTTGGGCTGTGTGCGGCGAAGTTTTGGACCCGGAAAGAGTTCAAGGGGACCAACGCATTGAAACGCCATGTAAATCCGACACGGATTCCGATTGAAGAGAAGGAGAGCGTGCGGTGGATCGACAATCTGCGGTCATCCACTCAACTGCTTGGGAGCCCGGAGCGGTGTCTGCATATCGGTGACCGGGAAAGCGACATCTACGAACTGTTTTGCGCGGCGCAAGAGCAGAAGACGCACTTCCTGGTTCGTACCTGCGTCGATCGCCGGAGCGGTCCGACGCGTCTTTGCCTTTCCGAACAAATGGAGAGAATCTGCCCGCAAGGGCAACACCGGTTCACGGTCCCCGACCAGGACGGGAATCCAACCGAGGCCGTGATCGATATTAAATTCCAGCGATTGCTGCTGCACCCGCCCGAAGGCAAGCAGAAGAAATATCCGACATTGATGGTGACTGCAATTCACGCCTATGAGCCCCACCCACCTGCCAATCGGGAACGGATCGACTGGAAGCTACTCACCGATCTGCCTGTCGACGACCTGACAACGGCTGTCCGCCTGCTTGAGAAATATGGCATGAGGTGGAAGATCGAGGTGTTTCACAAAATTCTCAAGTCGGGGTGTCGCGCCGAACAATCGCACTTGCGAACTGCGGATCGGCTGAGCAACTTATTCGCGTTCTTCTGTATCATCGCCTGGCGAATCTTCTGGCTAACGATGAATCAGCGAGAGAACAAAGACGCCCCGCCGTCACTTGTCTTTACGGAGACTGAGCAACAGTTACTCGACCATTTTGTCAAGGACCGGCCCTCAGAGACACGATCCTTCACCGTGCAGTACTATTTGCGAAAAGTTGCAAAGCTCGGCGGATATCTTGCACGGAAACACGACCCGCCGCCCGGTAACATTGTTATCTGGCGCGGCTTCCGAAAGCTGAACGATCTCCATGCCGGGTTCCTCGCGGCTCGCCAAATTGTGGGTAATTGAAAG
>CAYSFR010000084.1:0-1452 GCA_964430625.1 uncultured Solibacteraceae bacterium
GAACCAAGATTCCGAGGAGCGTAAAATCCGGCACAAGGGGGTATGAAAAAGGAACCGGAAAGGGGAAACTGGATGTGCCGTTGGAGATGTAAGCCGTGAACATTCTGCGACGACGGAGTGCGTTTGTGAACCTGGTTGGGACGTGTTTTAAGGACAAGGAATTGGCGCGAAGGCGGAAACCGCCGAAAGCCCGTGAAGGAAAGTGGAGTAGTCTTACCAGCGTCCCTCTCCGATGGCGGAAAGAGAGAAGCGATGGAGACGTGGCGGCGATGCTGCGGCATCGATGTTCATAAAGAGACGGTAGTGGTATGCGTATTGGCTCCCGACGGGAGTAAGGCACCGGCGACGCGGAAGCGTTACGGCACTTTTCAAGGAGAGTTGATTCGGCTGCGGGTATGGCTGAAGCAAATGCGTGTAACGCATATTGCGATGGAGTCAACCGGGGTCTATTGGATCCCGGTTTGGAATGTTCTGGAGCCGGGAGGATTTGCCATGCTGCTGGCCAATCCTGGACAGGTGAAGGCGCTGCAGGGCCGGAAGAGCGATGAGCGGGATGCACGGCGAATCGCAGAGTTCCTGCAAGATGAGCGTTTGTTTGGGAGTTATGTGCCACCAGCCGAGATCCGGCAACTACGGGTCATGACACGGCACCGGGTATCGCTGCTGGAACAGCAGAACGAGGTGCACAACGCAATTCGGGATCTGCTGGAGATGAGCGGGATCAAGCTGTCATCGGTAGCCAGCAACATCATGGGGGTGAGCGGGCAACGGATTCTGCGGGCGTTAGTGGCTGGGGAAGAGTCGGCGGAGCGGTTGAGTTGGAAGGTAAAGGGGAGGCTGCGGAAGAAGGAAGCTCAGGTAAAAGAAGCAGTAAAAGCGGAGTGCAGTGAGTTTACCCGGGACCTTCTGGGAATGTATTTAGCGCACTACGACTACCTGAGCGAACAGGTACTGCAGATGGAAGTGCGAATCGTGAAGCACACCGAGGCGTACCGGCCACAGATGGCATTGCTGGCGACGATCCCTGGGGTGAATGACATCGTCGCCTGGAATCTGTTGGCGGAACTAGGTGTGGATATGAGCGTGTTTCCGGATGGGGAGCATTGCGCGAGTTGGGCGGGGCTATGCCCGGGGACGGAAGAAAGCGCAGGGAAGAAGAAGAGCGGCAAGCCGAAGAAGGGGAACCGGTACTTGCGGAGGATCCTGACTCAATCGGCATGGGCGATCTCCCACAAGAAGGAGGGTTACCTGCGGGCCCTGTTTCATCGCATCAAGGCACGACGAGGATGGGCGAAAGCGATCGTGGCGGTAGCCCACAAGCTGGTGGTGATTGCCTTCCACATTCTGCGCGACATGACGCCATACCGGGAACTCGGCGGCGACTATTTCGAGCGGCTGAATCCGGAAAAGACCGCCCGGCGTCTGGCGGCCAGGCTCGAACGATTGGGCTAC
>CAYSFR010000085.1:0-1405 GCA_964430625.1 uncultured Solibacteraceae bacterium
ACGCTCCGGATCGTGGCGGGCAGCAGGTCCTTGGGGGAGCAATCCTTCCAGGCTTCCACGGTGGCCTCGGCTGTCTCCTGCACAATCCGCACCACCGGGTCCATGGGCATGGCTGCTTTCTCGGTGAGTCGACGAATCTGGTCGCGGGAGATTTGATCGAGGTCACGGTCGCCACCCAGCGTCAGCGCCATCTTGTCGCCGGGGATGTAGGGAAGCGTCGAGACAAAGTCGTAGGCGGGCGAGAGCACCGGCGTGAGGGTGTTGGGATAGAGGAGCGACCAGTTCTTGAGGTGCATGTCGGCGTTGCCGATCAGCACGGAGAAAGTCAGCCGCCGGATGAATTCGTAGGCCCCCTGCTGTCCGGTCTCGGCCCACAGGACGCGGGCGATATTGGCGTAGCTAACGGCCTTGTATTTGTCCTCCGGGAATTGGCCGAACACTTGCGCAAAATCTTCCATATGAATACGGCCACCGTCGGGCCCGCGGTCAAAGCGCTCGACCGCCAGGGCGTTGCCTTGGACGGCCGCACCCGGGAAGGGCAGTCCCTGAATCTCCGAGACGGGAATGAGCTGAATGCGCGGTACGTCGATGCCGATCGCGCGGGCTAGTTCCAGCATCACGAATTCGTTTTCCGAGACGGCGTCGAAGCTCTGGGACGGGAGCTTGACGATCCACGATCCGCCGATGCCTTCCGCCGGAACGGTAAAGCCGCCGCGCGCCTCTAGAATGGCCGAGAATTTCAGCTGTACGCCTGCCAGCGAAAAGCGCAAACGGCGGACACCGCGCCGCTTGTCTTGCTGCTCATCGACAGGAGTGTTGTTGTCGTCATGGTGCTTGCCGTTCGGATCCCTGCCGCCAGCATCGAACGGCGCAACGGTGACCGCGCCGGCAAGATCGGCTCCGAGGGCGGCCAGCAGGAAGAACTCACGCTGCGGATGGACGCCAGCTTGCTCGGCCAGATAGGCGCGCAAATGTCCTTCGGGTAGCAGATTGGCGAAGAAGGCGGGTACGCGCTGGCGGATCTGCTGGGGCGTCGTGACCAGGCCGCCGGAGCGGCCCTTGAAGGACAGGCTCAACGTAGGGCGCTGTGGGTCGTCGATGTAGCTCTCATCGAAGGAGAAGATCTGCCGGTCACCGGCCAGACGCGTGATGGTTCCAATTTGGCGGCCGTGCAGGTGAACGCCCAGGCTTGTCAGCGTCTTGGGGTCGAGCGTCATGACCCGCGCTCCTTGGCCTGGCGCGCCGCTGGTGCGCCCTTTGTGCTCGGTTGGCCGTCATCATCTTCGTCGGGTTCGTAGAGGGGCCGTTCCTCTTCGCCGGCTGAGCTTTGGCCGCGCTCACGGAGCAGGGCTTCGACGACGGCGACCTGAGCGCGGGGGACGAGGACAAGATCGTGATCGAGCAC
>CAYSFR010000086.1:0-1338 GCA_964430625.1 uncultured Solibacteraceae bacterium
AACTCCTCCCCTCCCACACCACCGGACATGCGGGTCCGCATCCGGCGGTTCGGCGGGTTGAGCAATCAACGAATGATCAATGGCGGAATCCCGAGCGAGTCGAAGTAGGCATTGGGCAGTGCAATATGAAGTCCGGGTGAATCTGCGATCCGCCACGGACCATGAGCGCTACCTGCCGTTTGTGCGGCCAAGTCTTTGCCCACGCCCCGTTTGCGGAGTTCCGCAAATCGGACCGTACCCTTCTTCCACTGCTTCCAGATCGCAGACCGCAGCCTGCGTCTGGTCCATTTATCAAGGCTTTCCAGCACCCGCGTGGTTTCGCATTTCCCGAAATAGCCGAGCCATCCCCGCAGGTACTGGGTCAGATCTCCGGCCATCCGTTCGATGCCTACACCTCGCGTCCGGCTCGTCAGCTCCCGGATCCGCTCTTTGAACCGCTCGACTGCCTTCGGCGCAATCCGCCGTTTCGGCTGCTGCTGATTCGTAAAACTGAATCCCAGAAACTTCCGCGCCCATGGTCGTGCCACCGCACTCTTCTGCTGGTTCACCTTGAGCTTGAGCCTCTTGGACAAGAACCGCGTGATGCTTGTCATCACTCGTTCCCCGGCTCGACGGCTGCGAACGTAGATGTTACTGTCATCCGCATACCGCACAAACCGCAATCCGCGCTGCTCCAACTCCTGGTCCAATTCGTCGAGCACAATGTTCGACAGCAAGGGCGACAACGGCCCGCCTTGCGGCGTGCCCTCATCCACCGGACCAACCAGCCCATTCTCCATCACCCCAGCCGTCAGAAACGCCCGGATCAGCTTCAATAACCTTTTGTCGCCGACCCTCTCGGCGAGCTTCGCCATCAGTCTGTCGTGATTGACCCGGTCGAAGAACTTCTCTAGATCCAAATCCACAACAAAACGGTAGCCTTCGGCGATGTACTGCTGCGCCTTCTCCACCGCCTGATGCGCGCTTCGCCCGGGACGAAATCCGTAGCTGTGATCGGAAAACGTCCGGTCCCATCTGCGTTGCAGAACCTGCATCACCGCCTGCTGGATGAATCGATCCAACACCGTCGGGATACCAAGCTTCCGCACCCCTCCGTCCGGCTTTGGGATGTCCACCCGTTTCACCGGTTGCGGTTTATATGTTCCACTCAACAACTGTTCCCGGATTGCCGGCCACTGTTCTCTCAGGTACTCCGGAAGCTCTTGGACAGTCATCCTGTCCACCCCCGGGCTCCCTTTGTTGGCCTTCACTCGTTTCAATGCCTGCTTGCAGTTTTCCCGCTCGCAGATCTCCTCCATCCACTGTTCGCCGATGGCCGGGCTTTCCATCCCGCGCTCC
>CAYSFR010000087.1:0-1296 GCA_964430625.1 uncultured Solibacteraceae bacterium
ACAACCTGTGTGAAATCAACGGTATAGCCGGATTCTGTCGCGGGAACGATTTGAACGGCGTCCGGCGCCGATTAGCGACAACAAGGCAGTTGGGCGGGTGGGGACAATGGGCGATGAACGTCGGCCGCACCGTTTTCTCACAATTGATGGCGCATGCCCCGCACAAGGAATTTCAGAGGTGTGTCGCCCGCTATGGCGGCGACCGGTATCTGAAGCGCTTCTCTTGCTGGGATCAGTTTCTGGCCATGGCCTTCGCTCAACTGACTTACAGGGAAAGCCTCCGCGACATCGAGACGTGCTTACATTCGATGCGGGGAAAGCTATATCACATGGGACTGCGCGCCGCCGTCGCTCGTTCCACTCTCGCCGATGCCAACGAGAATCGAGACTGGCGGATTTTTGCCGACTTTGCCCAGGCGCTGATCCAAATTGCCCGTCCTCTGCATGCCGACGATCCGCTGGGCGTGGAACTCGACCATGCGCTCTATGCGCTGGACGCCACGATGATCGACCTCTGCCTGTCCCTGTTTCCGTGGGCGCGCTTCCGTCAGAACTCGGCCGCCATCAAGGTCCATACTCTCCTGGACCTTCGCGGCAACATCCCCACATCTCTACACATTTCCGAAGGAAAACGGCACGAAGTGAATGTTCTCGACGAAATTGCTCCAGAGGCGGGTGCCTTCTACGTGATGGATCGGGCGTACCTCGACTTCGACAGACTCTACCGGTTCACGGTTGAGGGCGCGTTCTTCGTGATTCGCGCGAAGAGCCACATTCGCCTCCGGCGGCGATACTCCAGATCAGTCGACCGAGCGACCGGAATCGTCTGCGATCAAACTGTCGTTCTCGACACGGCCCATTCCACACATCACTATCCGGAGGCGCTGCGGCGGGTCCGGTATCACGACCAACAGACCGGAAAGCATCTCGTCTTCCTGACCAACAACTTCGTGTTGCCGCCACTAACAATCGCCAGTATCTATCGGTGCCGCTGGCAGGTTGAACTCTTCTTCAAGTGGATCAAGCAGCACCTCAGAATCAAGGCGTTCTACGGGACCAGCCCGAACGCCGTGAAGACCCAGATCTGGATCGCAATTGCCGTCTACGTCCTCGTGGCCATCGTCCGGAAGCGCCTTGGCATCCATGCATCCCTCTACACATTTCTACAGGTGCTGAGCCTGACCAGTTTTGAAAAAATGCCCATTTTGCAGGCATTTCAAGATACACTCGGCGAGGCTGAACTGCTTGACTCCGCCAAGCAGTTGATTCTATTCGACTTTTAACCGGACACTAGTG
>CAYSFR010000088.1:0-1248 GCA_964430625.1 uncultured Solibacteraceae bacterium
CTCCCCTTTCCTCTCCCCTCGTACTCTTCCACACCGTACTCCATACCGTCGCCTCTGTCGGCCCGTACAGGTTCCAAAGCTCGGTTCCCGTCTGGCTAAGTTGTGTGGCTAAGTGGGATTTCAGGGCCTCTCCTCCACTCAACAGTCGTCCCCCTGTTAGTCCACCGGCGTGGAGGATGATTTGCCAGGAGGAAGGAGTCGCCTGAATCCAAGTGGCCTGCTCGTCAGTCCAAAGACGTCGCACCAACTCACCGTCCTGTCCCGCGTGCGACGGTGCAACGATCACTTTGGCGCCGACGGCCAGGGGCGCCAACAACTCCAAAGAAGCAATATCAAATGAGATCGGGGTTAGTGCAAGTACCGTATCCTCACGTGTCGGTGAGCACTTGTCTCGCATGGCCAGCGCAAAACTTGCGACGCCGCCGTGTCGCACTGCAACCGCCTTGGGTTGTCCGGTAGAGCCTGAAGTGTAGAGTACGTATGCAAGTTGATCGGGCTCCCAGAAGGTGGCGTCGTGGTATGGAGCCGACTCCCATGGTTCGATGAACGGAATGCCGTCTGGAATCCAACCTGGCCGCCGGCCTTGTCCGACGAGTAGCACGACACCCGAATCTTCTACATGCCAACGCAATCTTCGCTCTGGTTGAGCCGTATCGAGCGGGACGTAGGCAGCGCCGCAGTGCCAGATCGCGAGCATTGTCAGGACCTGGTCGACGCCGCGTTCCACCGCAATACCGATGCGCACCTCTGGACCGGCGCCAAGCTCTTGCAGGCGGCCAGCTAGAGCTTTGGAGCGCTCCCACAAGGTGCGATAGCTAAAGCTGTGCCCCTGTTCAATAAACGCTATGCGGTCGGGATCGTCATCCACACGGAGACCGACTTCCTTAAGCAAGCCATGAGGTGGTTCCTCAATTCGCTCCGGATTCCATTCGAAAACGGTCCGGTTCCTGTCCTCAGCGCCAGCCCGCAGAAGGGTATTGACCGAGGCTTGCGGCCGTATTTGCGCTAGTAACCCGCACCATGCGTTTACTAGCCGCTCAATCGATTCGCGGCGAAACAGCGCGCTGTCATACTCAACCGCTCCGCGCAATCCCTCCTGGTGCGGGACCATCTGGAACGTCAAGTCGAATTTGCTGGAACCCCGGTCGATCTCGATCGAGTGCACTTCCACGTTTTTGAACGCCCATCTCGAGTGCGTGGCGTTCTGCAGGACGAACTTCACCTGGAACAGAGGGGAGCGAGCCAGAT
>CAYSFR010000089.1:0-1148 GCA_964430625.1 uncultured Solibacteraceae bacterium
CGATGCTCTGTTGAACGTGTTCAACTGCCGGATTTAGGATAATGGAAGTAGAGAAAGGGCCTCGCCCCCGCCTCACCAAACCCGGAGTCACGCTCCGGGTTTTTCTTTTTTGCGGCCCCGTTGACCGAGATCGCCAACGCCCGCCCGGCCCGGAACACGCGCCGGGTAAACACCAACACTACTGCCCAAAGGAAGGAAAAATAGCCATGGCCACCCCAGCCCAGATCCTCGCCAACCAGGCCAACGCCCAGCATTCCACCGGCCCCAAGACCGAGGAAGGCAAGGCCCGCTCCTCGCGCAACAACACGAAACACGGCCTTACCCTCGGCGTCATCGACATTCCCGAAGCCGACGCCGCAAGTTTCGCCGAATTCGAAGCCAAACTCCGCGCCGAGTGCAAACCCTTCGGCGCCCTCGAAGAGGAGGCCTTCCACCAGTTCATCGACGGCGCAAACCGCATTCAACGCATCCGCGACCTCATCGGCGCGATCATCGACAAGTATGAGGACTTTCCCGGCGTCGTCCCCGAAGCTGAGGCCGAACTGCGCCAACTCACTCGTTACCGCGCCGCCGCCGAGATGCTCGTCTACCGGTCCATCGCCACGCTGCGCGAACTCCAGTCGACGCGCCTCTACCGCCGCCTCCATCTCACTAAAGAGGAGGCCGAACGGATCCCGGACCACGTCCGCCCGCAGCAGAAGTTGATGCTCGACGGCGAACTCCTCAGCCGCAACGACCGCGCAATGGTCTATAACCTTTACGGGTGCGAAACTTTGGATGGCCGCCTCCCCGCCCTGCCGCTCCGGGGTCCCCGAAACGACCCGTTCGATCGGCAGCAATCAGCCGCCGCCGCCCCGGAGGCCTGATCATCGGCGGCCCGACGCCGCCAACGCGCCCATCCGCGCCATCGCACTCCGGCAGCAACCCCGCCCCCGGCGCGGTGCGGATTTACCGGTTCGAACCCAATACGGCGGAAACACCCGGCCGCACCTACCGGCCATTCAACCAACACTCCCAGCGGGCCGCCCTCAGGCGCCCCAGAGATTTGCCAACTCGAACCCAATCTGGCAGGACCACCCGCCAGCCAGAGTCTGGCAACCCCTTCGACAGGGCAACCAACCGCGCCACGGAGCCACCCCGCCCGAGGC
>CAYSFR010000090.1:0-1114 GCA_964430625.1 uncultured Solibacteraceae bacterium
CGCGAGCGCATTGCGGTCAATCTTTCCACTGGGAGACAGGGGAAGTTCCGGAACGACGCTGCAGAGCGGGATCATGTACGGCGGCAGGTGCAACCGAAGGTAATCCAGCACCTGGTCAAGGCGGAAGGCTTTCGGGTCGAGCGGCACTACAAAGGCGACGAGCGCGCGCTCCGGGCCGCGCCCCTGCACCACCGCTGCCGAGCCTACCGATGGATGCCGCGCCAGAACCGCTTCCACCTCTCCCAACTGCACCCGGTGGCCACGGATCTTCACCTGATCGTCGCTTCGCCCCAGATACTCCATCGTGCCGGTCGCCAGCCACCGGCACCGGTCTCCGGTGGCATACATGCGCCGGCCTCCGCCGGAAAACGGATCCGGCAGGAACGCCGTGGCTGTCACCCCCGGCTCATCCACATACCCTCGCGCCACTCCCCATCCGCCCACATACAACTGGCCCGGCACTCCCGCCGGCACCGGTTCCAGATCTTCGTCCAGCACATACGTGCGCGTGTTCGTGATCGGCCGGCCGATCGGCACCGCCCAGCCGTCTTCGGCCTCCCCCACCTCATGCACGCAGCATCCCACCACTGTTTCTGTCGGACCGTATTCGTTCACCAGCCGCGGCGACCCAGGCTGGCGCCAGTAACCCAGTTGCTCATAATTGAGCGCCTCGCCCCCAATCACCAGCAACTCCGCGAATTCCTTCACCTGCTCCGGCCGCAGACGTGCCGCGAACAGGTCCAGATGCGTCGGCGTCAGCTTGACCAAGCCCCATCCTCCGGCCGGCATCTCCGCGCTCAACGTCTCCCCGCTATACGCCTCCTGGACAATCCGGATGGCCTTTCCCGCCGCCAGCACCGGAAAGATCGAAGTGACCGTCAGATCCACGCTCAGTGAAGTGTGCAGCACCGATCCACACAGCTCTTTCACGTCATAGAACTCCCGGCTCCAGGCCACATAGTTCGCCAGCCCCTGCTGGGTCACCATCACACCCTTCGGCCGCCCACTGGACCCCGACGTGTATATGACGCACGCCAGACTCTCTGCCGCAATCTCCTCCCACTCCCCACTCTGACTCCCCTTGATCCCTATCTCTTCGATCGCTATCTCAATC